>NZ_JBSFEN010000003.1:0-719424 GCF_053594455.1 Streptomyces sp. NPDC001927 | reverse complement strand
AGGGGGGACCCTGTGGGAGAGTAGGACGCCGCCGAACAATTTTTAGCCTCAACCCCCGGACCTTGTCCGGGGGTTGAGGCATTTTTGCGTTCAGGAGAGGTCGGTCGACCCCTGTGCATCCGGGTGTCGTGGCTGAGGGTAAGGTCAGGGGGCATCATTGGCACGTTCGCACAGGAGGCCCCCGGGTGGAGGTCCAGGAGACTCGCGTTCAGACGGACCGGGTCCTCACCATCCCCAACATCCTGAGCATGGCTCGGCTGGTGGGTGTGCCGCTCTTCCTGTGGCTGATTCTCCGCCCTGTGTTCGGCGGTCCCAACAGCGATGGCTGGGCTCTGCTCGTCCTGATGCTCAGTGGCGTCAGCGACTATCTCGACGGCAAGCTCGCACGGCGCTGGAACCAGATCAGCAGCCTCGGCCGGCTGCTCGACCCGGCCGCCGACCGGCTCTACATCGTTTCCACCCTCATCGGGCTGACCTGGCGCGAGATCCTGCCGCTCTGGCTGACCGTCGCCCTTTTCGCCCGCGAGCTGATGTTGCTGGTCATGGTGGGAATCCTCCGCCGGCACGGGTATCCGCCGCCGCAGGTGAACTTCCTGGGTAAAGCTGCGACTTTCAACTTGATGTACGCGTTCCCCTTGCTGCTGCTCAGTGACGGAACGGGCTGGCTTTCGTCACTCGCCGAAGTTTTCGGGTGGGCCTTCGCCGGATGGGGTACAACTCTGTATTGGTGGGCAGGGATCCTCTACGTGGTCCAGGTCCGTCGACTCGTGAAGGCGGATACCGCGGCCGATTGAGCCCGTCAGTCCTGTGCCGTGCAGCGTCGCCGGTACGAACGAGGACGCCCGAGGCCTACCGAGCGGACAGGGTGAAGTCGGCAGGACCGTCGTCTCTTCAAGGAGGACGCTTCCGACATGAAGGCCGTCGTGATGGCCGGTGGCGAAGGAACCCGACTTCGCCCCATGACCTCGAGCATGCCCAAGCCTCTCCTGCCGGTGGCAAACCGGCCGATCATGGAGCATGTCCTTCGACTGCTCAAGAGGCACGGTCTCACCGAGACCGTCGTGACCGTGCAGTTTCTCGCCTCACTGGTCAGGAACTACTTCGGTGACGGCGAAGAGCTCGGAATGGAGCTCACGTATGCCAACGAGGAGAAACCGCTCGGCACCGCGGGGAGTGTGAAGAACGCCGAGGAGGCGTTGAAGGACGACGCCTTCGTCGTCATCTCGGGGGACGCGCTCACCGACTTCGACCTGACCGATCTGATCGCCTTCCACAAGGAGAAGGGCGCCCTGGTCACCGTCTGTCTGACCCGTGTGCCGAATCCGCTGGAATTCGGCATCACGATCGTGGACGAGGAGGGGAAGGTCGAGCGGTTCCTGGAGAAACCGACCTGGGGACAGGTCTTCTCGGACACCGTGAACACGGGCATCTACGTCATGGAGCCCGAAGTCTTCGACTACGTCCAGGCCGATGTCTCGGTGGACTGGTCGGGTGATGTCTTCCCTCAGCTCATGAAGGAGGGCAAGCCGATTTACGGCTATGTCGCCGAGGGCTACTGGGAGGACGTCGGTACCCACGAGAGCTACGTGAAGGCGCAGGCCGACGTGCTCGAGGGCAAGGTCCAGGTCGACATCGACGGCTTCGAGATCTCGCCCGGCGTGTGGGTCGCCGAAGGTGCCGAGGTGCACCCCGAGGCCGTGCTGCGCGGGCCGCTGTACATCGGCGACTACGCGAAGGTCGAGGCCGGCGCGGAGGTGCGTGAGCACACCGTCATCGGGTCGAACGTCGTCGTCAAGAGTGGCGCGTTCCTGCACAAGGCCGTCATCCACGACAACGTCTACATCGGGCAGCAGAGCAATCTCCGCGGCTGTGTCATCGGGAAGAACACCGACATCATGCGGGCGGCCCGGATCGAGGACGGGGCTGTCATCGGGGACGAGTGCCTGGTCGGTGAGGAATCGATCGTTCAGGGCAACGTCCGGGTCTATCCGTTCAAGACCATCGAGGCCGGCGCGTTCGTCAATACCTCCGTCATCTGGGAGTCGCGCGGTCAGGCCCATCTCTTCGGGGCGCGCGGGGTCTCCGGAATCCTCAATGTGGAGATCACGCCCGAGCTGGCGGTCAGGCTCGCGGGCGCGTACGCCACGACGCTGAAGAAGGGCGCGACGGTCACCACCGCGCGTGACCACTCCCGAGGCGCCCGTGCGCTGAAGCGGGCCGTGATCTCGGCGCTCCAGGCCAGTGCCATCGACGTACGCGACCTGGAGAACGTGCCCCTGCCGGTCGCGCGGCAGCAGACCGCCCGAGGAAGCGCGGGCGGGATCATGCTGCGGACCTCGCCCGGTGTGCCGGACTCCGTGGACATCATGTTCTTCGACGAGCGGGGAGCGGACCTCTCGCAGGCCGGGCAGCGCAAGCTGGACCGGGTCTTCGCACGTCAGGAGTACCGGCGGGCGTTCCCCGGCGAGATCGGAGACCTCTCCTTCCCGGCGAGCGTCTTCGACTCGTACACGGGCTCCCTGCTGCGGAATGTCGATACGTCCGGGATCGCCGAGGCGGGCCTCAAGGTGGTCGTGGACGCGTCCAACGGCAGTGCCGGGCTCGTTCTGCCGAGCCTTCTCGGCCGGCTCCAGGTGGACTCGCTGGTGATCAACCCGGGACTCGACGAGTCACGGCCGACGGAGTCGGCGGAGACCCGGCGGGCCGGGCTCGTACGGCTCGGGGAGATAGTCGCCTCGGCGCGGGCCGCGTTCGGGGTGCGGTTCGACCCGGTGGGCGAGCGGCTGTCGCTCGTCGACGAGCGGGGCCGGATCATCGAGGACGACCGCTCGCTCCTGGTCATGCTCGACCTGGTGGCCGCCGAGCGGCGCTCGGGGCGGGTGGCGCTGCCCGTGACGACCACACGGATCGCCGAGCAGGTCGCCGCGTACCACGGCACGCAGGTGGAGTGGACGACGACCTCGCCCGACGATCTGACCAGGGTCGGGCGTGAGGAGTCGACGATCTTCGGTGGCGACGGTCGCGGTGGATTCATCATTCCCGAGTTCAGCAGCGTCTTCGACGGTGCCGCCGCGTTCGTCAGGCTCATCGGTCTGGTCGCGCGGACGCAGCTCACCCTGAGCCAGATCGACGCCCGTATTCCGCGGGCGCATGTCCTGAAGCGGGATGTCGCGACGCCGTGGGCCGTGAAGGGGCTCGTGATGCGGCGGGTGGTGGAGGCGGCCGGCGAGCGGTCCGTGGACACCACCGACGGTGTTCGGGTCGTGGAGGCCGACGGGCGGTGGGTGATGGTGCTGCCCGACCCGGCCGAGGCCGTCACCCATCTGTGGGCCGAGGGGCCCGACGACAGCTCCGCCCAGGCGCTGCTCGACGAGTGGTCGAACGTGGTCGACAGCGCAGGTCACTGAAGCACAGGGACGGGTGAGCCGGGTGGTGTCCGTCGGACGCCGCCCGGCTCCTCGGTGGGGCCATTCGGCGGTAGCAGCCCCGACGTGCGACGATGTGCGGCATGTCGCAGCAGCCCCCCGTTCGGAGCACCGGAACACCACCGCCGCGTCCGGACGCGTCCATGTCGCTGCTGAACAATGTGATGGACCACGCGCTCGACGACGGCTACGCCGAGGCCTCGGCCCGGCGCGCCGCCGAGGGCGGCGGACTTCCCCGTACGCTCCGGGCCAAGCTGGGCCTCGCGGCGGGGCTCGTGCTGGCTGCCGCCGTGGTGACCGTGGGTGCGGCCGAGGCGCGGATCTCCGCCCCGGTCGTCGCCAAGGAGCGGCAGGAGCTCATCGACCGGATCGAGGCGGAGACCTCGGCGGCCGAGGAGCTGGAGCAGGACGTCGAGAAGATCCGCGCCGAGGTGGGCGAGCGGCAGCGCAAGGCGCTCGAGCAGCACGGCGGTGACCAGGCCGAGCTGGTCGCCCTGCTCTCGGGCGCGACCCCGGTGCACGGGCCTGGCGTGAAGCTCGTGGTCGACGACGCCAAGGGCACCGAGGGCGACGGCGGGGGTCCCCGCGAGAACAGCGGGTTCACCGACACCGGCCGGGTGCAGGACCGCGACATGCAGCGGGTCGTCAACGGCCTCTGGGAGTCGGGGGCCGAGGCCGTCTCGATCAACGGCCAGCGGCTGACGTCGCTGTCCGCGATCCGGGCCGCGGGCGACGCCATACTGGTCGACAACAAGCCGCTGGTGCCGCCGTACACCGTACTCGCGGTGGGGGACGGGAAGCGGCTGAGCACCGCGTTCCAGGACAGCGCCGACGGGCAGTATCTGCACGCGCTGCAGGAGAACTTCGGGATCCGCACCAGTATCTCGGCCGAGGCGGAGGTACGTCTGCCGGCCGCGCCGAGCCTGATCGTACGTACAGCAGAGCCGAGGGGAGCCGGGGCGGCCAAGGCCACCGGGCAGGCCACGGCCGACACAGGGAAGGGCACATCTTGATCGCCGTACTGGGCCTGATCGTGGGAGTCGTGGTCGGACTGTTGGTCCGTCCCGAGGTTCCGGCGGTGGTCGAGCCCTATCTTCCGATCGCTGTGGTCGCCGCCCTCGACGCGGTCTTCGGCGGGCTGCGAGCCATGCTCGACGGGATCTTCGTCGACAAGGTCTTCGTGGTCTCCTTCCTGTCGAACGTGGTGGTGGCGGCGCTGATCGTCTTCCTCGGCGACAAGCTGGGCGTCGGCGCGCAGCTGTCGACGGGTGTGGTCGTCGTGCTCGGCATCCGGATCTTCTCCAACGCGGCCGCCATCCGGCGGCATGTCTTCCGGGCGTGACACCGATGAGCAACGACGTGAATCCGGGAACCCCCGAGAACCCCGACGAGGACCGGCCGAAGCCGACGGAGCCGTCCGTTCCCGCCGCCGAGCCCGAGACGCAGCCGGCCGCCCCGGAGCAGACCGGGCGGCAGCGGCTGGCCGCCGGGCTGTGGCCGCCGCGGGTGAGCCGGGCCCAACTCATCGTCGCCCTGCTGCTGTTCGTCCTCGGCCTGGGTCTGGCCATCCAGGTCCGTTCCACGAGTGACAACAGCGCGCTGCGCGGTGCGCGCCAGGAGGACCTGGTCCGCATCCTCGACGAGCTCGACGACCGCTCGCAGCGGCTCGAGGACGAGAAGGCGCGGCTCGAGACCCAGCGCTCGGAGCTGGAGTCGAGCTCGGACCAGGCCGAGGAGGCGCGCAAGCAGACCCAGGAGAAGGAGCAGCAGCTCGGGATCCTGGCCGGAACCGTCGCCGCGGAGGGTCCCGGCATCACGCTCACCATTCGCGGTGCCGCCGAGGCGGTCGAGTCGGACAAGCTGCTCGACGCGACCCAGGAGCTGCGTGCCGCCGGCGCCGAGGCGATCCAGATCAACGATGTACGGGTCGTCGCTGACAGCTACTTCACAGGAAGTGGCGCCGACATGGAGATCGATGGAACGAAGGTGACCGCTCCGTACGTCTTCAAGGTCATCGGCAAGCCCGAGGATCTCGAGCCCGCGCTCAACATCCCCGGTGGAGTCGTGCAGACGCTGGAGAAGGAGCAGGCCACCGCGACCGTGGCCCGGTCCCAGAAGATCGTCGTGGATGCCTTGCGACCTGCGAATCGGCCTGACTACGCTCAGTCGTCCTCGCAGTGAGGCGGGGGCACATGGCAGCCGCGCGACATGGGGATGGCGTTGCGGGGGGTCGCCGCACCACAAGGGTGGTGCGTGGTGGAAACTGTCGGGTGGATACGGACGTTGTGAGGATGTCCGGGTCGGCAGGTGTGTTCATTCAGGGTTCGTCCTGCCCCACGGGCGGGTCTGTTTCGGTCAAGGGGAATCGCCCGTGAGTTTTTTTGCGAAGTTGTTCGGCAAGAGCGCACGCGAGGACGGCGGCAACGCCAAGCACCGCGCGCCGCGCCACGCCCAGAGCGAGGAGGAGCAGGGCGGCGAGCGCCCGCTCTTCCGTGACGAGGTCGGCGGCGAGGGCGCGTCGTCTGTTGACCCTGCCGGTGCCGGGCGCATAGGTTTCGGAGAACCATCAACCTCAAGTACGGGTGGAGGGTTCACGCCCGACCCGTACGCGACCCAGACCTCCGCGGGTCAGCCGCGGCGGGAGGACGCGTCCATGCCGGTGTGTACGAGGTGCGGTCACCGCAATGCCGCGGACAGCCGTTTCTGCTCCCACTGCGGCACGCCGCTGCGGGGCGGGGCGAGCGTGGAGCGCCCGTCCGAGACGACGTCGACGATCTCGATCTCCGGCCTCGAGGCGTACGACGCCGAGGTCACCGGTCAGACGCAGCTGCCGAGCCTGTCGCCCGAGGCGCTGGCGGCCGTCGAGGCGCTGCCGGCCGGATCTGCGCTCCTGGTGGTGCGCCGGGGACCGAACTCGGGCAGCCGCTTCCTGCTGGACAGCGAGCTGACCACGGCCGGCCGTCACCCGCAGAGCGACATCTTCCTCGACGACGTCACCGTGTCGCGGCGCCACGTGGAGTTCCGGCGGGCGCAGGACGGCAGCTTCACCGTGGCCGATGTCGGCAGCCTCAACGGTACGTACGTGAACCGTGAGCCGATCGACTCGGTGGTTCTGTCCGCGGGCGACGAGGTGCAGATCGGCAAGTACCGGCTGGTCTTCTACTCGAGCCAGCGAGGCGTGTGACGCCTCGGGAACTCTTCAGGGAAGGTCCATGTTGCGAACTCCGACGGGCGGTGCCGGTCACGGCGCCGCCACCGCGGGCGACCGGCTGGTCAGCATCGGGACGGTGCTGAACCAGCTGCGCGACGAGTTTCCCGAAGTGACCATCTCGAAGATCCGGTTCCTGGAGGCCGAGGGGCTCGTCGAGCCCCGGCGGACGGCCTCCGGGTACCGGAAGTTCAGCCCCCAGGACGTGGAGCGGCTCGCCCAGATCCTGCGGATGCAGCGCGATCACTATCTTCCGCTGAAGGTCATCCGGGAGCATCTCGACGCCCTCGCCCGGGGCGAGCAGGTCAGGCTTCCTTCCCCCAGCCCCCAGCGGGACCTGCTGGACGGTGCGTGGGACGTGGACGGTGACCGGCCGACCGCCGCGCGGGTGGGGCGGGCCGAGCTGCTGGCGGCCGCCGAGGTCACCGAGGAGGAGCTCGTGGAGTGGGAGTCGTACGGACTCCTCGTTCCCGGGCCCGAGGGCGGCTACGACGCCGAGGCGGTGACCGTGGCCAGGCTTGTCGCGGATCTGGGGAGATTCGGTCTTGAACCTCGGCACCTTCGGGCAGTGAAAGCGGCCGCCGATCGGGAGGCGGGGCTCGTCGAGCAGATGGTGGCGCCGCTGCGCCGGCACCGTAATCCGCAGACCAGAGCCCATGCGGAGGCCACCGCGAAGGAGCTCGCCGGGCTCTCCGTACGGCTGCACGCGGCACTGGTCCAGACCGCGCTGGGGCTCCGGTTGCCGTGATCTTGTGGGGGCCCGACTACCCAAACCGGTCGGGCACGTCCTAGGGTTGCTGTGTGAACGAGCTCGACGTTGTGGGTGTCCGGGTGGAAATGCCCTCCAACCAACCGATCGTGCTCCTGCGTGAAGTGGGAGGCGATCGGTACCTCCCCATCTGGATCGGACCGGGGGAGGCGACCGCGATCGCCTTCGCCCAGCAGGGCATGGCCCCTGCCAGGCCGCTGACGCACGACCTCTTCAAGGATGTCCTTGAGGCGGTGGGCCAGGAGCTCACCGAGGTCCGCATCACCGATCTCCGTGAAGGTGTCTTCTACGCGGAGCTGGTCTTCGCCAGCGGCGTCGAGGTGAGCGCCAGGCCGTCCGACGCGATAGCGCTGGCCCTGCGCACCGGGACGCCGATCTTCGGCAGTGACGGCGTGCTCGACGACGCCGGTATCGCGATTCCGGACGAGCAGGAGGACGAGGTGGAGAAGTTCCGCGAGTTCCTCGACCAGATCTCCCCCGAGGACTTCGGGTCCAGCAGTCAGTAGAGGGTGGCGCCGGCTCTCGTGTGGGCGAGTCCGGTGGGGCCGACTCTGGTGTGGCTGGCTCTGGAGTGGGCCGGGCCGGTCTGGTTTTGGCCTGCGGGGCTGGTTTTGGCCGTCGTGTGCGGGGCACCATCAGCGCATTCGGAGACCCTTTCCCCGGAGAGGGGCACGCGAAACCACTCTCAGGGTGATTATCACTCGGCGTGCCGAGTGTGGCGATCGTTGACGCACCCCTAGTGACTGCCTACCTTCGTGTGGGCAGGTCAAGGACGGAGGGTCGGCGTGATGAGCAGCGGCGACGGTACGGCAGGGGGCTCCCTCGGGCGCGCGTCCGAGGAAAGCGGTCCGTATCCGCTTCACGGCAGTCCCGCGGTGGGCGCTTCGGCCGGTACGGACACGGTGGGGTACCGGGGGCCGACCGCGTGTGCGGCGGCGGGGATCACCTACCGCCAGTTGGACTATTGGGCGCGCACCGGGCTCGTCGAGCCGAGCGTGCGGCCCGCGTACGGATCCGGGACGCAGCGGCTCTACAGCTTCCGTGACGTCGTGGTCCTCAAGATCGTCAAGCGTTTCCTGGACACCGGGGTCGCGCTGCAGAACATCCGGGCGGCCGTCCAACACCTGCGGGCCCGCGGCTTCCGCGATCTGGAGCGGATGACGCTGATGAGCGACGGGGCGACGGTGTACGAGTGCTCGTCGCCGGACGAGGTCGTGGACCTGCTCCAGGGCGGTCAGGGCGTCTTCGGGATCGCCGTGGGCGTGGTCTGGCGGGATGTCGAGGCGGCGCTGTCGCAGCTGCACGGGGAGCGGATCGACACGGGGGAGACCCTCATCGGGCACAACCCGGGTGACGAGCTTGCCCGGAGGCGGCGCGACCGGGCGGTTTGAGCGGGGGGCTGCGCTCCGGGCGGTCTGAGCGCCGAGGCTCGGGTCTGAGTACCGGGATCAGGGGCTGAGCGCCGGGACTGGGGTTTGAGCGCCGAGGTTGGGGCTTGTGGCGCGCGTCCGTACGGGAGTGCGGGTCGATTGTCAGTGGCGTGGGGCAGCATCGGAGTGTGAGAACCGCGCCGACGATTCTGCATCTCGACATGGATGCCTTCTTCGCCGCCGCCGAGCAGGCGGCCAAGCCGAGTCTGCGCGGAAAGCCGGTGGTCGTCGGCGGTCTCGGCCCGCGTGGGGTCGTGGCCACGGCCTCGTACGAGGCACGGCGGTTCGGCGTCCACTCGGCGATGCCGATGGCGCAGGCGCGGAGGCTCGCGCCGAACGCCGCGTATCTCGTGCCGCGCTTCGGCTTCTATCGTGCGATCAGCGAGCAGGTCATGGAGCTGCTCGGGCGGCTCTCGCCGCTCGTGGAGCCGCTGAGCCTGGACGAGGCCTTCGTGGACCTCGAGGCCGGGGGTGTGGCCGACGACAGCGGAACCGCGCGGGAGGCCGGTGAGCGGCTACGCAGGGACATTCTCGCCACCACGGGGCTGACGGGGTCGGTGGGGCTCGCGGGGTCGAAGATGCTCGCCAAGATCGCCTCCGAGGAGGCCAAGCCGGACGGCCTGGTGCTCATAGAGCCCGGGACCGAGCGGGAACTGCTCGGGCCCAAGTCGGTGCGGATCCTGCCGGGGGTCGGGCCGGCCACGGGGGAGCATCTGCGGCGGGCCGGGATGACCACGGTGTCGGACCTCGCGGACGCGGGTGAGGACGAGCTAGTACGGCTGCTCGGGCGGGCGCACGGGGCCTCGCTGTACCGCATGGCCCAGGGGTACGACGATCGGCCCGTGGTGGCCGAGCGGGACGCGAAGTCCGTGTCGGTCGAGGACACCTTCGACGTGGACCTGCACGACCGGGTGCGGATCCGGATCGAGGTGGAGCGGCTGGCCGAGCGCTGCGTGGGGAGGCTGCGGGCCTCGGGGCACTCGGGGCGGACGATCGTGCTGAAGGTGCGGCGCTTCGACTTCTCGACGCTCACGCGCTCGGAGACCTTGCGGGGGCCCACGGACGACTCGTTGGTGGTGCGGGAGGCGGCGGGGCGGCTGCTGGAGGGGGTGGACACGACGGGTGGGGTGCGGTTGTTGGGGGTGGGGGTGAGTGGGCTTGCGGACTACACGCAGGAGGATTTGTTCGCGCAGGCGGCGGAGGCGGAGGCGGCGGAGGGGGTGCGGGACGGCGGGGGTGTGGCCGAGGAGGTGCCTGTGGGGGAGGGCGCTCCTCAGGCGGAGGAACCTGCTGCCGCCGCTGCTGCCGCCGAGCGGAGGTGGGCGCCCGGGCACGACGTACGGCATGCCGTGTACGGGGCCGGGTGGGTGCAGGGGAGCGGGGTGGGGCGGGTCACCGTGCGCTTCGAGGAGCCGGGGTCGGCGCCGGGGCGGGTGCGGACGTTTCTCGTCGACGATCCGGAGCTGGAGGCGGGGGAGCCGCTGCCGCTGGTGGGGGGCGGGGCGGGGACGGCGGCGGTCGCCTAGGGGGGTGCGCCCGGCCTCCGGCCGGGCTTGTGTTCCCACCCGCACCACCCGTGCGGGTGGGAGGGCAGAGGTGCGGGTCTGCCTGTGGGGGTTGCGCGCCGTCGGCGGGCTCGGGAGGTCGGTGGCTGCCCCGCAGGCCCGCGCCGGGACCGGTTGTGCTGGTGAGAGGGCAGAGGTGCGGGTCTGCCTGTGGGTGGCTGCGCGCCGTCGGCGGGCTCGGGGGGTCGGTGGCTCCCCCGCAGGCCCGCGCCGGGAGCGGTTGTGCGGGTGGGAGGGCGGAGGTGGGGGTCTGCCTGTGGGGGGTTGTGCGCCGGCGGGGGGCTCGGGGGGTCGGTGGGCTGGCTGTGGTGCGGGAGGGCGGCAGGGCTATGTGTCGTCCTGGCCTGCCAGGCGGCCGAAGTCGTGGTCTGGGGGTGGTGGGGGTGGGAGGGCCAGGCTGTAGTGGCGGTAGAGCTGGAGTTCTTGTTCCGGGGAGAGGTGGCGGCCCACGCCGAAGTCCGGGGCGTCCTTGATCAGGGCGCGTTCGTACGGGATGTGGAGGCCGTCCTCGACCAGTTCGCTGGGCTCCAGGGGGACGAACGCGTCGCGGCCGAACAGGCCCGTGCGGACCGCGGCCCATTCGGGGACGCCCGTCGCGTCGTCCAGGTACACCTCGTCCACGGTGCCGATCTTGTGCCCGTTGCGGTCGAACGCCTTGCGGCCGATCAGGCTGCGCGGATCGATGTCGGTCTGCACGGTCCCTCCAACTGGTCGCACCTGCTCTGCGAAGGCCTACAAAGAATACGAAAGTGCACATCTGGGATGTCGGCCACTTGAGCGATGGAAGGCGGAACCGCGCTGGTAGGCTGGCTGTGGCTGTCGACCCCGTGCGGGAGAGTCCTCCGGAGAAACCTTTCGGAGGCGCCGAAGGAGCAAATCCTCCCCGGAATCTCTCAGGCACCCGGTACCGCATGGACGAGGTCACTCTGGAAAGCAGAGCGGAGGTCCGACGGCGTCCGCTCTCACCGACGGTGAAAGCCGGCGAGCCCTGGGCATCGCCGGTGAAGCTCTCAGGTTGAGATGACAGAGGGGGAGGCCGTCCGGGCACCCGCGCCGTGGTGTCCCTCGCAGGTCGTGACGACCAGGAGGCCTCCGTACATGACCGCCAACCGCATTTCGCTTTCCGAACTCGAACAGGGCATCCCGTTCGAGCAGCGGCACATCGGGCCCGACGCCGAAGCCCGGGCCAAGATGCTCGCCCAGGTCGGCTACGGCTCCCTCGACGAGCTGACGGCCGCCGCCGTGCCGGACGTGATCAAGAACGCCGAGGCCCTCGGGCTGCCGGCCGCCCGCAGCGAGGCCGAGGTCCTCGCCGAGCTGCGTGAGCTCGCCGATCGCAATCAGGTGCTCGCGCCGATGATCGGGCTCGGTTACTACGGGACCTTCACTCCGCCCGTCATTCTGCGGAATGTCATGGAGAACCCTGCCTGGTACACGGCCTACACGCCGTACCAGCCCGAGATCTCGCAGGGGCGCCTCGAGGCGCTGCTCAACTTCCAGACCATGGTCGCCGACCTCACCGGTCTCCCGACCTCCGGCGCCTCCCTCCTCGACGAGGGCACCGCCGCCGCCGAGGCCATGGCGCTCTCCCGCCGTGTCGGCAAGGTCAAGAACGGGGTCTTCCTCGTCGACGCCGACGCGCTGCCGCAGACCATCGCCGTCATCGAGACCCGCGCCGAGCCGACCGGTGTCGAGGTCGTCGTCGCGGACCTCTCGGCCGGTATCCCGGCCGAGATCGCCGAGCGTGGTGTCTTCGGCGTGCTGATTCAGTACCCCGGTGCCTCCGGCGCTGTGCGTGACATCAAGCCGCTGATCGACGCTGCCCACGAGCTCGGTGCGATCGTCACCGTTGCCGCTGATCTGCTCGCGCTGACGCTGCTCACCTCGCCCGGCTCCCTCGGTGCCGACATCGCCGTCGGTACCACCCAGCGGTTCGGTGTGCCCATGGGGTTCGGCGGCCCGCACGCCGGCTACATGGCCGTCCAGGACAAGCACGCCCGCTCGCTGCCCGGCCGCCTGGTCGGCGTCTCCGTCGACGCCGACGGCAACCGCGCCTACCGCCTGGCCCTGCAGACCCGCGAGCAGCACATCCGCCGCGAGAAGGCCACCAGCAACATCTGCACCGCTCAGGTGCTGCTCGCCGTCATGGCCGGCATGTACGCCGTCTACCACGGGCCCGAGGGCCTCAAGGGGATTGCGCAGCGGACCCACCGGTACGCCTCCGTTCTTGCCGCCGGGCTCACCGCCGGTGGCGTCGAGGTCGTCCACGGCGACTTCTTCGACACCGTCACCGTCCGCGTGCCCGGCAAGGCCGCCGCGGCCGTGGCCGCCGCCCGCGAGGCCGGCGTGAACCTGTACCTCGTCGACGCCGACCACGTGTACGCCTCCTGCGACGAGACCACCGGGCGCGCGCAGATCGCCGCCGTCTGGGCCGCCTTCGGCGTCGACGCCGACATCGAGGCCCTGGACGCCGTCACCGAGGACGCGCTGCCCGCCGGGCTGCTGCGCTCCGACGCGTACCTCACCCACCCGGTCTTCCACGCGCACCGCTCCGAGACGTCGATGCTGCGCTACCTGCGCCGGCTCGCCGACCGCGACTACGCGCTCGACCGCGGCATGATCCCGCTCGGCTCCTGCACCATGAAGCTGAACGCGACCACTGAGATGGAGTCGGTGACCTGGCCCGAGTTCGGGCAGATGCACCCCTTCGCCCCGGTCGAGCAGGCGCAGGGCTACGTCACGCTCATCACCGAGCTGGAGGAGCGCCTCGCCGAGGTCACCGGCTACGACAAGGTGTCGATCCAGCCCAACGCCGGTTCGCAGGGCGAGCTGGCCGGTCTGCTGGCCGTCCGCGCCTACCACCGCGCCAACGGCGACGAGCAGCGCACCGTCTGTCTGATCCCGTCCTCGGCGCACGGCACCAACGCCGCCTCCGCCGTGATGGCCGGCATGAAGGTCGTCGTCGTCAAGACCGCCGACGACGGCGAGGTTGACGTCGCGGACCTGCGCGCCAAGATCGAGCAGTACCGCGACGAGCTGTCCGTGCTGATGATCACCTACCCGTCCACGCACGGTGTGTTCGAGGAGCACGTCGCCGACATCTGCGCCGAGGTCCACGAGGCCGGCGGCCAGGTCTACGTCGACGGCGCCAACCTCAACGCGCTGGTCGGGCTCGCCAAGCCGGGCAAGTTCGGTGGCGATGTGTCGCACCTGAACCTGCACAAGACGTTCTGCATTCCGCACGGTGGTGGCGGTCCTGGCGTCGGGCCCGTCGGTGTGCGTGCGCACCTCGCCCCGTACCTGCCGAACCACCCGCTGCAGCCGACGGCCGGTCCGGAGACGGGCGTCGGCCCGATCTCGGCCGCCCCGTGGGGCTCCGCGGGCATCCTGCCGATCTCGTGGTCGTACGTCCGCCTGATGGGCGGCGAGGGCCTCAAGCGCGCCACGCAGGTGGCCGTCCTCGCGGCGAACTACATCGCCAAGCGCCTTGAGCCGCACTACCCGGTGCTCTACACCGGTCCGGCCGGGCTCGTCGCCCACGAGTGCATCGTCGACCTGCGCCCGCTGTCCAAGGCGACCGGCGTCAGCGTCGACGACATCGCCAAGCGACTGATCGACTACGGCTTCCACGCGCCGACGATGTCGTTCCCGGTGGCCGGCACGCTGATGATCGAGCCGACCGAGTCCGAGGACCTCGCCGAGATCGACCGCTTCTGCGACACGATGATCGCGATCCGCGGCGAGATCGAGAAGGTCGCGTCGGGCGAGTGGCCCGCCGGGGACAACCCGCTGGCCAACGCCCCGCACACGGCCGCCGCGCTCGGTGGCGAGTGGAACCACCCGTACACCCGTGACGAGGCGGTCTTCCCGGCCGGTGTCTCGCCCGCGGACAAGTACTGGCCGCCGGTCCGCCGTATCGACGGCGCGTTCGGCGACCGCAACCTGGTCTGCTCCTGCCCGCCGCTGGACGAGTACGACCACTGACGAGCGAACGACCGCTCGTGACGGCATGAACGCATGAGTCAGGGCCGGTTCGGAGAGTTCTCTCCGGGCCGGCCCTTGCGTGTTCCCTCGTATGGTGTCGTGCCTGACGTTGCCCCGACGTGCCGTCCTGCTGTCAGGCGGCGGTCGTCACGCCGGCCGTCGTCAGCGGGCGGTGCGGGGCGATGATCTGGCCGTCCGGCAGCAGTTCACCGGTGTCCTCGAAGAGCAGGACCCCGTTGCACAGCAGGCTCCAGCCCTGCTCCGGGTGGTGCGCCGTCATGCGGGCCGCCTCCCGGTCGGCGGATTCGGCGGTGGGACAGGCAGGCTGGTGCTGGCACATGGATGGGTTCTTTCGCTGCGTCGTGGTGAGTGAGTGTGTCGTCCTGCGGCTCGGTTCGGTGCTCATGGCCGCCCCCCGTTGTCGGTTCGGTTGGTCCAGTGTTCCCCCACGGACGACGATCCGCAGGTATTTCGCGGCAGCTCTTCCTACTGCATGAAGACGTATCACCCGCGCGGGCGGTTCAGCTCAACTGGGCGGTCTCTTCGGGTGGTTCGGGGTAGTCCTGCTGGGCTAGCCCGTAAGGGGAGGGGGTGTTCGAGGTGGTCGTTCGGCGACAACCCGTCCTCCCGGGGTGCGGGTTCGGGCATGAGGGCGCCCCACGGCCGGCCGGGCCGCGGGGCGTGGTGCGCTTCTCGAGGCCCGCTCAGGCCGGCGCCGGGGTGCCGAACAGCGGCGGGGGCGCCAGCCGCAGGGTGAGCACGGGCAACAGGTCGGCGACCAGGTGCGGCTGGTTCGCCGCGATGCCGGGCGGTGCCGGGGCGAGCGGGATCAGCAGGTCGTCCGGGTCGGGCGAGGACGAGGCCCCGTCGGACTCCGTGTCGCCGTGCAGCCAGAGCGTCAGCATGTACAACTCCGGTACGGACAGCAGCCTCGGCTGGTACGTCGTGGGCAGCGCCTCGGCCTGGAGCAGGGCGCGTTCGGTGGCGGTGACGTAGGGGCCCTCGAAGAAGTGCGAGAAGGACCAGCCGTCGGGGGTGAGCATGGTGTCGGCGGCGGCGACCGCCCGGTCGGTGCCCCGGATCAGGAAGCGCCAGCCGGCCAGCCGCGTGCGCGGCGGCTGCCCGGTCGGGGTGACCTGGTCCCGTACGTCGACGACCTGGTCCCGCACGTCGAGGACGTGGACGGGCAGGGGCAGCTCGGGGCTCAGTGGCCCCTGGGCCGCCCGCAGGGCGGGAGTTCGCGCCTCGCGGACGGCGGTGGGGGAACCGAGGGCCGCGAGGACACTGCGCAGGGCCGGCGCGGGGGCCGGGGAGGGTCGGAGCATGATGGGTCGCCTCTCGCTCAGGAGACACGGTGACGCGTGGGCAGGTACGACGGCGCTGTGGGCTGCCGGGCCGAAGGGGCCATGAAGCCATGGCCGGGTGCCAACACTCTGCCTCGTTCGCGGAGTTTATACGAGACGTGTTCACACGATGTTTCCGCTAGCGGTCGCCGATATTGCGCGCAAGGCCGCATCCGGTCTCGCTACGGAGGCGATTCATCGTATTTATGCCGGGTGCCGGTCGTCTGCCTGCGAGAACTTCACCGGAGCGGACGGCCGGATATCGACCCCATGCTTTCGATGGATATGTTCGCGGAATATGTCCATTGCCGGATGCCGTCGGGACGTGCCGGGCGATTGCTCGTTCCAGCCTATCGTTCAACGAGGGCGCTCCGCAGGCGTTATGGATCAATCGCGTGGGCATCATCGTTCCGTGACACGCGCGGCCGTCGCCGTGGCCGCCCGATCGGGAGGGAAGCTTCCATGGGGGAGAAGGTCGTGGCGGACAGGTTCGACCTGTCCGATCGGCAGCGATACCGCAGGAAGCTCCAGCAGTGCCTGGCGGGTCTTGCGAGGCTCCTGGCGGAGAAGCGGTTCGACCGGCCGAGGAATCTGATGGGCCTGGAGATCGAACTCAATCTCGCGGGTGCCGACGGCATGCCCAGGATGGTGAATGGGGCCGTCCTGGAACGCATCGCGAGCTCGGATTTCCAGACGGAACTGGGAAGATTCAATCTTGAAGTGAACATCGCCCCGCACCGGCTCGGCGGGCGCGTTTTCGATCGGCTCGCGGAGGAACTCACGACCGGCCTCGGATATGCCGATCGCAAGGCCCGTGAAGTCGACGCCGGCGTCCTCATGATCGGAATTCTGCCGACCCTCGCCCAGGACGATCTCGTCTCCGAGAACCTCTCGGCCGTCGACCGGTACACCCTTCTCAACGATCAGATCGTCGCCGCCCGCGGAGAGGACTTCACCCTCGACATCCATGGCGTCGAGCAGTTGACCTGCACGGCCACCTCGATCGTCCCCGAGGCGGCCTGTACGTCGGTGCAGTTGCACCTCCAGGTCACGCCCGGCCGGTTCGCCGCCGTGTGGAACGCGGCGCAGGCCGTGGCGGCGGTCCAGATCGCCGTCGGCGCCAACTCCCCGTTCCTCTTCGGGCGCGAGCTGTGGCGCGAGTCCAGGCCGCCGCTCTTCACCCAGGCCACCGACACCCGGCCGCCCGAGCTCCAGGCCCAAGGGGTGCGGCCCCGCACCTGGTTCGGGGAGCGGTGGGTGGACTCCGCGTACGACCTCTTCGAGGAGAACCTGCGGTACTTCCCCGCCCTGCTGCCGATCTGCGACGAGGAGGACCCGCTCCGCGTCCTGGACCAGGGCGGTGTGCCCCGGCTGCAGGAGCTGGTCCTGCACAACGGGACCGTGTACCGCTGGAACCGGCCCGTGTACGGCTGGGTCGACGGCGTCCCGCATCTGCGCGTGGAGAACCGGGTGCTGCCGGCCGGGCCGACCGTCACCGACGTCGTCGCCAACGCGGCCTTCTACTACGGCCTGGTGCGGGCGCTCGCCGAGGACACCCGGCCGGTCTGGAAGCGGCTGCCCTTCGAGGACGCCGCCGCGAACTTCGACACCGCCTGCCGCCACGGCATCGACGCGGAGCTGCGCTGGCCGCGCCCCGGGCGCTCGGGCGGAGTGGCCGCCGTACCCGCCGTACGGCTCGTCCTCGACGAACTGCTGCCGCTCGCGGCGGCCGGGCTCGACGCGTGGCACGTCGAGCCGGCCGACCGCGACTTCTACCTCGGGGTCATCGAGGAGCGGTGCCGGGCGCGGGTCAACGGGGCGTCCTGGCAGGTCGACACCTTCCACCGGGCGCTCGCCTCCGGCCTGGACCGCGACGCGGCCCTCGCGGCCACGACCCGCCGGTACGCCGAGCTGATGCGGGGCGGCGAGCCGGTGCACCGCTGGCCGGTGGGGGTCGGGTAGCCGGGCGGACGAAGGGGCTGTACCGCCGTCGGAATGGCGCTCGGCGGGGGGCGTCACGCATGATCTCCGTACCCGGAACGCGATGGGGAATGGGAGACAGGTGTGGTGTCGGATCAACGTGTGGTGCCTGATGCCCTGCCGCCCGGCGGCCTTCCGCGCGGGATCCTGCGGTCCGAGACCCTGATCGTCCTGGCGCTGTCGCTCGGTGCGAGCGCGCTGTCGTCCCTCATCAGCTTCATCGGTTCGCTGACCAAGCCCGGCGGGCTGAAGGAACAGGCGGCGACGCTCAACGGCTCGTACGCGCCCGGGCGGCCGTGGCTCGATCTGGCCTGGCAGCTGTTCGGCATCGCCACCGCGCTCGTTCCGGTCCTGCTCGTCGCGCATCTGCTGCTGCGGGAGGGCACCGGGATGCGGGCGATCGGCTTCGACCGGACCCGTCCCTGGCCCGACCTCGGCAGGGGTGCGCTGGTCGCGGCCGTGATCGGGAGCGCGGGGCTCGCGTTCTACCTGGCGGCGCGGGGCGCCGGGTTCAACCTGACCGTGGTGCCCGAGTCGCTGCCGGACGTGTGGTGGAAGTACCCGGTCCTCATCCTGTCGGCGGTGCAGAACTCCGTCGTGGAGGAGGTCATCGTCGTCGGCTATCTGCTGCGCCGGCTCGGGCAGTTGGGGTGGACACCGATGGCCGCGCTGGTGGCGAGTTCGGTGCTGCGCGGCTCGTACCACCTCTACCAGGGCATCGGCGGCTTCATCGGGAACGTCGTGATGGGGGTCGTCTTCGTGTACCTCTACCGCCGCTGGGGGCGCGTCGGCCCGTTGGTGGTGGCGCACGCGCTGCTCGACATCGTGGCCTTCGTGGGGTACGGGCTGCTGGCGGGGCGGGTGGACTGGCTGCCCACGGTGTAGGGCAGCCCACGGTGAAGGGGCGTACGGCTTGTGCCGTACGCCCCTTCACCGTGTCTGGGGCCGCGTCAGGCGTGCAGGTCGCCTTCGATGACCGTGACCGCGTCGCCGGTCAGCAGGGTGCGGTCGCCGCGCAGCCGGGTGCGGACGATGCCGGTACGGGCGCCGCCCTGGAACCCCGTGAGGTCGTCGCGGCCGAGGCGGGCGGACCAGAGCGGGGCGAGCGCGGTGTGGGCGCTGCCGGTGACCGGGTCCTCGTCGATGCCGAGGCGGGGGAAGAAGGCCCGGGAGACGAAGTCGTAGCCCCGTTCGGGCTGTTCGGCGGCGGCGGTGACGACGACACCGCGCTCGGCGAGGCCGGCCAGGGCCGCGAGGTCGGGCGCCAGGGAGCGTACGGCTGCCTCGTCGCGGAGCTCGACGACGAGGTCGCCGATGTGGGCGGCGGTGTCGTGGACCGCGACGACCTCGGCGCCGAGGGCCTTCTCCAGGCCGGAGGGGGTCTCGACGGGGGTGAGGGACGAGGTCGGGAAGTCCATGGTGATCGAGCCGTCCGGCGCCGCCGTCGCGCTGAGGACGCCGCAGCGGGCCGTGAACCGGACGGTCCCGGTCGCGGCTCCCGTGGTGTGCAGGACGTGGGCGGTGGCGAGGGTGGCGTGGCCGCACATGTCGACCTCGGCGACCGGCGTGAACCAGCGCAGCGCCCAGTCGGCCTCGCCGCCCGGGGGAAGGGGGTGGGCGAAGGCCGTCTCGGAGAGGTTGACCTCGGCGGCGACCTTCTGGAGCCAGTGGTCGTCGGGGAAGGAGTCGAGAAGGAGGACCCCTGCCGGGTTGCCGGAGAAGGGGCGGTCGGTGAAGGCGTCGACGATTCGGATCCGCATGGACCGGACCGTACCGTGACGGGAAAGTGGCAGGCCAAGGCCAATTCCGGAGGACTGGACCGATCAGTGCGGGGACGTGAGTCACGGTCCGGCGTCGGGTGTTTCCGTGTGCCTGTGCCTGTGCCCTTGCCTACGCCTTGTCCGCCTCCCGGGCGGTCCGCTCCAGGCGGTCGCGGTACTCCTTCCACCAGGCCGTGTCGCCCGGGGGAATGCTGGTGTTGCCCTCGTTCATCCCCACGGCGCCGTCCATGAATTCCCGGAGGATGTCGGCGTGCCCGGCATGCCGGTGCGTGTCGGCGATGACGCGTACGACGGCGTGGTGCAGCGTCACCTCGTCCCTGCCCTCGGGCCACCAGGGCACGGTGCCGACCGTGTCCAGGGGCAGCGTGTCGATGGTCGCGTCCGCGTGCGCCCAGGCCCGGCGGTAGAGCCCCACGATCTGCGGGCGTGACTCCTCGGCGGTCGCCCACATGTCCGCGTTGGGTTCGGCGCCGGCCTCGACCCAGGGCAGGTCCTCGTGCGACGGCCTGCCGAAGGTGTCCCCGAGGTAGCCCAGCTCCACGCTCGCCGCGTGTTTCACCATGCCCAGGAGGTTGGTGCCGGTCGGTGTCATCGGGCGGCGGACGTCGTACTCGGAGAGCCCGTCGAGCTTCCAGAGCAGGGCGTCGCGGGCGGACTGGAGGTAGAAGCGCAGGTCGGCCTTGGGGTCCGTAGGGGTCATGGGGCCCAGTCTGGCGCTCGTGCGCGCTCCGGTCCGGGGATTTTTCGGGGTTGGTTGGCAAACGAAGTATTCCGATATATCGTTGAGGCATCGCGACCGTTCAACGATGTATACCCGATGGAAGGAGCGTTGCGATGCGTTCACATGGACACGAACACGGACATGGAGACTGCGGACCCGGCCCTCGTGGCTGGGGCGGCTTCCGCGGTGGTGACGACGAGCGGCGGCGTGCCGCCTTCGGCCCGTTCGGGCCGGGGTTCGGCGGTGGGCCGTTCCGGGGAGGGTCGTTCCCCGGCGGGCGCGGTCATGGAGGCGGCCGGGGCCGGGCGCGGCGCGGAGACGTGCGCGCTTCGATCCTCGCGCTGCTGAAGGACCGGCCGATGCACGGCTACGAGATGATCCAGGAGATCGGCGAGCGCAGCGGCGGGGCGTGGAAGCCCAGCCCCGGCTCGGTCTACCCGACCCTGCAGCTCCTCGAGGACGAGGGCCTGATCACCAGCGAGAGCGAGGGCGGCAAGAAGCTGTTCACGCTCACCGAGACCGGCCGGACCGAGGCCGAGTCGGGGCCCGAGGCCCCCTGGGAGGAGGCCGGGCGCGGAGTCGACTGGGACGCCGTCAACGAGATCCGGCAGGCCGGCTTCGGTCTGATGGAGGCGTTCGGCCAGGTCTGGAAGACCGGCAGCGCCGAGCAGCGGCAGAAGGCCGTCGAGGTCATCAACGAAGCCCGTAAGAAGCTGTATCTGATCCTGGCCGACGAGGACTGACCTTCGGGGCCAGGGGCATACCGGAGGGCCCGCGCGGCGATCGCCGCGCGGGCCCTCCGTGTGCGTGCGGGGCTCAGACCACCAGGCCGGTCAGTTTGCGCAGCGACTCGTTCAGGGCCGCAGTCGCCGAGTCCTTCAGCTTGCCCGCCATCAGGGACACGGCGGCACCCGTGAACTCGCCGTCGATCCGCACCGTCGTGGCGTCGCCGTCGGCGGCCAGGGAGTAGCGGGTCGCCACGATGACGCCCATCGGGCCCTTGCCGCGGATGGCCAGGACGCGCGCGGTCTCCAGCTCCTCCACCGTCCAGGTCACCTCGGCGGGGAAGCCCATCAGCTTCATGTTCTCCGCGAAGGTGGCACCCGTCTCCAGGGAGGCCGGGCCGCCGCTGGGGAAGTTGGTGTGGGTGGCGTTCCACTCGCCGTACGAGGAGAAGTCCGTCAGCTGCGCCCAGACCTTCTCGGCCGGCGCATCGATCCGTGTCTCGGCGCTGACTTCGGCCATACGACCACCCCTTCGCGGGTTCCGTCCGACTCTGGTGTCGCGGAACGTAGCCGGGCGGCCGTGAACATTCAATACTGATGAACCGTCAGTTCTTCGACGTCGCCGATCCACCAGATCTGCGCCGCGTCGAACCAGTCCGAGGCGCGCGGACCGCCGCTCTCGTCGTGGCAGTGGAACGCGGCCCAGAAGAGATCGGCCGGCAGCGCGTCCCGCGGCGCGTACACGCGGTAGACGTACTGCCGCCCGTCGAGCGCGAGCAGGGCGACCATCCAGAACATATTGAGGAGACGAAACGGGAGGGCCTCGTGGTTGCATTCGGGGCGCAAGGCAAGGCGGCGCGCGCCCCTCGGCCGTGATCCGGCGCAATCTCCTCCGTAAGGAGGAGGATCCGGTCGCCTGTGCCCAACTGTGGTGGGATGCACACATGCTTCTCGCCGGGGATGCTCCGGCGGCCGTCGGCTGATGAGGTGGGAGCGTGCATAGTCCTGTCCCTCGCGTACCGCAGCAGCCCACGTCCCACCGCCCTGATCTCCTCGCGTCCCGCCGCCCGGAGATTCAGCTCGGCCGCCTCACCGCCGAACTCGCGACGGTCGTGGCCAGCGCGCGCCGCCGGGCCCTGCGGGACGGCGACCGGCAGATCGACACCGCCCATCTGCTGCACTCCCTGATCGAGTCCGACCCCGAGGTCGGCGCGGCCTTCGAGGGTGGCCCGCCGCAGCTCGCGCGCGTGCTCGGCTATCTCGTCCAGCGCTCGATCGGCTACGGGCTTCGGTGGCGCGGCTCCGTAGAGGACTCCGGCGCCCTGGAGGTCGTACGGGACACGGCGGCAGCGGCGGCTGCGGCCGGCTGGTCGCCCACGGCGGCCGCCGCGATGGACGGCGCCTGGGAGCGGGCCGCGCTGCGCGGCGACCAGCGGGCGCGGGGCCTCGATCTGCTGGCCGTCATCGCCGCGGACCCGGAGAGCAGGGCCGTCGAGGTGCTGGGCCGGGCCGGGGTCGATCCGCGCGTTCTCGCCGACCGGATCGGGGAGCTGTCTCAACAGGTGTGACGGGGGTGACGCTCCTGACGCCGTCCTGTCATGATGGCCCGATGCACGCGTCTCAGGGGAGAAGCGCCGGCCTGGGACTTGCCCTGGCCTCGGCCTTCGCATTTGGCGGTTCAGGTGTGGCGGCGAAGCCGCTCATCGAAGCGGGGCTCGACCCGCTCCATGTGGTGTGGCTCCGGGTCGCCGGCGCCGCGCTCGTCATGCTGCCCGTGGCCTGGCGCCACCGCGACCTCCTGCGGCGCAAGCCGGCCCTGCTCGCCGGATTCGGCCTCCTCGCCGTGGCCGGTGTCCAGGCCTTCTACTTCGCCTCGATCTCCCGGATCCCGGTCGGCGTCGCGCTGCTCATCGAGTACCTCGCGCCCGCCCTCGTCCTCGGCTGGGTCCGCTTCGTCCAGCGCCGGCCGGTCACGCGCGCCGCCGCGCTCGGCGTCGTCCTCGCCGTCGGCGGCCTCGCCTGCGTCGTCCAGGTCTGGTCCGGACTCACCTTCGACCTGCTCGGACTTCTTCTGGCGCTCGGCGCCGCGTGCTGCCAGGTCGGCTACTTCGTCCTCTCCGACCACGGCGGCGACGAGTCCGACCCGGTGGACCCGCTGGGCGTCATCGCGTACGGACTCCTCATCGGCGCGCTCGTCCTCACCGTGATCGCCCGGCCGTGGGGGATGGACTGGTCCCTGCTCGGCGGCGACGCGGACATGAACGGTACGGGCGTGGCCGCCTGGCTGCTCCTCGGCTGGATCGTGCTGATCGCCACCGTCCTCGCGTACGTCACCGGCGTCGTCTCGGTCCGCCGCCTCTCACCCCAGGTCGCCGGTGTCGTCGCCTGCCTGGAGGCCGTCATCGCGACGGTCCTGGCCTGGGTGCTGCTCGGCGAACACCTGGGGGCGCCGCAGATCATCGGCGGCGCGGTGGTCCTCGTCGGCGCGTTCATCGCCCAGTCGTCGACGCCGAAGGCGGCGTCCGTCGAGCCTGTGGCCGGGTCCGTACAGACCGCGCACGACGAATCCGAGTTGTCCGCCGGGCGGACCGGAGCCTAGGGTGAGGATCATGCATTCGACCGTGCTTCCGCCTCCTGCCGCCTAGGCGCGGGCGGCGTTCTCTCTGACGAAGACCGGGCTCGGGTAGTCCCCGAGCGGTCCGTCGCTGCCCGCGTGCGGAGTCGAGCGACCACATCACCCTGTTTTCGTACGGAGAAGAAGCACGTGTCGAACTCTTCGCTGTCCTCGTCCGTGACGGCCATGCCTGCCGTCGGGCGGAGTCTGCTCTATCTGATCGTCGCCGGAATCGCCTGGGGCACCGCGGGCGCCGCGGCCTCGCTGATCTTTCGGGTCAGCGACATGGGGCCGCTGGCCCTCTCCTTCTGGCGGTGCGCCGGTGGACTCGTCCTGCTGCTCGGGGCGTTGGCCCTGCGGCCGCGCCGGCGTGCGGGCGTGGTGGCCGAGCCGCGCCGGAGGCGGCTGATCCGGATCCTCGGTACGGGGGTCGGTCTCACCGTCTTCCAGAGCGCCTACTTCGCCGCCGTCGAGGCCACCGGGCTCGCGGTCGGCACCGTCGTCACGCTCGGCGCAGGCCCCGTCCTGATCGCCGTCGGCGCCCGGCTCGGCATGGGTGAACGGCTCGGCCGCGGGGGAGCGCTGGCCGTGACCGGTGCTCTCCTGGGGCTCGGTGTGCTCGTCCTCGGTGGCGAGGGCGGCGAGGTCAGGCCCGTGGGGGTGGGGCTCGCCGTGCTCTCGGCCGCCGGGTACGCGGCGATCACGCTGCTCACCCGGTGGCTCGGGCGGGACGGGGGCGGCTCGGACGCACTGTCGACGACCACGTGGGCCTTCGCGATCGGCGCGGTGGGGCTGCTGCCGATGGCTCTTCTGGAGTCCCCCGGGGGCCTGCTGCCGGAGACGGGTCAGCCGGTGGAGGTGCTCGTGCTGGTGATCTATGTAGCGGCGGTGCCGACGGCGCTCGCGTACGCGCTGTACTTCGCCGGGGCGGCCGTGGTCAGGGCCGCGACGGTGTCGGTGATCATGCTTCTGGAGCCGGTGAGCGCGGCGGTGATCGCCGTCGCGGTACTGGGCGAGGAGCTGGCCGCCGCCACGGTGGTGGGCACGCTGGTGCTGCTCGCGGCGGTGACGGGGCTCGCGCTCGCCGAGGCGCGGTCGGCCGCGGTGCGGCGGCGGGCCGCCGCTCCGGCCTAGTCCGAGCGCGGGGGGCGTCGGCGGGTCGCCGCTCCGGCCGGATCGATACGAAGGTGCCCTAGTTCGGGCTTGCGGGGCGGCGGCGGAGCTGGTGGGTCGCCGCCTCCGCGTCGCCTCGCGCGGCGCGCGTCGTCAGGCCCGCCACGATCGCGTCCTGGACCGGTTCCGGCTTGTGATGGGCGTACTTGAACTTGGCGCGGACATCGGTCACGTCGAGGCGTACGCCCCTCAGGCCCGCCAGCAGGCGGCCGAAAGGGGCCTCGTCCGGCGCGACCGGGGCGGTGCCGCCCTCCGGCTGGAAGTGGGCGACCTGGCGGTTGAGGAGCTCCGCCTTCTCCGCCGGGTCGTCGACCACGTGGGCCGTGCAGCGCAGTTGGACGGCGGCGTAGAAGGAGGTCGGCGTGCCGTGTTCGGGCGGGGCTCCCTCGGGGGCCGCCCACGGGCCCGGGACGTAGGCGTAGTCGTCGACCACGCTCAGCAGGACCGTCGGGTTCTCCTCCAGCGCCCGCCACAGGGGGTTGGGGCGGGCGAGATGGGTGAGCACCTGCCCGTACGGGCCGGGCGCGGAGTCGTACCGGAAGTGCAGCGGCTGCACCCACGGCGGCTCGCCGGGCGGTCCGTTGACGGCGAGCTGGCCGAAGTCGTGCCGGGACAGCCAGGTGCGCCACTCGTCGGAGTCGTGGGCGGCGTCCCAGGGGTGGATCAGCATGGCGGGTCGGTCCTCAGGGGGTGGCCAGGTAGGCGGGAAGGGCGACCGACGGGTCCAGGTCGTCCGCCGGGATCGGGGTGCCGTAGGTCTTGCGTACCGGGACCACGCCGGCCCAGTGGGGGAGCGTCGCGTCCTCCGGGTCGTCGTTCGGGCCGCCCGTGCGGAGCTTGGCGGAGACCTCGTCGAGGTCCAGGCGCAGGACGGCCGTCGCGGCCAGCTCCTTGGCGTTGGCCCGGCGGGAGTCGGCGGCGCGGCCGGGGACGACGTGGTCGACCAGGGCGTCGAGGGCGGTGCGCAGCTCCTCGGGGTCGGTGACCTGGTGGGCCGTGCCGTGGACCACGACGGAGCGGTAGTTCATGGAGTGGTGGAACGCCGACTTGGCCAGGACCAGGCCGTCGACGTGCGTCACCGTCAGACAGACCGGCAGTCCGGGGGCCTCCTCGCCCGAGCCCGCCATGCGCAGCGGGCGCGAGCCGGTGGAGCCGTGGACGTAGAGACGGTCGCCGATCCGGCCGTAGAGCGTCGGCAGGACGACGGGCGCGCCGTCGCGGACGAAGCCGAGGTGGCAGACGTACGCCTCGTCGAGGATCGAGTGCACCAGCGCCCGGTCGTACGAGGCGCGGTCGCGGGAGCGAGTGGGGACGGTCCGCTCGGTCGGCTTGTAGGCGTCTATGGCGTCCGTGGCGTCTGTTGGCGTGGCCGTCGTCATTGCGATCTCCATTGCACTAGTGCATAATGTTGTTTGTGCTAGGAGAGTATCGGATCGAAGGTCGTCGCGCATCGGAGATTGCCGCCAGCGTCGAGCGCGGGGTCGCTACGGGTGCGCTGGAGCCCGGTCAACTGCTTCCGCCCATGCGGGAGTTGGCGGGCGCGCTCGGCGTGAACCCGAACACGGTCGCCGCCGCGTACCGGACGCTGCGCGAGCGCGGGGTCATCGAGACGGACGGACGCCGGGGCAGCCGGGTGCGGGCCAAACCCGCGACGACGGCCCGCGGGTCGATCCGGGTGGAGGCGCCCCCTGGCGTACGGGACGTCAGCCAGGGCAACCCCGACCCGGAGCTGCTGCCCCCGCTCGGCGCGGCGTTCGCCGAGGCCGCTCGGCGGGAGGCTGAGCGGCCCGGGCTGTACGGGGAGGCCCCCGTGGACGAGGGGTTCGCGCGGCTCGCGCGCGCCGCGTTCGACGCGGACGGGGTCCCCGACGGGCCGATCGCCGTCACCTCGGGGGCGCTGGACGCGATCGAGCGGGTCCTCGCGGTCCACCTCAGGCCCGGCGACGCCGTCGCCGTCGAGGACCCCGGGTGGGGGAGCCTCCTCGACCTCGTACCGGCCCTCGGGCTGCGGCCGGTGCCGATCCCGGTCGACGACGACGGCCCGCTGCCGGCGGCCGTGGCGGGGGCGCTGCGCGACGGGGCACGCGCGGTGATCGTCACCGACCGGGCACAGAACCCGACCGGGGCGGCCGTGGGCGCCGAGCGCGCCGAGGCCCTGCGCTGCCTGCTCGCCGACCACCCGGACGTGCTGCTCATCGAGGACGACCACGGGCACGGCATCGTCGACCTGCCGCTGTCGCCGCTGGCGGGGGTGACCCGCCACTGGGCCTTCGTACGGTCCGTGGCCAAGGCCTACGGGCCCGACCTGCGGGTCGCCTGCCTGACCGGCGACGCCGAGACCGTCGATCGGGTCCTCGGGCGCCAGCGGCTCGGCCCCGGCTGGGTCAGCAGGATCCTCCAGCGCGCGGTCGCCCACCTGTGGGCCACGGGCGCGGTGGACCCGGCGGCCGTCGCGGGGGCGTACGCGGCGCGGCGCGACCGGCTCGTACGGGCCCTGGAGCGGCGCGGGGTCGAGGCGTTCGGGCGCAGCGGCATGAATGTGTGGGTCCCCGTCGCCGACGAGACGGGCGCGGTGACCCGGCTCCTCGGCGCGGGGTGGGCGGTGGCTCCCGGCGCCCGCTTCCGCCTGAGCACCGGACCGGCCGTCCGGGTCACCGTCTCCGGCCTGCGGCAGGAGGACATCGAGCCCCTGGCCGACGCGGTCGCGAACGCGTCGGGACCGGCGCCGGCCAGGAGCTACGGCTGAGGCTTGGGGGTGGGGGGCTTAGGTGCGGGCTGCCGGGTGGCGGTCCGGGGTCGGTGCTGCGGGGGCGGAAGCGGTCCCCTGGGCGATCGGCGTGGTCTTCGGGTGTCTGGACGGGGCTCGGCGCTGGGTCAGGGCCGCGCCCGCGAGGACGATCACCGCGCCGACCGGGGTGTTCCAGGCGAGCTGCTCGTCCAGGAGGGCCACGCCGGCCGCCGTGGCGATCACCGGGATGAAGTACGTGACCATCGACGCCGTCGTCGGGCCGACCTCGGCCACGACCCCGTACTGCAGGAGCATCGCGTACCCCGTGCCGAGCGCGCCCAGGGCGATCACGGCGAGCAGCGGAACGACCTCGACCGACGACGGGAGCGACGTGAACAGCGGGGTCACCACCGCCAGTTGGAGCGTCGCGAGCCCCACCTGGGAGCCGGCGAGCGAGAGGTTCGACGCGCCCGTGCCGGCCAGCGTGCGGCGGACGTAGATCCAGCCGACCGCGTAGCTGAACGAGGCGAGCAGGGCCATCGCCGTACCCGTGACGTCCAGTCCGGAGAAGCCCTGCCAGGCGCCGAGCACCGTCAGGACCCCGATGAAGCCGATGCCGAGCCCCGCCGCGCGCACCCGCGTCGGGCGGTCCTCGGAGAGCGCGACCAGCGAGAGGACCATGCCCCACAGGGGTGTCGTGGCGTTGCAGATGCCCGCGAGCGTCGAGGGGATGGTCAGCTCGGCGTACGAGAAGAGCGAGAACGGCAGTGCGTTGAGCAGGAACGCGGCCACCGTCAGATGGAGCCAGGTGCGGCGGCCGCGCGGCAGCCGCTCGCGCTTGATCAGCATCGCGACGGCCAGCACCGCCGTACCGAACAACAGGCGGCCGAAGGTCACCTGGAACGGCGCGAACCCCTCCGTGCCGACCTTGATGAAGACGAAGCTGAAGCCCCAGATCAGGGCCAGTACGCCGAAGCGGACCCGCCAGTCGAGAAGGCGTGAACGGCGGGAGGGGGAGGCTTCGGGAGCGGCTTCGGCGGAGGCGGGGGAGGTGAGGGAGGTGGCGGAGGCGGGGTCGGCGGGCGGAGAGGTCGCGGAGCTCATGCCCCTAAGGGTGGATGCTTCAACCTCGTAGAACAAGCGAGATTAAGTGAAGCGCTCCCCTTAGTATTGCTTACATGTTGAACCTGGAGCGCTTGCGGACCCTGGACGCCGTCGCACGGCACGGATCGGTCAGCGGTGCGGCCGACGGCCTGCACGTCACCACCTCGGCCGTGTCGCAGCAGCTGTCCAAGCTGGAGCGGGAGATCGGCCAGCAGCTGCTGGCCAAGAACGGCCGGGGTGTCCGGCTCACCGACGCCGGGCTGCTGCTCGCCGAGCACGCGGCGCGCATTCTGTCCCAGGTGGAGCTCGCGCAGGCGGACATCGAGGCGCAGCGCGGACAGGTGGTCGGCGAGGTGCGGATCGCGGCCTTCCCGACGGCGGCGCGCGGGCTGCTGCCGGGCGCCCTCGCCGCGCTGCGCACCGCCCACCCCGATCTCCGCGTGAAGACCACCGAGCTGGAGCCGGAGCAGGGCATCCGTGAGGTCCTGCGGGGCGACGCCGACCTCGCGATCGTCCTGGACTGGAGCAACAAGCGCGCCCCGGTGCCGGGCGGGCTGGAACGCGTCCACCTCCTGGACGACGCCGCGGACGTCGCCGTACCCGCCGGGCATCCGCTGGCCGGGCGGGACGAGGTGGACCTGATCGACTTCGGCGACGACGACTGGGTCTCCTGGCCCGAGGGCGAGTTCTGCCACGACTGGCTCATGTTCACCCTGCGCTCGCAGGGCATGGAGCCGCGCATCGCCCATCTCGCGGGGGAGCACCACACCCAGCTCGCGCTGATCGCCGCCGGGCTCGGGGTGTGCGTCACCCCGCGCCTCGGTCGCGGACCGACACCGGAGGGGATCGCGTTCGTGCCGGTACGGCAGAAGGTGAAGCGGCACATCTACGCGACCTGGCGCAGCGACGCCGACCGGCGGCCGTCCATCCGGGCGGCGGTCGAGGCGCTGCAGGGCGTCGGCGGGCCGCTGAGCCTCTGAGGTGCGGGGACGGAGAGGTGCGTACGTCTCGCCCGGCCCCTCAGAGGGAGGCCAGCTTGCGGAAGTCCCAGGACGCGACGGCGTCCGGGGTCAGCTTCAGCCAGGCGTGCCGGCCGTCGTGCGGCATCACGTCCAGGCCGAAGTTCTTGGCGGCGAACAGCCGCTCCGGCACGTCAAGTTCGGGGCACGGTTCGCCCGTGCGCGGGGCCTCGCCGACGAAGACGGCCGTGCCCGACAGCTCGGCGCCCCGCAGCTCTCCGTACTCCACACCGTCGTCGACGACCACCGCGATCCGCGGATTCGCGCGCAGCTCCGCCCAACGGCGGCTCCTGGTGATCGAGTAGAGCCAGAGCGAGGTGCCGTCCCAGACGAACCAGAGGGCGCCGACATGGGGGCGGCCGTCCGCGGAGACGGTCGCGACCCGGCAGGTGCGCTGCTCGGTGAGGAAGCTGTCCAGCTCTTCCGGGGTCATCATGATCCGGCGTCCACGGCGCTGTGCGACGGTCATCGTCCGCCCCTTCTCTGTCATTCCGATGGAGTCCCATGGATTCTGATGGAGTGTCAGGAATCATGGGCGCTCTTCCCTCCTGGGGCAAGGGTGGCTAGCCTCCCCCGCCCGGAGTACGCCAGCCGCGGCACGGGGGACAGGGGAGACGATCATGGCCAGTGGGAAACAGTGGGCGCAGCTCCAGGAGCAGCTCGAACCGGCCGGAACGGTGCTGCTCACCGTCGAGTGCCAGCAGGGAGTCGTCGGCCGGGACAGCGCCCTGCCCGAACTGGCCACCGCCGCCCGCTCGTCGGGCGCGCTGGCCAACGTCGCCCGGCTGGTCGCGGCCGCGCACGAGGCCGACGTCCAGGTGCTGCACGCGGTCGCCGAACGGCGGCCCGACGGGCGCGGAGCCAACACCAACGCCCGGCTCTTCCGGGCCGCGGCCCGGCTGCCCGTCCAACAGCACAGCGGGAGTACGGCGGTTCGAATCGCCGAGCCCATCGAGGTCTCCGAACAGGACCTGGTCGTACGGAGGTTGCACGGGCTGTCGCCGCTCGCCGGGACCGATGTGGACCCGCTGCTGCGCAACCTCGGCTGCCGCACACTTGTCGTCACCGGCGTCTCGGCCAACGTGGCGATCCCCAACGCCGTCTTCGACGCGGTCAACCTCGGATACACCGTGGTCGTGCCCGGGGACGCCATCGCGGGGGTGCCGGCCGACTACACCCCCGCGATGATCCGTCACACGCTCGCGCTCGTCTCCACCGTCACCACGACGGAAGACGTGCTGAGCTGCTGGAAGAGCCCGCGGCGCGTCACGCGCGCGTGAAGCACCCGAGGCGCGTCACGCGCACGTGAAGCGTCCGAGGTGCGTCACGCGAGGGTGATCGAGTCCCCCTCCAACTTGATCGGGGTCGGCGGCAGCGGCGCGGTGGCGGGGCCGCCCTTCACGCTGCCGTCCGACGCGTCGAACTTGCTCTGGTGGCAGGGGCAGGTGATCACCCCGTCGGCGACACCGCTGACCGCGCAGCCCTGGTGGGTGCACTTGGAGGAGAAGGCCTTGAACTCGCCCGCCTTAGGCTGGGTGATCACCACGCCCTGACCGTCCAGGACCTTGCCGCCGCCCACCGGGATGTCCGCCGTCTTCGCGAGCGCGGCCCCGGCCTCCTGCGGCGCGTCCGCCCCGCCGCCGCTGCCCTTGTCGTTCGTGCCGCCGCCTCCGCAGGCGGTCAGCGCCGCCACCAGGCCCGCGCCACTCGCCGCCGCGACGACCGTCCGACGTGCCACACCACTCATCGCACTCCCCTTGCGTTCCGATCGGTTCCCCATCGGTTTCGACGGGACCGGTTTCGTTGGGACCCGTTGGGACGGGACCAGATTCGATCTCCTTGCGGAGTGAGTACGCGCCGGGGTACCGAAACGTTCAACCCTTCGACGAGTCGGCGCGCAGCGCCGCCAGGACCTCGCCCGCGAGGGCCACCGGGTCGCCCGCCGGACGCGTCGGGTACGTCGCGTGGCCGCGCGCCCAGGTGTCGTCCACCGCGAACCAGTCGATCGCGGCCGGAGCCGTACCGCTGACGAGAGCACGGTCGAGATCCGCGAAGTACGTGCGCCAGCGCGGCCCGTACAGGTCCTGGAGGAGCCCGGACCATTCGCGGTTGGCGTAGTCGCGCAGGCCGCCCTCGCTCGGCACGCGGTCGCCCCAGGTCGTCAGGATCGAGCGGGCGTCGTATTCGAGCCGGTCGCGCTCGGCGGCGTCCGCGCCCCAGGACCGGGCGTCGCTGAGCCACGGCCCGAGCAGGAAGCGCCTGTCGGAGCCGACCAGCCGGCCGAGCAGCTCGATGTCGGCGTTCCACTCGCCCACCAGGGCCCGGAAGCCGGCCAGGTCCTTGCCCTCGTACGCCGACTTGATCCGGGGGAGGAGGACCCGGCTGCGGTTGGTGAGCGCCTGGCGGGCCACGTCGACCAGGTCGTAGCGGTACGCGTCCGTGGTCCGCAGTGCCGGGGCCACCTGGAGCAGCTCCGCGAGCGCGAGCTCCACGCTCGCCGGGTCGTAGCGCATCGTGGACGGGCTCCACCGCGCGGCGCGGACCGCCGTCAGGCTCGGGCGGGCGGTGAACAGGCTGTCCTGAGGCTCGCTCCAGGTGCCCGAGGGCATGCTGTACGGGCCGACGCGCAACTGCTCCCAGGCGGCTGTCGCGTGCGGGTCCTCACCGCCGTAGCGGCGGGCGGCGTACGTGGCGAACCAGGACGCCTGGTCGATCGGCTCGCGCTGCCAGGCGAGTTCGGTGAACAGATCGAAGGCCGCGGGGCTGCCGCCGGTGGCCTCCGGCAGGTACGCGATGCCGCGCAGCGCGCTGTCGGGTTTCGCCAGCCACGCGTGGAAACGGCTCAGCCACGCACCGGTGTTGGCGCCCAGACCGCTGTGGCCGCCGAAGTTGGGGATCGTGCCGAAGGCGTAGGGCGTACCGCCCCAATGGGTCTCCCGGTCCAGGTCGTCGTACCGGTCGGAGAGGCCGTCGACGACGAGGAGCCGACTGCGGTCCACTCCGTCGAGGAGGGCCGCCGACGGGTTGTCCTGCCAGCCGAGCATGACCCAGGTGGCGCCTGGATGGGCGGTCTCCAGGGCCAGTTGGACCGCGCCGGCCGCGCTCGGGACGTCGACGGGACCGGAGCTGCCGCCCTCGTGCAGCAGGTCCATCTTGAACATGTCCGTGGCGCCGAACTTCTCCTGCTGCACGCGGTAGAAGGTGGCGGCCACCCGGTCGAAGACGGGTCCCGTCGGGTCCAGCCAGTCGGGGCGCTCGAACCCCACCCACTTGCCCTGCGGCACGGTGACCGCACCCGGGTTGCGGTCGGCGAAGCCGGGCGGCACCGTGCCGAAGAAGCCCGGCAGGACGGCGGTCATGCCGAGCGCGCGCAGCCGGTCGGCGATCTTGCGGCCCAGTTCCGCGCGGGCGTCGACGAGTTGGTGGGAGACGGGGCCCGCGAAGCCGGACAGGTTCTGCAGCAGCCACCAGCCCTGGTGAGCCGGACCGGGAATCCACGCGCGCAACTCGGCCTCGCTGTAACCGAATTGCCGGAACGTCTCGTAGTACGTGTACTCGGCGCCGGTCGGGACGAAGACCTCGTTCACGCCGTGCAGCGCCATCAGGTCGATGTCGCGCTGGTACGAGGTGAAGTCCCGGTACGCGCCGGAGTAGCCCTCGTCGGTGTCGTTCAGGGCGTAGCGGTGCGGCACGCTCGCCGTGCGCGTGATCTCGCCGTCGACCGCCGGGAGCGTGGCGGGCAGGCGGCCGAGGCTGTCGCCGGGCCAGCCGATGTCGACCCCGGCGACGTGCTCCAGGTACCACCCGGCGCCGGTGAGCAGCGTGGCCGGTGACGTGCCCCGTACGACGATGGCCCCGGCCCGGCCGGAGACGGCGAAGGAGTCCTCCTCGGAGCCGGCGGCCCGGGCGATCGGGACGAGCGTGAACTGCGCGGCCCGGGTGGCCAGCAGACGCTCCAGGGCGGCGCGGGCGGGGGCGGTGTCGAAGGCGGGGGCTTTCCGGTCGGCGGTGGCCGTGGGCGTCCGGGCGACCGTGGCCGCCCGGGGGTCGGCTGCGGTGGTCGGGGTGGCGGGGAGCGCCAGCGCGGTCGTCGCGGCCAGCGCCACGACGGTGAGCGTCCTACGGACTCGAAGGACCAGGTGACTGCCCATCCAGCTCTCTCCTCGGAGTGGTTGACGCATGATCAGCTCACTGTCCGACGAACGACCGGCCCCGCGCCGCAGGCGGAGCCGGTTTCCGGCGGCGCTCATCCGTGCGGGTGCAGCACCGGGCGCACGTGGCGCGCCCGGTGACGTGCTTAGCGCATGTCAGGTACGCGACGGAAGGCCGCGTACCGGGCGCACGGACGTGTAGCGAGCGCACGGACGCGCATTCAGCGCACGGCCTGCTTCACCAGCTCGCCGACGCGCGCCTCCACCTCGGGCGTCACCTCCGTCAGGGCGAAGCCCGCGGGCCACATGGGGCCCGCGTCCAGTCGCGCCAGGTCGCTGAAGCCGAGCGTCGCGTAACGCGCCTTGAACTTCTCCGCGCTCTGGAAGAAGCAGAGGACCTTGCCGTCGAGCGCGTAGGCGGGCATGCCGTACCAGAGCTTCGGCGCGAGGGCGGGGGCCGCGGCGGTGATGACGGCGTGGAGGCGCTCGGCCATCGTCCGGTCCGAGTCCTGCATCTCGGCGATCTTCGCGAGCACGTCGCGCTCCGCCTCCGCCGCCTTGTCGGCGCGCGAGCCGCGCCGCGCCGCCGCGCGCAGCTCCTGCGCGTGGTCCTTCATCGCGGCCCGCTCCTCGGCCGTGAAGCCCTCGTACGCGGTGTTGGTCGTGTTGCTCGTCGTGGTGCTCGCCTTGCTGGTCATGGCTACTCCCGTCGTGGTGGGCCGGCGGCCCGTTCGTTGTGGTCACAGCCTCGCCCGGCGGGGGTACGGGCCGCCTCCGTGCTGACCACGGAATCACCACGGAGGCACAGTCGGTGGCGAGGGAACCGTGGAGCCGCGATTCGCCTCTCGTAGGGGGAGCCCGAGGGAGGCCGGGATGACGAGCGACATCACGAGCACGAACATGAGCATGGGCCCGGAGCGCCCGGGAGGGTTCCAGGTGGCCTGGGCGGTCACGCTGGCCGCCGTGGCGGCGGAAGTGGCCGTCTGGTTCCTGGGCGCCTTCGTCGTCGCGCCCACGGGGCTCGACGAGTTGACCGAGTACGCGGGGCGCGGGGAGGCGGTCACGCGGCTGGCCGTCTCGGCCGGTGTCCTGGCCCTGCTCCTGGGCGCCTGGGTGGCCGTCGCGGTGTGGATGCGGGCCGGACGTGGCTGGGCCCGGATCGTCCTGACCGTCATCGGCGCGGGGCTTCTGCTGTTCCGGGTCGGTGACTTCGGCATGGACGGCGTGGAGCCGGCCTGGTGGGCCGCGTTCAACGCCGTGCCCGACCTGCTGGCGGCGGCCGCGATCGTCCCGATGTGGCTCCCCGCGAACCGGGCGCGCCCACGGCCCGTCGTCTGACCTCCTCGCTCGGGGCACCGTCTCAGCGGTCCAGCTCCTTGTGGGCGGTCTCCGGCAGCCGGAAGTACACCGCCGAGGAGACCAGGCAGAGGACGGCGACGTACCAGGGGAAGAGACCCGGCCGGTCCAGCTCCTTGAAGAGCGTGCCGACGTACGGCGCCGTTCCGCCGAAGACCGCGACCGTCAGCGAGTACGGGAAGCCGATCCCGGCCGCGCGGACGCGGGCGGGGAACATCTCGGCGTTCACGGCCGCCGAGATCGAGGTGAAGCCGGTCAGCAGCACCATGCCCGCGCACTGCACCAGCAGGAGCGAGCCGAACGAACCGTCGAGGGCGCGCAGCAGCGGTACGCCGAGCAGGGCGAATCCGAGGCCGAAGAAGAGCAGGAGTGGCCTGCGCCCGAACCGGTCGGAGAGCAGCCCGCCGACCGGCTGGAGAAGGGCGAAGAACGCCAGCGACAGGGTCCCGGCGAGCAGTGCGTCCGCCTTGTCGATACCGGTGTTGAGCTCCGCGTACGTCGGGAGGTAGGAGGTCCACGTGTAGTACGCGAGGGTTCCGCCGGCCGTGATGCCGCAGATCAGCAGCGAGGCGCGGGGATGGCGCCGCAGCGCCTCGAAGAGGCCCGGTCGGGGCGCGTCCTGCCGCCCTACGTCGTGGGTCTCCTCGGCGCCGCGGCGGATCCAGAAGCCGGCGAGGCTCAGGACGGCTCCGAGGAGGAAGGGGATCCGCCAGCCCCAGCCGTTCATCCCGTCGTCCCCGAGCACCGCGACGAGCAGGGCGGCCGTCCCGGAGGCGGCGAGCTGTCCGGCGGAGGTGGAGACGTACTGGAAGGACGAGAACAGTCCGCGCCGCCGGGGTCCGGCGGATTCGACGAGGAAGGTGGTCGAGGCGGCGAACTCCCCTCCCACCGACAGCCCTTGGAGCAGCCGGGCGACGACGAGCACGACGGGCGCGAGGACGCCGGCGGCCGCGTACGTCGGGGTGAGGCCGACCAGCAGGCTGCTTCCGCCCATGAGGAGAATGGTGACGGTGAGCGCGGTCCGCCGGCCGCGCCGGTCCGCCACGGCGCCCATGAGGAGCCCGCCGACGGGCCGCATGAAGAAGCCGACCGCGAAGACGGCGAACGTCGACAGGAGCGGGACGAGGGAGTTGCCGGAGCCCTTGGGGAAGACCTGGTTCGCGATGTAGGCCGCGAGGAAGGTGTACGCGTACCAGTCGTACCACTCGACCGCGTTGCCGACGGAGGCCGCCAGCAACTGACGGAGCGGGCGCTGGGGCGGGACGGCGGTGGGGCGACCGGGGGCGGGTTCGAGGCCGACGGAGGGGGTGTCTGTCATGATCACGACCTGCCCGGGTCGGCCACTCCGTACGCCCGAGATCCAGCCGACTCCCTCTGGTTCCCCGGCCTCGGGGCGGCGCGCCTTGGGCCGATCGGCTCAGGCGCGGCGCGCCTAGCCCAGCATCGCGCGACCGTGTGAAGAGATCCGGCCATGGATGAGCGTGACGACCCGGACGCGCAGGGAAGCGGCCGCTACGGCGAGGCGGTGTTCCGCCCCGAACAGGCGGGCGAGGGCGAGCGCATCGACTTCGGTGCCCTCGCGTACGACGACATCACGATGGCCCGGCTCCGCACCCTGGGTGCGGGCCCCGGTTGGCACTGCCTCGACGTCGGCGCCGGGACGGGCACGGTCTCCCGCCGGCTGCTGGAAGAGGCAGGGGTGGAGAGCGTCCTCGCGGTGGACCGCGACGTACGGTTCCTCCGCGAGCGGCCGGTACCGGGACTCGAGGTACGGGAAGCCGACGTCACCGCCCCGGACTTCGCCCCCGGCCGGTTCCGGCTCGTCCACGCGCGCTTCGTCCTGATGCACCTCCCCGAACACGAGCGCCTCATCGGCCACCTCGCCGAACTCGTCGCATCAGGAGGCGTGTTGGTGCTCAGCGACGCGATCGACCTGACGAGCGACCGGACGCCCCCCACGCCGTACAGCGAGGTGATGCGCGCGATGTGGCGGGGGCTACGCGAGACCATCGGCACCGACGTCTCCTGGGTACCGTCGTACCCGCACCTCCTGCGCAGAGCCGGACTCGAACCCGTCGCCGCCGAGATCCACGTGCCACCACTGGAGCCCGGCAGCCCCATCAGCCGCTTCTGGGCGAACACTTGGGAACGCAGCCGATCCGCGATGCGCGCCACCGGCCTCGTCGACGACGCGTTCGTCGACACGGCGATCCGCTACCTGGACTCGGAGGAATGCGCGGCGCTGTCGGCCGGCATGCTCACCGCGTGGGGGAGGAAGCCGGCGCCGGCCACGACGAGCGACTGAAGACCGCGCGTCGAATACGCAAGTGGACAACGCCTGTTCGATTGCGTAACGATGGCGCTTTCTTCAAAGGCCAGTGCGACTGCTGTCATTACCGGGGGATGGGGACGGGACTCGACATGTCCGTCGCCACTGGTCGCGCCACGCAGTTGTCCGAGGCCCTCGCATACGCGGCAGGTAGCAGCACCGCTGCCCTGACGCGGCCTTGAAAGGGAACCTTGGTGAGTCACCCGACGGACCCGTACGCGTCGAACGAAGGGCAGCAGCAACCCGCGCCCCAACCCCCGTCGCCGCAAGGGGGGTACGGTCCGCCACCGCAGTACGTGCCGCAGCCGCCGCCGGCGCAGGGACAGCCGCCGCAGGCGTACCCTCCCCAGCCGCCGTATGGAGCGCAGCCTCAGCCGCAGCCCGGGTACGGAGCACAGCCTCAGCCGCAGCCCGGGTACGGAGCACAGCCGGGGTACGGGGCACAGCCTCAGCCCGGGCACGGAGTACAGCCGCAGCCCGGGTATGGCCCGCAGCCTCCGCAGCCCGCGTACGGAGCACAGCCCCAGCCCGGGTACGCGCCTCAGTCCGGCTACGCACCGCAGCCGCAGCCGCAGCCCCAGGCCCAGCCTCAGCCTCAGCCGGGCTTCCCTCCCCAGCAGCCGTCGGCCTACGGGCAGTACGGCCAGTACGGGCAGTCCGCCCAGGGGTTCGCGCCGCAGCAGCCGGCCGGCCAGCAGCCGCCCCCGCCGGCGCAGCAGCCGTACCTCGCCGAGGGATACGCCGGGCAGGCACCCCCGTCCCACGCCCCGTCCCATCCCCCGGTTCCCGCACAGGGTTACCCCCCTGTTCAGGCCCCCACCGGACCTCCGGCACCCGCGTACGTGCCCGGCTATGACGCGCACGTCGACGTTCAGCCGGTCCGCCGCCGTGCCGATGCGACGGCCCTGACGACCCTGTTGCTGATGCTGCCGAACTTCCTGGCCAGCCTCCTGGTCGTGTGGGCGGTCTCCGCGTTGATGCCCGCCGGGGTCGATGTGGTCTTCATCGTCGCTTGGCTCGCCTCCGGCGCACTTGTCTTCTACCGGCCCGCCGAGCGGCTGTTCGTGAAGATGTCGTTCAGGTGGCGTGAGCCGACCGGGGCTGAGCTCGCCGCGCTGCGCCCGCTGTGGGACGACGTGCTGCAGAGGGCGGACATCAAGAATCCGGCCGCGTACGAACTGTGGATCGAGGACAGCAAGGGGATCAACGCCGCTGCCGCCGCCGGTCACATGGTGGGCGTGACCACACAGTCGCTGCGACTTCTTGAGCCGAACAAGCTCACGGCGGTCCTGGCTCATGAACTCGGCCACCACCTCGGGGGGCACGCCTGGGCCGGTCTGCTGGGCCTCTGGTATGCCCTCCCGGGCAAGATCGCGATGTTCCTGGCTCGCAAGGTGCTCTTCGTCGTCGCCGTCGTCGCCCAGGTCATTCCGATCCTCGGCTGCCTGGTCGGCCTCGTCTTCGTGGCCTTGGTGATCGCCATCGCGGTGTCGTTCCCGCCGGTGCTGATCGTGTTCGTCACTCCGTACCTGCTTGCCTGGGCCGGGCGCGCCGCCGAACTGCGTGCTGACCGAACGGCCGCGGAACTGGGCTACGGCCCGCTGCTGCACGCGGTGCTGAGCGGCTGGCAGGACGAAGATGTCGAGCGAGCGCAGGCTCGCACGGTCGAGCGCCTCTTGGCCTCACACCCCCCGATGCATGAGCGCATCCGCGAACTGGAGAAGTTCGCCGACGCAGCCCGCTGAGCGAAGCGCCCGACCAGGAGTCCATGTCATGACCGTCCAATCCAATGAACCAAGCGCAGAACTGGAGCCGCTTTCCCGGCTGTTCGACCCGGGACAGCGGATCGGCTGGGTCTACCGTGACGCCGAGGCCTACCGCCACGCCTTCACCCAGCCGCCGCCCGCACCCGTCGACGTTCCCGAGACGCTGCTGAACAGGGCGCGGGCCGCGCGCCTGAACACCGCGGACCGGAAGGGGAACGCCCTGAAGGTCGGCGGTGGCCTCACCGCGTTCTTCCTGGTGGTCTCGCTGTTCGCCGGAACGATCGGACTGGTGCTCGCGGCCGTCTCCGCCGCGGGCGCCGTCTTCCTCTACACGCAGTCCGGTGGCGCGGCGACGACGGCCGACCAGAAGGTGGAGCAGGCACGCCACGAGCTCGCACAGCGGTACCAGCACGACTCCGCCGCGTGGACCCACGCCAAGACCCACTTCGAGTACACCGAGGATCAGCGCATCCGCGGGCTCGACACCTGGGGCGCACTGCCGGTCGGAGCCGGTAACGCGCGACTCGACGTCTTCGGCGGAACGCGGCGCAGCCGGGAGGGCTTCCTCACCGTCTTCGGCGCGTCGACCCTGCGTGAACGACCGCTGATCGTCCTTGACCTGACGCAGGCTCAGATCTGCCGGGAGCTTTCGATCCTCTCCGCGCAGATGGGCGCCCCCGTCGATGTGCAGCTGCTGCCCAGCCAGCAGCCGCAGAGCAGCATCCTCGACGGCCTCCAGCCGGCCGAACTGGTCGACGCGCTCGTCGAAGCCGTCTACGGGGACACGTCGGAGGCCACCCGCGCCGCCCGCAGCATGGACAGCCGGATCCTCAACCGGCTCTGTGACGCGCTGGGTGACGACGTCACGCCGGCTCGGATCGCCGCCGGCCTGCGGGCGCTGCTCGGTGATCTCGACGAGAGCGGCTGTCTGACCCGTGCCGAGCGCAACCGCATCTCCGACGACCTGCTCCCGGACAAGAGCAAGGACCAGATACGCGAGGGACTGATGCGGCTGGAGTCGTTCCTCCAGCCGCTGGCGCGCCTTGGCAGCGAGCGCGCGGGACGCGGCCCCGGCTACCTGACCTGCTTCAGCCTCGACCGGACGACGGGCAGCGCCAGCATCGAGCTCCTCACCGACCTCGCCATCCTCAGTGTGGCGCGTCGTCTCTCGACACTCGAAGAGCAGCAGGCGCCGGCCGTCGTGGTGGCCCTCGGAGAGCACGAGGTGCAGCGGCGTCACCTGGAGACGCTCGCCCGTGTCTGTGAGTGGCGCGGTGCACAGCTGACCGTCATGCACGTGCATCTGCGGGAGACCGCACGCGACATGATCGGCGGCGGGGCCGTGGCGTTCATGCGGCTCGGCAACCACCAGGAGGCGGGTGTCGCGGCGGACTTCCTCGGGCGCGACTACCGGTTCATCCTGCACTCCCTGACCGACACCGTCGGCGAGAGCGTCAGCACTTCGGTGACCGTCACGAAGGGGACGTCCACCTCCACCGCGACATCGGTCGGCTTCTCGCGGTCCTGGGGAAGCAACTGGGGCACCAGTTCCTCCAGTACCTACTCCGACGGTTTCGGATTCCCGACCAGCAGCACCAGCGGCTCGAGCGAGGGTGGCAACTACTCGGAGTCGGAGAACCGCAGTGTGACCGAAACGTTCGGCACCAACGAGTCGACGGGGCACACCAAGGGCACGACCGTCAGCACGAGCGACGGGAAGACCACTCAGCGCGTGTACGAGTACGTGCTGGAGCCGACGCAGCTGCAGGGGCTCGCGGAATTCAGCCTCGTCTTCGTCGAACGCGGGCCGGACGGATCCGTCAGGACCCACACCGCGGTGTGCAACCCGAACGTCGTGAAACTCGGGCGGTTCAGCAACCGGCCTCTGGTCGAACTGCCGTTGCCCCCGCAGGCCGGGGTACAGCCGCAGCAGCATGCGGGTGTCCCGGCTCAACCGGCCCCGGTCCTCCCGCCGCAGGTGCCCACGCACTCGGTCAACGAGCCGCCGCAGCATGCCGCGAGTGGCCAGTCCTATGGCGCGTACGGGGCGTACGGCGTCCAGCCGAGTGGGCAGCCGCAGCAGCCGGCATGGCCCTGGCCTCAAGGGGGCCCGCCGCAGGCTCCCGGCTCCTGGCCTCCCCAGGCACCGCCGGCGCAGCCCCATCAGCAGCAGTGGCCCGGCCAGGGCTGGCCACCGCAGCAGTAGCCGCAGCACCGTGGGGCCGCCGCACTTCGGCGGCCCCACGGCTGTGAAATCCAGGCGTCTAGGATGCCGTCTCAAGATCGAATCAATCGGGGGAACGAAGCGCGTGCCGACCGTTCTGCGTGAACACGAAGATGCTCAAGTGCGGGATGCGGCCTTGTTCGCGTCCCTGCCGGGGATGTCCGAGGTCTGGGCCGGTCCACCCGTCCCGGAGAGTGAACTGGCGGCCTGGGTCACCGGGTTGACGTACTTCACCACCATCTCGGTCGACTCGGTTCTCAGCCTGATCACACCGTCGGGCAACGCCTTCGAGCTGTACGGCGAGGGACAGCACTTCCTCAACCCCATACGCCTGGCACGCTCTTGCTGCTGGGCGATCCAGGCGCACGCCCCGGAGGAGAACGAGGAGACCCTCGGCCTTGCCGTGCAGGCGTGGCGGCGTTACGTGGACGCGGTCGTCCACCGCATGGGACCGCCGGCGAGGATCTCCGACGATGGCGAAGCGGTCTACGAGGCAGTCTGGTTGCCCGACGGCGACGACGGCCCTCACGTACGCCTCTGGTTGAACCAGGGCATGGTGCTGAACCCCGGGAACGGTCTGTTCGGCAAGCTGGCCGGCAGCGCCCTGATCCGCCTCGACGTGCATGCCCCGGCAGAGCTGCCGAGCGCTGAAGTCCCGTCGGGCGGCGGGGCCGAGGTCAATGACGTACCCGAGTGGATCCCGCCGGTGTACCAGGAGCACGCGGTGGAACAGGCTCGGCTGGCGCACGCGGCGCTGCGGGACGAGGACCGCCTCGTGGAGCGGATCAGGCATGTCCTCGGCGGCGCCGCGCTGCATGGCGGATCGGTCCGCGCCTACCTGGGACACCTCTCCGAGACCTCCATCGACGAACTGCCCGATGTCGACTCGTACCTCTCCGCCCACACGTTCCGTCACCCCGACGCCCCGCAGGGCCGGCTCCCCGCTGTCCACATGGCGGCGGTGATCGCCGCGATCGTCAGCCAGACGACGGACGGGGAGGCCCGCGTCCTCGAGATGACCGAGCCGGGCGCCGCGCTGCACTACTACGACCTGTTCGATCCCCGCATACAGAACGCCCTCGCCCTCACGGGGAGCGAGGCATGCGCCGTGTGGCGGATCCTGCGCGAGTCGTACACGCGGTCGGCCGTCGGGAAGACGATCATGGTGGCGCCGCCCGATGTCCAGCTCAGGTTGCGGGGCGCGGCCGCCGAAGCGGGTGAGCGCCCGTGATGGGGAACGCCCACGAGAGCCAGGCAGGGCACCCGATCCTGGGCATGCCGACGTATCGCCTGACCGAAGTGCCGCGCCCGAGGCCCGACTCCTCCCGGCCTGCCGACAGCGAGGACGATCTGCGAGCCCAGCGGTTCGCCGCGCTCGTCTCCGCCTGTCACACCAGCGGCCCCGCGGTCGCCGCCGGACTGCCCCCGGGCCCGCCTCCGGGACGTGTCCTGCTCAGCTGGTCCCGGCCTTCGGCCGCGCGCTCCGTCGACATCTTCCTCGGCGGCTCGTCCCTCGTCGGCAGTGATGACTCCACCGACCCGGAGACCGTCCTGCTCCGGCTCCCCGCGGGCGCCCGGGCGCGGCGCACACCGCAGGGAGCCTTCGGTGAGGCCATGGCGCGCTTCCCCTACTGGACCGCCATCGCCGGCGTCGCCGACGGGCTGCTGGTCGAGGACGAGCCGCGGGACCGGGGGACGTCCCGAGTCCGCCCCACCCTCGAGGACAGTCTTCTCGGCGTGTGGCAGGACTCCTTCGCCTGGCTGGTGGTGGCCGACCCGGTCACGGCGGACGAGCTCGACGAGATGGTCGGCGAGACGGCCGACCGGCAGCGGCGCGTGCAGTCCAAGGCCGAGAGCTCACCGGAGTACGGCCTCGAACTCACGCGACTGGAACACAGGCACAAGGAGCTGGCCCGGGCAGAGGCCACCGGCCTCTGGCGGGTACGTCTGCTGGCCGGAGCCGCCACCGCCGAGGACGCGCAGCGAGTCGCGGCGCTTGTCTGCGCGTCGGCGGACCTCGAAGGGCTGCCGTACGCGCTCAAGCCGACCGGCTTGGTGGCGGATCTGCCGAACCTGCTGGGCGCTTCCCTGGCGGAGCCCTCGGGCTTCCCCTTCCACGGGAGCTCGGAACTGCTCGCTGCGGTGGCCCGTACCCCCTCCCAGGAGATTCCCGGCATACGGTTCGCACTCCGTCCCGAGTTCGACGTCACCCCGGAGAACGCCGCGGGCCCGCGCCCGCCCGTCGCCCCGATCCGCCTGGGGTCGATCCTGGACCGCAACCGCAGCCCCGTGGGTGATCTGGATCTGCCCCGCTCCACGCTCAACCGGCACACCTTCGTCTGCGGCGCGACGGGCGGCGGCAAGTCCCAGACGGTCCGCGGACTGCTCGAAGCCGCCACGCGTGAGGGGCTGCCCTGGCTGGTCGTCGAACCGGCCAAGGCGGAGTACCGGTTCATGTCCGCGCGGCTGGGGGACGAGGGCGAGGTCATCGTGATCAAGCCGGGTGACCGCGATGCCCTCCCCGCCGGGCTGAACCCGCTGGAACCCTCCCTCTTCGCGGGCGGCGAGCGCTTCCCGCTGCAGACCCATCTGGACATGGTCCGCGCGCTCTTCCTCGCCTCCTTCGACCCGCAGGAGCCGTTCCCCCAGGTACTGAGCGCCGCTCTGACCCGGTGCTACGAGGACCTGGGGTGGGATCTCACCCTCGGCGAACCAAAGGCCGGCGGGACCGAGCCGCGCTATCCGACGCTCGAGGACCTGGAGCACACGGCCCTCCAGATCGTGTCGGAGATCGGCTACGGCAAGGAGATCACCGACAACGTTCAGGGCTTCATCAAGATTCGGCTCGCCAGTCTCCGGCTCGGAACCACGGGTCGGTTCCTGGAGGGTGGCCACCCCATCGACTTCGGTGAACTCCTCAAGCGCAATGTGGTTTTCGAGATCGAGGACGTCGGGGACGACAAGGACAAGGCGTTCCTGATGGGGACGATCCTGATCCGGCTCATCGAGTACCTGCGGATGGAGCAGCGTACGACCCGTCGCCTCTCCTTCCCCTTGCGTCACCTGACCGTCTTCGAGGAGGCCCACAGGCTCCTGCGCCGGTCGGAGGAGGGCGGGGCGAGTTCGCACGCCGTGGAGATGTTCGCCGGCCTGCTCGCCGAGATCCGGGCGTACGGCGAGGGCCTGGTGATCGCCGACCAGATCCCCAGCAAGCTCGTCCCCGACGTCATCAAGAACACGGCGGCCAAGGTCGTCCATCGCCTCCCGGCCCAGGACGATCGCGAGGCCGTCGGCGCCACCATGAACATCACCGAGGCGCAGTCGGAGTACCTGGTCACGCTCAAGCCGGGTGAGGCCGCCGTCTTCACCGACGGCATGGACTATCCGCTGCTGGTCCGCATGCAGGACGGCACGGCCCGCGAGGACGCGGCGGCCATCCGGCCGGCGTCTCCGGCCGCCATGATCGCGACGCGCAGCCGGGCCTGTGGTACGGACTGCGGCACGGCCCCGTGCACGCTGCGGCAGCTGCGTACCGCGCAACGCCTGAACGAAGAGGACGAGCTGCGGATCACGCTCTGGGCGGAGATGGCGGTGGCATCCCACCTTCTGGGCTGGACCACGCCCCTCCCCGGGGAGGCCATGCGCCATGCCCTCGCCCCGTACTGGGCCGCGCACCGGCGCACGGTGGAGTGCGCCATCGGCCAGGCGGTCGACCGCGCGGTCCACAGCCGCGTCGGAGCCCCGTCCTCGCCCGACGCCCTGGCCGAGCACGTCGCCTGGGTGATGCGCGCGCAACTCGACGGCCACGACCCGTGCCCGGTCGCCGAGCCGCACTGGAAGGCCCGCAAGGGGACGAAGACGCGGCAGTTCTACCACGGGCGCTATGCACCGTCCGTGCTGGAGAAGCTGGTGGGCTGCACGGACCCGTCGGAGGAGTGGGCCAAACGATTCGCGCGGACGCTCGCGTGCTTCGATCGCAGGCCTCGTAAGCCGGTCATGTCTCAACAGCCCACGGGGGACACGAAATGAGCGAGCTCGACGCGACCGAGACCACTCCGGCGGACGCCGTTCCGTCTTCCCGCCTGCCGGACGCCCCGGAGCCCGTCGGGGAGCCGGAGGAGCCGCAGGAGGTGACGGCGGCGGTCGAGGGCGAGGATGTCGACGACGCGCTGTCCGACGACTCCGCGGAGCCGGAGGAGCCCGGTGCCCCCGACGTCACAGTCGATGGCGTTGCCGCCAGGAAGCAGGCGGCGCAGGCCGACGGGTTGATCGACGAAGCCGGGCGCGTCCCTGTCGAGGAACTCGACTCGGGAGACAGGGTGCGGGGTCGGCCGTGCGACGACACCGGATACGAGATACGGGCCGAGGACCTGGAGTACCTGGGTCTGGACGAAGAACAGGTGGAGGCCTGGCAGCGTTTCGAAGCGCCGCTCGGCATGAGCCCGGAACAGTTCACCGAATTCAGATCCAGCCTGAACGACGCGCTCGCGGCGGACGGGATCGACCCGGAGCAAGTGGATATCCGCCTGCAGGGGTCATCGGCTCAGTTCTTTTCCGGTTCGCACAAGGATTTCCCCTCCGAGCAGGACCTGATCGACCAACCCGAAGCACAGTCCAGACTTGAGGATTGGATGGGTGACCGTCCGGAATCCGAACGACCTGCCCGGGTACCCTTCGATGCCAAGCATCTGCTGGGCGTGGACGACGGGGAGGGTGGGTTCGAGCCGCCCAGCGACTACGATGTTCAGCTTTCCTCCAGCGAGATGGTCGACAAGGCCACGGAGACGTGGGAGGCCACGGACCCCGACGACCGGAGGCCCACAGTCATCCACCCGAAGTACGACTTTGTGGACAAGGAAACCGTCCGACAGACGTTCCCCGCCCTGCAGGAGTGGAAGGAACGCTGGGAGGAGGAGACCGGACGCGAAGTGGCTCCGGCTCTGTTCTCGTCGGACGGCCCACCGGACAGGACCGACGTGGGCAAGGGAATCTCCACGCATTTCCGTGAAACCGATTGGATCATCAACCGTCCGAAAGGCGACGTAGATGAATAACCAGCTGAAGATTCGAATGAAGGGAGAGCTCGGCGCTCGACTCTCCGCATTCCGGGAGGAGGTGGGGTTGGCCCCGCGCGGCCGCCTCAACGATGACTGGGACGAGGAGTTCGGGACGCGGGAGCTGCGCTCCAAGGCGGAGGGTCGGGTGGATCTGACCCTTTGGCGGTACGCAGATGACGACTGGATGGTGTCACTCACCTACGAACGGGATCCGCTGCCCGCCGAAGAGGTGACGGAGCTGCGGAGGAGCATCCTCGACGCCGCTGCCCGCGCCGGGATGACGATCACCGCTCAGTCCCCCTCGTAGCTCGCAGAACGCGGAGAAAAGACAATGGCGAAAGCCGAGTTCTATGTGTCGGCCGATGTGGAGGCCGACGGGCCCGTGCCCGGGCCGTTTTCCATGTCGAGTTTCGGGCTTGCCGTTGCGGGGGTGCATGACGGAGACGGGTTCACGGCTAGTGATCCTGCCGCGCGGACCTTTTACGCCGAGCTCAAGCCGATCAGTGACGGCTACGACCCGGAGGCACTCGCGGTCAGTGGGCTTGACCGGGGGCGGTTGGCGCGGGAAGGGCGGGAGCCTGCCGAGGGGATGAATGCCGCGGCAGCCTGGCTCGGCAAGGTGGCCGAGGAGTTGGGGGCCGTTCCGGTCTTCGTCGCGTATCCGCTGGGGTACGACTGGATGTGGATGTACTGGTACTTCATGCGGTTCGCGGACGCCGGCTCGCCGTTCGGGCACTCCCGCTGCATGGACATCAAGACGCTGTACGCCGCCAAGGCCGCCGTGCAGGTCAATCGGGCGACGAAGCGGTCGATGCCCGCCCATCTGCTGTCCTCGCGGGCCCATACCCACAACGCCCTGGACGACGCGATCGAGCAGGCCGAGCTGTTCCAGAACCTGATGCGGTGGGGCGCCGACGACTGACCCAGGAGTTGGGGCGGGGAGCGAGCGGGCTGCGGCCTCCGGGGCAGTTGGTGATGTCCTAGGCTGGGTCGGCGAGCGGATCTTGTGTCTCACACGGCCCGGTCGCAGGGTGTGCGCGGGGTGTAACCCGGGGCGTTCCGGGTGTGTGACCGGCCGGAAATTCGATCTTCCTACGGTGCTGATCGTGGGATGTCCGTCGTCGACGGGTCCATCCCGGCTCGGGACGGTACACGCGCGGCGGGTGGGAGTTTCGGTGGCATCTGGCTCGAAGGGCGGCAGTGTCCGCACGGTCTGCTCGTACTGCGGGGTCGGCTGTGGAATCGTGCTCGACCTCACGCGGGACCCTGCCGACGGCCGCCGTCGAGTCGCGAAGACGTCGGGAGACAAGGCGCACCCCGCCAACTTCGGGCGCCTGTGCACCAAGGGGGCCGCGAGTGCGGACATGATGGCTGCGGCCGGACGGCTCTCCACGGGTCTGGTGCGGGGCGAGCGGGGTGGCGAGCCCGTCGCGACCGGCGTGGACGAGGCGATCGCCGCGGTCGCCGGCCGGCTGCGGGCGATCCTGGACGAGCACGGGCCCGACGCGCTGTCCTTCTACGTCAGCGGCCAGATGTCGCTGGAGGCGCAGTACCTGGCGAACAAGCTGGCCAAGGGGTTCGTCCGTACCCACCAGATCGAGTCGAACTCCCGGCTGTGCATGGCGTCGGCGGGCACCGGCTACAAGCTGTCGCTGGGCGCGGACGGTCCGCCCGGCTCCTATCAGGACTTCGACCACGCGGACGCGTTCTTCGTCATCGGTGCCAACATGGCCGACTGCCACCCCATCCTCTTCCTGCGCATGATGGACCGGATCAAGGCGGCCGGGGCCAAGCTGATCGTCGTCGACCCGCGCCGCAACGCCACCGCCGACAAGGCCGACCTCTTCCTGCAGATCAAGCCGGGCACCGACCTCGCCCTGCTGAACGGCCTGCTGCACCTCCTTGTCGCCAACGGCCACACCGACGAGGAGTTCATCGCCGAGTTCACCGAGGGCTGGCAGGAGATGCCGGCGTTCCTCGCGGACTATCCGCCGGAGAAGGTCGCGGAGATCACCGGAATCCCGGAGGCCGACATCCGGCAGGCCGCCGCCTGGATCGGCGAGGCCGGCGAGTGGATGAGCTGCTGGACCATGGGCCTGAACCAGTCCACCCACGGCACCTGGAACACCAACGCCCTGGTCAACCTGCACCTCGCCACCGGCGCCATCTGCCGCCCGGGATCGGGCCCGTTCTCGCTGACCGGCCAGCCCAACGCGATGGGCGGGCGCGAGATGGGCTACATGGGTCCCGGACTGCCCGGCCAGCGCTCGGTCCTCGTCGAGGCCGAGCGCGCCTTCATCGAGAGGCTGTGGAACATCCCGGAGGGCTCCCTGCGGACCGAGGTCGGGCGCGGAACGGTCGAGATGTTCGAGCAGATGGCCGCCGGTGACATCAAGGCGTGCTGGATCATCTGCACGAACCCCGTCGCCTCCGTCGGCAACCGCAAGACCGTCATCGCCGGCCTGGAGGCCGCCGAACTCGTCATCACCCAGGACGTCTTCGCCGAGACCGAGACCAATGCCTACGCCGACGTCGTCCTGCCCGCGACGCTGTGGGCGGAGTCCGACGGCGTCATGATCAACTCCGAGCGGAACCTCACCCTCGTGCCCGGTGTCGTCGACCCGCCCGTGCAGGCGCTGCCCGACTGGCAGTTGATCGCCCGGGTGGCGTGCGAGATGGGCTTCGCCGAAGCGTTCACGTACTCCTCCTCGGAGGAGGTCTTCGAGGAGCTCAAGCAGGCGTGGAACCCCAAGACCGGCTGGGACCTGCGCGGTGTGACGTACGAACGGCTGCGCACAACCCCCGTCCAGTGGCCGGCGCCCACCGCCGACGGCCCGGACCGCAATCCGATCCGCTACCTCAACGACGGCGTCAGCCAGACCCTCCTGGAACGCGAGGACGGGACACGCCCCCGGCTGGCCTTCCCGACCGCGAGCGGACGCGCCCAGTTCTTCGGCCGCCCCCACCTGCCCGCGGCCGAACTCCCCGACGACGACTACCCGTTCGTCCTCAACACCGGCCGTCTGCAGCACCAGTGGCACACCATGACGAAGACCGGCAAGGTGGCCAAGCTCAACAGGCTCAACCCCGGGCCGTTCGTGGAGGTCCATCCCGAAGACGCCGGCAGGCTGGGTGTCGTCGAGGGCGACCACCTGGAGGTCGCCTCCCGCCGTGGGCGGGCCGTCCTGCCCGCCGTGCTCACCGACCGGGTCCGGCCGGGCACCTGCTTCGCGCCCTTTCACTGGAACGACCTGTTCGGCGAATACCTCAGCATCAACGCCGTCACCAACGACGCCGTCGACCCGATCTCCTTCCAGCCCGAGCTCAAGGTCTGCGCCGTCACCCTCGCCAAGACGGCCGCCCCCGTCACGGCGACGCGCCCGAGCGGCCAGCCCGAGCCCGCCGCCCAGCAAGGAACGTCCGTAACCGCCCTCCCGGCGGCGACGCCTGCCGTGGCGCCCCCGGCGGACTCGCGCCTCGACGCGCTCGCCACTCTCTTCGGCGTCAGCGACCTCGCCCCCGCGGCCCTGGCCGAGCCGGAGCGCCGGTATCTGTCCGGATTCCTCTCCGGCCTCGCCGTCGCCCCGCCCGATGCAGGAGTGCCCGTCCTGCCGCCGGGGGCACCGCTCACCGCGGACAACGCCCTGTGGGCCGACGGTGTGCTCGCCGGCATCTTCTCCCGTGCGACCGCGTCTCTTACTGTCGTACCGGGTCCGCTACCCGCGCAGTCCGGCGCCCCGGCGCGGCCGACCCGCCGCCTGGTCATCCTGTGGGCCTCGCAGACCGGCAGCGCCGAGGAGTTCGCCGTGGCCGCCGCCTCCCGGTTCGCCGAGTCCGGCCGTGCCGCCGAACTGCTGCCGATGGCCGACGCCTCCCCGGCACACCTCACACCGGACACCGACGTCCTCCTCGTCACCAGCACGTTCGGCGACGGCGACGCCCCGGACAACGGCGCCGCTTTCTGGCAGGCGCTCTCGGCTCCGGACGCGGCACGGTTGGAGGGGGTCCGCTACGCGGTCCTCGCCTTCGGCGACTCCGCCTACGCCGACTTCTGCGGCCACGGCCGCCGCCTCGACGAACGCTTCGACGCCCTCGGCGCCACCCGGCTCGTCCCCCGTACCGATTGCGAGCCCGACTTCGAGGAGCCCGCCGAACAGTGGCTCGGCCAGGTCGTCACCGCCCTGGCCACGACCGCTCCGGTCGTCTCCCCTGCGAAACCGGCACCGGAGCCGTCACCAGAACCGGCACCGGCACCGTCATCGCCGGGCTTCACCAAGGCATCCCCCTTCGCCACGCTCCTCGTCGGCAACCGGCTGCTGAGCCTGCCCGGTTCCGAGAAGGAGGTCCGGCAGTTCGCCTTCGACACCCGTGGCGGCGAACTCGCCTACGAAGCGGGCGACGCCCTCGGCGTCTGGCCCGCGAACGGCGCCCCGCTCGTCGCCGAGTGGCTCGCCCTCACCGGCCTCGACCCCGACGAACCCGTCGACCTCGGCGATGACATACCCCTCCCCTTCGAAGAAGCCCTGCGCACCCGCCTGGACATCGCCCGCATCACCACCGACCTGCTGAGGTTCGTGACGGAACGCACCGGCAACCACGACCTGAAGCGCCTGCTGCGGACCGACAACAAGGACGCCCTCGCGCAGTGGAGTTGGGGCCGACAGGCCGCCGACGTCATCGCCGCCTTCCCCGTCCGTGCCTCGGCATCGGAATGGGCGGGCGTCCTCAAGCGCCTCCAGCCGCGCCTGTACTCGATATCCTCCAGCCCGCTCGCCCACCCCGGCGAGGTCCGCCTCACCGTCTCCGTCCTCCGCTACACCAACAGCCTCGGCCACGACCGCAAGGGCGTCTGCTCCACCTACCTCGCCGACCACGCCGACGACGGCCCGGTCCAGGTCTTCGTCCAGCGTTCGGCGCACTTCCGGCCGCCGGCCGACCCGGCCACCCCCATGATCATGGTCGGACCCGGAACCGGCGTCGCCCCCTTCGTCGGGTTCCTCGAGGACCGCCAGGCCCGCGGCCACACCGGCCCCAACTGGCTCTTCTTCGGCGAACAGCGCCAGGCCACCGACTCCTACTACCGCGAGGAACTGCAGGCGTACCGGGCGTCCGGCCACCTCGACCGCCTCGACCTCGCCTTCTCCCGTGACCAGCGCAACAAGGTCTACGTCCAGGACCGCATGCGCGAACACGGCCCCCGCCTGTGGCAGTGGCTCCAGGACGGCGCCCACTTCTACGTCTGCGGCGACGCCTCCCGCATGGCCAAGGACGTCGACCGCGCCCTCAGGGACATCGCCGCCACGCACGGCGGCCTGACCGAGGACGAGGCCGCCGCCTACGTCCGCCGCCTGGCCTCGGACCATCGCTACGTCCGCGACGTCTACTGACGGCCGGTGCCGACCCGATACTCGTACGGGTACCGACGTCTACTGAGCGCCAGCACCAGCCCGTTACTCGTACCGGTACTTCAGCGAATCCGCCTCCGCCTGCTGGATGTCGGCGATGGTCAGCTCCGGCATCCGCAGCTGGGCCAGCGTCACCTCGGCCGACGTCGGCTGGGCGTCCGCGGGCAGCCACTGCTCCGGCTTCCAGGCCGCGCCGCGCAGGAGCGACTTGGGACAGTGCGGGTAGACCTCCTCGATCCCCAGCACCAGCGCACTGACCGGCGGCTTGCCCACGGCGGTCAGCTGCGACAGCAGCTCCGGGCGGGTGGAGACGCAGGCCCGGCCGTTCACCCTGAGCGTCGTGGTGCGCCCCGGGATGACGAACAGCAGCCCGGCCCGCCCGGTGGCGACGACGTTCCGCAGGGTGTCCAGGCGCTTGTTGCCTGTCGCGTCCGGTATCGCCACCGTCCGTGCGTCCAGGACGGCGACGAACCCGGCGGGGCCGCCGCGCGGGGACACGTCACAATTTCCCTCGGCGTCCGTGCTGGCGACCAGAACCAACGACGAGCAGCCGATCAACTGCCTCGTCTGCTCCGTGAGTTCGGTCATCTGCTTGCGCATGGCCGCGTCCTTGGGACGTTCGTAGATCCGGCGCAAGGTGTCCTGATCGGGCACGGCGTCAAGGCGGAGCGAGTCGAAGGCACTGCCGGCGAGAGAAGTCGTCATGCCCCCGACCCTACGGGCTGACCTGCGATCCGCCCGTCGTCGACAACGAAGCGGGGCCAGGGAAGGAACACCCTCCCTGGCCCCGCCATGCCGCCTGTGAGGGTCAGCCTTCTGGAATGGCGTCCAGAATGCGCTGGGGGACGACCCATACGGTGGCGGCCGGATCGGTGATCTGGGCCTTCCTGCCGTCGACCACCCGCCAAACCGTTGCTGATTCAGGTGACTTGAGCAGGGTGTTGTCCGCGAACCGTGTCGGGAGCGCGTTCCAGACCCGGTCGGGGACGGTCCACATCGGCTTGTTGCCGAACCCGGAGGCGATCAGTTCGTCCATCGACGCGAACGGTACCTTCGCCCCGCCGATGATCCCGGCCTGCGACGTGGTGCTGGCCTTCTTCACCCGCGTGCCGTCCGCGATCCGCTGCGGGAGCGCGTCCCAGACCCGGATCGGGACGACCTGGCGAGGCTTGCCGCCGTAGCCGGCGTCGTTGCGTTCGGCTTCCGTCCAGAAGTCGACCCTCGCACCGCCGACGACCGCGGCCTCCGACGACCACCCGCTCTTCGCGATGCGCGTGCCGTCCGCGATCCTGGTCGTCATCGCGTCCCACACCCGGGCCGGGATGTACTGGAGCATGACGCCGCCGTAGCCGGCGTCGTTGCGTTCGGCTTCCGTCCAGAAGTCCACCCTCGCACCGCCGACGACCGCGGCCTCCGACGACCACCCCGCCTTCTTCAGCCGGGTGCCGTCCGCGATCTCGGTCGTGAGCGCGTCCCACACGCGGTCGGGGATGGTCCACATCCGCTTGTCCCCGAACCCGCAGGCGATCAGCTCGTCCATCGACGCGAACGGCACCTTCGCGCCCCCGACGATGCCGGCCTGCGACGTGGCACCGGCCTTCTTCACCCGCGTGCCGTCCCCGATCCGGTCGGGGATCAGGCTGAACGCCCGGGCGGGCAGCGCACGGACCTTCGACGCCCAATCGGTGCCGAAGCCGGAGTCGATGACCTCCTGCGGCGAGGCGAAGTTGACCCGCGCGCCGCCGATGATCGCGGCGACGGGCGAATTCCCACCCGTTCCCTGGACCAGCGTGCCGTCGTCGGGCACGTCGGCGCGGATCATGTTGAACGCGCGCGTCGGCACCGTCCGGACCTTCGACGCCCAGTCCGTACCGAAGCCGGAGTCGATGACCTCCTGCGGCGAGCCGAAATTGATCCGCGCACCGCCGAGCATTATGGCCACAGGCGTCGGTACGCCGTTCGCGATGCCCTGGACGAGCGAGCCGTCCGGCGGGATGTCGGCGTGGAACTCGTTGAAGGCACGGCTCGGGATCGCGCGTACCTTCTGGCGCCAGTTCGTCCCGTACCCCGTCTCGACCACTTCCTCGGGCGAGGCGAAATTGATGCGCGAGCCGGCCACGAACATGGCCACCGGCGTCGAGGCACCGCCGCCCGTGCCCTGGACGAGCGTGCCGTCCGCCGGGATCGTGCCGAGGTTGTTGAACGAGTAGTCCGACACGATGACGACCTTGGAGGCCCAGTCCGTGCCGAAGCCGGTGTCGATGACTTCCTGCGGGCTGCCGAAGTTGAGCCGCGCCCCGCCGACGGTCTGCGCGACGGGTGTCCCGTTGCCGCCGTTCCAGCCCTGGAGCAGATTGCCGTCGGCCGGGACCTGGTTCATGTGGTCACGGGCGTCGATCGACCAGTCCGAGATCTTCGGCGGTCTGCCGCAGTTGACCGGGGAGTTGCAGTGCGACTGATGCAGCGGCGCACCGCCGACGTAGATATAGATCCGGCCGCGCTGGTCGATGGCCGACGAGCCGTTGCGCGGGGTCTTCGGCCCCGCGTCGATGACCGACTGGGTCGTCGGTCGTGGCGGGGAGTCGCAGATGCCGCTGTCACACGTGGCCTGCCAGACCGGAGCGCCACCGACCATCTTGTAGATGCGCCGGGTGTCCGTGGTGTGCAGGAGCGTGCCGTCGGCAAGGCCGTGGACCGACGTCACCGGCTGAGGCTGCGGCGGAGCGGGCGGGTTGGTCGTACCGGGTGTCCCCACCCCGCCCCGCCCCAGGGGCATCGAGACCTTCTTGAATCCTTCGCTCTTCGGGAGCTGCAGCCACATGGCGCTCTGGAAGTTCTGAAGCGTGTACGGCCACCCCTTGTTGCACCCTGCCGGGGACCAAGTCCGCTCCATGAGGACGCGTTCGGTGAAGACGCCGTAGTAGACGTGGGTCAGCTCGTGGGCCGGGGAGTTGGTGTTGGTCTTCAGGCCCACCGAACTCGTCCATGAGACCTTCGTGCTGATCCCGAGCTCGGCGTTGACCTTGGCCACGGCCCACTCGGCCGATACGCCGACGGTGAGCTGGGCGCCGACCTCGATGGTGCGGGACTTGGTGACGGTCACCTCGAGGTTGTCTCCGGGCGCCACCCGCCAGGGCCCGTCGGCCGGCGCGAACTCCTCGTAGTGCTGGGTCAGATTCCAAGGACCCGGGTTGCAGGAGGAGGGAGAGGGCAGGGGCAAAGGCGGTTCGTCGGCCTGCGCGACGTGTGGCGTCAGGGCGACTAACGCGCCGGCCACCAGGGTGCCGGTCAGTGCGGAGAGTGCCGACCGCAGCCTCTGTCTGAGCATCGTGTCTTCTTTCTCGAGCGAGATCTGACACATGCATGACGCGATTCAGGCCGACTTGGCTCCCGTGTCCGCCGCGGACCAGAAGCGCAAGCACAGATCGACCCGTCAACGTTCTGGGCCGCCGCGACGTCCTGCGCCCTGCTGGCCGCCCTGGTCGCCCGCGTCCCGCTGTAGCCCGCGCCGACTGCGTGAGTCCGGTCGTCTCGGTGCCGCGGCCGCTTCAGACGCGCAGTTTCAAGAGGTACAGCCCCCGTGCGCCCCCTACCGCGAGTTCGTTGGCGGGGCCCCACGCGCATGCGTACAGTTCCCCCTCGGCTCGCATGATGACCGCGACGTCCCCATCCACTGCCCTCCAGATCCGCACGGTCGCATCGAGACTGGTGGTGGCGATCCAGGCCCCGTCCGGCGAGATCGCCACCGAAGTCACTTCGCTGGTGTGGCCGGTGAGAATTCCCGTGCGGGAGGCCGTGGCTCGATTCGAGATGCGTACGGTCTTGTCGTGGCCGGCGGTGGCGAGCCAGGTTCCGTCCGGCGAGATCGCCACCGAGCTCACCCAGCTGGTGTGATTGACATGGGTCTGGGTGGCGACGCCGGTGTCCCCGGCCCAGATCTGCATGGTCTTGTCCTGGCTGGTGGTGGCGAGCCAGGTTCCGCTCGGTGAGATGGCCACCGAGTTCACTGCACTGGTGTGGCCGGTGAGGGTGGCATGGCAGGTGTGCGTGGCTCGGTTCCAGATCCGTATGGTTTTGTCGTGGCCGGCGCTGGCGAGCCAGGCTCCGTTCGGCGAGATGGCCACCGAGTTCACTGCACTGGTGTGGCCGGTGAGGGTGGCGGTGCAGGTGCGCGTGGCTCGGTCCCAGATCCGGACCGTTCTGTCGTGGCCGGTGGTGGCGAGCCAATCGCCATCCGGTGAGATCGCCACGGAACTCACCGTGCTGGTGTGGCCGGTGAGGGTGGCGGTGCAGGAGACCGTGGCTCGGTCCCAGATCCGTACGGTCTCGTCGCGACCGGCAGTGGCGAGCCAATCGCCATCCCGTGAGAAGGCCACCGAACTCACTGCACCGGAGTGGCTGGGATTGGAAGTGGTCTGGGCGAAGCTTGGGTCCCAGATCCGTACGGTCTTGTCGTGGCCGGTGGTGGCGAGCCAGGTTCCGTTCGGTGAGATGGCCACGGAACTCACCGTGCTGGTGTGGCCGGTGAGGACGGCGGTGCAGGAGGCCATGGCTCGGTCCCAGATCCGGACCGTTCTGTCGTGGCCGGTGGTGGCGAGCCAATCGCCATCCGGTGAGATCGCCACGGAACTCACCGCGCTGGTGTGGCCGGTGAGGATCGCGGTGCAGGAAGCTGTGGCTCGGTCCCAGATCCGTACGGTCTTGTCGTGGCCGGCGGTGGCGAGCCAGGTTCCGTTCGGCGAGAATGCCACGGAACTGACGACGCTGGTGTGGTCGGTGAGGACGGCGGTGCAGGAAGCCGTGGCCTGATCCCAGATCCGTACCGTCCTGTCGTGGCTGGACGTTGCGATCCAGGCCCCGTCCGGCGAGATCGCCACCGAAGTCACCTCGCTGGTGTGGCCGATCAAGGTCGTGGTGCAGGAGGCCGTGGCCCGGTCCCAGATCCGTACCGTTCCCTCTTGGCCGCTGGTGGTGGCCAGCCAGGCTCCGTCCGGCGAGATGGCCACCGAGGTCGCTCCGCCGATGTGGCCGGAGCGCGTCACGGTGCAGACTCCGGTCGCACGGTCCCAGATCCGGAGCGTTCCTCCCCGACTGGTGGTGGCGAGCCAGGCTCCGTCCGGTGAGATCGCCACTGACGTCACCACGCTGCCGTGACCGGCCAAGATGGTGGTGCAGGACGCCGTGGCCCAGTCCCAGATCCGCACGGTGTTGTCGTGGCCGGCGGTGGCGAGCCAGGCCCCGTCCGGCGAGATCGCCAACGCATTCAGTTCGCTGGAGTGTCCGGTGAAGGTCCGCTGGAGCGCCGGCGTGGGGGCGTCGGGCAGCGGCCACAGGGCTTCGAGACAGGGGCGTTGGGCGAGGTCGTTGTGGCGGCTGGTGATCTGTGGCTGCCAGTGCGGGTGGGTACCGAGGCGCGTGTGCAGGACGTTGTTGAGTGCCTGGGGCGGTTCGGTGGGAGACAGCAGGTGGTTGATTTGCGCGAGGCTGTGTGCGAGGGGACGCGTGTGAGGGGTGTCGATGCGGGTGAGGTCGGTCCACGGAGCGGTGGGGCCGCGCTGGGCGAGGCGTGACTCCACCCAGCGCAGGTCCCCGGCGACCGCCTCGGCCAGAGTGACGCGTCCGGCCGCCACGAGATGGTCGATGAGGTGGTCGAGCAGGTAGCTGTCTGTGAGGTGCCACCAGGTGCGGCCGGGATCAGGCTGGTTGGGCACGAGGGGCTCGGCCGGGTCCAGACGAGCGGCGACGGCGTCGACCAGGAGTGCATGGGTGCGGGTCAGGCCGCCCGGACCGAGAGCGCTGCGAAGGTAGTCGCGGACGACGTCGTGAATTCTGACACTCCCGTTGTCCCCCTGGTCGAGGAAGATGAGGGAAAGCCGTTCCAGGTCTCGGCACAGCGTGCGGGTCCGTTCCTCGCTCAGTCCGCCGCTCGCGTGCCACAGCTGAGCGACGACCGGGATGGGAATGGACTCGTCCTCGGCGAAGGTTCCGAGTTCGGCGAAGCGGTCCGGACCGCCGGGCGGCAGGAGAGTGGTCGCGGCCTCGATCGATGCTTTGACCGCCTGGTTACGCTGGCGAGGATCGTCGAGGTTCCAGGCGACCGCAGGGGCGTCCACGGCTTCGGGTCCCCGGTCGCGCAGCCGGTGCAGGGTGCGCTCGGCGGTGGCGACGGGGTCGGCTCCGCTGGCGCACTGCTCGGCGATCAGTCGGTTGATCAGACGCAGCAGTAGCGCCCATCGGCCGCTGGCTCGCAGGAGAGCGTCCACCAGAGCTGGGGGCAGGGGCGGGAGATTCCAGACGAGCACCGACCTGGCCTGGGCCTCTGACATCTGGTCGACCTGAATGGCACGGGCATCGGGCGGCAGCAGGGCTGGGCTGCGGGTGGTGACCAACCGGACGCAGCGTCGGCCCCCCACCAGAAAGGGAGCAAGCTGGTTCTGATCCCACACGTCATCGAGAACGAGCAGGGTGCGGGGTCTTTGGTCGAGAAGCCGCCCGAGATGGGCACCGGCCAGGTCGGGGTCATCGAATTCAGTGGTGTCACCGGTGATGAAGCGGGTCACTTCGGCGACCTTGGCAGCCACAGCTGCCCGCCCCCGGACGTCCCGACCGATGGTTACCGAGTAGATCCGGTCATGGAAGTGCCGCCGCACCTTCCTGCGGGCACAGACCGCGTTCGCCAACATCGTCTTACCGAACCCGCCCGCCCCCCAAAGAGACGTGGTGATACCGACCGCGCGCCCCCCACGGCACACTGCCGCGGCCACGGCCCGGGTCTGGGCCCTGTCCACGAACCACTCCGGAACAGCCGCCGGGGACGGCACCGGCGGATCGTTCAGTCCCACCGGCGGGCGTAACTGCAACCGTGCCGCGATGCCGCCCGAAATGACGGCAAGCACCCCGAAGACGCCGACAGACCACCAGGGATTCTGTCGCAGCTCATCGAGAAGCCCTGGCCAACGCGCAGACTCAGTAGCGGCATTTCCGGCCAAAGCCAGCACAATGGCCAGGGCTACGCCCAGACTGGCAAGCGCCCCCACAGCTACTGCCCACACCCGTGTACGCAAGCTGCCACCCCCCAACGACAGTTCCCTGCGCGACCTTAGCGGGATCACCTCACCGCTCCCATCGGAAGGCCCCTTTGCCCGGCCGCCCCTTTGCCCGGCCGAAGGGGCGGTCAACTGCCCCCGAGGTGTGTGGTGATCAGCGTCCAAAGTCGCTCGGAGTCCTGCGCCGAATCCAGACCGCTCTTGGGCAGGACCATCACTCCCGTTCCCCACACATCGGGGGTGAGCAGCACGAACACGCGCCGACCCTCAACGGCGCGCCCGTAGAACCCCCAACCGGTGTGGAGCGTGTGCCGCGCGGAAACGGTCTCGATCCCTGACTCGTCGACTGTCACGCGGTGTTCGCCCAGATGCCGGGCGTAGGCGAGCAGGGCCAGAGCCATCAACCAGCGGAAGGCGACCAAGGAGAGATAGGCGAGGGCCAGGAACTTCCACAAGCCCACACCTGGGGCGTCAGTGCCCCTGGTCAACACGTTCGCGATGATCACCACGCCGAGCAGGCCCGCCGCTGCCCACAGGACGCGATACATCCATCGGCCGGCCGGGCTGTGCCGCAGCTGAATTTTCAATCCGTCAGATATCTCCCGCCAAGTCACCACGTACGTCAGCTGCACCGGCACGTCAACGGCCATGTGTCCTCCCTGGATTCTGTCCGTCGGGACTGTATCGCTTGGTTCTACGGTGTCGGACATCCGCTGGACCGAGTGCTTCAGTATGCAGATTTATCCAACAACGGCCTCGATCGCGGATCTCAAAGGCCGTTTCATACCCCTTGTGAACGGGGGTCTTGCAAGCAGCGTTGCCCGTCGATTGTCCGCATTGTCCGTCGCCTCGTGTTGGTGCCACAAAACCTGTATAACCGGGCCGCCTTGAACGCGTGGCGGTGAGCGCCGCGCCCTTTCGACGAACCGAGGGCCTACACGAAGGTCGGGCGGCCGGGGCCCTGTCCCAAAGGTCCCGGCCGCCTTGTTCGCGGGGCGTGCCCGTCAGTTTCCGGTGGCGTAGGGGGAACTGCCCGCGGCCGTACGGATACCTGGGAGCGCGGAGTACAGGCTCGCGCCCGGGCAGAGCGTGGCGTAGCCGTCGCGGTGGCCGGAGACGGTGTGCAGCGTCGCGGCCTGGCCCTTGGTCCAGACGCCGGTGTCGGCGGCGGCCGTGAGCGTCACCTTCGCCTGCGGGTCGACGCCGTGCAGACCGAGCTTCCAGGCGGTGAGGTCGGCGATGGCCTGCGTGGCCGCGGCGGTCGGCGTCCCGCCGTTCTCGTAGTCGCCGAGCAGGGAGATGCCCGAGGAGTAGCTGTTGAACCCGTAGGTGTGCGCCCCGAGCACCGGTCGGTCCACGCCACCCGCACGGCCCTCGAAGACCGTGCCGCACTTGTCGACGAAGAAGTTGTAGCCGATGTCGTTCCAGCCGTTCGTCCGCACGTGGTACGTGAGGATCGCGCGGATGATGGCCGGAGAGTCGGCACAGGTGTAGTCGTTCGTCCCGGCGGTGTGGTGGACGAAGACGGCGTCGACCTTGTTGAGGTACGAGGGCGCGTCCTCGACGAGCGACTCGTCGGCGCCCCAGTCGGCACGGCTGACGATGGCGGGAGCGGTCGGAGCCGTCGGAGCGGTGGTGCTGGGCTCGGAGGTGCGGCTGGGCTCGGTGGTGGGTTCCGGTCCGGTGGGGTTCTCCGTGGGTGTCGTGCCGGGAGTCGGGGGCTCACTGGTGGAGGGCTCGGCCGAGGGCTCCTCGGTGGGCGCCTGGGTCGGAGCCCCGGTGGGTTCCTCCGTCGGTGCTTCCGTCGGGCCCGGGGCGGACTCGGTCGGGGCGGTGGTGGGAGCCGGGGCCTCGGACGCACTGGCCGATTCCGTCGGATCCCCTGTCGGAGGCTGCGATGCCTCGCCGCTGCCTGAGCCTCCCGTCGTGTCGCCCGGTTCGGCGCTGGGCGCGGCCGTCGTCGACGCGTCGGTCGGCGCGGGGGCGACGGGGGTGGTGCGCGTGGCGTCGGGGGAGGCGGTGGGCCTGCCCTTCTCCTTCCCGCTCCCCTTGCCGTCGCCCTTGCCTCTGACGGTCTGGCCGGGGTCGATCATGTCGAGCCGGAGTGCGTCGGGCACCGCGGTCTCCTCGCCGTTTGCGACGACTCGCGCCTCGACGCCGTCCGACGGGCCGACCCACAACGGCTCCGAGGCGCCGCGCACGTCCGTCGCGCGGCCCTCGGCGGACTCCGGCGCCCGGATGTCGAAGTCGAGGTCGCGCCATTCGCTCCACTCGCCGGTGGCCGCCTTGCGGGTACGAATCTGAGCGGTGCCCTCGAATGTGTCGCCGCTGTCCTCCCACGAGGCGCCGATGAGCGAGAACGTCTGCGTCCCGGTGCGCGGGAGCGAGCGCCTCTTCGGGTCCTTGCCGTCCAGGGCCAGTACATGCGCCTTGGGCGGTCGCGACCCGTCACCGGGCCCGGCATCCTCGCTGCCTCCGGAGGCGCCGACGGCTGTCACGCCCGTGCCTGCCAGGACGACGACTCCCGCCGCCAGCCAGACCGCGCGCTTCTTTCCGTTCGCCCGCCTGGCGCGGGCTCCTCTTGGACTCATGTCCCATCCCTCGTACGTATGTGGTTGAGCGGTGTCTTCGGCCGGCCGTGGGGTGCTGCCTCACCCCTGGCCGTCGCCGGGCGGCAGGTCGCCGGTGCACGTGGCGCGCCCGAACTCGCCCATGGCGGTGGCGCGCTGGACGTGCTTGCCGCGGATCGCCAGTGCGCAGGACGCCTGCCCGCCCTTCCCGTCCAGGACAATGGCGACGGTCGGGGCCTGGCCGAGAGGCACCTGGACCGACTTCTTCCAGGGCAGCGTGACGGCCTTCTCGACCGTGGCCGTGCCGGCCTCGCTGCGGGCGAGGTAGGAGATCTCGGCGACCCCCGTCCCCGAGACCTCGTACGTCACCTCGGCCGTCGGTGCCGCGCTCGGCTTCGGCTTTTCGTCGGTGTCGAGGACGCCGTAGCCGACCAGCCCGAAGCAGGCGAGCAGGGCGATGCCGGCGATCAGCGACCCCCGCCGGTCCGGGGAGGCCCCCGTGCTCTCGTGCTCGTTCTCCTCCCGCACCGCGCTTTCCGCGAGTTCATTGGACGACATGAAAGAGCCCGGCTTTCGTGAGCTGACAGATGAACCGGGCGGTTATACACCACGCCGTCACTCCTTCGCGAGCGAGCGGAAGAATCGGGCGAACGGCACCTCTCTCCGTCACACGATTGTCCGCTATGCCCTCAGGGTTGACCGGGCGTCAGAAGACTGATTAGAAAGCCCCCTGCAACACCCACATTCTTCAAGCCGGGCGAAAAGCCGCCGCGGCTCGTTCGGCGTGCCCATTTCGCGTGCAGTGAAGCGGGTGCGCCGATACCGAAAGGTACAGAGGTGAAAGTTCCGTTCAGGAGATATCTCTCCTGTCTTGTCGTGTCGGCGGTGGCGGGCACGCTATTGCCGCAGATCGCCCATGCGGCTCCGCAATCACCGTCGACCGACGACGACAAGGGCGTTGTCGACACCATCGCGGGCTGGTTCTCGGACGAGGACGACGACCAGGGCGAGGCGAAGCCCCCGGTCGGCGGGAACCTGGAGATACCCAGCCGGGAGAAGTCGCCGAAGGGGGAGAAGCTCCCGAAGGCGAAGCGGGTCAAGGAACTCGCGGGCAAGCGGACGTCGCAGGCACGCTTCTGGCAAATGTCGGACGGCCGGATCGAAGCGGAACTGACGGCCGTGCCGACCTCGTACAGGTCGGGCAGTTCCTGGAAGCCGATCACGACCGAGGTGGGTGCCACCCAGGACAAGGGCTTCGACTTCGCCAACACCGCGAACGCCGGCAAGAGCTGGTTCGGTTCCGACGCCGACAGGTTCATGCGGTTCGAGGCGGAGGGCGGTGGGGCGGTCACGTTCGGCCTGGCCGGTGCGGGTGCGCTGAAGCCCGAGGCGAAGGGTGACCGGGTCCTCTACAAGGACGCCGTCGCCGGCGCGGACCTGTCGTACCGGGTCGGCAACGGTCAGGTGAAGGAGGACATCGTCCTCGCCGAGCGCCCGGCCGGTCCGGTGTCGTTCACCTTCACTCTGGACACCGAGGGCGGCCTGACGCCGAAGACGCGCAAGGACGGCTCGATCGCCTTCTTCGGCGAGGCTCCGGGCACTCCGGTGATGGTGATCCCGGCTCCGTACATGACGGACGCCAAGAAGGATCCGCAGTCGGTCACCGGTGGTACGTACAGCACCAGGGTCACCCAGAAGCTGGCCCGGGACGCCGACGGCAAGGGCTGGAAGCTGACGATCACGCCGGATGCCACGTGGCTCGCGGCGAAGGAGCGTCAGTACCCGGTCGTCATCGATCCGACGATCACGATCACGCCGATCGCCTCGGTCTCCGAGGACACGATGGTCCTGTCGGACCAGCCGGCGGTGAACTTCAACAACACCTGGAAGCTGTCGGTCGGCAAGACGGACACCGGCATCGCCCGTTCGCTGATCAAGTTCCCGCTGACCGAGATCCCGGCGGGGGTGAAGGTCGATGCGGCACGGCTGAGTCTGTACTACGACCAGTCGCACACGACCAACGGCAACGTTGTCGCCCTCGAGGCGCACCGGGCCACCGGGGCGTGGAGCGAGGCCGGCGCGACGCCCGCGACCTGGTCCAACACCAGCGCTCTGGTGGGCGAGCTGTCCGGTACCACGGTGCAGCTGGACGACGGTGACGTCGGTACCGCGGCGGTCGGTGAGTGGCCGCGGTCCACCACGACCGGTGGCGCGGCGACCAACGACGACTACGCCTCCAACAAGAACGCGCTCACGGGCGAGACCTACACCTGGCAGCCCAGGGTCCCGGAGACCGACACGTACCGGGTGGACGTGCACTACCCGGCCGCGGCGGACGCCGCCACGGCCGCCCCGTACACGGTCACCCACAACGGCGGCACCAAGAACTACACGGTCAACCAGACCGGCACCGGCGGCGTCTGGAAGACCCTGGACGCCGCGGAGCTGAGCTTCGCCAAGGGCAACGCCGGCAAGGTCGTCCTGGGCGACACGGGCTCGGCGACGACCCGTACGCTCGCCGACTCGGTACGCCTCGTGAACCCCGCCGAGATCACCAAGGCGGCCTGGGACTACAACAAGTGGCACGACTTCCCCGTCGCCGACACGGTCCAGAAGTGGGTCTCCGGCACGGCGACCAACCACGGCTTCGTGCTCAAGGCGAAGGACGAGTCGGGCACCGCGCCGACCGGCGGCCCGCGCTACGGGGCGGCCGACGGCAACGCCTACGGCGGTGAGACCTCCACCTATCCGCGTCTGACGGTGACCTACGGGGCCGTCGGTACGTCGCTGAACTCGCCGACCGTGGTCCACTCCACCGGCCCGGAGCTCTCCTGGCCGGCGTACGCCAACACCACTGGTGACACCGGTCTGGACATGGTCGAGTACCAGCTGCACCGCTCCACGCAGCAGGCCTTCACCCCGTCCGCCGCGACGCTGATCGCGCCGATCGGCTCGACCGCTACGACGTACACCGACACCACGGCGGTGCCGACCCCGGACTCCAGCTCCAGCGAGATCGGGAAGTCGTACTACTACCAGCTCGCGGTCAAGACCAAGAACGGTCAGCTCCTCGGGTCGCCGACCCGCATCGTGGGCATCCCCAAGGCCGGTCGGACGATGAAGATCATCCAGGCGGGCCAGACCGACACCACGCTCTCCTCGCAGCAGCCGACCGTCAACCACGACGGCCTGGTCTCCGGCAAGGCGCAGACCTGGCTGAGCGTGGGCAACAACTCCGGTACGTACGGCAAGACCCGCGCCGCCATCAAGTTCCCCACCACGGACATCCCCACCACCGCCACGGTGCTGGAGAACAAGATGTACCTGTGGGGCGCCGAGACCACCAGCACCACCAACGGCGCGATCTACGAACTCCACTCCCTGACCCGGGACTTCACCGAGACCCAGGCCACGTGGAACAACGCCAACTCCACGACCCCGTGGACCACCGCGGGCGGTGACTTCTCGGCCGCCGTAGCCGACACCGTCCCGCAGATCACCGACGAGGTCGGCCGCCACTGGTGGGACGCCACCGGACTCATGCAGTCCTGGGTACGCACCCCCGCCAACAACAAGGGCGTCCTGGTCAAGCTGAAGGACGAGACCACCACCGGCCCGCAGGAGCGCACGCTGTTCCTGTCGTCCGAGGCGTCCGACCCGCAGCTGCGTCCGTACATGCAGGTCATCTACGTCGACGCGACGACCGAGGACACGTACTACGCGCCGCAGACGCCGGCACGGATGACCCCGAACTCCACGTACTCGGTGGAGTTCACGGTCACCAACACGACCTCGACGGCCTGGGCCGCGGGCGAGCGCGAGCTGTCCTACACCTGGAAGCTCCCGGACGGCACGGACGTGACGACCGGCGGCAACCAGCTCAAGACGGCGGTCCCGGCCCTGCTGCCGGGCAAGTCCGCCACCATCCAGGCACAGGTCAAGACCCCGATCAACTCCGACTCCGGCAACAAGCGCAACGAGTACGTGCTGGGCTGGGACATCCGGAAGATCTCCGACGGCAGCTGGCTGTCCGCCGGCACGGGCGGCATCCCGGCACTGAAGCAGAACGTCGCGGTCGAGGACCCCACCTCCAACAGCCTCGGCCTGGAGAAGTTCTACAGCTACACCGGCAAGAACACCGGCGCCGGCTCCACGCTGATGAACAACCTGTCCTCAGGCAACGGCGTCTGGCAGTACAACGCCTTCAGCAATCCGGGCCGTGGTCTGAGCACCTTCGTCCGGTTCGCCTACAACTCGCAGGACACCTCCGACACCGTCGCGGGGCATGGCTGGTCGATGCAGGCCGCGGGGCCGATCCGGCTCGGTGCGCCGCTGGACTTCCACCCGAACCCGAACCCGACGGAGATCCGCCTCCCGGACGGTGACGGCACCACGCACGTCTTCCGCTGGGACGCCGCCAACAGCGTGTGGAAGGCGCCGGCCGGTGTCCACTACAAGCTGACGATGAAGGCGGGCCTGGACTGCAAGCCCACCAAGGACCCGGTACCCGACGCCTGGACCATGACCAGGCCCGATGGAACGCGGTTCCTGTTCGGCTGCGACGGCTACCTGACCTCGACGGTGGACAAGAACGGCAACACACAGACGTTCACCTACGAGGAGCGCAAGTCCAACAACAAGCCGACCAAGTTCCTGACCTATGTCACGGACCCGGCCGGCCGCCAGTCGCTCACCGTCGACCACTACAAGAAGGGAGACGCGTCCTACGAGTACATCAACGACTCGGGCGCGAAGGTCACGGGCTCGAACCTGACCAACTCCAAGATCTACGACCACGTGAAGTCCATGACGGACATCTCCGGGCGCAAGATCTCCTTCTACTACACGGACAAGGGCCTGCTCGGCCAGATCACCGACGGCGTGGGGTCCAGCCAGCCCAAGGACTTCAAGTTCACCTACGACGCCACGCAGGGGAACAAGAACGTCAAGCTGGTCAAGGCCACCGACCCGCGCGGCAACGCGACGAACCTGGCCTACTACGCGCCGCAGACCGGTGGCGACCCGAAGTACCACTGGTGGACGCAGCGGATCACGGACCGTCTGGGCGGTCCGACGGACTTCGCCTACGCGGTGAACGCCGGGAACACGAAGTTCACGGACACGAAGGTCACCGACGCCGAGTCCCGGGCCACCGACTACGTGACGGACGACTTCGGCCGCCCGGTCCAGACGACCAACGCCAAGTCACAGACCACGAAGATGTCGTGGGACGCCGACAACAACGTCACGTACATGGAGGAGGCCAACGGGGCGAAGACCGCGTACTGCTACGACCAGAAGACCGGCTACCCGCTCTGGTCGCGTGACGCCGAGAACAACAAGGGCGGTGTGCCCACGGCGGGGGAGTGCGCACCGGGCACGTACCCGGCGAACTCCTCCCGCTACAGCTACCAGACACGCCTCGACGGCTTCTCGGCCGACCTCTTCACCAAGACGTCTCCCGAGGGCCGCAAGTGGCAGTTCGGCTACGACACGTACGGGAACCTGAAGACCGTCACCGACCCGAAGGGCGTCGCCACCCCGACGGCGGGTGACTACACCACGTCGTACGACTACGACTCCTACGGTCAGTTGACCAGGGCGACCGACGCCAACGGCAACCCGACGGTCAACAGCGACTTCGTGGCGACCGGTTACCCGGCCACCATCACGGACGCGCTGGGCGAGTCCACGTCGTACCTCTACGACGTGCGCGGCCAGGTCACCGAGGTCACCGACGCGCTGGGGAAGAGGACCACGCAGGCGTACGACACCTTCGGGCGCCCGCTGGCCTCCACCGCGCCCAAGGACCAGGCCGCCGGGGAGCTGATCACCACTCCGGCACCGGTCTTCGACGCCAACGACAACGTCACGAGCGTCACGGCGCCGCACGGCGCGGTGTCCACGGCCGTGTACGACGCCGCCGACCAGATCACCTCGGGCACGGCCCCGAAGGACTCGCCGACGGCACCGGTGCGGACGACGACCTACTCCTACGACAAGGCCGGCCATCTCCGGACGACGACCGAGCCGAAGGGCCTCCTCACCCCGGCGGACCCGTCCGACTACGCGACCACCAACACCTACGACGAGATCTACCAGCTCGTCTCCGTGATCAACGGGGTGGGGGACAAGATCTCCTACACCTACGACAACGTCGGCAACGTGGTCACGGTCGTCGATCCGAAGAAGAACGCCACCGCCGACGCCACCGACTACACCACCAAGACGCTCTTCGACCTCAACCACCGCCCGGTCGAACTCACCGACGCTCTCGGCAAGTCCAGCACGCGCGCGTACGACAAGGACTCGCTGCTGGTCTCCACGACGGACGCCGAGAACAACACGTCGACCATCACCTACGACGAGCGCGGCCGCCAGACCGAGGTCAAGGCGCCGCACTCCGGCACCGGCGCGGACATCGTCCACCGCACGACGCGGTACGAGTACGACCAGGTCGGCAACGCCACCAAGGCGATCTCGCCGCGGGGCTCCGCCACCGCCACGGCCGACGACTTCACCGCCCGTACCGAGTACGACGCGCTGAACCGCCCGGTCAAGCAGTTCCAGCCGTACGACCCCGCCGACCCCCGCTACAACAAGCCGGACGTCTACACCCAGACCTTCTACGACGAGGTCGGGAGGGTCTCCAGGACCTCGATGCCCCCGTCGGAGGGCCAGACGGTCCGCAACGACACGGTCTTCGAGTACTTCGACAACGGCTGGTCGAAGGCGTCCACCGACCCGTGGTCCATCGTCACCTCCTACGACTACAACGCCATCGGCCAGCAGACCTCGCGGACGCTGACGTCGGCGGGCGGCTCCTCCAGCCGCACCATGGGCTGGTCGTACTACCCGAACGGCAGGCTCAAGTCCAAGACGGACGACGGCGTCCCGGTGGGCAGTGCGGTCGTGCTCGTCGACAACTCCGACACCCAGCACACGTCCTCCACCGGCACCTGGACCGCCGGCAGCGCCACGGGCCAGACCGGGTACGACCACCGGACGCACGCCTCGGGCGCGGGCACCGACGCCTACACCTGGACGCTCAACGTCCCGAAGGACGGCACGTACACCGCGTACGTCAAGTACCCCAGGGTCACCGGCGCGACGGCGGCCGCGAAGTACACGGTCACCCACAGCGGCGGCACGACGGAGGTCACCAAGGACCAGAACGCGCAGACCGGTACCTGGGTCCCGATCGGCTCCTACGCCTTCACCCAGGGCAACACGGCGAAGCTCCAGCTCGCTCAGAGCAGCGGGGGCGTCGTCGTCGCCGACGGCGTCAAGCTCGTGCGCGACACGTCGTCCGAGTCCGACACCGAGAAGCACACCTTCGCCTACGCGTACGACCTCAACGGCAACCTGACCTCGATCGACGACACCTCGTCCGGGGCCAAGGTCGACGCCTACACGATCGCCTACACGGGTCTCAACCAGGTCCAGAAGGTGACCGAGGCGCTCGCCGGCCAGGAGAAGAAGTCCAGCACCTACACCTACGACGCCAACAGCCAGCCGGAGACGGTCACGCACGCCGACCAGTTCTCCCGCTACACCTACGACCCGCGTGAACTGGTCAAGACGGTGTCGGTCGGGACGAGCCCGACGGACCCCTCCCCGAAGGTGTCCTCGTACACCTACACCGACCGTGGTGCGGTCGCCCGGGAGACCAAGGCCAACGGCAACACCGTCGACAGGGCCTACTTCCTCGACGGCGCGGTCCGCACCACCACGGAGAAGAAGGGCAACGGCACCCTCGTCGCCTCGCACACCTACGCCTACGACGCCAACGGCAACAAGGCGCAGGACGTGGTCAGGAAGATGAACGCCGACAACCACGCGGCGTACCTCGACTCCACCACCGACTACGCGTACGACCCGGCCGACCGCCTCGCCAAGGCGGTCAAGACGGGCAACGGCGCGGGCACCGAGACGTACGTCCACGACGACAACGCCAATGTGGTCAGCCAGAACGTGAAGGGCACCTCCACCGCCTTCGCCTACGACCGCAACCGGCTGCAGACGTCGACCACCGGCGGCACCACGTCCACCTTCAACTACGACCCCTTCGGCCGGACCGAGTCCGTCACGCAGGGCGGGCAGGTCGTCTCCCGGAACGTCTACGACGGTTTCGACCATGTCGTCGAGTCCCAGCAGCGGGACGGCTCCGGCGTGATGAAGTCGACGACCTACGCCTTCGATCCGCTGGACCGCACCACGTCGAAGACGGCCGACGGCAAGACCACGCAGTACACGTACCTCGGTCTTTCGGGCGAGGTGCTGAACGAGGAGGTCGCCGGCAAGCTCACCAAGTCGTACCAGTACTCGCCGTGGGGCGAGCGGCTCTCCCAGGTCAAGCACAACACCGACGGGACCACCGAGGACGGCTTCTACGGCTACAACAGCCACACCGACGTCGACACGCTGACCGACAGGAACGGCGACACCAAGGCCACCTACGGCTACACCGCCTACGGCAGCAACGACACGACCGAGTTCACCGGCATCGACAAGCCCGACGCCGGCGATCCGACGAAGGAGGAGTACAACTCCTACCGCTACAACGCCAAGCGGTGGGACGCCCAGTCCGGCACCTACGACATGGGCTTCCGCAACTACGACCCGGGTCTCAACCGCTTCACCACCCGGGACATGTACAACGGCGCCCTCGCCGACATGGGGCTCGGCAGCGACCCCTTCACCGGCAACCGCTACGCCTTCACCGGCGGCAACCCGATCAGCAACGTCGAGGTCGACGGGCACTTCGCCATCGCGATCCCCATCGTCATCGCCCTCGTCGCGGTCGCGGTCGTCGCCACCGACGAGGTGGTCGCGGAGCAGCAGGGCCGTCCGAGTCTCGCGGACAGCCTCGGTGACGCGCTGGTGTCCACCGCGCGCGGCATCAACGACGCCATCGACCGGGCCAGGCAGCCCAAGCCCAAGCCCAAGCCGGCGCCCCGGCCCTCGCCGGACGAGGACGACGACAGCGGCAAGTGCGGGTCCGGCTGGGTTCAGCACGGCGACGTGGACAAGAGCAACGGCAGCCGGGCGACCGGCATGACCTCCTGCCTCACCAAGGAGTACGTGGCCTCCCACTCGGGTTCGGAGACCGACACCCGCGTGTTCACGCCTCCGGGGTACCGGTGGGCGCAGCGCACCGCCGGCTTCCTCGGCGCGCGGCCGATCCGGGAGAACATCAACGCCTGCCACCTGCTGGCCAACCAGCTGACCGGATCGGGTACGGACCCGCGGAACCTCGCCACGTGCGCCCGTGGAGCCAACGCCAAGCAGATCGGATCCCAGCAGGGCGACAACAACATGGCCAAGTACGAGGCGGACATCGCCGCGGCCGTGCAGGCAGGGCAGGACGTCTACTACTCGGTGACCCCCCGATACAGTGGCCGCCGTACCGTACCCACCGGATTCGCCATCTACGCACAAGGCACGAATCCGGATGGAAGTGCCGGAATATCCATCGACACCTTCATCTCCAACACCCTGGCGGGCCGCAACCTCGGCATGTTCAACGATCAGAACACCGGCCGGCAGGTTCCGACGGGAGCGATGGAATGACGGCGACCGGAAGGAGCAGGAGGCACCGCGATGACTGATGTGGAGACACTGCGGCAGCTCATGCCGCCGAGGACGGCACCCGAGGCGCCCGTCGACTGGGCCGTCATGAACGCGTCCTGGGGCACGGAGTTCCCGCCCGACTACCGCGCGTTCATGGAGGTGTGGGGACCCGGGGCGATCGACAACTTCTTCCAGGTCCAGGTCCCCGAGCCGAAAGCGGATGAGCTGACGTCGCCCTACGGCGGCATGCTCGTGGAGACCCTCACCGCCGAGGACGCCTGGGCGAACTTCGGGAAGGAGCCCGAGCTCGAGGGGGCGCGGCCGCGGCTGATCGCCTGGGGTTCCGACGCGGCGGCGGACATCGTCTGCTGGGACGCCTCCGGTGACGACCCGTCCGCGTGGCCGGTGCTCGTGTACCACCGGGGCAAGGGCATCTGGCGTCGCCACGACTGCGGGATGGTCGAGTTTCTCGTCCGCGTCCTGCGGGCCGAGTTCCCGGCGAACCCCCTGAGCGACCTCTCGCTCTGGGGCAGGCATCCCGCGCTCCTGCTGAGCGAGAGCGAGGAGGAGCGCCTGCTGGAGCAGGGGCTCGACCCGTGGGCGGAGTGACCGCCCCCGCCGGACCGGTCGACTGACCACCCGTCCGCACCAGGCCGCCGGGCACCGACAGGTGCCCGGCGGTTCCTTTGCGGCGGGATGTGGCGGTGATCACAGCGGGAAGCCGTGATGGTCCGGCCTCTCGTTCCGCTGGATTCCGAGAGGGGCACGGCGCACCCGTGGCACCTCGGAGAACGACGGAGGACCGGGGTACCGCACCGGTTCGCGTACGAGGGGTGGGAACCATGGACCGCGTCAGCCGCACGCTGCGAGCCGCCGACATGAGCCGACACGCCGCCGTGTTCGTCTCCCGCGCGACCGTGAGGACGCGCTTGCCGCTGGACTACTCGGTGAGGAGCCTGCGGATCGTGGACCGCGTGGTGGACGGGCTGAGACGGAGCGGTGACGACCCCGCCGCCGTCGGACCGGCCCTTCAAGGGCTCGGCGCCTACGCCGGCGAGGTGTTCGTACGCCGCTCCGGCGCACGTTGGGTCGACTTCGACGACGAGATGTACGGGCTCTTTCGGCAGCCGGTCGGCATCCGGAGCCCCGACGGAAGGGCCTGGAACCCGCTGGGCAAGGTCGTGAACCGCTTCGAGCTGGGAGCCGGCGAGTCCGTGTACGAACTCTCCCTGCTTTTCCCGGGACGAGCCCGCACCGCCCCGCTCACGGGCTGCGCCGCGGGACACGTAAGGTAGCTGGCCGGGGCCGTCCGGCGGCGCGATCAGCCGCCGCGTCCCGCACAGTTCACGCAGGAAGACCGATAACACGCATGAGGGCTCACGATGTTGTGCTGGGGCACGCCGTCGAGCGGGCCCAGGGCGGAGACGAGGCGGCGTTCGCCGACGCGTACCGCCTCGTGCACCCGGGGCTGTTGGGATACCTGCGAGGGATGGTCGGCGAGGACGCCGAGGACGTGGCCTCCGACGCCTGGCTGGAGATAGCACGGGACCTCGGGCGGTTCCGCGGTGACGGCGCGGGCTTCCGCGGCTGGACCGCGACCATCGCTCGGCACCGCGCGCTCGATCACCTTCGGCGGATGCGCTCCCGCCCGCGGCAGGACGTGCTGGACCAGGACGTGCTGGAGCTGCCCGCGCAGCGGGACACCGCCGGCGAGGCCCTGGAGGCGGTGTCGACCGCGGAGGCGTTAGAGATGGTCGCAGGCCTCCCCCGGGACCAGGCGGAGGCCGTCCTGCTGCGGGTGGTCGTCGGACTCGACGGTCCGGCCGCGGCACGCGTGCTGGGCAAGCGGCCCGGTGCGGTACGGTCCGCTGCGCATCGCGGGCTGCGACGCCTGGCCAGACAGCTGCGGGGAGGTGAAGGATGAGACAGGGCCGTGAGCGGGACGACGACCACGAAGACGACGCTGTGACGCGGGCGTTGAGAGCTGCGCTGCGTCCGGACCAGCCCATGGCCGAGGACGGAGACGAGGACGCGGTGCGGCGAGCGGTCACCGCGTTCCGCGCCGCGCGCGACGCGGGCATCCACTCCGATGCCGCCGCGCGGCGGACCCGGCGCCGCGACGACTGGCGGCCGGCAGCGGAGCGCCGCAGGGGGCGTTGGCCGAAGGCGGCGCTGGCCGCGCTGGTCACCAGCGTGACGCTGGGCGGTGTGGCGTTGGCCGCCGGAGGCCTGCCGAGCCCGTTCTCGGAGGCGCCGGAGCGCCGTCCCGAGCCGAGCCGCGGCGCACTCGTGCCTCCATCGCCCGAGAAGGGCGCCCCGCCTGGATCGCCTTCGGGGTCGGCCGCGTCGACGGCACCGGGACCGGAGACGGCCGGGCCGACGCCGCGAACATCGGAGCGCACTCCGCCGGGCGCCGAGCAGAGCCACGAAGCGCTGTGCCGGGCGTACGAGAAGAAGACCGAGCGCGGCGGCAAGGCCTTGGACTCGACCGCCTGGCGACGCCTGATCGCGGCGGCCGGCGGCGAAAACGCGGTGCCGTCCTACTGCGCGACGCTCACCGACCGCTCCCCGGCCTCGGACAAGACCACCCCCGACGCGGTCGGCGACGCCCGAGACCAACGCTCACCGAACCCGAACGGCAAGGACGACCCTCCTCGGCCTTGAGGGTGCCCGGACAGCCGCCGTCGGCGATCGTCAGGGTCGTGCCGTATAGCCTGGCGAAATGCTTACAGAAGTGACAGCGACTCGCTATGTCACGCCTTTGCGTGAGGGTGGATCGCTCCCGGGCATCGTCGAGGCCGACGACCTCGGTACGTACGTCATGAAGTTCACCGGCGCCGGGCAGGGGCGGAAGACGCTCGTCGCCGAGGTTGTGTGCGGGCAGCTCGCGCGGCGGCTCGGGCTGCGGGTGCCCGAGCTGGTCGGGATCCAGCTCGATCCCGTCATCGGGCTCTCCGAGCCCGACCAGGAGGTGCAGGAGCTCTTGAAGGCCAGTGGGGGGCTCAACCTCGGGATGGACTATCTGCCCGGGTCCCTCGGGTTCGATCCGCTCGCCTATGAGGTGGACTCGAAGGAGGCGGGCAAGGTCGTCTGGTTCGACGCCGTCATCAACAACGTCGATCGGTCCTGGCGCAACCCCAACATGCTCGTCTGGCACGGCGACCTCTGGCTGATCGACCACGGCGCCACCATGATCTGGCACCACAACTGGCCCGGCGCCCAGGCGTCCGCCGCCAAGCCGTACGACGCCTCCGACCACGCCCTCGCGCCGTTCTCGCCGGACATCGCCGCCGCCGCTGTCGAGCTGGCGCCGCTCGTCACACGGGAGCTCCTGGAGGAGGTCGCCGCCGACGTGCCCGACGAGTGGCTCGTCGACGAGCCCGGCTTCGACAGCACCGACGCGCTGCGCCGGGCCTACGTGGACGCCCTGCTGCCGCGCGCCGCGACCATCCACGAGCGCATCACCCTCGGCCCGCGCGTCGAGCGCCGGCCCGCGCAGCCGCCCGGCTGGCTCGCCGAGCGCCTCGCCCCCCGGCCGCACTCCACCGAGAAGGACCGCACCACGTGACCGACCGCGATGTCTTCGAGTACGCGCTGCTGCGCGTCGTGCCACGCGTCGAGCGCGGTGAGTGCTTCAACGCCGGTGTGGTGGTCTACTGCCGCGCCAAGTCCTTCGTCGCCGCCCGGACCCATCTCGACGAGGGCAAGCTCCGCGCGCTCGACCCCGGCGCGGACGTCGTCGGCGTACGGGCCGCTCTGCACGCCGTCGAGGGGGTCTGCCTGGGGGGCGAGGACGCCGGACAGGCCTCCCGCGACGACGCGGGGCGGCGGTTCCGGTGGCTCATCGCGCCTCGCTCCACCGTCGTCCAGCCCGGGCCCGTGCACACCGGTCTGACCCTCGATCCCGAGGGCGAGGTCGACCGGCTGCTCGACCTCCTTGTGCGCTGAGTGGGCCGGTGCACCCGGTGTGCCGTTGACACCGGGTGCCAGGGCTTCTAGCGTCTCGTCTGCGAAGGTACTAAGCGGTCGCTCATGTACGTGGGGGACGCACGGAGCGGGCCGCAACCAGGGATGATCCAAGGGCGAGGAGAATCAGCATGTCGACCACCGAGCAGCGCGTAGCCGTCGTGACCGGCGCGGCGCGGGGCATTGGAGCGGCGACCGCCGTACGGCTGGCCGCGCAGGGCCGCGCCGTCGCCGTACTCGACCTCGACGAGGCGGCCTGCAAGGACACCGTCGAGAAGATCACCGCCGCCGGTGGCACCGCCATCGCCGTCGGCTGCGACGTCTCCGACAGTGCCCAGGTCGAGGCCGCCGTCGCCCGCGTGGCCACCGAGCTCGGCGCGCCGACGATCCTCGTCAACAACGCGGGCGTGCTCCGCGACAACCTGCTCTTCAAGATGTCCGAGTCGGACTGGGACCTGGTCGTGAACGTCCACCTCAAGGGTGCGTTCCTGATGGCCAAGGCCTGCCAGAAGCACATGGTGGACGCGGGCTTCGGCCGTATCGTCTCGCTCTCCTCGTCCTCCGCGCTCGGCAACCGGGGCCAGGCGAACTACGCGGCGGTCAAGGCCGGTCTGCAGGGCTTCACCAAGACCCTCGCCAAGGAGCTGGGCAAGTTCGGCATCACGGCCAACGCCGTCGCCCCGGGCTTCATCGTCACCGAGATGACCGCGCAGACCGCCGAGCGTGTCGGCATGGGCTTCGAGGACTTCCAGGCCGCGGCCGCCTCCATGATCCCGGTGCAGCGCGTCGGCAGGCCCGAGGACGTCTCCAACGCCATCGCCTTCTTCACCGGCGACGACGCCGGCTTCGTCTCCGGCCAGGTCCTGTACGTGGCCGGCGGCCCGCTCAACTGACGCCCGCGCGGGAATGAGGAGACGTACATGAGCACGAAGGAACTGCCCGAGCTGTCCGGCAAGGTCGCCCTCGTCACCGGCGCGAGCCGGGGCATCGGCTACGGCGTCGCCGAGGCCCTCGTCGCCCGGGGCGACCGGGTCTGCATCACGGGACGCGGCGAGGAGGCCCTCAAGGAGGCCGTCGAGCAGCTCGGCTCCGACCGGGTCATCGCCGTACCCGGAAAGGCCCACGACGAGGCCCACCAGGCCGCCGCCGTCGCGGCGACCATGGAGGCCTTCGGCCGGGTCGACTTCCTGGTGAACAATGCCGGGACGAACCCGGTGTTCGGACCGATGGCCGATCTCGACCTGAATGTCGCCCGCAAGGTCTACGAGACGAATGTGATCTCCGCGCTCGGATTCGCCCAGCAGACCTGGCACGCCTGGCAGAAGGACAACGGCGGCGCGATCGTGAACATCGCGTCGGTCGCCGGAATCTCCCCCTCGCCCTTCATCGGCGCGTACGGAATGAGCAAGGCGGCGATGGTCAATCTGACCCTCCAGCTCGCGCACGAGTTCGCGCCAGTCGTCCGGGTCAACGCGATCGCCCCGGCGGTGGTGAAGACCAAGTTCGCGCAGGCCCTCTACGAAGGCCGGGAGGCCGAGGCGGCCGCCGCCTACCCGCTCGGGCGGCTCGGCGTCCCGGAGGACATCGGGGGCGCCGCCGCGTTCCTCACGTCCGACCAGTCGGACTGGATCACGGGCCAGACTCTCGTGGTCGACGGGGGGATTTTCCTCAACGCCGGTGTCGGGTGACCGATATCCGGACACTCGCTTGAATTTCTGACCGGTTTGACCCCGGTTAATCGTCGAATGCCTCAAGTGCCCCGTCAGGGTCGAACATTGACCTGGCGGGGCGCTGCGGTATGGTCGGCCGACCCAAGGCTGAACGAGGAGCGTGCGCACGTGTTCAACCGGACCAGTCTGCAGGTCGCTGCAGCCCTTGCGTCCATATCCCTGGTGTCCGGATGCGGGCTGTTTTCGGACAATGAATCCGCGGCGGACCAGAGACTCGTGGTCGGCACGACGAGTTCTCCCACCACGCTCGATCCGGCAGCCGCTTGGGACAATTCCTGGGAGCTGTTCCGAAATGTCTTCCAGACGCTGGTGAGTTTCCCGACGGGCAGTACGTCCCCGCAGTCCGACGCGGCCGACTGCAAATTCACGGACACCGCCAGCCGGATCTTCGAGTGCACCCTCCTCGACGGGCTGAAGTTCTCCAACGGCAACACGCTGGACGCCAAGGCCGTGCAGCACTCGATCGAGCGCATCCGGAAGATCGACGCCGACGGCGGCCCGAACGGGATGCTCGGTTCGCTCGACAAGATCGAGACGGTCAACGACCGCACGGTCGTCTTCAAGCTGAACAAGCCGGACGCGACCTTCCCGTTCGTTCTCGCCACGCCCGCCATGTCGCTCGTGGACCCGGCCGAGTACCCGGCCGACGCACTCCGCGAGGACGGCGAGCTCACCGGCTCCGGTCCGTACGTCCTCGACGAGTACACCGAGGGCGAGAAGGCCGAGCTGACCAAGAACCCCACCTACAAGGGGTTCGCGGACCGCAAGAACGCCGGCGTGACCATCCGGTACTTCAAGGAGTCCGAGCCGATGGTCGCCGCGCTGAAGAAGAAGGAGATCGACGCCACCTACCGCGGTCTCACCGCCGAGGAGGTCGTCGACCTCCAGAGCGCCAGCGACGCCAACGAGCACCTCCAGCTGATCGAGTCGCCGGGCGCCGACATCCGCTACCTCGTCTTCAACGCCCAGGACCCCTCGGTCGCCAAGGAGCCCGTCCGGAAGGCGATCGCGCAGCTCGTCGACCGTGAGGAGCTCGTCGACAAGGCCTACAAGGGCACGGCCGAGCCGCTGTACTCGATGGTCCCGAAGGGCATCGTCGGCCACACCACCGAGTTCTTCGACCGCTTCGGCGAGCCGAGCGTCTCCAAGGCGCGGGACATCCTGCAGGACGCCGGGATCAAGAAGCCCGTCGACCTGACGTTCTGGTTCACCACCGACCGGTACGGCTCCGGCACCGCGCTGGAGTTCGCCGAGCTCAAGCGGCAGCTGGACGCCTCCGGGCTGTTCCGGGTGACCCTGCAGAGCAAGCCGTGGAAGGAGTTCGCCGCCGGCTACCAGAAGGGGCAGTACCCGGTCTTCGGCCGAGGCTGGTTCCCCGACTTCCCGGACGCGGACAACTTCATCTCCCCGTTCGTCGGCAAGCAGAACGCCCTGGGGACGCCGTACCTGAGCCCCGAGATCACCGACGAGATCCTGCCGAAGTCGCGGCGCGAGTCCGACCGCGGGGCGGCCGTCTCCCAGTTCCGCAAGGCCCAGGAGATCATGGTCGAGGACGTCCGGCTGCTTCCGCTGTGGCAGGGCAAGCTCTACATCGCGGCCAGCGAGGACATCGGCGGCGCCGAGCGCGCCCTCGACCCGCAGACCGTCATGCAGATGTGGGAGCTCAGCCGCAGGGCGAGCTGGTAGACGGCCGCCGGTAGGCGGCCCGAGCGGCACCGTTGTCAGTGGCCCCCGGTAGGTTCTGAGGCGTAGAAGAGATCGCCTACCGGAGGTTGTTGACGTGACCGACACCGACATGCTGCCCGAGTCCTGGCGCGGCGTCCTCGGGGACGAGCTGCAGAAGCCGTACTTCAAGCAGCTGACCGAGTTCGTCGAGGAGGAGCGGGCCAAGGGGCCGGTCTACCCGCCGCGCGAGGAGGTCTTCGCCGCGCTCGCGGCGACGCCGTACGACAAGGTGAAGGTCCTGATCCTCGGACAGGACCCGTACCACGGGGAGGGGCAGGGGCACGGCCTCTGCTTCTCCGTCCGGCCGGGCGTCAAGACCCCGCCCTCCCTGCGGAACATCTACAAGGAGATGCAGGAGGAGCTGGGCCACCCCGTGCCCGACAACGGCTATCTGATGCCGTGGGCCGAGCAGGGCGTGCTGCTGCTCAACGCGGTCCTCACCGTCCGGGCCGGCGAGGCGAACTCGCACAAGGGCCAGGGCTGGGAGAAGTTCACGGACGCGGTGATCGGCGCGGTGGCCTCGCGCCCCGACCCGGCGGTCTTCGTGCTCTGGGGGAACTACGCCCAGAAGAAGCTCCCGCTGATCGACGAGGAGCGGCACGTCGTCGTCAAGGGCGCGCACCCCTCGCCGCTGTCGGCGAAGAAGTTCTTCGGCTCCCGCCCCTTCACCCAGATCGACGAGGCCATCGCCGCCCAGGGCCACGAGCCGATCGACTGGCGCGTCCCGAACCTCGGCTGAGCCGTCCGACGGGCCGCCACCCGAGCCTGTGCCGGATCGGGGGCCTCGGCGGTTAGCGTCGGAGCCCCCGGACGGTGAGCGCGTGGAGGCCGCAGTGACCGAGCAGCAGCAGGTGGCGGACGACGGCGTCCTGACCCGGATCGGGCAGGCGACGATGCTGCTCCACGGCGGAGACCGCGAGGAGGCGCGCAACCGGTTCGTCGAGCTGTGGGGGCAGCTCGGCCCGGAGGGCGACCCCCTGCACCGCTGCACGCTCGCGCACTACATGGCCGACGCGCAGGACGACCCGGACGCCGAGCTGGCCTGGGACCTGCGGGCCCTGCTCGCGGCCGAGGAGCTGTACGGGGAGCGGTCGGCCGGCCACGACTCGGCCGTCGCGCTCCGGGCCCTGTACCCCTCGCTCCACCTCAACCTGGCCGCCGACTATCTCAAGCTCCAGCGACTCGACGCGGCCCGGGTCCATCTCGACCGGGCCCGCGTCGCCTCGGACGCCCTGGACGACGACGGCTACGGCAACGGGGTCAGGGCCGCCATCGAGCGCCTGGAGGCACGGCTGCGGGGGCGGTAGGGGGCGGGTGGGGGCACGCTCCGGGCTGTCGGTCGCCCGCCGCCCGGTCAGTCGCCCGTCACGCCGTCGATGCGCTCGCGCAGCAGGTCCGCGTGGCCGTTGTGGCGCGCGTACTCCTCGATCATGTGGGTGTAGATCCAGCGCAGGTTGAAGACCTCGCCGCTCGGGTGCTTGCCCGCGCCCACGTCGTCCAGGCCGTGGGCCGCCGCGACGGCGCGCGCTCCCTCGATCTCCCGCAGCCAGGTGGCGTGGGTCTCCTCCCAGGTGTCCGCGTCGGTGACCCGGAACGCCCGGTCCGTGTCCTCCGCCGTGCTGTAGATCCGCTCGGCCCGTTCGCCGGCCATGACCCGCCGGAACCAGCCGCGCTCCACGTCGGCCATGTGCCGGACCAGGCCGAGCAGGGTGAGGTTCGACGGGGGAGCGGAGGCGGTGCGCAGCTGCGTCTCGTCCAGGCCCAGGCACTTCAAGGCGAGGGTCTGCCGGTGGTAGTCCAGCCAGCCTTCGAGCATCTCGCGCTCGCCGGCGAGGGTGGACGGTTCGGTACGCGCGCTGTCATCGACGGAAGCCATCCGGGTATCGTGTCCCATCGTCGGGGCCGGCGCCAGGGGGTTACGCCGTGGCTCACCCGCCGAGCATGCCCCGCAGCAACTCCTGGAACCCGGTGCGCAGTTCCGCACGGGTGGGTACGGCCGAGTGGAACGATCCCGCCGCGCAGGCGAACAGCAGCCCCTCGCACCAGGCGATCAGGGACAGGGCGTGCCGCGCCGGGGCCGCCGATCCGGCGGCCGTCATCATCGCGATCAGCGGCCGGTCGAAGTTCGCCGAGCCCGCCGCGTCGAAGAAGGCGCGGAGCTCGGGGCGGCGGGTGGCCTCCAGGGCGAGCTCGTAGCGCGAGACGAGGAGCGCCCGGTGGTCGGTGAGGTACCGGTGCAGGGCCAGGGACAGGGCGTCCACCAGGGCGTCGGGCCCGGCGTCGGGTCCCGGCAGCTCGTCCAGGGTGAGCACCGACGACTCCAGCTCGACCTGCCTGCGGACGGCCGTTTCGAGCAGCGCCTGCCGGGTGCGGGCGTGGTTCGACGTCGACCCCTGGGGCAGCCCGGCGCGCTCGTCCACGGCGCGATGGGTCAGCCCCCGCATCCCCCGCTCGACGAGGAGGGCGAGCGCGGCGTCACCGATGAGGGTGGGCCGGGAGACGGCAGGGGCGGGGGAGTCCAGGGCGGGCGCGGAGGTGCGGGCGGTCATGGGGACAACCTATCCACCTCTACCGCGTTTACTACAGCTGTAGTACCGTCCTCGCGACGGCAACTACAGCTGTAGTTGCCGAGTGTGGCCGTCGAGGGGGAAGCCATGGAACAGCAGCGTGCCGTCGTGATCGGAGCAGGCGTCGGAGGGCTCACGGCCGCCGTCGCCCTCCATCGGAGCGGCTGGGACGTCACCGTCCTGGAGCGGGCCGCCGCGCTCACCCCGGTCGGGGCCGGTATCGGCCTCGCCCCCAATGCCCTGCGCGCTCTGGACGTCATCGCCCTCGGCGACGAGGTCCGCGCGCTCTCGGCCTGGCAGGGCGACGGCGGAATGCGCGCGCCCGGCGGCCGCTGGCTCGCCCGTACCAGCGCCCGGGCCGCCGCCGAGCGCTTCGGCGGGCCGCTGGTCGCATTGCACCGCGCCACACTCGTCGGGATCCTCCTCGGCGCCCTCCCCGACGGCGTCGTCAGGACCGGCGCGCCCGCCTCTGTCGCCGACCCCGGCGGCGACACCCGGCCCGCCCTCGTCCGCACCCCGGACGGGGACATCGAGGCCGAGCTGGTCGTCGGCGCCGACGGCATCCGCTCGACCGTACGGAGCGCCCTGTTCCCCGACCACCCCGGACCGAGGTACTCCGGCTTCACGACCTGGCGCGTCGTCGTGCCCGCCCTCGACAGCCCGTTCGCCCCGCACGAGACCTGGGGCCGGGGTCGCCTCTGGGGCACCCAGCCGCTCAAGGACGGCCGCGTCTACGCGTACGCCATGGCCGCCGCCCCCGCGGGCGCCCAGGCCCCCGACGACGAGCGGGCGGAACTCCGCAGGCTCTTCGGCGGCTGGCACCACCCGGTCCCCGAGATCCTCGCCTCCGTCGCCCCCGACGGCGTCCTGCGCCACGACGTCCACCACATGCCGGACCCCCTGCCCGCCTTCCACCACGGCCGCGTGGCCCTGCTCGGCGACGCCGCCCACGCGATGCAGCCCACCCTCGGCCAGGGCGGCAACCAGGCCATCGAGGACGCCGTCGTCCTGGCCCACCACGCGGTCCTGGGGCTCGCGCCGAGCGGCGCCCTCGCCGCGTACACCGCCGACCGGCTGCCGCGCACCACCGCCATCGTCCGCAAGGCCGCCCGCACCGGCCGGCTCACGCTGCTCTCGGCCCGGCCCGCCGTCGCCGCGCGCGACGCGCTCATCGCGGCGGTCTCGCGCTTCGGCCCCGGCCTCGTGCTGCGCGGCTTCGACGGCATCGCCGACTGGCGCCCGCCCGTCGTGGGTGATCGCCCCCGCGTAAGCTGACCAGCGCGAACGGCACGGCGGGTGCCGTCGCGTACACCTCGTCACGCGCAAGGGAGACCCCGTGAAGGTCGGCTGCATCGGACTCGGCGACATCGCGCAGAAGGCCTATCTCCCGGTCCTGGCCGCCCTCCCCGGCGTCGAACTCCATCTGCAGACCCGGACGAAGGCGACCCTGGACCGGGTCGCCGAGGTCCACCACGTGCCGGGCGGCCGGCGCCACGAGGACCTCGACTCGCTGCTCGCCGCCGGGCTCGACGCGGCCTTCGTGCACGCGCCGACCGCCGTGCACCCCGAGATCGCCACCCGGCTCCTGGAGGCCGGCGTACCGACGTACGTCGACAAGCCGCTGGCGTACGAATACGCCGACTCCGAGCGGCTCGTGGAGCTCGCCGAGGCGCGCGGGGTGAGCCTGGCCGTCGGCTTCAACCGCAGGCTCGCCCCCGGCTACGCCCAGTGCCTGGACCACCCGCGCGAGCTGATCCTCATGCAGAAGAACCGCGTCGGGCTGCCCGAGGACCCGCGCACCCTCGTCCTGGACGACTTCATCCACGTCGTCGACACCCTGCGCTTCCTGCTCCCCGGCGAGGTCGAGCACATCGACGTACGAACCCGGATCCGCGACGGGCTCATGCACCACGTCGTGCTCCAGCTCTCCGGCGACGGGTTCACCGCCCTCGGCATGATGAACCGGATGAACGGCTCCACCGAGGAGATCCTCGAGGTCTCCGGCCAGGACACGAAGCGTCAGATCCTCAACCTGGCCGACATCGTGGACCACAAGGGCCAGCCGACGGTCCGCCGGCGCGGGGACTGGGTGCCGGTGGCCCGCCAGCGCGGTATCGAGCAGGCCGTCCTCGGCTTCCTCGACGCCGTACGGGACGGCCGCACGCTCAGCGCCCGGGACGCCCTCCAGACCCACGAGCTGTGCGAGCGCGTGGTGCGCGAAGCTCTGACTCAGGCCTCCTGAGCGCCCCCATGCCCTCGGCGGCGCAGAGCGCGGCCAGGACCGTCAGGGCGAGGTACAACGGCCAGTCGCCGTACCGGACGTACCCCGTGGTGGTCTGCGAGAGCGGTACGGCGTAGACGGTCGCCGCGCTCCGGTCGGTGCCCAGCGGCGTACCGACCCGGCGCCCGTCCGGGGCGTACGCGGCGCTGATGCCGGTCAGCGTCGCGTGCACCATCGGGCGGCCGGTCTCCGCCGCGCGCAGAGCCGCGAGCGAGGCGTGCTGCGCGGGCGCCCAGCTGTCCTGGAAGGTCGAGGTCGCCGACTGGGCGATGAGCAGCGCGGCGCCGTCGCGGGTGAGCCGGCGGCTCATGTCGGGGAACGCGGACTCGAAGCAGACCAGCGGACCGATCCGCAGCGCCGGGCGGTCGCCCTCGGCCGGCACCGTCATCACCACCGGCTCCGTGCCGCGCCGCCGGTCCTCGTTCGCCGCCTTGCCCACCGACGTCACCCAGCCGAGGAGCGGGCGGGCGGGGATGTACTCGCCGAACGGCACGAGCCGCATCTTGTCGTACCGGTCGCCGGTCGGCCCCTGGGCCCCGATGAGCACACTGCTCTTGAAGATGCCCGGCCGGTCGGAGCGCCGGGCGTCCACGTTGACGAGGATCGGCGCGTCCACGGCCCGGGAGAGAGCGGTCAGCCGCTCCGCGTAGTCGGGGCGGGCGGTCAGATCGGAGCCGACGCTGCTCTCGCCCCACACCACCAGGTCCAGGTTCTGGCCGGCCAGTTCCCTCGTCAGCTCCTCGCCGCGGGCGAACCGCCGCTCCGCGCCGCCCGGTCCGTCGTACACCCCGGGCTGGACGACGCCGATCCGTGCCGTGCCGCGCTCGCGGGGTGGGGCGACACCCCACCAGACCGTGCCCACCACCAGGGCGCACGCCACGAGACCGACCAGCGCCGTCATCCGTGCGGCGGCGGAGGACACCACAAGGAGGGCCACGGCGGTGTTGACCGCCACCACCAGCAGGGACACCAGCCAGACCCCGCCGACGGAGGCGAGCCGCAGCGCCGGGGCCACCTGCCACTGGCTGGCGCCGAGGAGCCCCCAGGGGCCGCCGAGGCCCTCCCAGGAGCGGACGAGCTCGATGAGCAGCCATCCCGACGGGACGACGACAAGGGCGGCCGCCGCGCGCGCTCCTGACGGTCCGTCCGCGAGCATCGCCCGCACCAGCCAGCCCCAGGGCAGCCACAACAGCCCGAGCAGAGCGGCGACGACCAGGATGAACACGTGCAGGCTCGGCATGAGCCACTGGTGCACGGCCAGCATGAAGCCGACCCCGCCCAGCCAGCCCTCCAGGCCCGCGCGGCGCGCGGTGGGCGCGGTGCGGAGCAGCAGCATCCAGGGGACGAGCGCGACGTACGCGAACCACCAGAGGGCGGGCGCGGGGAACGCCAGCGCGGGCAGCGCACCGGACACGACCGCGACCACGGCGCGTGCGGCCCGGTGGGGCGTCGCCGCGGTGGGGTGCGCGGCGTCGGTACCGCTCCCACCGCGACGGCCGAACGGATTCCGCATGCCGCGTCGCCTCCAGGTGTCGCCTCCAGTGTGCGCCGTACGACGGCCGCGGCCGTGCCCGCCACGACCGTACGAGCGGTCTTACGGGCGCTAGAGGCGGCGCCACTTCTCCTCGACGACCACGGAGCGCAGCCGCCAGCCGGCGTCGGTGCGGGCCAGGGAGAACGCGTAGCGGCCGCCGCAGACGAAGTCCTCCCCGGACTCGAACCGCATCGGGTTCACGTAGTCGGCGCGCACGTCCGCGCTGTCGCCGGGGTAGCCGCCGAGGTCCTGGATGCGGACGCGCCGGTTCACGATGAGGTGCTGGCGCACCGGGAAGAGCCGCATCGTCTCGGCGAGCCAGTCGGCGATCTCGTCGGCCGGCCCCTCGACCCCGCCGGAACCCCGGTAGTCGGCGCGGCCGTCACGGGTGAACAGCGCCCGGTAGCCCGCCCAGTCGGAGTCGTCCACGGCCACCGCGTACCCGGTGACAAGGTCGTCGATGGCCATCCGGTCCATCACGGTCGCGAGATCCACGCGCTGCGTCATCGCTTCAGTCTCCGGCAGCAAGCGGCCCCCGCCAAGAGCCCTGCGCGCGCCGCGGGATCTTTTGGCGCCGCGCCCTAGGCCGCCTCCCAGAGGTGGGGGCGGCCGCCGCGCCATTCCACCAGGTGGGGGTCGTCGAGGATCATGTCGGCGTCCTCGAGGCCCGCTCTGCGCAGGAACTCGACGAGGTCGGTGTCGTTGTGCGCCAGGCCCACGATCTGTCCGCGGACGGTGACGCGCCGCCCGCCGTCGGGGGACGGGCGGTGCACGACGATGGGTGCTTGCCAGGCCATGGTTCCAGGGTGCGGTGCGCGCCCGAAGATCGCCCGGCGGCGGGCGGCGCGGAGAGCGGTACGGAGCGGTGCGGGGTCAGCTCCCGGACTCGCCCGCGTGGGGGCTGAGGACGTCCGTGCCGACCAGGATGAAGAGCAGGATGCCGAGCAGGATCCGGTAGATCACGAAGGGCATGAAGCTCTTGGTGGTGATGAACTTCATGAACCAGGCGATGACGGCGTAGCCGACGCCGAACGCGATGATCGTGGCGAAGACCGTCGGGCCCCAGGAGACGTGCCCGCCCTCGGTCGCGTCCTTCAGCTCGAAGAGGCCGGAGGCCAGTACGGCGGGGATGGCGAGCAGGAAGGAGTACCGGGCCGCCGCCTCACGGGTGTACCCCATGAGCAGACCGCCGGAGATCGTCGCGCCCGAGCGGGAGACGCCCGGGATCAGGGCCATCGCCTGGCAGATGCCGAAGATCAGGCCGTCCCGCACGCCGAGGTCCTTGAGCGTCTTGCGCTCGCGGACGACGCGGTGCCGGCCGCCGGCCTCGTCGCGGGCGGCGAGCCGGTCGGCGATGCCGAGGACGATGCCCATCACGATCAGCGTGGTCGCGATCAGCCGCAGGTCACGGAAGGGGCCCTCGATGTGGTCCTTCAGCGTCACGCCGAGCACACCGATCGGGATCGAGCCGACGATCACGAGCCAGCCCATCTGGGCGTCGTGGTCGCTCCGCATCGACTTGTCGCGCAGCGAGCGGAACCAGGCGGAGACGATCCGCGCGATGTCCTTGCGGAAGTAGATGAGGACGGCCGCCTCGGTACCGATCTGGGTGATCGCCGTGAAGGCGGCGCCCGGGTCCTCCCAGCCGGCGAAGGCGGCGGTGAGGCGGAGGTGCGCGCTGGAGGAGATGGGAAGGAACTCCGTCAGCCCCTGGACGAGTCCGAGGATGAATGATTCGAACCAACTCATGGGGCTAGGGCCGTCCCGAATGTGCTCGTGCCGTCAGAAAAGGCGGTCGCGTCTCGGATCGGAGATCAACCGCCGGTCGTTGCGCAGCGTACCGTCCTCAGATGAAGGCCCCGCCCGAGGGTCTGGGGTCGCAGGACTCCGCGGGGGCCGCCGTCTCCCCGGGTCCCGTCGTCGTCCAGTCGGCCGACCGCACATGGTGGGTCAGGCTCGCGGGGTCGGCCTCGTCCCCGCACGCGAACGCGATGATCGTCGCGGCGCTCTGAGGTACGCGCCGGTCCGTCGCGGCGGTCGTCCGCGCTAGCGGGGGTCCCCCGCGCCCGTCGTCTCCAGCGGGCGCGCCTCGACCGGCTCCGGCGTCGATGGTCCCGTCGCCGTCGCCGTCGCCGTCGCCCGGGCGCGCAGGCCGTGGCGCTTGCGCCAGGCCACGACCGCCGCCGCGAGGCCCGAGAGCACGATGAAGCCCATCGAGATCAGGAACGCGGGCGAGGTCGGCGACCCGGCCTCGCTGCCCGCCACCACGTACGCCGCCGTGTTCGGGATCGAGCCGAGCCCCGTCGCGAGCAGGAACGGCGCGTACCCCATGCGGGAGACCGCCGCGCAGTAGTTGGCCGCCGCGAACGGGACCCCCGGGAAGAGCCGGATCGCCAGGATCGAGCGGAACCCGTGCCGGCTCAGCTGCCCGTCCGCCGCCGTCAGCCAGCGCCCCCGGAGCAGCGGCCGCAGCGCGTCCTGACCGAGCAGCCGCCCGAGGGTGAACGCGATCCCCGCGCCCAGGACCGTCCCGGCCAGCGCCGCCACGAGCCCCGCCTGCGTACCGAAGAGCGCGCCCGCGGCCAGGTTCAGGATCGGCCGCGGCACGAAGGCCGCCGTGCACACCCCGTACGCCAGACCGAACAGGAGCACCGCGCCCGCACCGCTCGACTGCGCCGGCCAGCCCTCGGCGAGCAGCCGCTGTGGCTCGTAGAGCAGGACGGTCGTCGCCGCGGCGAGGAGGAGCGCGGCGAGCAGGGAGAGGCGCGACCAGGGCGACAGCATGGCCCGGGAGCAGCGGAGCGCGAGGGAGCCCGGCGGTCGGGTGACGGGGTCGAGCATCCGGGGAGAGTAACCGACGTACCCGTGTGATCGCCGTAATGTCCGTCATCCTCCGTACTGCCATCCGATGAACGGTGCGTACTGCCATCCGATGAACGGTGACCGACCGCACGTGCGGTGATCGGCCGTACCGTGATCGCCCGTCCTGTGGCCGGCCGTACTGTGACCCCCATGACGTCCGCGCCGCCCGCCGTCCCCGCCAGCGCCCTCGCCGACACCCTGCTCGCGCGCCTCACCGAGGTCTACCCGGCCGCGGGCGACCCGTTCCGGGCCCAGGAGATGGTCGCGTACATGAAGGGCGTCGCCCCCTTCCTCGGCATCCGCACCCCCGAGCGGCGCGTGCTGTCCCGTACGGTCCTGGACGGCACCCCGCGCCCCGACGAGGCCGACTGCGCGGCCGTCGCCCTGCGCTGTTTCGCCCTCCCCGAGCGCGAGTACCACTACTTCGCCGTCGACTACCTCCGCCGCCACGTCCGGCGCTGCTCGTCCGGCTTCCTGCCCGTCGCCCGTCGGCTGATCACCACCGACTCCTGGTGGGACACCGTCGACCACCTCGCCGCCCATGTCGTCGGCGGGCTCGTCGCCGCCGATCCGGCGCTCGCCGCGCGCATGGACGAGTGGATCGAGGACGACGACCTCTGGATCGCGCGGACCGCGCTCCTGCACCAACTGCGCTTCAAGGACGCCACCGACTCCGAGCGGCTCTTCGCCTACTGCCTGCGCCGCGCAGGGGACACGGACTTCTTCCTCCGCAAGGCGATCGGCTGGGCCCTGCGCGAGTACGCCAAGACGGACCCCGACGAGGTCCGCGCCTTCGTCGAGACGCACCGCACCCGCCTCGCCCCGCTCTCGGTGCGCGAGGCGCTCAAGCACCTCTGATGCTGCTCAACAGCCGCTCGGTGGAAAATCGTTCGACGTAGCGCGCTCGCCCCGCGATGATCGGGGGCATGTTCCGGTACGCCTTCCTCGCAGCACGGCCCGCAGTCGCGGCCGCGCCGAAGGCTGCCGTCGTGGATTCCACGTTCCTCGCCGTCGTCGCACTCGACGGCGTCCGAAGCTGACCCTCCCCGGATCGTCCGGCGGACCCCGTAGGGGGAGGGTCGGTTCGGTCCCGGGGTCCCCTCACACGCTTCGAGCTCAAGGAACGAGCGAACCATGTCCAAGACGGCGTACGTGCGCACCAAGCCGCACCTGAACATCGGCACCATGGGCCACGTCGACCACGGCAAGACCACCCTCACCGCCGCCATCACCAAGGTCCTCAGCGAGCGCGGGACCGGCACCTTCGTGCCCTTCGACCGCATCGACCGCGCGCCCGAGGAGGCCCAGCGCGGCATCACCATCAACATCGCGCACGTCGAGTACGAGACCGACACCCGGCACTACGCCCATGTCGACATGCCCGGCCACGCCGACTACGTCAAGAACATGGTCACCGGCGCCGCCCAGCTCGACGGGGCGATCCTCGTCGTCTCCGCGCTCGACGGGATCATGCCGCAGACCGCCGAGCACGTGCTCCTGGCCCGCCAGGTCGGCGTCGACCACATCGTCGTCGCGCTCAACAAGGCCGACGCGGGGGACGACGAACTGACCGACCTGGTCGAGCTGGAGGTACGGGAGTTGCTGACCGCGCACGGCTACGCCGGCGACAGCGTGCCCGTCGTCCGGGTCTCCGGGCTCAAGGCCCTGGAGGGCGACCCGCGCTGGTCCGGCGCGATCGAGGCGCTCCTGGACGCCGTGGACACGTACGTGCCGATGCCGGTGCGCTACGTGGACGCGCCGTTCCTGATGTCCGTCGAGAACGTGCTCACCATCACCGGGCGCGGGACCGTCGTGACGGGCGCGATCGAGCGGGGCACGGTACGGGTCGGCGACCGGGTCGAGGTCCTCGGTGCGGAGACCGAGACGGTCGTGACCGGCGTCGAGACCTTCGGCAAGCCCATGGAGTCCGCCGAGGCGGGCGACAACGTGGCGCTGCTGCTGCGCGGCGTCCCGCGCGACGCGGTCCGTCGCGGGCACGTCGTGGCGGCGCCGGGGAGTGTCGTACCGCGGCGGCGGTTCACGGCGCAGGTGTACGTCCTGTCGGGCGCGGAGGGCGGTCGTACCACCCCCGTCTCCACCGGCTACCGCCCGCAGTTCTACATCAGGACCGCGGACGTCGTCGGCGACGTCGACCTCGGCGAGGCGGCGATCGCGCGCCCCGGCGACACGGTCACCATGACCGTCGAACTGGGCCGTGACGTACCGCTGGAGCCGGGTCTCGGCTTCGCGATCCGCGAGGGCGGCCGCACGGTCGGCGCGGGGACGGTCACGACCGTCGCCTGACCCCGACCGCCGTGCGGACGGGAGGCCCGCATTCCGTACCCCACGGAGTGCGGGCCGACCGTCGGCCGGGGCCGCAGGCACAATGAGGGTGTGAACGAGGTCAACGAGCAGATTCCCGTCGTGCGCGAGGTCGACGGGGGCACCGCCCGGCTCATGCCGGACATCGACCGGGAGCGGGCCTGGCTGCTCACCGTCGACGGCGCACCGCAGTCGTACGTCGACCTGGACGAGCCCACGCACCTCGAATTCGAGTACGCGCGCCGCCTCGCCCACGTCCTCGACAGCGCCGCCGACGACGGCGCCGCCCTCTCCGTTCTCCACCTCGGCGGCGGCGCGCTCACCCTGCCCCGCTACGTCGCCACCACTCGCCCCGGCTCACGCCAGGACGTGGTGGAGGCCGACCTGGGGCTGCTCGACCTCGTCGCCGAGCACCTTCCGCTGCCCGAGGGCTCCGGGGTCGCCGTGCACGGGGCCGACGCCCGGGACTGGCTCGGCAAGGCCCCCACGGCGTCCGTGGACGTGCTCGTCGCCGACGTCTTCGGCGGCTCGCGGGTCCCCGCGCACCTGACCTCGGTGGAGTACGCGCGCGAGGCCCGGCGGGTGCTGCGGCCGGGCGGGCTCTACGCCGCCAACCTGGCCGACGGGGCGCCGTTCGCCTTCCTCCGCTCCCAACTGGCCACCTTCGCCGCCGTCTTCACCGACCTCGCCCTGATCGCCGAACCGCCCGTACTGCGCGGCCGCCGCTTCGGCAACGCCGTCCTCGTCGCCTCCGACGGAGACATCGACACGGCCTTCCTGGCCCGCCGCACGGCGTCGGACGCCTTCCCCGCGCGCGTGGAGTACGGCGAGAGCCTCGCGCGCTTCACCGGCGACGCACGCCCGGTGGGCGACGCGGACGCGGTGCCCTCTCCCGTACCGCCGGACGGGGCGTTCAGCGTGGGCTGACGGCGCCCTGGTCGGCGGCCGTCGGTGCACCGGGGCCGGGGCCGCGCGTGAGCTCCTTCGCATGCGTACGGCGCGTCAGATTCCTTACGTCGGGGACGAGCAGCACGAGCGCCGTGACCACCACGATCAGCACCGCCGAACCCCACAGCGCCTGACTCCGGCCGAAGAGGCTCTCCGCCGGGCCCGCGAGCGCCGTGGAGAGCGGGAGCATCGCCGTCGAGCCGAACCAGTCGTACGCGGAGACCCGGGACAACTTCTCCTCCGGGATCTCCTGGTGCAGCGTGGTCATCCACGCCACGCCGAACACCTCGATGGCCACCCCGCTCACGAACATGGCCACCGAGAGCCCGACGACGTCGAGCGGCACCGCGAGCGCCGCCGACGGCAGGGCCAGGGGGAAGACGCCCAGGGTGCCCACGAGCAGCATCCGGCGCGGCTTCCAGCGCATCATCAGGAACGCCCCGGAGAGCGTGCCCACGCCGAACGCGGCGAGCGCGAGCCCCCACGGCCGGGCCCCGCCGAGTTCGTCCCGGGCGACCAGCGGTCCGTACACCGACTCGGCCGCGCCGACGAGCGCCACGACGACGGCGAACTGGGCCACGATCGACCAGAGCCACGGCCGGCCGACGACCTCCTGCCAGCCCTCGCGCAGATCGGCGAGCAGTCCGCCGCCCGGCTTGCGCTCGGCGATGTGGCTGACGTCGAGGAAGGCGCGGAACCCGCCGGCGACGGCGAAGGCGGCCGCGTCGATGGCGAGGACCCAGCCGGGGCCGACGGCGGCGATCATCGCGCCGCCGAGCGCGGCTCCGCCGATGCCGGCGCCGTGCATCGCCATCCGGAAGAGGGCGAAGGCGCGGCCGGCCTGCTCCCCGCTGACGCTGGACATCAACATGCCCTCGGCGGCCGGGCTGAAGAAGGCCTGGCCCGTTCCGCACAGCGCGGTGAGCAGCATCATCTGCCAGAGCTGCGGGTCGCCCGCGAGGACGAGGACGGCGAAGACGGCCTGCGAGACGCAGTTCAGCGCGTTGGCGGCGACCATGACGCGGTGCCGGGGTATCCGGTCGGCGACCGCGCCGCCGATCAGCAGGAAGAGGACGAGCGGGAGGGTGCGGGCCGCCGCCACCAGGCCCACGTCGCCGCCGTCACCGCCGGACTGGATCACCGCGAACGCCGCCGCGATCAGGGCGCCGTGGGTGCCGAGGTTGGTGACGATCGCGGCGGCGGTCAGCAGGACGTAGTTGCGGCCGGCCCAGTCGGGGCGGCGGGAGAGGAGCGGGGTGCGGGGGGAGGCGGCGGGTTTTCTCACCCCGGGACTATCCCCGTAGCCGCCGCCCCCTGCCAAACCGATTTACGTCAGGACCGACGTACGTCGGGACGACTTGCGTCGAGGCCGATGTACGTCGGGACCGTTTTGCGTCAGGTCCGACTTGCGTCAGGAAGACGCCGGGGCCAGCCGTACGGTCGCCAGGATCTTCTGGATCGTGGCGTCCGCCAGCTCGTCCTTGACCCCGTCGGCGCCGTAGAGCACGAACGACGAGAAGTCGCCCTTGGCGTTCTTGAAGGAGAAGGCGATGGACTTGCCGTCCCCTTCGCACGGGTTCCGCTTCTTGATCCCCGGGGCGGTGGCCGTCGCGACGCTGCCGGTCAGACCGGACGTGGTCGTGTACGGCACGGCCTTGGTGATCTTGATGGTGCCCTTGGGCATGTGCTGCGCGTAGCCCGCCCACACCCAGTTGCCGGCCTCGTTGAACGCCGCCTCGTCGGTGTTCTTGGCGCCCTGGCCGCCCTTGGTGCCGGCGCTGCTCAGGCCCCAGCTCTCCTTGGAGCCGTCCTTGTTGGTGTCGAACGTGCACCACTTGCTCTTGTAGCGCACCGGAGCCGACATCGTGACGACCGGGGTGCCGTCACCCTTCTTCTCGTCCTCGAAGAACGTGACGCTGCCGGGCTTCAGGAGCTCCCAGTCCGGGGGTACGTCGAAGAGCGTGCCGTACTTCGGATTGTGGACGACCTTCCAGCCGGGGATGGTCGGCTGCAGGTCGGCGTCGTCGCGCGGGTTGTCGAGGGAGGAGGAGGTCGGCGCGGGGCCGGTGGGGGTGGCGGGGGCGGACGCGGAGCCCTTCGGGTCGCCGCCCGCGTTCGTGTTCTTGTCGTCGTCCTTGCCGAGGACGAGGAACCCCGTGACGCCGGCCGCGACGACGACGGCGGTCGCGGCGACGATGGCGATCAGGGTCGTCTGCTTCTTCTTGCCGTCGCCGGGCCCACCGGGTCCGCCCTGCGGCGCTCCGGGCACCGCGTACTGCGGCACGGTCGGCTGCTGGTACGGGTTGGGCTGCGGGTAGCCGGGCTGCGCGGGCTGCTGCGGGAAACCCGGCTGCGTGGGCGGCTGCTGCGGGTATCCGGGCTGTTGCTGCTGATAGCCCGGCTGTTGGTACGGGTTCGGCTGCTGGTACCCCGACTGCTGGTAGGGGTTCTGACTCTGGTCCTGCGGGTTCTGCTCGCCCCCGGGCGGCTGCTGTCCTGGCCACATGGCCAGTAACCATAGAGGTGTGGCGCGAACCCTGCTACGTCCGCCCCCGTGCGGGCGGGTGGGGAGGGGGATGGCCATCCGTGCTACTCGCGGGTAACATCGCGCCATGAGCGCAGACCAGATGTCCGTCGGCGAGATGCTCGCCGCCACGGTTCCCATGGCCAGGACCCTCAACCTCGAGTTCCTGGAGACCACTTCCGAGCGTGCCGTCGTCCGCCTGCCGGACCAGGCCGACTACCACAACCACGTCGGCGGCCCGCACGCCGGAGCCATGTTCACGCTGGCCGAGTCGGCGAGCGGCGCGATCGTCCTGGCCGCCTTCGGCGACCAGCTGAACCGCGCGGTGCCGCTCGCCGTGACCGCCGAGATCGGCTACAAGAAGCTGGCCATGGGCGTCGTCACGGCCACCGCCACCCTGGGCCGCCCGGCCGCCGAGGTCGTCGCCGAACTGGACGCCGGCGAGCGCCCGGAGTTCCCCGTCCACATCGCGATCACCCGCGAGGACGGCGCGGTGACCGGCGAGATGACGGTCGTCTGGACGCTGCGGCCGAACGGCCAGGGGAAGTAGCTCCTATAAGGGGTATGGGGGTACGGAAGCGGCGGCCCGGCTGCCGCCTCCGTACCGCTCCTCATGACGCCCGCACCGCCCCTCACCCGTCTCATCCGTCGATGACCACCACGCGTGCCCAGTCCGGTGGTGTGTCCGGGACGTACTCCGGGTTGTCCTCGTTGTAGCGGGGGCGCCTGGCACGGGGGAAGAGGCCCACCACCGTCCGGCAGGGCGGTGGCGCGCTGGGCCACGGGGTCTGGCCGTCGGTCAGGGCCACGATCACATCGGGGCGCGGACGGCCGCGCAGGGCCGTCGTGAAGCCCGCGCGCAGATCCGTACCCCCGCCGCCGATCAACGGGATGCCCTCCGCCTGGCAGATCGGGTCCGCGACCCGGGCCGCCGCGTCGCACGACACGACCGAGACGAGGTCGCGACGGCCGCCCACGGTACGGGAGATGGCGGCGACCTCCAGGAGCGCGCTGCCCAGTTCCGCGTCGCTGACCGAGCCCGAGGTGTCGATGACCACGGTGACGCGCGGCGGCCTCCGCCGCAGGCTCGGCAGCACGACACCGGGCAGCGCGGTCGAGCGCCGGGACGGACGGCCGTAGCTGTAGTCGTCGCCCGCGCCGGGTCCCGAGGTTGCCGAGCGGAGCGCCGCGCCCAGCAACTCCCGCCACGGCTGCGGCGGATGGAACGCCTCCTCCGCCCACCGCTTCCACCCCCGCGGGGCGCTCCCCGGCCGCCCCGAGATGGCCTGCGCCACCCGGAACCGCACCGCGTCCCGCTGCTGCTCGCTCAGACCGTCCGCGCCGTCGGGGCCGAGGTCCCACTCCCGTGCGCTGCCGTCCGCACCGCTGCCGCAGTCCAGCCAGACGAGGTGCTCTGTCCTGGGCCCGAGCCCGAACTGACGCAGGTAGTCCTCCATCAGCTCCCCCGCGGGGAGGTGCAGGTCGCCCGGTACGACGGCGCCCTCCGGCCGCACCAGGCCGTCGCCGAACGCGTCGTCGTTGATCTCCATGTCGGCCGCGATGTTCATCCGCAGCCGCTCCGCGGGGCCGGTCAGTCCGCGCGTCCGGGCGAGCCGGTCGCCGCGCCCGTGGTGGTCGCGCAGCAGGTGCGACACCTCGTGCACCCACACCCCGGCCAGCTCCTCCACCGGGGTCCGGTCCACGAACCCGGGGGAGACGTAGCACCGCCAGTACCGGTCGACCGCCATCGTGGGCACCTGGCGCGACTCGACCGTGTGCAGGGCGAACAGCGCCGTCGCCAGGTACGGCCTGGCCCGGGCTGCCTGCAGCCGCGCGGTGTAGAGCTTGTCGAAGTCCAGGTCGAGGCGGAGGTCCGGCCCTGCCTCCGGCTCTCGCGCTCCGCGCGTCCCCGCCGTCATCGGCGGGCCCGCGGCTTCAGCGCCGCCTGGGCGGCGCGGGCCGCCGCGTCGTCGGCGCGCCGGGAGAGGGAGACCACGCCGGCGAGCTGCTCGATCGCCGCCGGAACCGTCCAGTCCGCCTGCCGCAGCGAGGCGAGCGTCGTCGCCGGTACGACCACCAGGTCCGGCGCCCCGGTCTCCAGCGCCCGCACCAGGACCGCCCAGGCCGCGTCCCAGCGTGCCTCGTCCGGGCGCCCGCGCACCGCCGCCACGACTCCGTCGAGGGCGGCCTGGCGCAGGTCCCCGCGCTCGGGCAGCTCGGCGGCCCCGGGGTCGGCGAGCAGGGTCTCGGGGTCCGGGAGGTCCATCCGGTCCACGCTCGCCATCACTTCGAGGCCGGGCCCGTCGCCGACGGCGCCCCGCACCAGTTGGGCCAGGACGTCGCGCGAGGAGCCGGCCGCGGTCGCGAAGGCGATCAGCCGGAGGGTCATCTCCCAGCTCCGGGGCGAGGGCCAGGGGCCGCCCCGCCGCGTCTCGCTGTTGGGCAGCCGGTGCACGAGCTCGGGACGGACGGTCAGGAACCCGCAGACCGCGCGCCGGGCGAACTCCACGGCCTCGGGCAGCTTCCCGGGGTCCAGACGGGGCAGGGTGGCCCGGGGCCAGGTCCCGCCCAGGCCGCGGACGACGACGTCCCCGTCGTGGGCCCACTGGAGGTGGACGAACCGGTTGGCCAGAGGCGGGCTCAGCTCCCAGCCGTCGGCGGCCGAGGACCTCGGGTTGGCGGCGGCCACGATCCGTACCCCGGGCGGCAGTTGGAGGGCGCCGATCCGCCGCTCCAGGACGAGCCGGAGCAGCGCGGCCTGCACGGACGGCGGCGCCGTGGACAGTTCGTCCAGGAAGAGCAGCCCCCGGCCGGCGCGGACCAGCCGCACGGCCCAGTCCGGCGGGGCCATCGGGACACCCTGCACGGCGGGGTCGTCGCCGACGACGGGCAGGCCCGAGAAGTCCGAGGGCTCGTGCACGCTGGCGATCACCGTGGTCAGGGGGAGGTCGAGCTCCTCGGCCAGCCGGGTCAGGGCCGCCGTCTTCCCGATCCCGGGCTCACCCCACAGGATCACGGGCAGGTCGGCGGCCACGGCCAGCGTCAGGGCTTCCAGCTGGGTGTCGGGCCGGGGTTCGGTGGTGGTGTCGCCGAGGAGCGTCAGCAACGCGTCGGCGACTTCGAGAGGGGAATTGGGGGAGGCGGGGGCGGCGGTAGGGGCGGGGGCTGGTGTGTACGCGGGCATGGTGGACAGAGCAGTCATGAGTGATCACCTGGGAAAGTCGTGGTGGGAACGAGAAGGGGCCCGGTGGCGCGCTTCAGTGCGCGAGGCGCGGGCGGGTTCGTGCGTCGCGAGGACGGCGTGAGGTGGGCAGGACGCGGTGGGGCGGGGGTACGTCGAGGCCCGAGCGGAACATCCCGTACGCGATCCGCCGCCGCGCCGCCTCTTCGAGGGCGTCGCGCAGTGGTCCGCCGCGCAGGGTCGCCCCGGGCCCGACCAGGCCCTCGACGACGGCGAGCGCCCCGGCGACGTCCCCGTGCTGGAGGCGTTCGCTCACGCCGGTGAGGCAGTCCGGGCGCCGGTGCGCCTCGTCGATCGCCCGCAGACAGGGCAGCGGGGGGCCGCCCAGGGCGACGAGCAGCTCCTCCCGCGCGAGCTCGTCCGGGCCGTGGTCCAGCGCGGCCAGGACGCCGTCGACCAGAGCGATCCGGTGCCGGTCGCCCCGGCACTCCACGACACGGGGACCCGAGGCAGCCTGCTTCTCGGCGGGGGCGGGGGCGACGGGAACGTGGTCCGGTACGAGGGCGGAGGCGACCAGCGGGTGGAGCCGGCCGGCCTCGATCGCGCCCGCCCGGAGGAGCTCCAGATCGGGCAGCACCCAGGTCGCCGCGTCCGGCAGGACGAGCGGCTGCGCGGGGCTGCGCGTATCCCCACGAGCCTCGGGGTCCACGTCCACGTCCAGCGTGAGACGGCGGCGCGAATCGAGGCGTACGGTCACCGGACCGCCGGACCTGCCCTCGGCCCGGAGCACGTGCCTCGCCTCGGCCGGCCAGCGGTCGACGGCACAGAGGTACCCCTCCGGTACGGGCGTCTCCGCCCCGCCCGAGGGCGGCGCGTCGGCCCCCGAGCGCAGGCGCAGCTCGTCGGTCCTGCGCGCGTCCCACAGGTGGCGGTGCAGGTCGAGGCGGAACCGCCGTCCTGGCCGCGGGTGCGGGTGGCGCCCGACGGGGCCCTGACGGAGGGACCGGTGGGCGGACCCGTTGGCGGACCCGTCAGAGGTCCCGTCCCAGAGCGCCAGGCTGATCCGCTGGCCGCCCTCCGCCCACGCCGGCGGGGTCCGGGCCACGAGGTGGACCGGGCCCGCGCGCGCCGTCGGCTCCGCCGGGGCGTACCGGGCCAGCGAGATCGTCAGGCCCGGGCGCAGCAGCCCGTGCGGAGCGACCCTCGGCATGTGCCAGCGCAGCAGGTCGGGAGCCAGGTGGCGGAGATCGAGCCGGAGCCGGTCGGTGAGGTCCCGGCCATGGGTCCGGGTCACGGACCGCAGGTCGAGGTCGACATCGACGCGTGCGGCGGCACAGGCTCCGGCCCAGTCCCCGGAAAGGCGGCGGGCGGTCGCGGTCTCGATCATGGACGGCGGCACGGCGAACTCGCGGACGCGCAGCCAGAAGGAAAGGAAGGAGGCGCGGGAATCCTCGTACGCGGTGTGAGTGGTCATCAGCACTCACCTTGCGCGGACGGGACCCCCCAACACTGAACGGTGTGAGTCGTCATCGCGGCGGAGCGTAGCGCGCCCAGGTCACGGCCGACCAGTCATTTACGGGCCCGGCGGGCGGCGGGCCGGTCTGTCCTGACCAGGTAGGCTTCCCCGGCGCGCGCGACGCGGCGCGCGCCACGACCCGGGAGGAAACCGCGTTGCACGTCCAGGAATGGCTGGAGACGATCCCCGCGGTGGCGATCTACGCGCTGGTGGGAGTGGTGATCGGGCTCGAGAGCCTGGGAATCCCGCTGCCCGGCGAGATCGTCCTCGTCAGCTCGGCCCTGCTCGCCTCCCAGCACGGTGACATCAATCCGTACGTCCTCGGCGCCTGCGCCACCGCCGGGGCCATCATCGGCGACTCGATCGGCTACGCGATCGGCCGCAGGGGCGGGCGTCCGCTGCTCGCCTGGCTGGGCAAGAAGTTCCCCAAGCACTTCAGCGAGGCCAATATCGCGCTCGCGGAGCGCTCCTTCGAGAAGTGGGGCATGTGGGCCGTCTTCTTCGGCCGCTTCGTCGCCCTGCTGCGGATCTTCGCCGGACCGCTCGCGGGTGTGCTGCGCATGCCGTACTGGAAGTTCCTCATCGCCAACGTCTTCGGCGGCATCCTCTGGGCGGGCGGCACGACGGCCGTCATCTACTCGGTGGGCGTCGTCGCCGAGGCATGGCTCAAGCGCTTCTCGTGGCTGGGGCTCGTGCTCGCGGTCCTGGTCGGCGTCTCCTCGATGCTGATCCTGAAGAACCGGGCGAAGAAGGCGGCCGCGAAGGCCGAGACGAAGCCGGAGGCGGCGCCGGTCCCGGTGGCGGCGGACTCGGCGAGCTGATCGACAGCGCCTCACCGGCAGCGAGACGTACGCGCGAGGGAGCGGTGGCCATACGGCCGCCGCGCCCTCGGGCTGTGTGCGCGAGCCTGGCTCTCCGTCGCGTACCGGGCTCTCAGTCCTTGAAGGCCTCGGCGTGGCCCTTGGCCAGGTGGAGGTACATCTCCGCGTTGAGGCGGATGCCCGCCTGCTCCTCCTCGGTCAGCGGGCGCCTGACCTTGGCCGGCACGCCCGCCACCAGCGAGCCCGGCGGGATCTCCATCCCCTGCGGGACGAGCGCCTGCGCCGCGATGAGCGAACCGGCGCCCACCCGGGCCCCGTTGAGCACCGTGGCGCCCATCCCGACCAGCACGTCGTCCTCGATCACGCAGCCGTGCACGGTCGCGTTGTGGCCGACCGTCACCCGGTCCCCGATCGTGACCGGGAAGCCCGGGTCGACGTGGACGGTGCAGTTGTCCTGGATGTTCGAGTCCTCGCCGACGGCGATGGGACCGCAGTCCGCCCGGAGCACCGCGTGGTACCAGACGCTGGCACGGGCGCCCAGCGTGACGTCACCGAGCACCACGGAGGTCGGCGCGGTGAAGGCGGTCGGATCCACCTGCGGCTCCTTGCCGCCCACGCCCCTGATCAACGCCTCGGTCATCGTTCGCTCCTGATCGTTCGTGCTTCCGTCACGCCTCCCCGGCACCCTAGCCGCGACCCATGACGGACATCACAGGGCACCCCACTGATCAGCCACGACGGTGCGGACTACCGTGTGCGGGTGCCCAGGAACAGAAACACGTTCTCCTCTCTCACCGCGTGGCGGCGCCGTGTGCTCGCCCGGGCCGTGCAGGGCGGGTGGCGCTGGGTGCAGGAGACCGGTTCCGTGACCGCCGAGCGTCCCGGGAAGCTGCGCTTCCGTCGCCTCGGGGCGGGCACCCGGCTCGCGTTCCCGCAGGGGACCGTCTTCGGCGAGCAGTGGATCGAGATCGGCGAGTGCTGCATCATCGCCGAGCAGGTCACCCTCACCGCCGGCATGCTGCCCGGGCTCGACCTGGGCCCCGACACGGTGCTGACCCTGGGGAACGGCGTCGTCCTCGGCCGCGGCAGCCACGTCATCGCCGACACCCGGGTGACCATCGGCTCGGACACGTACTGCGGGCCGTACGTCTACATCACCTCGACCAACCACAGTTACGACGACCCCGACGAGCCGGTCGGCAGGCAGTGGCCGCGCTCCGAGCCGGTCGAGATCGGTCCGGGCTGCTGGCTGGGCACGGGCGCGGTGATCCTGCCGGGCGCGCGGCTCGGCCGCAACGTGGTGGTCGCGGCGGGTGCCGTCGTACGGGGCGAGGTGCCGGACCACTCGGTGGTGGCCGGCGCGCCGGCGAAGGTGGTGCGCAGCTGGGACCCGGAGAAGGGCTGGCAGCCGCCGCTGCGGACCCCGCCGCCCGTGCCCGTACCGGACGGAGTGACGCACGAGCAGCTCGCCGCGCTCGCGGCATGGGACCTCGCGGAGGGCTGAGCCGCTTTTCGGCGGACGGTCGGCCGATCAGTCCGTCGCGCCGATCAGCCCGTCGCGAGGAGGACCGTGCCGACCAGGGCAAGGCCCGCGCCCGCGGCCTGGACCGCGCGCAACCGTTCCTTCAACACTCCGCGCGCCGCGAGGGCCGTGACGACCGGGTAGAGGTTGGCGAGGACGGCGGCGACGGTCACCGGGCCGGTCTGCGCCGCGATCGAGTACGTACCGTTGGCGGCGACGTCCGCGAGGCCGACGAAGGCGAGCGCCGGGAGGGCCGCCCACACGACCTTCATCCCGCCGCCCTCGGGCAGGGCCCGCCCGCCCCGCTTCACGGAGACGTACAGCGCACCGCCGCCCACCGCCACGTTGGTCACCCGCTGGACGAACAGGGCGAGGAAGAGGCCGGTCAGGGTCGAGGAGGCCTCGGCGATGAGCGCCATGACCGAGCCGAAGCCGAAGGCCGCGACCAGGGTGAGGAGCACGGCCTGGCGCTGCACGGGCGCCCCGCGCAGCTCGGGCCCGCCGGCGAGGACGATGCCGATGATCGCCACACCGATCCCGGCGAACTGGAGGAGCCCCGGCCGGTCGCCGATGAGCAGGCCGACCGAGACGGGGACGACGACACCGAGCGAGCCGAGCGGGGAGACCACGCCCATCGGGCCGAGCGCGAGGGCCTTGTAGAAGGAGAGCATCGCGACCGGTCCGACCACGCCCGCGGCGACGGCGTACCAGAGCTGGGGTCCGGCCTCGGTCCAGGCGCCGGTGGCGATCACGATGGCGCCCAGGACGAGGACCGCGACGGTCTGCGAGGCCACGACCACGGTGAGGGCGGGCATGCGCCGGGTGAGCAGCCCGCCGCCGAAGTCGGCCAGGCCCCAGAGGAGGGCGGTGGCCAGGGCGAACAGGGCAGTCATGGATCCTCGCAGGGGCGGTCTCGCAGTACAGTGCGGTGGACAGCTGGTACACCGCGGTAGACCCCACCGTAGTTCAGTCTGTTGGACTATGTCATCCAAAATATTGGACGGAATGTGTCGGACCTCGATCAGCTCACGCAGTCGCTCGCGCGGAATCTGAAGCGGTGGCGCAATGAACGCGGTTTCACGCTGGACGCGCTGGCCGCCCGGGCCGGTGTCAGTCGCGGCATGATCATCCAGATCGAGCAGGCCCGTACGAACCCCAGCGTCGGCACCACCGTGAAGCTCGCGGACGCGCTCGGTGTCTCGATCACCACGCTCCTCGACTACGAGCAGGGCCCGCACGTCCGCCTCGTCCCGCCGGACCAGGCCGTCCGCATGTGGTCCACCTCCACCGGCAGCCACACCACCCTGCTCGCCGGCACCGAGGCGCGCGGCCCGCTCGAACTCTGGGCCTGGACGCTGATGCCGGGCGACGGCAGCGCGTCCGACCCGCACCCCGACGGAACGACCGAGCTGCTGCACGTCTCGGCCGGCGAGCTCACCCTCGTGGTCGAGGGCGAGGATCACCGCATCCCGGCCGGCACCTCCGCCGTCTTCGAGGCCAACGTGCCGCACGCGTACCGCAACGACGGCTCGGAGCGGGTGGAGATGACCATGGCCGTCTCCATCCCGCCCGTACGCTGAGACGCCGAACACCGGCCCGTGCGGCCGCTGTTAGCTTGGGCTCCATGCGCGCACCCATCGGAGACTTCGACAACGCCGTTCCCGCCCCCGACTGCCTGGACCTGCTCAGGGAACCGGTCGCGGCGGCGGTACGCGCCTGGCAGGGCACCGTCCCGGCGGATCAGCTGCTGTACGTCGACACCGACCCGGAGATCGCCGACACGGCCGTCTTCGTCGAGAACCACGGCCGCGAACTCCTCGAACAGTCCGCGAACTGCGTGATCGTCGCCGGAAAGCGCGGTGAGGAGACGACCCTGGCGGCCTGCGTGGTCCGGTCGGACACCAGGATCGACGTCAACGGCGTGGTCCGCCGCCAACTGGGCTCCCGCAAGGCACGGTTCGCCCCGATGGAGACCGCGACGGGCGAGAGCGGCATGGAGTACGGCGGCATCACCCCGATCGGCCTCCCGGCCGACTGGCCCGTCCTCGTCGACGCGACGGTCGTCGACACCCCCTGGGTCCTCATCGGCAGCGGCCGCCGCCGCGGCAAACTCATCGTCCCGGGCAAGACGTTCGCCGAACTGCCGGGCGCGGTCGTCCTGGAGGGCCTGGGCGTCGAGTGAGGCCGGGGGCGGGCCCGTAGGTGCCCTCAGCCGAGGCGGGGGATCTCGATCGCCGGGCAGCGGTCCATCACCATGTCGAGGCCTGCGGCGCGGGTGCGGGTGTAGGCGGCTTCGTCGACGACGCCGAGTTGGAACCAGACGGCCTTGGCGCCCTTGGCGACGGCTTCGTCGGCCACCGCGCCGGCGAGGGCGCTGTTGACGAACACGTCCACGACGTCGACGTCGAAGGGGATGGCGTCCAGGGAGGCGTAGCCCTGTTCGCCGTGGACCGTCTCGGCCTTGGGGTGTACGGGCACGATCCGCTTGCCGTGCCGCTGCAGGAAGGCCGCGACGCCGTAGGCGGCGCGCTCCTCGTTGGCGGAGAGCCCCACGATGGCCCAGGTGTCGCCGTGCTCGTCGAGGATCCTGCGGATGGTTTCCGTGTCGCTGTGCACGCTCTGTCTCCGGTCGCTGAGTTCGGACGCTCCTGGAGGCTGAACGAGCGTCGATCGTGTGGGATTCCCGGACACCCCCTAGCCGCGTACCGCCGCCACCGCCTCGTCGAAGACCTGCACCATGTCGACCGTTCCCTCGCTGCGGACCCAGGTCTCCAGCGCGACGTCCGAGCAGGCCAGGGCGCAGGCGACGAGTGCGCGGGCGCGTGACTCCGTCATCGGGTCCGCCGGGTCGCCCAGGCGCCGGGTCACGTCCGGCGCGAGCAGGTCGACCCACTGTTGGCGCTTCTCCAGCTGACGCCCCCGGAGCGACGGGGACGCGTGGAGCATGGTCGTGATCCTGAGGAAGTCCTCGGAGGAATACGGCAGGGTGTCGACGAGCTCCTTGAGGGCGGCCCGGAGCGCGTCCCACGGCGGCTCCTCCGCCGGGCGGGCCTCGAGCAGGGCCCGCAGGGACCGGCCGCTCTCGGCGTGGTCGCCCAGCACGATGTCTTCCTTCGTGCCGAAGTAGCGGAAGAGCGAGCGCCGCGAGATGCCGATCTCGTTCGCGATCTGCTCCATCGTCGTGGCCTCGAAGCCGTGCTCCAGGAACAGCCGCATCGCGGTGGCGACGATCTCGGCCTGCACGGCCAGCCGGGTGCGGGCCCGCAGTCCACCGCGGACGGTCTTGTCGTCGTCGCTCATGAGTACGGAGCCTACCAGCCGGTGTCACCCCGTACCGTATTGACACTCGGTGACAGTTTCGACCTACAGTGACATCCGGAGTGGGTTCACCGCGTCATCGATCCATCGATCCTGGGGAGCAGCCATGAGTGCCGTCGACTACCGCCGCCAGACCACCCTGATCACCGGCGCGAGCGCCGGCATCGGTGCCGAGTTCGCGCGGCAGATCGCCGCGCGCGGCTCGGACGTCGTGCTCGTCGCCCGGCGCCGGGAGCGGCTCGAGAAGCTGGCCGCCGAACTGGCCGCGACCCACGGCGTCCGTGCCACGGCGATACCGCTCGACCTCGGCCTGCCCGGCGTGGGGGAGACCCTCGCGGAGGAGGTGGCCCGGCGCGGGCTGACCGTGACGAGCGTCGTGAACAACGCCGGGTTCGGCACCTTCGGGCCGTTCCACACCGAGGACCCGCAGCGCCTGCGCGAGGAGATCGCCGTCGACATCGCCGGCCTCGTCGACATCAGCCGCGCGTTCATCGGGCCGCTGCGGAGCGCCGGCGACGGCGTGCTCGTCAACGTCGCCAGCATGGCCGCGTATCTCCCCGTCCCCAACATGGCCGTCTACGCGGCGGCCAAGGCGTTCGTGCTGAGCTTCACCGAGGCCCTGTGGCAGGAGTCCCGCGGCACCGGGCTCCGTGTGCTCGCCCTGTCGCCCGGTGCGACCAGCACCGAGTTCTTCGAAGTCACCGGCACGGATGCCGCCGCCGGGGGCGCGAAGATGCAGTCTCCGCAGGAGGTCGTGGCGACGGCGCTGCGGGCCCTGGACCGCCGTACGCCGCCGCCGAGTGTCGTCTCCGGCCGGCGCAACCGTGTGATGGCGAGCCTGAGCCGCGGTCTGACCAGGCGCCGCGCGGTCCTCGTCATGGGATCCATGACGGGCGCGCGCTGAGCCCGCGGCCGCTCGGGGTCAGGCCGTGTGCTGGTACGCCGGGTAGGTCAGGTAGCCCGCGTCGCCGCCCTGGTAGTACGTGGCCTCGTCGGCCGGTGCGATCGGCAGCCCGCCCCGCAGCCGCTCGACCAGGTCCGGGTTGGCGACGTACGCGCGGCCGAAGCTGATGAGGTCGGCGCCCAGGCCGAGCCAGTGGTCGGCGTCGTCCCGGCCGGTCTGCTTCGGTCCCATCGGCAGCACCGGGTTCATGACGAGCGCACCCGGCCACGCCCGCCGCAGGGCGACCAGCAGCTCCTCGTCCGCGGTGGCCTCGAGGTGGATGTACGCGAGGTCCAGGGAGGTCAGTTCGGCCAGGAGCGCGGTGTACAACTCGCGTACGTCGGTCTCCTCGATGCCCCAGAACGTACCGCCCGGTGAGAGCCGGATGCCGGTCCTGGCGCCTCCGACGGCGTCGACGGCCGCCGCGGCCGCTTCGACCGCGAACCTGATCCGGTGCTCGACCGGGCCGCCGTAGCGGTCCGTGCGCAGATTGGCGTTGGACGAGAGGAACTGCGAGATCAGGTAGCCGTTGGCGCCGTGCAGTTCGACACCGTCGAACCCCGCGTCGACGGCGCGGCGGGCGGCCAGGCCGTAGGAGCGGGCGTGCTCGGGCACTTCGGCGGTGTCCAGCGCGCGGGGCGTCGGAGCGGGCTGGGGGCCGGACGGGGTGAACACGTCGCCGACCGCCGGGACCGCCGACGGCCCGACGGGCCGCAGGCCGGTCGTGTCGGGGTGGGAGACCCGGCCGCCGTGCATGAGCTGGGCGAAGATCCGGCCGCCGTTGGCGTGGACGGCGGCGGTCACGGGGCGCCATGCCTCGACCTGCTCGTCGGTGTGCAGCCCCGGCGTACCCGGGTTGGACTGCCCGACGGCGCTCGGCTGCACGCCCTCGCTCACGATCAGCCCGGCCGTGGCCCGCTGCGCGTAGTAGGCCGCCATGGAGGGGGTCGCGAGGCCGCCGGCGGCCGCCCGGACGCGGGTCATCGGGGCCATGACCACGCGGTTGGGGAGGGTGAGGCCGCCGAGTCGGAAGCTGGTGAAGAGAGTTGTCATGTCGGTTACGCTAAAACCTGACATTGACGTCAGAGGCAAGCTGTTGTGAGCCGGAACACAGTGGAACGCAGCGGAACGCAGTCGGGAGGCTTTGTGCGGATCGGTGAGCTCGCGTCGCGGGCCGGGGTGAGTGTCCGGTCCGTGCGCTATTACGAGGACCAAGGCCTCCTCGCCAGTACCCGCAGCGCCAGCGGGCAGCGGCACTACACGGACGTCGAGGTCGAGCGGGTCGCGTTCATCCAGCGGCTGTACGCCGCCGGTCTGTCCAGCCGCACCATCGTCGAGCTGCTGCCCTGCGTCGACGCGCCCAGCGAGGAGAACTCCGACGCCGCGCTGGAGCGGATGGCTCTGGAGCGGGAGCGGCTCTCCGCCCACATAGCCGACCTCGTGCGGACCAGGGACACCCTCGACGGGCTGATGGCGGCGGCCCGGGCGCACCGGCACGGGTGATCGCCGGGTCGGCCGGCGCGCCGGGCCGCCAGGTCGCGGGGTCGCCGGGCCGCCGGGCCGCCGGTCGCAAGGTCTCCGCAAGGCGGCCGCGCGAGGGTGGGACGGTCGCGACACCTCTGGAGGCCATCGATGGCGGAGTTCTACAGGGTGGGACCGCCCACCGACGGCACGCCGGTCGCCCGGCTGACGACGCAGGAGGCGCTCGCGCCCGTCACCCCGCTGACGACGCACGAGGCGCTCGCGCCCCTCGACCCGCTGACGACGCACGAGCGACTCGTGCCCCTCGGTCAGCAGACCGCGGTCGAGGCGCTCACGCCGCTGACTCCCACGCGCAGTTGGGTCACCTACGCGGAGCCGCCCGACCTGACTGACGGTCAGATCCATGTCGTGTACAGCCACATGGACAATGCCGCCGAGGACCTGATCGCCCAGACGCACGCCATCGCCCAGACCCTGAGCAATCTGGAAGCGGAGCTCAGTGAGCTGAAGAAGACCTGGATCGGTGACGACGCCCAGGTCTACACGGAGAAGCAGACGGCCTGGCACGACGCGGCGACGGCCATGGAGCGGATGCTCGGCGAGCACGTGCACCTGCTGAACCACATCGCCGGGACCTACCGCTTCAGCCAGAACTGTCTCGTCCAGGGGTGGCAGGGCGTCCGGATCGGCCCCGGCCACTGACGTCGGGGGCGGCCATCGGGGCGGTCATGGGGGAGGAGAAGGCGGAGGTGTCCGTCGAGACGGTGCTGATCCGTCCGAGATCCGACGGCGCCCTCTCCGGCATCGCCGCGGCCGCCCGACCCGAGTCCTGGAGCCCGCTCGGGGCCTGAGCGGTGGCGGCCGCGGTGTCCGGGGCCTGGACGAGCCGCTCGATGCGCAGGACCAGGTCGTTCTCGACGCGGTCGTGCGACCAGTCGTGGTCCTTGCTGCGGATCACCTGTACGTCGGTGCCGCCCTGGCGCTCCCAACGGCCCCGTAGCGTACGGACATTCGGCCGCCAGGAACCCTGGTACTGATGCTCCAGATTCATGCGGCATCCCGCCGGGCCGATGTCCACGGACTCGCCCACGACGCCGGGAATCACGATCCGGCGACCTCCTCCGGCGGGCAGGATCACCGCGCGCTGAGGCCAGTCGGCGTCCACGCCGATCACGGTGATCCGGCTGGGGCCCGGGTACCAGGTCATTCCTACGACTCCTTGTCGATGTGGCCGGCTTGGTGGTGTGACGGTGAACGCGCGGGACGGGGGTTGGCAACGGTCACGTGGGTTGAAGGGTGAGGGGCGACCGGGCGGACGACTCCTCCGACGGGGATCGGCGGAAACGGTCCTTGTTCTGCCGATGTCTACGTCGAGGGAGGGGCGAAGGATCAGTCCGATCAAGCCAGTTGTGGGTCGGGAGCCGGTAGGGGCGGGGATCGAGCGGCCTATCCTCTGCCGCATGGATGGAAAACGGCGGTCCGTCACCTCTCCCCTCGCTCCGATCGGCACGCCCCGCTGGGTGGGGCGCTCCGCCGAACTGGCAGTGCTGCACGAGCACTTGGGGTCACTGCAGCGCGGTGCGGGAGGGTGCGTACTGGTCGAGGGGCCGCCCGGAATCGGGAAGAGCGCTCTCGTCGGCGAGGCGGTGCGGGCTGTAGGCGCGGATGAGGTGTTCGTGCTGCGGGGCAGCGCCGACGCGTTCTGCGTGAACCTGCCGTTCCAGCTCATCGCGGAGGCGCTGCGGCCGGTCGACCGGGACGAACCCGCGCCGGAACCCGACTCGTTGTGGGGCGCCGGGGCGCGGAATCCGTTGGCGGCGGGCGTGCAGGAGGCGTTGGCGCGCGTGGAACGGACGTGCGCGGTGCGGCCGGTGGTGCTCGTCGCGAGCGACCTGCAATGGGCGGACGAGGCGTCCCTGATGGTCCTCGGGGCGCTGATGCGCCTCACGGAACAGCTGCCGTTGCTGCTGGTGGGGGAGCTGACGACCGGTTCTCAACGTGATCACGTCCAGCAGCTCCGTCGGACCTTCACCACCCGCGAGGCCACCCAGCTGGTGGTGGGGCCCCTGAGTGAGGAGGAGTCCCTGCTGCTCGCGGAGGCGTACGTGGGGCTTCCGCTCACCGCCGGACTGCGCGACCTGGTGGCGCAGACCGGCGGAAACGCCCTGCACATACGGGAGTTGGTGGCCGCGCTGCAGCGCGAGCGGCGCGTCGAGGAGCGGGCGGGCCACGCGCATCTCGTCCCCGGACCCGACCCGGAGACGCAGTTGCCGACCTCGTTGAGCGCGGCGATCGCGGACCGGCTCGGGTATCTCTCCGACGACACCTTGGAGGCGCTGCGCTCGGCCGGCGCGCTGGGCACCGGGTTCGACCCGGGCGAGCTGGCCGCGGTCCTCGACTGGCCACTGGAGCGGGTCGCCGGGGCGCTGGGCGAGGCGGCGGAGACCGGAGTGCTCGACGAGCAGGGCGCGACGGTGGAGTTCCACGCGCCGTTGCTGCGGCAGGCGCTGTACGAGTCGATGACACCCGCGGTACGTGCGCTGCGGCACCGGCAGATCGCGCAGCGGCTGGGCGAGGCGGGCCGGCCGCCCGAGCGCGTCGCCGCGCAGCTGGTCCGCGCGGGGAGCGAGCCGGACGAGTGGACGCTGACCTGGCTGGCGGCCTCGGGCACCGCCCTGCTCCACCGGGCCCCACAGCTCGCCGTCGAACTCCTCAAGCACGCCACCGAACACCTGGACCGTACCGACGAGCGACGCGAGCCCCTGGAGGCGGTCCTCGCCATGGCCGCGTACCTGCGCGGCCGGTTCGAGGAGTGCGAGACCATCGCCACCCGCGTCCTGGGCAGCACCGTCGATCCCGACCGCGCCGGGGAGATGACCTGGCTCGTCGGCGTCGTCCTGTTCCACCGGGGGCGCTACGCCGAGGGCATCGAACTGGCTACCGGCGCCGCGTCCCGCTGGCCGCTGAGGCCGGTGTGGCTGGCCCGGCTGCGCGCCCTGCACGGCATGCTCACCCTGGGCACGGCGCTGGGCCCCGAGAAGGACGGGGCCGTCATACCGCGGGTGACCGAGGCGCTTGAACTCGGCCGGAGCCTCAAGGACGCGCACACCGTCGCGTACGCGGCGAACACCATGTGGACGTACCTCTTCGCGATGAAGGAGTTCGACGCGGCCGCCGTCTGCCTCGACGAAGGCCTCGCCGGTGCGGAGAGCGATCCTCAACTGGCCGACATACGCTTCGTCCTGGCGAGCAACAAGATGCATCACCTGCGGGGCGCCGACATCAGCGACGAGCGCGTGTGGGCCACCGCGCGTGCCGCCCGCAAGGCCGCCCTGGAGTGCGGCTCGGCACGGGTCGGCACCGTCCTGGGGATGACCGCGGGACTCGCCTACTTCGAGGGGTCCTGGGACGACGCCCTCGCGGATCTCGAAGCCGTCGACGACGATGTGACCGACGGCTACACGAAGTTCACCGTCAAGGGCCTGCTCGCCCTGATCAGGGCGCGACGCGGTGATGTGGACGGGGCCAGGGACCAACTGGAGAAGATCGGCGACCCGGACGTCCTGCTCACCTGCGCCCGCGTGAACTCCACGCACTACTGGCACGCCCGCCTGGCCCTCGCCGAGCGCGAGGGCCGCGAGGACGAGGTGCTCGTTCTCCTGCGCCGGGTCCTCGCCGAGGAGTTCGGCGCCATCGCGGCCGACTACCACCGCCTCCTGCCCCGGGCCCTGCGCCTGGCCCGCGCGGCGGGCCTGGCGGACCTGGCCGCCAAGGTGGTGGCCCGCGCCGGGCACGCGGCCGACCGGGACGACCGTCGGGTGGTCCGTGCCGTCGCCCGGCACTGCCAGGGGGTGGCCGACGCCGATCCGGGGCTGCTGCGCCAGGCGCTGGAGTACTTCGACGGCGCGGTGTGGGCCGCCGAGGCGGCCGAGTGCGCGGACGACCTGGCCGTCGTACTGGCCGAGGCGGGCGACATGGACGGCGCGAAGGCGGCGATGCGGGACGCGGCGGAGCGCTATCTGGCGCTCGGCGCGACGGGCGACCTCGACCGCGCGGACGCCCGTTGGCGTGCGGCGGGCCTGCGTCGCGGCGCCCGGGCGAGCCGCAACCGCCCGTCCGCCGGCTGGGAGTCGCTCACGCCCACCGAGCAGCGGGTCGCCGAACTCGTCGCGGAGGGCCTGTCCAACCCCGACATCGCCGAGCGACTCCTCTCCTCACGCCGCACCGTCCAGACCCACGTCAGCCGCATCCTCGGCAAGCTGGGCCTGCGCTCCCGCATGGAAGTGGCGCGCGCCATCGGGGACCGGTCGCCTGAGTCGGCCGTGAGTTGATGCTCCGCTCCGCCGATCGCGGTACGGGCCGTGGGTGAAGCGGAATTCACGTGACCCCTCAGCGCCGCTGGTGCGTAGGGGAGGGTGTGTCCGTGCCCGAGTACGCGGACGGGAAACCCACCACGTCCTCGGCGGGCACCGCAGGGTGCCCGCCGGTGAGGGGAGAGCATCGTGCCCGGTGAGCGGACGACCGCTTCGTACCTCGACCACCGCCGTGACGCCAGGTTCGCGGCACCTCGCTCCTTCGTCCTCGTCGACCCCTGCCGACCGACCGACACCCTCCAGTGGGGACCGGGTGTGGTGGACGCGTTGATCGTCGATGTCCTCGGCTGTGCCGCCCGGCACGGCACGAAGGCCGCGCTCGACGCGGCGGCTGCGCTGCTCCTCGACGTACGGGAACACCTGGACGCGCAGGTGTGGTTGCGGATCCAGCCGGCAGCCGACGGGGTGACCACGAGCTTCGCGGACCTGGTCGGTCGGGCGGACGGGGTGGTCCTGCCCGCCGTACGGTCCACGGCGGAAGTGGAGGAGGCACTGGCCCTCCTCGGCGACGCGACCCCGCTCATGCCGGTCGTCGACGGCGACGCGGTGCACCGGGACGTCGAACGGCTCGCGGGGCACCCGGCGGTCGTACGGTTCGCCGCCCGTTCCCGTACGCACCGGGTGAACCTGCCCCTGGTCTCCCAGGTGTACGGCCTTCCGGGCCCGGTGAACGGCGTCGGTGCCGAGGCGACGGACGCCTGCGAGCTGATGCACGACGCGGTCGTCGCACGCTGCGCCGGCTACGGCGGCCAGTGCGTCCCCCGTCGCCGGACTGGCCGCCGACGTCCGCGCCCTCTACCGGGACGCAGGCCGGGACTGAGGGGCCTGATGCCGGACTCGGTGCGGCCGCCCCCGCCCCCGACCCGCTGCCGTGACCTCGCCGCCATGACCGAACCTCGGGCCGTCCTGACACGTAGCACAGGGCGGCGCCGCCGTGAGGGACGACGGAGTGGATGATGAGGGGCCGGGAGTTGACTGTGGTTGCTGGGCGTGTGGTGCGCTTCGACGAGGCACGTGGGTATGGATTCATCACCCCGGAGACGGGCGGCGATGATGTGTTCCTGCACGTGAACGACTTGTTCTTCCCCGAGTCGTACGTGAAGTCGGGACTGGCCGTGGAGTTCGAGGTCGTCGACCGTGAGCGGGGCCCGAAGGCCGCGAGGATCAGGCTCGCCGCCTCCGAGCGGACCGCGCTGGCGGCGGACCAGGCCGTGCCCGTACAGGTCGTGCCCGTCGCGGGCCCCGTTCCGGTCGTCGAGGAGGCGATGTGCGATGTACTCAGTACGGAGGAGACCAACGGAGAGCTGACCGAACTCCTCCTTCGGGTGACCTCGCTGACGGCAGGCCAGATTCTCGAGATCCGGCGAGGGGTGCTTGAGCTGGCCCGGGGCCACGGGTGGGTCGACGGCTGACCTCAGCGCCCGCTCCTGGACCCATTGAACGGTGTTTCGGCGTTTCGCTCCTTCGGCGCAGATGGGTAGCATTCATCGCCCATTCAAGGAGGAGCCATCGTGACGACCGAAACCGACCCCACACGCCCGGATCTGAAGGCCCAGTACGCGAGCAAGGTCGCCGGCGACATCGACGAGAACGAGGCGGACCAGCGGCGCGTCCAGGCGCAGATCCAGTCCCTGCAGGAGCAGTTGGTGTCCCTGAAGGCCGACCATGAGCTGCTGATGAGCGTCAGCGCGGCGCTGGGGGATGCCCTCACCACGGCAAAGGCGACGGTCCCCGCCCAGTCGGCGGGAGAGACCGTCGCCAAGACCTCACCTCGTCCGAAGACGGCGGCCAAGAAGCGGCCCGCGGTCCGCAAGGAGGAGGAGAAGGGAGCCGCCCTCACCTCACTCATCCTCGGTTACCTGAGTGAGCAGTCCGAACCCCGCAACACCTCGGAGATCCTCCGGTGCCTCGCCGAGGCCCACCCCAAGCGGCAGATCTCCGATCCTCTCGTACGCACCTCGGCCGAGCGGCTGGTTGCCCGAGGCAAGCTGGAGCGATCCAAGCAGGGCTCCAGCGTCTACTACACCGTCTCCTCCGCGGACGGACCCGAGCTCGGTTCCTGACACGACGGGTCAGAGGTCCTCGGGATCCAGTTCGAACGTGAAGTAGATGGTCAGCATGTAGGGCTCGTCCTCGTCGTGGAAGGCGTCCCACGACACGTCCACCAGGCGGACGTTGTGGTCCCGCACCCACTCATGGGCCTTCTTGAAGGCCCCGGCGGCGGTCGTGGCGGGGAAGAGCTTGCGGGCCATCGGATGCACCTGGCAGTCGGCATCCGAGTCGTCGAAACCCTTCGGAACGTCCAGGCAGAGGTTGGGATCGATCGTCATGGAGTGCGTGCGCCCTTCTCGCCGGTGCTGAGTACGACGCCTGAGAAGACCGCCGTGCGCGTGGATGGGTTGCCTCAGGCCGCCGGACGGCTCAGCACCAGCTGGGCTTGAGGGAGGTGATCCCGTTCATGCTCGTCACCTGGCCGCGCCACTGGCTCGGTGGCGCGGCGGCGGCCACGGAGTAGTCGGGGTCGTTGAAGAGCGTCCACGTGTGCTCGGTCCTGTTCCAGACGCTGGTCGTCGCATTGTCCCAGTTGGCTTCCTTGCCGTAGCCCGCCTTGCCGAGCCATTCGCGCGGAATCCCGACCCTGCCCAGGTGCCTCGTGAACCCGTCGCACATCTCCGGGACGTGCAGCGGGGTGAGCGCGAAGACGGGTCCGGTGCCGTTGGGGCCGCCGTACAGGCAGAACTCGCCGACCTTGCACCCGGCCCACGGAGTCTGCTGCGGGGCCTTGGACTTGGTGGGGGCGGGCGGGGCCGGACGCCTGTACACGGGCTTGGTCGTCGCGGGCGGCCTCTGCGTCCTCGGCGGTGCGGGAGTGACCTTCGGCGTGGGCTTCTTGGTGGGTGCCTGAGTGGTCTTCACGGGGGTCGGCGTGGGCGTGGGGGACGCGGCCACGAAGGCCCCGCTCTCGGGCCCGCCGCCGTCCGTGTCGAGCACGGTGTCGGCCGTCTCGCTCACCGCCGCGACCGGGTTCGTCTTTTCGCGGGAGTTCTCGTTGGACCCGATGAGCAGGAACGGAAGGGTCACCATCACGGCGCCGGCGATCGCCGCGCCGGCGAGGATCGGCTTCTTGGGACCCGCCGAGGGGGCGCCGACCGGTTCCTCGGGGCGGTTGCCCGGACCCTCCGAGCCGGCCTGGGCGGCGCCCTCGGCCTGCCCGCGTGCGCGCGGGTCGGGGGTCTCGGGGTTCGTTCCCGCGGTACGGGGTTCGGTGCGCGGCCGTGCCGCCGAGGCCGCCCTCTCGGACGTCGCGGTCTCGGCCGCGGTGGCCGGGCCGCTGGCGCCCAATCGGCCTTCATGGGACGAGGTGTTCGCCTCTCCGGCGGCCGTTCCCTCGGGACGCGGCCGGGCTCCCGCTCCGGCGTTGTGCGGTGCGGGTGCGGAGGCCCCGTCGGGCCGTGTCGAATGCTCGGACATCAGTGCTCCGTGTTGGCTGGACGCGCACTCCTGGGGAGGCGCTGGCACGCTGGGCGGTGGCGGGAAGGGAAGCGACGGAATCCCCATCAGCGACCGGGCGGGTGAGGGGCTCGGTCACCGATGGGGCGCCGGGGTCCTGGCCACAGGTTCAGCGGCCGGGGCCGATGCTGACGTTCTGCCAGCCCTGGACGAGGGTGTTCTGGGTGTGGCGGTAGGACCCGGAGATCTCGTTGAGCAGGGTGACCTTGCTCTCGAGCATCTTCTCGATGGCCAGCAGGGCGTCGTTCCAGGCCTTCTGCTTCTCGGCGTAGACCTGGGCGTCGTCACCCACCCAGGTGTTCCGCAGCTCGCCGAGCTCCGCTTCCAGGTTGTACAGGGTTTGGTCGATGGCCTGGGTCTGCGCGATCAGGTCCTCGGCGGCGTTGTCCATGTGCCGGTAGTCGACGTAGATATATCCGTCGGTGAGGTTCTCTGGCATGGTGTGTCCTCCTCTGATGCGGGCCGGCGGGGCGTGACCGGGGTGGGAAGTGGCGTGGGCCGCCCGCGGGGACGGGCAGGGTCACGGGTACGGGGTCGGGTCAGCCGCTGAGGGTGTTGAAGACGGCGTTCGACGCGCTGCTGGCCTGGGCGACCTGCTCGTTGGCGAACTGCTGCTGCTTGCCGTGCTCCCGCAGCGTCTTCTGCAGCTCCTCGATCATCTGCTCCAGGTTCATCGTGATGACGCCGACCTTCTCCTGCCACGCGGTGACGAGCTGCGAGAAGGCGGCACCGTCGCTGCCCCCGTAGCCGTTGGTCAGATTCAGGCGGGTGGCCTCCACGTCGGAGCTGCACCTCATGACACCGTCACGCGCGGCGGTCAGCGCGTTGATGCCGTTCCGTGTGGCGCTCTCCTGGGACTGCTGCATTCCTGTCGACATCGCACACTCCTTCTCGCCTTGATCCCCCTCACCGCAGCGGGGTTCTCACTTCCTGGACCAGCCTGACGACAGAGACTTGTCTCCGGTCCCCACACTCCTGCCGCCACCCTGCGGAAACCTTGCGTCGCGGTACGGCGGCCCCCATCAGGCTCCCCGCACCCATGTCGGGGCGGGTACGCTGCTGCCGCTCCCCTTCCTCAGCCACTTCCTCCGCTCCACGGTCCGCCGCAGCATGCCGGGCCGCGCGACCTCCTGCGCTCCACGCGACTCGCCGCGCTCCACGCGACTTCCCGCGCGCCGCGCGAACAGCAGGACACGGATTCACGCCGAAGGAGAGCACCGTTGAGCGTCGTACTGTTCCGACGTCCCGCCCGCCGCCCAGGGCCGGACATGCCCGAGGGCGAACTGAACCTCGAAGAGCCGCCCGTCCTCGCCGAGATGCAGCCGGACAGCTCGGCCATCTGGCAGTACCTGCCGATGGCCCTGATGTCGATCTCGTTCATGTTCATGTACATCCGGCCCGGCAGCATGCGCGGCGGCGAAGGCTCGTTCATGTACCTGGCGATGGGGCTGATGGTCCTCGCATCCGCCGGCATGATGCTGGGGCAGTTCATGAAGCGCGCCGCCGAGCGCAAGCAGCAGCTGAAGGGCGAACGCCGGGACTATCTGCGCTACTTGACGCAGATCCGCAGGCGGGTACGGAGGAACGTCGCCGAACAGCAGGCCGCGTCCGCCTGGCACCACCCGGAGCCGGCCACGCTCTGGTCGGTCGTGGGGACGAGCCGGCTGTGGGAACGCAGGGCCGCCGACGACGACTTCGCGGAGGTACGGGTCGCCGTCGGCGACCAGAAGCTCGGCCTGAAGCTCGTCCCGGGCTCGACCAAGCCGGTGGAGGACCTCGAACCGCTCTGCGCCCACGCGCTGCGCAGCTTCGTACGCGCCTACGCCACCGTTCCCGACCAGCCGATCTCCGTGTTCCTGCGCGCCTGGTCCCGGGTGCTCTTCCGGGGCGAGACCGCGCGGGTGCAGGCCCTCGTCCGGTCGATGCTCGCCGAGCTGGCCACCTTCCAGTCCCCCGAGGACCTGTGGATCGTGGTGTGCGCCGCGGACGACCGGAAGGCCGCGTACGACTGGCTGAAGTGGCTGCCCCACACCCTGCATCCGCACGAGAGCGACGCCGCCGGTTCGGTGCGCCGGATCGTGTCTACCTTCAACGAGATGGACGAGCTCCTCGGACCCGAGTTCGGTGAGCGGCCCCCCTTCGACCCCGACGCGACTCCGGGCTGGGAGGAGCCGTACACCGTCGTCGTCCTCGACGGCGTCCCCTCTCCCGGCGGGCACGCCTTCGACGGGCCCGGACTGCGCAACACCGTCGTCCTCGACGTGGACTCCTCACTGACCTGGCGCCCCGGGCGCACCACGCTCCGGCTCGACCTCACCGACGGCGAGCTCGGTCTCGTACGGACCGACCGGGAGCGCAAGGAACGCACCAGCCCGCTGGGGCGGGCGGACCAGTTCGGCGTCGTCGGAGCGGCCTCGCTGGCCAAGATGCTCTCCCCCTACCGGCTGCGGCTCGACGGGGAGAACGGCGCGGAACCGCTCAGCTCGGACGTCGAACTCACCACCCTCCTCGGCATATCGGACCTGTACCGGCACGACCCGAACACCCTCTGGTCCGCGCGTACGGACTCCAACCGGCTCAGGGTCCCCATCGCGCTCGCCGCCGACCGCACGCCCGTGGAACTCGACATCAAGGAGTCGGCGCAGGGCGGCACGGGGCCGCACGGGATGCTGATCGGTGCGACCGGATCGGGCAAGAGCGAGCTGTTGCGGACGCTCGTGCTGTCGCTGGCGCTGACGAACTCCTCCGAGACGCTGAACTTCATCCTCGTGGACTTCAAGGGCGGCGCGACGTTCCTTGGCCTCGACGCGCTGCCGCACACCTCCGCCGTGATCACCAACCTCGCCGACGAGGCCGCGCTCGTCTCGCGCATGCAGGACGCGCTGCACGGCGAACTCATGCGGCGCCAGGAGCTCTTGCGCAGCGCCGGCAACTACACGTCCGCCCTCGAGTACGAAAGGGCCCGGGCGGGCGGGGCCGATCTGGCGCCGCTGCCCAGCCTGTTCGTCGTCGTCGACGAGTTCAGCGAACTGCTCTCGGCGCACCGCGACTTCATGGAGCTGTTCGTCATGATCGGCCGCCTCGGGCGCAGCCTCGGCGTGCATCTGCTGCTGGCCTCGCAGCGGCTCGACGAGGGCCGGATGCACCAGCTCGAGAGCCATCTGTCCTACCGCATCGGCCTCCGTACGTTCTCCGCCATGGAGAGCCGCGGAGTGCTGGGCGTGCCGGACGCCTACGAGCTCCCGCCGCAGCCGGGCAACGGCTACATGAAGACGGGTGTGGAGACCCTGAAGCGTTTCCGGGCCGCGTACGTCTCCGGTCCGCACCGGCGGCGCAGCGGCCCGGTCAGCCGGGCCCGGGTGGCCAGTCAGGTGGTGCCCTGGTCGGCGGAGTGGATCATGCCGCGGGCCGGTGTGGACCCGGATCCGGCGCCCGTACCGGAGCCGGAGCCGGAGGAGGAAGCCCAGTCCCTGCTCGCCGTCGCCGTGAGCCGCCTCGTCGGGGCGGGCCCCGAGGCCCATCAGGTGTGGCTGCCGCCGCTGGACAAGCCCGCCACGCTCGACGAGCTCCTGCCGGGCATCGCACCGCACCCCGAACTCGGTCTGATGGCGGCGGACCACCCCCACCTCGGCTCGCTCAAGGTGCCCGTCGGCATCGTCGACAAGCCCTTCGACCAGCGCCGCGACCAACTCGTCGTCGACATGTCCGGCGCGGGCGGGCACGTCGCCATCGCCGGCGGTCCGCAGAGCGGCAAGAGCACCTTCGTACGCACCATCATGACCGCGCTCGCGCTGACCCACACACCGCGCGAAGTCCAGTTCTTCTGCCTGGACTTCGGCGGCGGAACGCTCGCGGGCCTCTCCCGCCTCCCGCATGTGAGCGGTGTCGCCTCCCGGATGGACGAGGAGCGGGTGGGCCGCGTCATCTCCGAGGTCACGGCGCTGCTCGCCGATCGCGAGCGGCTCTTCCTCGACCAGGAGATCGACACCATGGCCACCTACCGGCGCCGCCGGGCGGCCGGCGAGCTGCCCGACGAGCAGTTCGGCGATGTGTTCCTGGTCATCGACGGCTGGCAGTCGGTACGGCAGGACTACGACCGGCACCTGCCCGCGTTCTCCGCCCTCGCCTCACGCGGCCTGAACTACGGCATCCACCTCATCATCACCACGGCCCGCTGGCTGGAACTCACCTCGGCCATCCGGGACCAGGCGGGCACCAAACTGGAGCTGCGCATGGGCGACGCGATGGACTCCACCATCAACGCCCGCATCGCCGCGACCGTGCCCCGCGACCCGGGCCGCGGCATCATGCGCGAGGGCCACCACCACTACCTGACGGCGCTGCCGAGGATCGACGGCACGAACAGCGCCGGAGACCTGTCGGAGGGCGTCGCGGCCATGGTCGCCGCCGTACGCGACCACTGGTCGGGCCCCGTCGCCCCGCCGGTCCGGATGCTGCCCACCGTCCTGCGCTCCAGGGACCTGCCGACCCCGCCGAACAAGCTCCGCATCCCCATCGGCCAGGAGCAGGAGCGGCTGTCCACGCTGTGGCACGACTTCAGCGAGACACCTCACATGATCGTGGTGGGCGACAACGAGAGCGGCAAGACGAACATGCTCCGCCTGATCGCGCACAGCATCATGCGGACCCACACCCCGGCCGAGGCCCGCATCATGGTCGTCGACTACCGGCGCCAGCTCGTGGAGACCATCCCCGACGAGTACCGGCTGGGCCACGCCGTGTCGATGGACGCGCTCCAGGAACTCGTCAGCGGTGCGGCCCGCGCCGTGGCGACCCGCGTGCCGGGACCCGACATCGCGCCGTCCCGGATGCGGCTGTGCGACTGGTGGCAGGGGCCGCGGCTCTTCATCCTGGTGGACGACTACGACATGGTGGGCGCCGGGCCGATGCACCAGCCCTTCGCGCCGCTGAGCGACCATCTGGCCCTCGGCCACGAGGTGGGGCTGCACGTGGTCGTCGCGAGGGCGGCGGCGGGAGCGGGGCGTGGTCTGAGCGATGCCCTGATGCGCCGCCTCCTGGAGGTCAACGCACCGTGCCTGCTGCTGTCCTGCCCGCCCTCGGAAGGCTTCCTGTTCGGCAACCACAAGGGCCGGCTGATGAATCCCGGTCGCGCGATGCACATCTCGCGGCGCAAGACGATGCAGGTGCAGACCGCGCTGCTCGATGCGGAGGAGTCGTGAGCGGCGCGAGAGCCGAGGCCTTGGCGGTCGGCGTCCCCAGGGCCGGCGTCTCAGAGGTCGGTGTCTCAGCGGTCGGCGGCGCGCCAGGAGCGGGCTCGTCCGCGCGGGACGATCGCTACCGCGGCGGCGAGGACGAGCACGAGGAGCAGGGCCGCGCCGGCCACCACGAGCGCCGTACGGCGGGATCCCTCGGCGGTGTCGGGCTTCGGGTCCACCCGGGCCGGCTCGGCGCGCCGGTCGACGGCGCCGCCACCGGCGACGGCGGTGAGCCCGGCGTACGGGTCGAGGCGGGGGATGTCCGCCGGGTACGCGGTCGACGCCAGACGGGCGGCCGTCCGGTCCGCGGAGAGCTCGGGGTACCGGGCCCGAATGAGGGCCGCGGCACCCGCCACATTGGCCGCGGCGAACGACGAGCCGGAGCCGATGTAGTGGCCCGCGCCCCGCGGACCCACGCTGACCACGGCGTCGCCGGGTGCGGACAGGTCGGCGGCGAAGGGCGGCGGCGCGTTGGTCGGGCGGGCCAGGTCGGGGCCGTAGTCCACCACCGACACCACCTTGGGCAGGAAGGCGGGGAAGTAGGGCCGCGCCGCGGCCTGGTCGCCCGTCGCGCCGCGCGGCAGCGCGTCGGGGGCGACCGGCGCCACGATCAGCGCGTCGCGCTCGGACGCGTACGCGACGGCCGCGGTCAGTTCGGCGCGCCCGTCGACGACGGCCCGGGCCACGTAGATGACCTTGGCACCGGCGTCCGCGGCCTGTCGGATCGCCGTCGCCAGGGCGGGGCCGTTGGTGATGCCCCGCTCGTCGGTGCCGCGCACGGCGAGGACGCGGGCCTGCGGCGCGACACCGGCCATGCCCGAGCCCGGGCGGGGAGCGGCCGCGATGAGGCCGGCCGCGAAGCTGCCGTGCCCCACACAGTCGATCTTGGCGGTACCCACATGGGTCACCCGGCCCTCGAGCGCGGGTATGTCGGCGCCGACCCCGGTGTCCACGACGGCCACGAGCACGCCGGAGCCCTGGGTCAGCTGCCAGGAGCGGGACAGACTCATCGCCGCCCGCGTCCAGGGCTCGGCGCGTGCCGTCTCCGCGGAAGGGCCGGCGCACGGCTCGTCGGACCCGAGTGCGGTCCGTACGGTCGGCAGCGAGACCGGTTCGTCCGCCGCGGAAGCCGGCGGGGCCGCGCTGATCGTCAGGCAACAGGCAACCGCCGCTGCCGAGATGAGGTGTTGGCGCGAGTAACGGGCGCGTCGCATGCGGCACATGATAGGCGCCGAACCGGTCCCATCAACGGCGCGCGGAAGAAAAATCAATCAGTAGCGCGGCACACGGTTCCCCGGCCTCCCGTACGGCACCCGTCCGCACCCACCCATCAGGAGGTATGAAGTGTCACGCCAGATACTCAGGGTCTCGCCGGATGAGTCCGGTGCCTACAGGACGATCACCGAGGCACTGGCTGTGGCGCGCTCCGGGGCCGTCATCCGCATCAAGGCGGGCCGGTACGCCGAGAACCTCATGGTGCGGACCCGGGTCAGCCTGGTCGCCGAGGGCGACGGCGACGCCGTCGAGATCTGCCCCCGCCGCGGTTCGGCCCTGGTGCTCGTCGCGGACGCCGTGATGCTCACGGACCTGGTGCTGCGCGGTGGTTCGGAGGACGTCGCCACGGTCGACGCGGCCCGGGGCCAGCTCGCCATGGACGGCTGCACGGTCAACGGTTCGGGCTGGACGGCGATCCTCTCGCGTCAGACGGGGTCGCTGGCCCTGCGCAACTGCCGTATCACCAACCGGGACGGCGCCGGCATCGTCGACACCGCCCCGACCGGGAGCGTGGTGGAGGACTGCCTGATCGAGAACCTCGGCACCTCGGGTGTGGTGCTCGGCGAGAACTCCAGGACCACGGTCCGTAATTGCACCATCCGCGATGCCCGGGGCAACGGACTCCTCGCCAACGGCGAGGCGCAGGGCGTTTTCGAGGACTGCGAGGTATCCGGAACGGACAAGCCCGCCCTGGCACTTGAGGGCAGCAGCTCGACCGCGGTCAGCAGGGTGCAGATCCGGGACGTGCCCGTGGGCGTCCTGGTGACCACGACGGCGCGGCCGGTCCTGGAGAACGTCAGGGTGTCGGCGACCACAGGCCCGGGATACGCGCTGTCCGCGGGCGGGGACTGCCTGATGCGGTACTGCAGCGCCGAACGGACCAAGGGTGCGGGGCTGTTCGTGACCGAGCGCTCCCGCGGCACCTTCGAGGAGTGCGAGTTCACCGGCACCAAGGAGGCCGGCATCAAGGTGCTGGGCGACGGCGCCCCCTCACTCACCCGGGTCGGCGTCCGGCAGTGCCTGGACACCGCGGGCGCCGTCCAGCTCTCCGACGGCTCCACGGCGGAGTTCGACCACCTGGAGATCACCAACGCGGCGGGCACGGCGATCTCCGTCCGTACGCTCGCCAACCCGCTGATCCGGCACGTACGGATCATCAGCCCGGGCGGAGTCGGCGTGGAGGTCGACGACGACGGGCGCGGCCGCCTCGAAGGCGGCACCATCGAGCTGACGGAGGGCGTCGGCATCCGGCTGTCCGGCGGCGCCGAGACCCACATCAGCGACACGGTGCTGCGCTCCATCTCCAACGTCGGCCTGGAGGTCGGAGCGGACTGCACCGCCACCGTCCGCGACTGCGAGTTCGACTCCAGCGCCGGTACGGCCGTCATGGTGGCGTCCGGCAGCGACCTCGCCCTGACCCGGACGCGGATCACCGGCGCCGGGGCCCACGGCGTCCTGCTCTCCGAAGGCAGCCGGGCCGAACTCCGCTCGTGCCGCGTCTCGGCCAGCGCGGGAGACGGCATCCGCGTCGACACCGCCGAGGCCGTCGGCATCGCGGGGTGCGAGCTGACGGAGAACCGGGGCGCCGGCCTGCGGCAGACCCGCGCCTCCGAGAAGCTCGAAGTGATGGACATCAGCAGCGCCGACAACCACGTGCCGGACGCCTGGGGCCCGGACGCGGACCTGGCCGGCGGCGGCAAGGGAGGCGCGGGCGGTGGAGACCGCAGCCCGCTGGAGGAGCTGGAGTCGCTTGTCGGCCTCGACGGCGTCAAGCACCAGGTGCGTACGCTGGTCAACCTCAACCAGCAGGCTCAGCGCAGGATCCGGCTCGGCATGCCCGTACCCAGCATGAGCCGCCACCTGATCTTCGCCGGGCCTCCCGGCACCGGCAAGACCACCGTGGCGCGGCTGTACGGCGGCATCCTCGCGGAGCTTGGGGTGCTGCGTTCGGGCCACATCGTCGAGGTGTCACGGGCCGACCTGGTGGCCCAGTACATCGGCGCCACGGCCATCAAGACCACCGAGGCCTTCAACGAGGCACTCGGCGGCGTCCTCTTCATCGACGAGGCGTACACGCTGGCCTCCGGCGCCAAGGGCAACGGCACCGACTTCGGCCTGGAGGCCATCGACACCCTGGTGAAGCTGATGGAGGACCACCGCGACGACATCGTCGTGGTCGCCGCCGGCTACTCGGAGGAGATGCAGGGGTTCGTGGCCGCCAACGCCGGTCTGGCCTCCCGGTTCACGCGCACCATCGAGTTCGCCAACTACTCGGTGGAGGAACTCGTCACCATCACCGAGAACATCTCCGCCGGCCACCGCTACGAACTGGGCCCCGGTACGTCGGAGGCGCTCACCGCGCACTTCCAGTCCATGCCGCGCGACGCCAACTTCGGCAACGGACGCGTCGCACGAGGCGTCTTCGAGGACATGGTCGACCGGCAGTCGTTCCGGCTCGCCGCCATGACCGACCCCAGTGAAGCGGACCTCACCCTGCTGCTGCCGGACGACGTCGCCGACGCGGCCGGCCAGGAGAAGGACGCGGCCGAGGACCGGCAGCAACTCCTCGACCAGCTGGACGGCATGACCGGCCTCGCCGCCGTGAAGCGGGAGGTCACCGACCTGGTCAACCTGCTCTCCCTGGCCCGCCAGCGGGAAGCCGCAGGACTGCCCGTCTCACGCCTGAGCCAACATCTCGTCTTCGTCGGCCCTCCCGGCACCGGCAAGACCACCGTGGCGCGCCTCTACGCCCGACTGCTGCACGCCCTCGGCGTCCTGCCGTCGACCAAACTGGTGGAGGTCGCCCGCGCGGACCTGGTGGGCCGGTACGTCGGCCACACGGCACAGCTCACCAAGGACGTCTTCCAGAGCGCGATGGGCGGTGTCCTCTTCATCGACGAGGCGTACACCCTCACCCCGGACGGCGGCGGCAACGACTTCGGCCAGGAGGCCATCGACACGCTCCTGAAGCTGATGGAGGACCACCGCGACGACGTCGTGGTCATCGCGGCGGGCTACGACGTGGAGATGGGACGCTTCCTGGACTCCAACCCGGGTCTGGCCTCACGCTTCGGCCGGCGGGTGCACTTCGAGAACTACTCCACCGACGAACTCGTCTCCATCGTCGAGCAGCACGCGCGGAGCACGGGCTACGAGTGCGGCACGAACACGGTCGCCGCGCTGCGCGAGCACATCTCCGCGCTTCCCCGTGGCCGATCGTTCGGCAACGCCCGTACGGCACGTCAGCTGATGGAGTCGATGATCACCCATCAGGCCCGGCGCCTGGGCGGCCTGACGAACGCGTCGGTGGACGACCTGCGCGCCCTGCTGCCGGAGGACCTCCCCGCACACGCGGAAGCCTCCGCCTAGACAGCGTGACGGTGGTCCGCTCACCCCGCCGAAACGGCGGGGGAGCGGACCACCGGAAACCACTCAGTGCGTGGTGTTCGCCGACGGGGTGCAGCGCGGAGCCGTCGTCACGGCCACGCCCCGCTCCGCCGCCTCCGGCGACAGGTCGGGACCCGTCGGAAGCATGGCCAGGAGCAGGGACGGGAGCCCCTCGGAGGTCGCGTCCGCGTACCCGAGCGCCGAAGCCGCCGCACCGCTCGCCACGCGGTACTTCACCCCGGCGTCGGTGACGAGGTACAGGGTGGTCCCGATCTTGGTCCCGGCGCCGCTGAGGGCACGGACGACCACTCCTCGGCCCGCCGACACGGTGATGCGGTCGACGGGCATGCACGCCCTGACAAGACCCTCGGGACCGGGATCGGCCGGCATGCCCAGTTCGGGCGCGAAGGCCAGGCCGATGCTCGTGCTCGTCCCCTTCGCCTGCGAGCCGGCTGGGGTGATCTGCGCGCAGGGCTGCTGACCCTGGGCGACCTGCACCAGCTGGGGCGGCTTGCTCGGCAGGGCGGTCAGGTCGACGGTGGGGTCGACGGGCGCCAGATTGCCCCGCAGGACGTCGGAGCCGACATCGGCGACGGTAGGCGAAGCGCCGCCGTACGCCAGCTGACGTGTCTTGGGGGCACCCACGGCCAGGGCCATCTGGGTCGCGGTGAGGGGGCTGAGTCCGTCCTTGCGCAGCTGGTACGTCTCGGCGGTGCGACCGGGGACCGCCACCCGGAAGAGCTGTCCGATCCGGGTCTCCCGGCCGGCGAGGCGCGGGCCGGGCGCGCCGACGTCGGGCACCTCCCGCGCGGCCAGATCGGGCCCGGACGGCAGAGCGTTGAGCAGCGCCCCCGACACCTGCGTGGCGGTCGCGGACCCGTACCCGAGCGCCTCCTGGGCGGCGCTCGCCCGGTCGACGCGCAGGCGACTGCCCTTCCACAGCAGGTAGTTCGCGCCGTCGGGGCCGGTGACGAGGAGGGCCTGATCGCTGGTCAACGAGTCGATCAGAGGACCGCGCGCGACGGCGAGAGTGGTGATCGTCCTGGCGCCCTTCCCGCCGACGCCGGTGGTCGTCTCTGAACACAACTGCCAAGGTTGATGGTCCAGTTGTGCGGTCGACGGCAGGGAGTGCGGAGCGCCGGGGATGCCGACCGGAGACCCGTGGGGTGTACCGGCCAGCGCCTTGGAGCTCACCGTCTCGGTCTTGGCCTCCTTGCTCGAAAGGAGCTTCGCCGACGCGTAGTTGCGCAGCGGCCGGAGGCGGCCGCCGATGTACAGAAAGCGTGATCCGGTCTCCTTCTCCACCACGATGTTGCCCTCCTCCCGCCACTTCGACGAGGGCGTACCGGGGGAGATGAGCCCGAAGACGAAGGCGCCGGCGCCGACGAGCACCGCGACCACGATGCCGATCACGATGCCCCGGTTGGTCCGTCCCTGCGGGCTCTCCGGGGCATCCGGGTCGGCGCGCAGCATGCCGGAGGTGAGGCGCCCCATCATGAACATGTGCGCCTGTACCTGGTCGCGTTTGTTGTCCATCGTGTCCGGCGCCCCTAGCCCTTGAGTCCGCGGAGGAAGGAGTAGACGCCAAGCACCCAGAGACCCAGCGGGAGCATGGCGATGGCCATCGTCGAGTGCAGGATCTCGGCCGCGCGGCCCCAGTACGGAACGAGTCGCCGGCCCGGGACGGTCCACGCGGCGATCGCGACGGTGGCCGTGGCGCCGAGGAGACCGGCGGCGAAGAGCAGGCGACCCGTGGGCGTCGCATCGGCCGTCATGACGAGGACGAGGGCGCCCGCTCCGATGGCGGCGGGGGCCGTCAGCCAGAGGCGCTGCAAGGTGTTCCCCAGACCCCTGCTGTGCAGAAGCAGGAGCACCGTCAGTACGGCGATGGTCAACGTCTCCGCGAGCCGGGGGTGCGTGGCGAGACCCACGACGGAGGCGGCACAGATCACCCCCGCCGCGCCGTAGAGGCCCGTCATCCAGCCGTCGGCGACCACCGCCCGCGCGGCGACGGCCGACGGCGAGTGCGGCTCGATGCCCTCCTGCAACTGCTCGGCGTTGGACGGCAGGGGCGGCAGTCTGAGCCCGGCGAGCCGGAACGACAGGCTCGGTACGAACGCGCCGAAGATGACCGCCGTGACGGCCATCACGCCCGCCGTCTCCGACAAGCCGAGATCGGCCGCGAGGACCAGGACCCCGGCCAGCGCCGCGCTCAGCGCGATGATCCCGAAGGCGGCGAACAGGGCCGCGAACGCACCGACCACCGCCACCGCCAGCATCGCCCCGCCGGCCGCCGCCGCACCCGCGGCGAGCAGCCGGGAACCGAGCACCGCATGCCCCTCCGATGTGCCCGACAGAGTGCCCCCGGGCAGCAGCCAGCCCGTCTGGGCCAGACACAGCACCCCGGGCATCCCGAGCACAGCGCCCGCGCCCGCGTCCCCCACCGCGCGACTCGCCGAACCCGCCCCCGCGAGCAGCAGCAGGGCCATGCCGGCCGAGGCGATCGCGCCGACCAGGCTCGAATTCCCGGACAGCGCCACCGTCGCCGCCGCGGCGAGCGCGGTCGCCCACGCGAACGCGAGCAGCAACCGCCGGGAGATCACCGGAGTCCAGCCGAAGGGCTGGTCACGCATGGTGGTCGCGATCCCGTCCACCAGATCGTCCAACCGCACCTCGGGCAGTACCTCGGTGTGCGGTCTCAGCAGGACCGTGTCACCGTCCCGCAGCCCCAGCGACTCGAGACTGCTCTCCTCGTCGAGCCGCTTGCCGCTCAGCCGCTGGAGGACCCACCCCCCGTGCTCCAGGCCGTTCTCGGCGAGCCCGTCACCCGCGTACTCCACCAGCGTGGGCAGCAGGTCGATGATCGGAATGTCCGCGGGCACCGCCAGGTCGATCGACTTCTCAGGGGCGCGCACCGTGAGCCGGCACAGACCGGCGGCCGTGTTCTCAGGCATTTCCAACCCACGTTCCTCGAAACCGCCAACTCATCACTTCACACGATTCGGTTCTGCATCTCCGCTGCCATCGACAACCACCCCGACCTACGCGCCGACCGCCGACGGGGTTCAGGTCCGCCCGCAAGGTTTGCGCAGGGACACGGCAGGAGTGTGGGACGGCGCGGCATGACCGGGCTTCCCACCCGTACCTCACCCCGAACACGGAGCAGACATGTCCGAATCCTCGACAGGTCCAGGTGCGCCGTCGGCGCAGCCGAACGGCGCCGGGCGACTTCTCGTCCGCGCGGCGTTCGCCGGCGGCGCGCTGGTCACCCTGCCCTTCCTCCTGATCGCCGAGGGCGGCGCCGACGAGCCGGACCGGCCCGCGTCCCAGGCGGCGCCGGCGGCCCCGGCAGAGACGGCGAAGGTCGAGCTCGCCGCGGGCAACGGGACGGAGCCGGAGCCGGAGCGTGCGGGCGAGCGCCGGGAGAAGGCACCGGCACCCCTCAAGAAGCAGAAGCGCGAAGCGGTACAGGAGGACACGGCACCGCTCCAGCGACAGGAGCTCGCCCCCGCCGAGGAGCAGGAAGCCGAACGGCTCGCGGTCATGCGACGCAGCGGCTCGCCGCTGCTCCCCAGGGTCGAGGCGAGGCCGATGTGGTACGGGTGTGATGAGGGCGAGATGTGCCTCTACGGCGGGCCCGACGGCACGGGGCCGCTGCTGGCGCTGACCCCGCTGCACGTCGCGGAGATGTGCGACGGGTTCGCCACGAACCTCACGTACCTGTCGCTGCCCCTCACCTGGCAGGACAAGCCCGGCTACAACGACGGCGCCACCTGGAACGACCAGGCGACCAGTGTCTGGAACCGGACCGACCACACCTGGAGCCTCTTCACCGACGCCGACCACCAGGGTGTCGAGCTCAAGATGCCGGCGAAGGCGGCGACCAACCTCCAGGACATCGACAAGTTGTCGTCCCTGAAGCCCAGTTGGTGCGACGGCCCGGGCAACTGACCCGATCCAAGTGAGCGCTGCGTCATCCTTCGGCACACGCCCTAGTTCTCGCTCTCGGCCTCGCTGTCGTCGGCGAGGCCGAGGAGGCGGGTCACGTGCCGGTCGAACTCGATGGATCCCTCGATCCAGCTGACGACACAGGTCACGAAGTGCTCGGGGCCGACGCCCATCCCGATCAGGGTCTGCGCCTCGCCGATCATCCGGATCTGCCCGTCCTCGGGCGTGAAGGTGCACACCTTGGGCCACAGGCTGTTGCGGTTCCAGTCGTCGATCCACTCGTACAGCTTCGGCTTGTCCTCGGGGCGGAAGGGCCGGTCGTAGAAGGTGCGGACGGAGAACAGCCGCTGGTCGCCCGCGCCCCGGAACATGAAGTACATGCGGTAGTCCTTCCAGGGCGCGACCAGATCCCCCTCCACGTCGACGGTGTGCGTCAACTCCAGCCGGTCGAGCAGCTGCCGGACGAAGTCCTGGGTGGGGAGGAGGGTGCCGCCGTTCCCGGCGGGCGCGGCGGCGACGGTCTCGGCTTCCACGGTGGGGGCTCCTTCGCTCCGGACGCTCTCGACGTCGCCGAATGTGCCACAGACCGTCCCGTCGGCACAGGCCCGACGGGTGCGCGGGAGCGGGGGCGCAAGGATTTCGCAGGGTGGTGGCAGGAGTGTGAGGGGTGGAGGCAAGGCTCTCTTTCCACCCTGGGCCCACGGCCCATCGGTGAGGGCCCGTTCACGCACCCCGACCGCCGCACCGCATCGCATCGCATGAACGGAGAGGGACATGGCAGGCGACCCCAATACGGACACGACCCGGATCGTCATGGACAAGGGGGGTCTGCAGCTGTTCCTGGACAACCGGCTCGCGCCGTTCACGCAGAGCCTGCGGAACATGCTGGTCGACGACCCCTCCGGGGAGCGGGCGCTGGGCACGCTGGCGGACGGGGACGTCACCGACCCGGAACTGAAGGACCTGGGGCGGCCGCTCTCCCTCGGCTTCATGGGGACGAGCGGTGAGATGGGGGAGACCGGGGTGAAGCTGAACAAGGCCCTGGTCAAGTGCATCACGTCGATGACGGAGATCTTCGACGACCACATCGTCCTGTTCGACGACATGGAAGACAACATGCGGATCACCATCAGGAAGCTCGGCGAGGTGCAGGACGGGAGCCTGATCCGCATGGACGGCGAGGAGTTCATGGACATGTGGGAGGACGTGGTGGACGACCTCGCGTCGAGCGAGCGAGGGGGCGGCAGCGGAGATGACGACGACTAGAGCGCGACCCCCTCCTCCCTTGTTCTCCGAGTGAAAGCAGAATGTCGTGCCCGACGCCCCCAAGGTCCCCCCGATCACCGCCACCGACGACTACTGGTGGCAGGCGGTACGGCTCTTCACCGGGTACGTCCCGCCGACCAGGGACGAGATCTTCGCGACACTGCTCGGGAACGACAAGATCCCCCTGATGAAGGTGGAGTTCTCGGACGCCCCCGAGGTCGAGAACAGCCTTCTGGGCGCCATCGACGATCTTCAGTGGAGGTCCAGGAACAGCGGCTGGCACATCCAGGACACCGACTTCATCGTTCCCTTCTACTCCGGCATGTACGGCCCCATCACGACCGCGCCCGTCGGCGAGAACGTCAAGATGAAGCGGGCCCGCATCACCTTCATCGGCACCATCGACGCCGATGTGCCGGACGGTGGCGTCTACCTGGGCGGCGAGTTCAAGAGCAACCTGGGTCACGCCTTCGGCGGCGGCATCGATGCCCATCACAAGTGGAACAACCGCAACCTCACGACGTACTCCTTCGGGGGAGGCCTGGCGCTCGCACGGCTTCTCGAACTGCCCGGTCAGTCGACGGTGGGATTCTCGTGGGGCGAGATCGACGTCTCACGCAAGAACGCCGTGAGCCTGAAGTCCTTCGAGGACACGGCGGCCGCGTTCGACCGGGCGGCGAGGTTCTTCGCGGCCCGCAACCGTGACCTGACGGACTGGGAGTTCGACCTCGGCAAGGAGGAGTTCGCCTGGAAGGGGCAGGCGGCCGGCATCTTCCGTGATCTCATCCACGGACTGCAGAGGAACTACGAGGGGTACAACGAGCAGTTTCCGCAGTTCGGCACCTGGTCGAAACACGGCTACCAGCTGCGCATCTTCGGCAAGCAGCTCGAGTTGGCGGTGAAGAAGCTCCACAGCGCATGGCAGATCTGGCAGGAATTCGCGTCCAACCCCCTGCGCTTTCTCTATGACGACCTGCTCAAGGTGTCCGACGAGATCTGGTACCAGAACCTCACCAAAGTGCGGTCCGGCGTCGATCCCAGCGAACACAACAAGGTGAAGTACGAGGGATTCAGCGGCGGCTACAAGGACTATGGCCCGCTCGAATCGACGGCGACCTGGAAGAGGATCGGCGAAGACGCTCTGAAGCGCTGGCAGGACTCTGTCAAGAATGACCTGGAGAGAGTCGCCCGCCAGGTGCTCATCGATGTGCAGAATTCGTGGAACGACCAGAGGTTCAGGCCTCTCAAGTCGATCGACATCGACCTGGAGAAGAGCTTCGCGGCGGACGTCGCCGCGCGGGACAAGAAGAGGGCGGAGGACGAGGCGGCGGCGGCCAAGGCGGAGGCCGACCGCAGGCAGAAGGAGGCCGAGGCGGCGGCAGCGGCCCGCCAGGCGGAGGCGGAGGCCCGCGCGGAGGAGCGGGCACGGAAGGCGCAGGAGGAGGCCGACCGTAAGCAGAAGGAGGCCGAGGCCCGGGCCGAGGCGATCCGGCTCGAGCAGGAGCGCAAGCAGGAGGAACGGCAGCGCCAGCAGGAGGAGAAGCAGCGCGAGCAGGAGGCCAAGCAGGAGGCCAAGCAGCGCGAGCAGGAGGCGAAGGCGGAGGCGCAGCGGGCCGAGCAGGAACGGAAGCAGGAAGAGCAGCAGCGCAAGCAGGAGGAGAAGCAGCGGGAACAGGAGGCCAGGCAGGACCAGCAGCGGGCTGAGCAGGAGCGCAAGCAGGAGGAGCAGCAGGCCAAGCAGGAGGCCCGGCAGCAGGAGCAGGAGGCCAAGCAGGACCAGCAGCGGGCCGAGCAGGAGCGCAAGCAGGAGGAACAGCAGGCTCAGCAGCAGGCGATGGTCCTGCTGCAGCAGCAGAAGCAGGAGGAGCGGGAACGCAAGCAGGAGGAGAAGCAGCGGGAGCAGGAGGCGAAGCAGGAGCAGCAGCGGGCTGAGCAGGAGCGCAAGCAGGAGGAGCAGGAGGCCGAGCAGGAGGAGAGGCAGCGCGAGCAGGAGGCGAAGCAGGACCAGCTGCGGGCCGAGCAGGAGCGCAAGCAGGAGGAGCGCGAGAAGCAGCAGGAGGCGAAGCAGCGGGAGCAGGAGGCCAAGCAGGAGCAGATCCGCCAGGAGCAGAAGGCGGAGCAGGAGCAGATGAAGGAGGAGCAGAAGGCGGAGCGGGCCCGGCAGGAGGCCCGGCAGGAGGAGCAGCAGCGCAAGCAGGAGGAGCGGCAGCGGGAGCAGGAGGCCAAGCAGGACCAGCTCCGGCAGCAGCAGGAGGCCAAGCAGGACGAGATCCGGGCGCAGCAGGAGGCCCGGCAGGGGGAGCAGCAGCGCAGGCAGGAGGAGCGGCAGCGGGAGCAGGAGGCCAAGCAGGACCAGCTACGCCAGGAACAGAAGTCGGAGCAGGGCCGGCAGGAGGCGCGGCAGGACCAGATGCGCCGGGAGCAGGAGGCCCGGCAGGACGAGATCCGGCGCGAGCAGGAGGGCCGGCAGGACGAGTACCAGCGGCGGCAACTGGAGGCCCAGGAACGGATCGGCGACCAGGCCGCGTCGATCGACCTGCCGCAGTCGAGCCGCTACCCGGACTCGTTCGGCGACGGCATCAGCGCGATCAACCCCGACGGTTCGGTCACCACGCAGTACCCGGACGGCAGTTCCTCGACCATCGACCCGCGGACCGGCGAGTCGACCGTCACCCTGCCCGACGGCTCCAGGGACGTCAGCCAGCTCGCCGCGGGCGAGTCGACCCGCAACCCCGACGGCAGCTGGACGACCCGTCAGCACGACGGCACGCTGGTCACCGACTTCCCGGACGGCAGCTCGACCAGGGTCGACCCGGAGACCGGTGAGGTGACGACGACCTTCCCCGACGGCAGCCGGGCGAACACCCATCTCGAACCGGGCCAGGACTTCCGGGCCCGGCCGGACAACCCGTACGACGCTTCGACCACCGGCGTGGGCACAGGCACCGGCGTCGGCTCCGGAGCCGGCGGGTACGAGGAGGAGCTGTACGACGACCCGCAGTACAACACCGGTGACCTGGGCGCCCGTGACTCCCTCAGGGGCCAGGGCAGCACCATGGACGACATGCCCCGGACGCCGATGGGCAATCCGCCGATGCTGCCGATGGGTACGCACATGAACGGCGCCACCACCGGCGGTGAGGGGACCGCCGATCGGGTACGCGCCGTCCTGGCCCACGAGCCCGAGACGGTCGTACGCCGGCGCCAGGGCCGGGGGAACCAGAACCAGGACGACGTGGGAGCGGCGAGCCGCAACGGCTCCGCCACCTCGGGATCGCCCTTCATGCCGCCGATGAACCCGCCCGGTGGCCAAGGGCAGCAGGACACCCAGAGCGACCGCGAGCGCGAGTCGTGGTTGACCGAGGACGAGGACGTGTGGGGAGCCGACGAGGACGGCGCCCCGGCGTCGATCGGGAGGGACTGACATGGCCGGAGTACCGGGCGAGGACGACATGATGAAGCTGGTCGCCGAGATGGAGGCGACGGCGGCCGCTCTGGCGGAGGCCGACAAGGAGTTGCGTACGGCCATCTACACGGGACGCTCCAAGGACCGCTCCGTGGAGGTGACGGTGGGGGCCCAAGGAGAGCTGAAGCAGGTCAAGTTCCTCGCCGACAAGCACCGCACCATGTCCTCCGAGGAGTTGGGGGCGGCGGTACTGGAAGCCGCCCAGCGCGGACGTGCCCACATGGCGCAGTCGGTCCTCGACGCCTTCCAACCACTCACCCAGCGGTCCGCGTTGCTCGGGCGTCCGGACGAGGCGAGGGCGGGTGTGGACTGGGACAGGATGTTCCAGCCCTTCGAACAGGCCGTCGCGCTCGGCGGTACCGCGCCCGAGAAGCGGAAGTCCCGGCTGCGGGACGAGATCGTGGAGGACCCCGAGACGTAGGGGTCGGCCGGGTCGGCGGCAGGCCGGCCGCCGGAGCACGCGCAAGACCGTCGCAAGGTGGCGATGGGAACGTACCCGCACACCGGTACCAGGGGCAGGGAGATGAGGGGCACATGGAAGAGGAGTTCGAAGGAGATCCGGCTCGCATCCTCGGCGTCGCTCGGCTGATGGAGACGATCATCGACGAGACCACCGCCGTCGGCCTCAACTTCCAGGAGGGAGTGTCCGGCGTCCGGTACTGGATGGGCGAGCCGGGGTCGGACGAGTTCGCCATCGCCATGGACGGGCCGTGGGTGCTCAAGACGGAGGGCACGGCCGGGGTGATCTACGCGTACAGGGACGGCGTGCGCGGGGTCTTCAACAACTGTCTCGAGACCATGGGGATGATCGAGGGCACCGCCTCGGACGTCATGGACGGCATCGACGACGTGGCACGGCGGACCGACGGCATCGGCCGCGGCGGTCGCGTCTAAGCCCGTGTCTCTCGACCATATCCACTGGCCGCCGGAGACCTACGGTTTCGCCCTGGCGGTGATCGGTGACGAACCCCTCCGCGCGGACAGTCAGATGGCGGAGAAGAGCGCGGAGCCGTTCGCGGCCGCCTCGGAGGGGCTCGGCCGGATCTCGCAGCGGTTGTCCCAGCTGCTGATCGAGCTGCGCGGTGCGATGCCACCGTCGGTGGTGGAGGGGATGACGCGGGCGATCTCCGCGTTGCTCGGAACGTTCGGCACCGACCATGTGGCGGAGTTCCAGCGACAGTTGAAGGGGATCCAGGACGGCCAGTTCGAGGCGGCGCGGAACATCCAGCAGGCGTCCCTCAGCCTGCTGATCGAGTTCTCCATGCTGGCCGTCGAGTTGGCGATGCTGGCGGCGATGTCGTGGATCGCGCCGTATCTGTCCGCCAGTGAGGCGTACCTGGCGAAGGCGCGGACGACGCTGCAGCGGCTGATCATTCTCCACCAGCTCGCGGGTCGTACGCGGGGACTGCCGACGCTCGCGGAGGGCCTGCAGGAGGCGTTCGTCGAGCTGGCCGCGCAGTTGCTGCAGCTGATCGGGAACAGTGGCGGGATGCGGCCGGACGGGGTGGACGGAAACAACGTCGCCAAGTCGTTCTTCGCCGGGTTCGTCATGGGCGGGTTCATCGAGATCATCGGTGGGGCCCTGGGCAAGTGGCTCAAGAACATGTTCGACGACCACATGGACGACTGGTTCAAGCCGGTGCTCGAGGTGCCGACCCAGGCCTTCGCCGAGGGGTTCGGCGAGGGCCTGGGCGAGTTCCTCACGAACGGCATTTTCGAGGGGAAGTGGGAGTTCTCCTGGTCGACGGTGGGCGGTGCGGCCCTCAGCAGCGTCGTGATCGCAGCGATCTTCTCGACGGTCGGGGAGGTGGCGGGCGGGTTCAGGGACTTCCGGGCGATGTTCTCGCCGGTGCGGACCGATGTGAACACCGCGGACTCGGCGGTGCTGAATGACCCCGACCCGTCCTTCCTGAACGGTGGTGGCGGGGGAGCGGCTGGGGTGGGCGGATCCGTTGCCGCGGGTGGAATCGGTGCAACGGCTGGGGGGCTTTCGGTCACGGCCGGGGCCGCCGCCGGGGTGGTGAACGTTCCCACCGTGAATACGGTGTCGGGTACGGGCCCGTTGGGCGTGGCCGGTGTGGCGCCGATTCCGTCGGTGCCGCCCCTCACGACCGCGCAGGCGTCGTCCTACGGGTCGGGTTCGGCGGTTCCGGGCGCGGCCGGCACGGTGGGTTCCGTCGGGACGGGGGCCGGGGCTGTCGCCGGGGTGAACCGCCCGTCGAGTGCGGGCCTGCTGGGTGGTCAGGGCGTACGACCCCTGCCGCAGGTGCCCGCGCTCTCGTCCGCGCAGACCTCGTCGTACGTACCGGGTGCGAGCGGGGCGGGCGTCAGGCCGATGGATCCGGCGCTGACGGAGACGCAGTCGGGCCTGGTGGACCCGCTGGCCGACGGGGTGTCGGAGGCGGACATGCCCCTCTCGGGCGCGTCGTCCGCCGGGATGCCGGGCACGGTCGGCTCGGCGGGTGCGGGCGACCTGACGGGTCGTACCGGGATCGCGCCGGTCGGCCAGGCCGGTGGCAGTGCGGGAGACCTGGCCGAGGGCGGCCTCCTCGGTGCGGACATGACCGACGACCAGGCGGACCCGCTGTCTTCGGACGCCGCGACCAACGGGCAGGTCACCGGGGCGCTGGACGGGAGCGCGCCGGCGCGGTCGGGTCTCGGGGGCGGTCCGCTCGCGGTGGGGGACGCCCACCGGGCTGTCGTGGCCGAGGGCATCGGCTGGTCGGGGGAGCTGCCCGAGAACGAGGCGGAGGAGTTGGCGCGGGGCGTCGCGGTGGCGGACGCGCTGCGGGAGGCACCGGCGGGCGGCGGTGCCCTCGGCCCCGTCTCCGTGGCGGACGTGGACGCGGTGGCGCGGCAGGTGCTGCGGCTGCCCGAGGACGCCGTGCTGACAGGTGGCCAGCGGGCGACCGCCCTGGACGTGCTGGCCGAGGCTGAGCGCGCGGGCCGTGCGACGAGCCCGGCAGCGGTGGCGGCGTACCACCTGCAGGACCTGGGCGCGCTCGACGTGCCCCCGAGCGCGCCCGGGCAGACGGACTTCGGGACGGAACTCGCGACGGATCTCGGGACGGATCTCGGGACGGACGAGGGCGCGGAGTGGAGGGTGCCGCCGCTCGGGCCCGTCGACACCTCAAGGGTGCACTTCATGGCCCCCGACAGCACCGGCCAGGGCGACCTGGTGGAGCTCGGCGTGGAAGCCGCTCCGTGGCCGCACGCCACGGACCCGGCGGGGCGGTCGGGCGGGCGGCACTACCTCGTGCTGCCGGACGGAGACGGCCGGCGGGTGATCGTCGTGACCCCGGCAGGGGCTCAGTTCCGGGCGCCGGTGGCCGAGGCCGCGGAGCTGATCGCGCACGACCCGGCCCGCGTGCCGGGGGCCGACGTCCTGGTCCTCCTCCCGCGAGCGCGCTCCGACCGGGCAGCGGTGGCCGCGGCCATCGACGAGACCCTGCGCCGCGTCGCCACCGGCCAGGACGGGACGCCATCGGGTGAGGGGGTCGGGGTCTGGGTGAGCGACGGCGACGTGGCCCTCGTCCCCGGCAGCGGCCCGGAGGCGCCCTGGCTCGTCGCACGGATCGCCACCGAATCCGCCGGCCCCGGCCCCGGCCTCGGCCGAGCCGCCTTCACCAGACTGAACGGTACGCAGGACACCCCGGCGACCCGACCCGTGGTGACCAGCACGGACTTCACACCCTCCGGCACCGGCAACGGTCCGGCGGACCCGACCGACGGCCTCGCGGACCCTGACGACGTCGGCGCCCCCGTACGAATCCAGGTCAGTGCCGACCTCCAGGAAGCCACGGACACGGACGACAGCGACGTCGAGACCGACACCGGCAGCGTCTTCTCCAGCGAGGCGAACGACGACGCCGCCTCGGAGTACTCCGCCTACTCCGCCTACTCCGACCACTCGGACGACGAGGCCGAGCCGATCCCCGCGATCGCGGAGCCCGACGTCGACCCCGGCCCGCACAACGGCAGTGCTCTCGCCCTCGCGCTGCGCCGACGGTCCGACGACGGCAAGCTCCGCGTCGTGACGCGGTCCGGGGAGCCGGGCGGGCCATCAGGTGCCGCGCCCCAGGTGGCGGGTGGAATCTCCGGAGACCGGGACCTCGTCGACGTCATGCGGCGGGTGTTCGGCGACGACCTGCCGACCCGGCCGGAGGAGTACAGGGCCTTGGTGGACGGGGCCGAGTGGCTGGACCGGATGCGGGTGGACGATCCGGTCCTCGGCGGCGGCCGGGCGCTGGACGTGGACCGTCTGGCGGTGCGGGTCCTCGCGCTGGACCCGGACGCGGAGGTCACCCCGGAACAGAAGAAGGAACTGTTCGAGGTGGCGGCGGACAGCGGCCTCCGGGAGGGCGCCGACGGAATCGCCGAGCTGGGCAGGCGGTACCTGGTCGTGGTCCAGGACATTCTGGGCGACCACAGCGCGGTGCGGGGGCCGGGCGACGTGGGCGTGGGCCGTGACTGGGGCGACGACCCGGAGGTCACGGCTCCGGCGGTGTCGGCCGACCTGGATCTGAGTACCGTGTCGGAGCACTGGGGCGACTCCGACATCAGGGCGAACACCACCGACCCCCTGTGGTCCGAGACGGGGAGACCGTTCCAGGTCAGGGCGGCCGGCGACCGGCTGGGCCGCTATGTGAAGGTGTACGGGCCGACGAAGGACCGCCGCTTCTTCCCGCAGCCCGACATCTTCAGCAAGGTCATGGCCCACGACAAGCTGCAGCGGGAGTGGCTCACGGCGCACCCGACCGCGGGCGTACTGATGCTCGTCAATCACGCGGCCGCGCAACTGCGCCTCGTGCTGGGGACGATGTCGTACGAGACGAAGCGTCCGACGTACGGCACCAACCGCGAGTTCCGGCCGGACACCAGCGTGCCGGGGCGGACGGGGCTGAGCCTGCGGTTCGGTGAGGGGGAGTTCCCCCAGATGCACAGGTCCCTCTCCCGGGACACCCCGCCGCCGCTGCGCCCTCCCGAGGGCGTGCCCGAGAACATCCGCTTCGACGTCCAGGTCGGCGAGGACGGCACGGAACAGACCGTGGCGTCGCTCTCCAGCGCGGAGTTGAGCGACGAGGACGAGCTGCTCGTCATGCGGGCCGGGCGGAGCCTGCGGTTCATCTGGCATCTGGACCGTACGGGAAGGCCTGTGGGCGGCCCCGAGGAACTCTGGGAGCAGAACCGCCCGGTGGTGGTCGTCGACCACCACAGCATGCCGGGCGCGCCGCTGCTGAGATCGACGTCCGACGACGAACTGCGGCTGGAGACCGGGCAGTACGCGAAGGCGATGACGTGGGCCATGCGGGCGCTGGGCCTGGACATGGATCTGATGGCGAGCGCCTGCCACCTGGGGCGGTCGCGCGGTACGGATCCCAAGGCCGAGGCGGCGCAGTGGCGGCACGGGCCGTTCCAGTTCGTCGCGGACCCGTTGGCGCAGGACCCGCCGGCCCGGGCGGTCGCCACCGAGTTCGGCCACGCGGTCAAGGCGGGTGACCGCACGGTCGGTTGGGCCGGGGAGAAGGGCCGCTATACGCGCCACATCTCGGCGACCGCGATCGCCGGGCACGAGGGCAAGGCCAAGTGGTACCTGCCGATGCCCCAGGGCGACGCGCTGCGGCAGGTGATGGACTGGGCGGACGTACAGGACCCCGAGGTGGCGAAGCGCCTGGTGCGGGCCCTGCGCGAGACGTTCGGCGAGGACGTGGAGGCGCGGGAGCCGGACGCGTACGAGCGTCGGGTGCGGGGGATCGGCGCGCTCAACAAACTGTGGCTGAACGATCCGGGCGTGAAACTCCTCGGCCCGCTCACGCTGGACCTGTTCGAGCGGACGGCGCGGGTGGCGGCCGAGCTGGACCCGTCGCAGAAGCCGACGACGCACGGCCACTACGACAAGGCACTGGATCTCGCGCTCGCGACCGCCGGCGGCCCGAAACCGACGCTCCGTCAGTTGAGGCTGCCCTCCCTGGACATGACGCTGGCCGGCCCCAACGTTCCGAACGGGAAATCCCCTAACGGATTGGAGGAGTTGAACGACAAGACGCGTGAGGTGCTGAGGCTGCCCCAGGACGCTCCGGTGGGTGACGCCGAGCGGTCGCGGTTGCTGTGGGCGGCCGTGAAGGCCGAGGAGTGGCAGGAGGGCAAGACGTACGACTCTCTCCGGTCCATCGCGCGATCCGTCCTGCACCTGGCGCCGAACGAGACGGTCAGGCCGCACCACGTGCGGGCGCTGATGCTCCTGGTGACGCAGGCGGCCGCGGCGGGACGGGACCTCCACCGCCCCGGCGGCCTGGGCGCCTTCCAGATGGACCTGCTCGGGGCGTACGGCCGGGGCACCGCGCGGTGGGACAAGAACGGCGTCACGGTCGCCCGGGACTGGCACTCCGGGGTCCCCTCCGGCCTGCCCGTCAACAGGGCCGACCTCTTCGACGTCGACGATCCCGCGCTCAAGGAGGCCCCACCCTGGCCCGTGGACGACGAGGACGCGCTGCCGTTCCTCGTGGCGCTGCGCCCCGGAACATCGCCCGGCACCGTGATCGTGCGACTGCCCCGCCCGGAAGGCCACTTGGGCCACGGGTCGCACCCGGACTTCATCGAGATCGAGGCGACCCACTATGAGATACGTGAACTCCTCGTCTGGGATCCGGACTTCGGCGCGACACCGGTGGACGCCCCCCTCGGGATCATCGGCGTGGCCGACGGCGGCAACGCCGCCGACGCCGCCCTGCTGAGCAAGACGCTGGTCGGCACCCTGCGCAAGGACACCTACACCCCGCGGACGGAAGTCGCCCTGCGGGAGGACGACGGCGAGCCGGCGTCCGGCCTGCGGCTCACGTTCGCCCCCAAGCCCCCCGCGCCCCCGTCCGCCCTGTGGCACAAGGCCACGGCGGACCAGTTCCCGATCCCCGCCCCACGTTCCGCCGCCGCGCCCGCCGCGCCCGCCACGCTGACCCCGCCGGCTCCCGGCAGCGCCCTCAGGATCGTCACACGATCCGAGTCACCGAGCCCTCAGCCCGAGTCTCAGCCTCAGCCCCAGCCCGAAGTCGCCCCCGCCCCGGTGGCCGCCGACACGAACACCGACACCGCCACGGACAGCGACACCGACAGTGACAGCGACACCGGTGGTGTCCCCGTCCGGGAGGACCTCGTCGGTTCGATGCTCGGGGTCTTCGGCCAGGACTTCTCCTCCGTCCCGAAGGAGCGCGCGGCCGCTCTGGTCGCCGGAGCCGAGTGGCTGGACCGGATGCGGCTGGAGGATCCGGTCCTTGGCGGCGGCCAGGCGCTGGACGTGGACCGGCTGGCGGTGCGGGTGTTGGCCCTCGACCCGGATGCAGAGGTCACGGCCGAGCACAGGACGGAACTGTTCGAGGTGGCGGCGGACGGCACCCTGGTGGAAGGCGCCGACGGGATCGCCGAGCTGGGCAAGCGGTATCTGATCGTCGTCCAGGGTGTCCTGGGCGACCACAGTGCGGTGGACGGGCCGGACGGCCCGGGCCGCGAATGGGACGACCCGGCGATCACAGCACCGAAGCTGTCCGATCTGACGGACCTGAGCAGGGTCACGGAGAACTGGGACCTGAGCCGGTCGCCCATCAAGAAGAGCGACGCACTGACCAGGTGGTCCGATCCGGCGAAGCTGTTCCCGGTCAGGGCGGCCGGTCACCCGCGCGGCGGCGGCCTGGTGAAGATGTTCGGGCGCACGAGGGCCGACGGGACTCCGGCGCGGGCCTGCTTCCCGCAGGCGGACGTGTCGGGCAGGGTGCTGGCCGACGACGAGCTGCTGAGACAGCGCCGGGCCGACGGCACCGCCGAGGGCATCCTCGTACTCGTCAACGGCGCGGCGAAGGAGCTTCGTCTCCTGCCGGAGATGTGGTCGTACTGGACGAAGACGAAGCAGTACGCGACCCCCGGCGACTATCTGCCGGACACCCGCGTGGCGGGGCGGACGGGCCTGAGCCTGCGGTTCCGCTCGTCGAGTCTGCCGCAGATGCACGTGTCGCCGATACGGCACACTCCGCCGCCGATGCGCCCTCCGCAGGGCGTGTCCCTCGACTTCAGCTTCGCCGTCCAGGTAGACGACGGCGACGGCACGGTGCAGAGCGTGTCGTCGTTCACCGAGATGGACATGCAGGACGGCGCGAAGGTCCAGTACATGCGGACCGGTAGGGGGATGCGGTTCATCCGGCCCTACGAGTGGCAGACGCGGCAGTTCCTGGGGCCCGCCGTGGAGCTCTGGTCGAAGGCCAGGGCCGCGTTCATGTGGATCTTCGAGAACCACGGCACGGCGGGCGTGCAGCAACTCGCGACGAAGTCCGGTGTGCTGCGGGACGTGGAGCCGGAGGAGTTCGCCCGGGTGCTCGTGTACGTCAGGGAGGCGCTGGGCCTGCCGTCGGGCATGCCGCTGTGGGTGAACGGTTGCTTCGTGGGCCAGACGCGCGGGGTGGATCCCGCAGATGTGGACCGGATGGCACAGGGGGGACCGAAGCCGTTCGTCCCGGACCCGTGGGCCGCCGATCCGCCGCCCCGGCTGATGGCCAACAAACTGGACGCCGAGGTCGGGGCCGGAGACCGCGTCGTCGGCTACGCGAAGGACGGGCAGACCCGCGAACCGTTCAGGGCCTACGAGGCGACGCCGCTCGCCGGGCACGAGGCCGTCAACCAGTGGTACCCGCCGATGCCCAAGGGCGACGCGCTGCGGCGGGTCATGGAGTGGGCCGACGTCCAGGACGTCGAGGTGGCGGAGCGTCTGGTCCGCGGCCTCCGCTGGGCGTTCGGCGAGGACGTGGCGGCGCGGGAGCCGGACGCGTACGAGCGTCGGGTGCGGGGGATCGGCGCGCTGAACAAGATGTGGCGGAACGAGCCGGGCGCGCGGCCCTTCGGCCCGCTCGTGCCGGAGGTGTTCGAACGCGCGGCGCGGGCGGCCGGCGGCCTGGGCACTCTGCAGACCCCCTCGCGCGCTGCCTACGACGAGGCGCTGAACCGTGCGCGGAAGGCGGTCGAGGACGATGCGAGGGCGTCGCTGGGGACGCTGCGGCCGCCCGCCCTCGTACGGACGCTGGCCGGCCCGTTCCTGCGGGACCGCAGCGGCCCGGACGGAATGCCCTCGCCCGAGCTGACGCGCGGGGTGCTGAGGCTTCCCGCGGACACCCCGGTGGGTGACGCGCAGCGGTCGCGCTTGCTGTGGGCGGCGGTCAAGGCCGACGAGTGGCGGGAGCACGTGGGGGCCGACGCGCTCCCGGGCATCGCGCGATCCGTCCTGCACCTGGGCCCGGGCGTAAAGGTGACGCCGAACCACCTGAAGGTGCTGACGCTCCTGGTCACGCAGGCGCTCGCGGCCGGACGGAACATCTACCGCCCCGGCAGCCTGGGCGGGTTCCAGATGGACCTGCTCGGGGGGTACGGCCGGGACACCGAACTGCTGAACATCGACGGCGATGTCGTCGGCCGCGACCTGCGGACGGGCACCCGCCCGACCCTCCCGATCTTCCGGGCCGGTCTCTTCCGCGCCGATGCCCCCGCGGACGAGGAGTCCACGATGTGGGAGGACGCGGACGACGCCCCGCCGTTCTTCCTCTCCACGGGCCCCGGCACCTCGCCCGACGCCGACACCGTCACCGTGCGCCTGCCCCGCCCGGCCGGCCACGAAGGCCACGGAACGGACCCGGACTTCATCGAATTCGAGGCGACGCACGAGGAGATGCGCGAATTCCTCCTCTACGACCCCGCGTTCGGAAGGAGCCCCGACGACGAGGGCCTTGCACTCATCGGCCAGGCCGCGGGCGGCAACGCCGAGTCCGCCAAGCGTCTTGGCCAGTTGCTGATCAAGACCCTGCGCGTGGAGACGCTCACCGCGCTGGACGACGTGACGCTGCGACCCGACGGCCGCACACCCCAGTCCACCCTGCGGCTCACGTTCCCCGCCGGCACCCCCGGGCCCCTGTCCGAACGCTGGCACTGGGAACTGCCGGGCCACTACCCGTTCCCCCTCCCGGGCGACTCCACGACGCAAGCCCCCACGCCGGTCCCGCCGGCGCCCCTGGCGGAGCGCTTCGCGGGGCTGAGCCTGGAGAGCGATGGCGAGTGGGGTCCGGCTGGGGGTGCGGGGCGTCGGGCGAGGTACGCGGACTCCGACGCGGACTTCGATCCGGAGCCGTACGCGGACGAGGACGCGGCGGGCTACGGCGAGTACTCGGACGACGGCTACGACGAGGACGGCAGTGAGGGGGAGCCGGCCGGGCCGGTGGACCCGCTCGAGGCGATCATGCGGGCGGCGATGGCGGGCATCGAGGAGCACGCCGGCGGCGGGCACCCCGAGGACGTGCCGCGGCGTATCGCCGACCTGCTGGACGTCACGTTCGGGCGGAGCGTCACCGGGTGGTCCGACTACGCGAGGCTGCTGGACGGGGCCACGAAGCTGGACGCGTTGTGGGCGGAGGACCCCCTGCTGCGGGACCGCGAACTGAACGCGGACGAACTGGCGTGGCGGGTTCTGTCGCTCGAACCGGGGGAGTACGTCTCCGAGGACGAGCTGAAGCTGATCTTCACCATGGTCCTGGACGACGACAGGACGGCCGACGCCGACAGCATCGTCGATCTCGCCGCGCGGTTCCTGGATCTGTACGAGGACGTCCTCGGCGACCACAGCGCGGTGCGGGGGCCCGACGACGTGGTCCTGGGCCGTGACTGGCCCGACCCGGCCATCACGGCTCCGCCCCTCTCGGCCGGGCTCGACCTGAGTACCGTGTCGGTGACCCTGGAATCGGTGTTGGCCCCGCCCGCCGTCTCCAGGAAGTTCCCGGCCCAGTGGGCAGGGCGTCAGCCTTTTGTGTACAGGGCGAACGGAGGCCGTGACGGCTCGTACATGATGGTGTACGGCCCCCGGAGGGACAGCCGTCCGCGATTCCCCCGGGAGGACGTGTCCGGCAGACTCCTGGCCCGCGACAAGAGCCTGCGGGCGCGGATCGAGGACGGGAGCGTCGCGAGTCTGCTGTTCCTGGTCAACGGCGCGGCCAAGCAGCGTCGCCTCCTGCCGGCCAGGGCGGCCTTCGAGGTCACGGCGGCCCACGGGCGAGAAGTCCCGGCGTTCGCGACCAACCGGAAGTGGGTGGCCGAGCCGCAGGCCGCCGATGCCCCGGGCGGGCCGCGGTTGAGCATGCTGCGCGAGAGCGGGGCGGACCCGATCCCCCACGTCCATCAGGTCCCGCCCGGCAGCGAGCCTCTCCCGATGGTGCTCCCGGCTTCCGTCCCCTGGGACGTGAACGTCGCCGTCATCCCCGGCCCGGACGGCTTGATGCGGGGCATCAGGACCTTCTCGAACGCCGAGTTGGCCGAGAGGTCCCGCACGACGGCCGACCCGGACGGGCCCGGCGAGCTGGCCGGGAACAGCATGACGACCTTCGTGCACCACGACGTGGAGACCGGCCGGCAGACGAGTGAGGAGTTCGACCTCGGTCCCGGGTTCGGGGAGAACGACGAGTTCGGTGAGTACCACGGCCACGGCCTGCCCGACCTCGCGGAGGTGGCGTCGAGGTCCGGCGATCCCCACCACCTGACGAAGGACGAATTCGCGGACTTCCTCGAAGCGTTCCTGCTCGGCCTGGGTGTGCCGCGGAACATGGGGATGCTCCTCAGCGCCTGCTACGTGGGGGGTGCTCTTGGAGATGATCCCGAGGTGCTGGATCGCCTCTGGCCGAGCGGACCGTTGCAGTTCGATCCGGACGTCCTGGGACACGACTCCCTGTCCCAGGTCTTCTCGACCAGGAGCGGCCGGCACACCGTGGCATCCGATCGCCCGGTCGGCGTCGCGAAGAACAGCAAGGGCAAGTCGGTGAGGTTCATCGCGGCCTCCGTGGTGCCGGGGCGCAACGTGCACAGCCTTCCGCTGCCTCAGGGAGAGCGCCTGGACCAGGTGGCGCGGTGGACGGGCCACCACAAGGACCCGGGGCCGGCGTCCGAGGAGAAGCGAGAATTGACGCAGCGTCATGTACGCGCGCTGCGGCGTGTGTTCGGCCATGACGTGGACTGGCTGGACGGGACGGGCTGGAGGGACGGGTTCGAGGAGCTGGCGCGGGCGACCGGCGCCTTGGAGAGGCTCTGGTCGAACGATCCGCGGGCTGAGGGGTTCGGTCCCCTCACGGCGGATCTGTTCGAGAGGGCGGCACGGGCGATCGGCGGCCGGCCGGCGCAGGGCCAGGTGTGGCGGAGCGACTACCTCGCGGCCCTCGACCACGCGGTGCGGATGGACCGCGCGTTCGAGACGGGCACCGCCGACCCGAACGCCACGCTGGAGTCGATGCCACTGAGCTCGCTCGACCGTGCGTGGGCCGTATTGCGAGCGGCCCAGGACGGCGGCAAGACCCTGGAGCAGCAGACACGGGAGGTGCTGAGGCTCCCCGACACCGCTCCGGTGGGCCCGATGGAGCGCTCGCGGCTGTTGTGGGCGACGGTCAAGGCCGTGGAGTGGCGGGAGCGCACCTCGGACGCGGAGCGCCGGACCCTCGCGAAGGGCGCGCTGTACCTGACCGGCGATCCGACGGACGGCGACCTGGCCGACCTGGACCTCCTGGTGACCCAGGCCGCCGCCGTCGGCCGTGACCTCGACCGCGTGGAGAGCCTGGGCGGGCTCCGCCTGCACATCCTGGGGGCGCTGGGCGCCGAGTACGCACTGAAGGACGCCCAGGGCGGGGACACCGGGTGGGACTGGCGCTCCGAAGGGGACCGCCGTCCGGGGCTCCCGGTGTCCGACGATCTTGTCCCGGCAGATGATCCGTCCTCCAAGCGCGGGGACTCGACGCCCTGGGTCAGGCGGGTCCTCCTGCTGTCGTTGGCTCCTGGGCAGCAACCCGGCCATGTGACGATGTTCCTGGGGGACCGCAGTCTGCACGTGCCGTTCGATCATCTGGCCGAACTGCTCATGTATGACACGGTGTCGGCGAAGATGGGACGGTTCTCCGAGATCGCCGTCGTCGGCCTGGACACGACCGGCGCCGCCTCCCCGGGAGGCTGGCTGCACGAGGTACTGACCAGGAAGCTGCGCAAGGTCTCGCATTTCTCGTCGTACCCGGCGCAGTTGGTGCCGGACCGCGGCGAAGCCCCGACGAAGTGGGTCATCGCGGTCGACGCACCGTCCGGCGTCACCTCTCTCGGCGCCAACTGGCTTGAGGCGCGCCCGAGCCACTTCCCGTTCGACACCGTTCCGTCCGCGGCCGGTCAGCAGAAGGTGTCGGACTCGCCCGCCGGACCCCTCACGGTGGCCGGCATCGTTCTCCCCAGCGCGTCCACGACCGCATCGGCGACGCCCACGGCCCCTCCCGGCCCCGCGACCGGCAGCGCCCTCGGCAGGCACCTCTTGGCCGGGCCCAGCGCGGCCGACGCCCCGGCTGCCGCGGATTCCCCCGCGTCTGCGGATTCCTCCGCATCCCCAGCGTCGCCCGCTGCCCCCGCTTCGGCGGCGGACGCCGAGCCGGCCCGTACCACCCGCGGCCGACACGCGGCGACCGACAGCGCGCTGATGGCCCTCCTCACCTCGGACCCGAGCGCGCCCGAGCCCGCCTCCTCCCCGCCCCCGTCGCCCGGTTCCCCCGAACCCGAACCCGAGGCCGGGCCGTCCTCCGTACCGCAGGTGCCCGCGCCGAAGCCCGCTGCCGCGCCGGCGGATGTGAAGCTGCCCCTGGAGAGTCAGCTGGCGGAGCGTCGGCCCGCCAGGGTGGACCGTACGCTCGTCAAGCCCGGGTCACGGCCCCGCGACGTCCTCTTCTCCGACGGCACGCGCCGCCCCGTCCTCGGCCCGACGGTGCGCCGCCTCCTCGGCGACCACGTGCGAGAGGGGGCGCCGCAGGCGGCCGACGAGGCGACGGAGGTGCTGCCGGAGGACGCCGTCCTGGGGCAAGGGCTGCACGTCAACTCCGTACGCGGCATCCCCCTGGCGGTCGCCGAGATCCTGGCGTTCCTGGACTCCGAACAGTCCACGCGGCCCCGGGTCTCCAAGCGCAAGGGCGACGAGTCCGTCAGGCTCGGCGAGGCTGTGGCGCACGCCCTGACGAAGGACGCGGAGGACCTGCTGCGGGAGGGCCGCGAATTCACGTACCTGGCCGCGGGGAAGGCGCCGCGGAAGCTGCGGTTGCGGCTGCGGCCCTACGGGCTCGGTGAGAAGTTCTCGCCGAGCGCCGCCATGGTCGACCGGACCGGTCTCCGCTGGAAGAGCGTCGAGACGACCGGTACCCAGGCGGGTGTGAACGCCTCGCGTGCCATCAGCCCGATGGTTCCGCTGGCTCCGCTGCTCCTGCCCGTCTACGTCTTCGCCCGGGTCGGCATGCGCTTCGGCCAGAGCAGGTCCATGGCCTACCACTTCACCTCCGACGTGGCCGGATCCTCGGACAACAGGGGCCGTCTCGACCCGGACGTGCACCTGGATCACGCCTGGCTGGAGATTCAGGTGGTGGACGCAGAGGACGCGGAGCTGGCCACTGATGGGTTCGCCCTCCGCAACGGTCTGCTGACGCTGATGAACGAGGGCGACAAGGGCGAGGTGAGCAGGCGGCGCGTCCCGCAGGAGCTCACCCTCGCCGAGCGCCCGGACCTGCGCCTTGCCATCACCGAACGCTTCGGTCCGCTGACCGCCGTACGGGACTGGGCCATCGCCGAGACGGGAGCCGTCGAGGGCACGGCACTCCACGACTACCTCGGGACCTTCTTCTCCTCGGGCAACTTCGAGAAGGACGGCTACCGCCTGAACGTCGGCCGTGTCGTGACCGAGCCCCTCTACGGCGGAAAGAAGGGGAAGGACCCGCTCGGCGTCTTCACGGTGTCCGCGGTGTCGCAGCGCGGACTCTGGCTGTCGGACTCGATGATGACCCGCCTCAAGCAGGGCGACGAGCTGTCCACCTCCGGCAGCTCCCGGTCGCTGACGAAGACCAACGCGCAGACCTTCACGGCCAGTCTGGGCCCCGCCTTCCAGTGGATGGACCAGCTGGAGGGCGCCGCCAATCTCCGTCTCATCCTCGCGGGCGTGGTACGAGCCCTCCACTCCCGCTCCAGGGTGACCGCCATGGGCGGGACCGCCGGCGTCGAGATCCTGTCGGACCAGGCCCCCGCCAAGGGCGGTAGCAGCCTCTACCTCATGCAGAAGGCCGTGACCGTCCAGCGCAGCGGAAGGGACCGCTCGCGCCCGGCAGGACCCGACGGGCTCCACCCGCCGTACGAGGCCCGGACCTTCACCACCTGGGCCGTGGAACGGCTGACCCACGCCGAGGCCCGCCGCCTGGCCGGCTGGGACGACGGCGGCATGATCCGGTTGCAGTCGGGCGCCGGCGAACCCTTCGCCCCGCCGTACCTCACCCTCGACCGGCCGCCCACGCTGGCGTCGACACGGGTGCAGAACTTCTTCTTCAGCGACGGCTCCCACTCCAAGCCGGCACCGGACGGCTCGCCACGCACCTTCGCGGAGGAGTTCGCCGACCACGTGCTCGCCGCCGCGGCCAAGGCGTACCCGAAGCTGGTGGCCGCCTCCCTGGGCGACCTGGATCCGAAGGGACCGTGGAGCAGCCGCAGGCACTTCGAACTCGTGGTGATGAACACGATGACGATCCTGCGCGTCCTCGGCGAGCGCAGCATCGCGATCAACCTCGAGAAGATGCTGCTGCACGCCCAGGCGACGGGCGACGTGGGCGCGCCGCCGCGGGGCCTGCGCATCACGCTGCGCGAACACGTCGGCGTCAAGCGCGGGTACAAGTACCTTTTCGTCCACGCCGAGTTGAAGGGGCGGCGCTACGAAGGCACCCAGACCGGTCACCGCTTCGAGTACAACATCAGCGGAGACGAACTGCTCGGCTCGGAGGACTCGGTCACCCACAGCATCCAGGGCGGCATCGAGGGGAACTTCGCGGGGACGAGCACGAGCAAGACCGCCGCGGGCCGCCCCAAGGGCGGTGGCGGCCTCTGGGCGGGCCTGACGGGCGGCCCCCGGTGGGAGAAGAGCAACCAGTACGGGCCGACGGCCTCGTTCAAGCAGTTCACGGACGCGACCAAGCCGGCGCACATGCACAGTTACGAGATCGACCTGACCGTCAGCCGGGGCGGGTACTGGCGGCTGCCGTCGATCGTACGGGGCGTGGCCACCGTCGGCCTTCTCGGCGCCCAGCCCTTCGTCTTCACGAAGCCGTACCGCGGTCTCACCTTCGGCAGCGACGACTCCACCACGCCGCTGCTGGCGGATGTCGGGGATGCGGGGGAAGCCGGGGACGCCGGGGACGCCGGGGAAGCGGCGGGTCCGGGGGAGGGCGCGGACGGCGCGGAGGTGGCGGACGGCGCGGACGGTGTGGAGGGGGCTGAGGTCGCGGACGAGGCTGAGGCCGCGGACGGCGCCGCCGCCGAAGGCGCGGCGGACGCCGCCGATGGCTCCGACGGTGCGGACGCGGCCGAGGAGGAGGTCGTGTCGGTCTTCTCCGGGCGCGTCCTCCTCAGCACCACCAACGAACACGTCTCGCTCACCGACCCGGACCAGCCCACCAACCGCTACCTGGCCGGCGGCGAGGCCACGGTCCAACCCCTCAACGCCCTGGACGCCTTCCGAGGCTCCGTCACGCGGCCCTGGGCGCCGGGGGCGCGGCGTCCCGCGCCGGACTTCAGCCGCCGCCTCCTGTTCACGGTCGCGGTGACGGCACACAGCGCGGTGGCCGCGGCGGGGCAGCGGGCGCTCTCGGACTCCTCGCACGGCTCGTGGCACTTCTCGCTCGAAGGAGCGCCCGCCCACGACTCGGCCCTCTCCATCCTCCAGGCCCCCTACATCACCGCCAACTCCGACCAGAGCATGAGTCCGGGCGGCTACCGGAGCGGCGTGCTGTGGGCATCGGGCCCGTACCTGAACCGGACCACGGTGTTCCTGCACCGGCTGCACCTCACCGGAATGCATGTCACCGGGGCCAGGGACGTCGCGGAGGCGATGCAGGGAAACCTCACCGCGATGAGCTTCGGGGGCAGCCGACACAGCGGGCACAGCATCGTGGCCTCCGCCCGTGGCTTCGGTCTGTCGTCGCACACCGTGGGCGAGCACGGGCGCGGTATGACAGGCATGGGCGCCCTGTGGGAGCGGGTCAGGACCCAGGTCCACCACACGCCGATGACCGCCACGGCGGGCGTGCTGCGCCTCGACCTGGGCCGGGGTGCGATGGTCACCGCGGACGCCGGCCACGAACTGGCCGCCGCGTCGTCCACGACGGGCACCCTGTCCTCGGTGGATGCCTCCTACGTTCCCGGCTATCTCGCGGACTCCGCCGGGTACGAGGTGACTGTCCCGGCCGGCTGGACGGGCATGGTCGGCGAGAAGACCGCCTTCGAGCTGGAGCTGCTGCGCGACGGCCTCGGGCCCGTCCCGCGCTACATGCGGTTCGTCTGGATGCCGCAACCATGGCTGAAGGGACGCCGACTCGGCACCTTCGTCGTCAACTCGCTCGACGCGTCACCGGTGCTCGCCAACTTCGAAGCGAGGCTCGCGACGCTGTTCGTCCGTGCCTCGGACCTCGAAGCGGTACGCAAGCTGGTCAGCGGGCGTGTGACGCGGGCCCTGCGTGGTGAGATGACGGCGGGCGGCGGAGCCACGTTGCCGGCCAGGATCGGGCGGTGGGGCTGGGACCCCGTACGCATCGGTGGCCGCACGGTCCGGATGAAGGCCGAACTCGTCCCCGGCACGACGCGATTCAACGGCCTCGACCACAGTGTCTGGCTCACCGACTCCGTGAAGTCCAAGGTGACCAGGGAGAGCGGCACGATCGTCGAGCACGACGCGCAGCTCGGCGTCTTCACCACCCAGCGCGGTCAGTTCGAGCAGACCACCCCCGCCGACCTGGGCGCCACCTACACGTCCGCCGGAGCCAGCGGGACCGTGCGGAGCGAACACGAGACCGAGGATGAGGAGAACAGCTGGGGAGTCACTCTGGACGGCGCCTACGCCGAACACATCACTCCGTACCGGCTGAAGCTGTTTCTGGAGGTCGACAACTTCGACGTCCAGGAGGAGAGCGGATCCCGCGTCGAGGACGTCACGGATACGGAGCCGGAGCCGGTGCCGGAGCCGGACGCAGGGCCGTCCGCCGTGCCAGGTGCCGCGCCCGCCGCCGACAGTTCGGGCTCGGCGCCGGCTGAGCCTGCCGGCCGGGCGAACCGGCACACGCTGGCCCACTTCAGGGGCCTGGAGCCGTTCCATTTCGAGGGCGATGTCGGTGAGTTGGTGACCCACACCTCGCTGGGTCTGAGCCTGCCGGCGGCCCCGCCCTCCACCTCCGTACTCGACCGGCCGGTGGCCGTGTCGGAGGCCGGGCCGGTCCGGCACGCGCCGCTCCCGTCCTTCTCGGGCGGCGCGCACGACTGGCGCCATATCACCCTGGGCGACGGCAGCAGGGGAACGTTCGAGATGCCGGAGCACGGCTTCTCCATCGTCGACGTCGTGGGCGCTCCGTCCGTACAGGACAGTGCCCGCCGCGCCCTCGCCAAGGCCGGAGACATCGGCTTCCGTGACGACGGCAAGACCTCGACTCCGCAGTGGATCGACAAGACCGGCCTCACCGCGGCCGCCACACCGAGCGACAGCACCCTGCGATCGGCGACGGCGGACGCGTCGCTGACCGCGTTCGCCCCCGACGCCCTCTCTCGCAAGGGATTCCGACCGCCCGACCTGATCGAGGACAACCTGATCGGCGGGGCCCGCGGCTCGCTCACCCTGTACGCGCGCCCCGACCTCGGTCGGTCCACGCTGCTCGCGGTCGTCGACGACGCCCGGCACGTCGGCCCCTCGCCCAAGCGGCAGGAGTGGAAGCGCTCCGACTTCGGGTACGGGCAGCACGTCGCGGAGGTCAGCGGGCTCTCGGGCAGCACCAGGACCGACATCGGCACGCCGACCCCGGCCCTGCCCGCGTCCGGCTCCAACGCAGGAGGCTCCGACAAGATCGCCGCCGGCGCGAAGGGAGCCGGGTGGCACGGTCTCGGCATCGCCGACGTACCGCCTGAGCGCAGCTTCCTGTTCGCGATCCCCGCGGACTGGTTGTCGGTGGCACACGTCCACCGAAGCATCAAGGACAGCAGGCTGGGCCGCTTCTTCAGCTCTCCACTGCAGAGGCTGCTCCCGCGGCACGTCGGCAACGCGGGGCAACAGGCGTACGAGACGCAGGCGTCGCTGCTGGTGTGGATCACGGAGCCCGTGGCCCGCGACCTCGGTCTCCTCACGGACCAGGAGTTCCCGGCCAAGGTCGCTTCCGCGTGGACCGCGGTCAGTACGGCCTCCAAGGCCTGGGTCAAGGCCGACAAGGCCTACTGGGACGCCCGCCGTGCCGCCGGCTCCGAACTCCTCACCCGCCACGAGGAGGCGGAGGCCCGCGTCGAGACGGCCCGTACGGCCCTGCGGGCCCTCCGGCCGGAGGCGGCGCCGGGGGCTGCCCCTGCCGCCGGGGCGGACGACGCGGGCGTTGCCGAGGCCGAGGCGGAACTGGCCGGGGCCCAGGGCGAACTGGACCAGGCGCGCGCTGCGCTGGAAGCGCAGCGGGATCGCCTGCAGCCGCTGCTGGACACCGCCGAAGCCCTCGCCGAGGAACACCAGCGGGTCCGGCTGGCCGCGGAACGCCTGACGCGCTGGCACGCCATGAACGCCACGCCTGAAGGCCAGGCCGCGCTCGCCGGGATGGAGGAGCCCGACGCGGTCACCTTCAAGGACCCGGCACCGGCCCCCGCGCTGCCGGTGTTCACCGTGCAGTCCGGCCCCGACGGGCTGGGGATCACCTCACCCGACGGCGAGGCCTATACAGTCCACGCGGTACGGAACGACGGCGACGGCTTCCTCCACGCCGTGCGCGCCGCACTGGCGGTCGCCGCGCCGCACCTCGCGCGGGACCTTCCCGACGCGGACTCGCTGCGTCTGGCGATCGCCAACAGGCTCGCCGACCCGGCCAACGCCGACCTCCTCGAATTCTTCGCGCCCGACGAGACGGACGCCTTCACTGCGGCCGAACTCGCGTCGGCCAATGTGCAGTTCGGGGCCGGGACCAAGCATCAGCGTGAGCTCGAAGGCATCGGCACCGTGCACCACTGGGCCGAGCTCAGCCCGTCGCAGAAGCTCGCTCTCGCGCTGGAGCAGACCATGCGCCCCGGGGACGCCGACCGCGACGGCGGCTGGGACACCGCGGCGGCGGATCTGCGTGCGGCCCTCGTCGCGCGCATGGCCGGCATGAAGGTGACGGTCGTCGACAACGCCGGCCGCTTCCAGACCTTCGAGCCGACCGACGGACCGCCGCTGCCGGACACCGACGTCGTCCTCTACCTCGACCGCACCGCTCAGCGGTACCGGGCGGCGATCCCGACCGGGGTGGACCCCTGGAACCTGCCCGACTCCGCCATGGACAAGGGCAAGGGCAAGGCGAACGCCGAGAGCGGCGTGCGGCCGGGGGGCGCGGACGCGGAGGACGAGGCGGACGAGGCGACGGGCAAGGTACCCGCCCACACCTCCATGCCGTGGAAGGCCGGCAAGGCCGCGGCGGCCAACCGCTTCGACACGTCGACCAGCCACCGGACCACGACGGGCCCGGACGGCCAGATCTACGACCTGCACGGCCCCCGCGGCGAAGGCAACGGCTTCTACCCAGCCCTGGCCGACGGCCTGAAGGCCGCGGACACCGCAGCGGCAGACGAGGAGGCAGGGCCGGCGGCGGACACACCGGCACCGGAGCCGGCCGCGGAGACGACGGGCGGGGCCGCGGCGGGGACGGCCGGGGTGACCGACGGAGCCGCGGCGGACGAGGAGGCTGCACCCGCGCCCACCCCCGAGGTGGCTGAGGCGGCCGGCGGGGCCGAGGGAACCGACGGGGCCGTGGCCGAGGTAGCCGTCGTGGCTGCGGCGTCCGAGGTGGCGGCGCCCGCCCCCACCGAAGCCCCCGCGCCCGCCCCCGAGGTGGTCGCACCCGCGCCCGAGCCTCGTCGTGGGACCCGGGGCAGCCGGGCCATCGCGATGGAGATCTTCACCAACCGGCCCCTGCCCGCGGAAGCCGCACTCGACCCCGATGCGCAGTTCCACTTCCGCGAGGTCCTGAGCCTCGGCCTGACACTGCCGGCGGGCACCACGTCCAGGGCGCTCGCCGCCGAGCTCGGGCGGACCGGCGGCCGCGTCCCCGCAGCCGTCTACACCGGCAACCGGGCCAACGAGGAGGCGCTCCTGCGCTGGCACCTCAAGTCGGGCCGGATCTGGAACCACGACACCGCCAAGATCGCCGCCCAGCTCGGCGCCGATGTGAGTCACAGCCGGGTCGTTCTCGTCGCCGAGGACGGCACCCACACCGTCCACACGCCCACCACCACCGCGACCCCGGACCGCACCGTCGTTCTCGTCATGCGCGGCACCGAATTCCTGATCGCCATCCCCCGCTCCACCACCCCTCAGCCCGCCCCGACTCCTGACGCCACGGCGCCCAAGCCGGACCCCAAGCCGGATTCCGAGCCGGATCCCAAGCCCAAGCCCGACCCCAAGCCCAAGCCGGATCCCAAGCCCGCGCCCAAGCCGGGTCCCAAGCCCGAGCCGACTCCCGAGGAGTCCCCGAGTCCCACCCCCACGCCCGCACCCACCCCCACCCCCGTCCCCGGGACCGCCCGGCGGCCCGCTCCTCGGCCGAGGCGGGCGCCCACCGTTCGACGTGGGGCCCCGCTTCCGGTGGTTCCGGAGGAGGGGGAGCTGCCCCCCGCCGCGTACGAAGTCCCGCCCGCCCGCATGTCCACCATGAGGACGCCGACCATCCGCGGAGGCACCCGCCTCACGGCGATCACGGAGGACGAGGAGACTCCCTCCACCACGGAGGAAGCCACACCCGCACCCGACCGCGCGGCGCCCGACAACCGCAACGCGCCGAGGATCAGCGCCCCGCTCGGCCCCGGTCGCCGTCTCCCCCTCACCCTGCACGGCAGCGAGAGGGCCACGGCGGACCCGGCCGAGGACCGCCGGATGGTCCCGGATGCCCAGGACATCGAGCGGCTGCACGCCGCGCTGGACCCGGAGAGCCCCGAATACCGCGCGGAATGGGCTCAGTTGAGCCCCAACCAGGCCTGGGCCCTGATGGCTGCCGAAACCCGTGGGGCGCTCCATCACGAGCGGGACAGGCAGGCCGCCCTGGACCGGATCGGGCAGATCAACTCCGAGGCCGGTACGACGTATCCGGTGGCCGATGCCGACGCCATGGGGGAGATCGTGCGGGCCGCCCACGACACCCTCGACACCTGGCATGTCGCGACGAACTACTTCCTGACGCGGCGGATCACGCGCGCCGACGGCGGACCCTCGCGCACCCTGGCCGACCACCTCACCGCACCGGACGGCCGCTTCCAGAACTTCTGGGAGACCGGGACCTCGCAGGCGGCGGCCTCGCCGGCCGGCCGCGGCTGGACGGAGGAACTCTTCGGTTACGCCTCCTCACTGCGGCGCGTCGGCGGAGACCGGAGGCGCGTCGGTGACGACCACCGGTTCGATCCCCTCAGCCGGAGTGAACAGCCCAAGTACGGCGCACTGGTCTCCGACGCCCAGCACGCGGGCAGCTCCTCCCGGTACGGCAACGTCGTGATCCACTGGAAGAAGGCGACCGGCGACCGCACCACGTACACCCCGAGGGACAGCCTCCGTGAGTGGTCCGAACAGGGCGTGCTCTCGTACACCGACGGCAGGCACCGCTTCCCTCTGCTCGCCTACGGACACGACGAGAACGTACGGCTCGCCCTCGCCGAAGCCACCGACTTCCGCTACGACCCCGAACTGAAGCAGCGCATCGACAGCGGCGCCTTCGACCCCTGGGGGTACCTGGAGGCGCAGATCCACGGTGACCTGAACTGGCGGGACGTCGACCACGTAGTGGTCAACTGGGGCGACTTCTTCAAACCCCTGCCGGAGCAACAGGGCCCGGCGATGACCCGTGAGGAGGCGGAGCAACTGGTCACGGACCTGCAGGCGTTCGCCGCCTCCCAGCGGACGGACGAGGACGCGCCCCCGGCGTTCACCGTCCGGCTCGGGCAGGAGATCGGCCCCGCCGGCGGCGGTGAGGCGGCCGTGGCGGAGCGGGTACGCCGTACGTTCGGCCTCGCAGCGGACGCGCCGGTCGCCCCGGAAGACCTGGCCACCGCACGGGAGTTGGACCGGCTGGCACACGAGGGGCCCTTCGCGGGGCCCGCGAGCCAGGAGGACCTCCACCGGCTGGCGCGGCGGGCCGGCATCTCCGACGGCAACGGCGCGCTGGCCGGCGTACAACGGCTGTTCCGGCCGACGGACCAGGCCACCGACATCCAGCGGCTGTGGCAGGCGGCCAAGGAGGCACGTCGTGCGAGCGGTGGCGAAGCACCGCTCACTCCGGAGACGATCGCCGCCGCTGCCACCGGCGGCAGGCAGCGCGGGGCAGAGGAGAGTGCGGCGAGCGGCGCGGGTCTGGACGTCGAGCTGGATGTCCTGGACTTTGTCGACGACCTCGACCTCGACCTCGACCTCGACCTCTCCCTCGGCGGCCGGGCCGGCCGCCCCGCCACGTACGAAGCCGGCTACCGGCTCGATGCGGCGAGCGACGACGGCACAGGGTTCCTCGCCGCCGTCGCCGAAGGGCTGCGGACGGTGGCCCCCGAGGCACGGGGTACGTCGTCGGGGCTCGCCACGGTGTCCGCATCGGGGGACGCGCTCTCGGCCTCCGCTCTGGTCGACTGGCTGCGCGGTCGCCACACCGATGCCGATCTTCCCGCCGACGCGCCCACCTTGGCCGACGACGCGCTCGTCTCGGCCGGCGATCTGGCGGCGATCGGGCTCATGGCGGCGAGCACCACGGCCGAGCTGATGGGTGGGACGACGACCGCCGGTGGACTGGGCCTCACGCGCCTCCAGGCCTTCCAGCTCCTGCTCCAGCAGGGCCGGGAGCTCCAGCGTTGGGACGACGCCATGCAGGACTTCATGGCCCGCGCCATCGCCGAGGAGTTCCGCGTACGACTCTCCCTCACGCGGCGACGGCAGGAGCGGGAGGCGACCCTCACCTCACATGGTCCGGAGGAGTTCCCCGCCATCCATCTCACCGGCGAAGGTGCGGGCGCCGACACCTAAGTCAGGTCGGAAACGGATCAGATCGGATCGGATCGGAGATCAAGGTGAGCGAGGAGCAAGCAACGGAGACCGGCACGGACACCGCGCCGTGGCCCGAAGAGCTGGTCAAGATGGGCAAGTTGGCGCCCGACCACGTCATCCGGATCGTGGACCCGGCCTGGCGCGGCGAGGAGGGCGAGCCGCCCGACTGGGCCGTCGGCGGCGCCTGGCGGACCGACTCCGAAGGCAACATCGTCGAGGGCGAGATCAACGAGGAGTACCGCCCCACGCCCCGCGCCCTCGGCTGGCCCGAACCTCTCGACGCGCTGGACGCGGCCGTCCAGCTCTCGGCCACCGGGCACGGGGACGAGGACGTCGTGGCCCGTGAGCTCGCCGCCGCCCACCTACTGGTGTTCGTGGACGGGAACGGGGCGCCGGCCGTGTCGAAGGCGCCCGACGGAACCGATGTGGTGAGCGTCTCCACGGCGGGTGTGGAGGTGGACGGGACGACCCATCCGCACACGCGCATGGACCTGCCCGAGCTGCTGGACCTGACGGCCGAGCGCTACGACGTGTACTTCCTCAGCCCGACCGCGCCCGTCAGCGTCGTCGTCGAGGTCGAGACCCTGCTCGACGCGCTGGCCGGGATGCGAGTACGGGGCGAGGAGGACGCCGGTGTCCAGAGCGACGAGGTCGAGGCCGCGCCCGTCCGCCCCACCGAGTCCGCCGCCCCGGCCTGGGACACAGCCACCACGCCTCCGGCGGCCGGCCCGTCGCGGCCCGCGGTGGAGGACGTCGCCCTCCCGGACGACACCGCCCTCCCGGACGGCATCGCCCTCCCGGACGACGTCGCCCTGCCGAGCGGCCCGACCGGCGGATGAACCGCGAGCGCCCGCCCCCTCAGGCTGCGGTGAGGAGACGGATGATTTCGGCGCGTGAGTGGAGGCCGAGCTTGGCGAGAATGCGGGAGACATGGGTCTGCACGGTGCGTCGGGAGGAGTAGAGCCGTTCGGCGATGTCGGGGTTGGAGAGTCCTTCGGCGACGAGTTGGGCGATGCGGTGTTCGGTCGGGGTGAGGGAGGCGAGGCCGGTGGTGGGCCGTTTGCGGGTGCCTTGGATGCCTCGGCGGAGTCCTGCTTCGCGCCAGCGGGCGTCGGCGCGGGCGAGTTCGCCGGCGGCGTCGAGGCTGAGGTAGGCGGTGGCGGCCTCGTGCATGGCGGTACGGGCGTCGTCGAGGTTGCCGGTGGCGGCGAGGACGACAGCGAGGTCTTCGGCGCAGCTCGCGGCGCCGAGGACGCGTGAGGTGCTCCGCTGGTAGGCGAGGGCCTGGCGCAGGAGCTCGGGGTTGCGGGTGATCAGGCCCTCGCATTGCTTGGCGGCAGCCTGGTTCTCGGGACGGGGGTACCTGGTCACGTCCTGGCGCACGGCCGCCATGGCGGCCTCGGCGAGGTCGTCGCGGCCGGCGGCCAGCGCGGTGCGGGTCAGGAACGGCATCCAGTCGTGACGGTCGAGGACCAAGGACGCGTAGGCGTCGGTGGTGGTCTCCGCCAGCATGGCCAGAGCCTCGTCCCGCCGGCCCTCGCGGTCTGCGAGCAGGGCCCTGGCCCGCAGCAGGTCCGAGGCGTTGGCGCGGGCGTGCTGGTCCATGGTGGCGAGGTCGTCCGGGACCTGGGCGAGATGCTCGCGCGCGGTGTCCAGCTGGTCACGGTGGATGGCGATCAGGGCACTGGTCCCGTGTTGGAGTACCGCCAGCTTCGTCGTGTCGGGCAGTTCGAGAGAGGCGTTGAGGTCGGCGACCGCGTCGTCCCAGCGTCCCCTGCGATAGGCGAAGTCCGAGGCGGAGACGAGAACGATGCCGAGCCGCGCCGAGCCGGTCCGCTCCGCCAGCCGACGGACCGAGCGCATCGTCGCGTCGATCTTCTCGGCCGGTTCGTCCCGCTCGATCAGCGTCAGCATCTTGTTGACGAGCAGCGAGATGCGGACGTCGGACAGCTCGGGGACATCGGCGGACGCGGCGATCCCCTCCTCGAGGTAGGGAAGGACCTGCTCGGATTCGAGCACGATGCGGGCCTCGGTCGCCATCATCGACGCCGCCCGCGTGATGGTCGGGGCGTCACCGAGTTCGCGGCCGAGCTCCAGCGCCTTCTCGCTGACCGCCCTGCTCTGCTCCGCGATGCCGGCGTGATAGAGCAGCTGGCCGTGGAGCGCCTGGATCCGGGCGTCCCACACCGGGTCGAGATCCCAGCGCCGGCCGGCCGAGGACACGACCTCGATGGCCTCGGTGTGGCGGTCCACGCAGAGCAGGGTGTAGCCGAGCAACCAGGTCATCTCACCGGCCCGCTCCACGCTGCCCGTACGGGCCAGGATCCGGGTGGCGATCTCCTCGGCCTGCTCGAACTCGCCCCGCCGGAAGGCGGCCATCGCCAGCACCGGCTCCAGCGGCTCGCGCCGCGGATCGTCCCGGGCCAGCTCCCCCTGGGCGTACGAGGAGGGATCCCCGAGGACGCGTCCGAGGAGGTCCACCGCGAGGTGGGGTGCCTGGTAGAGCAGGGTGGTGGCCGCTTCGCCGAGCCAGTCGAGTGTCCAGGCGTCGAGAGCACCGGTCGTTTGGAGGAGCTGGGCGGCGACGCGTTCGGGTGCGAGGCCGGTGTTCGCGAGGACATGGGCGGTCTGCTGATGGCGCAAGCCGCGTACGGTCATCGGCATCGACTCGTACAGCGCGCTGCGGACCAGGGGCGAGCGGAAGTGCAGCCCCTCTCCGGTGTCGGCGAGGATCCCGGTCGCCACCGCCTCCTGAAGGGCCTCGATCACCTTCTGGGGCTGCCAGTCGAGGACGGCGGAGAGTTCGGTGAGGGAGAAGGTGGTGCCGAGGACGCTGGCGGTACGCAACACCTCAAGGGTGTCCTTGTTCAGGAACCCGATCCGGTCGGCGATGGCCGCGCTCAGCGAACCGGGCAACGGGTGATCCCGGTCGGGGTGGGGAAGCAGTTCGGCCGTTCCCGCGCGCACCTGGATGCGGTCCTCGCGGCGCAGCGCCAGGGCCAACTCACGTATGTAGAGCGGGTTTCCGCCCGCCCGCTCGATCTGCCCGCGCAGTACGGGGCCGATCTCGGCCGCGAGGAACTCACCCGCCAGACGGGCCGAGTCGTCGGCGGACAGCGGCTGGAGGGCGAGCATGCGTCCGCCGCGCCCCAGCATCGTGCGCCGCAACTGCCCCACCTCCTCGCGCCCGGGGACCTGATCGGCGAGGAGCAGCAGGGGTATCTGCTCGGTCAGGCGTACCAGCGCGGCCAGGACCGCGAGGCTGGCCTCGTCGGCCCATTGCAGGTCGCTCACCACGACGACCACCGGACGCACCGCGCAGGCCCGTTCGAACTCGGCGACGGCGGCCTCCACACCTGCCGCGAACCGGTCACCCGCACCGGCCGCCCACAGCGAGCGCGGGCCTGTCGCCGTCACATCCGCGGCACCCCGGCGCACCGGCCGCAGGACATCGGTGATCAGTTGGAACGGCAGGTTCAAACAGAACTCGTCGGCCCGGCCCTGCAGCACCGTGACCCGGTCGTCCCGCAGGCCCTCGGTCGCCCGGGCGATCAGATCGCTCTTGCCGATCCCCGGTGCGCCCTCCACCAGCAGCGCCCCACCTCGGCCGTTCTCCACATCGGTCAACAGCCCCCGCAGTTCGTCAAGTTCCGCAGCCCGCCCCACCCAGCCCTGCTCCACCTGTACTCCCCACTCCCCGCAAGTCCGCACCGACTTGCGCAGAGCGTAGCGTCGCCGGTGGACCGACCGGCCGGTAATCACGGGACGGAGATCCAACGGTGCGTGAGAGAGCGCTTACTCGGTGATGGGCTCGCCCGTACCGCAACCGAAGCCACATCGGCCGACAGGCCTGATTTGTTCAGCCGTTGATCGGCCACCCCTCGCGGTTCGAACTCCATGCCTCGCGCCCGCGTAGCCCGAACGGGGAGTGCAGGGCGCACACGGCTCCGGCGGACGGCTGGGGCGCCGAGGCAATGGGGGCACAAGATGCATGAACTCGCTTGGTTCGACGGTGGTTTGCTCGGCGAAGGGCAGGGCGGCGGGCACGGAGAGCGCGGTCCGGGCGGCGGCGGGACGAGCCACGGCGGCGCCACGGGACAGGTACGCCGATTCGTCCAGCAGGGCGTCTCCGGGTGGTACGTCACCGGCCATCGTCGAATCCGCCTCCTCCTCACCGACCCTCGCCTGACCTCGGCGCGCACCGCCGCCCCCGCAGGACTGCGCGCCCGGTGCCCCGAGATGTTCGGTGCCGGCGGGGCATCGGGCCGACGGGCGTCCCTCATCGAACTCGACGGGCCCGCGCACGCCAGGCTGCGCACCACGCTGGGCCGGGCCATCACACCGCGCGTGCTGCTGCGCCTGCGGGCGCGTTCCCAGGACGAAGCGGACCGGCTCCTCAGCGGATTCGCCAAGCGCGGCTCGGTGGAGCTGGTGAGTGAGTACGCCAGGCCACTCGCCGTCGCCACCACCATGGAGCTCCTGGGAGTCCCCCTCAAGGACCACGAACGACTCACCGCCGATGTTCTGGGCGGCGCCCTCACGGACCCGGCGCGGGAAGCACACCTCGTCGAACTCCGGGACTACTTCGCCGCGTTGATCGCCACAAAGCGGGCGGGTGAGGGGAGCGGCGGTGGGCGCGGAGACACCGATCTGCTGCGGAACCTGGCGGCGTCGCGGACCGGCGACGCTCCGCTGACCGACGACGAGATCTGTGATGTCGCCCAGCTGCTCCTCATCGCGGGCACGCACACGCTCCCCGCCCTGACCGCGGGCGCCGTCTGGCAGCTGCTCGCCGACAAGGAGTTCGGCGCCCGGCTCGCGGCCGCACCCACCACTGCCCCGTGTCCGGACGTCGCCCCGATGGTCGACGAACTCCTGCGACGTACGTCGGTCGGCGAGGATGCCGTGGTGCGGTTCGCCGCCGAGGACCTGGAGATCGACGGCGTGGCCGTCGCCGCCGGCGACCTCGTCCTCCTCGACCTCGCCGCGGCCGATCACGACCCGGCCGTCTTCGACGAACCGGCCCGGCTGTGCCCGCGCCGCGCCCCCAACCCCCACCTTGCCTTCGGACAGGGGCTGCACTACTGCCTCGGCGCCGGGCTCGTCCGTACGCAGCTGACCGTCTCGCTCGGCGCGCTCCTCGATCGCTGCGGGGCGCTCCGACCGGTCGACGGGGACGGCGCCGTCACATGGCAGCACCAGGGGAACGGGGCATGGCCGACCCGCCTCGAGGTCGCCTTCGTCGAGCGCTGACTGAGGGGACGGAGCGGTGACGGAGGGGTGACGGAGGGGTGATGGAGCCCTGGTGACGGCCACCTGGCGTACGTTCGCGGCCGCGCACCGCGCCATGACGTACGTCAGGTGGCCGATGTTCCTGAGAACCGGCCGGAGCAGCCTGTTCCAGGACAGCAGATCGCCCGTCAGCGAAGGGGATCACCATGGCAACCGCGCTCCTCACCCGCCACCGCGACACCCACTTCCACGCCCCCGCCCCCGCCCCCGCCCGGCTCCCGGCCCGCGCCCACCGCGCGGCCACCGGCACCCTCACGCGCCATACGGAGAAGCCTCCCAAGGCTGTCCCGCCGAAGGCGACCGCCGCCCAGGTGGAGGAGGTCGTCAAGCTGCACGGCACCGCCCTGCACCGCTACTGCCTGTCGCTGACGCGCGGCGACCGCTCGCGGGCGGAGGAGATCAAGCAGGAGACCCTCATCAGGGCCTGGAAGAACCCGCAGGCCATGGCGGACAGCCACCGGTTCGACTCGTTCCGGCCGTGGCTGTTCACGGTCGCCCGACGGATCTCGATCGACGCCGAGCGGGCGCGCAGGGCGCGGCCCCAGGAGTGCGACGAGGCGGTGCTCGCGCTCATACCCGAGCCCGAGTGCGGCTACGAGCGGCTCCTGGAAGTCGAGTTGGTCCGCGACGCGCTCGCCTCGCTCTCGGAGGAGCACCGCGCCGTCATCCACTGTCTCCACTTCAGGTCCCTGACCGGTCTGGAGACCGCGCAGGAGCTCGGTCTGCCGCTCGGCACCGTCAAGTCGCGCTCTCATTACGCCCTCAGGGCCCTGCAGCACGCCCTCGAGGCGGCCGGCCTCCGCTGATCGCGGCCGGATCAGGCTTCCCGTCCGTGTTCACTTGAGGATGACCCACACCGCGACGCCCGCGAAGATCAGCCCTCCCGCCAGCAGGGACCACACGGTCCCCTGCATGTGCCGCCGTTGGAGCACCCGCGCGATCTGAGGGTTGTCGGCCATGTACAGGACCTCCACGCGCCGCCCGGTCGGAATGCCCATGCCGGTTCCCTGCCCCTTCGGCGTGAACTGCACCTGGTAGCCCTGCTGATCGGTGAATTCGATCACCGGTATCCACATGGGGGCCTCGGTGTCGGCGCGTACGTTGTCGACCACCAGGCCGTGCGTACGTACTCCGTGCAGGCGCAATCGCCGCACCGTGAGTCCGTCCTGGAGGGCGGCGCCGAGCAGCACCACAGCGGCGACGACGGACAGCGCGATCCCTATGCCTTCGGACATGCCTCAGCCTCTTTCGTTCGTGCTCGAATCCATGGGTGACCGACCGCCGGAGCAGACTACGCGCAGGTCCGGTGCGGTAGGACGACAGCACCGCGCAGCGGAGCGCGGAGGGAGCGCTCCGGGCCGGGACGGCCCGACGGCGCGTCCGCCGCCTGGCGCTGTACGGTGCGCAGCCCGCGCAGGGCCTCCCGGCGCACCTGCGGATTCCGGTCGCCCGCGAGGTCCGCCGCGATCCGGAACCACCACGTGCTCTCGGCCCGGTCCTCCTGGGCGCAGCCGATGCCGGCCCGGAGGCAGGCCGGCGCGAGGTCCTCGCTGGAGACCGTGGGACCCGCCTGAAGCATGTGGCTCGCGATCTCGGCGGGGTGGCGGCCCGGCAGGACGCCGAGTGCGGTGGCCACCGACGCGTGCAGCAGCTGACGGGAGACGAAGGTGAGGGAGGAGAGCACGGCGTCACGGAGCATGCCGTGGAACCGGTAGTGGCCAAGGCCCGCCGTGTCCGCGCCGACGGCGTCCGTACGCCGGGGCGCCTCGGCCGGTTCCTCCCAACACATCAGGTGTGAGCGCACCGCCTGGTCGACGAGCTTGAGCACCTCCTGTCGGGACAGGCCCATCACCGCGACCAGGAGGTCGACGTCCACCCGCTCACCACTCACGGCCGCGTGCTCGACCAGCGTGCGCACCTGCGGCGGCAGAGTGTCGAGGCGGGCCTGGGCGACGCTCGCGACGGCGGCGGGAACACGGGTGGCCGAACCCACGCGGGCGGCCGGCGGAAGGTGCAGCAATTCGGTCACCATGAACGGATTGCCGTCACTTCTCTCGCACAGGGCCCGCGCGTGCTCCGCGACGTCCTCGACGCCGCCGACGTACGCGTCGGTCAACAGGGCCGCCACATCATCCGGGGCCAAGGGAGGCAACGGCAGGCGGGTCGCGTGGTCGCGGGGGAGACCGGCGAGGAGCGCGGCCGTCTCCGCCTCGTCCACGTCGCCGACGGCGCACACCAGCGCCACCCGCTCATCACTCAGTAGGACGGAGAGATGACGCACCAGGTGGCGGCAGGCGGGACAGTAGGTGTCGAGTGAGTCGATCAGGCACAGCGTGGTCCCGGCACGGAGCTTCCGGAGCACCGCCGTCAGCGCCGACTCCTCGGACCACTCCTCACCGGCCCGAGCGTGCACGGAAACCTCGGCCTCGCCGCCGAGCTGTGCGAGCAGCCGTGCCGCCGGTCCGAAGACGGCGCTGCTCCGGCGGTTGTCCACACTCCCGCAGCAGCGAAGGCGGGCGATGGTGAACCCCTGCCGCGTCGCATGCTGAGCCACCTCGTCCAACAGGCGTGTCTTGCCCGAGCCGGGCGGCCCGGTGACCACGGCCCAGCGCACCCCACCGGCCGCCGCCCGGGCGATCGACCGGTGCAGCAGCTCCAGTTCGGACCGGCGCCCCACCATCGGCAGGCGGCCGTCGGGCGCGGCGCAGGGCTGTGGGGCGGACGCCGTGACGCCCGCGACGGGGGCGGGGGACCGCTGGGGCAGAATCGCGTCGGAGTCCTCGTTGAGGAGCGCCAGATGGAGCTCGCGCAGCGCGGGCCCGGGGTCGACGCCGAGTTCCTCGGCCAGCGACACACGGAACCGTTCGTACTGCTGGAGGGCCTCGGCCGAACGACCCGCGGCATACAGGGACTTCAGCAGCAGCGCCCACGAGGCCTCGCGCAGCGGAGCGGAGACCGTGAGAGCCTCCGCCAGGGTGGCCGCGCTCGCCGCCTCACCCAAATCCAGGAGCACGGCGACCTTCAGCTCCTGAGCCGTCTGACGCAGCGACTGGAGGCGGTTGACCTCGGGCGCGGCGAAGACGTGCTCGGCCGCCTCGTGCAGCGCGGGTCCGCGCCAGAGCCGTAGGGCCTCGTCGACCGCCCGGTGCGCGGGCGCCGCCTGCCCGATACGGAAGAGGTCGGTCGCCTCGACGAGGCGGCTCTCGAACACCGCGGTGTCCAGCGTCTCCAGGGGCGCGCGGAGGGTGTAGCCGGAGGACTCGCGGACGAGGAGCGTGGCCCGCTCTCCCGCGGCGCGCCGCGGTTCCAGTGCGGTACGGAGCCGGCTGATGTGCGCGTGCACCGTCGAGACCGCACCCGCCGGCCGGCGGTCGGCGGGCCACAGGTCCCGGCACAGGCGGTCCACCGACACCGGGCGCCCGCTGTCGAGGAGCAGCCGGGCCAGCAGGACCCGGCGTTTGCGCGGGCCCAGGTCGACGGGCGTGTCACCCGACCAGGCCTCGACAGGTCCCAGAAGCCCGAAGCGTATTGCGGCGCTTTGCACGTCTTCCCCGATCAATAGGAGCCGTGGAGTCCAGACGTCGTTTCGCGCCCTACTACGGACGGTTCGCGGGTCGGGTTCGCGTCGGTCGCGACGAGGAACGCGCCGACGAGGGAGGCCCTGTGCATCTCGGCCGCGCTTGAACCCCGGGTGATCGAAGTCCGTAGAGGTGTGGTGTGAGACAGGAGGAGGGGGTGGCGATGGGTACGAGTACGGGTACGGCAGCGGGTGGGCGTGGATCTGTGCTGTTGCTCGCGGCGGCGCCGGTCGGCCGGTGGCGGCTGATGGATGTGGCTCCGGTCTCCCGGGTGTGCGCCGCGGTGTCTCCCAGCGAGCTGACCGGCACGCGGGAGGCCACCGTCATCGAGATGATCGATCCGGTGGAACCCCGGCTCGTCCTCGAGCGGGTCCGCGCCGCCGCACAGTCGGCGGGGCCGCTCACGGTCGTCCTCGCGGGGCAGTTGCACTTGGACCGCAAGACGCAGGAGCCGTATCTGGCCCTTGCCCTCTCCACACCGCGCACGGTCCGGCACACCGCCGTGCCGTGGCGGAAGCTCGCCGCAGCCGTCGAGGGGGCGACGGGAAGCGTGACCGCACTGGTCGACCTCGTGGCCGACCCCCTGGCCTGGCGGCAGGTTCAGCGGTCCCCACTGTCCCTCGGCCAGGACGTGGGCCTGTACGGCCGGGTGATGGGGCCGCCGCAGCGCGGGCGCACCGCGACTCCGGACTATCTGAACGCGTGCCTGACGCTGTGGGGCAGGACGGGGAGGCCGGAACCCGAGGAGCTGCATCGGCTGGCGTTGGCCTGCGCGGGTGAGGAGGGCGTCCTGGCGGTGTCCGGTGGGCCGACGCCGACGCCGACGCCGACGCCGACGCCGCGTGGCGTACAGGAGCCGGCGGACACGACGGTCGAGGAGACTCCGGCCGAGTACGCCCCGGCCGAGGACGCCCCCGTCGCGTACGGACTCGACTCGCTCGACGCGATCCTCGCCGCCGCCCGAGTGGGCCGCCATGAACAGGCCTCCGAGGCCGCGGCCGTCGCGCACGCCCGCACGCTCGACGTCGATGGCCGGCTCACGCCCGAGACCCTCCTGTGGATGGAAGTCCGCGCCGAACTGGCCCATTTGGCGGCGGACCCCGTACGCAGCTGCGCCGCCTGGCTGACCGTGGCCGAGACGCGCCTGGACCGGGGCGAGGGCTGCGACGCGGCAGAGGTCGAGGCCTGCGTCGACCGCGCCCATCACCAGTGGCACCGCATCCGCAGCGCACTGGAGATCGTCCGGCTCGCCCCGCGGCTGATGGAGCTGCGCCGGAGGGTGCCCGGCCGCCGGCCCGGTGCCCTCGCCGACGTACGGGACCGCGCCGAACTGCGCAGCAGCGTACGGGTGTTGAGCGTGCGGCCCGCACGCTCACCGGAGTCCGCGGTGCTCCTCCTCAACCTCTGAGCGTCCCCTTCGATCCACCGACCTACGGGAAAGAGTGATGAAGATGACCATGGACGACAGACTGGCCCAGGTGGTGCTGAGCTTCTGCGCGGCACGGCGCCGCAGGCACCTGGAGCGCCAGGGCGGAACACCCGCACTCACCGCACCCGCCGCGCCCGCCGCACCTACCGTTCCCGGGACCCGCGCCTGGGCCGCGCGCGCCGCGGCGGTCGCCGTCGGCGCCGCGGTCCTGACCGGCGTCGGCGCGGCCAACGCCCAGGCGGAAGAGGCCCCCGCGCGGGCCGGCTGGGACGGTACGCGCTACTGGTACAAGGACGAGACCGGTTGGTGGCGTTGGACTCGACATCATGCGAAGTACCAGGCGCGGACCCAGGCCCCGGCTCGCGAAGCCGGGGACACGTCCTCGGCGGGGCGCGGGGAGCCGGTGTTCCGAGGGCGTTCCGGGTGGGACCCGGTGGACCGGGTGTACTGGTACCGGGACGAGACCGGCCGCTGGCGATGGACGAGCCACCGCTCGAAGTTCGAGCAGCGCCACACCCCGACCGGGTCCACCACCCCAAGCGGCTCCACGGACACTCCAGCGCCCCCCAAACCCACCGGCCGCGCCACCGTGAACCGCTCGACGAGCGACACCGCGAGCGACTCCACGGGCAAGCCCAACAAGGACACCACCGGTCCGCGAACGGTCGCGCCGCCCCGAGGACTTGAGAGGGCCATCGCCTTCGCCCAGGCCCAGGTGGGCGAACCGTACGTCTGGGGCGGTGAGGGCCCCAACGGCTGGGACTGCTCGGGCCTCGTGCAGGAGGCGTACCGCAAGGCGGGCGTCACCCTGCCGCGCGTCGCGGTCGACCAGTACCGCGCCTCCACGCCCATCACCCGCGGCCAACTGCGCCGAGGGGATCTCGTGTTCTGGACGGACAGCGGTTCGGTCTCCGGTGTCCACCACGTCGCCATCTACCTCGGCGACGGGAAGTACCTGGAGGCGCCGCGCCCCGGCAGGAACGTACGGGTCTCCTCCTTCAGCTCCTACAACCCCAACCTGTACGGCCGGGTCGGCTGACGCCCGCGCACAGCGAACGGCGGCGCCGTGAATGGCGCCGCCGTCGACTTGTCGGAGAGCCCGGGGCTACTCGCCGTACTCGCCGAACTCGATGGCCGGCGCGAGGGCTTCGATCACGGGCTGGGGGCGAAGTTCCTCCACTGTGAGGGGTGTGACGCAGACCACTCACACCATCGTCCCCACCTCAGGCGTCCACGCCGACCGGGCTCCCGAACCACCGCCGGGCACCCATAGGGTGATCCCCATGCCTGCCACGCTCAGTTCCACGAAGGCCGCCGCCGCGCTCCGGCGATCCGCCCGTGTCTCCGCCGAGTTGCTCGTCGTCCTCGTCATGGCCTCGGTCGCCCTGTGGCTCCTCGGCCGGATGTGGTCGGTCGTCTGGCCCCTCATCGTGGCCCTTCTCCTCACCACCCTGACCTGGCCCCTCACCCGCCACCTGCGCCGGTGGGGTTGGCCCCCCGCGCTGGCGGCCTCGGCCGTGACCGTGCTCTTCCTCCTCGTGGCCGCGGGCATCGTGGCGCTGATCGCGGTGCCCGTCTCGTCCCAGTCGGGGGAGCTCGCGGACGGCGTGGTGGAGGGCATCCAGAAGCTGCGCGAATGGGCGGCGGGACCGCCGCTGAACATCGGCGACGAGCAGATCTCCGGCGCCTTCGACACGGCCGTCGACCGCGTCCAGAACAGTGTCGGAAGCCTGGTCAGTGCCGTCGGTACGGGTGTGGGCACCGTCTTCAACGGGGTCGTCACCGCCGTCCTCGCGCTCTTCCTCATGTTCTTCTTCCTCAAGGACGGCCCGCGGTTCCTGCCGTGGCTGACCCGTCAGCTCCCCGGCCGCCTCGCCGTCGACGTCCCCGTCGTCGCCGCGCGCGGCTGGGAGACCCTGGGCGCGTTCGTGCGGTCGCAGGCGTTCGTCGGCCTGCTCGACGCCGTCTTCATCGGCATCGGCCTGTGGATCCTCGGAGTGCCCCTGGTGCTCCCGCTGGCGGTGCTGACCTTCGTGTCGGCCTTCGTGCCCATCGTGGGAGCCCTGTTCGCCGGCCTGGTCGCCGTCCTCATCGCGCTGGTGTCCAACGGTCTGACGGACGCGCTGATCGTCCTCGCCATCATCGTCGTGGTGCAGCAGCTGGAGGGGAACGTCTTCCAGCCCATGATCCAGAGCCGGGGGCTCGGCCTCCACGCCGCCGTGATCCTGCTGGCGGTGACGCTCGGCGGCAGCCTCGCCGGCATCGTCGGCAGCCTGCTCGCCGTACCGATTGCCGCGCTGATCGCGGTCGTCTGGAACTACCTGCGCGAACAGCTCAGCGAACCGCCGCGGGAACCGGAGATCGAAGAGGCGCCCCTCGGCGCCCCCGTCGCGTCGTAGGCGCACCGGCCCTTCAGACGCCCCAGGCCCGCAGCTCCTCCTCGCGCGGCGACTCGACCACCGTCGGCTCGTCGTCGCCGGGGCGGCCGAAGGTCATGACCGGCCGCGCCCCGTCCCAGGGCCGCCAGCCCGGATCGCCCGTCGCCGCGAACCGCACCCACGCGGAGTGCATCGCGGCGGCGAGCGGGCGCGGCGCGTCCGGACCCGTCAGGCCCTCCGTCCCGGGCCGGTCGAGGGTGTCGAAGACGAAGCCGATCTCCAGGGCGTGGCAGGCACCCAGGCCGAGGACCGGGGAGCGCCAGCCGAACTCGTAGACGTACGTGGCGCCCGGGCCCGCCGCCCGGGCGTCCGCCAGCCGGATCTGCGGCACCCGCAGCAGCTTGTCCGTTGCGAGCGCGCCCAACAACTCGCCCGGCTTCTCGCCGGGGCGGCGCGCCCGGTACGTCCGTACGGTCCGCGCCGGCACCTTGGTCTTCCAGGCCGCGGCGCGCAGCGCCAGCCGGCCGATGCGCTCGGTGAGCCCGCTCGGTACGAACCACAGGCGGTACTCCTCCGTGTTCGTGCCCATCAGCAGGTCCACGTCCGCCGACGCGCCCTCGCGCAGCGCCTCGAACGGATCGCGGGGCAGGACCTCGCCGTCCACGGCTATCTGGAACGAGTGCCCGCCGGTCAGCGGCGAACCCTTCCCCGTCACCTCGGTCTGCGCGTCGAGCAGCCGCTCCGCCGGTACGGCGGACAGCGCCCGCGCCGTCGCCGGCACACCCAGGTGTGCGGCTATCGCCTCCGTCGTCCGGCGGGCCCGGTCGAGCGGCAGCGCCATCGGCGCCCCGCTCTGGAGCACGGCCCGGCGGAACAGGCCCTTGGCGAGCGGCGAGGCGAGCAGCGCCGCGAGGGAGATCGCGCCGGCCGATTCGCCGAAGACGGTGACCCGCTCCGGGTCGCCGCCGAAGGCCCCGATGTTCTCCCGTATCCACGTCAGCGCGGCCAGCTGGTCGCGAAGGCCCAGGTTGGCCGGGGCGTCGGGGAAGACCCCGAACCCCTCGACGCCGAGCCGGTAGTTGAGGGAGACGAGAACGACACCGTCGCGCGCGAACGCCTCCCCGTCGTAGACGGGGACGGCCGACGAGCCGTGGACCAGGGAACCGCCGTGGATCCACACCATGACGGGCCGGCCCGTGGCTTCCGGCTCGCCCACGGGTGGCGGCCACGGCGCCCAGACGTTGAGGTTGAGACAGTTCGGCCCCGCCACGTCCGGGTCGGGGAGCAGCGCGTCCAGCGGGGCCGCGTACGGGCGCTTGGGCGCCGTCGCCCCGAAGGCGAGGGCGTCCCGCACACCGTCCCACGCCTCGACGGCCTCGGGCGCCCGGAACCGCAACGGCCCCACGGGCGCCTGCGCGTACGGCACACCCAGAAAGGCGGCGACGCGGCGCGCCGGGGACGCGTCGACGAGCGCGCCCTCGACCGGCGACCCGTCCACGAGCGACCCACCGACCGGCGGCTCGCCACCCAGCGACCCACCGACGAGCGCCCCGTCACTCAGCGCCCTGTCACTCAGCGCCCCCTCGACCAGGAACCCCCGCAGCTCCCCACCCCGCAGGGACACCACGGGCTCACGAACCTCGGGCACCGCTCAGCCCTCCGTTCCCGACGTTCCCGAACCCGCCGCGACCAGCGCCCGCTTGAGGACCTTGCCGGTCGGGCCGAGCGGCATCGCGTCCACGAACCGCACGAGCCGTGGGTACTTGTGCCGGCCCAGGCGCTCCTTCGACCACTCCACCAGCTCCGCCGCCCCGACGCATCCGGAGCCCGGGCGCAGGACGACCACGGCGCAGACCTCCTCGCCCTTCGCCTCGTCGGGGACGCCGATCACCGCGACCTCGGAGACCGCCGGGTGCCGGACCAGGACCTCCTCGACCTCGCGCGGGTAGATGTTGAAGCCGCCCCGGATCACCAGGTCCTTCTTCCGGTCCACGATGCTCAGGAAGCCCTCCTCGTCGCGGACGCCCAGGTCCCCGGTGCGGAACCAGCCGTCCACCACCGCCGCGGCCGTCGCCTCCGGATCGTCGAGGTACCCCGCGAACACGTTGTGCCCGCGCACCACGACCTCGCCGATCTCGCCGTCCGCGAGCAGCTCGATCCGGTCCTCGACGGCCGCGTCCGCGACCCCGATCTCCACGCCCCACACCGGGTGCCCCACGGTGCCGGGCCGCGTCCCGATGTGCGGCTGGTTGAAGGTCGCGACCGGCGAGGTCTCGGTGAGGCCGTACCCCTCCAGGACCTGGGTCGAGAACGTCTCCTCGAAGCGTTCGAGGACAGCGACCGGCAGCGCCGCGCCGCCCGAGACGGCCGCCCGGAGCGCCGCGGGCCGCCGGGCGTCGGAGGCCGCCGCCTCCACCAGGGCGTGGTACATCGTCGGTACGCCCATGAAGACGGTGACGCCCTCGTCGGCCAGGGCCGCCAGCGCCGCCGGGCCGCTGAACCGGGGCATCAGGACCAGCGTGGCCCCGACCCGCAGCGTCCCGTTCATCGCGCAGGTCTGCCCGTAGCTGTGGAAGAGCGGCAGACAGCCGAGGACGACGTCCTCCGCGCCCATGCCCAGCAGGTCCTGCGAGGTCACGGACGCGTTGAGGACGATGTTGAGATGGGTGAGGCGGGCGCCCTTCGGGCGGCCCGTCGTCCCGCTCGTGTAGAGGATGACCGCCGTGTCGCTCGGCCCGGCCGGCTCGGCGGCCCGCAGCGGCTCCGCCGCCATCGGCGCGCCCTGCAGCGCGCGCACCCCGGCGCCGCGCGCCGCCTCCTCGGCCACCGCCCACAGAGGGCCGCCGCTCACGAGAGCGACCGCGCCGCTGTGCTCCAGGACGTACCGCACCTCCTCGGCGACCAGCAGCGCGTGGACCGGGACGACCGTGGCCCCGGCGGCCAGCGCGCCGTAGTACACCCGCAGGAAATCCGTCGTGTTCGGCAGCAGCACGGCCACCCGGTCGCCCGGCCCCACCCCCGCGGCCCGCAGCCCGGCGGCGCACCGCAGGGCGTCGTGCCACAGCTCCCGGTAGGTCAGCCGGACCGCCCCTTCGACGACCGCGATCCGGTCCGGGAACTGGCGGGCGGACTCGCCCAGGACATTGGCGACGCTCAGTGACATGGCACGCTCCAGGAAACGCTGCGTTGACGGGCCCGACACGGCAAAGAATCGTTCCTGTCACGGGTCCGGCACCATGTGCGTCTGCCCACCATGTGACGTCGCGGAGTGGGCAGCGGCCTCTCCGAGGTGTCCAGGACGTGGCATCCGCCAAACGGCGGCGTTACGGTGCGCCCATGACCCTCACTCCGGCGCCGACGCCCGGCCGCGGCCCCCGGACCGGCCCCGGCACGGGCCCCGGCCCCGGCACCGGCCGCCCGGCCGCGGCCCCCGCGCCCGGCGCGCCCGCCACGGCCGCCGGTGCCAACGCCGGTGCCACCCTGCGCCGCACCCTCGCCACCTCCCTCATCGGCGACCTGGCCCGCCTCACCGACCGCGCCGTCGACGACATCCGCGCCCACTCCGGTACGTACGCCTCCGGTACTCCGGTCACCCGCGAGGACCTCTGGGAGATCTGCCGGGACAACCTGCTGCGGGCCCTCCAGGACTTCGGCGGGCTCGCCCCCACCGGCGTCGACTTCGAGCAGGCCGCCCGCGAGACCGGCCGTCGCCGCGCCGAGCAGAACGTGCCGCTCGACACCGTCCTGCGCGCCTACCGCCGGGGCGGCCGGGTGCTCTGGCAGGTCATGGCGGAGTACCTGCGCGTCCGCCCCGGCCGTGACACCGACACCAGGGACACCGAACTCGACGTCGCCGGCGCCCTCTGGGAGACCATCGACCGCTACTCCGTCGCCATGGCCGACGCCTACCGGCTCACCCAGCTGGAGCTGCGGAGCCGCCAGGACACCCGCCGCGTCGCCCTCTTCGAGGCCCTGCTCGACGGCCGCGCCGACGACCCGGCCGTCGCCGCGGCCGCCTCCGCCGCCCTCGGCGTCCCCCTGAGCGACCGGTACGTCGTCGTGGTCGCCGCCCAGAACCCGGCCGCCCCGCCCCACCCCGCGCCGGTCCTCGAGGCCGCGGGGCTGTGGTCCTTCTGGCGCCCGCGCGCCGGCCGCTACGCCGGGATCGTCCGGCTGCCGCGCGGCGCCGACGCCCCGCGCGACCTGCTCGACCTGCTCCGCAGGCAGACCGGGACCACCGCCGGGGTCTCCCCGGAGTTCGACCGGCTCGCCCAGGCCGGCCGGGCCCTTCGGCTGGCCGAACAGACCCTCCGTACCCTCCCCGCCGGCAGCGGCGAGGCCGCCGCGTTCGACGACCGGCTCACCGAGGTGCTGCTCAGCGGGCGGGGCGACATCATGGACCGGATCGTCGCCGTCCACCTCGGACCGGTCCTCGCCACCACCGGCGAGCGCGCCGCCCTCCTGGAGACCCTCCGGGTCTGGCTGGACTGCGGCTGCTCCGCCGCCCGGGCCGCCGAGCGGCTCTACTGCCACCGCAACACCGTCCTCAACCGCATCAGCCGTATCGCGGAGCTCACAGGCCGCTCCAGCGAATCGGGCGAGACCCGCCTCGGCTGGGCCCTCGCCCTGCGGGCCCTGCCGCTCGCGGACCTCGGCGACGAGCAGGAGCGGACGGCGGGGGACAGGGGCGCGTTCCCGGGCGCATAGGGTGGCGGGATGCAGGAGCAGTACCGCACGATCGCCCGCGAGGGTGTGCACGAGACCGAGATCAACCGCTCGCGCTTCATCTGCGCCCTCGCCCCGGTGGCGACCGAGCAGGAGGCGCAGGACTTCGTCGCACGCGTCCGCAAGGAGCACCCGACCGCCAGCCACAACTGCTTCGCGTACGTCATCGGCGCCGACGCCTCCGTCCAGAAGGCGAGCGACGACGGCGAGCCCGGCGGCACGGCCGGCGTCCCCATGCTCCAGATGCTCCTGCGGCGCGAGGTGCGGTACGTCGCCGCCGTCGTGACCCGCTACTACGGCGGCGTGAAGCTCGGCGCGGGCGGACTGATCCGGGCGTACGGCGGCGTGGTCGGCGAGGCCCTTGACGCGCTCGGCACCCTCACCCGGCAGCGCTACCGCCTCGCCACGGTGACCGTCGACCACCAGCGCGCGGGCAAGCTGGAGAACGACCTGCGGGCGACCGGCCGGAACGTGCGCGACGTCCGGTACGGCGAGGCCGTCGCCCTGGAGATCGGGCTCCCGGACGCCGACGTCGACGCCTTCAGGGCCTGGCTCGCCGACGTGACGGCCGGCACCGCGACCCTGGAACTGGGCGGCGAGGCGTACGGCGATGCGTGAGCGGATGCTCCCGGACGTGGTCCGATTTTCCGAAGCCACGGCCGTTGTCCGACCCCACCGATACGCTCCTGGATCATGAGATTCCTGCACACGTCGGACTGGCACCTGGGGCGGTCGTTCCACCGGGTGAGCCTGCTCGACGCCCAGTCCGCGTTCCTGGACCACCTCGTGGCCACGGTGCGCGCGCGTGACGTGGACGCGGTCCTGGTCGCCGGGGATGTCTACGACCGGGCCGTGCCGCCGCTCTCCGCCGTCGAGCTCTTCGACACCGCCCTGCATCGGCTCGCCGAGGCCGGGGTGCCGACGGTCATGATCTCCGGCAACCACGACTCGGCCCGCCGCCTCGGCGTCGGCGCCGGTCTCATCGAGCGGGCCGGCATCCACCTCCGTACGGACCCGGCCGGCATCGGCACGCCCGTCGTGCTCGCCGACGCCCACGGCGACGTCGCGCTCTACGGCCTGCCGTATCTGGAACCGGCCCTCGTGCGCGAGCGGCTCGGCGCCGCCAAGGCCGGCCACGAGTCCGTGCTCTCCGCCGCCATGGACCGGGTCCGCGCCGACCTCGCCGCCCGGCCCGCCGGCACCCGCTCGATCGTCCTCGCGCACGCCTTCGTCGCGGGCGGCGAACCGAGCGACAGCGAGCGGGACATCACCGTCGGCGGCGTCTCCGCCGTGCCCGCCGGGGTCTTCGACGGCGTCGACTACGTGGCCCTCGGCCATCTGCACGGCAGCCAGACCGTCACCCCGCGCGTCCGCTACTCCGGCTCCCCCCTCGCGTACTCCTTCTCCGAGGTCCACCACCGCAAGACCATGTGGCTGATCGACCTCGGCCCCGACGGCGCGATCGAGGCGGCCGAGCGGATCGACTGCCCCGCGCCCCGAGCCCTCGCCCGCATCCGCGGCCGGCTCGACGACCTGCTCGCCGACCCCGCGCTCGTACGGCACGAGGAGGCGTGGGTCGAGGCGACGCTCACCGACCCGGTGCGGCCCGCCGAGCCCATGGTCCGGCTCGCCGAGCGCTTCCCGCACACCCTGCACCTGGTCTTCGACCCCGAGCGCACCGAGGACGACCCGTCCGCCTCGTACGCCCAGCGGCTGCGCGACCGCAGCGACCAGCAGATCGCGGAGGACTTCGTGGCCCATGTGCGCGGCGGCGCCGGACCCGACGACACCGAACGGACCGTGCTGTACGGCGCCTTCGACGACGTACGGGTCGACGCGGCCGCCACGGAGCGCGAGGTGGGCGCCCGGTGAGACTGCACCGCCTCTCCGTCACCGCCTTCGGCCCCTTCGGCGCCACCCAGGAGGTCGACTTCGACGCGCTCTCCGACGCCGGCCTCTTCCTGCTCCACGGCCCCACCGGCGCGGGCAAGACCTCCGTCCTCGACGCCGTCTGCTACGCCCTGTACGGAGCCGTGCCCGGCGCCCGGCAGTCGCCCGGGACCTCGCTCCGCAGCGACCACGCCCCGGCCGGCACGTACACCGAGGTCCTGCTCGAACTGACCGTCGGCGAGCGGCGGTTGGAGATCACCCGGCGGCCCGCGCAGCCGCGCCCCAAGAAGCGGGGCGGCGGCTTCACCACCGAGAAGGCCCAGAGCTGGCTGCGCGAGTACGACTCCGGCACGGGTGAATGGGCCGCGCTCTCCCGCTCCCACCAGGAGATCGGCGAGGAGATCACCCAGCTCGTCGGCATGAGCCGGGAGCAGTTCTGCCAGGTCGTGCTCCTGCCGCAGGGCGACTTCGCGCGCTTCCTGCGGGCGGACGCGGAGGCGCGCGGCAAGCTGCTCGGCCGGCTCTTCGACACCCGCCGGTTCGCGGCCGTCGAGGAGCGCCTCGCCGATCTGCGGCGCGCCGCCGAGCAGCAGGTACGGGAGGGGGACGAGCGGCTGCTCGCGCTCGCCCACCGGACGGCGCAGGTCACCGGCGGCGCGGTCGTCGACGAGCGGCCGGGCGAGCCCGGTCTCGCCGAGGCCGTCCTGACCCAGGCGGCCGTCGCCCGCTCCGAGGCGCGCGAGGCCCTCGACATCGCCGACGCGGCGGTCTCGGCCGCCGAGTCCCGGCAGGCCGCCGCCCGCAGGACCCTGGACCGGGAACGGGACCTGGCGGCCCGTCAGGCGCGGTACGCGGAGACCGTGCGCCGCAAGGAGGCGCTGGAGTCCGGCAGGCCCGAGCGGGACCGCGTCCAGGCGGTCCTCGACCGCTCGCGCAAGGCCGACCTCGTGGCCCCGGCCCTCGGCCTGCGCGCCGACGCCGAGCGCGACCACGCGGCGGCGCGGACGGCCCGGGAGCAGAGCCTCGGCCTCCTGCCCGCCGAACTGGCCGACGAGGGCGCGGAGCAGCTGTCCGCCCGGGAGCGGCGGCTGACCGAGGAGCTGGGCGGCCTCGAGTCAGCCCGGCGCGCCGAGCGGCGCGCGGCCGAGATCGCGCGGGAGCGCGCGGACCTCGACCGGCACGCCCGCGCGGACGACGACATCCTCCAGGACGCGGGCGGCTGGCTCAGCGGCTGGGAGCCCCGCAGGGCCGAGCTCGCGGCCCGTATCGAAGCCGCCCAGGAGGCCGCTGCCCGCGCCGAACAGCTCGCGGGCCGGCTCGAACCGGCCCGCCGTCGGCTGGAGGCCGCCCGGCGCCGGGACGCGCTCGCCGAGCGGACGGCCGACGCCGAATCCCGCCTGACGGCCGCCCGGGAGCGGCGCAACGAAGCCCACGAGAGCTGGCTCGACGTCAAGTCCCGCCGCCTCCAGGGCATCGCCGCCGAACTGGCCGCCGCGCTCAGCCCCGGCGACCCCTGCCAGGTGTGCGGCTCCGCCGACCATCCGGCCCCCGCCCGGACGGGCGCCGACCATGTCGACCGGGCCACCGAGGACGCCGCGTACGCCGCCTTCACGCGCGCGGAGGAGGACCGTACGGCGGCGGAGCGCGACATGGCCGCCACCGCCGAGGCCTGGGCTGCGGCCCGGGAGGAGGTCCGGGAGGGTTCGGGCCCCGAGCCCTCGGTGGGCGAACTCGCCGCCGAGGTCGATGAGTTGGCGGTCCGGCACGCCGAGGCGCACGCGCTCGCCGCGCAGACGCACGGCGCGCGGGAGACCCTCGCGCGCGCCGAGCGCGAGTACGAGAGCCGGGTCGCCGCGCAGCGGGACGCCGAGCGCCGCGTCGCCGCGCGGACCTCGCAGCGGGAGGCGCTCGACCGGGAACAGACCGCCCTGGACGCCGAAGTCGCCCGGGGGCGCGGCGCGTCCGCGAGCGTCGCCGAACAGGCCTCACGCCTTGAGCGGAACATCGCGGTCCTCATCGAGGCGGCCGAGACCGTACGCTCCGTGGAACTGACCGCCCGGCGCCTCAAGGAGGCCGACGGCAAGCTCGCCGACACCGCGTTCCGCGCCGGGTTCGACACCCCCGACGAGGCCGCCGCAGCCCTCCTCCAGGACGGCGAGCACCGCACGCTTCAGCACCGGCTCGACGCCTGGCAGGCGGAGGCCGCCGCCGTCGCCGACCGGCTCGCCGAGCCGGAGACCCGGGCCGCCGCCGAGCACCCGCCCGCCGACCCGGAGGCCGCAGACGCGGCGCACACCGCCGCCGAACGCGCCCTGCGCGAGGCCACCTCGGCCCTCGCCGCCGTCCGCGAGCGCGGCGCCGAACTGGCCGGCCTCTCCCGGCAGGCCGACACCGAGGCCCGTCGCCTAGGACCGCTGCGCGCGGAGTACGACCGGGTGGCCCGGCTCGCCGGACTGACCGCGGGCACCTCCGCGGAGAACGAACGCAAGATGCGCCTGGAGTCCTACGTTCTGGCCGCCCGCCTCGAACAGGTCGCGGCCGCGGCGACGGCCCGGCTCCAGCGGATGTCCTCCGGCCGCTACACCCTCGTCCACTCCGACGCCCGCTCCGGCGGCAAGCGGGCCGGCCTCGGCCTGCACGTCGTCGACGCCTGGACGGGCAACGAGCGGGACACCGCCACCCTCTCCGGAGGCGAGACCTTCTTCGCCTCCCTGTCCCTCGCCCTCGGCCTCGCCGACGTCGTCACCGACGAGGCCGGCGGCGTCCGCCTCGACACCCTCTTCATCGACGAAGGCTTCGGCAGCCTCGACGACCAGACCCTGGACGAGGTCCTCGACGTCCTCGACTCCCTCCGCGAACGCGACCGCAGCGTCGGCATCGTCAGCCACGTCGCCGACCTGCGCCGCCGCATCCCCGCCCAGCTGGAGGTCGTCAAGGAGCGCACGGGGTCGGCCGTACGCCAGAAGGGGGCGGGCGCCTGACGCGTCAGGCCGGTGAGTCGGCGGCGGGATCAGCGGCCGATCGCGCGGCGCGGGAGCGGCGAGGAGTACACCACGCTCGTCGTCACCGAACCCAGCGTGCCGACCTTGCCGGAGATCTCCTCCAGGTGCTTCATGGAGCGCGCGGCGACCTTCAGGACGAAGCAGTCGTCGCCGGTCACGTGGTGCGCCTCCAGGACCTCCGGGGTGGCGGCGATCAGATCGTGGAACGGCTTGTAGTTGCCGTTCGGGTAGCGAAGCCGGACGAAGGCGAGGATCGGAAGGCCGAGCCGCTCCGGGTCGACGACGGCCGCGTAGCCCGTGATCACACCGGCCTCCTCCAGCCGGCGGACCCGCTCCGTCACGGCGGAGGCGGACATGGAGACGGCGCGGGCCAGTTCGGTGAAGCTGGCCCGGCCCTGGCTCTGCAGGGCGTCGAGGATGCGCCAGTCGGTGGCGTCCGGGGTGTATCCGGTCAAGGCGGTCATGACCGTGATGGTGCAGAAGAATCCCCGGGCGATCAAGCGATCCCCGGGGAGTTCTCACCGTCCGGAACGCGCGACGGGCGGGAGATCCCGGCTGGTCAGAGCCGTGAGATCTCCTCCACGAGGTCGTCGAGACCCAGCGGGCCCTGCGAGAGCGCCGCCATGTGCCAGGCCTTCGCGTCGAACGCCTCACCGTGCGCGGCCCGCGCGTTCTCGCGGCCGAGGAGCCAGGCCCGCTCGCCCAGCTTGTAGCCGATCGCCTGCCCCGGCATGGAGAGATAGCGGGTCATCTCGCTCTCGACGAAGGCCGGCGGCCGGCTGCTGTGCCGCTGGAAGAACTCCTGGGCCAGCTCGGGGGTCCACTGCTCGCCCGGGTGGAACGGCGAGTCCGCCGGGATCTCCAGACGCAGGTGCATGCCGATGTCGACGATCACCCGGCAGGCGCGCATCATCTGCGCGTCCAGGTAGCCGAGGCGCCGCTCGGCGTCGGGCAGGAAGCCCAGCTCGTCCATCAGCCGCTCCGCGTAGAGCGCCCAGCCCTCCGCGTTGGCGCTGACCCCGCCGATCGTCGCCTGGTAGCGGGAGAGCTGGTCGGCGACGTGCACCCACTGGGCGATCTGCAGGTGGTGGCCCGGCACACCCTCGTGGTACCAGGTCGACACCAGGTCGTACACCGGGAAGCGGGTCTGGCCGTCGACCGGCAGCCAGGTGCGGCCCGGCCGGGAGAAGTCCTCCGACGGGCCCGTGTAGTACGGGGCGGCGGCGCCGCCCGGCGGGGCGATGTGCGACTCCACCTTCCGTACCCGCTCGGCGAGTTCGAAGTGGGTGCCGTCCAGCGCCTCGATCGCCTCGTCCATCAGGCCCTGCAGCCAGACCCGTACCTCCTCGACGCCCTCGATGTGGGTGCCGTGGACGTCGAGGTGGGCGAGCGCCTCCCACGGTCCTGAGCCGGGCAGGATGCGGTCGGCCTCGGTGCGCATCTCGCCGAGGAGACGGTGGTACTCGGACCAGCCGTACGCGTACGCCTGGTCGAGGTCCAGGTCGGTGCCGTTGAAATACCGCGACCAGCGCCGGTACCGCTCGCGGCCCACCGTGTCGGGCGCGCCCGCGACGGCGGGGGAGTACACGTCGCGCATCCAGTCCCGCAGCGCGACGACCGCGTCCGTCGCGCCCCGGGCCGCCGAGGCCAGCTCCGTCCGCAGCTCGGGGCTGAGGGACTCAGGACCCGTGGCCGCGAACTCCTCGAACCAGCCCCGCGCATCGTCGTCGTCCCCGCCCGCCCACTCCGTCAGCTGGCCGACGAAGGTGGTCGTCGCACGGGGACCGCCCAGGAGCTTGCGCTCCAGGCCGAGCGCGAGGGCCTCGCGGTAGCCGTCGAGCGCCGCCGGTACCCCGCGCAGCCGCTGCGCGACGGCCTCCCAGTCCGCCTCGGTCTCGGTCGACGCCACCGTGAACACCATCCGCACGCTGTGCGCGGGGGAGCGCATGTTGCCGACCGCGCAGAGGCCCTCGTCGGCGTCGTGTACGGCGAGTTCGGCCGTCAGTCGCTCCCGCAGCAGCCGGGCGCAGCGCCGCTCGGCGTCGGTGTCCGCGCCCGGGAGCCGCTCGGCCTCCTCGAGCCGCGCGAGGGTGCGGCGGGCGAGGTCGGCCACCTCCTCCTGACCGGCCGGCGAGAAGTCGGGAAGGAGGCCTGCGCTCGCTTCGACTCCCAGGTAGGTACCGGTGATCGGGTCGAGTGCGATGAGTGCGTCGACGTAGCTGTCGGCGACCTGGCGGGGCAGCGGGCTGCTGGAAGTCTCTGGCATGGGGGTCATCCTCGTGCCTCCACGGTCCTCGCGTCATCCTCAATCGATCTCATGAGGCTGACAAATGAGCGCGCGGAGAGAGGGCCCGCGCGCCCCCGGAGCGAGCGCCCGCGCGGGGTCTACGCGGGTCACTTCGCGCATGCGCTCGATGGACGGGCCGAACAGTTCGCGCCGGTACGGGTACGGCATGACCGGCGGCCGAGCATCAAGCCCCAGGCCGAGTTTGGCCGGATCCCGACGGAGGGGGTTCCCCGGCGGGCCCGGGGCGCCACGCCCACCTCGGGGGTGGGCTCGCGGTCGGCCTCCCGGGCGCCGTTGCCCGGGAGGCGGGGACGGGGCGGACTGGCCGGGCGGGGGTACGAAGGATCCGGCCAACTTCTGGCCGTGGTCCGGCCGTCGTCCGGTCGCCGTCCGGGCGTCGTGGACCCGTGGTCCGGCCGTCGACCGCCGCCTCCCAGCCGTCGCCGGTCCGCCTCAGCGCTCGCCCAGCTGCAGGCGGCGGAGCGCGGCGGGGGCCGGCTTCGTGGCGAGGCGGGCGGTGATGACCAGGGTGCCTTCCTCGATCTGGTAGTCGAGGGGGAGGTTCAGGGCGCGCATCGCGGCCACCATGCCGGTGTTGGACGACTGTGTCACGGCGTAGACGCTGGCGCAGCCCGCCTCTTCGGCCATCGCGACAAGCCGGCCGAGGAGTTCGGCGCCGATGCCCCGGCGCTGCCAGTCGTCCTCGACCATGAGGGCGACCTCCGTCTCGTCGCCGTCCCAGAGCAGATGGCCGAGGGCGACCAGCCGGCCGGAGGTCGTCTGCACGGCGAGGGTGCGGCCGAAGCGGGGGCTGAGGAGGTGGTCGAGGTAGCGGTCGGCGTCGCCGACCGGGCCGTGGTAGCGCAGGGCGAGCGTCCGGGCCGAGCAGCGGTCGTGCATGGCGCGCGCGGCCGCGAGGTCGCGCTGGTCGGCGCGGCGGACGGTGATCTCGTTGCCCTCGGGCAGGGTGAGGACGTCCTGGCTGCGCGGGATGCGCGGGCCGAGGCGGGCGTCGAGCTCGACGAGCGCCCGGGCGCGGGCGAACTCGGTCGGGGTGAACGGCAGATGGGGCCGCTCGATGGTGAGCACGCCGCCGTTCGGGTCGCGCAGCCGCATCACCGTCTCCTCCAGGACGCCCTCGACGGGAGCGGTCTCGCCGGTGGGGCGGCCGGTCAGCGAGACGGCGGGGAGGGAGTGGATCCGGCAGCGGCCGAGGAGCTGGCGCAGGGCGAGGGGGAGTTCGGCCGCGTCGAGGGCGGTCCGGGTGGCGAGGCCGAGCAGCCGGGTGGGGGTGTCCACCAGGTCGTGGGCGTCGGCGCGCTCGATCCAGGTGTTCCGGCCGCCGGCCGCGGCGATCTCCCGGGTCAGCTCGGCCGCCTGGAGGGCGGCGGGGGCACGCAGCAGGAACTCGTCGACGGTGCCCTCGGCGAGCGGGTGGGTCTGCAGGGTCAGGATGTCGACCCGCTGGTGGGCCAGCGCGGTGCACAGCGCGGCGAGGCTGCCCGGGGCGTCGCGGACCGTGGTCCGCATCCGCCAGAGGGCCGTCTCGACGGGGCTGTCGGACGCGCCGCCTTCCGGGTCGGTGTCGGTGGTCGGCGGCAGCGGGGCGGACCCGCTGCCGCCGGGATCACCGGCGGGCGGTGCATGGCTGTGGCGCCTGGCCCACCAGGTGTGGAAGGTCGCCGTGGCGATCAGCGCGATCGCGGAGAAGACGAGCATGTACGGGCCGTCGGCACCGCGGACCACGGTCTTGGCGATCGTGTCGGCCACCACCACGGCCGTGAAGAGGGCGGCGAGCTCGATCAGGTCCCGCCGCCAGTGGTGGGGGCGGCGGGCGGTCTTCGCGGATGTCACATCGGTCATGACCTCACTGTGACTCAGTGGTGTTGCGTGATCACGAACGCTTTGTGACTGACGGGTTAAGCGCCGATCTGGGGGTTTACTGGTCGCTTTCGACCGGTTGTGTCGAGTCCTGACCGGCTCCCGTGACGTCTCCTTACGAGTCGGTCCGCAGGGCCCTCCGCAGCCGCCCGGCCTGGACGACGAGCTGCGAGGAACCGCGCCGGTCCGCCACCGCGTCGAGGCCCGGTATCTCCCCGGCCGCCCCGGACCGCTCCACGCAGTCCGCCGCGACGGCCAGCAGCTCACCGAGTCCGCGCACCGGCTTCTCGGCGGCGAGCAGCGCGGGCAGCACGGGCGCGAGGACCGCCCAGGTCGTGCCGTACGCGCCTGTGGCCGCCGCCGTCCGGGCCGCGTCCGCGAGCCGGTTGGGCTTGACCGTGCCGTCGCCGACCAGACGGGTCAGCGAAGCGCCCAGCGTGCTGGGGTCCAGATCGCCCCGCGCGGCGAGGACGAGCAGGGTGTCCACGGCGGTCAGCCGGTCCTCCGTGTGCCGGCAGCCGAGCCCCAGGGCAAGGGCGAGGTGGGTCGTCTCGCCGACCGGCCCGTCCGACTCGGCCAGGGCCGTCAGTCCCCAGGTGACCCCGCGCTCGTCCCAGTCGAGGCCTCCGGCGAGGACCGGCAGCAGCCAGGTCGCCAGGGCCTCCCGATCGTCCGGCACGACGGCGGACCAGTGCCGCCGTTCCGCGAACCAGTGATGGCACCGGCTCCCGGCCTTGGCTTCGGCACCGCCCAGCCAGCGGAACGCGGGCGGGAACTCGTCCCGTACGGCCCGACGCTCACGGATCTTCAGGACGATCCGGTCGCGCAGTGGGCCGGTGCGGCCGCTCGACACCTGTCCCCCGGCGAGGAACCGCAGCCCCGGGGCGACGGAGGCGTCCGTCGTGAGCCAGTCCGCGAGCCGCTCCCCGGCCCGGGTGCCGAGCGCGGCGGCCTCGGCGGCAGCCCCTGCCGCCGACGGGTCGCCCTTGCGGAGCCGCAGCAGGGCCTGCGCGAAGTCGACGGGCGCCGGCTCGACGCCCGCGTCCCGGTAGGCACGCAACCGCTCCACCAGCACGGACGGCTCGATCGCCCCGGTGTGCCAGGTGGGCGCGGCGAGCAGGAACGGCAGCCTGTCCGTACCGATGAGGGCCGCCGCCTCCCAGAGACGGGCGTCGACCACCGCGTCCAGGGCGCCGTGCACACAGGAGGAGGGGGCGTGGCCCCGCACCCGGGCGTCGTGGAGCCGGGACTGCCGCACCCGGCCCATGACCGCCGCCGTCACCACGTCCACGCCGTACGTCTCCAGAGCGAACGCGTCGCCCCGGTCGCTGTAATCGCCCGCCCACCACGCGTCGGCGAAGGCCTCCGTGACCGCCGCCGTCAGCTCCTCGCGGTGCAGGTGCGCATGACGGACGAGCCCGTCGAGCGCCCGCTCGAACTCCTCGGGCGTGGCTTCCGGGCGGCCCTTGGAGACGCTCACCAGATCCGCGACCAGCTCCGCGACCGTGGCGGCAGGACCCGCCACCCGCCTCGGCTCGGGAACGGGCGGCAGCGTCTCCTCGTGCGGCAGGTCCTCGGCGAACTCCGCGGCGCCGAACAGTTCCTCGGCCGCCTGCCGGTGCGCCGGGCTCAACGCGGTCGCGGCGCCCGCCAGTTCCTCCCGCACCTGCTCGTCCACCGTCGGCAGGTACCGCCCCACGAGCTTCAGGGCCCGCTCCTGGATCCCGGTGTCCTCGTGGCCGAACGCGTCGGCGACCACGGGCAGCAGCTCGGCCGCCGCACCCGGGTCCCGCCGCAACTCCTTCGTCAGGAGCGCGAGTTGGGCCCGTACGAGCTTCTTCTCCGTACGGAACAGCACCTGGGCGGACATCTCCGCCAGCTCCGGCGTCGCCAGCTCGCCCTCGGCGGCGAGCCCCGCCAGAACGTCCTGGGCGTACCCGGCGACCGGCGAGGGCGCGTCGGAGGCCATCCCGATCCAGTCCGCCGTGCGGCCGCGCCGCTCCTCGGGCGTCGGATCGAGCAGCTGGAGCAGCGCCAGCGGGAACCGCAGGTCCCGGGGCCGGCCGCCGCGCAGCAGCCGCGCCACGCAGCCGTCCACGAGGGACGCCCGGTCGAGCACGCCCTCCGCCGCGAGCGTCGCGAGCGCCGTCGGCCAGTGGGTGGGCGCCTCGGGGCCCACGGACCAGGTGAGTCGGTCCGGGGTCTCGATCAGGTCCAGGACCCGGGGCACCAGAACCGGCGTCTGCGGGTCGGCTCGCAGCTCCTCCACGAGCCGTCGCCGGGTCATCGCGGCCGTCCAGCCGACGACGTAGCCGTCCGTCGTGGGCACGGCGCAGCCCGAACGGACGACCAGCTCGTGCACGAGCACGTACTCGTCCTCGGCCACCGTCGGCCGCTCGGCGAGCCGCTGCGCCACATCGCCCAGCCAGGCCGGGTCGCGATCGGCCAGGACCTCCAGGACCTGCGCGGTCGTGGCCCGGCCCCAGTCGGTCAGGTCACGGCCGCCGATCCAGGCGGCGGCCGCCGCCGCGCCCGTGTGACAGCCGGCACCGGCGACCCGCAGCGCCTTCTGGATCGACACCTGCTCGTTCCAGCGCTCCCACCCCCAGCGGCGGACCTCGGTCCGCAGCGCCTTGAGCTCCGCGAGGGCCGCCTTCCGCTCGCCAGGACCCAGCTCCTTCAGCAGCGCGGGGACGGCCTCGAACCACCCGCGCCGGACAGCGGTCAGCAACTTCTCCACCACGGTCCCCACCCCGTTCTCCTCGCTCATCGCGCACCCCCGGCGGCCACGACACCGTCCATGACGCCCGCACCGGTCGCGACGCCGGCCACGGCACCGCGCCGGGTCATCCGCACCGCGAGCGCGTGCTTGCACGGGCCACGCCGGCCCCGGTAGTCCGCCCACCACTGGCAGGTGCAGCTCAGCACCCCGCCCGACTCCCGTACCTGGTAGCGGCGTTCGCCCGAGGCGACCGTCGCGAGCTCCCCGTCGAGAATCACCGCCCCCTCGTTGACCAGGGCGCGCGCCGCCACGAGCCGGGGATTGTGCCGCTCCGCCCGGTCCGCGTCGTACGGCAGCTCCCGGTGGAAGTAGGCCGCGTCGGCCACGTCGTACCCCACGCGCCCGGCGGTGCCGAGCCGGGTCAGCGCCGCCCGCACCCGGTCCACCGAAAGGCCCGACTCCTCGGCCAGCTCCGCCGGGTCGATCTTCGGCTCCCAGGCCAGCAGCACCGAGATCAGCTCGGCGTCCTGCGCGGCCTCCTCCGTGGCCAGGGCCTCCAGGACGCCGCCCTCGCCGGAGAACCCGCGCGCGGAGTCGGGCGAGAGGGTGAGCGTGAGGCGCATCCCGGGCAGGGTCACCTCCCAGGCGCTCGCCGTGGCGACGCCGTCCGGAACCGGCCCGTACACCCGCAGCGCCGTCGCGTGGCGCAGCACCCGCTCCAGGGCCACCAGCCGATCGGGCCCCGGCAGGCAGACGGCGCCCGGGACCGGCCGGGTGGTGGGCCGCAGGGTCCGTCCCGCCTGGACGACCCAGAGCGGCGCACGCCGCCCCGCCGCCTGCGAGCGCGGCAGCGAGCGCAGGAACCGCACCGCCTCCTGACCCGTCAGCTCGGCGCGCAGATCGAAGCCGGCCGAGGCCACCTGGGCCTCCGCGAAACCGCGCAGCCAGCGGTCCGGCAGCGGAACCTTCTTCTCCACGACCGCGCCCCCGAGCGTCGTCACGGCCAGCTCCTCCGGGCCGACCCGCAGATGCAGCGGATCGCTCCCGGTCATCCGCGACAGCGCCTCGCGCAGCGGGTTGTTGACGTCGACGTTCGTCGTGCCGTGCCCGGTCTCGGCGCCGTCCAGGCCCTCGCTCAGCACGTCGAGCCGGGCGTACACCCCGCCGCAGCCCGAGAAGGACTCGAACCGCAGCCGGTCGCCGTTCCCAGTGACGACCGGGTCGAGCGAGCCCGGCCGTATCCGCTGGTAGTAGCGGGCCGCCGCCACGTCCGCCACCGCGAGCAGTCCCCGCGCGGCGATCTGCGGGGACGTCAGGAACCCGCTGAAGAACCGGGGATGGGCCTCGGCCCCGGCGGGCGTGAGCCCACCGGAGGTCTCCAGGCCGAGGAGCCGCCCGTCCCCGGAGGAGCGCAGGGCGGACGGGCGTGAGTAGGCGAGCGCCTGTACGGATCGCGTCATGGGCAAGACGCTAGGACCCGCCACTGACAATCGACGTCGGAGACCTCCGGGCCTGTGGAGAACCGCGCCGCTACTGCCCGACGCGCCCCGGCTGGAGCACCTTGCTGAACAGCACCGTTCCGCCCTCGGCGCGCAGCCGGACGGTCAACTCCCCGCTGCCGCCGTCGATGTCGACCTCACCGAAGTACTGCGGCGACTCCATCGGCGACACGTTCGCCCGCTCGGGCGCCCGGACGAAGACCCGCTCGGGGCCGAACGTGGCGTCCAGCGCGTTCGCGGGGAAGCCGCCGGCGGCCAGCGGGCCAGAGACGAACTCCCAGAACGGCGCGAAGTCCTTGAAGGCCGCGCGCTCCGGCGCGTAGTGCTGCGCCGAGGTGTAGTGCACGTCCGCGGTCAGCCACAGCGTGCCGGTGATCCGGCGGTGCTTGACGAACCGGAGCAGCTCCGCGATCTGCAGCTCGCGGCCGAGCGGCGCGCCCGGGTCGCCCTGGGCGATCGCCTCGATGTTCGCCGCGCCGTCCGGGACGACGAGTCCAAGCGGCATGTCCGCCGCGAGCACCTTCCACACCGCGCGCGAACGGCTCAGCTCCCGCTTGAGCCAGGCCAGCTGCTCCGCGCCGAGGATGCCGTCGGTGTCGTCGGCCTGCCGGCCGGGGGAGTTGGCGTTGCGGTACGAGCGCATGTCGAGGACGAAGACGTCGAGCAGGGGGCCGTAGCGCACGACGCGGTGCATCCGGCCCTTCGTGGCGAGGCCGTCACCGCGCGCGTGGAGGGTGGACACGGGGAAGTACTCGGCGAACGCGCGGGAGGCGCGGGCTGTGAGGACGTCCACGTTCTTCTCCGTGTAGCGGGCGTCCTCCAGGATCTGGCCGGGGTACCAGTTGTTCCGTACCTCGTGGTCGTCCCACTGCACGATCGAGGGGACCTGCGCGTTGAACGCCCGCACGTTGTGGTCGAGCAGGTTGTACCGGAACTGGCCCCGGTACTCGTCCAGGGTCTCCGCGACCTTCGCCTTCTCGGGGGTCATCAGGTTCCGCCAGACCCGGCCGTCGGGCAGCGTGACGCTCGGCTGCAGCGGGCCGTCCGCGTAGACGGTGTCGCCGCTGCAGAGGAAGAAGTCCGGGTTCAGCCGGCGCATCTCCTCGAAGGCGCGGAAGCCGCCGACGTCGGGGTTGATGCCCCAGCCCTGCCCGGCGATGTCGCCCGACCAGAGGAACCGCACGCCGTCCCGCCGCCGCGCCGGAGCGGTACGGAAGGTGCCGACGACCGGTTCGCCGGTACGGCGCGGGTCGTCGGGGTCCGCGAGCGTGACCCGGTAGTGGATCTGCTCGCCCGCGGGCAGCCCGCGCAGCGCCGTCGTCCCGGTGAAGTCGCTGCCCGGGCCGAGCAGCGGCCCGTGGTGGCGGTGCGCGCGGCGGAACGATTCGCTCGCCGAGGTCTCCACGATCATGCGGGCCGGCCGGTCCGAACGGACCCACACCAGGCCCGAGGAGGCCGTGACATCGCCCGTCTGCACGCCCCAGGCGGCCCGGGGCCGCCCCGACAGCGCGAGCGCGGGAGCGGACGAACCGACGACGCCACCGCCGACGGCGAGCGCCGCGGACGCGGCCAGGGAACCGCGCAGCACGCTGCGGCGGGCGGGGTTCGGTCCGGGGACGGAGTGGGACATCGAAGGGCCTCCAAGTGCGGTGCCGGATGCGGTCGTTGTGCCGTCCCATCCCTAACGGCCGGGGGCGGCGCGCACACGAACCCGGGGTGAACACCCCGGAGCCGCCCCCCGTTCAGCCCACCCCTGCCCTCCCGCGGGCATCCGCCAAGAGCCGCACCCCACGCGCGATGGCGGAGGGGCTCAGATGGGCGTAGCCGAGGACCAGCCGGACGGCGCCGTCGGCCGGCCGGGACGTGCCGAACTCCTCCAGCGGGCGCACCGCCACCCCGGCGGACGCGGCCCGCTCCACGAAGTACTCCGTGGGGCCGTAACGGGCGTCCACGCGCGCGATGATGTGCAGCCCGGCCGCGATCCCGCTCACCGTCGTCCCCGGGAAGGCCTCCGTCAGCGCGGCCACCAGCGCGTCCCGCCGCTCCTGGTACGCACGCCGGCACCGGCGCAGGTGCCGGTCGTAGGCGCCGCGCGTCACGAACTCGGTCAGCAGCGCCTGGTCCAGGGCCGGGTTCCCGAGGTCCATCGTCCGCTTCCGCTCCACGACCTCCGCGTGCAGCTCGCGCGGTACGAGCATCCAACCGAGCCGCAGCCCCGGGGCCAGCGACTTGCTCACCGAGCCGGTGTAGACGACCCGCTCCGGATCGAGGCCCTGGAGGGCGCCCACCGGAGCCCGGTCGTAGCGGAAGTCGCCGTCGTAGTCGTCCTCCAGGACGTACCCGTCCACCGCCCGCGCCCAGTCCAGGAGCGCGGCACGCCGCCCCGCCGAGTACGCGATGCCGGTCGGGAACTGGTGAGAGGGCGTCGTGACCACCACCCGTACCCCCGACGCGGCGAGCGGACCGGGCAGCAGCCCCTCCTCGTCCACCGGCAGCCACCGCGTGTCGAGGCCGGTCGAGGCGAACAGCCGCCCGTGCTCGGGGCTGCCGGGGTCCTCGATGCCGACGGTCCGCATCCCCCGCGCCCGCGCCACGAAACCGAGCAGCGTCGACGCCTGCGCCACCCCCGAGCAGACCACCAGACGCTCCGGATCGGCCACCACTCCGCGCCGCCGCGCGAGCATCCCGGCGAGCGCGCTCCGCAGCTCCGGAAGCCCGCGCGGATCCGGATAGCCGAGCGCCGGGTGGGGCAGCGCGGACAGCACCGACCGCTGGGCCGCCGCCCAGGCCGCACGCGGGAAGAGCGCGAGATCGGGCGTCCCGGGCCGAAAGTCCACCTGAACACCGGGCGCACCTGCCGCACCCGACCCACCCGACACACCCGGCGCTCCCGACACGCCCCGCGCCAGATCCCGTACGCCCCGCCCAGTAGCGGCCCGCGCCGTCTCCCCGACCCAGGTGCCCGAACCGCGGTCGCTGCGCAGATACCCCTCGGCGGTCAACTGCTCGTACGCCTCCGTCACGAGCCCCCGCGAGACGCCCAGATCGGCCGCGAGCTCCCGGCTCGACGGCAACCGCGTCCCGGCCGTCAACCGCCCCGCCCGCACCGCCTCCCGCAACGTCTCCTGCAACGCTCGCCCCCGCCCCCTGGCCGGCGTGTCGGCCGCGGACACCAACAACTCCCAGGCCGCCGAAGGCTCCGGCCGCCCGCCCGCGGGGTCAGAAGTGGTCCCCGAACTCGTCATGAAAGTGGACCTTAAACCGGTCCGGCGGGCTTCCTAGCGTCGGGACCATGAACGCGAACTCCCTGCGAGGGGCTCTCCTCGTGACCGTCGCCTACGCGCTCGTGGGCGCCTCCTTCACCGCCAACAGTCTGCTCGGCGACTATCCGTACGCGGGCGGCCAGGCCCTGCGCTACGGCGCCGCCTGTCTCCTGCTGCTGCCCCTGCTCGGGGCCGGCGGGCTCGCCCCGCTGCGCGCACTGGGCGCCCGGGACTGGGTGCGGCTCGGTGCGCTCGCCGCCGTGGGCATGGTCGGGTTCAACCTTGCGGTGCTCGCCGCGGAGCGGACCGCCGAACCCGCGGTGCCTGGTGTCCTCGTGGGCTGCGCCCCCGTGGTCGTGGCCGTCCTCGTACCGCTCCTCGAAGGGCGCAGGCCCTCGCGGCCCGTGCTCTATGGAGCCCTGCTCGTCGCCGCCGGGGCCTTCACCGTCCAGGGGTGGGGGCGTACCGACCTGGCGGGTCTCTCCTACTCCGTAGGAGCACTGGCCGGCGAAGTCGGGTTCACCGTCCTCGCCGTACCCGTGCTCCGGCCGCTCGGGCCGAAGCTGCTGACCGCCGCCGTCTGCGGGATCGCGGCCGTCGAGTCGGCGGTGCTCGGCCTTGTCGTGGACGGCGGCGCGTTCCTGCGGACGCCGACGGCCGTGGAGACGGGCGCCCTGGTGTGGCAGGCCGTCCTCGCCACGGTCGTCGGATTCGTGCTCTTCTACATGGGCGTCCAGCGGATCGGCATGGAGCGGGCCACCCTCTTCACCGGCGCCATCCCGGTCGCCGCCGCTCTGACCGCCGTGCTGGTCGCGACCGGCGGCTTCGGCCTCCCGCAGGCCGCCGGCAGCCTTCTCGTGGGTGCCGGAGCGGCCCTCGGGACCGGACTCTTCAAGAGGCGTGAGCGGTCAGCGACCGCTGCCGTCGAGGATCACCCGCGCGACGAGAGCCGGGTCGTCGTTCATGGGGACGTGCCCGCAGCCGGGCAGCCGTACGAGCCGGGCGCCCGGGACGGTGCGCTTGGCCCGGACGCCCTGACGGCGAAGGAGCAGCCGGTCCTGCGTACCCCACGCGACGGTCACGGGCACGGCGGTGATGTCGTCGCCGAACACCACGCTCCGGCCGGCCTCCAGGGTCTCGCGGAAGCCGGTGGCCTCCCGCAGGGCGAGCGTCTCGGCGACCACCGCCTCGGGTGAACGGCGCCCGGGGCGTGCGTAGATGGTGCTCGTCAGCGCCGTCCGCCCGGCGGCGCTCCGGGACAGCCTCTCGATCATCGGCACCGGCATCGACAGGGCGATCGACCGCATCGCGCGCAAGGTCCCGAAGGCGTACCGCCGTTCGCCCTCCGACCAGAAGCCGGCCGGGGAGAGCGCGGTGACCGAGCGCACCAGCTTCTCCCGGCCGAGCTCCAGGGCGAGGAGCCCGCCCAGCGAGTTGCCCGCCACGTGCGGCCGTTCGATGCCGAGGGCCGCGCAGAAGGCGCCGAGCATCGGCACGACCGTCGACAGGTCGTAGGCGCAGCCCTCCGGCAGCGCGGGGGAGGTCCCGAACCCCGGCAGGTCGACGGCGACGACATCGCGTTCGGTGGCCAGGATGTCCATGACCGGCTCCCAGGCCTGCCAGTGGTGGCCGATGCCGTGCAGCAGCAGGAGCGGCTCGCCCGCACCCCTGCGCTCGTACGTCACGGAGGACGTGCGCGGACCCCCGGGGGTCTCGAACGAGAACGAGATCTGTGCGGACATACGCGCGCTCCTTGACTTAGACACCCTGTCAGCAAGAATTACCGCTCAGTAGATGCGAGTTCAAGGGCCCCGGCAAGGAGTCGGCGGAAAGGAAGTGGACAGGACCCGGCCGGTCGGCTGGGATGGGGGAGTGGTGACCGAAACACTGACCGACGTCTTCCAGGAACACCGGCCCCTGCTCCACGGAGTGGCCTACCGCATGCTCGGCCGCGCCGCCGACGCCGAGGACGTGGTCCAGGAGGCCTGGCTGCGCTGGTCCGCCGCGGACCGCGAGGACGTCCGGACGCCCCGCGCCTATCTCGTACGGATCACCACGCGGCTCGCCCTCGACCGGCTGCGCCAGGTCCAGACGCGCCGCGAGTCCTACGTCGGCCCGTGGCTGCCCGAGCCCGTCCTCACCGACTACGGTCCTGCCGTCCCCGACACCGCCGAGCAGGCCATGCTCGCCGACTCCGTCTCGCTCGCCGTTCTCGTCGTCCTCGAATCCCTCTCCCCGCTGGAGCGCGCGGTCTTCGTGCTCCGCGAGGCCTTCGGCTTCCCCTACGGGGAGATCGCCACCACGCTCGACCGCTCCGAGGCCGCCGTCCGCCAGCTCGCGGGGCGCGCCCGCCGCCACGTCGACGAGGGCAGGCCGCGCTACGACGTCGACCCGACCGAACGCCACGACCTCACCGAGCGGTTCCTCGCGGCGGCGGCCGGCGGCGACCTGGCCGGGCTTCTGGCCCTGCTCGCCCCGGACGTCAAGCTCGTCGGCGACAGCGGCGGCAAGTCCAAGGCTCCGCTCCGCGTCATCGACAGCGCCGACAAGGTCGGCCGCTTCCTGCTCGCCGTCTCCGAGGGCGCCGAGTCGGCCTTCGAGTTCCGCTTCGCGGAGGTGAACGGCGGGCCCGGCCTTGTCGTCCTCGCCGACGGGAAGCCGGACTCGGTCTTCCAGATCGAGGTGCGTGACGGACGCATCCAGTGCGTGTACATCGTGCGCAACCCCGACAAGCTCCACGCGGTCGCGCCCGCCTGACCCGGTTCCGCTTGCGCCGTGACCCGCGCCGCCCCGCCTCCGCCCGGAGGCGGGGCACTTTGCTGCGCAGGGCACACAACGGTGCGAACGTCCTGTGAACGATCTACGTCAGAGGCCCGCATTCGGGGGCATCCGGGTCAGGATTGGTCTTGACCAAGTGGGTGCGCCGTCCTATGGTCGCAGAGTTAGTGCAGGAACCTTTAATAAACAAGGGCGCGGAAAACCGCCGCGGGACACGGCGAATTGCGGAGGATCAGGGTGGGGACCACGCAGCTGGAATCGGTGCCGGAGCCGAAGTACTGGCACCTCAAGACCGTGATCGGCGAGGCGCTCGACTCCGACTTCGCGGTCGGAGAGATCCTGCCCAACGAGCGGGAGCTCGCCGCGCGCTTCGGCGTCGCCCGGGCCACGCTCCGCCAGGCCCTGGAGCAGCTGGAGCTGGAGGGCCGCCTGCAGCGCCGCCGCGGTGTCGGTACGACCGTCGCCCCGCCGCGCGTGGGTGTGGACGTCTCCACGACCCAGCACGTCTGGCCCGGCGTCGCCGAGGAGACCTGGCAGTCCATGGACGCCACCCTCGACACGGTCCCGGCCGCCGTCGCGCGGACCCTGGAGCTCGCCCCCGACGAGCAGGTGCACGTCGTACGCCGGCTGCGCGTCACGCACGGCCAGCCCGTCGCCGCCGAGCTGCTGTACGTGCCGTCCGACTCGGTCCCCGAGCTGACCGCGATCGACACCCCCAACGGCCCGGCCCGCGCGCGCAGCGTCCTGCGCGAACTCCAGCGCCTCGCCCTCGACGGCCAGGACCGCTCCGTGGAGCTCGGCTCGGCCCGCGCGGACGACGCCAAGGAACTCGACCGCCTCCCCGGCGCCCCGGTCCTCGTCGTCACGACCCGCTACCTCTCCGAGGGCCGCACGGCCGCGGTCTCCGTCGCCACGTACCGCGCCGACACCTGCCGCCTGACCTTCGGCGACTCGGGCGACCTGGTCATGGCCTCCTGACGACCGAGGTTCCACCGAAAGACCCCAAGCACGAGCCCGGAGTGAGCTGCCACGGCAGCACACTCCGGGCTCGTCGCGTCAGAGCGCCGGGGGAGCCCCCCGGCCGGGGGCGAGTCCCCACCCTCAGCGCCGAGCCGTGACCGTGCCCTCCACCGCGAAGAGCTGCTCCTCCACGTGGTCGAGGGCCAGGCGCAGCGCGCCCGTGCCCACCGCGGCCTCGCCCAGCATCGACAGGACCACGCGCGGCGGGCGCAGGCAGAAGCGGGCCAGTTCGTCGCGGAGCGGCTGGAGTACGCCGTCCAGGCCCGCCGCCCAGCCACCGATCACCACCAGCTCCGGGTCGAGCGCGAGCACCAGCGCCGCCACGTCGTGGACCAGGCGCTGCGTGAAGCGCTCCACCGCGGCCTCGGCGCGCGCGTCGCCCCCGCGGGCCAGCGCGAAGACCGCCGCCACCGCCTGCTCGTCCAGCGGGTGGAGCGGCTCGTCCGTGGTCGAGAGCAGGTGCTCGGGGGTGACCCCGCGCCCCAGGAGGTGCAGCGCGCCGATCTCGCCGGCCGCCCCGCCGTACCCGCGGTGCAGGCGCCCCCCGATCAGGGACCCGGCGCCCGGGCTCAGCCCCGCGAGGACGAAGACGATGTCGTCGGAGTCGGTCGCCGCGCCCTTCCAGTGCTCGGCCACCGCCGCCGCGTTGGCGTCGTTCTCCACGAGCACCGGGCACTTGAACGACCGGCGCAGCCGCTCCCCGAGGGCCAGGCCCGTCCAGCCGGGCAGCGCCGTGCCGAGCCGTACGGTGCCGTCCGCCTCGACGATCCCGGGCGTGCCGACGCCGACCGCCCGCAGGTTCGACCGGGCGACCCCGGCCCTGCGCAGCACGTCCGCGACGACCGTGCGGACCCGTTCGAGGCGCTCGTCCTCGGGGGCCGTCTCCGAGACCTCGCGGGAACCGGCGCCGATGATCCGGCCGTCCAGACCGGAGAGCAGGGCGGCGACCCGGTGCGGGCCGATCTCGATGCCGAGCAGATGGCCCGCCTCCGCGCGGAAGCGGAACCTCCGGGCGGGCCGGCCCTGCCGCCTCGCCTCGCCCTCCTCGGGCGCGACCTCGACGACGAGGCCCCCGACGATGAGCCCCTCGACGACGCCCTCGACGGTCGGCCGGGAGAGACCGGTGATCCGGGTCAGGTCCGTGAGCGTGAGCGCGTCGGCGCCCCGCAGAGCATGGAGTACCACCGCGGAATTGATCCGCCGCAGCAGCGACGGATCCCCGCCGGTCAGCCGCCCCACCGTGTGTCCTCCCAGCTCGTGCACATGTGTGCCGGATGTTACTCAATGGACAGGAGTGCGGCGAGGCCCGCCCGGACACCAGTCGGCAACGGGTCCGGGCACGGGTCGGCTAGAGGTCCGCGCGCCGGTCGGGCACCCCCGCCGCCTCCCGCAGCCGCGCGAACTCCTCCGCCATCGTCTCCAGGGTCCAATGCGCGTTCAGGCCACTGGGGTTGGGCAGCGCCCAGATCCGCGTCGCGCCGATCGTGCGCTCCTGCGGACCGACGACCGCGCGCCGCTCACCGAACGCCGTCCGGTACGCCGTGATCCCGACCACCGCCAGCCAGCTCGGTCGCAGCCGCTCCACCCGGCCGGTCAGCAGCCGGCCGCCCTCCCGGAACTCCTCGTCGCTCAGCTCGTCGGCCCGCGCCGTCGCCCGCGCGACCACGTTCGTGATGCCGAGACCGTACGAGAGGAGCTCGTCCTGCTCCGCCGGCTTCAGCAGCCGGGGCGTGAAACCGGACCGCGCGAGCACCGGCCAGAAGCGGTTGCCCGGGCGCGCGAAGTGGTGGCCCGTAGCCGCCGACATCAGACCGGGGTTGATCCCGCAGAAGAGGACCGAAAGGCCGCCCGCGGCCACGTCGGGGATGACGCGGTCGCGGGCGGCCTGGAGCTCCTGCGGGGTGAACCGGGTCAGAGGATCGACCCGGGGGTGTACGCGGCGGCCTCCGGGTGCTGCTTGACGATCTCCTCGACACGGGCGACCACGGCGGCGACCTGGTCGGCGGCGGCACCGGTGAACGACAGCTTGTCCGCCATCAGCGCGTCGAGCTGCGCGCGGTCCAGCGGGATCCGCTCGTCGGCGGCCAGCTTGTTGAGCAGCTCGTTGCGCTCGGCGCCCTGCTCGCGCATGGCGAGGGCGGAGGCGACGGCGTTCTCCTTGATGGCCTCGTGCGCGATCTCCCGGCCCACACCGGCGCGGACGGCGCCCATCAGGACCTTGGTGGTGGCGAGGAACGGCAGGTACCGGTCCAGCTCGCGGGCGACGACCGCCGGGAACGCGCCGAACTCGTCGAGCACGGTCAGGAAGGTCTCCAGGAGGCCGTCCAGGGCGAAGAACGCGTCCGGCAGCGCGACCCGGCGGACCACCGAGCACGACACGTCGCCCTCGTTCCACTGGTCGCCCGCCAGCTCGCCGGTCATCGACGCGTACCCGCGCAGGATGACCATGAGGCCGTTGACGCGCTCGCAGGAGCGGGTGTTCATCTTGTGCGGCATCGCCGACGAGCCGACCTGGCCCGGCTTGAAGCCCTCGGTCACCAGCTCGTGACCGGCCATCAGGCGGATGGTCTTGGCGACCGAGGACGGCGCGGCGGCCAGCTGCACGAGCGCGGTGACGACGTCGTAGTCGAGCGAGCGCGGGTAGACCTGGCCGACCGAGGTGAAGGCGTGCGCGAAGCCGAGGTGACCGGCGATCCGGTTCTCCAGCTCGGCCAGCTTGCCGGCGTCGCCGCCGAGCAGGTCGAGCATGTCCTGGGCGGTGCCGACCGGGCCCTTGATCCCGCGCAGCGGGTAGCGGGCGAGCAGCTCCTCGACGCGGCCGTGGGCGACGAGCAGCTCGTCGGCGGCGGTCGCGAAGCGCTTGCCGAGGGTGGTGGCCTGGGCGGCGACGTTGTGCGAGCGGCCGGCCATGACCAGCTCGGCGTACTCGCCGGACAGCTTGCCGAGGCGGGCGAGGACGGCGACCGTGCGGTCCCGCATCAGTTCGAGCGAGAGCCGGATCTGCAGCTGCTCGACGTTCTCGGTGAGGTCGCGCGAGGTCATGCCCTTGTGGACGTGCTCGTGCCCGGCGAGGGCGTTGAACTCCTCGATCCGCGCCTTCACGTCGTGGCGGGTGACCTTCTCGCGCTCGGCGATGGAGCCGAGGTCGACCTGGTCGAGCACGCGCTCGTAGTCGGCGAGGGCGGCGTCCGGAACCTCGATCCCGAGGTCCTTCTGGGCACGCAGCACGGCGAGCCACAGCCGGCGCTCCAGCTTCACCTTCTGCTCGGGGGACCAGAGGACGGCGAGCTCCGCGGAGGCGTAGCGGCCGGCCAGGACATTGGGGATGCGGGGCTTCGCAGTCACAGCAGTCACGTGACCGAATTCTACTGGCGATTTCTGCAGGCCAGCGCCAGGGCCGGGTTCGTCTCTTACTACGAGACCGCTACGAGACGTCCGTCACGCCCCGTCCGTCACGCCCCGGCCGTGATCGGCCGGTCGGACCCCCGGCGGCTCGTACGGGAGCAGGTCCGGGCGCTTGGCGGGTCGGCCGTCCCCCGAGGAGCGGCCGGTCAGACGGCGGCCGATCCACGGGCCGAGGTGCTCCTTGGCGAACCGGGCGTCGCCGACGCGGCGGGCGAGCCAAGCCGGGGGCGCCGTCGGCGGCAGCGGCGTCCGCCAGTCCTGCTCCGGGTCCAGGCCGAGCGTCTGCCACACGGCCTCGGCCACCCGCCGGTGGCCCTCGCCGGTCAGGTGGAGCCGGTCGACGTCCCACATGCGCGGGTCGCCGAGCGCGGGCGCGCCGTACAGGTCGACGACCACGGCGCCGTGGCGGGCGGCGAGCGCCTCGACGTGGTCGAAGAGCTCCTCCATGCGCGGCCGGAAGCGTTCCATGACGGGGCCGTTGCGGCCCGGGCTGCGCATCAGGACCAGCTGCCCGCAGGCGGGCGCCAGGGTCTCGACGGCCTCGGTGAGCAGGTCCCGTACCCGCCCCATGTCGCACTTGGGCCGCAGCGTGTCGTTCAGGCCGCCGACGAGAGTCACCACGTCCGCCTTCATCGCGGCGGCCAGGGGCACCTGCTCCTCGACGATCTGGCCGATGAGCTTGCCGCGCACGGCGAGGTTCGCGTACCGGAAGTCGGGGGCGCGGGCGGCGAGCCGGGCCGCGAGGAGGTCCGCCCATCCCCGGTACGTACCGTCGGGCAGCCGGTCCGACATGCCCTCGGTGAAGCTGTCGCCGACGGCGACAAGACTGGTGTAGGTGGCATTCATCTCCATGGCGGAAGCGATCATACCGTGCGGTATGCGGTCGCTCAGCCGCAGCCCGGGAGGGCTCCTGACGACGAGGGCCCCGGGGCGCACAGCGCACCCCGGGGCCCTCGCCCGTCCGACAGTCGGTCCGGCAGCCCGTCCGATCTGTCCGTCCGACCGTCTTCGCGAAACGTTACGTCGCCGGCCTGCCGACCAGCTCCCGCAGCACGTCCTCCATCGTGACGAGGCCGGCCAGCTTGCCGTCCTCGTCCAGGACCGCCGCCAGGTGCGTACGGCTGCGGCGCATCGCCGTGAGGACGTCGTCCATGGGCGTGGCCGCCCGGACACGGGCGATCGGCCGCATCGCCGAGACCGGGAAGGGGAGGTCCCTCGGCGTCACGTCCAGGGCGTCCTTCACATGGAGGTAGCCCAGGATCCCGCGGCCCGTGTCGACCACGGGGAAGCGGGAGAAGCCCGACTCGGCGGAGAGCGCCTCCAGCTGCTCAGGCGTCGTCCCGACCGCCGCGTACACGACCTTGTCGACGGCCATGACGACGTCCCGCACGGGGCGGCGCCCCAGCTCGAGGGCGTCGTGCAGCCGCTCCGCCGCCCGGTCGTCGAGCAGGCCGGCGACGCCCGCGTCGGTCACCATCCGGGCCAGCTCGGCGTCCGAGTACGTGGCCGAGACCTCGTCCTTCACCTCCACCTTCATCAGCCTGAGCAGCGTGTTGGCGAAGGCGTTGATCGTGAAGATCACCGGGCGCAGCGCCCGGGCGATCGCGACCAGCGGCGGGCCGAGGGCGAGCGCCGAGCGGGTCGGCTCGGCGAGCGCGATGTTCTTCGGGACCATCTCGCCCAGCAGCATGTGCAGATAGGTCGCGAGCGCCAGCGCGATGACGAACGAGATCGGGTGCACCAGGCCGTGCGGCACGCCGACCGCGTCGAAGACCGGCTCGAGCAGGTGCGCGATGGCGGGCTCGGCGACGATGCCGAGCACCAGGGTGCACAGCGTGATGCCGAGCTGGGCCGCGGCGAGCAGCGCCGAGACGTGCTCCAGGCCCCAGATGACGCTGCGCGCCCGCCGGTTCCCGGCCTCGGCCTCAGGCTCGATCTGGCTGCGGCGCACGGAGATCATGGCGAACTCGGCGCCGACGAAGAAGGCGTTCACGACCAGCGTCAGCGCGCCGATCAGCAACTGGATGGCGATCATCGGCCGGCCTCCGGGGTCGTACCGGTCTCTTCGACGTGCGGCGGCATGTGCATCAGCACCCGCGCCGCCCGGCGCCCGGAGGCGTCCACGACGTCGAGCTGCCAGCCGGCGAGCTCCACGCGGTCGCCGACCGACGGGATCCGTCCCAGCTCATTGGCGATGAGACCGGCCAGCGTCTCGTACGGGCCGTCCGGGATCCGCAGCCCGATCGCCTCCAGCTGGTCGGTGCGGGCGGCGCCGTCGGCGGACCAGAGCTCGCGCCCGTCCGCGTCCACGCCCGCCCGGGCGAGGTCGGGGGTCTCGTGCGGATCGTGCTCGTCGCGCACCTCGCCGACGACCTCCTCGACGATGTCCTCCAGCGTCGCGACGCCGGCGGTACCGCCGTACTCGTCGATGACGACGGCCATCGTCTGCTTGCCGGACAGCCGGTCGAGGAGCCGGTCCACGGTCAGCGTCTCCGGGACGAGCAGCGGCTCGCGGAGCATGTCGCCGATGCGCCGCAGGCGGCGCTGGTCGGCCGGTATCGCCAGGACGTCCTTGATGTGGGCGATGCCGACGACGGTGTCGAGGTTGCCGTGGTAGACGGGGAAGCGGGACAGGCCGGTCGCCCGGGTCGCGTTGGCGACGTCCTCGGCCGTGGCCTGCACCTCGAGCGCGGTGACCTGTACGCGCGGGGTCATCACGTTCTCCGCGGTCAGTTCGGCCAGGTTGAGGGTCCGTACGAACAGCTCGGCGGTGTCCGCCTCCAGGGCGCCCTCCTTGGCGGAGTGGCGGGCCAGGGCGACCAGCTCCTGCGGGGAGCGGGCGGACGCCAGCTCCTCGGTCGGCTCCATGCCGAGCCGGCGCAGGATCCGGTTGGCGGTGTTGTTCAGGTGGCTGATCAGTGGCCTGAACGCGGCGGTGAAGATCCGCTGCGGGGTCGCCACCCGCTTGGCGATGACCAGCGGCGAGGAGATGGCCCAGTTCTTGGGCACCAGCTCGCCGACGACCATCAGGACGACGGTCGACAGGGCGGTGCCGACGACCAGGGCCACCGAGGATGCGACGGAGGCGGACAGGCCGAGGGCCTCGAACGGGCCGCGCAGAAGGGCGGCGATCGAGGGCTCGGCGAGCATGCCGACGATCAGGTTGGTCACCGTGATGCCGAGCTGGGCGCCGGAGAGCTGGAAGGTGAGCGACTTGACGGCCTTGAGGGCGCTCGCCGCGCCGCGCTCGCCGCGCTCCGCGGCCCGTTCGAGATCGGACCGCTCGACGGTGGTGAGCGAGAACTCGGCCGCGACGAAGGCACCGCAGGCGAGCGAGAGCAGGAGCGCCACCACGAGCAGAAGCACTTCGATCATCGGTTCACCTCCGTTCCATGATCAGTCAGGGACGGAGAGATCGCTCGCTTGGTACTGGGAGGCTCGCCCATGGGCGGACGCTCACACCTTTCGATCGTGCTGGGATGGGATCACCCATCGTAAAGGAGACGCAAAGGAAGGTTTACGCCGGATCAGGGGCGAGGGGCGTCGGCCAGCGGCTTCACCCAGCGGGTCCACTGCTCCTCGGGGCCGTACGCGGCGGCCCGCCAGGCGTGCTGCCCGAGCGTGTTGCGGTCGAGCACCATGGCGTCCGCGCGCCGCCCGCCCAGGCGTACGAAACGTTCCTCCGCCGCCGCGAGCAGCGCGCCGCCGACGCCCCTGCGACGGTGGTCCGGGTGCACGGCGAGGCGGTAGAGGTGGCAGCGCCACCCGTCGAAGCCGGCGATCACCGTGCCGACGAGCTCGCCGTCGCGCTCGGCCAGGATCAGGGCTTCGGGGTCACGGGCGACGAGGCGCTCGATCCCGTCGCGGTCGTCGCTGATGCTCGTGCCCTCGGCCGCGGTCTTCCAGAAGGCGAGGACGGCGTCGAGGTCGGCCGGCACGGCGGCCCGGATGTGCGGTGCGGTCATGACCGGAATCCCACCACCGCTTCCGCGGCCCGTCGACCGCGTTTCGGCATGCGGAACGAGCAGGGACGCGGACCGACGGCGGACGCGGAACGACGGACGTCCAGGCCCGCCCCCGAGGGCGGGCCTGGACGTCACGACAGGACGGCGTCCGGCTGGATCAGACGAGGTCGAAGCGGTCCAGCTCCATGACCTTGACCCACGCGGCGACGAAGTCCTTCACGAACTTCGCCTTCGCGTCGTCGCTCGCGTAGACCTCGGCGAGCGCGCGCAGCTCGGAGTTCGAGCCGAAGACCAGGTCGGCACGGGTGCCGGTCCACTTGACGGCGCCCGTGGCAGCGTCGCGGCCCTCGAACTCGTCCTGCGCCGAGGACGTCGACTTCCACGTGGTGCCCAGGTCGAGCAGGTTCACGAAGAAGTCGTTGGACAGCGTGCCCGGCTTGTTCGTGAGAACGCCGTGCTTGGACCCGCCGTGGTTGGCGCCCAGGACGCGCAGACCACCGACGAGGACCGTCAGCTCGGGCGCGCTGAGGGTCAGCAGGTTCGCCTTGTCGAGCAGCAGGTACTCGGCCGGCAGGCGGTTGCCCTTGCCGACGTAGTTGCGGAAGCCGTCGGCGGCCGGCTCGAGCGCGGAGAACGACTCGACGTCCGTCTGCTCCTGCGCGGCGTCGACACGGCCCGGCGTGAAGGGCACCTCGACGGCGAAGCCGCCGTCCTTGGCCGCCTGCTCGACGGCCGCGGAGCCCGCGAGCACGACGAGGTCGGCCAGCGAGACCTTCTTGGCGCCGGCGGCGTTGAAGGACTCCTGGATGCCCTCGAGCGTACGGAGGACCTGGGCCAGCTCGTCCGGGTTGTTGACCTCCCAGTTGCGCTGCGGCTCCAGACGGATGCGGCCGCCGTTGGCGCCACCGCGCTTGTCGCTGCCCCGGAAGGAGGAGGCGGCGGCCCAGGCGGCGGAGACCAGCTGGGTGACCGTGAGGTCCGAGCCGAGGACGCTCTCCTTGAGGGAGGCGATGTCGGCGGCGTCGATCTGCTCGCCCTGGCGCGCCGGCAGCGGGTCCTGCCAGAGCAGCTCCTCCGCGGGGACCTCCGGGCCGAGGTAGCGCACGACCGGGCCCATGTCACGGTGCGTGAGCTTGTACCAGGCGCGGGCGAAGGCGTCCGCGAACTGCTCGGGGTTCTCGTAGAAGCGCCGCGAGATCTGCTCGTAGACCGGGTCGAAGCGGAGCGACAGGTCGGTGGTGAGCATCGTCGGGAGGTGCTTCTTCGACGCGTCGTACGCGTCGGGGATGATCGCCTCGGCGTTCTTCGCCACCCACTGGTGCGCACCGGCCGGGCTCTGGGTGAGCTCGTACTCGTACTCGAAGAGGTGCTTGAAGAAGTCGTGGCTCCACTGGGCCGGCGTCGTGGTCCAGGTGACCTCCAGGCCACTGGTGATCGCGTCGGCGCCCTTGCCCGTGTTGTACGTGCTGGCCCAGCCGAGGCCCTGCGCGTCCATCGGCGCGGCCTCGGGGTCGGCGCCGACGTTCTCCGCCGGGCCGGCGCCGTGGGTCTTGCCGAAGGTGTGGCCACCGGCGATGAGGGCGACGGTCTCCTCGTCGTTCATCGCCATGCGGCGGAAGGTCTCGCGGATGTCGCGGGCCGCGGCGATCGGGTCCGGGTTGCCGTTGGGGCCTTCCGGGTTCACGTAGATGAGACCCATCTGGACCGCGCCGAGCGGGTTCTCCAGCTCGCGGTCACCGGTGTAGCGCTCGTCGCCCAGCCAGGTGGTCTCCGGGCCCCAGTAGACGTCCTCGTCCGGCTCCCACACGTCGGCACGGCCACCGGCGAAGCCGAAGGTCTTGAAGCCCATCGTCTCCAGGGCCACGTTGCCGGTGAGGATCATGAGGTCGGCCCAGGAGATGGACTGGCCGTACTTCTGCTTGACCGGCCACAGCAGGCGGCGGGCCTTGTCCAGGTTGCCGTTGTCCGGCCAGCTGTTCAGCGGCGCGAAGCGCTGCTGGCCCGCCCCGGCGCCACCGCGACCGTCGCTGATGCGGTACGTACCGGCGCTGTGCCAGGCCATCCGGATCATGAGCGGGCCGTAGTTGCCGAAGTCGGCCGGCCACCAGTCCTGGGAGGTGGTGAGCACCTCGGCGATGTCCCGCTTCACGGCCGGCAGGTCGAGCGCGTTGAACGCCTCGGCGTAGTCGAACTCCTCGCCCAGCGGGTTCGCCACGGCGGGGTTCTTGGCGAGGATCTTCAGATTGAGCCGTTCCGGCCACCACTGACGGTTGCCGCCACCCTGGGTCGGGTGAGCGGCGCGCCCGGTGTGCGCGACCGGGCAGCCACCCGCGCCCTCGGCTTTCGCGTCGGTGACGATGGCGTCGTGGTTCTCGGACATGGGAATCCTTCCGGACGGGGCGGATCACGTTGCTCAGCCGGGGCGGGTGGCCCGGGAGGGCGGTTGTGCCGCCCGACCGGAGCCATGTTGTCCCTTGGCTATTGCCGGAACCGATCCTACGATGGACAGAGTCCAAGTCAAGAAGCACGCCAACCCTCTACCCGATCGGACAGCCTGGCATCCCTGGGTGAACGTCGTGTGTCCCGCCGAAATCCAAGCTGAATGGGTGAACCGATATGAGCGACCTGCTGGAGCGACTGCGTGGACGTGGCTGGCGGATGACCTCCCAGCGGCGTGTCGTGGCCGAGGTCCTCGACGGCGATCACGTGCACCTGACGGCCGACGAGGTCCACGTCCGCGCGGCCGAGCGGCTGCCGGAGATCTCCCGGGCGACCGTCTACAACACGCTGGGCGAGCTGGTCTCCCTCGGCGAGGTCGTCGAGGTCTCCACCGACGGCCGGGCCAAGCGCTACGACCCGAACGCCCACCACCCCCACCAGCACCTCGTCTGCTCCCGCTGCGGCACCATCCGGGACGTCCATCCGCACGGCGACCCGCTGGCCGACCTCCCGGCGGGGGAGCGCTTCGGCTTCACGGTCTCGGCCGCCGAGGTCACGTACCGGGGGCTCTGCCCGGCCTGCGCGTAACAGTCGCGGGGGATCGCTTGCCGGTGCTAGCGCCCCGGCGCTAGCGTGGTCGTGTGGCCAAGACCCAGCTGAACGTCCGCGTGGACGAGACGACCGCCGACACCGCCCGCCGGCGGGCGCAGCAGCGCGGCGTGAGCGTCAACCGGTACATCGAGGAACTCGTCCAGCAGGACGCAGGGGAGTCCGGGCGCGCCTTCGTCGAGGCGGCCGCCGACTTCATGAAGCAGTACGAATCGGTGTTCACCGAGGAGTTCGGGACGGAGCGCGACCGCACCGCATGAGCCTCACGGTCGACCTCTCCTGGCTGCTCATGGTGGCCGAACACCAGACACCCGGCGACCCCCAGGTCACCGACTGGGGCGCCCTCGTCGCCGCGGTCGGCCGGCACGACGCGGAGATCTTCGGCGTGCCGGTCTACGGAGACCCGCACGCCCGCGCCGCCGCCCTGCTCCAACTCCTGCTGCACGTCCCGGCCCTGGAGCACTCCAACGCCATGTTCGCCTCGGCCGTCGCCTACGGCTACCTCGTCGCCAGCGGCCTGAAGGTCGTCACCTCGCCGGAACAGGTCAGGGATCTGGCGCGGCTGGTGAAGAAGGGCGAGGCGGACGTCCGGGCCATCGCCGACGAACTGCGCCAGTGGAGCCGCTGAGGGGACACGCCCCCGTGGGCTCCGTCCCGTCCGGCTCCGTCTCGCTCAGCTCTTTCGCGCCGTGCCGAGCACGCAGTACGAGCTGGGCAGACGCGGCCCGCTCTCCGGGACGACGAAGCTGCGGTACGTGACGTTCTCGAAGCCCGCCGCCTCGATCGCCGCCACCGGGTCACGGCCCGAGTGACAGCCGCCGAAGAGCAGCGGCCACACCGTGCGGTCCAGGGCCCGCTGGGTCCGGGCCATCCCCGGCGACGGGGCCACCCCGTGCTCGAAGAAGCGGAGTTCGCCGCCCGGCCGCAGCACCCGGTGCGTCTCGGCGAGCGCACGCGGCACGTCCCGAACCGTGCACAGCACCAGTGAGGCGACCGCCGCGTCGAAGGCCTCGCTCTTCACCGGCAGCGCCTCCGCGGCGCCCGGCACGACATCCACCGGCACGTCCGTGCCCCGGGCGGCCTCGGCGGCCAACTGGCGCAGATGGCGCTCCGGTTCGATCGCCACGACCTCGGACACCGCCGCGGGGTAGTACGCGAAGTTCAGCCCGTTCCCCGCGCCGATCTCGATGACCCGGCCGGACAGACCCGTCAGCAACTCCGCGCGCAGGCGGCCGACACCGCCCTTGGTATCGGCGGAGACGCTGAACCGGGCGTAGAAGCGGGCGAAGAGGGGGTGGTGGACGGCGTCCCGGGGGACCCGGGCGGTACGTGATGACATCGGGGCCTCCTCCGACACGCGGACGGGGTGATTCTGCCCCGTTCCGACCCGTTCAGCCCGACACGAAGCAGAACTCGTTGCCCTCGGGGTCGAGCATCACCTGGAAGTCCCCCTCGTCGTCGGTGACGAGCCCGCCCGAGCGGGTGGCCCCGAGGGTGGTCGCCTCGTCGGCCGCCGCGCTCACGTCGGGCGCGTGCAGGTCCAGATGGAGCCGGTTCTTCGCGACCTTGCCCTCGGGCACCTGCTGGAACGCGATCCGGACGAAGCCGGGCGGCTCGATGTACGACCAGTCGGGGCTGCGGTCGACCGGGGTGCCGCCGAGGAGCTCGGCCCAGAACCGGACCAGACGAGCCGGGTCACCGCAGTCGAACACGATCTCCGCTACCTGTGCGCGCATGACACCAGCCTACGGAGATCAGAGCGCCCCGGCCGCCCAGACCCCGCCGAGCGCGGGGGCCAGCCACTCGCTCGCCCGCGTCCGGAACTCGGCCGGGTCGAGACCGCCCGCGCCCTCCGGTACGGCCCCGAGGAGCGGCGCACCGGCCGCCTCCGGGAGGTCGGCCAGGTTGCAGCGCGAGGCGAGGTCCGGCGTGGCCGGCCAGCTGCCGACCACGACGCCGAGCTGCTCGATGCCGCGCGCCGCGAGGGCCTCGGCGGTCAGCGCCGTCGAGTTGAGCGTGCCGAGACCGGCGGGCGTCACCACCAGGACCGGCGCCCCGAGGAGCCGGGCCGCGTCGGCGAGCGTGCCGCCCTCGTGGTCGAAGCGGACGAGGAGCCCGCCCGCGCCCTCCACGAGGACCAGGTCGTACTCGGTGGCCAGCTTCGCGGCCGCCTCGGCGACCTCGTGCGGGCCGACCGGGGGCATCCCGGCCCGCCGGGCGGCGGTCGCGGGCGCCAACGGCTCGGGGAACCGCGCCAGTTCGACCGAGGCGGCGGCCCCGGAGAGCCGGACGACCTCGTCCGCGTCCCCGCGCTCACCCGGCGCGAGCCCGGTCTGCGCGGGCTTGAGCACGGCGACGGACCGTCCCTGGAGCGTGGCCACGGCGGCCAGAGCGGCGGTGACGATCGTCTTCCCGATCTCCGTACCCGTACCGCTGACGACGATGACGCTCATGGTGTGTGCGTGTCCTCTCTGTTCCGGCCCGTCGTGGCCGTGCCGTGTGGTGTGCCGCTCTCAAGCCCGCCGCGGTGTGTGCCGGCCTCAGCCCGCCGCGGCCGCCGCGCGGACCGCCGCGCAGATCCGCGCCAGGTCGTCGTCGCCCGTCACGAACGGCGGCATCGTGTAGATCATGTCGCGGAACGGGCGCAGCCAGACGCCCGCGCGGACCGCTGCCTCGGTCGCCGCGGCCATGTCGACGTCGTGGTCGAGCTGGACGACGCCGATGGCGCCGAGCACCCGTACGTCACGAACCCCCGGCAGCGCGGCCGCGGGCGCGAGCCCCTCGCGCAGACCGGCCTCGATCCGCTTGACCTCCACCGCCCAGTCCCGGGACAGGAGCAGGTCGATCGAGGCGCTCGCCACCGCGGCGGCCAGCGGGTTGCCCATGAACGTCGGCCCGTGGGCCAGGACAGGGACCTCGCCGCGCGAGATTCCGTCGGCGACCCGCGCCGAGCACAGCGTCGCCGCCATCGACAGATAGCCGCCGGTCAGCGCCTTGCCCACGCACATCACATCGGGGGAGACCCCCGCGTGGTCCGCGGCGAACAGTGCGCCCGTACGGCCGAAGCCGGTCGCGATCTCGTCGAACACGAGCAGCACGTCGTGGGCGTCGCACGCCTCCCGCAGCACGCGCAGGTAGTCGGGTGAGTGGAACCGCATGCCGCCCGCGCCCTGAACCACCGGCTCCACGATCACCGCGGCCAGCTCGTCCGCGTGCCGCCCGATCAGCTCCCGCAGATGTTCCGCGTACGACTCCTCGTATGCGGCGGGCGGCGGGTCGGCGAAGAAGTGCTTCGGCAGCGCGCCCGACCACAGGTCGTGCATGCCGCCCTGGGGGTCGCACACCGCCATCGGCTGCCAGGTGTCCCCGTGGTAGCCGCCGCGCCAGGTCAGCAGCCGGCGCTTCTCGGGCCTGCCCACGGAGCGCCAGTGCTGCAGACACATCTTGATCGCGACCTCGACGGCCACCGAACCGGAGTCGCTCAGGAAGACGTGCTGGAGCGGCTCGGGCGTGATCTCCACGAGCCGGGCGGCGAGCCGGACGGCCGGCTCATGGGTGAGCCCGCCGAACATGACATGGCTCATCCGGTCCAGCTGCCCCCGCGCCGCCTCGTTGAGCACCGGGTGGTTGTAGCCGTGGATCGCGGACCACCACGACGACATGCCGTCGATCAACTCGGCCTGCCCGTGCGCCGGTTCGGCGAGCCGGAGCCGTACCCCGGACGCGGACTCGACGACCAGCGGCTCCGCACGGCCCGGCATGGGGCCGTACGGATGCCACACGTGCGCCCGGTCCAGGGCCAGCAGCTCCTCGTTACGCATTCGGCGCGACGTCCGTTCCGGCGCCACGACGGCGTACGGCCACCAGGTCGGTCCGTGCGCCCGGCACCTCGGCGGGGGCCTCCGTGGCGACCGCCGCGTGGCCGCCGCACGGACCGCAGCCGCCGCCCGCCTCGGCGTGCGAGCCGCAGCCGCCACCGGCCGCCGCACCCGCACCCGCTTCCGCGTGTGAGCCGCAGCCCGCCGACGCCGCCGAGCCGCAGCCGCCGGCCGTCGCACCGGCCGTCACGCCCGCCGCGGCGAGCGCGTCCGCGCGGTGGGCGGGCAGCGTGGTCGTGCCCGCGCCCTCCACCTCGAAGCCCGCGTCCGCGATCATGTCCAGGTCCGTCTGGCCGGCCTGGCCCTCGCTCGTCAGGTAGTCACCGAGGAAGATCGAGTTCGCGATGTTCAGCGCGAGCGGCTGCATCGAGCGCAGGTGCACCTCGCGCCCGCCCGCGATCCGGACCTCGACGTCCGGGCAGACGAACCGGACCATCGCCAGGATCCGCAGACAGCGCTGCGGGGTGAGGTTCCACTCCTTCGCCAGCGGAGTGCCCTCGAACGGGATCAGGAAGTTGACCGGCACCGAGTCCGAGTCCAGCTCGCGCAGCGCGTAGACGACGTCGACCAGGTCCTCGTCGCTCTCGCCCATGCCCGCGATCAGCCCCGAGCAGGCCGACAGACCGGCGGCGTGCGCCTTCTGCACGGTGTCCACCCGGTCCGCGTAGGTGTGGGTGGTGGTGATCTCCCCGTACGTCCCCTCGGACGTGTTCAGGTTGTGGTTGTAGGCGTCGGCGCCCGCCTCGCGCAGTCGCTCCGCCTGGCCGTCCGAGAGCAGCCCCAGGCAGGCGCAGACCTCGACGCCCTCGTTCTGCTCCTTGATGGCCTCGATCGTCTTGCCGACCCGCTCGACGTCCCGGTCCGTCGGACCGCGGCCGCTCGCCACCAGGCAGACCCGCTTGGCCCCGCCCGCGACACCGGCGGCCGCGGCCTGCGAGGCCTCGTCCGGCTTCAGCCAGCTGTACTTGAGGATCCCGGCCGTCGAGCCGAGCCGCTGGGAACAGTACGAGCAGTCCTCGGGGCAGAGCCCCGACTTCAGATTGACGAGGTAGTTCAGCTTCACGCGCCGCCCGAACCACTGACGGCGCACCTTGCCCGCCGCGGCCACCACATCGAGCAGTTCGTCGTCGGAGGTCGCCAATACGGCGAGCGCTTCTTCACGGCTCGGCAGCTCGCGCCGCAGCCCCTTGTCCACCAGCGTGTTCAGCAGGTCCATAAGGGCTGATCCTTGCTTACGGCACACCTCGTGGCCAAGGAGGATCTGAACAAACGCGCCAGTTTGTCGTGTGTGGATGGCCACACCCTCTCCCCGGCCCCGGACGGTTAGGGTCTGTGCGCTGCCTACAAAAGGATCTGCCCCATGCACCGGGACGAGGACACCCGCCGGACCCCGTTCGACTGGACCGACACGGAGGCGCGCCGCCGTGCGGAGGCCGGGCTCGTCCGCACGCTGCGGCCCCGGTCCGCCGAGTCGGAGCCGCTCGATCTGGCGAGCAACGACTACCTCGGACTGACCCGCCGCCCGGAGGTGACCGAGGCCGCCGCCGAAGCGGCCCGCCGCTGGGGCGCGGGGTCCACCGGCTCGCGTCTGGTCACCGGTACGACCCAATTGCACGCGGCTCTCGAACGCGAACTCGCGGCGTTCTGCGGCTTCGAGGCGGCCCTCGTCTTCTCCTCCGGCTACACCGCCAACCTCGCCGCCCTCACCGCGCTGAGCGGCCGCGACGCGCTGATCGTCTCCGACGCGAGCAACCACGCCTCGATCGTGGACGGCTGCCGGCTCTCGCGCGCCGAGACGGCCGTGGTCCCGCACGCCGAGCCCGAGGCGGTACGCAAGACCCTCCAGGCCCACCCGGACCGCAGGTCGCTCGTGGTCTCCGACTCCGTCTTCTCGGTGGACGGCGACCGGGCCCCGCTCCCCGAACTGGCCGAGGCCTGCCGGGCCCACGGCGCCGGGCTGGTCGTGGACGACGCCCACGGCCTGGGCGTGCTCGGCGACGGCGGCCGCGGCGCCCTGCACGCCGCCGGGCTCGCGGGCGACCCGGACGTGGTCGCCACCCTCACGCTCTCCAAGTCGCTGGGCAGTCAGGGCGGAGCGGTCCTCGGCCCGGCCCGGGTCGTCGAGCACCTGGTCAACGCGGCCCGGACGTTCATCTTCGACACCGGACTCGCCCCGGCCGCCGTCGGCGCGGCCCTGAGCGGTCTGCGGCTGATCCAGGACGAACCCGGTCTCGCCGAGCGCGCCAGGACCGTCGCGACCACGCTGCACCGGATGCTCACCGCGGCCGGTCTGACCGCCGTACGCCCGGACGCGGCGGTGGTCTCCGTCCGCGCGCCCTCGCCGGAGGCGGCGCTGCGGTGGGCGGCCCACTGCCGTGAGCAGGGGCTCGCCGTCGGCTGCTTCCGGCCGCCGTCCGTCCCGGACGGCATCTCGCGGCTGCGGCTCACGGCCCGCGCGGATCTGACGGACGCGCAGATCGAGCAGGCCGTCGCCACGATCGTGCGGACCGCACCGCCCTCCCACTGATGGATCCCAAATACGGTCTCTCGTCGTAGAGTTCACCGCTTCGAGCGACAAATATGCACATATCTTGGTGGATCGCCGCCCGGGGCGGCACGATCGGTGGCAGTCTGACGCGAAGTGCAAACCGGGCCGGGCCCGGTGGGAAAGGGACAGCGTCGCCATGGCAGACCACCAGGAAGCAACCGTCACTCTGCCGAGCGATCCCGCCTCGGTGTCCGCCGCCCGGAGATATGTCGCCGACGTCCTCAGCGGCTGGGGGCTCGCGGGCGGCAGCGACACCGCCGACACGGTCCGGCTGATCGTCTCGGAGCTGGCCACCAACGCCGTCCAGCACACCTTCGGCCAGTCGCCCACCTTCACGGTCGACGTCCGCCTGGAGCGCGAGGAACAGCTCCACATCGGCGTCACCGACAGCCACCCCCGCTGGCCGAAGCGGCTCCCGGCGGCGGTGCAGCAGGACAACGGCCGCGGGATGGTCATCATCCGCATCCTGACGGCCGAGGCGGGCGGCCGCCTCTCGGTCACCCCGACCGACGAGGGCGGCAAGACGGTCTGGATCAACCTCCCCTGGACCGCGACTCCGGCCGCCGCGGCCTCTCCGAGCTGAGAAAAACCAGGTCGACGCAGCTCAGAGCGGTAGCCGATGATGCGTCCATGCCCCTGAGAGAGACCCTTGCCCGAGTCGACGCGGACCTGGCCGCCGGCCGCGTTCCCGTCGCGCGCCAGCGCTTGCGCGGTCTCGTCTCGTCCTTCCCGTACGACCTGACGCTCCGCCGGCGTCTGGCCGAGGTGTACCGGCTCTACGGCGACGCCGCCGAGGCCGGCCGCTGGATGTACCTCGAAGAGGACCGCAGCGCCGACGAGACCACCGCGTTCGAGGCGCGGTACGGGTCTCCCGGGTGGCGGATGAAGGCCCTCGCCTGGCGTGGCCCCGAAACCACGGCTGCGACCCCCTTCGCGACGGGGCAACTGGTCGCGGTGCGGACCGCCTGCGCCGAAGAGCTGGGGCACCCCGTCGACTGGGACGACCCCACCTCCTACGAGGACAGCCTGGAGGACCCGCACGAGGCGCCCTCCGAGCCGTGGTCGGTCCGCGACGTCCTGGCGGGCATCGGCTGCCTGGTGGGCACCCTCGCGGTCCTCGGAATCTGGGTGAGCGGAGTCGTCGCCCTCTTCGACTGACGCAGGCCACCGGGCCGGTGCGGGTCGGCCATGGGGCCTGTCCCTGGAAGGACGGACCCTAGGCCCGGGCGAAGCCGCCGCGCAGGAGTGCTCGTAGGGAGGCCGCTGCCGGGCCGGACTCCTCGCCTCGGTGGGCGACCGAGATCGTTCGGCGGAACGAGGTCGGCTCCAGGGCGCGTACCCCCAGGGGCGAAGCCGTCATCGACGCGACCATCTCCGGGACCACCGCCACCCCGAGGCCCGCGCTGACCAGGGCGCACACCAGGGCGTAGCCGGGTGTACGGCAGACCACCGACGGCGTCGCGCCCGCGCGGGCAAGGGCGCCCTCCACGCCCCGGCGCGGCGGGTGGTCCGGGGCGCTGCTGATCAGTGGCTGGCCCGCGAGCTCCGTGATCGGCAACCGGCCCGAACCCTCCGCCAGGACGTGGCCCGGCGCCGTGACCAGGACCAACTCCTCGACCAGCAGCGGCTCCAGCTCGACCCCCGGCGGTAGCGGCGCCGGTTCGGCCGGCTCGTACGTGTGGGTCAGCGCGAGATCCACCTCGCCCGCCGCCACGGCGTGGATCCCGCCCGGCGGTTCGTACTCGGCGACCGTCAGCTCCACGTCCGGGTGGGCCCGGCGGAACGCGCTGAGCACCGGCGGCAGCAGATGGATGCCCACGGTGGTGAAGGTGCCGACCCGCAGCCGCCCGCCCGACAGGCCGCTCAGCCGGGCCAGCTCATGGCGGGCCCGGTCCATCTCGTCCAGGACCCGGCGCGCCCGGGTGACGAGCAGTTCGCCCGCGGGAGTGAGCCGCGCGCCCCGATGGTGCCGTACGAGCAGCGCGGCCCCCGCCTCCCGCTCCAGCTTGGCGAGCTGCTGCGAGAGGGCGGGCGGGGTGTAGCCGAGCCGGGCGGCGGCCCGGGTGATCGAGCCGTCCTCGGCGACGGCCACAAGCGCCGCGAGCCGCACCAGATCCTGCATTAAGCATTCCTTTTGGCAGGCCCATAAAATCCTGTCTCCACACTAAAGGCTCTCGGCGGGCACGCTGGGGTCATGGACGGACAGCTGATCGCCTTCATCGGGGTCGCGGCGGGCATGGTGGCCATGCCGGGCGCGGACTTCACCGTCGTCGTGCGCAGCGCTCTCGCCTCGCGCCGGGCCGGGGTCGCCTGCGCGGTGGGCGTGGCGGGCGGGCTCCTGGTGCACACCGCCCTCGCGGTGGCCGGGCTCGCGGCCGTGCTGATCGCCGTACCCGTGCTGTACCGCGCGCTGCAGATCGCCGGCGGCGCGTACGTCCTCTACCTCGGCGTGCAGGCGTTGCGCGGTGCGCTGCGCGCGACGGCGGGCGAGACGCCGGCGGACGTGGCGGGGGAGCGGGCGGTCGGGCGGGCCTTCCGGCAGGGCTTCCTGACAAACGTCCTCAACCCCAAGGCGCCCGTGCTCTTCCTCAGCCTGCTGCCGCAGTTCGTGCCGGCCGGTGTGGCGGTGCTGCCGCGCACGCTGCTGCTCGCGTCGATCGTGGTGCTGCTGGCCCTGCTCTGGTTCCCGCTGGTGGCCCTCGGCGTGGACCGGCTCGGCCACCGGCTGCGGCGGCCCCGGACGGCACGGACCGTGCAGGGGGTGACGGGCGGCATGCTCGCCGCCCTCGGAGTGACGCTGCTGGTGTCCCCAGGGCACTGACCCCGGGGCGAGGGATGCGGCGGCGCCACCGCACCCCTTGGTCACACGTCGGAGCCGACCGGGCGTCAGCGCACCCGGCCGTAGTAGACCTTGGACGTCCAGATCTTGTCGAGCTTCACCCAGGAACCCTTCTTGGGCGAGTGCCAGATCTTTCCGCTACCCGCGTAGATCCCCACGTGGTACACCCTTCCACCGGAATGGAAGAAGACCAGGTCCCCCTTCTGCCTGCTGGACGCGGAGATGTGCCGGGTCTTGTTGTACTGCTGCTGCGCGGTACGGGGCAGCGACTTGCCCGCCTTCTTGTACGAGTAGAGCGTGAGCCCCGAGCAGTCGAACCGGGACGGTCCCGACGCTCCGTACTTGTAGGGCGATCCCTTCTTCGAAGCCGCGATGTTCAGCGCGTTGCCGGCGTACGACGTCGCGGCCTGGGCCTCCGATGCGGCTCCTGGCGCCAGCATCGTGCCGCCGAGGGCGGCGAGGGTGAGAGCCGAGACGGCTCCGGCCCGGGACAGCAGGGACGGGACATGAATCTGCGCAGTCATGCGCAACCCTTCGTCAGCCGCCTGTGAAGGATGACCTGTCGGGTTCGGGCTGGCGAAGTTGCCCGGCCGCGGCTGCGGCTTCACCCCGAGGAACGGCCCCACTGGCCGGCCGTCCCGTACTGCTCGGGTCCTCCACTCCTGCCGATCCACTCCTGTCGACCAGACATCCGGGACAGCGGCAGGACTCGGCGTCCGCCCGGACCGCCCCGCCGCGGTGGCGGGGGCTTGTCGTCGTGAGGGATCTTGACCCACAACCCGGGCGAAAACCGAGCCGAAACGGCGTTATGTGAGGCTCCTCACGACTGATCCATTCGGGTGGACAGGCATGTTTCGTGATCGTCGGAGGTTTGGCCGACGAGTCCCGGACCAGGGGTGGGGCGCCCTATTCCGCCAGATGTGTACACCTGTTGTGCAACTCACCCCGCACATATGTCGATTCGTCGACTACGCCGAACGGGGGAGCGATTCTGCGGCCGCGCTGCTCCGAGTGGACCTCGACACGACACGGGGGAATGTCAACTCGCCGGTGTCTCCGGGACGGTGACGCGGCCCGATCTACGCTCCCCGTCCAACACCCGGAGCGCACGGGCCAATGTCTCCGCGTGCACCTCGCTCTCGCCGCGCGTATGCATCGCCGTCAGCGCGTCCCGCAGGGCGTTGGCCCGCCCCACCAGCGCCTGAGCCGCGCGCAGCGCCCCATACGTATGCGAAGCCCTGGATGGATTGATGCGGCCCAGCAGGTCGACGACTTCGAGATAGGCGTCGATGAACTCGCCCTCGGCGCGCGTCAGAGCGGGCAGCGGCGGCAGCTCGGGAACCATCGCGGGCTCACCTTCCCCCGGCGCCGCCCGACGCCCCGCGGTTCTGAACGACGTGGTCCACCACGCCGTAGGCGGTCGCGCCCGGCGCGTCGAGGACGGTCGTCCGGTCGATGTCGGCGTCGATCCGCTCGAGGTCCTGGCCGGTGTGGGTGACCAGCATCCCGGCCATCATCGCGCGCATCCGGATCAACTCCCGTGCCTGGATGTCGAGATCGCTCGGCTGCCCCTGCAACGGCTCGTCCGTCGCGGGCTGCTGGAGCACCACCCGGGCGCCGGGCAGCGCGAGCCGCTTGCCGGGCGCGCCGGCCGCGAGCAGCACGGCGGCGGTCGAGACGGCCTGCCCGAGACACGTGGTCTCCACGTCGCAGGTGACGACCTGCATCGTGTCGTAGATCGCGGACATGGCGTTCATCGAGCCGCCGGGGGAGTTGATGTACAGCGAGATGTCCCGGTCCGGATCGGCGTACTCCAGGTGCAGGAGCTGCGCGATCACGTCGTTGGCCGAGGTCTCGTCGATGGGGGTGCCGAGGAAGACGATCCGTTCCTCGAGCAGCTTGGAGTACGGGTCGAGGGTCCGGCTCCCGTAGCTGGTGCGCTCGGTGAACTCGGGCAGGACATAGCGAGCGTGCATGGCGGCGCCTCCTTGTAAAAAATGTACAGGACGTACAACCCGTAAGATGAGGAGCATGGCCTACGAGATTCCGGTGACGCAAGCACGTGCAGAGTTCGCCGACCTGATCAACCGCGTGGTGTACGGCAACGAACGGGTCGTCGTGACCCGTCACGGAAAGCCGCTCGTGGCGCTGGTGTCGGCCGCTGACCTGGCCAAACTCGAGGCGGAGCACGAGACCGCCGAGGATCTGGCGAGCAGCGCGGTCTCCGAGATCCGCCCGCTCCCGTCCGCTCCGGGTGAACAGGGCCGCTTCGGCATCGCGGCCCGCCACCGCACGCCGGGCGCGTGAGCGGGCCGGGAGCCTGGGCTCCCGCCGAAGCCTGAGCGCCCCCGAAGCCTGAGCGCCGCGGAAGCCTTTGCCCCCCCGGCGCCCCGGCGCATGAAAAAGCCGCGTGCCCCCCGTCCGCTACGGCGGGGGCACGCGGCTGTACGAGGAGGGCGTCAGCCCACCGGTGCCGGTACGGGCGCCGGGGTGGCCGCCGGCGGGGCGGCCGCCGCGCGGTTCCGGGCTCCGCCCACCAAGAGCGCGATCAGTCCGGCGACCGACCACGCGCCGAGAATCAGCAGCGCCGAGCCCGCGCCCGCGCCGTCGAAGAACGCGAACGAGCGCAGCGCGGAGCCGCCCGCGCCCGGGGGCAGCCACTGGCCGAGCGCGCCCACCGGGGCCGGAAGCATTTCGGGTGCGCTCGTCACGCCCGAGAACGGGTTGCCCAGCAGGATCATCAGGAACGCCCCGATGCCGATGCCCGGCTTGCCGATGAGCGCGGCGAGCCCCGCGATCGCCGAGCCGATCGCGAGCACGGTGAGGCCGAGGACCCCGGCCTCGGCCCACCAGTCGCCCGCGAACACGCCGAGCCAGCTGTGGGCGAGTGCGGTGCCGACGATCCCCGCGAGCGCGGCGGCGCCGAGCAGAGTGCCGGCCGCCCGTGCGCCGCGCAGGCCGAGGACGGTCACCACGATGCCGGAGGCCGCACCGGCCAGGATCAGCGGGAAGAGGCCCGCCCCGAAGGCGCTGCCGCGCGGGTCGCCGGCGGGGGCCGGGACGACATCGGTCACCGTCAGCTGCGTGCCGGGCGGGACCTGGGCGGTGACGGCCTCGCGCAGCAGCCCGGCGACGACCGGGCTCGCGGCGGAGGCGGTCAACAGTTCGGGCCCCTGCGGAGTCACGACCACCGCGCCGTATACGACCCGGTCCTCGATCGCCTCGCGCGCGGCGGCCTCGGAGTCGTAGCGGTGGACCTCGAAGGCGCCGTCGCGCTCGGCGAGGCGCTGCTCCAGCGGGGCGGTGGCGGTGGCCGGACCCGCGACGCCTATGGGCAGGTCGCGCGGGGCGATCCGGGCGGCGGGCCAGGCGAAGGCCCAGAGGGCGAGGGCCACGACGACCGGGATCAGTACCAGCACCGCGAGGGTCTTGCGGGTGGCGGAGGCGGGCATGAGGGGCTCGATTCGAAGAGAGGGATCAGCGAAACTCAAAGAGAAGGATCATTCGTTTTACGGTCTCCTCACTGTCTCCCCGGCGGGGTCGCTTGTCAAGAATGAATGTTCGTTTTAGGTTCGGGGCATGGCTCGTGTCTCCCAGGAACACCTCGACGCCCGCCGCCGTCAGATCCTCGACGGCGCCGCGCGCTGCTTCGCCCGCAACGGCTTCCACGCCACGTCCATGCAGGACGTCCTGACCGAGGTGGGCCTCTCGGCCGGAGCCGTCTACCGCTACTTCAGCGGCAAGGACGAGCTGATCGCGGCCATCGCGGCCGAGGCGTTCGCCGGTATCCGCGGCGCGTTCGCGGAGGCCGCGAAGACCATGCCGCCGCCCACGCCGGACATCCTTCTCGGCTCGGTCCTCAAGCTCTTCCTGGAGGAGCGGATCCCCGGCGCGGACCGCCAGGCGTTCGCGCGGCTCATCCTCCAGGTGTGGTCGGAGACCCTGCGTGACGAGCGGCTGTTCCAGACCCTCTCCGACGGGTTCAACGGGATGCGCGAGGCTTGGGGCGAACTCGTCGAGGTCTACCGCGCGACCGGTCTGATGGCGGCGGACGTCCCCGCCGACCGGGTGGCCCGCACCCTCATCGCCACCGCCCAGGGCTACATCGCCCAGCAGGCGCTCTTCGGCGACGTGGAGGTCGAGGTGCTCCAGGACGGCCTGCGCGGGCTCATGTCCATGCGGTCGCAAAGCGCGAGTTAACGCGTAGGAAAAACTTCCGCCCTAACGTGCAATGTCTGGCCGGGCGGACCATTTCCGCAGTTCAACAGAGTGTTGACGATCGGTAAGGTCCGCTGCTGTCCGGGCACATGCCCGGTGGACGACTGTGAGGTGGAAGCGTGCAACTGTCGCCGCACGAGCAGGAACGCCTGCTCATCCATGTGGCCGCCGACGTGGCCGAGAAGCGCAGGGCCCGCGGTGTGAAGCTCAACCACCCCGAGGCCGTCGCCCTGATCACCACCCACATCCTGGAGGGCGCCCGCGACGGCCGCACCGTCGCGGAGCTCATGGCCTCCGGCCGCAAGGTGCTCACCCGTGACGACGTCATGACCGGAATCCCGGAGATGATCCACGACGTCCAGGTCGAGGCCACCTTCCCGGACGGCACCAAGCTCGTCACCGTCCATGACCCGATCGTGTGACGGGGGAACGCCGCCGATGATTCCCGGAGAAATCCTTTTCGGTGAAGGTCCCGTCGCCCTCAACGAGGGCCGGCCGGTCACCCGTCTCACCGTCCTCAACGCCGCCGACCGGCCCGTCCAGGTCGGCTCCCACTACCACTTCGCCGAGGCCAACCCCGGTCTCGACTTCGACCGCGCCGCCGCGCGCGGCCTGCGTCTGCACATCGCCGCCGGTACGGCCGTGCGCTTCGAACCCGGCATCCCGGTCGAGATCGAACTCGTCCCGCTGGCGGGCCGCCGGATCGTCCCCGGCCTGCGCGGCGAGACCGCGGGCCCCCTCGACGCGATCGACACGAACGACGACGCGAACGGAGGCGACCGTGCCTGAACTGCATCGCGCCGTCTACGCCGACCTGTTCGGCCCCACCGTCGGCGACCGCATCCGGCTCGCCGACACCGACCTGCTCGTCGAGATCGAGGAGGACCGCTCCGGCGGCCCCGGCCGCGCCGGCGACGAAGCCGTCTTCGGCGGCGGCAAGGTCATCCGCGAGTCGATGGGCCAGGCCCGTACGACCCGGGCCGAGGGCGCGCCCGACACCGTGATCACCGGCGCCGTGATCATCGACCACTGGGGCGTGATCAAGGCCGACATCGGCATCCGCGACGGCCGGATCACCGGCATCGGCAAGGCCGGCAACCCCGACACCATGGACGGGGTCCACCCGGACCTGGTCATCGGCCCGGAGACCGAGGTGATCGTGGGCAACGGCCGGATCGTCACGGCCGGCGGCGTCGACACCCACATCCACTTCATCGCGCCGACCATCATCGACGAGGCCCTCGCCTCCGGCATCACCACCCTCGTCGGCGGCGGCACCGGACCCGCCGAGGGCACCAAGGCGACCACCGTCACGCCGGGCCCCTGGCACCTCGCCGGGATGTTCGCGGCGCTGGAGAACTCTCCGGTCAACATCGGCCTGCTCGGCAAGGGCAACACGATGTCCCGCGAGGCCATGTACTCCCAACTGCGGGGCGGAGCGCTCGGGTTCAAGATCCACGAGGACTGGGGAGCGACCCCGGCCGTCATCGACGCCTGCCTGACCGTCTGCGACGAGTCCGGCGCCCAGCTCGCCATCCACACCGACACCCTGAACGAGGCGGGCTTCGTCGGCGACACCCTCGCGGCCATCGCCGGGCGCACCATCCACGCGTACCACACCGAGGGTGCGGGCGGCGGGCACGCGCCGGACATCATCACCGTGGTCTCCGAGCCGTACGTCCTGCCCAGCTCCACCAACCCGACCCGGCCGCACACCGTCAACACGATCGAGGAACACCTCGACATGCTGATGGTCTGTCACCACCTCAACCCGGCCGTCCCGGAGGACCTCGCCTTCGCCGAGTCCCGCATCCGGCCCTCGACCATCGCGGCCGAGGACGTGCTGCACGACCTCGGCGCCATCTCGATCATCTCCTCCGACTCGCAGGCGATGGGGCGTATCGGCGAGGTCATCATGCGGACCTGGCAGACCGCGCACGTGATGAAGAAGCGCCGGGGCGCGCTGCCGGGGGACGGCCGCGCGGACAACCACCGGGCGCGTCGCTATGTCGCCAAATACACGATCAACCCGGCGGTGGCCCAGGGCCTCGACCACGAGATCGGCTCGGTCGAGACCGGCAAGCTCGCCGACCTGGTGCTGTGGGAGCCCGCCTTCTTCGGGGTGAAGCCCCTGGTCGTGCTGAAGGGCGGCCAGATCGCCTACGCGCAGATGGGCGACGCCAACGCCTCCATCCCCACCCCGCAGCCGATCCTGCCCAGGCCGATGTTCGGGGCGCTCGGCAAGGCGCCGGCCGGCAACTCCCTCAACTTCGTCACCCAGGCGGCCATCGAGGACGACCTCCCCGAACGGCTCGGCCTGGACCGGAAGTTCGTCGCCATCAAGAACACCCGGCGGGTCACCAAGGCGGACATGCGGGAGAACGACGCCCTGCCCCGGGTCGAGGTCGACCCCGACACCTTCACCGTCACCATCGACGGCGAAGCGGTCGACCCGGCCCCCGCCGAGGAACTGCCCCTCGCCCAGCGTTACTTTCTCTTCTGATGGCGTCGCCGACCACAGCGGTCGCCGGCGGATTCGGCAGCCGCGCCGCGCTCCTCGTACTCGCCGACGGGCGTTTCCCCGCCGGCGGGCACGCCCACTCCGGTGGGGCCGAGGCCGCCGTCAAGGCCGGCCGGATCACGGACGCGGTGAGCCTCGCCGCGTTCTGCCGGGGCCGGCTCCACACGGCAGGGCTCACCGCCGCGGGCCTCGCCGCGGCGGCCGCCCACGGCCACGACCCCGACGCGCTCGACGCCGCCGCCGACGCCCGTACGCCCTCGCCCGCCCTGCGGGCGGCGGCCCGCAGGCTCGGCCGGCAGATGATGCGCGCCGCCCGCGCCACCTGGCCGTGCGCCGAACTCGACGCGCTCGCGACCGCGTTCCCGCGCGGCGCGCACCAGCCGATCGTCCTCGGCGTCGCGGCCCGCGCGGCGGGCCTCGGCCCGCAGGACGCCGCGCACTGTGTCGTGTACGAGACGGTCAGCGGCCCCGCCACCGCGGCCGTACGGCTGCTGAGCCTGGACCCCTTCAAGGCCACCGCCGTCCTCGCCCGCCTCGCCCCCGAGATGGACCAGGTCGCCGAGCGCGCCACCGCGGCGGCCCGCCAGGGCATCGACGCCCTCCCGGCCGCCTCCTCGCCCCTCCTCGACATCACCGCCGAACAGCACGCGTCCTGGCCCGTCCGCCTCTTCGCGTCCTGACCCCGAAGCAGCGCTGCCCCAGAAGCTGCCCTGACCCCGAAGCAGCCCCGACCTCGCAGCCGTCGGGCCCCGAACCCGTCGGCCCCCGACCCCGTCGGGCGACACGCGACACCGACGCCACCACCCACGAACCGCCGGAGGCACCCATGCATCTCGACCACTCCCACGACCACCTCGGCGCCGTCTCCGCCGACGCCCACCGCCCCGACGGAACCCGGCGCGCGCTGCGCATCGGGCTCGGCGGACCCGTCGGCTCCGGCAAGACCGCGACGGTCGCCGCGCTCTGCCGCGCCCTGCGCGACCAGCTGTCGATCGCCGTCGTCACCAACGACATCTACACCCGCGAGGACGCCGACTTCCTCCTCCGCAACGCCGTCCTGCCGCCCGAGCGGATCCAGGCCGTGGAGACCGGCGCCTGCCCGCACACCGCGATCCGCGACGACATCTCCGCCAACCTCGAAGCCGTCGAAGAGCTGGAGGACACGGTCGGCCCGCTCGACCTCATCCTTGTCGAGTCCGGCGGCGACAACCTGACCGCCACCTTCTCCAAGGGCCTGGTCGACGCCCAGATCTTCGTCATCGACGTGGCCGGCGGCGACGACATCCCCCGCAAGGGCGGCCCCGGCGTGACCACCGCCGACCTGCTCGTCGTCAACAAGACCGACCTCGCCCCGTACGTCGGCTCCGACCTGGAGCGGATGGCCCGCGACGCCAAGGAGCAGCGCGGCGACCTCCCCGTCGCCTTCACCTCGCTCACCGGCGCACAGGGTGTCACCCCCATCGCCGACTGGGTCCGCGAGCAGCTCGGCGCCTGGTCCGCATGAGCCTGAGCGCCACCGCCCGGATCGTCGCCGAGGCCGACGGCACCCTGCCGGTCCTCATCGGCGACGGCCCCCTCGCCCTCCGCAGGACCCGGACCACCGGCCCGTACACGCGCGTCACCGTCGTCGGCGCGATGAGCGCCCCGCTCGGCGGCGACCGTCTCGCGATCGAGGCGGAGGTACGGGACGGGGCGCGGCTCCTGGTCGACTCGTCCGCCGCGACCGTCGCCCTGCCCGGTCGCTCGGCCGAACCGGCCACGTACGACGTGCGGTTGAGGGTCGGCGACGGCGCGGTGCTGCGCTGGCTGCCCGAACAGCTGGTCTGCGCCCAGGGATCCGACCTCGTGATGCGCACGACCGTCGAACTCGCCGCCACCGCACGGCTCGTGCTCCGGGAGGAGCAGATCCTCGGCCGTCACGGCGAGGAGCCCGGCACGCTCCGCTCGCGCCTCACCGTCCACCGCGCCGGACGTCCGCTCCTCGATCAGGAGGTCGCGTACGGCCCCGGCGCCCCGGGCGGCTGGGACGGCGGAGCGGTCCTCGCCGGGCACCGTTCGGTGGGCCAACTCCTCGTCGTGGACCCGGCGTTCGCCGAGAAGCCGGTCGAGTCACGGTTGCTCGCCGAGAACGCCGTGCTCGCCCCGCTCGCCGGTCCCGGCGCTCTGGTCACCGCCGTCGCCCCCGACGCGCTGCGGCTGCGCCGCGTCCTCGACGAGGCCCTCGGCATCCTCGCGCCCACGTGACGTCACCGCTCAGCGGTACAGCGGTATCCGGTTATTGGTTCGGCAAAGAAACGCGTGTACGCCCTTTCCCGTACACCGGCCGGACGAAAGGATCCCCCGGACAGACCGACCACCCACAGGGGGAGGCATCACGTGAGACGCACGGCAGCGCTCGGCTCGGCAGGCGCTCTGATAGCGGGCACGCTCATGGTGGGCGCGCTGGCGGCTCCGGCCGCGAGCGCCGACCAGCGCCACCGGCCCGACGCGGAGGCGTACGGCACGGCCGTCGCCGCCCAGCGCGCCGCCGACCGGGGCATCGACTGGCAGGACTGCCCGGCCGACTGGGGTCTGGAGAAGCCCATCCAGTGCGGCTGGGTCACCGTCCCCGTCGACTACGCCCGGCCGAACGGCAAGCAGATCAAGATCGCCGTCGACCGCATCGGCTCCACCGGCACCCCCGCCGAACGCCAGGGCGCCCTGCTCTACAACCCGGGCGGCCCCGGCGGCTCCGGCCTGCGCTTCCCGCGGCGGGTCACCACCAAGAACACCATCTGGGCGGGCGCCGCCAAGGCGTACGACTTCGTCGGCTTCGACCCGCGCGGGGTCGGCCACTCGGCCCCCATCTCCTGTGTCGACCCGGCCGAGTTCGTCAAGGGCCCCAAGCTCGACCCGGTCCCCGACAGCGAGGCCGACAAGCGCGCCCAGCGCAAGCTCGCCGCCGAGTACGCCGCGGGCTGCGCGGAGAAGAGCGGCGACATCCTGCCGTACATCAACACCCGCAACACCGCCCGCGACCTGGACGTCATCAGGGCCGCGCTCGGCGAGAAGAAGCTCAACTTCGTCGGCGTCTCCTACGGCACCTACCTCGGCGCCGTCTACGGCACGCTCTTCCCGACGCACGTCCGCCGCATGGTGCTCGACAGCGTCGTCAACCCGTCGAAGGAGAAGATCTGGTACGAGGCCAACCTCGACCAGGACATCGCCTTCGAGGGCCGGCTGAAGGACTGGATGACCTGGGTCGCCCAGCACGACGCCACGTACCACCTCGGCGACACCTACGCCGAGGTCCGCGGCCAGTGGGACACGCTGCGCGCCGCCGCCAAGAAGAACCCCCTCGGCGGCAAGGTCGGCCCGGCCGAGCTCATCGGCTTCTTCCAGAACGCGCCCTACTACGACTCGATGTGGGCCCCGGTCGCCGAGGCCTTCAGCGCGTACGCCGCCGGTGACCCGCAGCCGCTGATCGACGCGGCCGCCTCCGACCCGACCGACACGGCCGGCAACGCGGCCTCGGAGAACGGCAACGCCGTCTACACCGCGGTCGAGTGCGCCGACGCCCCCTGGCCGACCAGCTGGCGCAAGTGGGACCGGGACAACAGCCGGCTCCACCAGAAGTACCCGTTCATGACCTGGTCCAACGCCTGGATGAACCTGCCCTGCGCGACCTGGTCGACCCCGCGCCAGCAGCCCACCGAGGTCCGCACCGGCAAGGGCCTGCCGCCGGTGCTCATCACCCAGTCCGAGCGCGACGCGGCCACGCCGTACGAGGGCGCGGTCGAGCTGCACGAGCGGTTCAAGGGCTCGCGTCTCATCACCGAGCGGGACGCCGGCTCGCACGGCATCACCAACCTCGCCAACCCGTGCCTGAACACCCGGGTGGAGGCCTACCTCCTCACCGGCAAGCTCGACAGCCGCGACGTGACGTGCGCCCCGCACGCCACGCCCCAGCCGTAGTCACGGGGTGAAGGGGGAGGGGCGGCCCGCCCCTCCCCCTTCGGCGTGCCGGGCTCAGCGCCGCGCGGCGAGCCAGGCGTCCTCCGCCGCGTAGTCGAAGAAGTCCACCCCGTACTTCACCAGACCGGGGAACGCCTCCCGCCACTCCTGCTCCGCCACCCGCCGGGACAGATACGCGACCGTCGCCGGCAGCGACTCGGCGTACGACACCACCGGCCGGTACCCCAACTCCCGTTCCGCCGCGCCCATGTCGAAGACGACCGGGTGGGGCGCCGTCCAGGGGCTCAGCCCCACGGTGTCCTCCGGCGCCCCCTCCATCAGCACCGTCTCGCTCTCCACGCCCATGACGGCGTCGATCGCCGCTCCGATCTCCGCGACCGTCGGGGCCTCCGGGTCACCGCCGTTGAAGACCCGGGTGCCCGGCTTCGCCGCCGAAAGGCGCACCAGCTCGCCCAGATTGTCCACGTGCACCGGGTGGAACCGGGAGGAGCCCTCGTACGAGAGGATCCGCACCGGCCTGCCGTCGAGCGCCCGCTTGACGAACCACAGCTCGCGCGGGCCCGGGCAGTACGGCCCGTGGATCGCGCCCGCCCGCAGCACCGTCGTCGGGAGCGCCGCGCCCGCCGCGAGCAACTCCTGCTCCAGGGCCACCTTCCGCGTCCCGTACGACACGTCCCCCGGCGCGACCGTGTGCCAGGACTCCGGGATCGGCACCGGGTAGGCGGGGAAGCCGTCCGGCTCGTCCTGCGTGTCGAAGTTACGGCCCCGGTCGTCCTCGTACACCGCGCCGCTGGAGACCACCACCGCCGAACCGATCCGGTCGGCGAGCGCCGTCAACTGCCGTGCGTGGCCCGCGTGGTAGGCGACGATGTCGACCAGCACATCACAGCCGTCGCCGAGCGCGGCGGCGAGCGCGCCCTCCTCGTCACGGTCGACGGCCACCGACCGGACCTCCTCCGGCCACTGATCGCCCCGGCCGCCGCGCCGCGAGGCCGCCGTCACCTCCCAGCCGTCCGCGACGAGCGCCCGCACGGCCGCCCGCCCCACCTGTCCTGTCGCTCCGAGCACGAATGCGTGTCCTTGTCCCATGGACGAGACGGTACGGGGACGGTGATCACCGGCCCAGCACCTTTCGCCGTGCGCGGATCCGCCGTCAGCGTCCCCGGCGCGGGAACCTTCCGCGCGACCCGCTGGTCCGGGCCTTCGCCTCCTGCTCGGCGGCCTTCACCTTGGCCGCGTAGTCGTCGACGTACTCCTGTCCGGACAGCGCGAGGATCTCGTACATGATCTCGTCCGTCACCGCGCGGACCGCCGCCTTCTCGCCCTCCATCCCGGCGTACCGGGAGAAGTCGAGCGGTTCGCCGAACCGGACGGTGACCCGCTTGACCCGGGGCACGACCTTCCCGGGCGGCTGGATCTCGAAGGTCCCCACCATCGCGCAGGGGATCACCGGCACCCCGGCCGTGATCGCCATGACCGCCACGCCGACCTTGCCCTTGTAGAGCCGGCCGTCGTGCGAGCGCGTGCCCTCCGGGTAGATGCCGAGCAGCTCGCCCTTGGCGAGGACCCCGAGCCCCTCGCGGATCGCCGCCTGCCCGGCCTCCTTGCCGGAGCGGTCGACCGGGATCTGCCCGGCGCTGCGGAAGAACGCGGCGGTCAGCCGGCCCTTGAGGCCGGGGCCCGTGAAGTACTCCTGTTTGGCGAGAAACGTGATGCGCCGCTTGAGGACGACCGGCATCAGAAAGTGGTCGGAGAACGACAGATGGTTGCCGGCGACGATCGCCGCGCCGTCCGCCGGGATGTGCTCCAGGCCCTCGATCCGCGGCCGGAACACCAGCCTCAGCCACGGTCCGAGCAGGACGTATTTCAGGACGTGATAGAACACCGACGGCCCCCGTCTCGTTCGAGCGATGGTTATTTCTAACCACTCCGGCGACCCTGGTCCACACTGGAGACGGAGAGTGGGTCCTGATGGCCGCCGAAAGCCGTCGCGCACCGCGACACATACGGCCCGGCGCAGCCGTCACCGTGCTGCTGTGCGCGGTGATGACCGCCGGGTTGTACGGTTGCGCCGACTCCGGCACCCCGGAACCGACCCCGACGCCCACGCCGACGGCCCCGACCCCGCCCCCCACGCCGACGACCCCCGCCCCGCAGGGCATCTCGCCCTTCACGGGACTCCCGGCGCGCCCCGCCCCGGTCCTCGCCGTCAAGATCGACAACGTGCCCCCGGCCCGCCCGCACACCGGCCTCGGCGCGGCCGAGCTGGTCTACGTCGAGCAGGTCGAGGGCGGCCAGACCCGGCTGCTCGCCGTCTACTCCGGCGACCTGCCGGACCGGATAGGCCCGGTACGCAGCGCCCGCGAGTCCGACATCGAGCTGCTCCGCCAGTTCGGCAACCCCGCGCTCGCCTACTCCGGCTCCCAGACCGCCCTGAAACCCCTGCTCAAGGCCGCCCCGCTGGACGCCCTGCCGCCCGAGGACGCCCCAGGCGCCTACCTCCGCGACCGGGGCAGGGCCGCGCCCCACAACCTGTACGTCCTGCCCGGGCGCGCCCTGGCCGCGGCCCCCGACGCGGAGAACGCCAAGGACATCGGCTTCCGCTTCGGCCCGGCCCCCGCGGGCGGCGAACAGGTCAACGAACGGACCGTGCGCTTCCCCGCCTCCCGCTACACCTTCACCTGGTCCCCGGCGGACAAGGGCTGGCGGGTCGCGATGGACGGCAGGGCCGCCCGTACCACCGACGAAGGCCCGGTCACGGCGTCGACGGTCGTGGTGCAGTACGTGACCATACGGTCGTCCCGCTTCCACGACGTGCTCGGCAGCGTCTCCCCGTACACCGAGACGGTCGGCAGCGGCAGCGCGCTCGTGCTGCGCGACGGCCGCGCCCACGAGGCCCGCTGGAGCCGCCCCACCGCGACGAACGGCACGGCCTTCACCACCCCGGACGGCGCCCCCCTGAACTTCGCCCCCGGCCCCACCTGGGTCGTCCTGGCCCCCCGCCCTTAGGGCCTGTCGTTTGGATCAGGCCCTAAGGCTGCGGACCGGGCCTGCCGGGGCCTGGGCGGCGTGCGCCCGTCGGTACGGAGCTGTCGGCGGCCGCCATGCCGATGGTGACCACGATGAGCACCACGACGCCGAACCAGAGCCAGCCGCTGCTGCCGAGTGCCACCGTGTACGCCGTCGTCAGCACCAGGGCCGCGACGGTGATCACGCTCATCGCCTTCGTGGGACCGGACATCTGCCCGCCTCCTCCCGACAGGGCCTTCACGCTCATCGTGACCCCTGGGGCGGGCGAATGCTACTCCCGTGCGACGATCTCCTGCCCGTCTACCGCCCGCGGCTCTGGAGCGAGGCCAGATAGGCGTTGTACGCCTCCAGCTCCTTGTCCCCGTCCCGGTCGGCGGCCCGGTCCTTGCGGACGGCCTGCCGCTGCTCGGAGTGGTACCACTGGTAGACCAGCGCGATCAGCACCAGGACCGACGGGATCTCGCTGAACGCCCAGGCGATGCCGCCCGCCGCGTTCTGGTCGGCGAGCGCGTCGATCCCGAGCGAGGCCGGCGGGTTCGCGTACGCCTTGATCATCGGCTCGCTGCCCATCATCAGGGCGATGCCGAAGAAGGCGTGGAACGGCATGCCCGCGAAGAGCTCCAGCATCCGCATCACATAGCCGGGGCGGTGCGGCCCCGGGTCGATGCCCATGATCGGCCAGAAGAAGACCAGGCCGACGGCGAGGAAGTGCACCATCATCGCGATGTGGCCGATCTTCGAACCCATCAGGGTGTCGAAGAGCGGGGTGAAGTAGAAGCCGTACAGGCTCGCGATGAAGAGCGGGATCGTGAACGCGGGGTGCGTGATGATCCGCATGTAGCGGCTGTGCAGCAGCATCAGGAGCAGCTCGCGCGGGCCCTTGTCGCCCCGGGGCGCGACCGGCAGCGCGCGCAGCGCGAGCGTCACGGGGGCGCCGAGCAGCAGCAGGATCGGCGAGAGCATCGAGATGACCATGTGCTGCACCATGTGCACGCTGAACATGACCATGCCGTAGTCGTTGAGCTTGGTGCACATCATCAGCGCGATGCTCAGGACGCCCAGGGTGAAGAAGATCGTCCGGTTCAGCTGCCAGCTGTCACCGCGCCCGCGCAGCCGCGCGACACCCCAGCCGTACAGCGCGAGCCCGACGACGCAGGCGATGAGGAAGAACGGGTCGGGCGAGAACTCGAGCCCCCGTCCCAGCGTGAACGGCGGCAGATCCATCGTCATGCCGTGCCCGCTGTGATCCATCTGTGTACTCCTGGAGCCCGATTCGCGCTTGTTGTCCGCACCAGACTAGAACCGCCCCCGTTCGCGGCTGCGACCGGGGGCGGTTCGTGGTGTCGGTACGGAGGCGTACGCGCGGTCAGAGCACGGTCTCGGCCTCGGCGTAGCGCTCGGACGGAACGGTCTTCAGGGTCTCCACGGCCTGGGCCAGCGGAACCATCTCGATCTCCGTGCCGCGCAGCGAGGTCAGCATGCCGAACTCGCCGCGGTGCGCCGCCTCCACCGCGTGCCAGCCGAAGCGGGTGGCGAGCACCCGGTCGTACGCGGTCGGCGTGCCGCCGCGCTGGACGTGGCCGAGTATCACCGGGCGGGCCTCCTTGCCGAGCCTCCGCTCCAGCTCCACGGAGAGCTGGTTGGCGATGCCGGTGAAGCGCTCGTGCCCGTACTGGTCCTTGGCGCCGACCTCGAAGTTCATCGAGCCCTCGCGCGGCTTGGCGCCCTCGGCGACGACCACGATCGCGAACCGCTTGCCGGCCTCGAAGCGGGCGCCGACCCGGGCGGTCAGCTCGTCGATGTCGAAGGGGCGCTCCGGCACGACGATCGCGTGCGCGCCGGCGGCCATGCCGGAGTGCAGGGCGATCCAGCCGGTGTGTCGGCCCATGACCTCGACGATGAGGACGCGCTGGTGGGACTCGGCGGTGGTCTTCAGCCGGTCGAGGGCCTCGGTCGCCACGCCGACGGCGGTGTCGAAGCCGAAGGTGACGTCCGTCGAGGAGATGTCGTTGTCGATGGTCTTCGGGACGCCGACGATCGGAAGGCCGGCCTGCGAGAGCAGGTTGGCCGCCTTCAGGGTGCCCTCGCCGCCGATCGGGATGATCGCGTCCAGGCCCAGGTCGGCGACGTGGCCGCGGGCGCGCTCGACGCCGTCCACCAGGTGCGCGGGCTGGACCCGGGAGGAGCCGAGGATGGTGCCGCCGCGGGCGAGGATGCCGGCGACCGCGTCAAGGTCGAGCTTGCGGTAGTCGCATTCCAGGAGGCCCTTCCAGCCGTCGTGGAAGCCGATGACCTCATCCCCGTGGTCGACGACGGCACGGTGCACGACGGAACGGATGACGGCGTTCAGACCGGGGCAGTCGCCCCCGGAGGTGAGCACACCAATGCGCATAGCCCAAATACCTTTGCAACGTGGGCCGACTCCCGGACCACGTCGTCCGGTTGGATCCCCGCCACCCTATCGGTGCTGGGAGGCGGGGCCGAACCCGATGTCCGCAGATTGGACACCGTATTTACTTACGAATCCCATGGGCGTAGGGGCGCTCAGACGTGCACTCCGCCCGAGGGTCAGGCGGGCTGGGTCGCCGCCGCGATGCGCTCGGCGCGCAGCGCCTCGTACCACCGGTCGTCGGTCGGCGGCAGCGCGTTCACATCGAGGGCCAGCTTCAGGAGTAGGTCCGCGATCTGCGGGTTGCGGGCCATGACCGGGCCGTGCATGTACGTGCCGAAGACCGTGTCGTTGTACGCGCCCTCGGTGCCGTCGCCGGTGCCGTTGCCCCGGCCCAGGATCGTCCGGGCGAACGGGCGGGCCGTCGGGCCGAGGTGGGTGATGCCCTGGTGGTTCTCGAACCCGGTGAGCTGGGGCAGGCCGAGGCGCGGGTCGATGTCCGCGAGGACGTCGCCGACGCACCGGTCGCCCTCGCCCCGGGTGGAGATCACGTCGATCAGACCGAGGCCGGGCTCGCGCTCGCCGAGGTCGTTGATGAACTCGTGGCCCAGGATCTGGTAGCCGGCGCAGACCGAGAAGATGATCGCGCCGTTGGACGCGGCGCGCTCCAGGCCGCCGTCGCGGCGCAGCCGCTCGGCCGCGAGCCGCTGCGGCCGGTCCTCGCCGCCACCGATCAGGTAGATGTCGCCGGAGGTCGGCACCGGCTGGTCGCTGCGGACGTCGACGCGCTGGACGTCCAGACCGCGCTGGCGGGCGCGGCGCTCGACGACGAGGGCGTTGCCCTGGTCGCCGTACGTGCTGAGCAGGTCCGGGTAGACCCAGACCAGGCGCAGGCTGCTGTCACTCATGCTGCAAGTCCTCTACGGGTCAGTTGCCGACGCGGCGGCGGACGTCCTGGAAGGCGGTGTAGTTGGCGATCAGCTCGATCTGACCGGGCGGGGCCAGCTGGACCGCCTCGTCGAGGGACTCGCAGACGCGGAAGTCCACGCCCGCGACCTCCAGGCGGACCGCCAGGTCGAGCTTGCGGTCGCCGAGGACCATGATCGGGTGGCCGGCGAGCCGCCCGTAGTCCACGTCCCACAGCCAGGAGGTGTCCGTGCCGTCGGCGCCGCGCGCGTTGACGGAGAGGATCACCGGCGTCGGCGGCTGGTCGATGAGGGAAAACGTTTCGAGCCAGCCGGCCGGGTTCTTCGCGAGGAGCAGCCGCAGCTCACGGTTCTGGAAGCTCACGACGTCGTAGCGGCCGGCCACGGCCTGCACCTGGTACATGCGCTCAAGGGCGACCTGCGGCGGGACGCCGAAGACGGCGGCGACGGCGGCCGAGGTGGCGGCGTTGGCCTTGTTGGCGCGGCCGGGCAGCTGGAGGTGGATCGGCCAGGCGGAACCGTGCGGGTCGAGCACGTGGTCGCCGTTGAGCGCCCAACTCGGCGCCGGGCGGCGGAATCCGCACTCGCCGCAGAACCAGTCGTCGCCGGGGCGCTGCATCACACCGCCGCAGGAGGGGCACGACCAGGCGTCGTCCTTCCACTCCTGGCCGGCGGCGACCCACACGACGTTGGGGGAGGAGGAGGCGGCCCAGACGATCAGCGGGTCGTCGGCGTTGGCGATGACGACGGCCTTCGTACCGCTCAGACCCTCGCGCCACTTCTCGGCGAGCATCCGGGTCTCGGCGGCGCGGTCCAGCTGGTCGCGGGAGAGGTTGAGCAGCGCGATCGCCTTGGGCGTGGTGTCCCGGGCGACTCCGGCGAGGTACTTCTCGTCGACCTCGATCACGCCGTACTTGGCGTCCGAGCCGCCGGCCAGGGCCGAGGTGATGCCTGCGGGCATGTTCGCGCCGAGCGCGTTGGAGACGACGGGCCCGCTGGCCCGCAGCGCCTCGGCGATCAGCCGGGTCGTGGTCGTCTTGCCGTTGGTCGCCGAGACCAGGACGACGTCCAGATGCTGGGCGAGCCGCGCCAGCAGATCGGGGTCGAGCTTGAGCGCCACCCGGCCGCCGATCACGGATCCGCTGCCGCGTCCGGCTGCCCGCGACACCGCGGCCGCGGCCTTGCCCGCCGTCACGGCCAGCTTGGCGCGCGGCGACAACGGCTCTGGATTACCGGGGTGTCCTGACATCTTCCTTGTTCCTCCTTGCGTCGGTCCGGGCTCAGCCTATCGAGATCCGGCCAGCGACCCGAACTGCGGCACCGCTGGACCCCGCGCCGAAACGACGAGGTCACAGCGGACCGTACCCTTACGCCCATGCGAAACCGGCCGATCCCCGGCAGTTCCGGCCACGTCCGAGCGATGACCCTGCTCGGCGAACCGGTGCTGCACACCCCCTGTGAACCCGTCGTCGACTTCGGTCCCGAGCTTGAGCGCCTTGTCGAGGACATGTTCGCCACGATGTACGCGGCGAACGGCGTCGGCCTCGCGGCCAACCAGGTGGGCGTGGGCCTGCGGGTCTTCGTGTACGACTGCCCGGACGACGACGAGGTGCGCCACCTCGGGCACCTGGTCAACCCGCGCCTGGTGGAGGCGGACGGCGACGTGATCCGGGGCGCCGAGGGTTGCCTGTCCCTGCCGGGCCTGGAGGCCCCCACGCCGCGCTACGACCGCGCGGTCGTCGAGGGCGTGCTCCTGGACGGCACCCCGGCACGCGTCGAGGGCACGGGCTTCTTCGCCCGCTGCCTCCAGCACGAGACGGACCACCTGGAGGGTGGGGTGTACGCGGACCACGTGACGGGGTGGCGCGGCTCGCGCCTGCGCCGCGCGATCCGGAAGGAGCCGTGGGGGCGCGGCGCGGAGGTCGCGGAGGTCCTGGCCAGGTCCTAGGGGGCGTCTCGCCGATCAGGCCGGGCTGACGGCTTCTAGGGCCTCTCGTTTGGATCATGCCGGGCTCGCGGGCCCTGGCACCGCCTAGAACCCCGGCGCCCCGTCCTTGTCGCCGGCCTCCGCCAGGCGGCCCCACAGGAGGTCCGCCAGGGCCTGGACCAACTCGGCGCGGGAGCACGGGCGTTCGCCGAGCCACCAGTCGCCGGCCGCGTGCATCATGCCGACGATGCCGTGGCCCCAGATCCGGGCCTGGGCGTCGCCGACCGGGCCGAGGTCGATGCGCTCGGCGATGACCTGGCCGAGCTCCTCGCCCATCCGCCGCAGCACCGGCGCCGAGTGGCGGCCCACGTCGAAGCCCTGCTCGGCCTGGTGCGTCTCCTCGGCCGGGTGCATCAGGAAGCGGTAGACCTGCGGCAGCGCCTCGATCGAGGCGAGGTAGGTGTCGAGCGTGGACTCGACCCGCCTGCGCCGGTCGGCCGGCGCGTCGAGCGCCGCCCGCAGCGCGGCGAGCAGCGCGTCGGTGTGCCGGGTCGCGAGCGCCCGGTAGAGCCCGCCCTTGTCGCCGAAGTGCCGGTAGAGGATGGGCTTGGTGATGCCCGCCTCCGCCGCGATGGCGTTCATCGAGGCCTTGGGGCCGTCCCGGAGCACGACCCGGTCCGCCGCCTCCAGCAGTTCACGGCGCCGCTGATCGGCCGGCTTCTGCTGTTCGGTGGTCCGGTGTGTGGTCTCCATAGCGCGTCTCCCCGCCCGTGCGAATTCCCTGAGGCTGTCGCAACGTAACACCCGAGCGGCACCCGGTGCCGCGCCGCCCGGAGTGCTCCGTCGCAGGTTGACAGGGCCTACCCGTGAGTAACACACTGCTGTTACCGCAAGTAACGCACTGCTGGGAGGGAACATGACCGAGTTCACGCTCGATCTCAATGACGACCAGAAGCAGGTCCGTGACTGGCTGCACGGATTCGCCGAGGACGTGATGCGCCCCGCCGCCGCCGAGTGGGACGAGCGTGAGGAGACTCCCTGGCCGATCATCCAGGAAGCCGCCAAGATCGGCATCTACTCTCTCGATTTCTATGCCCAGCAGTTCTTCGACCCGACCGGCCTCGGCATCCCGATGGCGATGGAGGAGCTCTTCTGGGGCGACGCAGGGATCGCCCTCTCCATCGTCGGCACCGGCCTCGCCGCCGTCGGCGTCCTCGCCAACGGTACCGAGGAGCAGATCGGCACCTGGATCCCGCAGATGTACGGCGACGTCGACGACGTCAAGGTCGCCGCCTTCTGCTCCTCCGAGCCCGACGCGGGCTCCGACGTGGCCGCGATGCGCACCCGGGCCGTCTACGACGAGGCCAAGGACGAGTGGGTCCTCAACGGCACCAAGACCTGGGCGACCAACGGCGGCATCGCCAACGTCCACGTCGTCGTCGCGGCCGTGGACCCCGAGCTCGGCTCCAAGGGCCACGCCTCCTTCATCGTGCCGCCGAACACCCCGGGCCTCTCCCAGGGGCAGAAGTTCCAGAAGCACGGCATCCGCGCCTCGCACACCGCCGAGGTCGTCCTCGAGAATGTCCGGATCCCCGGCCACTGCCTGCTCGGCGGCAAGGAGAAGCTGGACGAGCGCCTCGCCCGGGCCCGTGAGAAGGCGAAGGCCGGTGGGGGTGAGCGCGTGAAGAACGCGGCCATGGCCACCTTCGAGGCCTCCCGCCCCGCCGTCGGCGCGATGGCCGTCGGCACGGCCCGCGCCGCGTACGAGGTCGCTCTCGACTACGCCAAGACCCGTGAGCAGTTCGGCCGCCCGATCATCGACAACCAGGGCGTCGCCTTCCAGCTCGCCGACATGCGCACCCAGATCGACGCCGCCCGGCTCCTCGTCTGGCGCGCCTCCTGGATGGCGACCACCGGCAAGCCCTTCACCTCGGCCGAGGGCTCGATGTCCAAGCTGTACGCGAGCGAGGTCGCCAAGAAGGTCACCGGCCAGGCCATCCAGATCCTCGGCGGCAACGGCTACACCCGCGAGTACCCGGTGGAGCGCATGCACCGCGACGCGGCGATCTACACGATCTTCGAAGGCACGAGCGAGATCCAGCGTCTGGTGATCGCCCGCACCCTCTCCGGGATGCCGATCCGCTGAGCGAGGGCGACCCTCGAACGTGCGTTCCCTCCGGGCGGGTTCGGCCGTTATGATCTTGGTCGTAGCAATCGCCGTACATCCCTGGGGGGAACCATGAACGTGCTCAAGAAGGCCGCCACCACCGTCGGGGCCGCCGCCCTGGCCTTCGCCGGAGTGCTGGGGACCGCCGGCCAGGCGTCCGCCGCGTCGAACGGTCAGCAGATCCACTTCCACGACACCAGCGGCTCTGTCTACTCGATCCGCATCCAGGGGTTCAACCAGAACGGCGACGTGGCCTCGGGCTGCTTCTCCACCCCGGGCCGGGACACCTGGGTCGGCGGCTGGTGGTGGAAGGGCGAGGTCACCGTCACGTTCTACAAGTCCGCCGGCTGCTCCTTCGCCACGTACTACGGCGACACCAACGCCTGGGTGCCCACCTCGCAGAGCGGCGACTGGACGAGCGTCTACTCCTGACCTTCGCCGTACTTGTCCTGACCCACAGCCGTACGCGATGACGGGCCGCCGGTTCTCCGACGGTCCGTCGTCGCACGCCGGCCCGGTACGACGGGTCACACGACGCAGAACTCGTTGCCCTCCGGGTCCTGGAGCACCACCGCGTAGTAGTCCATGCCGTCGGGCTCGTCCATCGTGTACAGGATCGTCGCGCCCAGGGCCGTCAGACGCGCGACCTCGCCGTCCACGCGCTCGCGCCGCAGCGCGAGCGGGACCTCGCGGCCGCCGCCGACCTTCAGGTCCAGGTGCACCCGGTTCTTGACCGTCTTCGGCTCCGGGACCTGCTGGAACCAGACCCTCGGCCCGATCCCCTTCGGGTCCACGATCGACTCGGGCAGGTCGCCGGCCCCCTCGGGCAGCTCCTCGTCGGGCACCCCGAGCGCCTCCCAGTACGCGCGCCAGGTCGCGTACCCCTCGGGCGGCGGCTGCGGTACGTAGCGCAGGGCCTCCGCCCAGAAGGGGACGAGGCGTTGGGGCTCCGCGCAGTCGATGGTGATCTGCATCGTCATCTCGATCGGTTCCATGGGACGAGTCTCCACGACCCCACTGACAGTCGGCCCGAGCTGCGGGACAATCGCCGCCGGTGACGATCAAGGGGGAACGTACCCATGGCTACGACCACGACAGCCATCCCGGGACCGGCGGGGCTTCCGCTGCTCGGCTCGATGCTCGACCTCAAGAACGACTCGCTCGGCACGTTCCTGAACGCCCAGCGCGCCCACGGAGACGTCGTCCGGATCACGGCAGGACCGCCGGGGGTGCGCGCCGTCATCTACGGCATCTTCTCCGCGGAGGGGGCCCAGCAGGTCCTCGCCACCCAGTCCGCCAACTTCCGCAAGGACAACGCCTTCTACCAGGAGCTCCGCGAGTCCTTCGGAAACGGCCTGCTGACCAGCCAGGACGAGGACTATCTGCGCCAGCGCCGACTCGTCCAGCCGCTCTTCACCCGCCGCCGCGTCGACAGCTACGCCGAGGCGATCGCCGTCGAGGCCGCGACCCTCACCGAGGAGTGGCGCACCGCGCCCGACTCCACCGTCGACGTCCTCGACGAGATGGCCCGGCTCGCGCTCCGCGCCGTCGCCCGCATCCTCTTCGGCACGGACGTCGAGGCCGCCGTCGCCATCGTCGAGCGCGCCTTCCCGGTCATGGGCGACTACGTCCTGCGCCGCGGCTTCTCGCCCCTCAACGTCCCCCGCGACTGGCCCACCCCCGGCAACAAGCGTGCCGCCGCCGCGCACGCGGAGCTGTACGCCGTCTGCGACCGGATCATCGCCGAGCGGCGCGAGGCCGGCGGGGCGGCCGCCGGGGGCGACGAGGCGCAGGACCTGCTGACCCTCCTCGCCGAGGCCGAGAGCGCCGAGGACGGCAGCTTCGACGCCCAGGAACTGCGCGAGCAGGTCCTCGTGTTCCTGCTCGCGGGCCACGAGACCACCGCCACCTCGCTCGGCTTCGCCCTCCACCTGCTGGCCCGCCACCCCGACCAGCTCAAGCGCGCCCACGAGGAGGTCGACCGCGTCCTGGCCGGCCGTACTCCGGGCGCCGCCGACCTCGACGCCCTGCCCTTCCTCACCCAGGTCCTCAAGGAGGCCATGCGGCTCTTCCCGGCCGGACCGGTCATCGGCCGCCGCGCGGTCGCCGCGATCGAGATCGACGGGCACACCATCCCGGCCGGCGCCGACGTGATCGTCGCCCCGTGGGTCACCCACCGGCACCCCGCGTACTGGGAGGACGCGGAGCGCTTCGACCCCGACCGCTTCACGCCCGAGGCCGAGGCGGCCCGCCCCCGCTACGCCTGGTTCCCGTTCGGCGGCGGCCCCCGCGCCTGCATCGGCCAGCACTTCTCGATGCTGGAGTCGGTCATCGCGCTCGCGATGATCCTGCAGAGCTACGACCTGGAGGCGATCGACACCGAGGTACCGGTCGACTCCGCCGTCACCCTCCGCGCCGCGGGCCCGGCGCGCTGCCGTCTCACCCGCCGCGCCACGTAGGGCTGTCGGGCCGGGCGCTACGGGCGGGTCGCGACGACCACCGTCGCGTACAGCTCCTCCGAGGTGATCACCCGGGGCGCCAGGCCGTGCCCGGCGACCGCCTCGACCGCGCGGGCCGCCTGCTGCTCGGACGTCTCGACCAGCAGGTGGCCGCCGGGCGCCAGCCAGTCGGCGGCCTCCGCCGCCACCCTGCGCAGCACGTCGAGCCCGTCCGCGCCGCCGTCGAGCGCGACCAGCGGCTCGTGCTCGCGCGCCTCGGGCGGCAGCAGCCCGATGTCCTCGGTCGGTACGTACGGCACGTTGGCGACCAGGACCTCGACCCGGCCGCGCAGCCCGGCCGGGAGCGGGGCGAACAGGTCGCCCTCGAAGACCCGGCCGCCGCGCGGCTCGATGTTGCGCCGTGCGCAGCGCACGGCGGCGGGCTCGATGTCCGAGGCGTACACCTCGGCGCCCGGCACGGCCGAGAGCAGCACCGCCCCGGCCGCGCCCGACCCGCAGCACAGGTCGACACAGAGCGCCCCGGGCCCGGCCAGGGCCACGGCCTGCTCGACGAGGAACTCCGTACGCCGCCGGGGCACGAACACGCCCGCGTCGACATCGACGCGCAGCCCGGCGAAGGCCGCCCAGCCCACGACGTGCTCGATGGGCAGGCCGCCGGCCCGCCGCTCGATCATCGCGTCGAGTGCGGCGGCGTCCTCGGCGGTGGCGAAGAGCAGCTCCGCCTCGTCCTCCGCGAACACGCAGCCCGCCGTGCGGAGGCGGGAGACGGTGCCGTCCCACAGCGGGCCGGCCGGGTCGAGCGCGGTGGACATGTCCGATCGACCCATCAGGCGGACAGCAGCGCCTCGATGGCGGCGACGACCTCGGGGGCCTCCGGCTCGGTGCGCGGACGGAAGCGCGTGACCTGCCCGTCGCGGCCGATCAGGAACTTCTCGAAGTTCCACTGCACGTCCCCGGACTCGCCCTCCGCGTCCGCGACCTGGGTCAGCTCCGCGTAGAGCGGGTGCCGGTCTGCGCCGTTCACATCGGTCTTCTCCAGGAGCGGGAACGTCACGCCGTACGACGTGGAGCAGAAGGTCTGGATCTCCTCCGCGCTGCCCGGCTCCTGGCCGAGGAACTGGTTGCACGGCACACCGAGCACCGTGAAGCCGCGCTCCCCGTACTCCTTCTGCAGCCGCTCGAGCCCTGCGTACTGCGGCGTCAGACCGCACTTGGAGGCCACGTTGACGACCAGGACGGCCTGGTCGCGGTAGTCGGCGAGCGAGGTCGGGTCACCGGTCAGGGTGCGCAGGGGGATGTCGTACAGGCTCATGGTCGGCTCCTCGTCGAGACGCGGTACTGGGCTGCGTTCACCCTACGACCCCCTGGTCACAGCTTCCGGAACAGCCCCTCCTGGACCACCGACACCAGCAGCCGGCCCTCGCGGTCGTAGATCCGGCCCCGGGCCAGTCCACGGCCGCCCGTCGCGATCGGGGACTCCTGGTCGTAGAGGAACCACTCGTCCGCGCGGAACGGGCGGTGGAACCACATCGCGTGGTCCAGGGACGCCATGTCGAAGCCGCGCGGCCCCCACAGCGGCTCGACCGGGATGCGGACCGCGTCCAGGAGCGTCATGTCGGAGGCGTACGTCAGCGCGCAGGTGTGGACCAGCGGGTCGTCGCCGAGCGGGCCCACCGCGCGCATCCACACGGCGCTGCGCGGGTCCGCGCCGGTGACCTCGTCCTTCGTCCAGCGCAGCCGGTCCACGTAGCGGATGTCGAAGGGCTGGCGCCGGGCCATCCGCTCCAGCGCCTCCGGCAGCACGCCCAGGTGGTCCCGGATCTCGTCGGCGAGCCTCGGCAGCGTCTCCGGGTCCGTCATGTGCCGGGGCGGCAGCTGGTGCTCGAAGCCCGCCTCCTCCGGCAGATGGAAGGAGGCGGTCAGGTTGAAGATCGTCCGGCCCTGCTGGACCGCCGTGACCCGGCGGGTCGTGAACGAACGACCGTCCCGCACCCGCTCCACCTGGTAGACGATCGGTACGCCGGGCCGGCCGGGCCGCAGGAAGTACGAGTGCAGCGAGTGCACCGGCCGGTCGCCCTCCGTGGTCCGCCCGGCGGCCACCAGGGCCTGCCCGGCGACCTGGCCGCCGAAGACCCGCTGCAGCGACTCCTGCGGGCTCTGGCCACGGAAGATGTTGTCCTCGATCCGCTCCAGATCGAGCAGGTCGACGAGGCTCTCGGCGGGATTGGTCACCTGTCTGCTCCTTCTACAGCTGTCCGACGGACGTCACGCGGACGACCGCGCGGCCCTCCTCGTCGGAGGCCGCGAGATCCACCTCCGCGCTGATGCCCCAGTCATGGTCGCCGTTCGGGTCGGCGAAGGTCTGCCGGACGCGCCACAGCCCGTGCGCCGCGTCCTCCTCGATGTTCAGCAGCTTCGGGCCGCGCGCGTCCGGGCCGGTGCCCAGGTCGTCGTACTCGTCCCAGTACGCGTCCATCGCGTCGCCCCACGCGTCCGCGTCCCAGCCGGACTCGGCGTCGAGCTCGCCCAGCGCGTCCACGTTGTCCAGGGCCGCCAGCTCCACCCGGCGGAACATCGCGTTGCGCACCAGGACCCGGAAGGCGCGCGCGTTCGCCGTGACCGGCTTGACCTGGTCGGCCTTCTCCTGCGCCTCCTCGGCCGTCTGGATCTCCGGGTTCGCCAGCTGCTCCCACTCGTCGAGCAGCGAGGAGTCGACCTGGCGCACCATCTCGCCCAGCCACTCGATCAGGTCCTGGAGGTCCTCGGTCTTGAGGTCGTCCGGGATCGTGTGGTCGAGCGCCTTGTACGCGCTCGCCAGATAGCGCAGCACGATGCCCTCGGTCCGGGCCAGCTCGTACCAGGAGGTGAACTCCGTGAAGGACAGCGCCCGTTCGTACATGTCACGGATGACGGACTTCGGCGACACCGGGTGGTCGCCCACCCACGGGTGCGACTTCCGGTACACGTCGTACGCGTGCCAGAGCAGCTCGTCCAGCGGCTTCGGGTACGAGATGTCCTGGAGCCGCTCCATGCGCTCCTCGTACTCGACCCCGTCCGCCTTCATCTGCCCGACGGCCTCGCCGCGTGCCTTGTTCTGCATGGCGGCCAGGATCTGGCGCGGGTCGTCGAGCGTCGACTCGACGACCGAGACCATGTCCAGGGCGTACGAGGGGGATTCGGGGTCGAGCAGGTCGAACGCGGCCAGCGCGAACGTCGACAGCGGCTGGTTCAGCGCGAAGTCCTGCTGGAGGTCGACCGTGAGCCGGATCGTGCGGCCCTCGGCGTCCGGGGTGGCCAGCTGCTCCACCACACCGCCGTCGAGCAGCGAGCGGTAGATCGCGATGGCCCGGCGGATGTGCCGCAGTTGCGCCTTGCGCGGCTCGTGGTTGTCCTCGAGCAGCTTGCGCATCGCGTCGAAGGCGTTGCCCGGGCGGGCGATCACGGAGAGCAGCATGATGTTGGTGACCTTGAAGCGGGAGGTCAGCGGCTCGGGGTCGGCGGCGATCAGCTTCTCGAAGGTGGTGTCGCTCCAGGCGACGAAGCCCTCCGGGGCCTTCTTGCGCACCACCTTGCGGCGCTTCTTCGGGTCGTCGCCCGCCTTGGCCAGCGCCTTCTCGTTCTCGATGACGTGCTCGGGCGCCTGCGCGACCACGAACCCGGCCGTGTCGAAGCCCGCCCGGCCGGCCCGGCCCGCGATCTGGTGGAACTCCCGCGCGCGCAGCGTCCGCACCCGGTTGCCGTCGTACTTGGTGAGCGCGGTGAACAGCACCGTACGGATGGGGACGTTGACGCCCACGCCGAGTGTGTCCGTACCGCAGATCACCTTCAGCAGACCCGCCTGCGCCAGCTTCTCCACCAGGCGCCGGTACTTCGGCAGCATGCCCGCGTGGTGCACGCCGATGCCGTGCCGGACGTAACGCGACAGGTTCTGGCCGAACTTGGTGGTGAAGCGGAAGTTGCCGATCAGCTCGGCGATCTTGTCCTTCTCCTCGCGCGAGCACATGTTGATGCTCATCAGCGACTGCGCCCGCTCGACGGCCTGCGCCTGCGTGAAGTGGACGATGTAGACCGGCGCCTGCTTGGTCTCCAGGAGCTCGGTCAGCGTGTCCGTGATGGGCGTGAGCTCGTACTCGTACGATAGCGGCACCGGCCGCGTCGCGGAGCGGACCACCGAGGTGGGCCGGCCCGTGCGCCGGGTCAGGTCCTTCTCGAACATCGACACGTCGCCGAGCGTCGCCGACATCAGGACGAACTGCGCCTGCGGGAGTTCCAGGATCGGGATCTGCCAGGCCCAGCCTCGGTCCGGCTCCGCGTAGAAGTGGAACTCGTCCATGACGACCTGGCCGATGTCGGCGTGCTTGCCGTCCCGCAGCGCGATCGAGGCGAGGACCTCGGCCGTGCAGCAGATGACGGGCGCGTCGGCGTTCACGGACGCGTCGCCGGTCAGCATGCCCACGTTCTCGGTGCCGAAGAGCTTGCACAGCTCGAAGAACTTCTCCGACACCAGCGCCTTGATCGGCGCGGTGTAGAAGGTGACCTGGTCATTGGCCAGCGCCGTGAAGTGCGCACCCGCCGCGACCAGCGACTTTCCCGAACCGGTGGGCGTGGACAAGATCACGTTCGCCCCGGAGACCACCTCGATCAGCGCCTCTTCCTGGGCCGGGTAGAGCGTGATGCCCCGGCCCTCCGCCCAGGAGGAGAAAGCCTCGAAGAGGGCGTCGGGGTCGGCGTTCGGCGGCAGCTGATCGATAAGGGTCACGCCCCCATCTTGCCTGGATTCCGCCCGGATGAGGGAACCGGCCACCGGCCGGAAGATCACGGACGATACGCTGACCCGTCGACCGGTCGTCAACTGAGCGCCGGCACCGGAGGAATGGGGCGGGGACAACCATGATGGGACCGGCGCACTCGCTGTCCGGAGCGGCGGCCTGGCTGGGCGTCGGAGCGGCCGCGGCCGCCGCCGGCCACCCCATGCCGTGGCCGGTTGTCGTCGTCGGAGCGCTCATCTGCGCGGGCGCGGCCCTCGCGCCCGACCTCGACCACAAGTCCGCGACCATCTCGCGCGCCTTCGGCCCGGTCTCCAAGGGCCTGTGCGAGATCGTCGACAAGCTCTCGTACGCGGTCTACAAGGCGACCCGCTCCACCGCCGACCCCCGCCGCTCCGGCGGGCACCGCACGCTCACCCACACCTGGCTCTGGGCGGTCCTCATCGGCGCCGGAACCTCGGTCCTGGCCATCACCGGCGGCCGCTGGGCGGTCCTCGCCATCCTCTTCGTCCACGTCGTGCTCGCCGTGGAAGGTCTGCTGTGGCGGGCCGCCCGGATGTCCAGCGACATCCTGGTCTGGCTGCTGGGCGCCACCAGCGCCTGGATCCTCGCGGGCGTCCTCGACCAGCCGGGCAACGGCGCCGACTGGCTCTTCACCGCGCCCGGGCAGGAGTACCTGTGGCTGGGCCTGCCGATCGTCCTCGGCGCCCTCGTGCACGACATCGGCGACGCCCTGACCGTCTCCGGCTGCCCGATCCTGTGGCCGATCCCGGTGGGGCGCAAGCGCTGGTACCCGGTCGGCCCGCCGAAGGGCATGCGGTTCCGCGCGGGCAGCTGGGTCGAGCTGAAGGTGCTGATGCCGGCGTTCATGCTGCTCGGCGGCGTGGGCGGGGCCTCGGCGCTCGGATATCTGTAGGACCGTGAAACGTGTGGGCCCGCCCCTCCCGGGGCGGGCCCACACGCATGTCACCCGTGCCACGACCTCCACAGCGCCGCGTACGCGCCGTCCGCCGCGACCAGCTCGTCGTGGCTGCCCAGCTCGCTGATCCGGCCCTCCTCCACCACCGCGATCACGTCCGCGTCGTGCGCCGTGTGCAGCCGGTGGGCGATCGCGACGACCGTACGGCCGTCCAGGACCCGGGCCAGCGAGCGCTCCAGATGACGGGCCGCCCTCGGGTCGAGGAGCGAGGTCGCCTCGTCCAGGACCAGCGTGTGCGGGTCCGCGAGGACAAGGCGGGCCAGGGCGATCTGCTGGGCCTGCGCCGGGGTGAGCGCGAGCCCGCCCGAGCCGACCTCGGTGTCCAGGCCCTCCTCCAGGGCCCGCGCCCAGCCGTCCGCGTCGACCGCGCCGAGCGCCGCCCACAGCTCGCCGTCCTCCGCGCCCGTCCGCGCGAGCAGCAGGTTGTCGCGGAGCGAGCCGACGAAGACGTGGTGCTCCTGGTTGACCAGGGCCACGTGCTCGCGGATCCGCTCGGCCGGCATGCTCGCCAGCTCGGCCGCGCCGAGCGTCACCGAACCGGTGCGTGGGGCGTAGATGCCCGCGAGCAGCCGGCCGAGCGTCGACTTGCCGGCGCCCGAGGGGCCGACGAGCGCGAGCCGGGTGCCGGGGGCGAGGTCCATCGACACCTGGTGCAGCACGTCGACGCCCTCGCGGTAGCCGAAGCGCACCTCGTCGGCCCGGACGTCCCGGCCCTCGGGGCGCACGGCCTCGTCGCCCGCGTCCGGCTCGATCTCGTGGACGCCCACGAGCCGGGCCAGCGACACCTGGGCCACCTGCAGCTCGTCGTACCAGCGCAGGATGATCCCGACCGGATCGACCAGCATCTGGGCCAGCAGCGCGCCCGTGGTCAGCTGACCGACGTCGATCCAGCCCTGGAGCACGAACACCCCGCCTAGCAGCAGGACGCCCGACAGGACGAGGGTGTGGGTGAGGTTGACGACCGGGAACAGCACCGAACGCAGGAAGAGGGTGTACCGCTCCCACGCCGTCCACTCGCGGATCCGCCGGTTCGACAGACCCACCCGCCGGCCGCCCAGGCGGTGCGCCTCGACCGTGCGGCCCGCGTCGACCGTCTCGGCGAGGACCGAGGCGACCGCCGCGTATCCGGCGGCCTCCGAGCGGTACGCCGACGGCGCCCGCCGGAAGTACCAGCGGCAGCCGACGACGAGCAGCGGGGCCGCGATCACGATCGCCACGGCGAGCGGGGGCGCGGTGACGAGGAGACCGCCGACCAGCAGACCGACCCAGACGACACCGATCGCCAACTGGGGGACGGCCTCCCGCATGGCGTTGGCGAGCCGGTCGATGTCCGTGGTGATACGGGACAGCAGATCACCGGTCCCGGCCCGCTCCAGGACGCCGGGCGGCAGCCCGACCGACCGGACGAGGAAGTCCTCGCGCAGGTCGGCGAGCATCTCCTCGCCCAGCATCGCGCCGCGCAGCCGGACCAGCCGCACGAAGAGGGTCTGGACGAGGAGAGCGGCCACGAACAGGGCGACCGTGCGCGTCAGGTGGAGCTCGCGCGACCCCTCCGAGAGCCGCTCGACGACCGTGCCGAGGAGGTACGGGCCCACCATCGAGGCGGTCACCGCGATCGCGTTCACGCCGACGAGCAGGGCGAACGCCGTACGGTGGCGGCGCAGCAGCTCGCGTACGTAGCCGCGCACGGTCGCCGTCGTGCCCACGGGCAGGGTCGTCGCCGACGTGGGGGCCGCCGGGTCGTACGCCGGTGGCGCCAGGCCGATCATGCCGACTCTCCTTCCAGCTCGGCCTCGAGCTTCTCGTCTTCGAGGTTCGTCTCCAACACCTGTTTCTCCAGGGCCTGTTCGTCGTCCGTCTCGCGGGTGACGACGGCCCGGTAGCGCGGTTCGGTCCGCAGCAGCTCGCGGTGGGTGCCGACGGCCACCACCTCGTCGTCGTGGACCAGAGCCACCCGGTCCGCCCGGTCCAGCAGCAGCGGCGAGGACGCCAGGACCACCGTCGTACGCCCCTCGCGCAGCCCGTGCACCCCGGCGGCGACGCGCGCCTCGGTGTGCGAGTCGACCGCCGAGGTCGGCTCGTCGAGCACCAGCACCTCCGGGTCCGTCACCAGGGAGCGGGCCAGCGCGAGGCGCTGGCGCTGGCCACCGGAGAGGGACCGGCCGCGCTCGGTGATCCGCGTCCGCATCGGGTCGCCGTCGGTGTCCACGGACGCCTGCGCGAGCGCGTCCAGGACGTCCCCGCACTGCGCCGCCGCGAGGGCGTCGTCGGGCGTGACCTTGCCCGAGGAGGGCACGTCGAGGAGCTCGTGGAGCGTGCCGGAGAGCAGGACCGGGTCCTTGTCCTGGACCAGGACGGCCGTACGGGCGGTGTCCAGGTCCAGTTCGTCGAGCGGCACCCCGCCGAGCAGGACCGAGGTGTGGCCCTCGCCCGGCTCCGTCGGGTGGCCGCCGAGCCGGTCCGCGAGCCGGCCGGCCGCGTCCGGGTCGCCGCAGACGACGGCGGTGAAGCGGCCGGCGGGCGCGAGCAGACCGGTCACCGGGTCGTACAGGTCGCCCGTCGCCTCGCCGTGCCCGTCCACGGGCGCCGTCGTCGTACTGGTCCGGGCGAGTCCGAGGACCCGGGCCGCGCGCTTGGCGGAGGGCCGGGAGAAGGAGTACGCCATGGCGATCTCCTCGAAGTGCCGCAGCGGATGGAGCATCAGCGCCACCGCGCCGTAGACCGTGACCAGTTCACCGACCGCGATCCGCCCGTCGAGCGCGAGCCGCGCCCCGTAGGCGAGCACGCCCACCATGAGCAGACCGGGGAGCAGGACCTGGACGGCCGCGATCAGGGCCCACATCCGGGCGCTGCGGACGGCCGCGCGCCGGACCTCCTGGGAGGCGGCGCGGTAGCGGCCGAGGAACAGCTCCTCGCCGCCGATGCCCCGCAGCACCCGCAGCCCTGCCACGGTGTCGGAGGCCAGCTCGGTCGCCCGGCCCGCCTTCTCGCGCTGGACGTCGGCCCTGCGCGTGGCGCGGGGGAGGAGTGGCAGGACGGCCAGCATCAGCACCGGCACGCCGACCGCGACGACCACGCCGAGGGCGGGTTGGTAGACCACGAGGCCCACGCAGACCAGGACCACGGTCAGCGCGGCGGCGGCGAACCGGGACAGCGCCTCGACGAACCAGCCGATCTTCTCGACGTCGCCGGTGGAGACGGCCACGACCTCACCGGCGGCGACCCGCCGGGTGAGGACCGAGCCGAGTTCGGCGGTCTTGCGCGAGAGGAGCTGCTGGACGCGGGCGGCGGCGGTGATCCAGTTCGTCACGGCGACGCGGTGCAGCATCATGTCGCCGACCGCGATGCCCGCGCCGAGCACGGCGAGCAGCCCGCCCACGAGCGCGAGCCGTCCGCCGTCGCGGTCCACGACGGCCTGCACGGCGAGGCCGACGGCGAGGGAGAGGCCGACGATGGAGAGCTGCAGGAGCAGACCCCACAGAAGTGCCTTCACCTGACCGCCCAGTTGACGGCGGCCGAGCCAGAGGAGGAACCGGGTGCCCGAGCGGACATCGGGGACCCCTGGGTCGGCGTACGGTAGATCGCGAATCTGCATGGCGTCCCGGGATTCCGATGTGTCGGGGGATGGCTGAAACCGTGCAAGGTTCGCGCCGGGCGACGGCCCTCGGCAACCGATTTTCCGCATCGAGGTACAGAACAGGCCAAGGTCGGCCAGACCCTCCCGGCTCTCGCGCGGCCGCCCTCGTTTTCGCCACGGACCCCTGTGCAGCCATCGGCGGAGCCCCTACTCTCTCCCTCCAGAGAGCGCTCTCAACGCGCCACTCGGAGAGTTCTCGGCACCGCCATGAGCACCTGATGTTCCCACCCCACGCCACAGGAACAGCAGAAGGGTTCACGACTGTGAGACGAACCAGTGGAACCGGCCGCGCCGGGAGAACCGGCATACGGACCGTCCTCTCCGCCCTCCTCCTCGTCGCCACCTGGGGCGGCGCCGCGCTCGCCCCCTCGACCGCCGCCGCCGCGGCCCCCGACCCCGATGCCTCACCCGGACTGATCGCCGCCATGCAGCGCGACCTCGGCCTCACCGAACAGCAGGCGCGCACCCGCCTCGCCCAGGAGAAGGCGGCGTTCGCCGTCCAGCCCTCGGCCGAACGGGCGGCGGGCGCCGACTTCGCCGGCACCTGGTTCGACGCCGACAGCGGCAGGCTCACCGTCGCTGTGACGAACCGCCAGAAGGCCGAGGCCGTACGGAAGACCGGCGCCGACGCCCGGGTCGTCACCCACTCCGCCGCCCGGCTCGACGCGGTCAAGCGCCGCATCGACCGCCTCAAGGCACCCGCCGCCGTGGGCAGTTGGCACGTCGACGTGCGCACCAACCAGGTCGTCGTCCAGGTCGCCGCCGACCGGGCCGGCAAGGCCGACGTCAAGGCCTTCCTCGACCGCGCCCGCGCCGCCGGACCCGTACGGGTCGAGACGGTGAACGCGACGCCGACCACCTTCGCCGCCGGGACCGTCGGCGGAGACCCGTACTACACCCACCAGTACCGCTGCTCCATCGGCTTCTCGGTGTACGGCGGCTTCGTCACGGCCGGGCACTGCGGCACCCCCGGCACCTTCGTGCGCGGCTGGGACGGCTCCGACATGGGCTGGTTCCAGGGCTCCTCGTTCCCCGGCGACGACATGGCGTGGGTGAGCACCGGCTACGGCTGGTGGACCGTGCCCGTCGTGCTCGGCTGGGGGCAGACCTCGGACCGGCTGGTGCGCGGCTCGTGGGAGGCCCCGGTCGGCTCCTCCATCTGCCGCTCCGGCTCCACGACCAAGTGGCACTGCGGCACGGTGCTCGGCAAGAACGAGACCGTCAACTACGACGTGGGCGCGGTCCATCAGATGACTCGCACCGACGTCTGCGCCGAGGGCGGCGACTCGGGTGGCTCGTTCATCACCGGCGACCAGGCCCAGGGCGTGACGTCCGGCGGCTGGGGCAACTGCTCCTCGGGCGGCAACACCTGGTTCCAGCCGGTCAACGAGATCCTGGGCCGCTACGGGCTGACCCTGCACACGGCGTGACCGGCCGTACCCCCTGATCTGTCGCCTCCCCGCGGCAGAGACGGCCGCACCCGCTCCCGGAGCGGGTGCGGCCCTCGTCGTCCTAGGCGGGCTTCACCGAGTCCATACCGGAACGGGCCTTCGTCCACTCGCCGCGGGTGAAGTCGGGGATCGCCTGCGGCGCGCCGTTGGCCTTGATCGAGTCGTGGCTGAGCGGCACTGGGGCCGTCCAGGTGGCCGCGTCGTAGACGTCGAAGTCGGGGACCAGACCGAGCCGCATGCACTGCATCAGCCGGTAGATCATCATGTAGTCCATCCCGCCGTGACCGCCCGGCGGATTGGCGTGCTCCTTCCAGAGCCAGTGGTCGAACTCCTGCGCGTACGCCGCGAAGTCGCCCCACTGGTGCCCCTGGTGGTCCGGCTCCAGATAGATCCGCTCCGGATAGTCCTCGAACACGCCCAGCGTGCCGCCCAGGCTGTTGATCCTGCTGTACGGGTGCGGGGTCGAGACATCGTGCTCCAGGCGGATCACGCGACCCTTCGCCGTCTGGACCAGGCTGATCGTCCGGTCGGCGCCGATGTACGACTCCTTCCAGCTAGGGTCGCCCGCCGGCATGTGCTTCGCCCGGTAGTCGGCGAGCCCGAGCGCCGGGGTGCCGAAGCTGCTGATGCTGACCACCCGGTCGCCCCGGTTGACGTCCATGTAGTTGGCGACCGGACCGAAGCCGTGGTTCGGGTACAGGTCGCCGCGCAGCCGGGTGTGCCAGAGCCGGCGCCACGGGCCCTCGTAGTACGTCGACGAGAACATCAGCTCGCGCAGATCGTGGTTGTACGCCCCCGCACCGTGCAGCAGCTCGCCGAACCTGCCCGCGTGCGCCATCCGCAGGACGCGCATCTCGTTGCGGCCGTAGCAGCAGTTCTCCAGCTGCATGCAGTGGCGGCGGGTCTGCTCGGAGAGGTCGACCAGCTCCCACAGGTCCTTGAGCGTCATCGCGACCGGACACTCCACGCCGACGTGCTTGCCGTTCAGCAGGGCGGCCTTCGCCATCTCGAAGTGGAGCTCCCACGGCGTCGCCACATAGACGAAGTCGATGTCCGTGCGCTTGCAGAGGTTCTCGTAGTCGTCCTCGCCGTTGGTGTACACGGCCGGCGACGGCTGTCCGGCGGCGACGACCTTGGCGGCGGCGCGCTCCGTCTTGTCGCGGACCGGGTCGCAGACCGCGACCACCCGCACCCCGGGGAGGACGAGGAAGAGATCGATCACGCTGTCGCCCCGGTTGCCGAGGCCGACGATCCCGACCCGGACCGTGGAGCGCTTGGTGAAGGGGACGTTCGCCATGGTGGCGCCTCTGCGACGGGGCGTCCCGGCGGTCTGCCCGGCGGGCTGCGCGGCGGCGGTGGCCGTCTCCGGCGCGGCGGCCTCGGCGCTTCCGGTGCCCAGGGCGCCGAGGCCGATGCCCGCTCCCGCGACCCCGGCCGTGGTCCGCAGAACGGAGCGGCGGCTCGGCGGCTGCGGTGCGTTGTCGTTCATGGAACCTCCAGTAGCTGTGTGCACGGCTGGCTCATGAATCCCGCTCAGGACCCTGGCCGCAGGGACTGGTGGTGCGCAAGGGTGCGGATTGGACTCTTGCGACGGGTGGTTGGACTCTTCCATTCCGCGTCGCCGGACCATGCGGACGACAAGGGTCCCTCACCCACATGGGGCAAGGGACCTCGTCATCCGTCGGCAAAAGGGTGACGCGCCGTCAGGGACGCGTCGCGCGCTCCAGGGCGAGCAGGGCCGACTGATAGCTCCGGCCCGTCGCCCGGTCCATGCCGATCTCGCACATCCGGTTGGCCGACAGATGGAGAGCGAACGGACGCGCCGTCACCTCGGCCGCCTCACGGGCGGTCGCCGAGGCCGTCAGCTCCGGATGCAGCATGCCCCGGTCGCCCGCGAAGGCGCAGCAGCCCGCGTCGGCCGGTACGACGACCTCCTCGGCGCACGCCCGCGCGAGCGCCGTCAGCTGCTCCTCGTCCCCCAGATGCCGCATCGAGCAGGTCGGGTGCACCACCGCCGACTCCACCGTGCGACGCACGTCGAGCCGGGGCAGCAGCTCGTCCGCCGCCCAGACCAGGGAGTCGACGACGGTCAGCGCCGCGTGCAACTCCCGGTTGTCGTCCGTGAGATACGGCACCACCTCATCGGCGATGCCGAGCGTGCACGAGGACGCGTCGACCACCAGCGGCAGCCGCCCGCCCGCCGTCCAGCCCCAGGCCGCCTCCACGATCCGGTTGGCCATCACCTCGTTGCCCCGCTCGTACCCCTTGGAGTGCCAGATCGTCGCGCAGCACGTACCGGCCACGTCGTCCGGGATCCACACCGGCCGGCCCGCCCGGCCGGAGAGCGCCACCACCGCCTCCGGCAGCGACGGCCCCCGCCGCCCCTGAGGGCCACCGAAGATCCGGTTCACACAGGCCGGGTAGTACACGGCGACGGCCGCCGGGCGGTGCGTCCGGGGGAGCCGGCGGCCGGCCGCGCCCGGGATCTCCGGCAGCCACTCCGGTACGAGATCGGGCCGGACCACCTTGCGCGCCAGACCGGTCGCCGCCCCCAGGATCCGGTCGCCGATCCGGTCGGCCGCCGCGACGGCGAGCCGCGCCGAGGCCTCCACGGCCCGGAAGTTCCTGGCCGCGAGCGCCGCGATCCGCTCCTCGCGCGTCGAGTGCCGCTGATGGCGGAACTCCTTCATCAGCGCCCCGGTGTCGATCCCGACCGGGCAGGCCAGCTTGCAGGTGGAGTCGCCGGCGCAGGTGTCCACGGCGTCGTAGCCGTACGCCTCCAGGAGGTTCGCCTCGACGGCGGAGCCGTCGGCCTGGCGCATCACCTCCCGGCGCAGCACGATGCGCTGCCGCGGAGTCGTCGTCAGATCCTGGCTGGGACACGTCGGTTCGCAGAAGCCGCACTCGATGCACGGGTCGGCGATGTCCTCGACCCGCGGGATCGTCTTCAGGCCCCGGAGATGGGCCTGCGGGTCGCGGTCGAGGACGATCCGCGGGGCCAGCACCCCGTCGGGGTCGACGAGCTCCTTGATCCGCCACATCAGCTCCGTCGCCCTCGGCCCCCACTCCAGCTCCAGGAACGGGGCGATGTTGCGGCCGGTCGCGTGCTCGGCCTTGAGCGAGCCGTCGAACCGCTCGACCGTCAGCTTGCAGAACTCGTCCATGAACGCGGCGTACCGCTCCACGTCCGCCGGGTCGCCGGCGTCGAAGGCCAGCAGGAAGTGCAGATTGCCGTGGGCGGCGTGACCGGCCACGGCCGCGTCGAAGCCGTGCCGGGACTGCAGCTCCAGGAGGTCGGCGCAGGCCTCGGCGAGCCGGGCCGGCGGCACGGCGAAGTCCTCCGTGATCAGCGTCGTACCGGAGGGCCGGGAGCCGCCCACCGCCGTCACGAACGCCTTGCGGGCCTTCCAGTACCCGGCGATCCTGCCGGGGTCGCGGGTGAGCGCGTTGTCCACCGACGCGACGGGCGCGACGAGCTCGAGCTCCGCGAGAACGGCGGCGGCCGCCCGCTCGTACGCCTCCTGCGCCGCGGTGTCCGGGGCGCGGAACTCCACCAGGAGCGCCGTCGTCTCCTTGGGCAGCTCCGCCCAGTCGGTGGGCACGCCCGCGACGCTGACCGAGGCCCGCAGCGTGTTGCCGTCCATCAGCTCGACCGCGAGCGCCCCGGCCTCGTTGAAGCGCGGCACGGCGGCGGCAGCGGCGGTCAGCGAGGGGAAGAAGAGCAGCGCCGTGGAGACCTGGCGGTCCAACGGGAGCGTGTCGAAGACGACCTCGGAGATGAAGCCGAACGTGCCCTCCGAGCCGACCATGAGCCCGCGCAGGATCTCCACCGGCGTCGCGCCGTCCAGGAAGGCGTCCAGGCGGTAGCCGTTGGTGTTCTTGATGGCGTACTTGGCGCGGATCCGGTCCACCAGCTCCGCGTCCGCCTCGATCTCGGCCTTCAGCTCCAGCAGCCCCGCGCAGAGGCGGGGCTCGGCGCGGGCGAGCTCCTCGTCGGCGGCCGGGTCGCCGGTGTCCACGACGGTCCCGCTCGGCAGGACGACGGTGAGGGAGGAGACCGTACGGTACGAGTTCCTGGTCGTCCCCGCCGTCATGCCCGAGGCGTTGTTGGCGACGACCCCGCCGATCGTACAGGCGACGGCGCTCGCCGGGTCGGGGCCGAGGACCCGGCCGTACCGGGCGAGGGCCGCGTTGGCCCGGACGACGGTGGTGCCGGGGCGGATCCGGGCGCGGGCGCCGTCGTCGAGGACCTCGACACCGACCCAGTGCCGCCGCACGTCGACGAGGATGTCCTCGCCCTGCGCCTGCCCGTTCAGACTGGTCCCGGCCGCCCGGAACACCACCTCGCGGCCCTTGCCGTGGGCGTACGACAGGACGGCGGAGATGTCGTCGATGTCCTCCGCGACCACGACGACCTGCGGCACGAAGCGGTAGGGGCTGGCGTCGGAGGCGTACCGCACGAGGTCGGAGATCTTCGAGAGGACCTTCTCGGGGCCGAGGAGCGCGACCAGCTCCTCCCGCAGTCGGCGCGGGGTGCCCCGGGACTGGAGGTCGGGAACCCGGTCGGGGGCGGGAGTGCGCTCCGTACCGGGGCGCAGGGCCTGCGGGTTCGGCTCCAGCAGTGGCATGTCACGGCTCCCCTCGGCGCTCCCGGCACCCGAGCGGTCAGCAGCGGCGCTCCGGCACGTGGTCGACCAGAGCGGACAGCAGACCTCCGAGCACCTCGCGCTGGTCGACGGTCAATGGAGCAAGAATGTCCTCTGCGGCCGCGCGACGCGCGCTGCGCAACGCGCGCAGCGTCTCCCGACCGGTGTCCGTCAGCTCGATCCTGATGACCCGTCGGTTCGTCGGATCGGCCACACGGCGGACCCGCCCCGCGGCCTCCAGACCGTCCACGAGACTAGTGACGGCCCGCGGGACCACCTCCAGGCGCTCGGCGAGATCGGCCATCCGGGGCGGCTGCTCGTAATGCGAGACCGTGCGCAGCAGCCGGGACTGGGCGGGGGTGATGCCGACCGGCTCGAGCAGCCGCTTCTGGCTGCGCTGCAGCCGGCGGGTGAGGCGGAGGAGCTGCTCGGCGAGGAGGCCGTCGGCGTCGGGGCTGTTCATGGGGGAACAATATCAGGACCTGGTTCATTGTGAGTATAGGTAACAGTGAGCTATGATCTGATCGTCCTGACCTCTCACACCGTCGTAGGAGCCCATGCGTATCCATGAAGAGTCCGAATGGACGCCCCCGCCCCGTGATGCCACGCAGCCGAAGGAGCCCGCCCAGACGCGGCGCATCCTGCGGCTCTTCCGTCCCTACCGCGGGCGGCTCGCGCTCGTCGGCCTGCTCGTCGGCGCCTCGTCGCTGGTGTCGGTGGCGTCACCTTTCCTGCTCAAGGAGATCCTCGACGTCGCGATCCCGCAGGGCCGCACCGGGCTGCTCAGCCTGCTCGCCCTCGGCATGATCGTCACCGCCGTGATGACCAGCGTCTTCGGCGTGCTCCAGACGCTGATCTCCACCACCGTCGGCCAGCGCGTGATGCACGACCTGCGCACCGCGGTCTACGGCCAGCTGCAGCGGATGCCGCTTGCCTTCTTCACCCGCACGCGCACCGGCGAGGTTCAGTCCCGGATCGCCAACGACATCGGCGGCATGCAGGCGACGGTCACCTCGACCGCCACCTCCCTCGTCTCGAACCTCACCGCCGTCGTCGCCACCGTCGTCGCGATGCTCGCGCTCGACTGGCGGCTCACCGTCGTCTCGCTGCTCCTGCTGCCGGTCTTCGTCTGGATCAGCCGCCGCGTCGGCCGCGAGCGCAAGAAGATCACCACGCAGCGGCAGAAGCAGATGGCCGTCATGGCCGCGACCGTCACCGAGTCGCTCTCCGTCAGCGGCATCCTCCTCGGCCGCACCATGGGCCGCTCCGACTCGCTGACCAGGTCCTTCGCCGAAGAGTCCGAGCGCCTCGTCGACCTCGAAGTGCGCTCCTCCATGGCCGGACGCTGGCGGATGTCCACCATCGGCATCGTCATGGCCGCCATGCCCGCGCTGATCTACTGGGCCGCGGGCCTCGCCCTCCAGACCGGCGGCCCCGCCATCTCGCTGGGCACCCTGGTCGCCTTCGTCTCGCTCCAGCAGGGCCTCTTCCGGCCGACCGTGAGCCTGCTCTCCACCGGCGTCCAGATGCAGACCTCGCTCGCGCTCTTCCAGCGGATCTTCGAATACCTCGACCTGCCCGTCTCCATCACCGAGCCCGCCGACCCGGTCCGGCTCCCGAAGATCAGCGGCGAGGTCACCTTCGAGAACGTGGACTTCCGCTACGACCCCGAGAACGCGGGCCGGCCCACGCTCGACGCCGTCGACCTGACCGTTCCGGCCGGCGGCAGCCTCGCCGTGGTCGGCCCCACCGGATCCGGCAAGTCCACGCTCAGCTACCTCGTCCCCCGGCTCTACGACGTGACCGGCGGCCGGGTCCTCCTCGACGGCGTCGACGTCCGCGAGCTCGACTTCGACACCCTCGCCCGCGCGGTCGGCGTGGTCTCCCAGGAGACGTACCTCTTCCACGCGTCGGTCGCCGACAACCTGCGCTTCGCCAAGCCCGACGCCACCGACGAGGAGATCCACGAGGCCGCCCGCGCCGCGCAGATCCACGACCACATCGCCGGCCTGCCCGACGGGTACGACACCCTCGTCGGCGAGCGCGGCTACCGCTTCTCGGGCGGCGAGAAGCAGCGCCTCGCCATCGCCCGCACCATCCTGCGCGACCCGCCCGTGCTCATCCTCGACGAGGCGACCAGCGCCCTGGACACCCGTACCGAACACGCCGTCCAGCAGGCCATCGACGCCCTCTCCGCCGGACGTACCACGATCACCATCGCCCACCGTCTCTCCACCGTCCGGGACGCCGATCAGATCGTGGTCCTCGACGCGGGCCGGATCGCCGAGCGCGGCACCCACGAGGAACTCCTCGCCCGCGACGGCCGGTACGCAGCCCTGGTGCGCAGAGACGAACACGCGAACGTGGGAGCGGTTGTTCCCCAGAACGTGTGATCGTTCCCGGATTCGTTGCTCAACTCCCTTGTGGCAGCTGATGATTACGGTGCGCAAGCGACGGGCTGCAGACCGCGACCGCGCACTGTCCCACAGATCCACTTTGCACAAGGAGAAGCACCACCATGAACGTCATCACCAACCTGCTCGCCGGCGTCTTCCACTTCCTGGGCTGGCTCGTCTGACGGCTGTTCCGTCCGACCCTTCCGCCCGGTTCGCCCGGCAGGAGAAAGCGGCGCCGTCGGTCCCCCGTCCCAGGGGGCCGGCGGCGCCGCCGCGTGTGCGGGGCTCCCCGGATTCGTGGGCGGGCCGGGTTAGCGTGCGCCCATGACGTACCGGTCCTGGCAGCCCGAACACCGTCGCCGGCCCCGGCTCACGCGGCGCGGCCGGATCGCCCTGCTCATCGGCGCCGCCGTCGCCGTGGCCGCGGCGATCACCGTCCCCCTGCTGCTGCTCCTCGGCGGCCAGGAGAAGCCCGCCCCCGAGAAACAGCGGACCCTCCTCATCCCCGAAGGCTGGCGGGCCGGACAGGTCTACACAGCCGTCGACCGCTCCCTCGGCCTCGCCGCGGGCACCACCCGCAAGGCCGCCGACACCCCGGCCACCCCCCTGGGTCTGCCGGGCGCCGCCGCGGGAAACCCCGAGGGGTACCTCTTCCCCGCGACCTATCCGGTCGTGTCGGCGACCACCCCGGAGAGCCTGCTCCGCTACATGGTCCAGACGGCCGGCAAGCGCTTCGGCGCCGAGCGCATCACCGCGGGCGCCCAGCGCAACGGCGTCAGCGTGCACCAGACGGTGATCATCGCGAGCATCGTCCAGGCGGAGGCCGACACCACCGAGGACATGGGCAAGGTCGCCCGGGTCGTCTACAACCGGCTCGCCCGGGGCATGGCGCTCCAGATGGACTCGACCCTGAACTACGCCCTGGGCCGTTCCACCGTGGACACCACGCACGCGGACACCAAGATCGAGAGCCCCTTCAACACCTACGAGCGCACCGGCCTCCCGCCCACCCCGATCGGGAACCCGGGGGAGCAGGCGATGACGGCCGCCATCGAACCGGCCAAGGGCGACTGGCTGTACTTCGTGACCGTGCAGCCGGGGGACACCCGGTTCACCGCCGACTACGCCGAACACCAGAGGAACGTCGAGGAGTTCAACCTCGTTCGCCGTGCGGCCAGGGGAGAGGGCTGATCCGCGTCTTACGGTACGGCCACTGGCTCCGGCTGCCGCTCCAGGAGGCGGCGGATCTCGGTGACGGCCGCGCGCCCGGCCCGGTTGGCGCCGATCGTCGAGGCCGAAGGCCCGTACCCGACGAGATGGACGCGCTCGTCCCGTACCGCCCGCGTCCCCTCCACCTGGATGCCGCCGCCCGACTCGCGGAGGCGGAGCGGGGCCAGGTGGTCGATCGCGGCGCGGAAGCCGGTGGCCCAGAGGATCACGTCGGCGTCGACGGTCCGGCCGTCGGCCCAGGCCACACCGGTCGGGGTGATGCGGTCGAACATGGGGTTCCGGTCGAGGACACCGCTTCGGCGGGCCTCGCGGATGGCGTCGGTGAGCGGCAGGCCCGTGACGGAGACGACGCTCTGCGGCGGCAGCCCCTTCCGTACCCGCTCCTCGACCAGCGCGACCGCCGCCCGGCCGACCGTCTCGTCGAACGGGCCCTCGCGGTAGACGGGCTCGCGCCGCGTCACCCAGGTGGTCTCCGCCGCGACCTCGGCGATCTCCATCAGGTGCTGGGTCCCGGACGCTCCGCCGCCCACGACAATCACCCGCTGACCTGCGAACTCCTCGGGCCCCGGGTAGTTCGCGGTGTGCAGCTGACGGCCGCGGAAGGTCTCCTGGCCCGGGTAGCGGGGCCAGAAGGGGCGGTCCCAGGTGCCGGTCGCGTTGATCAGCGAGCGGGTGGCGTACGTCCCCTCCGAGGTCTCCACGAGCAGCCGGCCGCCCTCGCCCTCACGGACGGCGCGCACCTCCACCGGTCGGTGGACGCGCAGGTCGAAGCGGTCCTCGTACGCCGCGAAGTACGCGCCGATCACCTCGGACGAGGGCCGGCGGTCGTCGGCGCCGGTCAGCTCCATGCCGGGCAGCGCGTGCATGCCGTGGACCTTGCCGTACGTGAGCGAGGGCCAGCGGAACTGCCAGGCGCCGCCGGGGCGCGGGGCGTGGTCGACGACGACGAAGTCCCGGTCGGGGACCAGGCCGGTGCGGCGCAGGTGGTAGGCGGCGGAGAGCCCGGCCTGGCCCGCACCGATGACGACCACGTCCACGTCTCGTACCCCGAAATCGTTCACGATTCCACTAACCGTGGAGGGGCCGAGGATCTTCCCGCCCTCGTCGCTGCCGCGGGCGGTGCCCGGTGTCCCCCACCCCAGAAGGGGACACCGGGCACCGCGTCTCTCACCCGCCGTCCACCGCTCGGCGCTACCGCCCGCCGCCCGCCAGGAGCAGCGGGGCGCCGCCGGGCGCGGACGCCGGGCGCCCGTTGGCGGCCGGCACGCCGAGCAGCGGTGACGCGGGGATCCTCGGCAGGAGACCGCGCGCCGCGAGTTCGGGGGTCACGCCCTCCCCGAACCAGTACGCCTCCTCCAGATGCGGGTAGCCGGAGAGCACGAAGTGCTCCACCCCGAGGTCGTGGTACTCCTCGATCCGGTCGGCCACATCGGCGTGGCTGCCCACGAGCGCGGTGCCGGCCCCACCCCGTACGAGACCGACGCCCGCCCACAGGTTCGGCGCGATCTCCAGCTTGTCCCGGTCGAGCGAGCCGCCGCCGTGCAGCGCCAGCATCCGCTGCTGACCGACCGACTCGCTGCGGCCGAGCGTCTGCTGCGCGGCCGCGATCGTCTCCGCGTCGAGGTCGGACAGCAGCCGGTCCGCCACCGTCCACGCCTCGCGTGCGGAGTCCCGGGAGATGGTGTGCAGCCGGATGCCGAACCGCACCTCGCGTCCGCGCTCCTCGGCGAGCTTCCGGATCCAGTCGATCTTCTCCTTGACCTGCCACGGCGGCTCGCCCCAGGTCAGATACACGTCCGCGTGCTCCGCCGCGACCGGCCCGGCCGCCGCCGACGAGCCACCGAAGAAGATCTCCGGCAGGGGGTCCGGCGGCAGGGCGGTCAGCGCGCCCTCCACCTGGTAGTGCTCGCCCTCGAAGTCGTACGGCTGCCCGGTCCACGCCCCGCGCACGACCTTCAGGAACTCGGCCGTGCGGGCATAGCGCCGGTCGTGGTCAAGGTGGTCGCCGAAGCGCCGCTGCTCCACCGAGTCGCCGCCCGTCACGACGTTGAGCAGCAGCCGCCCCCGAGTGATCCGCTGATACGTGGCGGCCATCTGTGCCGCGAGGACGGGCGAGATCACGCCAGGACGGAACGCCACCAGGAACTTGAGTCGCTCGGTGTGCTGGGCGAGCGCCGCCGTCGTCAGCCAGGCGTCCTCGCACCATGTGCCGGTCGGGGTCAGGACGGCCTCGAAGCCCAACTGCTCGGCGGCTTTGGCGATCTGGGTCAGATAGTCGATGTCGGGGGCGCGTACGCCGGTCACGGCACGGGACCGGGTGATGCCGCCGTCGGTGTAGGCGTGCCGGTCGACGAGCGTACGGCCGTCGCCGCCGGTCGGCAGGAACCAGTGCAGATGGACGGTCATGAGGTGGATCCCTTTCCGTAGCCGCGCGGCGCGGTGGTGGACGGCGGCAGGTTCTTGTTGAAGCGGGTGTCGACGTAGTCGGCGAAGTCGAACTTCCGTGGGATCAGCTTCAGTTCGGCGAAGGTGTCGGCGATCGCCTGCTCGGAGGCGATGGCCTCCTTGTCGAGCGCGACCGCGATCCGGGTGCCGCTGCTGCGCTTCACGGCGGCGAGCGCCACCTCGTAGGGCAGCCCGGTCTCCTTCGCCCACACCTTGGCCCAGACGTCCGGGTGGTCGTAGACCCAGTCCTGGGCGCGCCGCAGCCGGTCGATGAAGTCGCCGATCGCGGCGGCCTTCTCCTTGTCGGCGAGCGCGGCGGGCGAGGCGACCGAGAATCCGAGCCCGTTGACCACGCCCCGGCCGTCGGTCAGGATCCGCGCCTTGCCGTTGGCGAGGACCTGCGAGGTGTACGGGTCCCAGACGGCCCACGCGTCGACCTTGCCGCTGGTGAACGCGGCGAGCGCGTCGGCGGGCTGGAGCAGGGTCACCTTGATGTCGTCGAGCGTGAGCCCCGCCTGCTTGAGCGAGGCGACCAACTGGTAGTGGGCGGAGCTGCCTTGGGCGACGGCGACCGTACGGCCCTTCAGCTCCTTGGGGGTGCGGATCGGCGAATCCTTCGGCACGAGGATCGCCTCGCCGGCCGAGTCGCTGTGCGTGGCGGCGACCACGGTGATCTTCGAGTCGGCGCCGGCGGCGAACACGGGCGGGGTGTTGCCGACCGAACCGATGTCGACGGCCTTGGCGTTGACCGCCTCCAGGAGCGGTGGTCCGGAGGTGAAGGTCGACCACTGGATGCGGTAGGGCAGATCGTCGAGTTCGCCGGCCGCCCGCAGGACGGCCTCCGAACCACCCTTCTGGTCGCCGACGTTGAGGACGACGGAGCCCTTGCCGTCGGAGTTGGATCCCGAGTCGGCTGACGAGGGGGAGGAGCAGGCGGAGGCGAGCAGCGCGAGGGGAAGGAGGAGGACGGCGGGCAGGAGTGAGCGCTTCATGGAGGTCTCTCGGGTCTCTCGGGTCGCGGAGGTCAGGCGGCTTGGTGGACGGCGGGGAGCTCGGCCTCGACGCCGAGCTCGGCGAGGAGACGGGAGCGCAGGGCTGCGAAGGCGGGGTCGCCGGCGGCGCGGGGGCGGTCGAGGGCGACGGGCGTGTCGTACGCGATGACGCCGTCCCGCATCACCAGGGCGCGGTCGGCGAGGAGTAGCGCCTCGTCGACGTCGTGCGTCACGAGGAGGACCGCGCACCCACGCCGCTGCCACAACTCGGCTACCAGACGCTGGGCCTTGATTCGGGTGAGCGCGTCGAGGGCCCCGAACGGCTCGTCGAGCAGCAGGAGGTCGGGTTCCCGGACGAGGGCGCGGGCGAGCGAGGCGCGCTGGGCCTCACCGCCGGACAGGGTCTTGGGCCAGGCGCCCGAGCGATGGCTGAGCCCGACCTCTTCCAACGCCCTTTCGGCGACGGACCGTTCGGGCCTGCCGGGCAGCCCGAGGAGCACGTTGCGCCACACCCGCTTCCACGGCATCAGACGGGGCGCCTGGAAGGCGACCGCCCGGCGCCGGGGCACGAGGACGGTCCCGGAGATCTCCCGGTCGAGCCCCGCGAGGACCCGAAGCAACGTGGACTTGCCGCAGCCGCTGTGTCCGAGGAGCGCGGTGAACTCGCCCGCCCGCAGGGTCAGATCGAGGTCGTCGATGACGGGACGGCCGTCGAAGGAGCGGGTCAGCCCCTCGACGGTCACTGCCCGGTGAAGGTCGGTCGCCATTGCAGCAGCAGCCTTTCGAGAGTACGGACGACGGCGTCGGCCAGCAGGCCGAGGAAGGCGTAGACGACGAGGCAGACGACGATGACGTCGGTACGGAAGAACTCCCGCGCCTGGTTCATCAGGAAGCCGATGCCGGCGTCGGCGTTGATCGACTCCCCGAAGACGAGCGCGAGCCACGCGGTCGCGAGGGAGTACCGCAGCCCGGTCATGGCGCCCGGCAGCGCCCCGGGCAGCACCACGTGCCGGATCAGCCCCCAGCGTTTGAGCCCCAACGACTCCCCGGCCTCGACCAGTTGGGCGTCGACGCCCCGGATGCCGGCGTACACGTTCAGATACAGATGGAAGGCGACACCGAGCGCGATGAGCGCCACCTTGGGCGCCTCACCGATGCCCAGCCAGATGATGAACAGCGGGATGAGCCCCACCCAGGGGACGGTCCGCAGCATCTGCACGGTCGCGTCGACGAGATCCTCGCCGAGCCGCGAGAGCCCCGAGACCAGCGCGAGCGACACCCCGATCGTGCCGCCCAACAGCAGCCCGACGGCGACGCGTTGGAGCGAGACGCCCATGGCGTGCGGCAGGGTGCCGTCGGCGATCAGCTCTCCACCGGCGCGGGCGATGGTCCCGGGGGAGGCGAGCACGTCGGCGGGCAGAACGCCGGCCGAACTGAGCACCTGCCAGGTGACGAGCAACAGCAGGGGCCCGACGGCCCGCCGCAACCAGCGCGGCGTGCGCGCGAGCCACCCGGAACCGCCGCGAGCGTCGGGGGTCACCTCCTCAAGTGGCGAAACAGGGGATATGTCCGGCAGTGAAGCGGGCGGGGCATGGCCGACCGTCATGAGGTCACTCCGCAGGGAGGAAAAGGGAGGGGAGACGAATGAGTACGCGTCAGCGCCCGCGCACGCGCCGGAAACGGCGGGCGACGAGGGGGGTCAGCGCGGAGAACTCAGGGTGTGAGAGGGCGTCAGCAGCCGCGACGACACGCGGCGGAGGCCACCCGCAGCAGGTCGATGTGACCGCGCGTGGTGAGCAGGGCTGTACGCAACATGGCGCGAACGTAGCGACTCGTTCCGGTGGCGGTCAACGCCGTCTCGGAGCGTGGACGCGCCGTCCCGCGCTGTGAGCGGCAGGATGGCCCCATGTCGACCTTCAGCACCCGCGTCCTGACGCTCACCACCGGCTCCTCGGAGACGGTCACCGACCTGACCCGAGCCTGCGCGGACTTCCTCACCGAGACCGCCCCGGCCCAGGACGGCCTCCTCAACCTCTTCGTCCCCCACGCCACGGCCGGCCTGGCCATCCTCGAAACCGGCGCGGGCAGCGACACCGACCTCCTGACGGCGCTCCACCACCTCCTCCCGGCCGACGACCGCTGGCAACACCGCCACGGCTCCCCGGGCCACGGCCGCGACCACGTCCTCCCCGCCCTGGTCCCACCCCACGCGACCCTCCCGGTCCTGGGCGGCCGCCTGGAGCTGGGCACCTGGCAGTCGATCTGTCTCGTCGACACGAACAAGGACAACCCGGAGCGTCAGGTGCGGCTGAGCTTCCTCGGTTGATCGAGCCGATCAAACTGGGACGCGGTGTCGGCGAGCGCGGTCGGCCGACGGGGACGCGTTCGCCGCGCTGGCCCCTGCGTATCCGCGCGGAGTCGGCGATCGTGAACGCGGAGGACCTCGTCCGGAAACTGCACCACGGTCTGCGGACCGTGACGGAACGTGTGAACGGTGTGCCGGCGACCGTGCTGCGCGACATGGCGGAGCACTCCGCACTCGTCGTCGTCGGCTCGCGTCGTCTCGGCAGGGCGGGCGAGATATTCGGTGAGAGCTCCGTGGTCGTCCCGCTCACGGCGCGGGCCCGCTCTCCCGTCGTCGTGGTCCGCGCACCTGAGCACACCGCCGTGCACCCACCGACCCTCGTTGTCGGCGTGGACGGAAGCGAGTCCTCACGGGCCGCGGTCGCCTTCGCGGTCGAGGAGGCGAGCCTGCGAGAGGCGCGCCTGCGTGCCGTCCGTCCCCCTCCCGCAGCGTGAGCGTCGGATCGGCGATCCAGGTTGGGCTGACCGGTCCCGTTCCGGTACGACCGACAGGATCGGCCGCTGACACCACCGAAAGAGCTGCGGGGCCATGGGCCGGTCGGTCCCCTCCCGGTGCGGCCCGTTCGGCCCCATCGGACAGCCCCCTTGGCCACTGCGCCACGCGACCTCGCGGGCGGACGATGGGGCTAGGGAGTCGGACCGGGCTCCACGACCCGATCCGCCGCCTGTCCGCACGACTCGGGTCCACGGCGACCGGCCTGGGCCCTGTACACGAGGAGCAGAACAATGGCCGGAGGCAAGGTGGAACGCAGGCGCAGCCTCTTCCCCGATTTCAACGACTGGTTCAACCGGGAGTTCCCCGGCGTGCCCGGGTGGCGACCCGCGTCGGCCGCCCACTCCATCCCGGTCGAGATGACCAGCGGCGACGGCGTGTACGTGCTGCGAGCCGAGCTGCCGGGCATGGACCCGGACGAGGACATCTCGATCACCGTCGACGACAACCTCATCACGGTGAGCGCGGAGCACAGCGAGACCAAGGAGGACAAGGAGCACTCGGAGTTCCGCTACGGATCGTTCCGCAGGACCGTGCGCCTCCCGGCCACGATCCCCGCCGACGACGTCGAGGCGTCGTACGCGGACGGCATCCTCGCCATCCGTGTCCCGATGCCCGATGAGGAGGAGACCAACGCCGTACGGACCATTCAGGTGAAGCGGACCGCCAGGCCGGCCCAGGGAGCCCGATCATGAACCCCAAGCGCGTCCTGGTCGCCTACGGCAGCAAGGCCGGCGCGACCGCCGGAATCGCCGAAGAGATCGGCCGGACGCTCCGGGAGGACGGCTTCGACGCGGTCGTCCCGCCCGTACGAGGAGTGGCCCGGCGGATGAGGAAGCTCGGTGCTCGCGGGCACATGACCTTCGGTGGATCCATGTCCGCCGAGACGTCGGACCCGGTCGTCCGGCACCTGGTGAGTCGTGGAAAGGGCGGCGACTTCCGCAATCCGGAACGTATCCGGGAATGGGCGCACCACATCGGAACGGAACTCGGCGCCGCCCGCTGACCGGTGTCGTGGATCCATCGGCCGGCCACCCCCAACGATCTCGACGCCCACCGTCACCAGGTCCGGGCCACCACCACCGGGCCGGCCCAGGAACCGTCCGTCGCCGCCCGGTACGGCGCGAACCCGCAGTCCCTCGCACCCGCGGTGGGGGAACAACCCGAGAACGTCCGCCGGCCCGGGCCCGTACATGTCCCTGCGACCCCAGTGACCCGACGCCGGGCGACGTGACCGTCAGCTGCTGTCCGCGGCGCGTTCGGTCCCGGCGGTCTCCGTACCGCCCTGGTCGAGGCGGAAGGGCGGGTAGGCGTCCGTCATGAGGCTCGCGTAGGCGGCGACGCGCAGGACCCAGCGGTTCAGTCCGACGATCAGGACGAACAGGTCGCGCGGATAGCGCTCGGTGAAGGCGAGGGCGAAGGCCGCGATGAGCGCCAACAGAGTGATGAGTCCGCCGCTCCACCATCCTGCGTGCATGCCGCTGGTGAAGAAGGCGACCACAAGGTACTGGGGGATGGCGAGCAGCCACCACTTGACCAGCACCAGCGAGCGCGACAGCCGCTCCGGGTAGGCGATGTCCAGACGGGCCGGGTAGTCGGGCTCGGGGCCCAGGCTGAAGGGCGGGTAGCGGTCTGTGCCCAGGGCGCCGTACGAGTAGTACGACACGCGCCAGGACCAGCGGAGCACGCCGAGGTTGAAGTCGAACAGGCCCCGGGGGAAGCGTTCGGTGAAGAGGATGGCGAAGAACGCGATCACCGTCACGACGAGGAAGGCGATCCAGAGGAAGAGCAGCACGATCCAGTGGGGGAGCACCAGGATCCACTTGACCAGCCACAGCCAGCGGGACAGCCGGCTGTCGAGTTCGGCGGATACCGCCACGGGACTGTGCGGGGTGCGGGGGGTTTCCATGACCGTCACTTCCTCGACAGGTCGTCGTCTTCGTACCTGAGCCGGTCGACGCCCTCCACGACACCGTCGACGTTGTTGCACAGCCTGCCTTTCTCGCGCGTTCGACCGGCGGCCCTCACTGTTCAGGATCGCCCGGATCCGTCGTCCTGGGGAGGGCCGTCCGGCCCCTGGCGCTGCCCGTGGTCGTCGGCATAGGAGGCGAACACCCGCTCTGGCCCCTCGCCCGTGTGCAGGAAGCGCTCGTCGAGCACGACGGCCAGGTCTTCCAGTGCCCAGCGCAGGACCGACTCGGAGAGCCTGACGTCCGGGTGATGCGCCCGGGTGGCCTGGTCCGCGAGGCCGACGGCATACGGCAGCTGCCGGGGCAGGGACGTGTTCTCGTTCCCGTCGTGGAAGTAGTACGACTCGGCGTACTGCTGGAAGTCGACCGTGAGGGTGGAGAGGGCCGAGGCGAGGCCGTCGAGGAGCGCCGCACCCCCGGCGGAGTCGAGCGCCTGGGCGGTGGCCCGGCTTCGGCGCACGTGCGACAGCCGCAGGGCCAGCGCTCTGCGGCTGGCCAGGGCCGGGTAGATGCCGAGGATCCAGGCGACGGTCGCCGACAGCAGGACGAAGCCCACGAGGGCCTCGACGGGGGCGAACACGCGCAGCCAGCCGGATGTCGGCGCGATGTCGCCGAGGCCGAGCGTGGCCAAGGTGACCAGCGAGACGTAGAGGGCGTCGAGCGGGCCCGCGTGTTCGGACGGGACGAGCCCGGCCGCGTACGAGAAGTCCTCCGGCATGTGGGGCCAGTAGATGAGAGCCCATCCCACGGCCACGGTCAGCGCCCACGTGGCGAAGACGGTCACCATGCCGAGCGGGCCCGCGAGACCGGCGGGCCGCCACCTCGTGCCGAGGCGGGCGGACAGCCGCCACATGGACGTCATCACCAGTCTGCTCAGACCTCCGTGACGGGTCGGGTGCCAGAGCGTGTGGAACACGTCCCGGAGGATGAACAGCACCAGGACAGCGCCCGCGGGCGTCGCAAGCCACGACATCCCGACACTGTTCCCACGAGCGGCGACGGAGTCCCGCCCCCGGCTTCGATCTCAGCCCGGTGGCGGTGCCTGCTCGCCCCTTCGGGCGCGCTGCCACTGCGGCGTGACGCCGGTGCTACCGCCCGTCGCGCGTCCGCTCCTCGAGCCTGTGCCGCACGACTGCGGTGAGGGCCGTCAGCCGGGTCGACACCACCGGCGACGGCGGCACCGGATCCTCGATGCGCCGGGCCTCCTCCGGCAGTGCTTCGACGTCGGCCTCGAAGCGGGCGCGGGCGGCGTCCAGGGTGTCGGGCGGCACGGTGCGGAGCCCGCCGCGCATCACGGTCCTCAGCAGCGGCTGCTTGCCTTCGGGCGGTTCCTCGTGCGCCAGGGCGATGACATCGTGGAGGCCGACGCCGCGAAAGACCTGCTTCGGGCCCGGAGCAGTCACCTTCGCCGACGAGAGCTTCATGACGGGTCGCCCGTCGTACTCGACCAGCTTGTACGCCGCGTCCAGGTAGGGCGCGTCGGCGGCCGTGCCGAGCTTCGTCCCCACGGCGAAGACATCGATGGGCGCCCCGCTCCGTACGAGTGTGGCGATGGAGTACTCGTCCAGGCCGCCGCTCGCGATGATGCGCACGTCCCCGAGTCCCGCCTCGTCGAGTGCGGTACGGGCCCGGCGGGCGAGCGAGCCCAGGTCGCCGCTGTCGAGCCGGACCGCGCAGGCCGGACCGAGCCCGAGGTCTGTGAGGACGCGTGCGGCGGTCGCGACGCCGCGGTCGGTGTCGTAGGTGTCGACAAGGAAGGTCACCGGGCCCGGATGGGTGCGGGCGAAGGCCCGGAACGCCTCCTCCTCGGAGCTGAAGGTCTCGATGTAGGAGTGGGCCATGGTGCCGACTGCCGGGATACCGAACCGGTTCGCTGCGGCGACGTTGCTCGTGCCGGCGAAGCCGACCAGCGCGCACAGGCGCGCCGCCTGCATGCCGGCCTCGGGCCCGTGGGTGCGGCGCAGCGAGAAGTCCACCAGGGGCCGCCCGCCGCCGCCGAGCACACACCGTGCCGCCTTCGACGCGACCGTCGTCTGATGGCAGAGGAGCGACAGCAGGTACGTCTCCACGAGTTGAGCCTGCGCCAGCGGTGCGGTGACCTCCAGGAGCGGCTCACCCGCGAGGACGAGCCGTCCTTCGGGCACAGCGCGGACCTGGCCGTCGAAGGACAGACCATGGAGCGGTTCCAGGTCCTCGATCGGCCGCCGCAGCGCCTCGGCGAACTCCAGGACGTCGGAGCGGCCCACCCGGAACCGGGAAAGGTAGTCGAGGGCCGGTTCGAGCCCCGCCGCGACGAGGAACCCGCGGCCCGGGGGGAGATCGCGGACGAAGAGACTGAAGGTGGCCGGTGCCCGCATGCCCTCCCGCAGGTACGAGAGCGCCATCGTGACCTCGTACAGGTCCGTGCTGGTCACCTGAGACATACTTCGAGCATGCGCGGCGGCCCCGTGAACCGCACGGGAACGGCCGGACACGGCTACGTCCGGCTCTTGGCGGTGGGTGCGCACCGTACGTCCACCACGCCTTCGACGGCGCGGGCCAGGCGGGCCGCGAGATCCTCGTCCGGACGGTGACAGCGGGCGAGGTCGTCAGGTCCTCGGCCCGGCGGGAACCCGCCTTGGCCGTGGCGTCGAGCCGGCGCATCTGTTCGACGAGACCGAGGGCGTGGTCATGGAACTCCTCCTTGAGGAGCAGATCGGCCTCGGAGACCACCCCGACGACGCGGCTTTCTCCCTCGACGACCGGTACGGCCGTCACCTTCCACCGCTTCATGGCGGCGACGATCTCCTTGAACTCAGCGGACCAGGACACTCTCACCGGAGCGGGGGACGACGGCCGTCCAGCCCAGCTCGCCGTCGATGCGGTCGCGCAGGGCCTCGGAAGCGGCCGGTTCGCCGTGGACGAGGTACGTGGTGTGCGGGGGAGGGGAGCCGCGCAGCCAGTCGATGATCTGTACGGCGTCGGCATGGGCCGAGAAGTGGGGGACGTCGGCGACCTCGGCCCGTACGGGCACGTACTCGCCGAACATCTTGAGCGCCCGTGCTCCGTCCACCAGGTCACGCGCCCGGGTGCCGGCTGCGGCGAAGCCGACCACGACGACCGCGTTGCGCGGGTCGGGGAGCAGCCGGTGGAGGTGGTGCAGGACGCGGCCACCGGTGGCCATCCCGGCCGAGGAGACGATGACGGCGGGTCCTCGAGCGCTGTTGATGTCGATGGACTCCTGGACCGTTCTGGCGGCGAGGAACGGCTCGGGCTCAGCGCGGCCTCTCCACGGGCGAGGATCTCCGGCCGCAGTTCGGCGGAGCGCCCCCGTACGGCGTCCCGGTAGACGTCGAGGGCCGCCAGCGCCATGGGGCTGTCCACATACACGGGGACCGAGCGGGGCAGGGCGCCCGTTTCGCGAAGCCGGGTCAGTTCATGCAGGACGACCTCGGTGCGGTCGATCGCGAAGGCGGGAATCACCACGGTGCCGTGGCGAGCCAGGGCGCGCTCGATCACGGAGGCGAACTCCGAACGTGCGGATTCCTGGTCGTGGCGGCGGTCGCCGTACGTGGACTCCATGAGCAGCACATCGGCGCCCGAGAACGGCCAGCCGTGTTCGTCGGCATGCCGGGCGGCCTCCATCTGGAGACGGGCGCTGTCGCGGAGCACGATCCCGGCGAGCCGGGCCGTGTGGGCGCTGGTGAGGATCGGCCCACGGAAGCCCTGGCGGACCAGGCGGGGCAGGTAGCCGCAGTGGTCCAGGTGGGCGTGGGTGACGACCACGGCGTCGACGTCCGCGGCGTCGCGGGCGAAACGTTCCCGGTTGCGGCGTCGCAGGTTCGCGAAACCCTGGAAGAGACCGCAGTCGAGGAGGATCCGGGCATGGTCGCTCTCGACCAGGAACTTGCTTCCGGTGACCGTCCCCACGCCGCCCAGGAAGCTGAGCAGAGCCGGCCTGGGAGCGGCAGGGGCGGGGAACGGGGCTGCCTCGGACATGGCCAGCCCTCCTTCGGAGTGTGGGCCGGTCTCCACCCTCGCGTCCGGACCAACCCGGCCAGGAGGGTCCGAGCGGTCCCCTTCGGGGGCCGACCGGCCCATGCGCCGCCGGAGCACTCCCCGGAGCCTGGTGGACGGGGACCGCAACGACGCGCGAGGAAGTTGGTGGGCGCCATGAAGGCACTCGTCTTTCAGGGGCCGGGCCGGATCGCCTGGCAGGACGTGTCCGACCCGGTCGTCGAGGACCCCGCCGACGCGATCGTTCGCGTCGACGCCGTCACCATCTGCGGCACGGACCTCCACATCCTGAAGGGGGACGTGCCGGAGGTGACGCCCGGCCGGACTCTCGGCCACGAGGCGGTCGGCACGGTGGTCGACACAGGTGGCGACGTCCGCACGGTGCGACCGGGCGACCGAGTCCTGATCTCCTGCATCTCCGCCTGCGGCAGGTGCCGCTTCTGCCGGGAGAGCCGCTACGGACAGTGCCGCGGCGGAGGCGGCTGGATCCTCGGCCACACCATCGACGGCACACAGGCCGAATACGTCCGGGTGCCCTTCGCCGACCTGTCCGTCCACCCGCTGCCGGACTCGATCGACAGCTTCGACGCCGTCCTCCTCGCCGACATCTTCCCGACCGCCTACGAGGTAGGTGTGCTGAACGGCGCCGTGCGCCCCGCCGACACGGTGGTCGTGGTCGGCGCGGGTCCCGTAGGTCTGGCCGCCATCACCACCGCCCGCTTCTACAGCCCGGGCCGGATCATCGCCGTCGACCTGGCCGAGTCGCGGCTGACCGCCGCCCGTACCCTGGGCGCCGACGCCACCGTGACCACCGGGGAGCAACCGGAACAGCTGGTCGCGGATCTGACCGACGGCCTCGGCGCCGACGTCGTCATGGAGGCCGTCGGCGTTCCGGAGGCGTTCGAGATGTGCACCCGCATGGTCCGGCCCGGGGGTCGGGTCGCCAACATCGGAGTCCACGGGAAGCCCGCTGCCCTCCACCTCGAAGACCTGTGGATCAAGGACGTCACCATCACCACGGGACTCGTGGACACCTCGTCCACGCCCCTGCTGCTGCGCATGATGGCCGCCGGACGGCTGCCGTCGGAGGAACTGGTCACCCACCGGTTCGAGCTGGATGAGATGGAGGAGGCGTACGAGGTCTTCGGCCGCGCGGCCGAGACCGGTGCCATCAAGGTCGCGCTGGGGGGCCCGCAGCACACGGCCGTGAGCCTGCCTGCCCCGCCGGTGGCCTGATGAACGGCCGCGGCCGGGGTTCTCGGCCGCCGGAGGGTGTCGTTCTCGACACCGACGGTGTTCTGCTCGACTCCGCCGTCGTGCACGCGGCGGCGTGGAAGGTCGCGTTCGACGCCTGCCTCGGCGAACTGGCGCCCGGCAGTGGGACACAGCCGCCCTTCGACGCGGACGCCGAGTACCGCCGGCTCGTCGACGGCAGGTCCCGGTACGACGGCGCCGCGGCCTTCCTCAGCGCCCGCGGCCTTCACCTCCCACCGGGAGAGCCCCACGACGCACCCGGCTCCGGCACGGTCTGGGCCGTCGCGGCACACAAGGAACAGGCGTTCGTCGATCTGCTTCGTACGGAAGGCGTCACCGCCTTCACCGACGCCCGGCCGGCTCTCGCGGCCCTGGCCACGGCGGGCGTGCCGTGCGCCGCGGTGTCCGCCTCCCATCATGCCCGGGCGCTGATAGGCGCCGCCGAGCTCGCCGGCTTCCTCGCCGTGATCGTGGACGGCGAGGACGCCGCCCGTCTCGGCCTCGCCGGCAAGCCGGATCCCGCGCTCTTCCTGCGGGCGGCGGCCCTCCTCGGCAGCCGCCCGCAGGAGACCGCGGTCGCCGAGGACGCACTCGCCGGAGTCGAGGCAGCCAGTCGCGGCGGATTCGGTCTTGTCGTCGGTGTCGATCGCACACCGCTGGGGCGCGCCGCCGCTCCCTTGCGGGAGCAGGGTGCCGACCTGGTGGTGCCCGATCTCATGACGCTGGTCCGAAGAGTGTGGGGTGACCGCGTATGACCACCAGCTGGACGTGGAGTTACGACCGGTACGACCCGGAACGCGAGCCGTTGGTCGAAGCGCTCTGCACTCTCGGCAACGGTCGGTTCGCCACCCGGGGCTCCGCTCCCGAGTGCACCGCCGGGACCACGCATTACCCGGGCACCTATCTGGCCGGCTGCTACGACCGGCTCACCTCGGTCGTCGAGGGCGAGCGGGTGGAGAACGAGGACCTCGTCAACCTCCCGAACTGGACGCTTCTGCGCTATCGCCGCGTGCCGGACGACGGGCCACCCGGCGACTGGCTGACGCCCGACGCAGGGGAGCTGCGCCACTACGACGTGAGCCTCGACCTGCGCGCGGGTGTGCTCACCCGACGTCTGTTCTTCGAGGACGCCCGCGGACGGGGCCTGCGGGTCAGCCACATCCGCGTCGTTCACATGGGGGCCCCTGGGCTGGCGGCTCAGTGCACCGTCTTCCGCGCCTACGGGTGGAGCGGTTACGTCGAGGTGCAGTCCGTTCTCGACGGCGCCGTCACCAACGCCGGAGTCGAGCGCTACCGGCACCTCGACGGGCGTCATCTCACCGACCACCGGACCGGATTCCAGCCCGAGGGCGTCGCCTGGATCTCCTGTCGTACCGTCGACCCGGGCATCAGGATCGCCATGGCCGTGCGCACGCTCACCCGTCCCGTGCGGCCCGCGCGGGAGGCGGCCACGTCGGTCGGCACCGTGCAGACGTACCGCCTTCCGGTCGGTCCCCGCCGCTCGGCCATGGTCGTGAAGACCCTGGCGCTGCGTACCTCGCTGGACCGGCCCGCCGCCGAGCCGCACTCCGCGGCCCTCGACATGATCGCTCGTGCTCCGGCTTTCCCCCGGCTGCTCTCGGCCCACAAGTCGGCCTGGCATCGCATGTGGGAGCAGGGTGAGTTGCACGTGCCCGGGGAGGTCGGACGCATCCTGCGGCTGCACGTGTTCCACCTGCTGCAGACGCTCTCCCCGCACACGGCGGAACTCGACGTGGGCGTGCCGGCTCGCGGGCTGCACGGTGAGGCGTACCGGGGGCATGTCTTCTGGGACGAGCTCTTCGTGCTGCCCTACCTCGACCTCCACTTCCCCGAGGTGGCCCGGGCGCTGCTCATGTACCGGCATCGCCGGCTGCCGGCCGCCCGCGCGGCCGCCCGCCTTGCCGGTCAGCAAGGGGCCATGTATCCCTGGCAGAGCGCGAGCTCGGGCCGTGAGGAGACACAGGCCCTGCACCTCAACCCGCGCTCGGGCCGGTGGCTGGCCGACCACTCCCGGCTCCAGCGCCATGTGGGCTCGGCCGTCGCGTACAACGCCTGGCAGTACGCCCAGGCCACCGGCGATCGCGGGTTCCTCCACTCCGCAGGGGCGGAGATCCTCCTTGAGATCGCCCGCTACTGGGCCGGGGCCGCCACGTTCGATCCGGCGCTCGGTCGCTATCGCATCCGTGGGGTCGTGGGACCCGACGAGTACCACGACGCCTACCCCGACGCCGCGACCCCGGGGATCGACGACAACGCCTACACCAACGCGACCGCCGCCTGGGTGCTCGCCCGCGGCCTCGACCTGCTCGGCGAACTGCCCGAGGCCGGCCGCGCGGAACTCTCGGAGCAACTGTCGCTGGACGACGGCGAACTCGCCCGCTGGGAGGACGTCTCCCACCGTCTGTACGTGCCGTTCCATCAGGGCGTGGTGAGCCAGTTCGAGGGGTACGGCGAGCTGGCGGAGCTCGACTGGGAGGCGTACCGGGCCCGTTACGGCGAGATCCGCAGACTCGATCGGATCCTGGAGGCCGAGGGCGACACGGTCAACCGCTATCAGGCGTCGAAGCAGGCCGACACGCTCATGCTCGGCCATCTCTTCCGGCCCGAGGAGTTGTGCGGTCTGTTCGGCCGGCTCGGCCACACGCTGGACGACGAGACGTGGCGCGCGACCGTCTCGTACTACCTGCGGCGCACCAGCCACGGCTCGACACTCAGCAGCCTCGTCCACGGGTGGGTACTGGCCCGGCAGAAAGGCGCGGACGCCTGGCGCTACTGCGAGGAGGCACTGCTCGCCGACGTGGCCGACGTCCAGGGCGGAACGACCGGCGAGGGTGTTCACCTCGGCGCGATGGCCGGCACTCTCGACCTCGTCGAACGCGGGATCACCGGCCTGGAAACGGGACCGGAGGGGCTTCGCGTGGCTCCGGTGGCACTCGCGGAGATCCCACGGTTCACCTTCACTCTGTGCTGCGGCCGGCATCGAGGGGTGCGCCTGCGGATCCTCCCCGGGCGGCTGGCCGTTCGGGTTCCCGCCTCACCCGAGGGCCCGCTCGCCGTCGTGCTCCCCGGCGAGCGGAGGCTCACCGTCCCACCCGGACAGGAACGCTGGTTCCGCCTGTGAGGGGAGAATCAGCCGAAGCTGAGCACGTCGGAGACGGGACGGCGTGGCGTGGCCCACCCCCGGGGACCGTAGCCCAGACGGAACACCATGTGGACGTAGCTCGTCGTCGACGTCGGATCCCGCATGACGGAGCGGAGTTCGGACCACTCCAGGGGCTGGGACATGAGCGAGGTGGACAGGCCGTCGAGGGTCGCCCGGAGCAGTACCCGCTGCATCGCCTGACCCGCCTTCAGCCACTCTTCGGGGCCATCCTCGGCCGTGCCCAGAAGAGCGATCTGAGGTCGCTTCTCGAACCGTGCCGAGGCGCGGTCCGGCATGTGGCGGGCCGAGTCGAAGTCTCGGACGGGCGAGGTCACGTCGTACTGCCGTGGGCCGATGGCGTACGACGGGATGCCCTCGGTCTCGGAGTCCTCCTCGGACGTCCCGGTGCGCACCCAGGCCGCGATCTCCGCGCGAACGGCCTCGTCGGCGGCCTCGAACCGTTCGGATTCGTGGACGATCCCGAGGACGTTGTCGGTGTGCCAGGCCCCCGGTACGACCAGCCGGCACCCCTCCAGGACAGCCGCGGCGCGCAGACCGTCGATCACCTCGGAGGGGATCCGCTCCTCGGTGAAGGGGAAGCGGCTGGTGTGACGGCGCGACAGGGCGGGATGGAGTGCGGCGAGATCGATGTCGGCTTCGTTCGGTCCGCGAAGTTCCACGTCGGCGAAGTGCCATCGGTCTTCGGGGCGGGGCAGCAGCCGGGCCACGGCGGACAGACCCCTGTGGGCAGCGGCGACCCGAAGACCGAACAGGGCGGCGCCGCACCCGAGGTGGAGGGCGCGCTGGTCGGGGTCCTCCTGCGGCATGCCGCGCAGTGGATCGCCGTGCAGCTCGATGATGCCGGTGCCCGTCCTGTGGACGAACTTCCAGGGCTGTGCGTTGTGCATCGAGGGAGCTGTGACAGCGTCTTCCACCAGCGACGTCACGAGCGGTGGGGTCAGAGCGGTGTTCGACACGGCTGGTCCTGTCTGTGCGGAGTCACCACGGTATGTCGTGCGGAGTCCGGGCGGAGGGTGTGAGGCGTGTGTCGTCCTCATGGAAGGACAGCCGGTCCACCACGGCGACGACGCCGTCCACGCGCTCGGCGAGCCCGACGAGCGTCAGGGCCTGACTCCGCCGCCGGACGCGGCCCCCGAGCGTCACCACGCCGTCGAGGACGTGCACGTCCACCGCCTCCCCGGGCAGGTCCATGGCATCCGCGAGAACGTCCTCACGGATGCGGTGTCGTATCTCCGCGTCCGGGCGGAGATAGACGCAGAGCAGATCGCGGCGGGTCACGATGCCCACCAGTCGTTCCTCCTCGTCGACCACCGGAAGGCGTTCGACTCCGCGGCGCACCATCAGCCGCGCCGCGTCCGCCACGGTCTCCTCGGCGTGAACCGTGATGGCCGGTGTGGTCATCAGGTCCCGCGCGGTCAGTTCGTGACGGGCCAGGAGGTCGCTCTCGGACACGACGCCGACGACATGGTCGTCTTCATCCACGACTGGAACTCCGCTGATGTCGCGTTCGGCGAGCATCTTCGCCACGTCCCTGAAGGACGTCGCCGGGACGGCAGTGACCACGTCGCCGGTCATCAGAGCGCCCACCTTCATGTGCTTCATCGCCACGCCTCCTGTTCGAGGGCTCGGACGGTGCGAGGTCCCGCGTCACCACCCTCCAACGCACGCCCGGGGACGGCGAGGGCCGAATGGTCCACCGTCAGGACCGAACGGGCTCGGCACGGCCCGGTCCGCGCGCTGCCCAGCCGGGTGGGACCTTTGGTCCTGGCCTTGGCCCCAGCGGCCCTCCGGCTCCCCGCGACCGGATGTGAGGGTGGAAGCCGTCCTTCATCCCTGGGAGGAGGAGCCATGGACGGATCCACAGCCCGTCCCGGCCTCGGCAGGGTCGTCGTCGGCGTCGACGGATCACCCTCCGCAAGCTCGGCGGTCACGTGGGCTGTCGCGGAGGCGGCTCGGAGGGGCACGACTCTCTGCCTCGTCCACGCGGCAGACACGGACCCACCCGTCCCGTTTCTGTCCCAGGCGGAGATCGTCACGAGCCGACGAGCAGGGCGGGAACTACTCGACCGGACCGCTGACGAGATCGCGGCGAGCCACCCCGACCTGACGGTCGTCACGGAACTCACCCATGGCGCAGCTCCTGACAGTCTGCGGCGAGCCGCCGCCCAGACCGGCACGATCGTCGTCGGACACCGGGGCCTCGGCGGATTCTCCTCGCTGATGCTCGGATCGGTCGGCCTCGAGGTCGTGGCTGCCGCGGCCACGCCCGTGGTCGTGGTGCGCGGGGCCCCCGAGCCCGCCGAGGCCGGTGTCGTCCTGGCGGCGGTCCGGGACGAGGCCGATGCGGGCTGTGCCCGTGCCGCGGCACGCGAGGCACTGCTGCGCAACGTGCCTCTGCGGCTGCTGCACGTCTGGGGCGTGGGTCTGTCCGTCGGTTCACGGGCAGTGTCGCGCGAGGAGGGCGCCCGCGATCACGTCCATGTGCTGGCGGAGCTCTCCGACCGGGTCCAGGAGGAGTTCCCGGAAGTGACTGTGCGTGCCGATGGCCAGAAGAGCCACAGCGTGCCCGGAGCTCTCGTCGACGCGTCGCACCGCGCCGATCTTCTGGTCGTCGGCGGTCGGCGATCGCCCGGATACCTCGGACCGACGCTCGGTCGGACCACGCTCAGCCTGCTGCAGCACGCCCACTGCCCCGTGGAGCTCATCCCTCGGCAGGGACACGGACATGGGAGCACGTCATGACAGGCACCACGGATCGCAGCGGCATCGTCGTCGGTATCGACCCGGTCAAGAACGTGCACATGGCCCTCGCCTGGGCCGCGGACGAGGCTCACCTGCGTGGACTGGGCCTGCGCCTGGTCGTCGCGGTACCACCACCGCGGCACGACCCCCGACACGTCGACGACTCCCCCCGTCACCGGGCACAGCGGCAGGCCGGCACGGAGGCTCTGCGTACCGCGCTCGCCTGGGCGCAGGCTCGCCAACCGGGTGTCAAAGCCACGTCCTCCCTTCTTCTCCCTGCACAGCAGCGACACGCTGTTCCATGCCGAGCGCCGCCTGCTCTCGGAGACCACCGCGGGCTGGTCGGAGAAGTATCCCGACGTCCGGCTGACCCACGAGGTGCCGATCGGCTCCCCCGTGGAGACGCTCGCGGACGCTGCCGAGCACGCCCTTGCCGTCGTCGTCGGCCGTCGAGGCCGGGGCGGATACACAGGGATGCGCGTCGGCTCCGTCGTCCACGGGCTGCTGCACCGTGCCCACTGCCCGGTGATCACCGTCCCTGCCGGGTGAGCGGGCCCGGCTACTGCGGACCGCCTTTCGCCCGACGGACCCGACAGGATCGGGTGGCTCATCCGGACTACGGTGAGAGTGCGCGTTGCGGGTGCGGCCCGTGCGCTCGACGCAGCCGGAGGTCTGGATGGGTCGTGAGGGCCCGGAGCCCGCGGAGAACAGGCTTCCGCGGCTGAGACTCGACGAGCTGCTCGACGAGGTCCAGGTGCGCATCGACGAGGTGCGTGGCACGAGGGACCGGCTCAACGGGCTGTTCGAAGCCGTCATGTCCGTGGGCCGCGAACTCGACCTGCCGCAGGTGCTGCGCGGCATCGTGGAGGCGGCGGTGACCCTCGTGGACGCCGAGTACGGAGCCCTGGGCGTCATCGGCGACGACAACAGACTCTCCGAGTTCCTCCCCGTCGGCATCGGCGACGACCAACGCGAGCAGATCGGCGATCTGCCCTCCGGCCACGGCCTCCTGGGCGAGCTGATCCGCAACCCCCAACCGCTCCGCCTCTCCGAGCTGTCCGAGCACCCGGCCTCGTACGGATTCCCGCCCCACCACCCGCCGATGCGCTCGTTCCTCGGCGTCCCCATCCGGGTCCGCGACGAGGTGTTCGGCAATCTCTACCTCACCGAGAAGCGTGGAGCGGTGGACTTCGACACCGAGGACGAGGCCGTGGTGACGACCCTGGCTGTCGCGGCCGGCATCGCCATCGAGAACGCGCGCCTCTACGAGGAGGGCAGGCTCAGGCAGCGCTGGCTGGCCGCGAACTCCGACCTGACCAGCGCCCTCCTGTCCGGCGCGGAGGAGTCCCAGGTCCTCGACGGGATGCTGGAGCAGGCCGTGGACATCGCGGGCGCCGACATGGGGGTCTTCTACCTCGTGGGTACGGGCGGTGCGCTGCGGGGTTCGCTGGCCTGCGGCGACGGGGCCGAAGCGCACCGGGGCGTCGTCCTGCCGAGCAGCGAGGGCACCCTCGTCGAGGCCGCCCTGGCCCAGGAAGGCCTGGTCACGGTCGTCGATGTCGAGAACGAGCCGCGCATCACGGTGCAGCCCGAACGGTGGCAGGGGTTCGGGCCTGCGGTGGCCGTCACGGTCGGCACCAAGGAGCGACTCAGCGGGGTGCTGATCCTCGCGCGGCGCCACGGGAGGCCTCTCTTCACCACCGCCGAGGTCACGGCGCTTCCCGGATTCGCGGGGCAGGCCGCGCTGGCGCTCGAACTGGCCGACCGCCGTCGTGACGCCGAGCAGGTGAGTCTTCTGGAGGACCGAGACCGGATCGCCCGGGACCTCCACGACCTGGCGATCCAGCGTCTCTTCGCCACTGGTATGACGCTGCAGAGCGCCCGGCGCTTCGTCGAGCACCCGGAGGCCGTGGACCGCCTGACCCGTGCCATCGACGACCTCGACGCCACCATCAAGATCATCCGATCGACGATCTTCGGCCTCCGGGAACGCAACGCCCCTGGAGAACCACCCAGACTGCGCAATCGTGTCGTCAAAGCGGTCGACTCGGCCGCGTCGACACTCGGATTCGCTCCGGCGCTGCGCATGGAGGGCCTGATCGACACCGACGTGCCCGCGGAAGCGGCCGAGGAGGTGGTCGCCGTCCTCGGGGAAGCGCTTACCAACGTGGCACGGCACGCGCGGGCCCGAAGGGCGGAGGTGGCGGTCGTGGCCGACGAGGGGGTGCTGGTGGTGACGGTGAGCGACGACGGTGTCGGCATGCCGCACGGCGGCCGGCGCAGCGGGCTGCGGAACCTGTCCGAACGGGCCGAGCGGCTGGGCGGCACCCTGTCGGTCCACGCGCGAGCAGAGCCGGGCAGCGGCACGGTCCTCGAATGGCGGATTCCACTCCCGGGGGAGGGTGAGTGAGAGCGCCTAGGTGTCCTCGGCGTCGTGCTCGTGGACCTGCGCGGCGATGACAGCCGCCTGCACACGCCGCTCCACGCCGAGCTTGCCGAGCAGCCGGGAGATGTGGTTCTTGACGGTCTTCTCCGACAGGTAGAGCCGCTTGGCGATCTGCCGGTTGGTGAGACCCTCGCCGATGAGATCGAGCACCGACCGCTCCCTCTCGGAGAGCACCGCGAGCCGCTCGTCCTCCGGCGGCTTCGCCGCCTCGGGGTCGCGCAGCGAACGCATCAGCCGGGCGGTGGTGGCCGGGTCGAGCATCGACTGGCCCGTGGCCACGGTCCGTACCGCCGACACCAGATCGGACCCCTTGATCTGCTTGAGGACGTACCCGGCGGCCCCCGCCATGATCGCGTCGAGAAGAGCGTCCTCGTCGTCGAACGACGTCAGCATCAGACAGGCAAGCCCGGGCATCCGGGAGCGGAGCTCCCGGCACACGGAGATCCCGTCGCCGTCGGGCAGCCGCACGTCGAGAACCGCCACGTCCGGCCGCAGGGCGGGGCCCCGGGCCAGCGCCTGCTCGGCCGTCGACGCCTCCCCGACCACGTCCATGTCGGGCTCGTCGTCGATCAGGTCACGAAGGCCCCTGCGCACGACCTCGTGATCGTCGACGAGGAAGACGCGCGTCGGTGCGGCGGCTGTGGGCAGATCGGTCATGACGACCCCTGTGGTCGATCGGGTACTGACGGCCCCGCCCCTCAAGTGGATTGTCCGTCATCGAACGCCTCACGGGGCATGACCGAGATCCATTCGGGGACGTCGACGACCCCCTCCATCGCGCGCACCGCCCGCGCCAGGAGCGGCACCAGCGACCGGTCGGAGAGCGCGCCGCGGAGCGTGGCCACCCCCTCGGCCACCGTGGGGTGGAGATCTACAGGCCGCTCCCGTGCGGGGCGTAGAGATCCAGCAGCCGCACACGGGCGGAGAAGAGACGGTGGGCGAGCATCTGTCCGACGAAGTGGTCCAGGGCGAGGCCGAAGCGCGGATCGGAGTCCATCATCATCCGCACGGTCGCCGCGTCGAACTCGTCCGCGCGTACCCGCGTCATGGCCTCGGCTCCGAAATGCCAGCGGTACGGCTCGAACAGCCACGACCAACCGAGCAGTTCGCCGGCGCTGACGCTGTCGACCACGGCGGGCCGCTTACCGGGGACGCGGACGTCCAGGGTGACCGTCCCGGTACGGACGATCCAGAACCGATCGGCGTAGCCGCCTTCCTCGAACAGCCGGGTCCCTTCAGGGAAGTCCACCGGGCCGGCGCACTGCAACAGCCGGTCACGCTGGTCGGCGGAGAGAGCTGCTGTGAGCCGCGGGTTGGGGGGAGTGCTCATCGGGGACCTCCTCGGCGGTGTCGACTTCCAGTCTGGCTTCGGTGGGTGAGGGCGGAGGAGGGCCGGATGGCCCCCTTGGGGCCTGTTCGGCCCGTGCGAGGCGTGTCGGACCCGCCTCGGGCGTCCCGCCGTGTGCGGCACCCATCGGATTCTTGATCACGAACTCGACGCCGACTGGGCGACCTGCTCACACGAACAAGGACAACCCGGAGCGTCAGGTGCGGCTGACGTTCCTCGGGCAGTGAGCCGTGCCGGTGCCGGTGCGGGTGTCAGGTGCGGGTGTCAGGTGGCCGGGCCGGACGCTTCGTGGCCCGTGATGCCCGCCCTGCGCAGGGCCGACCGCCAGGCCAGGGCGACCGCGGCCTCGGCCAGGCCGATGAGAACGAGCCACAGGCCGAGCAGCCTGGTCAGGGCCTGGGCCGACTCTGTCGGAAGCGCCAGGACCACGACTCCCGCGACGATGCCGAGGGCCGCGACGGCCATGACGATGCCGCGGTGCGGCATGTTCTTGGTGGCGACGGCGGAGTACAGGGTGACGATCCCGGACACCAGCCAGACCGCGCCGACGATGAGCGAGAGCGCGGCGATCGTCTGGAGCGGGTTCCTCAGGCACAGCACCCCGCCCAGGACACACAGGACGGCCACGATCAGCCCGGGCACGCGGTCGCCGCTGTCGCGGCCGAACACGGCCACGAAGCGGAAGACGCCGATCACCAGCAGGTAGAGCCCGATGAGCACGGCCAGGACGTGCAGGGTCACGTCCGGCCAGACGAGCGCCAGGATGCCCGGTACGAGTGTCGCCAGCGCCGCGCCCATGAGCCAGGTCCAGGACCGGCCGAGACGCGCCAGCTGGTCCGCGGGGTCGACCGCGGAAGCCGTGGGCGCCCTCCCGGTCATGTCCTCCGGTCCGGCACCGGGTGAGGAGCCTTGTGGCATTGACATGTGTCCTCCTCACGCCCGCACGTGTGGATCGCTCCAGTGCCAGTGTGCGCTCTTCGCGTGGCCGCCGCCTTCGGCCGGGCGCCACGGTGCTTCCACGCGGGCCCGCCGACGAGCACCCGCGGGCGTCCGAACCTAGCGTGGATGGGGGGAAACGAAACGATGGGACGGAGGATCACGAGCAATGAGTGACGCCATGGACAAGGCCAAAGGCCGACTCAAGGAGATCGCCGGAAAGATCACCGGCCACGAGCGCCTCGAGGCCGAGGGCAGGACGGACCAGGCGAAAGCCAAGCTCCGTGAGAAGGCGAAGAGCGTTCGCCACCGGGCCGAGGGAATCGTGGACTCGCTCAAGCGTGATCGCTCGTAACCCTCGACCCTTCCGAAGGGCCGGTCAGCCGAGGATGCGGCGCTTCTGCTCCTCGAATTCGGCTTCGGTGAGCACTCCCTGCTCTTTCAGCTCCCCGAGTTGCTTGAGCTGGTCCAGTTTGCTCTCCATGCCGTCGTCGGCCGGCGGCGGAGCGGGAGCCGGCGGCGGTTCGGCCACCTGCGTCTGATAGCCCTCCTGAGCGGCCCAGCGACCCTGCTGGCGGCGCGACACGCGGTTGGACACCGCGGTCGCGGTACCCGCGACGACCGCCGTGCGGGCCACTCCGCGAAGTAGACCTGGCATCGCGTTCTCCTCTCACATCTCACGCGAAGTCGGCGCGCGAACGGCGACGGGTCATCCCGTTTCCTCGGTCGCTTCGAGCGACGCGAGGATGGCTTGTACGGGCACGCGCCCGGAGGCGACCAACTGGGCTCCGCCCCGCCGCAGGGCGGCGGCGAACGGCGCGGCCCACACGTTCTCGTAGATCAGCAGACCGGCCGAGTTGCCCGGCTCGACGGCGTTCGCGGCTTCCTCCAGGTCGTCCTGGCCGAGCAACCCCGACCGGGCGCCTTCGAAGACGGCGAGGTCGAGATGGCCGTCCCCGGTGAGATCCGCGATCTCCAGCGCGGTCACCGAACCGTCCTCGTCCTTCCTGATGAACATCAGGTCGAGGATCCGGATGAGGCCGCGGTCCACCAGGTCGACCAGGAGCGGGAAGCCCTCGCCCGTCATGCGGTTGCCTGGAAACTCGATCACCAGATAGTCGATGGGGCCGATCTCGTCGAATTGCTCGCTCACCACGTCACCTCTGATCCTGGAGGCCCCTGATCGCCATTCCAACACCGGTTGTCGCGCGGTGCATCCGGTACGGCCTCGCGACGGGCACGTGGGGGCGGGTCTGTCAGACGCGGGCCTGGCGGCGGGGGGTCTGGTCGTTGGCGAGGAGCGCCGACGTGACCAGGCGGACGCCGCGGGCCAGGCGGCTCAGTTGGTCCAGTTCGACGGCGTAGAGCCTGATCGTGCTCTCGATCGTCGGGCCGGAGACGCCCAGGGTGGGCAGTTCCGCGCGGCAGGTCTGCATGGCCACCCGTACCGCACGGATCTCGTGCTCGACCTGCAGCTGGGCGTGGCGGGCCAGCAGGACCGGGTGGTGCGTGAGGGTGGTGTAGCCGCCGTACCGGGCCGGCAGGAGGTCGCGCAGCCAGCGGACGGCCGTGGTCTCCCAGTTGCGGTTGCCGGGGGTCGCGACCGTGTAGGGCCAGTCGGCGTGGGCCTGAAGGAGGTGGGACATCGTCGTCGCCTTTGGGAGGTTCCTGGTGGGAGGGGCGCGGCGGCTCCGGCCCAGGGGTTGACCGGAGCCGCCGCGGGGGCACCCGTGTGGCGCGGAGTGCTCCCTGTGGAACAACTCAGGGGCCGACTGAGGAGGAGGGGGCCGACCCGACGCTGTTCTGCCCGTGCCCGCGGGGCCTCTGTAGTAAATATATATACCGTCGAGTACGCAAGGGCATGAAAAAATTCATTCGAGCTGGAGGCGTGAAAGGGCGCAGGTCGGACCCGGTCAGTCCTCCAGGAAGAAGTCGTACTGCTCCGACGCCTGCTCGTACTTCTCCAGCCGGACCTGGGTCCGCTCCGGATCGGCGTCCGCCATCGCCTGGAGGATGGCCGCGGACAGGACTCCCGGCGCCGAGTACGAGTCGAACACCAGCCGCGAGCCCGTACCGGCGGTGAAGCTCACGTCGGCCTCGTGGACCAGCGGGCCGAGCGCCAGGTCCGTGATCAGCGCGACGCGCAGCCCCGCGCCGCGAGCCGCCCTCATGGCGGCGAGGGTCTCCTTGGAGTGGCGGGGCATCGCGAAGGCCAGCACCCAGGTGCCGCCCGCCTCGCGCGACTGGAGCAGCGCGTCGTAGGCGACGCTGCCGCCGCGGGTCACCACCCGCACATCGGGGTGGATGCGCCGCGCCGCGTAGGCGAAGTACTCGGCGAGGGAGGCCGAGATGCGCAGTCCGAGGACCGTGAGCGGGGTGGAGCGGGCGAGCTCACGTCCGATGTCGAGGATCTGGTCGGTGCTCGCGAGGGAGCGGCGCAGTGAGGCCAGGTTCTCGATCTCGGCGTCGACCGCCGCCTGGAGTTCGTTGCGCCGCTTCGCCTCCCGTCCCTCGGGCGATCCGGCGATCGCGCTGAGCGCGATGGGCTGGAGGGCGTCCCTGAGCGCGGGATATCCGCTGAAACCGAGCGACGACGCGAACCGGGTCACGGACGGCTGGCTCACGCCCACGCGCTCCGCCAGTTCGGTGATCGACAGGAACGCGGCCTCGGTGAGGTGGTCGATCAGGAACTGGGCGATGCGCCGCTGGCCGGGGGAGAGCCGGTGACCGCCGAAGAGCGCGCGCACCTGGTCGACGGGCGACGCCTGCTCCGCCTCCGCCTCCGAGCCGTGCGTGCCAGGTGTGATCGCCGCCGCCTGCGCACGCGCCTGCTGCCCTGATGGCACGGGGTGCCTCCCTTTCGTCCCGATGCCGCCCAAGATAGTTCACGAACGGTGGCCGCATGGGGCAGAGATCGGTGCGGGGTGCCGTGGGCCGGGGTGTGGTCGATGCTGGTGGGGTGAGCGGTTTGCCGCGGGTGCCCGCCGCCTACGTGGGTGCGGCCCGCAACTCCGTGCGGGTCACGGTGGCCGCGGCGGGCGGGTTCTACCTGTTCCTGTACGGGTTCGGAGAGACCGTCGCCGCGACCTACGCGCTGTTCGGCGCGGTCTCGCTGGGGGGTCTCTCGCGCATCCCGGGGACCGGGCGGCAGCGGGCGGTCGTCCTGCTGCGGGTGGTGCCGGTGGCCCTGCTCCTCGTCGTCGTGGGGACGTTCCTGGCCGTGCGGACCGCGAGCGCGGTGGCCGGCATGCTGGTCATCGGCTTCGCGCTCGCCTTCGTCGCCGTCGGCGGGCCCCGCCCGGCCGGTGCGGCGCCGGGGCTCCAACTGCTCTACATCCTCCCGTCGTTCCCGCCGTACGCCCCCGACACCCTGGGGGAGCGGCTGATCGGGAGCGCCGTCGGGATCCTGCTGCTCGTCCTCGCCGAGGCCGTCCTGTTCCGCGAACCGGTGACCGTGCCCTACCGGGAACTCGCGGCCCGCGCCGCCGACGTCGCCGAGCGGTGCGCCGGGGAGCTCGCCCGGCCGCCGTACGTGCTCTCCCTGGACGCGGGCGACGCGTCCGGTGCGGCCGCCCAGTCGCTGCGCCCCTCGCACGTACCGGAGGCGGACCGGCCCGCCGGGCCCGGGGTCCGCTCGCGGGCGCTCGCCCATACCGGTCTCGCCGCGCGGACCCTGGTCAACCGGCTGCATCGGTTGCCCGCGGTGCCGGAGGGGCGGACACCCGCGGAGCCCGGTCTCGACCTGCTGCGCGCCGTCGCGCGGTCGACGGCCGACACCGCCGCGCTGCTGCGCGGAGTTCCTGGGGCGGGGGCCGCGAGTCCGGCCCGGGAGCGGGCGGCGCTCGCCGCCGCGCGGGAGCGGTCGGCCGACCCGGTGAGCCTGCGCCGTGACGCCGCGCTGCTCGAACTGGCGGATGCCGCCCTCGCCCTGTCGACCGCCGCGGGACTGGCCGTACGGGGACGCGGCGCCGGGCCCGAGCCGCCGCTCGGGCGGTTCTGGTACGCGCGCATGCGGGCCCCGCAGCTGTGGTGGCGGCGGCTGATCGGCAACGCGGGGTCCCGCTCGGTCTTCTTCCAGAACGCGGTCCGGATCAGCCTGGCCCTCGCGGCCGCCCGGGTCGTCGCAGGCCTCGACACCCTCCCGCACGGCTTCTGGGCCATGCTCGCGACGCTGAGCCTCACCCGGACGACCCTGGACGCGACCCGGTCCGTCATCCGGCAGGCCGTGACCGGCACACTGATCGGCGCCCTGTGCACCGCCGGGGTCCTCGCCCTGGTCGGGACGGACACCACGGTGTACGCGGCCGTGCTCGTACCGCTGTTGTTGCTCACGTTCACGGTCGGGCCCGTGAAGGGCGTCGGCTGGGCCCAGGCGTTCTTCGCGATCGTGGTCTCGCTGGTCTTCGCCCAACTGGCGCCCACCACCTGGGAGTTGGCCGAGGTCCGGCTGCTCGACGTCCTCATCGGCAGCGCCATCGGTGCCGTCTTCGGTCTGCTCGCCTGGCCGCGCGGCGCACAGCGGGAGGTACGGCAGTCCAGCGCGGCCCTGCTCCGTTCGGCGGCCGAGGCGGTGGTGGCCACGGCCTCGACGATCGCGGCGGGCGGGGTACGGGACCCGGCCGGCCCTCCCAGCCACGCCTCCCTGCGGCGCTCGCTCGTCCTGGCCGAGTCGGCGTACGCGCAGTTCCAGGCCGAACCCCGGGTGCCGGCGGCGGGGGAGCGGGCCCGGCCGACCGACTGGCAGGCCGTGCTGCTGACCGGGCACCACGCGCTGTGGGGCGCGGACCGGCTCCTTGCCGCCCCGCCCGTACCGGAGGGCGGCACGTCGGGCCCCGTCTCCGTACCGCCGCTCGATCCCGAGGCGGCCGCCGCGCTGACCCGGCGCGGCGACCGGGTGGCGGGCCGGATGCTGTTGCTCGCCGCCCGGCTCGAGTCGCCCAGGGACGCCCCCGGCGCACCGGACGCCCCGCCCGAGGGGACCTCGCCCGCCGGGGCACCGGGCCGCTACTACGCGGCCGAGACCTGGCTGGAGGCCCTCCTCGCGGACCTGGACCGGGTCACGGACGGTGGGGGCCCCGGCCAAGGCCCCGTGAGGCGCCCTCCGCTCAGAGGCCCGTGACCTTCGCGCTCGCCGAGAGGTCGTAGACCAGGGTCACCGTGCGCCGGCCGCCGGGGGCGAGGGGGACGTCCCAGCGGGCGATGCCGTCGGCGTCGACCGTGTCCGGGGCCGGGGAACAGGCGTCCTTGTGGAGGCGTACCTCCACCGCCGACACCTCGGAGACCGGGATCCGCTCCCGCAGGACGACCACCCGCTCGCCCTGCTCGCCGGGGGCGGAGAACCGGGACAGGTGCAGCCGGACCGTGCGGGTGACCACCGTCCGCTGGGTGAGCCCGGTCGTGTCGCGGGACTCCTCGGTCTCCCGGACCACCCGGTGGTCGTCGCGGCTGCCGAAGGCCAGCTCGACAGGGGCGCCCGGGGCGGTGAAGTCGAGCGTGCCGCGCCCGATGAAGCCGCCCGCGCGGACCAGGTCCACCGGCCCCGCGAGCAGCGCGTGCCCGGAGCCGTTGTCGAACCGCACCACCTGCGTGACCAGCGGCGAAAGCTCCGGAGAGCAGGCGTACTCGCTGCGCGGGGCCGCGCTGAAGGAGGAGAGCGGCACCCGGTGGGCGCGGCCGTCCCCGGGCACCGAGACCGGCGCCGGGGCACGGAGCACCCGTGTCTCGCCGCCGTCGTCCACCCCCGGCAGGCCGAGCACGGGGGCCGGGCCGAGCGTCCCGATCTCCTCCTCGCGCAGCTCGACGTCGACGGCGCGGCGCTCCGCCGCCGAGCGGTCCTTGAGGGTCAGCCGGTCCTCGCGCAGCCGCGGCGGGTCGGTGGCCAGGGCGGAGCGGGCCGTCGACAGGGTGAGCCGTACGTCCGACCAGTCCTCCCCGGTGCGCTGCCAGACGATCGCGTCGGTCTCCAGGGTGAGCGCGTCACCGTCGAGCACGGCACGGTACGCGGGCCGCCACAGCGCGCACGGGGTGAGGTGGCTGAGGCTCAGGGCGACCGGCCCCGCCGCCTCGGTTTCCAGCGTCAGCTCGACATGGCCGACCAGCTCGGCGGGATCCTCCTCGGCGAGGTCCATCGCCCGGGCGACATCGCCGAGTTCGGTGGTGAGCGCCTTCAACCGGACGTCGACGGTGCGGAGTTCCTCGCCGGACGTCTCGCGGTCGGCGTCGACCCGGTCCAGTTCGCGGGCCCAGCGTGTCCGTTCGGCCTCCCCGAAGCCGGCGCCCTCGCCGATCTCCCGGAGCAGGTCCCCGGCGAGAGTGCCGAGCAGTTCGAGGCGGGTACGGAGCCGGTCGCGGCGGCGCTCCAGGCCGACCCGCTCCTCTTCGAGGGCGTGCGCGCGCCGGCGCAGCGGCGAGTCCTCGTCGGTGGGAGGCTGCGGCCCGCGCGGGTTCCAGGCGCGGACCATCCGCACGTCCAGGACGGTCGCCCGGTGATCGGCCGTCAGCTCGGCGTGCAGGGTCCGGTCGACGGCGAGCGCCCCGATCGGTCCGAGACGCAGGCGGTGGACCCCGGCGGTCAGGTCGAGCACGGTGGCGCGTTCGACGTGGGCGCGGTCTTCGAGGCAGGTGACGGCGGTGACGGGGAGAGCGATCGCCTCCGGGGCCGCGGACTCGGAGGCCGTCGACTCCGGGGCCGTCGCGTCAGGGGCTACCGACTCGGAGGTCGGGGACTTCGGAGCCGAGGGCATCGGGGTGGTGGACATGGGTGCGTCAGCTCCTGCGGTTTCCGCCGACCAGGGCCTTGCCGGTCGGGATGCGGATCTCGTAGCCGCCTTCGAGGGCGGCGGTGGCCCCGGCGGGCAGATCGAGGCGCCACACGCGCGTGCCCGGTGCGTGGCGGTCGGGCCCGGTGTCCGCCTCGGGGGTCGTCCAGTCGGCCCGTTCCTCGATCCGGACGTCCGGTTCCGCGGTGACCGGGACGCGCTCGCGGACCTCGACGGTGACGGGCCGCGCGAGCGCGTTGGCCAGCTCCACGTGGACGCGGGTGTCGAGCACCGTGGTGGTGTTGCGCAGGCCCGCCGTCGACTCGCGCAGCTGGGTGCGGCGGGTGACCCGGATGCCCTCGGCGGGGCCGAGCCCGACCCGGCGGACACCGCCGGGGGCGAGCGTCGGCAGCGCCGTGGTCAGCAGGAAGTCGTCGTCGACGGTGACCTCGACAGGGCCGGCCAGGAGGGCCTGGTCGGTGGCGTTGGAGAGCACGAGCGTCGCGTACACGGTCGGCTCCACGGACGGCACGCTGAGGTACTCGGTCCGCAGGCCGACCGGGATCTCCCCGACGGTGACGGTGTGCCAGGTGCCGTCCGACGGGATGTCGGCGCGGGCGGCCGCGTCGAACCGGTGGTCGAAGGAGCCCGCCGACACGCGGGGGCGCACGCCGTGGCCGGGCAGCGGGAGCGCGGCCACCGTCTCGGCACGGCGGCGGTGCTCGACCGCCACCGGATCGAAGGCGGTGTCGGGGAACAGCCGGCCCCGGCGAACGCCCGGCTCCTCGGGCCCGCTCAGGACGAGCGCGGCGTAGTCGAGCTCGGCCCCGCTCGGCTGCGGCGGCCCGGTCGGGAGCGGCGGCGGGGCGGCGCCCTCCGCGCGCGCCATGCCGTCCATGTCGTCCATGTCGGACTGGGCACGGCCCCGGCTACGTGCCTTGGCGGCCGGCCGGCCGCCGGGCGGTTGCGGCCCGGACGGCTGCGACGGTGCGGGCATCATGGCCGGCATCGCCGCGCCGTACGCGGCGCCGGGCACCGGAAGACCACCTGCCGGGGCGCCGAAGCCCTGCGGGGCGGGCGGCGGTGGCGGGACGGGAGCGGACACGGCCATACCACCGGCCATGCCCCCGGCCACGGCACGGGCCGTGCCTCCGGCCGCCGCGGCGGCCGCGCCCGAATCCGGCGAAGGGCCCGCCGCGTCGAAGCCGGAGAACAGCTCCGCGAGCCCGGCGGGCGGCTCGCGCCAGCCGGACGGCGCGGGGGCGACCTGACGCCGCCCGATCCGGACCGACCGGAGCCGCGGCAGATCGGTGCGGCGCCGCAGATCGGCCGTGGCCAGGGCGAGCCGTACGCCCGTCCAGTCCTCGCCGGTCCGCTGGGCGACCGAGGCGCGCAGCACCAGGCGGCCGCTGCCGTCCCCCTGACGGTGCGTGAGCCGGTACGTCGGCACCCAGACCACGCCCGGCACGCCGTACTCCACCTCCACCTCGACCTCGCCCCCGGCGGCGCCGTCGAGCGTGAGGAGCGCGCCGACCGTGGTCTCCACGTGCGCCTGCGGGGTGTCCGAGGAGGCTCGGGCCTCCCGGTCGGAGGCGACTTCGAGCGCGTGCTCGACCTCGCGCACCTCCTGCTCAAGGTCGGCGAGGCGGGCGTGCAGTCCCGCGAGGCGCTCGTCGACGAAGTCGGCGAGTTCCAGCCACGCGTCGACGGGGGTACGGCGGTGCTGCGGGTCGTCGCGCTTGCGGCCGGGCGGAACCGGACGGAGCGCCGCGACCTCCGCGATCAGGCCCAGCTGCCGGTCCCGGCGCGCCTCGGCCTCCGTGTACGCCTCCCGCAGCCGCTCGGCCTCGCGCCGCAACTCGTCGGGGATTCCCGCGCCGACCGGCTCGGCCCCGATCTCCACCCGCGCCTCGGTGACCCGCACCCCGGGCGCGCGCAGGACGCGGGCCCGCAGCGAACCGGGGTCGATCGAACGGGGCAGTCCAGTCACGAGCACCCGCCCGTCCGCCGGCACGGTGCCCCGCGCCAGACGCAGACAGAGCGCCCCCTGCGCGTACACCACGACCGAATCGAGGGTCGAACCCCAGCGCACCGTCGTTCCCGCCTTCATGCTCCCCCGTCCCCTGGAACTCGTATGCCGAGCGAAGCCTATGCCGAGGCGGCCCACGCGTCCCCCTAAGCTGCCATCCGGTACCGGACGCATCCCAGGAGCGCACATCATGCACGACCCCGCCCAGCAGCCCCCGTTCCCCGACGCGCTCCACCCGGAGGCCTCCCCCGCACCCCACCCGCTGCTCGCTCCTGTGCTCGGGCTGCTCGGGACCTGGGTCGGCCGGGGCCGGGGCGGATACCCGACGCTGGAGGAGGAGTTCACGTACGCGCAGGAGGTGACCTTCCGTCATGACGGGCGGCCCTTCCTCCAGTTCGAGGCGCGCGCCTGGCTCCTCGACTCCGACGGCAACCCGCTGCGGCCGTCGGCCCGGGAGACCGGCTGGTGGCGGATTCAGCCGGAGGGCCGGGTGGAGGCGCTGATCACCCAGCCCACCGGCATCGCGGAGATCCTGGTCGGCGGCGCCGACGCCGGCCTGGTCGAGCTCAGCAGCCACCAGGTGGCGCTCACCCCCACGGCCAAGGAGGTGCGCGCCACCCGCCGTCGCTACACCCTGACGGCCGAGGACACCCTCGACTTCACCCACGACCTCGCGGCGGTCGGTCAGCCTCTGCAGCACCACCTCTCCGCACAGCTGGTGCGGGCAGGCGGCGGCGTCAAGTCCTAGGCGCGCCCTGGGCGCGGAGGAAGTCGGCGAGGCCTTCGAGCAGCCGGTCCACCTCGTCGGCGGTGTTGTAGGGGGCGAGGCCCACCCGGAGGGCCGGGCCCTCCAGCTTTAGGGCGGTGAAGGGCTCGTACGCGTAGAACTGGCCCGCCGTGGCCAGGATGGAGCGGGCGGCCAGGTGGATCTGCGCCTCGCGGGGGTCGCGGCCTTCGAGGGTCATCAGGAGCGTCGGGGTGCGGTCCTGGGCGTTCGAGTACAGGGTCACGGCGTCGCCGAGGCCGCGTATCCCCTCCTCGAGGCGCGTACGCAGGGACAGTTCGTGCGCGTGGAGGGAGCCCAGGGACGAGGTGAGCCGGCCCCGGCGCGAGGTCTCCGCGCCCGGGTCCACCGCCGCGAGGAAGTCCACCGCCGCCCGCGCGCCCGCGAGGATCTCGTAGGGGAGCGTGCCGAACTCGAAGCGCTCCGGGACCGTGTCCGGCGAGGGCAGGAGCTTGTCCGGGCGGAGGGTCTCCAGGAGCTCGGGCGTTCCGGTGAGGACGGCGCAGTGCGGGCCGAGGAACTTGTACGGCGAGCAGACGAACAGGTCCGCCCCCAACGCCGGTACGTCCACGAGGTGGTGCGCCGCGTAGTGCACGCCGTCCACGTACAGCAGCGCGCCGACCTCGTGGGCCCGGTCCGCGATCCGGCGCAGCGGGGGCTTGGTGCCGAGGACGTTCGAGGCCGCCGTGACGGCCACCAGCTTCGTACGGGGTGAGAGGACGCGCTCGTACGACTCCAGGTCGAGTTCGGCGGTCTCCGGCTCGATCTCGATCCAGCGGACCGTCGCTCCCGCGCGTTCGGCCGTCTGCACCCAGGGGCGGACGTTGCAGTCGTGGTCGAGGCGGCTGACGACGATCTCGTCGCCCGCGCCCCAGCCCCGCGCCAGCAGGCGGGCGAAGTCGTACGTGAGCTGGGTGGCGCTGCGCCCGTGGACGATGCTGTCCGCGGGCATGTTCAGCAGATCGGCGTAGGCGGCGCGGAACTCCGTGACGGAGCGCTCGGCGTTGAGCTCGGACGGGCTGATCTTTCCGCGGTTGGACAGGGGTCCGGTGAGCGTCTCGGCGATGGCCTCGGCGACGGGGCGGGGGGTCTGCGTGCCGCCCGGACCGTCGAAGAAGGCGAGGCCGTCGTCGAGGGAGGGGAAGTGGGCTCGGAGTGCGGTGACGTCGATGGCCATGGCCTCGGCTTTCTGTCGGGCGGGCGAGGGGGCTGGTGCGGTGCCGTTCTCCGTGCGGTGGTCCTCATCGGGACCCTGGGGCGCCGGGGGAACCTGGGGCGCGGGGGAACCCGGGGAAGCCCGTTCCCCGGCGCCGGGCCCGTCATGCGCGACGGGCCCGGCACCGGGGCGGCGGACGAGCGCCGGACTCCTACTCGGTCACGCCGTAGGGGCGCCCCTCGCGCGGGGCCGCCGCTGCCGCGCCGCTGTCCGCGCGGGCGGCGCCCGTCGGCTGCCGCAGGGAGCTGAGGTCGTGCGCGTACGTGCCGACCGCGTTGGCGATGACGTCGATGTGCGTGTCGAACGCCGGCAGGCTGATGTTCCTGATCGTGTCGCCCGCCCCGTGGTAGTTCGGGTCGAACATGGCCCCCGCCGTACCGCCGAACTTCTCCGCCTCGGCGGCCGTCTTGAGCGCCTCCGCGCCCGCGAACGTGCCGCCGGAGGGTATGCCCGCGTCGACGAACGGGCCGTAGTCGAAGCGGGCGACGAACGGCGTGCCTGCGTGCGGCAGGCCCCGCTTGCCGAGGAACGTGGTGATGTCCCGCTCCAGCAGGTCCGAACCGGCCGGTGCGGACTGGCCGTTGGCGCCGTCGGAGTTGTCGCCGTCGTAGACGAACAGGCCGTGGTTGGTCGAGGCGATCAGCTCGAAGTTGAGGTAGAGCTTGATCTCCCGCTTGTCGAGCGGCGTGAGGTTCGCGACGTAGTGGTGCGAGCCGACCAGGCCGCTCTCGGCCGCCGACCACCAGGCGAACCGCACCTTGTTGCGGGGGCTCTTCTCCTTCTTGGCCAGCTTCAGGGCGACGTCGAGCAGGCCGGCCGAGCCGGAGCCGTTGTCGTTGATGCCGGGGCCCGCGAGGACCGAGTCGAGGGAGGCGCCGAGCATCACCGTTTCGGCCGCGTTGCCGCCCTTGGTCTCGGCGATGACGTTGTTGGTGGAACGCTTCTCCTGGAGCTGCCGGATCTCGAAGGAGAGGTTCACGGGCCCCTGGGCGAGGTCCGCGGCCAGCTTCTCGCCCGCGGCCTTGCTGATCCCGCCGGTGGGGATCCTGGCGGCGGCCGGGTCGCCGAGAGTGCCCGAGAGCGGGCCGTACCCGGCGTCGATGTTGTTGTAGATGAGGGCGCCGATCGCGCCCGCCGCCGCGGCCTGCTGCTGCTTGACGGCGAAGGCACAGCCACCGCGCTTGATCAGGGCGATCTTCCCGGCGTAGGCGCCGCTCGCGTAGTCGCCGGGCTCGCAGCCCGTGGTGCCGTCGGCGTCGACAGGGACGGCGGCCACATCGGCCCGTACCCCGCCGACCGGCGTCGACTTCGTGTACGTCAGGGCCTTGATCTCGATGTCGTACGGCGCCGGGGTGACGGCGGAGAGCTTCTCGGCGAGCGTCTGCGTGTAGACGAAGTCAAAGCGCTGGTACGAGACGTTGTACCCGGCCTTCTTCAGCTGCGTGTAGACGTAGGCGGCAGAGGCGTCATGGCCGAGCGAGCCGGCCACGCGGTGACCGCCGGCCGAGTCGGCGATGGCCTGAAACTTCTCCAGGTGCCGTAAGGCGTCCTGCGCGGACGCCTCCCGGACGAGCGCCTGGGCGAGCTTGGCGGCGTCCTTGCCCGGCCTGTCCTGCTGCGAGGAGGCGGGGGAGGCGGAGACCAGCAGGAGCGGGGTCGCGAGAGCAGCTGCGGCCAGGGTGGCCACGGCTCTGCGAGGTGATGCGTTCACAGAGGTCCTTCCCGGTGCGAACGAGGTTGAGGGGAAGTTAGCGATCTCTGGGGGGTTCTGTGAACAGATGTGCCACAACTCACGGCAATTCGAGCACAGTTGTAGACAATATGTGGAGGATGGGTGGCGGAGGCTCCGCGTCCGCTGTGGTGTGCGTGAGGTGTCGGGCGAGGGTGGGGCGGTCGGCGGTGTCGCGGTCCGACCGGTCAGTCCGCGCGAGGCGCCGCGTGCTCCGCCCCGCTCGCGGCCGAGGACAGGAAATGCTCGTGGGCGAGTCGGCGCATCGCGGAGAGGGCGACGTCGCCCAGCGCGGTGACCGTCACGAGCCGCGTCACGGCGCTTTCCGGGTCCTCCTGTTCGCTGAGGATTTGCATCTCAAGGCGGGCAATCCGCTCCAGGTTCTCGGCATACGCGGGAAACAGCCGCGGAATGTCCTGGTGATCGAGCGACTTGCAGGCGATGGCCACCTGACAGAGCGTCTGCCAGGCCGGGTTGTCCGGGCCCACCTGCCAGCCCCAGCCCCTGATCAGGCCGGACACCCGGGCCTGAGCCCATTCCCACTCCTGGTCGGGCGAAGACGAGCCGGGAGTCGGTAAGGCGTGCTGGGTGAGGCGGAGGAGTTCGTTCGCCGGTGGTCGGTCCTCCTCCACATGGCGCACGAGCCGGCGCACCTCGGCATGGGAAAGTCCGCCGACATTCAGGAGAGCCTTTACCAGTGCAACCCTGCGCACATGCGATTCATCGTATTCCGGAACGGTCGGCAGGAGATCCAGGTCCTGATACGACCGCAAGGTGCGGACGGGGACTTTGGTACGGCGACTCAGAGCGGCGAGCTGCGACACAATCCACCGGCTTTCGGGAAGGAGTTGGCGTGGGCGTGGTCGGCGACCCGGCAATCGAATTCGAGGCCGCCGTGACCCTATGGCGCGGGAATGCGGCGACACAAGGCATGACCGACCGGCGCCCGGGGGATTTGGCTCAAAGGGGAAGTCGCCCCTGTCTCCCGGCTGGGCGGTCTCTCTATACAGGCCTTCCGGCGTGGCGCGAGCCGGCTCGCGGATGTTCCCCCGGCTCGGCCGGAAAATGCCGTTCAGCGGTAAACCAAAAACCGGAGGGGTGGGCGATCTTCCGCCCGGTCGCGGGGCGCCCGTCGCGCTGTTCGGCGGGCGTTCGCCCCTCCCTCGGTTCTTGTTCGGCACCCCTTGGCACCGGCGGGAAGTGGATATGCCGGACGTTCGTGGCCGTCCGAACTCTTTCGCCGGATTTGCGTCCGGTCAATGGGGCCGGGAAGCGTGGATTCCGCAAGCGGGACACTTGACGTCCTTTAGGTGGTACGGCATGATCATGACGATCTCCGGTATTTCTCTCCGTTTTGCACCGTCTGGGGACGGGGGAGCGGTGGAGGGGGACGGGTAAAGGGGAGGGGGGAGGCGTTGTCCGACACGACGGCGCGGGGAATGTCAGGGCAGGCCCCGTGTGTCGAGGACGCGGGGCTGGCCGCGGAATTAATCGCCTGCGAGCCCGAGTTGCTCGACGCCTATCGCAGCAGACTCATCGATCAACGCAATCCGCTGGGGACCCATGCGGAATCCTGGGAATCCTGCCGTGACCAGGCGCGCAGAATACTGTCGGAATGCCGCGACGCGTCGGGGGGCGCGACCGCGGAACTCGTGAGCGCGACCGCGCCGCCCGGCCCCGGCAAGGAGGAGCCCGCGCCACGCGCGGCCGGGGCGCGGCTCGCGCGGGGGACGGTACCCCTCCACGCCGTACGGGCGGGGGCCCTGCTGGTCCAGCTCGTGGCGGAGTTCCTGGAGCGGACGAAGCCCGAACCGCCCGGCGATCCGGCCGACCGGACGCGGTTCCTCGCACGGGTCCAGGCGGCCGTCGCCCGCGAGCTGGAGGACGCCGCGGACGGAGACGATCTTCACCTGCTCGACGTCGTACGGGACTCCACCCGAGCCAGTCGCGACGCGATGGCGCGGGAGATCCACGACCGGGTCGGCAGCGCGGCAGGCCTGGCGCTGCGCCAGCTGGAACTCTACGAACTCACCCAGAACGTCTCGTCGGTGACGGACCCTCGGCTCGACGCCCTCAAGCAGGCGATCCTGGAGACGATGCAGAGTGCCCGGGACATCGTGACCGAACTGCGCACGGGAGCGCACTCCGCCGGCTCCCTGGGCGTGGCGCTCTCCGCCTTCGTCACCGCCATGGCGATCGACCGGCCCGTCGTCGAGATCCGGGTCGAGGACGTCGACGACCCGCTGCCCGACACCGTCGGCGAGCAGCTCTTCCTGGTCCTGCGCGAAGGGCTGCGCAACGCCCTGACGCACGCCCACGCCTCCCGCGTCACCGTCGAGGTACGAGGCGACCAGCAACTGGACGCGGGCGTACGCCGATTACGGGCCTCCGTCAGCGACGACGGAGTCGGTCTCCCGCCGGAGCGGGAGTTCGGCAACGGCCTCGCCTCCGTGGCGGAAAGGATCCGGCTGCTCGGCGGCGGCATGGAGATCCGGAGCGCCCCAGGACTCGGCACGACCCTCGCGTTCTCGGTGCCGATGGGTGAGGAGTGGCATGCGGACGCCAGATGACCAGCGGATCCCGCGGACGGGCGAGCCGATCCGCATCGTCGCGGTCGACGACCACTCGCTCCTGCGCGACGCCCTCTGTCAGCTGCTCGACGCGGAGGACGACCTGCGCGTCGTCGCCGAGGCCGACACCTCCGTCGGGCTCGCCGACCTGGTGGCGTCCACCGGAGCGCACGTCGTGCTGCTCGACGTCGAGATGCCCCGGCACCACGCGCCCACCGTCGTCAGCGAGTTGACCGCCCGCTTCCCGCGGCTGCGGGTGCTGATGCTGTCGATGCACGACCACCTCCCGCTCGTGCAGGAGCTGCTGGCCCGCGGCGCCCACGGCTATCTCCACAAGAGCGCACCGCGTGCCTCACTGCTCTCCGCCATCAGGGGCGTCACGGCGCACGACCCGCAGGTCATGATCGTGCTCCCCTGCAGCGCCACGCCCAGCGCCGCCTTCAGCCCGGCCGGGTCCTCCCTCTCGCCGCGCGAGCGCGAGGTCCTCACCCATGTCGCCGGCGCGCTGAGCAACCGTCAGATCGCGAACGAACTGGGCATCACGGAGGCGACCGTGAAGCGGCACCTGAGGAACATCTTCGAGAAACTCGGCGTGGCCTCGCGCATCGGGGCGGTCAACAAGGCCGTCGAGGCCCGCCTGATCGATCCGGCGAAGGCCAAACAGCCCGAGCCGCGCCGCCCCGCGGTGCAACGGCCGACCCCCTTCGCGGAGTTGGCGTTCCGCCGTGTTGTCTGAACCCCTGGGGCGGCCGGCGGTCAGTGGGCCGGGAGTGGCGCCGTACGCCTTTCGGAGCATGCCCGATGCTCCCTGAAGGGCCTGGTGTCGCTCAGGTGACCGGATTAGATTCGCGGCCATGCCGCCAGTGACGCCTTGCGAGACTCACAGGAACCGCGAATGCGACCGCCACCACCGGTCCGCGAGCGGGACGGCCCGGTACCTCCCCGGGTGTGCGGCTGCTTCTTCGTGTTGTCACCGCAGCGGCGGGCAGGCCCCGCGCCGGAGCCACTCGGGCGCGGCCTGAGCCTTCGGCGGGCCTTCCGCCCGCACGCCGGGCCCGCCATGGGCGGACGCACCGGCTCTTCATGAACGCGCGAACGCGTGGCGCAACTCGCCGCCTTCGCGAAGCCCGGGGCCCGAACGGCCACCACCGGGGACCGGCATGAACAGCACGCGACCCTGAGGGGTGAACGGGATCATGACCTGCACGGGGGCAACTCTTCGCATCCAGCTCCTTGGACCGATACGCGCCTGGCGGCACGGTGAGGAGGTCGCGCTCGGCTCGCCGAAACAGCGCGCGGTCCTGAGCCTGCTCGCCAGCCGGGCGGGCGAGGTGGTGAGCGGGGAGGCCATCACCAGCGCCCTGTGGGGCAGCGAGACCCCGCAGACCGCGGCCAACGGCGTCCACACCTACGTCGCCCGATTACGTCGGGCCCTCGAACCGGGGCGCGGCAGCAGGGTCGCCAGCACGGTGCTGTCCTCCGAACCCGGCGGCTACTGCCTGCGGCTCGACCCGGCCGACGTGGACGCCACCCTCTTCGTCGAGCGCCACGGCCACGCCCGCAGATCCCGCGAGGGCGGCAGCGCGGAGACGACGTTACGGCTCTACGAGGACGCCCTCGCGCTCTGGCGGGGCGAGGCGTACGCCGGGGTGCCCGGACCGTTCGCCGCCACCGAGGGCGTCCGCCTGCGGGACCTCCGGCTGACCGCCGTCGAGGAGTGGGCCTCCGTCATGCTGGCGACCGGCGGGTGCGCCGAGGCGGTCGACACCCTGTCGCGCGCCGCCGTCGAGGAGCCGCTGCGCGAGAAGGTCCGGCTGCTCCTCATGCTGGCGCTCTACCACGCGGGCCGCCAGGCCCACGCCCTCGCCGTGTACACCGAGACCCGGCAGCTGCTCCGCCGCGAACTCGGCATCGAGCCCGGCGCCGAACTGCAGGACCTGCACCGCTGGATCCTCGCGGGCCAGCGGGAGTTACGGCTCCCCGTCGGGAGCATCACCCCCGGCGGCCGACCGGGACTCGGCGCCACCGCCTTACCCGTACCGGCCCAACTCCCTCCCGTGGCACGCGGCTTCACCGGACGCGACACCGAACTCGCCCACCTGGAGAGCCTCCTCGACGACGAGCCCGCCCAGCGCAGCACCCCGGTCATCGTCGTCGACGGCCCCGCCGGAGTCGGCAAGTCGGCTCTCGTGCTCGAACTGGCCCACCGGCTCGCCCACCGCTTCCCGGACGGCCAGCTCTATGTGGACCTCTGCGGCAACGGGCTCCGCGGCCGACCGCTGAGCGCCTCGGACGCGCTGCTGCACCTGCTCACCAGCCTCGGCGCCGACAGCAACCGGATCCCGCGCGACCCCGCCGGCCGCGCCACGCTCTTCCGCAGCCTGCTGTACGGCCGGAAGATGCTCGTCGTCCTCGACGACGCCCTCAGCGTGGACCAGTTGCGACCGCTGTTACCCCGCGGCGCGTCCTGCGTCGTGGCCACCAGCCGGCAGCGTTTCGCCGGCCTCGCCGCCCGGGACGGGGCGCGCACGCTCACCGTACGCCCGCTGGCCGTCGACGAGGCGGCCCAGCTGCTCACCACCCTCTCCGGCGGACGGCTCTCGGGCCACCCCGAGGCCGCCCGGCGGCTCGCGGCCCTCTGCGGCGGACTGCCGCTGGCCCTGCGCATCACCGCCGAGGGGCTCCTCGCCAACCCCGGCGTACCCCTCGGGACGCTGGTGGAGCAGTACACGACGGAGAGCGGCCGGCTCGACCGGCTCACCGTCGGCGACGACGCCCTCGCCAGCGTCCGCGACGCCTTCGAGACCTCGTACCAGGCGCTGCCGTCGGAGGCGGCCCGGATGTTCCGCTTCCTGGGCCTGCGCAAGGACGGGCCGATCACCGTGCCCGTCGCCGCGCGGCTCGCGGACACCGACCACACCACCGCCCGGCGCCTCCTCGACGTGCTGGCCGCCCACCACTTCCTGGAGGAGCACGGACCCCTGTTCCGGCTGCACGACCTCCTCGGGATCTACGCGGCCGAGTGCGCCGAGCGCGAGCCCATGCTGAGCCGGCGGGCGGCCCTGGCCCGCCTGGGCGACCCGCCCCCGCACCAGGACCCGCCACGGGCGACCGCCCCGTACCCCGACGCCGCCCCCGAGCCCGCGCCGGCCACGGACCCGGGCGAGGCGTACGCGGTCGTCCTGCGCCGGGCCGCCGTGCTGCGCAGGGCCGCGTTCCGGCAGTGGGACGACCCCGCGACGCGGCCCACCGACCTCACCGCGCGGTGAGCGAGGCGTCCTCGGGACCGGTCGGCATCTCGCGGAGCCGGCCGACCGGGGACAGGAAGATCGGGACCAGCATCGCGACCGACATCAGGCCCGCGATCCACAGCGCGCCGTGCAGCCCCGCGAGCGCCGCGAGGAGACCGCCGACAGGTCCGCCCAGCGCCCCGCCGCCGTACAGCAGCATCCGCATCGCGGCCGTCATCCGTCCCATCAGGTGCTGTGGGGTGATGGTCTGACGCAGGCTCACGATGAGCACGTTCGAGACGCTCGCGCCCATGTACTCGATGAAGAAGGAGGCCACGAACAGGCCCACGAGCAGCCAGCGCGGACCGCCCGCCGCAGGGATGAGCAGCGGCCCGAGGAAGATGATCGAGACCGAGAGCCGGTAGGCGGTGCCCACAGAGAGCCGGCGCACCACCGTGCCCGACACCAGCGCGCCCAGCAGACCCCCCACGGCCGCCGCGCCCATCACGAAACCGACCGCGGCGGCCGACAGATCCTGGTCGCGCACCGCGTACAGCAGGAACAGCGACTGCACCATCGTGAGCAGGAAGTTGCAGGCGCAGCCGACCAGACCCATCGCCCGCAGCCAGCGATTGCCGAACACCCAGCGCAGCCCCTCGGCGAGCTCGGTACGCAGCCGCCGCTTCTCCTCCGGGACCTCCGGGGCGGGCTCGGGCGTCCTGATGAGGAGCAGCGACACCACCGACAGGGCGTAGGAGAAGGCGTTGGCGGTCATCGCGAACGGCGCCGAGAACGCGCTCACCAGCGTGCCCGCCAGACCGGGACCGGCGATGTCCGCCGACGAATAGGTGGCGTTCAGCTTGGTGTTGGCCTCGAGCAGGCTGCGCCGGTCCTTCACGAGCACCGGGACGTACGACATCCAGCTCACGTCGAAGAGGACCGTCGCGATCCCGATCCCGAACGCCAGCGCGTACAGCGCCGGCAGCGTCAGCAGGTCCAGCTCGTACAGGACGGGGACCAGGCCGATGAGCACCATCCGCACCAGGTTGGCGCCCAGCATCACCGGCCGCTTCCGGCGCCGGTCCACCCACACCCCGAAGAGCAGGGCGAGCCCGAGGAAGGGCACCAGTTGGGCGAAGCGGAGCATGCCCAGCTCTCCGGCGCCCACCTCGAAGACCAGGACGGCCGTCAGGGGAAGCGCGAGATGGGTGATCTGGGTGCCGTACAGGGAGAGCGCCTCGCCCGCCCAGAACACCATGAAGTCCCTGTCGCGCCAGAGCGACCGCGGGGGGTCCTCCGCCTCGGCCGGGGAGGCCGAGGCGGTGGACGTGCCGTGCTCCGTCATGCGGGAGTCGCCTCTCGTAGGGCTGCGTCGACGATGCCGGTGATGGCGTCGAGCCCCGGGCCCTGCCACACGGAGTGGTGGTCGCCCGGCGCGGTGTGCACCGTGAGCCGCTCGACGTACGGATCCCAGTCCAGGAGCCCGTCCACCGACTCCTCGGCCTTGATCAGGATCGCGGACCCCGCGTGGACGGTGTCGAACCGGTGGCGGCGCAGGGCCAGGACACCGGTACGGAACAGGGCGTACCGCTCCAGCAGGAACTCCGCGTCGAACTCCTCTGGCACGGCGCCGTGTTGCTCCGCCGCCGCGAAGATCTCGGCCGGTTCCGCCCCCGGAGCCATGCCCACCAGCGCCTTGTCGATCCCCGGCGCCCGCTCCGGGGTCACGCCGAGGAAGTCGTACAGGAAGTGCCGGGCCAACGCGTCGTCGGGGAGCACCTTCTGGGTGCCGGGCAGCGCCGCGTCGACGACGACGAGCAGCGGGACCTCCTCGCCGCGGGCGACGAGCAGTCGTGCCATCTCGTACGCGACGACCCCGCCGAGCGACCAGCCGAGCAGTTGGTACGGGCCGTGCGGACGGTCCGCCAGGAGCGAGGCCGTGTGCAGTTCGGCCAGCTCCGTGATCGACCGGACCGGCTCGGAGGAGCCGTCGAAGCCCGGGGCCTCGAATCCGAACACCGGGCGTCCGGTGGGGAGTCGGTGCGCCATCGCCGAGTAGCAGTAGGGCGAACCGGAGACCGGATGGACGCAGTGGAGCGGGGTCAGGTCGCCCTCGTCCCTGAGCGGGACGAGGCTGCCGCCTGCGGGTGCTGTCACGGTGCCTACGCTCCGTTCGAAGGGGGTGAGAGCCGCTCGTCGATGACGGCGGCGATACCGCTGACGGTCGTACCGCCGTACAGCAGACGGACATTCACCCGGATCCCGAAGTGCTTGTTCAAGCGGGTGACGGCCCGCATGGCCTGAAGTGAGTTGCCGCCGACGGCGAAGAAGCCGCTGTCCGCGCCGATCCGGGAGGTGCCGAGGACGTTCGCGAAGATCTCGGCCACCGTCCGCTCGGTCTCCGTGGCCGGCGCGGTGTACTGGGCCGGCGGCTCGCCGACCGGCTCGGGCGGTTCGGGCAGGGCCTTGCGGTCGACCTTGCCGTTGGGCGTCAGGGGCAGCTCGGCCAGGACGAGGACGGTGCTCGGCACCATGAACCCGGGCAGCGACCGGGACGCGTGCTCGCCGACCTCCGCCACGTCCACGGTCCGGCCCGCCTCGGGGACGAGGTAGGCGACGAGCCGCCGGTCGCCCGCGCCGTCGGGATGCGCGGTCACGACCGCCTCCCGGACGGCGTCGTGGGCGCGGAACACGGCCTCGATCTCGCCCAGTTCGATCCGCAGGCCGCGCAGCTTGACCTGGAAGTCCGCCCGGCCGAGCAGCTCGATCAGACCGTCGGGACCGTGGCGGGCCACATCGCCGGTGCGGTAGAGCCGCTCGTCCGCCACCTCGCCGTGGGACCAGGTGAAGAACCGCTCCGCCGTCTGTTCCGGCCGGCCGAGGTACTCCCGGGCGAGCCCGATGCCCGCCAGATGGAGCTCCCCGGGCACACCGGGCGGCACGGGCTGAAGATCCTCGTCGAGGATGTACGTACGCTGGTTCGCCATCGGGCGCCCGTACGGGATGCTCGTCCAGCGCGCGTCGGTCTTCACCACCTCGTAGATCGTCGAGTGGATCGAGGCCTCCGTGGCCCCGCCCAGCGCGACGAAGCGCAGCGCGGGGGCCACCGCCCGGGACCGGTCCGGCAGCGACACGGGGATCCAGTCGCCGCCGAGCAGCGCGAGCCGCAGATCGGGGAGGGCCGCCGCGCCGGTCGATTCGAGGTGCTCGACGACCATGTCCAGGAGCGCGGGCGCCGAGTTCCAGACGGTGACCCGGTGGGCCGCGAGCAACTCGGCCCAGTGCTCGGGGTCCTTGGCGCGTTCCGGCTCGGTCAGGACGACCGCGCCGCCGGCCGCGGTCAGGCCGAGGAACTCGTACACCGACATGTCGAAGCTCGGCGAGGACAGGGCGAGGACCTGGTCGCCGGGGCCCACGCCGAAGCGGGAGTTGAGGTCCGCGATGTTGTTCATCACCCCGCGGTGGCGCAGCGCGATCGGCTTCGGCGCGCCGGTGGAACCGGAGGTGTGGATGATGTACGCGAGATCGTCGGGCGTCGCCCCGCCCTCGGGGTTGTGCGCCGGGTACGCGGCGAGGAGCGCCGCGTCCCGGTCGAGGAGCAGCACGGGCGTGCCCGGTCCGCCGTCGCCGTCGTCCGGCGAGGGGAGGCTGTCGGCCGGTCCGGTACGGCTGACGACCACCGCGCAGGACGTGCCGGCCACCATGGTGGCGAGGCGCTGCCGCGGATAGTCGGGGTCGAGCGGCACGTAGGCCCCGCCCGCCTTGAGCACGCCCAGGACGGCGACGAGGAACTCGGCGGAGCGGTCCAGACAGATGCCGACCCGCCCGTCCGGGCCGACACCGAGCGTCCGCAGGTGGTGGGCGAGCCGGTTCGCCGCCTCGTTCACCTCGCGGTACGTCCACGTCCGCTCCGGCCCGATCAGGGCGAGGGCGTCGGGCGTCCCGGCGGCGCGCTCCTCGAACGCGGCGTGCAGGCACACCTCGTACGGCAGCTCCGTCGCCGTGTCGTTCCAGTCGACGAGCATCCGGCGCAGTTCCTCGTCCGGCAGCAGCCGCAGCCGCGCCACCGGCCGGTCCGGGTCGCTCAGGCCGTCCTCCAGGAGCGTGACGTAGGAGGCGAGGAAGCGGAGCACGGTCTCCCGGTCGAAGAGCTCGGGGGCGTACCGCAGCTCCGCGCCGGGCGAGCCGTCCTCGGCCGTTTCGGGTGCGTGCAGCACGAGCTCGAACTCGTCCTGGCCCGGCGTCCGTTCGGCCGAATCTCGCCGGTCGTCGGCCAGGTCGTCGGCTTCCGCGTCGGCGGCCGCCAGCCCGGTCAGCGTCTCCGTCCCGCTGACGGTCCGCTCCAGGCGGACCGGGCCGGCACCGGGCGTGCGGACGACGAGGCCGAAGGTGGACTGGCCGCTCCAGCGGTGCACCAGCGCCGTGAAGCCGGCGAGGAGCACCTCCTCCGGGGCGGTACGGGCCGGGGGACCGAGCCGCACCCGGGCGGAGGCGGTGCGTTCCGGAGTGGCTCCGGGCATGCGCGGCCGGTCGGCCGGGAGCAGCGCGGGCGGCGCCGGGGCCCGTACGGGCGCCGGTGAGGGCGCCGGTACGGGAGTCGTCGCGTCTTCGGACGACTCGGGGGACGTCGCAGGGGACGTCACGGGGGCGGGGTTCCGGCTCAAGACCTCTCACCTGGCTCGCGGTCGGCGGCGCCGGCCGGGGGGAGCCCGGCGCCGAAGGGCAGGGGGTGGGTGCGGCACAGGGCGGCCACCTCGGCCTTGACCCGGTCCCGGACCTCGGGGTCCGTGTGGAACTCGGTGTCGCTCAGCACGGTCGTGGCGCCGAGCACCTCGTGCAGCAGCCGGGCGCAGGTCCGCATCTCGTCGGGCCCCATGCCCCGCTGCGCCAGCACGTTCGTGCCGAGCCGCAGCCCGCTGGCGACCAGCGGGGCCTTGGTGTCCTTGGGGATGCGGTTGCGGTTGGTGAGGATCCCGCACTCCTCCAGGGCACGTTCCGCGACCACCCCGGTGACGCCCCGGTCGAAGATGTCGAGCAGCACCATGTGATTCTCCGTGCCGCCGGTCAGAACCCGGTAGCCGTACTCGTCCAGGGCGTCGGCGAGCGCCGCCGCGTCGTCCCGGACGAGCCGCATCGTCTCCCGGAACGCCGGCTCGGTGACGAGCTTGAGCGCGTGCGCCTTGGCCGCGATCCCGGCCGGACTCGGCGTGCCCTGCGACTGCGGGAAGACCGCCCGCTGCATCAGCCGGGCGAGCGGGGTACGGCGGGCGTCGGGACCCGCCGTACGGTGCTCCGCGCCGATCAGGATCAGGCCGCCGCGCGGCCCGCCCAGCTGCTTGTAGGTGCTGGTCGTGGTGACGTGCGCCAGGTCGATGGGGCTGGGGTGCTCCCCGGCCGCCACCAGGCCCGCGATGTGCGAGATGTCGGCCACCAGGTACGCCCCGACGGAGTCCGCGATCGCCCGGAACCGGGCGAAGTCCAAGGTCCGCGGATAGGCGCTTGCCCCCGCGATGAGCACCTGGGGACGGTGGGCCAGGGCCAGCTCGGCCACCTGCTCGTAGTCGATGAACCCCTTGTAGTCCAGGCCGTAGTGGACGGCCCGGTAGTGGTGACCGGTCACCGAGGCCGCCGAACCGTGCGTGAGGTGGCCGCCGGAGTCCAGGTCGAGGGCGAGCAGGGCGCCGCCCGGCGGCAGCAGCGCCGCCAGGACGGCCTGGTTGGCCGAGGAGCACGAGTGCGGCTGCACATTGGCGTACTGCGCGCCGAAGGCCTGCCGGGCCCGCGACACCGCCAGCCGCTCCACACCGTCGAACCGCGCCGCGCCCGGGTGGTAGCGGGCCCCCGGGTAGCCCTCCGCCGTCACGTTCGACAGGGCGGCCCCGCCCGTGGCCAGGACGGCCGGGTTCGCGGCGCTGGCCGAGGCCACCATCGCCAGGGTCATGGCCTGCTCCTCCACCTCGCGGTCGAGGAGCAGGGCCAGCTCGGGGTCGGAGCCGCTGAGCAGCTCCGCCCCCTGGCGCAGCAGCAGATCCTGCGCGGAGCCGGGCAGGGCGCCCGTCACCGGCGGTCGCGGGGGCGGGAGCGCCGCCCCTGGAGCCTCAGGCACGCGAACCCGCCTTGGCCTCCACCAGCGCGTCGATGGCGCCGGCGACCGTGGCGACCGAGGCACCGCCGTACAGCAGCCGGACGTTGACCTTGACCCCGAAGTGCTTGTTGAGCCGGCTCACCACCCGCATCGCCTGGAGCGAGTTGCCGCCCAGTTCGAAGAAGTTGCCCTCGGCGCTGATCTGCTGCGCCGCGAGGACGGCGCCGAACACCTCGGCCACCTTCTCCTCGGTCGCGGTCACCGGGGCGACGAAGCTCGCCGTACCGTCGCCCGAACCGGAGACCGGCGCGGGCAGCTTGGCGCGGTCGATCTTGCGCGCCGCGGTCAGCGGGAACTCGGTCAGCTCCACCCAGGCCGTCGGCACCATGTACTCCGGCATGGTGCGGCCCAGGTGCTCACGGAGCTCGGCCACCGTCGGCGCGCTGTCGCCGAGGACCGTGTAGTACGCGACGAGCTGCTTCTCCCCGTAGTCCTCGCGCAGCAGGACCAGCGCCATCCGGACCTTCGGGTGCGTCAGCAGTCCGGACTCGATCTCGCCGAGCTCGATCCGCAGCCCGCGCAGCTTCACCTGGTTGTCGAGCCGCCCGATGAAGTCGATCTGCAGATCGCGGGTCCATCGCACCAGGTCACCGGTGCGGTACACCCGGCCCTCGCCGAGGAACGGGTCGGGCACGAACTTCTCGTCGGTCATCTCCGGCAGGTTGAGGTAGCCGCGGGCCAGGCCCTCGTCACCGCCGATCAGCAGCTCGCCCGGGACACCGACCGGCACCAGGTTGAACTCCTTGTCGACGACGTAGTGCAGGCGGCTGAACTCCGGCCGGCCGATGGGCGGCGAGGACTGCCATTCCTTGTGCTCGCAGAGGTACTCGGTCGTCGCCACCGACGCCTCGGTGGGGCCGTAGAGGTTCACGAACTTCCGGCCCGGCAGGTTCCACTTGTTGACCAGCTCGGCCGGCAGGGCCTCCGCGCCGCCCATGATGTACTTCAGATCCGGGTACGGACCCGCCTCGACGACCGAGAGGATCGCCGGCGACAGACCCGCGTACGTCACCCGCTGGTCGCGCATCAGACCCCCGAGGGCCTCGGGGGACGAGGCGTCCTCCGGCGCCACCAGGACCAGGGCCGAGCCGCTGATCAGACCGGCGAAGATCTCGCCCTGGGACATGTCGAAGGTCAGCGCGGGCAGCTGCAGCAGCCGGTCCTCGTGGGTCCACTCGCCGAAGGTGCGCCGGTAGGCCTCGATGAACATGCGCAGTCCGCGCTGCTCGATCATCACGCCCTTCGGACGCCCGGTCGAGCCCGAGGTGTAGAGGATGTACACGAGGGAGGTCGGCTCGGCCCACTCCTCCAGCGGCTCGTCGTCCGGCAGCGCCTCGATGGCCGCCCAGTCGGCGTCGATGAGGACGCTCTCCCAGCCGCAGGAGTCCGGCAGGTCGCCGAGCGAGCCCTCCCGGGTGATCACCAGCGGGCTCTTGGTGTCCCGCAGCATGTGGTCCAGGCGGGCGTTCGGGTGCGAGGGGTCGATGATCGTGTACGCCGCGCCGGACACCATGACACCCAGGATCGCCACCAGGGCGTCCAGGTCACGGTCCATCGCGATGGCGACGACCTCCTCCTGGCGCACGCCCCGGGACCGGATGTACCGGGCGAGCTTGCCGGCCCGGCGCATCAGCTCCCCGTACGTCATCTCCACGCCCCGGCAGACCAGCGCGACCAGCTCCGGGTTCTCCTTCGCGATCCGGGCGATCGTCGCGTGCACCGGCTCCGTCGAGTAGTCGAAGTCCGCGCCGCGCCCCACGTCGAGCAGCTCGCGGCGCTCCTCCGGGGAGAGCAGCGGCAGCTCCGAGACCGGGGTCTCGGGGGCGTCCGAGGCCGCGTCGAGCACGGTCCGGAAGTGGCCGATCATGGCCTCGACGCGCCAGCGGTCGTACAGGTCGGTGGCGAATTCGACGATCAGACGCAGCCGTTCGGCGCCCTCGACGAAGCTGAAGGAGAGGTCGAAGCGCGAGCGGGAGGTCGCCAGGGTGATCGACTCGGACGTGAGGCCCGACAGCTCCAGGGCGTCACCGGTGGCCGCCTCGCCGAGGAGCTGGCAGGCGATCTGGAAGAGCGGGTTGCGCCCCGCGTCGCGGGTCGTCTGCACGCGGTCGACGACGTGGTCGAACGGCACGTCCTGGTTGTCGTACATGTCGAGGTTGGCGTCGGCGATGCGCTCCAGGAGCTCGGCGAAGGTGACCCCGCCGGACAGGTCGCAGCGCAGCACCGTCATGTTGATGAACAGGCCGACGACGTCCTCGAGTTCGGGGTCGGTACGGCCGAGCATCGGCACGCCGAGCGCGATGTCGTCCTGCCCGCTGTAGCGGCTCAGTACGACGTTCAGCGCGGCCGCCACCACCATGTAGAGCGACGCGCCCTGCTCGTGCGCCAACGTCCGGGCCTTTGAAAGGAGTTCGGCCGGGAAGTCGACGACGAAGGTCTCGCCGTTCTGGGTGGGCTCGGCCGGACGAAGCCGGTCGGCGGGCAGTTCGAGCGCTTCGAGGCCCGACAGCCGCTCCTCCCAGAACTTCAGCTCCTCCTCCCAGACCCCGTCGGCCCGCTGCTTGCGCTGGCGCTTGATGTGGTCGTGGTAGCCGATGGACAGCTCGGGCAGCGAGGGCTCCCGGCCGGCGGCGAGGTCCGCGTACGCCTGGGAGATCTCCCGGCTCACGACACCGCCGGACCAGCCGTCGGTGATGATGTGGTGGAAGCTGAGGCCGAGCACGTGGTGGTCGGCGGCGAGCCGGAACAGCTGGAACCGGGAGATCGGCCCGGCCGCCAGGTCGAACGGCGTGTCCGCCTCCACCTGCAGCTCCTTGCGCAGGGTCTCCTCGGCCTCCTCGGGCGTCAGACCGGAGAGGTCCCGCAGGGGCAGCGGCCGGTCCTCGGCCGGCGAGACGACCTGGTACGGCACGCCGTCCGCCGCGTGGAAGGTCACCCGGAGCTGCTCGTGGCGCTGCACCAGGAGGTTGAGCGCGCCTTCGAGGGCGGCGGTGTCGAGCGGGCCGCGCAGCCGGTAGGCGATCGGGACGTTGTACGTGGTCTCCCCGGGGCTCATCTGGTCCAGGAACCACAACTGCTCCTGTCCGAAGGACAGTTGGATACGCGACTCGGCGGTGTGGTTGCTCATCGTCACAGAACTCCATTTCGGGGCATGGCGAAGCAGGGCAGGGCGGAGCGAGGGGCGGGGCACGAGGGCTACGGCACGGCAGGGCGCGGCGAGGCGGCGCGGGTCCGACGCCCGGGCGGCGCATCGTCCTGGGGTGGCGTGGAAGGGAGCGCCCGAGCCATTAGCTGGGGCTGCTTGAGGTGGGGGCCTGACGGGCCGGGGCGGCGGCTCCCAGGATTGGGGGCCGGGGCCCCGGCGGGTCAGCGTCCGGGTACCGGGGTCGAGCCGGCCGGGGGAGTGGGCGGTCTGAGGACCCGCTCCACGCGGCTCAGTCCCTCCGCCACGGCCTCGGGCGAGCGCGCGAAGCAGATCCGGAAGCCGTCACTGGCGCCGAGCGTCTCGCCGGGCATCAGCAGCACGCCCAGGTCGAGCGCGCGGCGGCACATCGTCAGCGGCTCCTCCCCGGTGGTGAGCCAGAGCCAGGCGAACGGGGTGTCCTCCGGCTCCACGAGGGTCACCGCGTCCGCGTTGCGGCGGGCGAACTCCCGTACGAGGTCGAGGCCTTGGCGAGTGAGCTCGTGGTAGTTGCGCAGGTGGTCCGTACGGTGTGCCAGGACGTCGCAGGCCAGCGTCTCGCACAGGACCGAGTTGGAGATGGTGGACAGGAACTTGCGGCGGGCGCAGCGCTCCACGACGGCCGGCGGGCCGTACAGCCAGCCGACCCGCAGGCCGGGGAAGCCGTACACCTTCGACAGGCTCGACACGGAGATCACCCGGTCCGAACCCACGGCCGCGGAGGACGAGAGGTCGAGCGCGTACTCCTCGTCCAGGAGCAGATGGGCGTCCGTCCGCTCCGCCAGGTCGACCAGCGCGCGCAGGTCCTTCTCCGCGATGCGCCGACCGGTCGGATTGCACGGGCTGTTGGCGACGATCAGCCGCACGTCCGGCCCGGCCACCGCCTCGGCGGCCTCGACGTCGAAGCTGAGATCCGGCCGGAAGCCCACGAGGTCGACCGTGGATCCCAGCTCGGGCGGCACGTCCCAGGACTGCTGCCAGCCCGGCCGGAAGGCGATCACACGCGAGCCCGGTTCGAGCAGCGCCGCGTACACCAGATACAGCGCCTGCTGCGCGCCCTGGGTGATCAGGACCTGGTCGGCCGCACCGCCGTACAGTCCGGCGACGGCCTCGCGCAGCGGGCGGACGCCCCGGTCGTGGCCGTAGTCCAGCTCCAGACCGGGCGGCACCGAGAGGGCGTCGAGGCGCCCCGGAACCATGTTGCTGTCGCCCAGGTCTATGTCGAAGCGCCCGGCGGCGTCCTCGAAGACCCAGCGCTGGATGGGGTAGTCGCGCGAGCGCGACGGGGAGACGGTCATCGCGCGGTCCCCGTGGACACCGGCGCGGTCTCCCGCGCCGTCCGGTCGAGCCGTGCGCGCAGCGCGGGCGCGAAGGAGCCGGCGGCCACCTGCTCGGCGTCGCCGGTCATGGTGACCCGGCCGTCCTCGGCGACGGTGATCTCCACCGCGCCCCCGGGCATCCTGACCTCCACCCGGGCCTCGCAGAGCCCGAGTTCGCGGGCCACGGAGACCGCGGCGCAGGCACTGGCGCCCGACGCCGTCACATACCCGGCGCCCCGCTCGTAGACCTCGATCTCCATCACCGACCGGCTCACCATCCGCATGAACTGGACGTTCGTGCGCTGCGGGAACCGGGCGTGCCCGGCGATGGCCGGACCGAGCCGGCGCGCCAGCTCCGCCGTCGGCTCGTCCACCGGCACCACCGTGTGCGGGTTGCCGTTGTACACGCAGTGGACGGTCAGTTTCTCGCCGTCCACCGCCAGCGGCACGCCCACCGCCCGGCCGTCGAACGGGGTCGTCCCATCCTCCTGGAGCAGCCGCACATCGGCGGCGTCGAAGCTGGGGCGCCCCATGCCGACCGCCACGCGGCCCGCGGCCAGGTCGACGACCCGCGCCGAGGACTCGCCGGCGCCGGTACGGAGCGTGAACTCCCGCCCGTCGGCCCAGGCCGCCGGCTCCTGGCCGGCGAGGTGGAGCGCGAACATCCGCAGCCCGTTGCCGCTCCGGCCGCAGTCGGAACCGTCGGAGTTGTACAGGTCGAGCACCACCGGGACGCCGGGTCTCGGCGGTTCCAGCGGCCCGTGGAGGACACCGTCCGCCCCGATCCCCAGGTGCCGGTCGCAGATCAGCCGGATCGCCTCACGGGTCACGGGGATGTCGGTCTGGCGGGGGTCGATCACGACGTAGTCGTTGCCTGCTGCCTGGTACTTGTAGAAGTCGATCACGGATGATCTCCCTTGGCTGCTGGGCGCGGCGCCGCTCCGAGGCGTGGTGCCCCGCCCCGGAGCGGCGCCCCAGGTCACTGCTCGGCGAGCGCGGCGTTGTCGTGCTCTTCGCCGTACCACTTCTCCGCCCACCGCGAGAACGCGATGATGACGATGTCCCGGTGGCCCGGGCCGCCGTCGCCGGAGAGCACGTCGGTGACGTCGTGGGCCAGCGCGCGGTCGTCAAGCAGGACCGCCTGCCCGGGCTCCAGCGTCCCGGTCCAGAACGGCTCGTCGGCCCCCGGGTTCCACAGCCGGGTCTGACCGCCGCCGACGTTCACCTTGTTGAGGACCGCGATCATCACGAACTCGTGCCCGTCGTGGTGCACGCCCTCCGGGGTGAGCGGGCCCGGCTTGCCGCCGTCCGCCTTGGTCCGGTTCTGGTGGACGTTGATCTGCCAGTCCTCGGACCGGTCCAGGCCGAGCTCGCGCACGCCGTGCTCGATGAGCGGCGTGAAGTCGACCTTGATCGGCTCGTAGACGCGGCGGATGCCGCCGCCGACCGAGTTGAACTTCTTGTACGTGGTGTAGTCCCGGTGCGCGAGCCGCTCGAACGACCACGCGTCCTCGCCCTGCGGGCGGAGGCGGTACTGCGAGAAGCGCTTGAAGCGGGTGCCGTGGCCCATGTACTCGTCGACCGGGCAGTCGTCGTAGCTGGGCAGGACGTCGGCCGAGACTTCCGGCAGGTCGATGATGGTGAACCGTTCGCTGCCGAGGGGCATGGTCTCTCCTCCAGAAGGTGGGGTGGCGACGAAGGCGGACGTCGGGCGGTGGCGTGGTACACGCCGGCCGTCGGACGTCAGGCGGCGACGGAAGGCATGCGCTCGTCCAGATACGCGGCAGAGGAGTTGAGCCGCCAGAGGATCCCGCGGGCGATGGCGCGCCGCATGTCCGCGGACTCGGCGGCGGGCAGCACCACGTTGTGGAACCAGCCCTGCGCGTGCTGGGAGTCGATGGTGATGTGCAGCTTGTGGTAGGTGATCCCGACCTCGGGCAGCCCGAGCCGCTCCCAGGCGTGCACGACCTGCACGAACCGGTCGGGGGCCATCCACTCGGTCATCCCGAGGAAGCCCACGGCCTCCGGGTACAGGGTGCGGTGGCGGCACAGCATGACCGCGAGGTTGCCGTTGAGCAGCGAGGTGGCGGTGAGCGAGCGGGCGAGCTCGTCCTCCGAGATCTCGAAGACCTCGTAGATCTTGTTGAAGAGGTGGGTGTGGACCTCCTCGGGCTTGCCGTTGCCCATCTCGTCCCAGAAGTTGGCGGCGATCTCCAACTTGGCGGCGCCGGCGGTGCCCACCTGCATCATGGCGAGCAGGTCGTCGAAGCGGCCGTCCACGACCGACTCCTGCATCACGTAGTTACGGAGGTCGGCCTCCGTGGCCGTGTTGCGGATGAACTCGTGGTAGTACGGGTGCTTGTACACCCGGTGGTTCTTCGCCGTGTTCTTGAGCCAGGTCAGGTACTCGCGCGGCTCGGTGGGCGCCTCTTCGAGCAGACCCGGCTCGATCAGCAGGTCCTGAGCGGCCGCCGTGGCGGTCTCCAGGAGCCGGGCTATCTCGTAGACGACGACCGAGCCCTCGGCGCTCTGCTGACCGGGGATCTTCGTGTACAACTGGTAGATCCTGTCGAGCAGATACTGCTGCGCGTACAGGGCGCCACTGTCCCCGGAGGCAGCGGCGGCGTTGATGTCGGCCACCTCGCCCAGGACCTGGATCCGCTCGCCGCCCGACAGGGCGTCCACCTTCTCGGGCGCGGAGCCGAGCCATGCGCACACCCTGTCCACGGTGGACAGGAACGGGTCACCGGAGACATTCAGACCCTTGGAGCCGCCGACTTCAGGCATGTGTTTCCCCTTGGATTCACTGGACGAATCAGATTCTCGACATGTGGTCCGCGCACCACCGCCGCGGCGAAGTCGTGCCTCACGGCGGCCGCCGGGGCGGCGGGCGTTGCCATTCTGCAAGGGGCCCGCTGGACGTCCTGTGTACGTGCTCTGTACGACCCCCGACGCCGCTCGCGACTAGGCTGACGTTGCCCTTGGGCAGCCCTGACGCGTGGTGACGGAGGTGATGGCGGTGATGGTTGGGAGCGCGGAGGCATCCCTCACGTACGGACGGCTGAAGGTCGAGCGAGACGACCTCGGCCCGGCCGACTGGCTGACCGAACGGCGCGCCGGATTCGGGGAGTTCGCCACCGTCGGCGGAGTCGCCGCACCCGGGTTCGCGGCGTACGCGCGGGTCCTGCACCCCGCGTCCCTCGGCGAGCGCCCGGTGCGCTGGGAGACCGTCGCCGCCGCCTACGGACGGCGGGTCGGAGCGCTGACGGACTGGTACGAGGTGATCGGCGCCGAACGGTTCTACCAGAACGCGCAGGAGTACGGCCTGCCCGGGGTGTGGGACGAGCACGCCGCCGAAGGGCCCACGCCGGCCGAGGTCGCCGAGGCCCTGATCCCCGTACTGACCCGGCACACGGCCACCCCGGGAGCGTGCTGGTTCGGGCTCTGGGACGGCTACGGCCGCCGGGAGTGGCACGGGACGCCCACCTTCCGCACCCCGGAGCGGGACGAGATCCTGCTCTCCGGACCGCTGGCCGACGTCCTCTCCGTCGACGCGGAGGAGCCGTTCGCCGAGCTCCCCGATCTGTGGTGGCCGCGGGACCGGGCCTGGTGCGTGGGCGGGGACGTCGACCTGGTCAGCACGTACGTGTGCGGCTCGGAGGAGCTGATCGCCGAGATCCTTGCCGCCCCCGGCCTGGAGGCGCACCGGGTGGCGGCGGGGGACCGCGTCGGCTGATCGCCTGGGGGCGCCGGGGTGCCAGGCGGTCGGGATTAGGCCATCCTGGGGGCATGGGTGCCCAGGGTGGTGGGACCCTCCGTCGGGGTCTGAGGAGAGGCCGGGGCGCACGCCGCGTCCCGGCCGTGTCCGTTGCCTCGGTCGCGGTCGTCGCCGCCCTCTGGGGCTGTACGGGCACACCGACCGCCCAGGACAACGCCCCGGCGCCCTCGGTCACGGTCTCCGAGACCGTCGCCGCGCCCACGGCCCCGCCCCCGCCCGCGCCCGCTCCGACGACGTCGGAGCCGCCCTCGCCGCGCGGGCCCGTCCCCGCCGAGATATCCATCCCGTCCATCGGCGTCGACGGCCTCGACGTCGTGCCGTACCAGGGCACCACCGACGACCGGGCGGGCACCCGGATCCAGGACCGCGGCGTGGCCGCGAGCCCGCACGGCGCGCGCGGGGGCGTCGGACCGGGGGAGATCGGCAACTACCTGGTGACCGCCCACCGGCTCTCGGCCGGCGGGGCCCTGCGCGAGCTGCCCGCCGTCAAGGTGGGGGACGTCGTGCACGTCACCGCCGCCGGCACCGTGTACACGTACACGATCGTCGAGACGCGGAGCACGTCCTTCCGCTCGGACCGCTCCCTCGCCGAGCAGCGGGCGGCCGTGCCGGGCGAGCCGGGGGAGAAGCCCACCAAGGCCATGATCACGCTCTCCACCTGCGCGACTCCCGAGGACAACGCGGCGGGCAACTTCTGGCGGGACTCCAACGGCAACCCCGAGCACCGCATCGACAAGATCGGCGTCCTGACCGCGGAGCGGCCCGCGTAGCGGAGGGGTCAGGACAGGCCCCGCGCCGCGTGGGCGCGGACATCGGCGTCCGGGTCGGTGGTGGCCGTGGTGAGGGCGGTGCGGGCGTCCGGGGCGGTGCGGCGGGGGTGGAGCGAGAGGACGGCGGCCTTGCGGACGTCCGCGTTCGGGTCGGCCACGGCCTTGGCCAGCGCCGGGACGGCCAGCTCGGCCGGGGCCGCGCGGAGAGCGGTCGCCGCGCCTACCCGTACCTGCCAGGCGGGGTCGGCGAGCGCGGCCACGGCGGGCTCGGCGTACGCGGGCGGGCAGCCGGTGACGGCGAGCGCGGCCAGGGCGGCCCCCCGCACCAGCGGGTCCGGGTCGGCCAGGAGCGGGCGCAGCGGCGCGGGCGCCGGGGTCCGTACGGCGGCGAGGCCACGCGCCACGGCGACCCGGACCTCGCGCGCCGGGTCGGCGGCGGCGACCGCGAGCTCCGCGACGGCGTCCACCGAGACGAGGGCGCGGACGGCGTGGACGCGGACGTCGAGGTCGGCGTCGGCCAGCGCGCCGGCGTACAGCGCGGCGTCGCCGAGCCGGAGGGCGCGCAGCACCTCCAGCGCGGCGGACCGGACGACCGGGTCGGACCCGGCCAGTGCCTCCCGCAGCCCCGTACCCAACTCGGCCTCCGCGGGCAGCACTTCGACCAGCTCCCGAAGGGCCGCCGCCGCGGCGTGCCGGACCTGGGGCGCGGCGTCCCGCAGCCGCCCGGCGAGCGCGGGCCCGGCGCCGGCCGGCACGGTCTCCCCGAGCGCGACCACGGCGGCGGTCCGCACGGCCGGGTCGGCGTCGGCGAGGTACGGGCGGAGCGCGTCCAGGTCGGGGGCCTCCTCGGCGAGGGTGAGGAGGCGGAGGAGGGCGGGGTTCGTGGAGCCTGAGCCGGCTGCGGCGACCGGGTCCGAGGTGGCGGCTGTCGCAGTCCGATCGGTCCGCGCGGTCGCCGCCGGCGGCACGTCCCGTCGGCCCGCCGTCGCCGTCGGGACCAGCTCCACCTCGCCCAGCCACCGCTCGGGGCCCTGCTCCGGGGTGAACTCCGGGACCGGGACGACGTACGGCTCGATCGGGCGGGCCGTGAACTCCATCGCTCCGGAAGGGGACTTGCGCAGGTCGATGTGGTGCAGCCAGCCCGTGTCGTCGCGCTCCGGGTGGTCGAGGCGCTCGTGGTAGAGCCCCCAGCGGGACTCGGTCCGCGCCAGCGAGGCCCGCGCCGCCATCTCCGCGCAGTCCCGGATGAACGACACCTCCGCGCACCGCATCAACTCGTGTGCGGTGTGCGCCCCGAGACCCTCGATCTCCGCCGACATCCGGGTGAACGCCTCCACCGCGAGCGACAGCTTGGCGCCGGTCTTCGGCGGTGCCACGTAGTCGTTCACGAACCGGCGCAGCTTGTACTCCACCTGCGGCTGCGGCGGTCCGTCGGGGTTGCGCAGCGGCCGGTAGACCAGCTCGTGGGCGGCGGCGAGCTGCTCGTGCGGCAACTCCCCTTCGTACGCCCGGTACTGGGCCGCGTCCTCGCCGGCCAGGTCACCGAAGACGAACGCCCCGATCATGTAGTTGTGCGGTACGCACGCCAGGTCACCGGCCGCGTAGAGGCGGTCCACGGTGGTGCGGGCGTGCGCGTCGACGCGTACCCCCGAGGCGGAGTGACCGCCGCACAGCCCGATCTCGGAGATGTGCATCTCGATGTCGTGCGTGCGGTAGTCGTGCCCCCGGCCCTGGTGGAAGGTGCCGCGCGTGGGGCGTTCCGTCGTGTGCAGGATCGACTCGACGGCGCCGATCGTCTCCTCGGGCAGATGGCTGAGCTTCAGGTACACCGGCCCCCGGTCCGAGGCGAGTTCGTTCGCGAACTCGGCCATCATCTGCCCGGACCAGTAGTCCGACTCGACGAACCGCTCGCCGTGCCGGTTCACCTGGTACCCGCCGAACGGGTTCGCCACGTACGCGCAGGCTGGCCCGTTGTAGTCCTTGATCAGCGGGTTGACCTGGAAGCACTCGATGCCGGTCAGCGCGGCGCCCGCGTGGTACGCCATGGCGTAGCCGTCGCCCGCGTTGGTGGGGTTCTCGTACGTCCCGTAGAGGTACCCGGACGCGGGCAGGCCGAGGCGGCCGCAGGCGCCCGTCGCGAGGATCACGGCGCCCGCCCGCACGGTGACGAACGCGCCGGTACGGGTGTGGAACCCGGCCGCCCCTATGGCCCGCCCGTCGTCCGGGTGCGTGAGCACGCGCACCGGCATGATCCGGTTCTCGATCCGGATCCGCTCCCGCATCTCGCGGCGCCGCAGCTGCCGGTACAGGACCTTCTTGACGTCCTTGCCCTCCGGCATCGGCAGCACGTACGAACCGGAGCGGTGCACCTGCCGGACCGCGTACTCGCCGTGCTCGTCCTTCTCGAACTTCACCCCGTACGACTCGAGTCGCTGGACCATCGCGAAGCCGCGGGTCGCGGTCTGCCGGACGGTGGACTGGTCGACGATGCCGTCGTTGGCGCGGGTGATCTCGGCGACGTAGTCGTCGGGTTCGGCACGGCCCGGGACGACGGCGTTGTTGACCCCGTCCATGCCCATGGCGAGGGCGCCGGAGTGCCGGACGTGCGCCTTCTCCAGGAGGAGGACGTTCGCGCCGCGCCCGGCGGCCGTCAGCGCGGCCATGGTGCCGGCCGTGCCGCCGCCGATGACGAGGACGTCGCAGCTCAGCTCGGTCGCGTCGGCGAGGTCGGGGACGGTGAGGGCGGGTGCGGCGGCGGCCGGGGGAGTCTCCACGGGGTGCCTTTCGGGGTCTTCTTCGTACAGAAAGGAGAGACGCTCGGATCGGAGGGAGGCTCGGATCGGAGAGGGGCTCGGATCAGAGGGAGGCGAGGACGCGGCGGCGCAGCTCGACGGTGTCGGGCGCCTGCCGGGCGTCCCTGCGGCGCGGATGCGGTACGTCGAGCACCTCGCCGGACGGGAGCAGCGCGACGCGGTCGCCCAGGTGGACGGCCTCGTCGACGTCGTGCGTGACGAAGACGACGGTGGCTCCCGTGCCGCGCAGGATCTCCACGAGGAGGTCCTGCATCCCGGCGCGGGTGTGCGCGTCGAGCGCGCCGAAAGGCTCGTCCATCAGGACCGCCCGCGGCCTGCCGGCCAGGGCGCGGGCCAGTTGGACGCGCTGCCGCTGCCCGCCGGACAGTTGGTGCGGCAGCTTGCCCGCGTGGTCGGCGAGGCCGACACGGTCCAGCCACTCGGCGGCGGACCGGCGCCGTTCGGCCCGGGGGACCCGGCGGATCGCGAGCGGCAGTTCCACGTTGGCGCGGACGGTCCGCCAGGGCAGCAGGGCGTCGTCCTGGAAGACCAACGCCCGGTCGGCGTCCGGCCCTTCGATCGGCCGGCCGTCGTGGGTCCCCCGCCCGCCCAGGGGTGGGAGCAGCCCGGCGAGGGTGCGCAGCAGCGTCGACTTGCCGCACCCGGACGGACCGACCACCGCCAGCAACTCACCTGGCGACACGCGTAGTTCGGCGGTGGCGAACACGACGGAACCGTCCGAGTGCCCGAGCCGCACGTCGTACAGGGCGAGTTCGGCGCCGGTGGTGTCCGATGCGAGTGGACTGGTCATGACACCGGCTCCTTGTCGGCGGCGGGGACAGGGGCGGGGACGGTGACGCTCGCGGTGGCGGGCGACGCCGAACCGGAGTCGCTCCGCCGGAAGTTCGATCGACCGGGACCGCGACCGCGCCGGCGGGAGACGGGCCGCGCGGCCGGCCGGGGCAGCCAGGAGGTCACCCGGCGGCCGAGAAGCTCCACGGCGGTGGAGGTGAGCCAGCCCAGGGCCCCGATGGTGGCCATGCCGACGAAGACCCCCGGGTAGTCGACGACCGTGTAGTCCTGCCAGGTGCGGTAGCCGACCCCGTACTCACCGGAGATCATCTCCGCCGAGATCACACAGATCCACGAGACACCGACCCCCACCGAGAGCCCGCCGAAGACCCCCGGCAGGGCGCCGGGCAGCACCACCGAGAACAGCACCCGAGCCCGGCCGCCGCCCATGGTGAGCACGGCCTCCTCCCAGACGGGGGAGAGGGCGCGCACCGCGTGCCGGGTCGACACGAGGACCGGGAAGAAGGCCGCGGTGAAGGTGATGAAGACGATGCCCTGCTCGTTGCTGGGCAGCAGCAGGATGGCGACCGGGACCAGGGCGATGGCCGGGATCGGCCGCGCGACCTCGAAGACCGGGCCCAGCAAGTCGGCGGCCCAGCGGGAGCGGGCGATCAGCGTCCCGACCGCCACGCCGAGCACCGAGGCCAGCAGGAAGCCGACCACGATCCGGCGCAGGCTGTGGCCCAGGTCCTGCCAGTACGCCTCCGTGCCCACCCGGTCGGAGAACGCGGCGGCCACCTCGCCGACCGTGGGGAACTGCTCGAACCGAAGCCACAGGTTGACGTCCAGGGTGGTCAGGAGCTGCCACAGGCCGAGCGCGGCGACGAGCGAGCCGGCCCGAAGGAGCCGGCGGCCGACCGCGCTCATGACGCGGCCAGCCGGAGGGCCGTCGGGTGGTCGACGACCCGGGACCCGGCATGCGCGTCGACGTACGCCCGCGCTCCCGCCGGGGTCACGAAGGCCCGCAGCTCGGCGCCTTCGGCGACCCAGACCGCCTTGTCGGCGAACCAGGACGTGCCGGTCACCGCGTCCGGCACGTACGCGGCCCGGACGGCCGAGCCCGCGTCACCGACCGCCTTCAGGAGCGCCTTCGGGCTGTCGAACGTACGGGTCTCGCTCTTCCCCTTCAGCCACAGCTCGGGCCGGGCGGCGGCCGCCTTCGGGTACGCAGCGTTCTTCGACGCCGCCCGCGCCAGCGGCGCCCGGTCGACGAAGGCGTCCACGTCGACGTCGCCCACCAGCTTGGCCTCCTTCAGGAGCGGCACGTCCTTCTTCAGCGCGTCGACCAGCTCCGGGCGCAGCTCCGGGTCGAAGGTGGCGATGCCCTGGGCGCCGTTGTAGAGGTAGACCACCTCGGCCGGCAGACCGGTCTCCTGGGCCACCGACTCGGCGGCGGCGACCGGGCGCGTCCGCAGGTGGTCGGTGGCCCGCCGCTGAGCGGTGAGGAAGTCGTCGAGCACCCCCGCACGCTCCTTCGCGAACTTCTCCCGGACGGTGACCCCGTGGAAGGTCGGCAGGTTCAGCTCCGCCCCGTCGTACAACGCCGTGGCGCGCCCCTCGAAGGCCAACAGGCCCGGCCAGGCGACGAACTGGGACAGCGCGTCGACGCTCCCGGCGGTCAGCGCGGACGCGCCGACGCTGGGCTGCTGGTTCAGCTTCCTGATGTCCTGCGCCGGGTCGACGCCCGCGCGCTGGAGAGCCCGTACGAGCGTCCCGTCGGCGGCCGAGCCGACGCTCGTGGAGACCTTCTTGCCGCGCAGGTCGGCCAGCGACCGGACGGTCGAACCAGGCTTGGTCACCACGGTGTTGAGACCGCCGCGCAGGTTGTAGCCGGTGACCGAGACCAGCCGCGTCGGCTGCCGCAGCTGCTTGCCGCGCGCCGCGTTGATGAGCAGCGGGAAGTCGCCCATCGAGCCGATGTCGATCTTGCCCGCGGTCATCTGGGCGGTGATCGGCGCACCGGTCGCGTAGTCCTGCCAGACGACCTTGTAGCTGACGCCGTCCTTCTTGCCGCGCGCGGCGAGCTCCTCCTCGAAGTAGCCGAGCGAGCGCAGCAGAGTGCCGGCGGTGACGGTGTTGATGGTCTTCGACTGGTAGCCGACGGTCACCGTGACGGTGCGCCCGTCGCCGGCCGGGCCGTCGGCGTCCGCCGCGCCGCCGCAGGCGGTGGCCAGCGGCAGCAGCAGCGCGAGGGAGACGGAGAGGGAGCGGAGCGGGGTGAGGCGGGTGCCGGGCATGGGAGTCGGGCCTTTCACCGGAGCAGGTAGGGCATGTTGACGGTGACCGCGCCCGTGGGGCAGCGGGCGGCGCACGGGCCGCAGTACCAGCACTCGTCCACGTGCATGTACGCCTTGCCGTTGTCCTCGCGGATCGCGAGCGAGTCGAGCGGACACATGTCGACGCAGAGGGTGCAGCCGTCGATGCACAGGGACTCGTCGATGGTCACGGGCACGTCGGCGCGTTGCGGCACCAGAGGCATGGCTGTCTCCAGGAAGGAAGGGCGGGGAGGTGCTTCGGGCAGGGGTCAGAGGGAGCGGTGCAGCAGGCCGCTCATGGTGATGCGGTCGCCCCGGAACCGGATGAACTCCAGGTCCACGGGCCGCCCGTCGGGCAGACAGGTCAGCCGCTCCAGCATCAGTACGGCCGCCCCGCGCGGGGCCTGGAGCACGGCGGCCGAGTGCGCGTCGGCGTTGACGGCTTCGAGGGTGATCTCGGCGTGCCCCAGCGGGCGGCCGGTCAGCGTCTCCAGGAGCCGGAACACGTCCGTGTTCTCCAGGTCGCAGCCGAGGAGTTCGCCGCCGATGTCCATGGGGAGGTACGACAGGTCCAGGGAGAGCGGCAGCCCGTTGAGCCGGCGCAGCCGCTCGATGCAGAGCACGTCCGTGTGCTCGGGCAGGCGCAGCCGGTGGGCCACGGGCCCGGACGCGGCGACCGGACCCATCGTCCGTACCTCGTTGGTGACCGTGCCGTGCTCGTGCAGGGTCTCCGCCAGGCCCTGGAGCCGGTTCAGGCCGTGCGGGTACTTCTCGCAGACGACGACCGTGCCGACCCCGGGCTGCCGCTCGACGAGCTGCTCGCCGCGCAGCAGGTCCAGGGCCTGCCGGACGGTGTTCCGGCTGGCCCGGTAGTCGGCGGCGATGACGTCCTCCAGAGGGAGGACGCCGCCGGGGAAGCCGCCGGTCAGGATCTGGTGGCGCAGCAGGTCGGCGAGTTGCCGGGCCCGGTCCGCGCGGAGCCGCCGACGCCGCGCGGCGGCGACCGGGAGGGAGGCGGGGGTGGGTTCGGCTGGCATGTCCGGGAACGTACCGGGGCCGGCGCGCGCGTGGTGTTGCGGCGGTATTGCGCCACCTGACGCCCCGAAGGCACGGCTGTGACCTGCGGTTTCCTCGACGACCTCACAAGATCCGCCACCCACGGGCCCACCAGATGGACACGTTCTGCCCACGATGCGACACCGCGGGCCCCTGCGCGCGCTCCCGAGGAGGAATGACTCCCGCGCCGCGGGCTGTTGCCCGGAGCATGACCACAGGAGTGACGCTCAGCTCGACCGCCCACCAGCTCGACATCGACAGCACCGTCCGGCTCGCGCGGGAGGCCCATGACGCGGGCCTGCGCTCGGCCTGGTTCGGGCAGACCTTCTCGTACGACTCTCCCCTGCTCGCCGCGATCGTCGGGCGCGAGGTGCCCGGGTTACAGGTGGGGACCTCCGCGATCCCGGTCTTCGGCCGCCACCCGCTGCTCGTCTCCAGCCAGGCACAGACCGCCCAGGCCGCGACCGGCGGCCGCTACCACCTCGGGCTCGCCCTCGGCACCCGGCATCTGACCGAGGACGGCTTCGGCATCCCGTACGCGCGTCCCATCGCGCTGCTCCGGGAGTTCCTGACCGCCCTGCGCCCGCTGCTTGAGACCGGTACCGCCGACTTCCACGGCGAGCTGCTGACCGCCACGACCCCACTCCCGGCGGCCGTACCGGGAGCCGCCCCGCCCGTGCCGCTCCTGGTCGCCGCGATGGGCCCGCAGGCCCTGCGCGTCACCGGGGAACTCGCCGACGGCGCCCTGCCGTTCCTGGCCGGGCCGCGCGCCCTGGCAGACCACATCGTCCCCGCCCTCACCGCCGCCGCCGACGCGGCCGGGCGGCCGGCGCCGCGCGTCGTGGCGCTCGTCCCCGGCGTGGTCACGGCTCGCGCCCACGCCGACGCCGTACGGGAGAAGGCGGCCGAGACGCTGGCGCTGTACGAGAAGATCCCCTCCTACCAGCGGGTCATCGGCCTGTCCGGCGCCGAGAGGGCCGCCGAGGTGGCGGTGATCGGGGACGAGGAGACCGTCGCGGCGGAGGTCCGCCGGTACCGCGAGGCGGGGGCGACGGAGGTGGTGTTCACGGCGACCGACCTGGGCGGCGAGGACGACCGCCGCCGCACCTGGAAGCTGCTCGGAGAGCTGGCGTCCGGCACCTGACGGGCGGGCCGCAGACGGCCGACGGGACCGGCGGTGGGCCGGGGCGGGGGCGACGGCGGGACCGGAGGTGGGTCGGCGCGGCGGTCGCAGGCGGGGCCAGGCGCAGGAAGGGGGCCTGACCTGGGTTTTCCCGGGCCAAATGCCGGGAACCAGCCCTTTTGCCCTTGGCTCCGTCGTCGGACTGCCGGGGCACACCCGAGGTTCCGTCTGGAGGTCGCATGCTTCTCACCCACCACATCGACGTCGGCACGCTCCGCGTCACACTGCATCAGGGCCTCGACGTCACGAATCGCGCCGCGGCCGCTCTCCTCATCCAGGCCCTGGTCGACGCCCACCGGCCGGCGGCCGTCGTCCTCGACCTGCCGGGCGGCCCGGCCTCCGCCGCGACCATGAGCGCGGTCGCCCGCGCGAAGAGGATGTGCGACAGCCTCTCCATCCCGTTCGCCCTGGTCCACCGGACCGCCGAACGGGCGCCGCTGTCCCGTGAGCCGCTGGCGGCGGCAGCGGGAGAGTGAGGGGGGTCCCGCCGGGCGGGGGTGCCCGGCGGGACGGTACTCAGGAACTCAGGTACCTGGCTACTCAGCTGTGCGGACACTCAGGCGCCGACCAGGACGACGTCGAGCCGTCGCGGCCCATGGACTCCCTCGACCCGGTCGAGTTCGATGTCGCTGGTCGCCGAGGGCCCCGAGATCCAGGTCAGGGGGCGCGCCGGGTCGAGCCGTTCGAGCGCCTGCGGGACCGAGCCGACGACCTGCTCCGGGACGCGCACCAGACACACGTGGTGGTCGGGGACGAGGGTGAGCCGACGGCCGCCCTGGTCCGGGCCGGCGTCGAGGACCACGGTGCCGGTCTCGGCGACGGCCACCGCGCAGCCGGTCACGACACTGTCCACGGCGTCGAGTTCGTACGGGGTGAGGTCGGCCCGGTCCGCGACGACGGTGGCGTCCGTACGGTCGAGCAGCGCACGGGGCAGCCCCGCCGGTACGAGGACCCGGCGCGCACCGCGCTCGGCGAGGAGGCGGCCGATCAACTCCGGCAGCTCCTCCGGTCGGCAGCGGTGGACGACGGCCCGGTACTCCGCCAGGTTCTCGGCGAGAAGGTCGACGGTCCGGTCCAGGTCCCGGTCGCCGTGCTCCCGCCGATAGGAACGCGGTACGGCCGCTTCGTACGCGGTGTCCGGGTCGGCCGGGGGTACGTCGGTCAGAGCCTGGCGGATCCGGCCCAGGACGAGGTCCCTGCTGCTCACGCGGAGCCCTCCTTTCGTTCGTGCTCGCGCTTCCACCAGGCGCGGAAGGACTCCGCCGGGACTTCGGGCAGGTCGCGGCTGTCCGTCCACGCGCGCCCGGGACCGGGAAGGCGCGAGGGGTGGAGGCGGCGGGTGAGGGCGGCCAGGCGCTGCCCGGCCTCGTACGCGCGCGGATGGTCGAAGGCCCAGGCCGCCGCCCCCATCGCCGCGCCCTCCAGACGGTGGCCGCCCTGCTCGACGACCTTCTCACGGAGGTGGACGAGGACCTCGGGGATGTCGATGGCGACCGGGCACACGTCGTAGCAGGCCCCGCAGAGGGAGGAGGCGTACGGCAGTGAGGCGTCGATCTCGCTTGCCGTTCCCCGGAGTTGGGGCGTGAGAATCGCGCCGATGGGGCCGGGGTAGACGGAGCCGTAGGCGTGGCCGCCGGCCCGTTCGTACACGGGGCAGACGTTGAGGCAGGCCGAGCAGCGGATGCAGCGCAGCGCCTGCCGGCCGACCTCGTCGGCGAGGGTGTCGGTGCGCCCGTTGTCGAGCAGGACGAGGTGGAAGGTGGAGGGCCCGTCGCCGTCCGTCGTGCCCGTCCACATGGAGGTGTACGGGTTCATCCGCTCGGCGGTCGAGGAGCGGGGCAGGGTCTGGAGAAAGACCTCCAGGTCCCGCCAGGTAGGGACGACCTTCTCGATACCGACGACGGAGATCAACGTCTCGGGCAGGGTCAGGCACATCCGGCCGTTGCCTTCGGACTCGACCACCACCAGCGTGCCGGTCTCGGCGACCATGAAGTTGGCGCCGGAGATGCCGACCTTGGCGCGCAGGAACTTCTCCCGGAGGTGGAGCCGGGCGGCCTCCGCGAGGTCGGCGGGCCGGTCGGTGAGGTCCTCGGGCGCCGGGCGGCCCCAATTCCCCATCTCCGCGCGGAAGATGTCCCGGATCTCACCCCGATTGCGGTGGATGGCGGGGACGAGGATGTGCGAGGGACGGTCCTTGCCCAACTGCACGATCAGCTCCGCGAGATCGGTCTCGTAGGCGGCGATGCCCTCGGCCTCCAGGGCTTCGTTGAGCCCGATCTCCTGCGTGGCCATCGACTTGACCTTGACGACCTCGGTCTCCCCGGTCGCCTTCACGAGGTCGGTGACGATCCGATTGGCCTCGTCGGCGTCGGCGGCCCAGTGCACGACACCGCCGGCTGCCGTGACGGCCTCCTCCAACCGCACCAGGTAGTGGTCGAGATGGCGAAGGGTGTGCTCCTTGATCTGCTTGCCGGCCTCGCGCAGCTCGGCCCAGTCGTCCAGCTCGGCGACCGCCTTGGCCCGCTTGTCGCGGATGGTGTGCGTGGCGTGCCGGAGGTTCGCGCGCAGGGTGGGGTTCCGTACGGCCTCGTGCGCGGCCTCGGGGAAGGCCGGCATGCCGAGGAAGGTATCGCTCGCACCGCTCATACCAGGGGCTCCTCTTCCGTGCTCGCCAGGATCTCGGCGATGTGGACCGGCCGGACGCCGACCGCGAGCCGGCTCATCGTGCCGCCGAGGTGCGTCAGGCACGAGTTGTCGGCGGCGCAGAGCACATCCGCACCGGTCGAGACGGCGCTGCGGACCTTGTCGGCGCCCATCGCGGCGGACACGTCGGGGTTCTTCACCGCGAAGGTGCCGCCGAAGCCGCAGCACTCCTCCGCGCCCGGCAGCTCCACGAGCTCAAGCCCCTTGACCGCCGCCAGCAGCCGCTGGGGCCGGTCGGCGAGGCCGAGACCGCGCAGGCCGTGGCAGGTGGGGTGGTAGGTGACCTTGTGCGGGTAGTAGGCGCCGACGTCCGTCAACCCGAGGACGTCGACGAGGAATTCGGTCAGCTCGTACGTCTTCGGCACCACCGGCGCGACGGCGGCGGCGAGCCCGCCGCCACGCCCCTCCGCCCGGGCGCGCTCGCCCATGCGCGGGTACAGCTCGCGCACCATGGCCCCGCACGAACCGGAGGGCGTGACGATCGCGTCGTACCCGCCGAAGACCTCGGCGAAGCGGAGCGCGAGCGGCTCCGCGAGGCGGCGGTAGCCGGTGTTGTACTGCGGCTGCCCGCAGCAGGTCTGACCCGGCGGGAAGTCGACGTCGACGCCCAGACGGGTCAGCAGCCGTACGACGGCGCGGCCGGTGTCGGGATAGAGCGTGTCGTTGACACAGGTCAGGAAGAGAGCGACACGCATCGGGCTCCTAGGGTCAGGTCAGGTCACGTCCGTCGATCCCTTGATCCTCTCCCCGGAACGTACCCCTTCGGAACTCATGAGCCGGCCGTACGCAGCACCGTTCCCCGACGCTCGAACTCCATCAGCGCCTCGACGCGGGTGGCGACCTCGGAGCCGAGCTCCCGCTCCAGGAGCCACAGCGAGCCGTCGATGCCGGAGCTGACGCCGCCCGCGCAGACGAGGTTGCCGTCGTCGACCACGCGGACGGTACGGACGTCGGCGCCCTGGTCCTTGAGGTACTGCTGTGCCCCGTGGTGGGTCGTGCAGGGCCTGTCGCGGAGGAGCCCGGCGGCGTGCAGGACGACGACCCCGGTGCACACGCCGAGGACGGTCAGGGACGGCCGCTCGGCGCGGGCAAGGGCGCGGGGGAGGACGCCCTTGGCGATCTCGGTCCAGATGCCGGGCGCGTCGCGCTTCCGGAAGCCGCCGCCGGGGACGACGAGGACGTCGGCGGCGCTCGGGTCCCAGCCGCCGGGGACGGCGATCTCGGTGCCGAAGCTCGCCGTGACCCGGCCGGGCCGCTTCCCGCTGGTGACCAGTAGGGGGTGTACGGGATACCCCATGGCCCTGGCCGCCCCGAACACCTCCAGCGGGCCGAAGATGTCGAGCTCCTCCGCGCCGTCGAACGCGACGATGTGTACGCGTAAGGGCCGCTCGGCGCTCCACGCGGGCGACCCGCTCGCGGTCACGGTGGCCGCGGACGCGGTCCCGCCGCCCGCACCCCACCCGGCGACGACGGCCCCCGCTCCCGCCACCGACCCGAGTGCCTTCCGTCGATCGATCCCCACCATGCGCTTGCCTCCACCCGTCACGAACCTCGCCACTGAACACCAGTGGCCTCATGGGTAGTTGGTCGTGGCGCGGGACACAGGAGTTCCGCGGTCGCATGTCGGGCCGCCCGACGCGACGTTCGTCCCGTCGGACGTTCACGCTCTCCGGCGTCCTTCATATGATCTCGGCATGACAGACACGGGGTGGCGCGTCGTTGTCGGCGTGGTGGGGTCCTGCGCGTTCTTCTGGGGAGTCGCCGGGGGCGTCGACCTGGGGCTCGAGCGAAACCGCAAGGGCTGGTCCTTCCCCGACGGAGGCGAGTGGTACGCCGTCGCCCTTTTCGCGGGGTTCATCGTCGCGTACTTCTGCATCGCCGACCTCACCGATCGCCTCGCGCCCTGGAAGGCGGCGCTGATCCCGATCGCGGGCGCCGTCTTCGGTGCCGTGTCGGGCCTGCTGATGGGTCAGCAGGCCCGCCACTGGATCGGCGCCTTCGCGATGGTGCTGGTCGGGTCCGTACCGCTGCTGATCGTTCGCGCCCGGGATCGTGCGGCGCGGTCCCGGGCGGTCCGGAACGGGTCGACCTGATGCGGCACGAGGACTAGTCCGGCCGACCCCGGCCCGCAGACGCCAGGGTCGTCGGACTCCACCCTCGGTGGGGGACCGAGGCGAGGAGGAGGCGGGTGTAGGGGTGGGTCGGGGACTCCAAGAGGTCGTTGGTCGGGGCGTGTTCCACGACCTTGCCGGCCTTGAGGACCATCACCTCGTCCGTGATGTGGCGGACCACCGCAAGGTCGTGGGTCACGAAGAGGAACGCGATGCCCGTCTCGCGGCGGATCCTCGTCAGGAGTTCCAGGACCTGCGCCTGGATCGAGACGTCCAGGGCCGCCACCGCCTCGTCCAGGACGAGGACCCGTGGCTCGGCGGCCAGTGCGCGGGCGATCGCCACGCGTTGGCGCTGGCCGCCGGAGAGGCGGCCGGGGAGGGCGGACGCCTCCCGTTCGCCGAGGCCCACCTGGTCGAGGAGTTCGGCGACACGGGCCTCCCTGGACCGGGCGTCCATGGGGTGATGGAGGCGGAGCACCTCCTCCACGCACCGCGCCACCGGGACCCTGGGGTCCAGGGAGAGGTACGGGTCCTGGAAGACCATCTGGATCTCGCGGGCCCGCGCGAGGCGTTCGGCCCGGCCGCGGGCCGGGGTCGAGCGGTCCCGGCCGCCGACGCGGACCGTCCCGCCGTCGGGGCGCTCCAGGCCGACCAGCATCCGCACGGTCGTCGTCTTGCCGCTGCCGGACTCGCCGACGATGCCGAGCGAGGCGCCCGGCGCGAGGGTGAACGACACGTCGTCCACGGCCAGATGGTCCCCGTACCGTTTGTGCAGGCCTTCGACGACCAGTTCCTCCGACGTACCACTCACAGTTCGATTCCTTCGTCGGCGCGGTGGCAGGCCGTCAGGCCGTCGCCCTGGGCGATCAGTGCAGGGGGCTCCTCCGCGCACCTCGGCAGCGCGTGCGCGCAGCGCCCCGCGAAGGCGCAGCCCGGGGGTGCCTCGGCCAGGGAGACCGGGCGGCCCGGGATGGGGCGCGGGGCCGGGGCCCCGGCCTCGATGCGCGGGGTGCAGGCCAGCAGGCCCGCCGTGTACGGGTGGCGCGGCCGGTCGAACAGCGCGTCCGTGGCCGCCGTCTCGACGATCCGGCCCGCGTACATCACGTACACGCGGTCGCAGATCGCCGACGCCAGCTCCAGGTCGTGCGTGACGAAGAGCAGGCCCGTGCCCCGCTCCGCCTGGAGGCGGGTGAGGATGGAGATGATCTCGGCCTGCGTGGTGACGTCGAGCGCCGTCGTCGGCTCGTCCGCGACCAGCAGCTCCGGCTCGCCCGCGAGCGCCGCGGCGATCACCACCCGCTGGAGCATGCCGCCCGAGAACTGGTGCGGATAGCGGCGCAGCGCGCCGCGCGGATCGCGGATGCCGACGGCGTCGAGGAGCTCCTCGGCCCGGGCCCGCGCCACCGAGGCCGGGGTTCCGGCGCCCCGCAGCCCCTCGGTGAGGAAGTCGCCCACGCGGCGCAGCGGGTTCACCGAGGCCCGGGGGTCCTGGTAGATCATCGCCACCTGCCGGGCCCGCAGCCGGTTCAGGTCCGCCCGGTCCATCGTCAGGACGTCCCGGCCCCCGACCCGTACCTCACCGCTCGTCCGTGCCCCGGCCGGCAACAGGCCGAGCACACTGCGGCACGCGACCGACTTGCCCGAGCCGGACTCGCCGACCAGGCCGACGGTCTCGCCGGCCGCGACCCGCAGAGTCACCCCGTCGAGGAGCGGCCGGGCCGCCTGCGCGCCCGGCAGCCGGACCTCGAGCCCGTCGATCCGCAGGACTGGAGACTGCTTGTCCATCGTGCTCACCGCTCCCGCTTCGCGATCCGGTCGGCGATGCCCTCGCCGACGATGCCGAACGCCACCACGGCCAGGACGACGCAGACCGACGGCGCCATCGCGGGGAGCATCGCGCCCTGCTGGAGCGCACCCTGGCCCTCGTTGATCATGGCGCCCCAGTCGGCCGTCGGCGGCTGTACGCCGAAGCCGAGGTACGACAGCGCGGCCAGGTCCATCAGGGCGTACCCGAAGTTCATCGCGGACTGCGCGAAGACCGTCGGGGCGATGTTGGGCAGCAGATGGCGCAGACAGATCGTCCAGCCCGACCAGCCCTGCACCCGGTACGACTCGATGTACGCACGGGCCTTCTCCTGACGGGCGATACCGCGCACCAGCCGGCCCACGTACGGCGTGTACGCCACCGCCATGGCGATCACCGGGGCGGTCATGCCCGAACCGAGGACGGCCACGAGCAGGATCGCGAGCAGCAGACCCGGCAGCGCGAAGACGAGGTCCATCGACCGGGAGAGCACCGCGTCCGCCCAGCCGCCGCGCCAGGCGGCGACGAGACCGAGGAGCGTGCCGAGCGCCGTGGAGACACCGACCACGAGCAGCGGTCCGAGCAGCCCCGTCCGGGCGCCGTGCAGCAGCCGCGACAGGATGTCCCGGCCCGACTGGTCGGTGCCGAGGAGATGGTCGCCGCTCGTGCCGACCAGGCTCGCCGACAGGTCGAGCGCCTCCGGGTCGTACGGCGCGAGGACGGGCGCGAGGACGGCGACCAGGACGAGCGCGACCAGGACGACGACGGCGGCCGTGAAGAGCGGGCCCTGCCCGAGGACGCGCAGCCCGCGCATGCCGGGGCGGCGGCGCAGCGCGCTCGACGGCGGCGAGAGGGTGGTGGTCATCCGGAGGCCTCCCCGTGGAGTGAAAGGCGGGGGTCGACCAGCGGAACGAGCAGGTCGACGAGGAGATTGACGAGGACGAAGCCCGTGACGCCGAGCAGAGTGATCGCCTGGACGACCGCGAAGTCCTTCGCGGTCACGGACTGCACGAGCAGCGAACCGACCCCGGACACGTTGAACGCGGTCTCCACGATGGACGTGCTGATCAGCAGGGAGGCGAGCATCGTGCCGCCGACGGTGACGATCGGGCCGAGCGCGTTGCGCAGCACGTGCCGGCGGACGACCGCGCGGCCCGCGACACCCCGGGCGCGCGCCACCTCGACGTGCTCGCGCCCCATCTCGTCGAGCATGGCCGACCGGGTCACCCGGGCGAGCAGCCCGGCGAAGGTGATCGCGAGGGCGAAGGCCGGGAGCGTCAGGTGGTACACCCGGTCGCCGAAGCCCTCGGGTGTCCCACCGGGCCCCGGGAACCAGCCCAGTTGGACGGAGAAGAGCGAGACGAGGCCGATGGCGCTGACGAACGAGGGGGTCGCCGTCGCCACACCGGTGCCGAGCAGCACCGCCCGGTCCACCGCCCCGGGCCGCAGGGCCGCGAGTACGCCGGCGGACACCCCGAGGAGGGCGACGAGCAGCGCCGCGTACCCGATCAGCACGCCCGTGCCGGACAGCCGCGAGCCGATCAGGGCGCCCACGTCCTGGTGGAACTGCGCGGAGCGGCCGAAGTCGCCCTGGAGGACCCCGCCCAGCCACTTCGCGTACTGGACCGGGACCGGGTCGTCCAGGTGGTACTGGGCGCGCAGCGACGCGACCGCCTCGGGCGTCGCGGGACGTCCGTGCAGCAGGAACGACACCGGGTCGCCGGGAGCGAGGTGCACGGCGCCGAAGACCACGACCGAGGTCACGAACAGCACCGCCAGAAGGCCGAGCAGTCGGCCCGCGAGATAGCGCGTCATGACTGGGCCGCCCCGATCGTCGCCGCCCACGGGTAGTACAGCTGGGCGATCCCGGTCGGCGCGCCGGTCACCCGGCTGCCGAGGAAGACCGAGTACGGCGCCTCGTAGAGCGGGATGACCGGGAGTTCCCGTACGGCGATCTTCATCAGCTCGGCCGTCAGATCCGCCCGGCGGGCCGGGTCGGGCTCCGCGTTCGCCCTGTCGAAGGCGGCGTCGTACTCGGCGTTCGACCAGTTGCCGTAGTTCCCGAAGTCGCCCGTGCGCAGGTACTGGTAGAACTCCAGCGGGTCCGGCGTGTTGTCGTACCCGTTGGTGACGACCAGGTCCAGGCCCGCGCGGGCGGTGGGGTCGACGAAGATGCTGCTGTACGCCTCCGGGGCGACGGACTTCAGCCGTACGTCGAGCCCGATCTCCTTGCCCGCCGCCTGGACGGCGTTGGCGACGACGCTGATCTCCGGTGCGAGCGTGCTCGTCGCGAGTGTGATCGTACGGCCGGTGGCCCCCGCCTCCTCGATCAGCTTCTTCGCGGCCGTCACGTCGTACACCGGCTCCGGGAGCGCCGCGAAGTACGCCTCCGTCCTCTCCGGTACGAGCGCCCACGCGCCGCGCGCGGTGGGGGCCTTCGCGGGGATGCCGACACCGCCGGCCGCCGCCTTGACGATGTTCTTCCGGTCGAGGGCCATGGAGAGCGCCCGGCGGACCTTCAGATCACCCAGCGGGCCCTTGAGGTTGAGGACCGAGAGGTCGGCGGCCGCCGTGTTGGGGCCGAAGTACAGCTTCCCCTTGGTCGTCCCCCGCAACTGCGCGATCGAGGAGGACGGCACCATGTAGCCGCCGTCGGAGGTACCGGACAGGAAGGCGCTCGTGCGGGCCGCCGGGTCCTCGATGAAGGTGAAGGTCACCGTGTCGTTCTTCGGGACCAGGGACGCGTCCCAGTACTTCGGGTACTTCTTGAGCGTCACGCTCTCGCCCTGCGCCCAGCCGTCGAGCGCGTACGGGCCGGTGCAGTTCACCTTGCCCTTCGGGCCGCCGTACTCCTTGCCGGCCTTCTTCAGGAACGCGGCGCTCTCGACCGTGCCCGGGGAGGCGGCGAGCAGCTCGTTGAGGAGGACGTCGGGCCTGTTCAGCTTGATCGTCACCTCAAGCGGCCCGGAGGCGCTGATGGAGGCGACGTTCTTGAACGCGGAGCCCCAGGGGGAGCCGGTGGCCGGGTCCATGTGGCGCGTGAGGGAGGCGACCACGTCGTCGGCGGTCATCGTCGTGCCGTCGTGGAACGTCACACCCGGGCGCAGCGTGTACACCCAGGTCTTCGGGTCCGGGTTGGCGTACTTCACGGCGAGACCGGGCTCGATCTTCAACTCGGGGGTGACCCGGAGCAGTTGCTCGCAGACGTTGGCGAGGACGGTGTTGGGCGGATAGTCGTAGGCGAGGGCGTAGTCGAGCGTGTACGGCTCGGCGTAGAGCGACCAGGTGAGGGAGGTGAGCGCTCCCTTCGCCGGCGGGGAGGTCGGGGTCACCGTGTAGGCGGCGGAGCCCGCCCCGGACGTGGTGGCGCCGGAACAGCCGGCGGTGGCGGCCGCGAGGGCGACGGCGGTGGCGGTACGGACGAGCAGTGCGGTGGCTCTGGACATGCGCAAGGAGACCCACCCCTTTACGGGTGTAGTGACGGGCGCTGGGGGATCGAGCGAGGAGCGGTACTGCGGGGGTGCGGGGGGTGGGGGGGAGTGGAGGGTGTGGAGAGGCGTCAGGCGGAGTACACGCGCGTGCCGCCGACGTAGGTGCTGTCCACCTTCGCCTCGGCGATCTCCTCCGGCGGCGCGGTGAAGATGTCGCGGTCGAGCACCACGAGGTCGGCGAGCATGCCCGGGAGGAGCGTGCCGGTCTCGTCGTGGCCGTTCACATGGGCCGAACCCGCGGTGTACGCGGCGACGGCGGTGGTCAGGTCGAGGCGCTGCTCCGGCAGGAAGACGCGCTCGTCGGTCGTGCCGGGCTCCTTGCGGTTCACCGCGACGTGCAGGCCCGCGAGGGGGTCGGGGCTGGAGACGGGCCAGTCGCTGCCGGCCGCCAGGGTGGCTCCGGCGCGGAGCAGGGAGCCGAACGGGTACTGCCACGAGGCCCGTTCGGGCCCGAGGAAGGGGATCGTCAGCTCGTCCATCTGCGGTTCGTGCGCGGCCCACAGCGGCTGGATGTTGGCGACGGCGCCCAGGCGTGCGAAGCGCTCCATGTCGTCCGGGTGCACCACCTGGAGATGCGCGAGATGGTGCCGGTTCCCGCGTCGGCCGTTGGCCTCGACCGCGGCCTCGACCGCGTCCAGGGCCTCGCGCACCGCCCGGTCGCCGAGCGCGTGGAAGTGCACCTGGAAGTCGAGGGCGTCCAGTCGGGTCACGTACGAGCGCAGGGCGAGCGGATCGATGAAGCTCAGGCCCGCGTTGGCGGTCGCGCAGCCGCAGCCGTCGAGGTAGGGCGTCGTCATGGCGGCCGTGAAGTTCTCGGCGACGCCGTCCTGCATGATCTTCACGGAGTCGGCGCGGAACCGGCCGTACGCCAACGTACGGCGCCGTTCGACGAGTTCGTCGATCTGCTCGGCGCCCCGCTCGCGGTCCCACCACAGCGCTCCGTTGACGCGGGCGGTGAGCGTCCCGGCGCGGGCGGCGGCGAGATAGGCGTCGGAGGGGTCGGGGTTGCCGCCGTACACCCCGAGCATCGCGTCCTGCCAGCCGGTGATGCCGAGCGAGTGCAGCAGCTCCTGCGCACGCAGCAGACCGGCGAGCCGGGCGGCGGGGGTGCTGGGCGGGACGAGCCGTGAGACCAGGCCGGTGGCGCCCTCCTGCAGGGTGCCGCTCGGGGTGCCGTCCGGCTCGCGCTCGATCCGGCCGTCGACCGGATCGGCCGACTCCCGGGTGAGTCCGGCGAGTTCGAGGGCGCGGGTGTTGGCCCAGGCGCCGTGGTGGTCGCGGTTGACGAGGTAGACCGGGCGGTCGGCGACCACCGAGTCGAGGAGCTGCCGGGTCGGCAGACCGCCCTCGAAGCTCTCCATCGACCAGCCGCCACCGGTGATCCACGGGCGGTCCGGGTGGGCGTCGGCGAACTCCCGGATCCGGGCCAGATAGTCCTCGACGCCGACCGTGCCGGTCAGGTCGCATTCGGCGAGCTCGGTCCCGCCGAAGACGGCGTGGATGTGCGCGTCCTGGAAGCCGGGCAGCAGCACCTTGCCCCGCAGGTCCACGACCTCCGTGTCCGGGCCGATGAGGGCGTGGACGTCGTCGTGGCCGACGGCGGTGATGCGCTCCCCGGTGACGGCGAGCGCGCTCGCCCGGGTGCGGGCGGGATCGCCGGTGTGGACGGGGCCATGGGTGAAGACCAGATCGGCCTTGGACATGGGGGCTCCAGAACGAGAGTGCGGAGGGGTCTGGTGAACGGATATGGAACTGGTCGGTGCGTTTACATGTCAATGGTGTTGTCGTAAGGTCCGCCCATGGCCGAGCGAGTGGTTCCCGAAGGGCAGCGGCGGCGCCGCAGGCCCACCAAGCAAGGCGCCGTCCTCTCGGAACGGCTGATCATCGACACGGCGCTGCGGCTCGTCACGCAGCACGGCGCGGACGCGCTCTCCGTACGGCGGCTCGGCACCGCCCTCGGCGCCGACCCCAGCTCCCTCTACCGGTACTTCCGCAACACCGACGACCTGCTGCTCCGGCTTGCCGACGAGTTCATCGGGCTCGCCCAGGACAGGTGGACGCCCACCGGTGACTGGCGGGTGGACCTCCGCGACATGGGGCTGCGGATCCATGGGGTGTACGTGGAGAACCCGCAGGTCGCGCTGCTTGCGGCGCACCGGACGACCGGGCGCGCCCACGAGACGGCGGCGGTGGAGAAGATCCTCGGGATCCTGCGCGGGGCGGGCTTCCCCGATCCGACCGCGGTCCGGCTCTACCACGCCTTCGTCGACCAGGCGCTGGCCTTCGCGGCCCTGGACGCGGCGGCGAACGCCCTGCCGAGGCCGGCCCGCGAGGCCGACGAGGAGGTGTGGCTCTCCTCGTACGGGAAGCTCCCGGCGGACACCCACCCGAACGTCGCGGCGACGTTCCCGCTCCTGGCGGCCGACATGCGCGAGAGCGGGTATCCGTTCGCCCTGGACCTGATGCTGGAGGCGGCGGAGGCGCGGCTGCGGGGGTAGGGGCGCGTCCTGGCTCCGGTGCCGGTGCCGGTGCCGGTGCCGGAGCCGGTGCCCGGTCACGGCCGAGGCCGCGAGCGGCTGGGGTGGCGGCTCGCGGCCTCGGCGGGTGTGCGCCGGTGGCTTCGGTGGCTCAGGCCACCAGGGGCGCCCTGTCGCTCGTACGGGTACGGGCCGGGGTACGGGGACGGGAGGGCGCGGTCGCGGTCGAGGCCGCGGTCGACTCCGCCGACGACGGCGCGAGCGCGGGCGGCGTCGTGGTGGGCTCCTCGGTCAGGAGGGCGATCAGCGCGCCGCGGGCCCGGGCGACCCGGGAGCGGACCGTGCCGACAGGGCAGCCGATCGCGGCGGCCGCGTCGGCGTACGGAAGCCCGAGCAGCTGGGTGAGGACGAACGCCTCGCGGCGCTCGGCCGGTATCGCCGCCAGGAGCTCGGCGAGCGCGATGCCGTCCTCGAAGCCGGGAAGACCGCGCGGCTGGGCCAGTTCGGCCGCCGTCTGCCAGTCGTCCCGGCCCGAGAGCCGCGGGCGTGCGGCGGCGTGCCGGACGCTGTCGATCACCGTGCGTCGGGCGATCGCGAGGAGCCAGGTCCGCGCGGACGAACGGCCCTCGAAGCGGCCGAGCGCGCCCAGGGCCCGCAGGAACGTGTCCTGGGTCAGGTCGTCGGCCGCCTGGGTGTCGGCGCTGAGGAAGGCGACGTACCGCCAGACGTCGCGCTGGGTGGCGCGCACGAAACGGTCCACGGCCTGCGGGTCGCCGTTGCGTGCGGCGAGCGCGAGGAGGGTCACCGCCTCGTCGGCGGTACAGGTGGCGTGCCGCGACACGCGCGGCTGGTTCGGGGCAGGGGTCATCGCCTCGGGTCCTTCGTGAGGAATGGGGTCCCGGCGGCGCGCGTGTGGGGCGCGGCCGGTGTGTCGTACGGCCGGGCGCGGGCGCGCTCGACCGGTGGTTCCGGTTGCCGCCGGCCGTCAGAGGGCGGCGGCAACCGGGGGTGGACCCCGGGAGGTGAGGACGTGGGCGAGGAGGAGCTGCCGGAGCCGTCGGGCCCGCTCGTGGCGGCGGGCGCGGATCCGGGGGCGGTGGGGCGGTGCGGGAAGCCGCAGGATGAGGCGGAGCGGCGCCAGGACGAGGGCCGCGAGGGCGCGCAGGACACGGAACGCGGCGCGCTCGCCGTGCGCGAGCCAGAGGCCGCACAGCAGCGCGGCGAGGAGGTGGGCGGCGAGCATGCCGCTCGCCGACATGTCCGCCATGTCGTGGCCGGACATGGGTGTGAGGTCCATGGGGCTGAGGTCCATGGGGCCGCCACCCATGGCGGACTGGCCTGTGGAGGCGTAGCCCATGGGGTCGCGGGCCATGGTGGTGTGACCCATGGTCGCGTGGGCCATGTGGTCGTGGCCCAGGACCGTGCGCGAGGAGTGGGCGGTGTGCGTCGCGGTCGTGGGGGCGGTCGCGCTGCCCGGGCCCGAGGCGCCGCCGGTCAGGTACGAGAGCCAGGAGCCCGACGCCCAAGTGGCGCCCTGGGCCAGGGAGAAGCAGGTGTGCAGGGCCGCCTGCGCGGCGACCGTCGCCGCGGTGACCCCGACGGGACCGCGTTCCCGGTCGGCGAGCCACCAGGCCGCCCCGCCCGTCACGGCGAACGCCGCCGCCAGCGTCCACCAGGGCACAGAGGTGTCCGACATGAGGACGTGGCCGGTGGCTGTGAGCAACACACAGGCGGCCGCGAACACCGCGGCCCGTATCCCTCGACACCACTGGTCCGGAATCATGGCGGGGGCCATCCTCGCATTCCCCCCGTCCGTAGGCACCGGTAGGTACGGAACCTTCCCGATGCCGTACTCAGCAAAGGAGTTGTGGCACAGGTCACAGCGGAGCAGGGGAACTGAGCCGCCTCCCGATCCGACCCTTGCCTCATGACCATGGATGGGGACGCGCGGGCGGAGCGCCGGCTCACGGCACTGCTGACCTGCGCGATGGCGTTCTCGATGCTGCAGTTGTTCCTGCTGGGCGCGCTCGGACCGCGCCTGGTCGACGAACTCGGCATCTCGCCCACGGTGTTGGGGCTCACGACGACCATCGGATTCGGCACGGCCGCCGTCCTGTCGCCGTCGGGTGGGCGGGTCGTGGACCGGATCGGCCCCAGGCGCTCCCTCGTCCTGCTCCTCCTTGTCTCCTCGGCCGCGCTCGCGCTGATCGGCGCGGCGCCGGGGGCGGGGCTGCTGCTCGGCGCGGTCGCGCTGGGCGGGCTGCCGCAGGCGCTGGCGAACCCCGCGACCAACAAGGCCGTCCTGGCCGCCGTTCCGCCCGACCGCAGGGGCGCCGTGACCGGGACGAAGCAGTCCGGCGTCCAACTCGGCGCGTTCGCCGCGGGGTTGCCGCTGCCCGCCCTCGCGGGCGGGATCGGGTGGCGGGGCGCCGTCTGGATCGCCGCCGGTACGGCGCTGCTCACCGGACTGTGGGCGTGGCGGGCGCTCCCGGCGGACCCTCCCGCGCCCCCGGCGCCGGGCGGGCGCCCGTCGCTCGTGCCGCGCGGGCTCATCGCCTGGCTCGCGGTCTTCTCGCTCTTCCTCGGCTGCGGGATCGCCTCCGTCAACACGTACCTCGCCCTCTTCGGCACACGGGAGTTGGGCCTCGGGCCGACCGCCGCCGGCGCGCTTGTCGCGGTCCTCGGCGTGGCAGGGATCGTCGGCCGCGTCGGCTGGTCGCGGGCGGCCCGCCCCGGCCGCGCCGAGTGGCTCCCGGGCCTGCTGGCCGCCGGCGCGGTCGGCGCCGCGCTGCTGCTCGTGGCCGCGGGGGCCGTGGAACCGGCCGCCTGGCTGGGCGCGGCTGCCGTCGGTGTCTTCGCGGTCGCGGGCAACGCGGTCTCGATGGTCCTCGTCCTCCAACGCGCCGCCCCCGGCCGCGCGGGCCAGGACTCCGCCCTCGTCGCGGCCGGCTTCTTCGCCGGCTTCGCCGTGGGCCCGCCGCTCTTCGGCCTCCTCGCGGAATCGGGCCGCTACGGCACCGGCTGGCTCCTGGTGGCCGCCGAGTTCGCCACGGCGAGCGCGGTGGCCCTGGTCTGGGCGAACAGGGACCGCGCTCAGAGCCCGGTCCTCAAGGCGTCATGACGGCGACGGGGGAGGCGCCGTCCGGCGCGGATGACGTGCGAGGGCTCGACGTCCCGGGCGTGCACGCCGGCGAGCCGGAGCACTGGGCCTCCGAGGCGCTCGGGGCGGTGCTCGACCGGGTGGCGGTGAGCCATGCCGAAGTCGGGGCGCGGTTCCCGCTGTTCGCCGACCCCGGCACCGGTCGCTGGACCACGACCGGGCGCGGTTCCTGGACCGGCGGGTTCTGGGCCGGGCTGCTCTGGCTGAGGGCCCGCGGCACCGGCGACGAGCGGGACCGCGCGGCGGCGGTGGAGTGCACGGCCCGGCTCGCGCCCTGGGCGGAGGCCGACACCGCGACGCGCGGGCTCATCCTCTGGTACGGGACCGCGCTCGCCGACCGCGACCCGGGCGCCGACGCCCTCCGGGCGCGCGCGGCCCGCGCCTGCCTCCGGGACTTCGACCCCGAGCTCCGCCTGGTCCCCTGGGGCGACGCGCTCGGCGGCCCCCGACTCCTCGCCCGGGCGGACGGCGTCCCCGGCCTGGTCCCGCTGCTGGCCACGGAGAACGCCACCGCAGCCGACGCGCATCTCCGCAGCCACCTCGACCTCTGCGTGCACGGCCCAGGCGGGCCACGCCCCGCCTGGCAGTGGGACACCGCCACCGGCTGGCAGCCGTGCGAGGACCCGCCCCCCGACTGGGCCCGAGGCCGCGCCTGGCTCCTCCTCGCCGTGGCCGACGCTTTGCCGGCAGCGCAGTCCTCAGCGGCCGCCCAACCGGTCCACGAGGCACTGGAGTTGCTCCTGCCGCACCCCGACGAGCCGCTCGTGCCCCCCGCACACGCCGGCCTTGGCGACGGGCCCCTCGACACCTCCGCCGCCGCGATCACCGCCGTAGCCCTCGCGAAGCTCGCCCTCCTGCGGGACAGCCGCTCCGCGTGGTACGCGGAGCGCGCCCGTGACGTGCTCCAGCGACTGGTCTCCGCGCACCTGGCCGACGGCAGGCTCCTCGACGGCTGCTACGACGCCGGGAGCGGCACCGCCGTACGGCACCAACTCGTCTGGGGCGACTTCTTCCTGGCCCTCGGACTCGCCGCGCTCACCGGTCTCGTCGACCTCACGGCCGTGTAGCGACGACACCACCACCCGCCGGACCACCCGCGTCGCGGTCCCGCAGGACGCGGCGGGCGACCGACGTGATGTGGAGCTCGTCCGGACCGTCGAGGATCCGCGCCGCGCGGCCGGTGCGGAAGAGTGCCGGCAGCGCGGTGTCCGGTCCGAGCCCCGCCGCGCCGTGCACCTGGATCGCCGCGTCCGCGACCTTCTGCAGCATCCGCGCGGCCGCCACCTTGGCCAGGCCCACCTCGGTCCGCGCGTCCCGCCCCGCCACCAGCAGCGACACCGCCTCGTGCACAAGCGGGCGGGTCGTGCGCAGCGCGAGCAGGGCCTCGAAGACGTGCTGCTGGACCAGTTGGTGACCGGCCAGCGGCCCCCGCGAACCGACCCGGGACACCGCCCGGTCACACATCAGGTCGAACGCGCGCTGCGCCTGGCCCAGCCAGCGCAGACACCGCAACGTCCGCCCCCACGACAGCCGTTCACCTGCGACGGCCAGACCCTGCCCCCGCCCGCCGACGAGATGGTCGCCCGGAATCACGACCCCGTCCAGCTCGATCTCCCACTGACCGCCCACCCCGAGCACCGGCAGTTCACGCACGACCCGGAACCCGGGCGAGCCCGTCGGCACCAGGAGCAGCGACAGACCCTCCCGGTCGCCGTCCGCTCCGTCCGTACGGGCCAGGACCGTCACCAGGTCGGCGTCCCCCGCACCCGACGTGAACCACTTCCGCCCCGTGACGCGCCAACTCCCGTCCGGTCGCCGCTCGGCGCGCGTCGCGGTCAGGAACGGGTCCGTACCGGGCACGTCCGGCTCCGTCATGGCGTAACAGGTCCGTGCCTCCCCGGCCACGAGCTGCTTCAGGTACCGGTCCCGTACCCCCGCACTGCCGTGCCGCGCCAGCATCCGTACGTCGAGCAGCGGGGCCGAACCCAGCGCCGCGGGCCCGTGGTCGCTGGCCCCCTCTGCCTCGGCGTACGCCGCGTACTCCGCCAACCCAAGGCCACCACCGCCCAGTTCGGCGGGCAGCGGCAGCGCCCAGAGCCCCTGCGTCACCGCCTCCTCCCGCAGCTCGCGCAAGGCGGCCGAGGCGGCCGGGCCGCCGGCGTCGAGCACGCCCTCGCGCGGGACGACCAGCGTCCGTACGAACGCGGCCACCCGCTCCTGTACGGCCGTATCAGCCACGTCACTCCTCCGGTTCGGGTTTCAGGGGCCAGGGTCCAGGTCGCCGGGAACCCGTGGGAACGGCTGTCCGACTGACTCATGCGTGGAACTGGTCGGGAGCGGAGCCCTTCGGGTTCCCGCTCACCCAACACCCACCGGGCGCCGCGACCGCCGCGCCGGGAGAGGAGAGGCATGGCGACATCCGTCACCACCCAGACGGTCCGGCCGCTCGACACACTCGAGTTCGACGCCGTCGGGCCGCCGGAGCTCACCGATGTCGTCGCCCGTCACCTGCGGCTGCTCGGTGCCACGGCGACCACGCTCGCCGCACCCGGCCGCGAACGCGCTCCTGCAGCCGCCCAGTTGAGCGGGGGCGGCTTCGCCGACGTCGAGGCCGTCATGTCCTGGAGCGGCGCGCCCGCCGCGTACGGGATCGCCGACGAGGCCACCGTCCAGGCCGCCACGGGGATCATGGCGGTGCACGGCCGGCGTGACGGCGCTCCGCGCGGGCTCGCCGCCGACTTCGCCGCCACCGCCACCGGCGTCCTTACCGTGCAGGGCATGCTCGCCGGCCTCCTCGCCCAGGCCCGGGGTGGCAAGGGCCCTGCGCGGGTCGGCACCTCGGCGGACCGGGCCGGGCTCCTCGCCGTCTCCCAGTACCTCGCCGCCGCCGGGGCCGACGAGGGCGAGGCCGCCGAACTGGCGCCCGGCGGGCCGCCGTTCACCTCCGCCGACGGCGTCCGGTTCGAGCTGGAGACCCTGGACCCGGGGGCCTGGGCGGCCTTCTGGCGGGCCCTCGGCGCCCCGGCCGACGCGATACGGGCGGGCTGGAAGCCCTTCCAGTTCCGATACGCCACCGCCTGCGCACCCTTCCCCGCCACGCTCCACGCCACCACGCGCGCCCACGGCTGGGAGCGCGTACGCCGGGCCGCGAGCGTCTCCGGAGCCGAGGTCTGCGCCCTGCGCACCCTGGCCGAGCGCGCGGCGGAGGACGACGGCGCCGCCCCCTGGTCGCTCGGCCTCCTGCGACCGGGCACAACCGCGCCCCCGGTGAGCGCGCCCAGCCCCGAGCGTCCGCTCGCGGGCCTGACCGTCCTGGAGGCGGGCCGCCGCATCCAGGCCCCGCTCGCCGCCCACCTCCTCGGCCTCCTGGGCGCCGACGTCGTCCGCATCGAACCGCCCGGCGGTGACCCCCTGCGCGGTATGCCGCCCGCGTGCTCGGGGGTGTCGGCGCGCTGGCTCGCCCTCAACCGGGGCAAGCGCGCCGTCGAGATCGACATCAAGTCGGCCGACGACCGGCGGCGGCTGCGGGAGATGGCCGCGGAGGCCGATGTCTTCCTGCACAACTGGGCCCCGGGCAAGGCCGCCGAACTCGGCCTCGACGCCGAGGACTTCGCTGCCGTCAACCCGGCCCTGGTCCACGCGTACACCAGCGGCTGGGCCGACCGGCTGGGCGAGGCCCCGATGGGTACGGACTTCATGGTGCAGGCCCGAACGGGAGTCGGCGAGGCCGTCCGCCCGCACGGCGAAACCGCCGCGCCCTCCCTGATGACCCTCCTCGACGTCCTCGGGGGGCTCGTCGGCGCGGAGGCGGTGCTCGCCGGGCTCCTGCTGCGCGAACGCGCCGGTCACGGCGTCCGGGTCGACTCCTCCCTCCTCGGCGCCGCCGACACGCTGATCGCCCCCGCGCTGCGGCGGGCCGCCGGAGGCGCGGACCCGCGCCGCCCTGCCGGGTTCCGCCACCCGCTGCCCACGGCCGACGGCTGGGTCACCCCCGCCGACGCGTGCGCCGGCGCGGCGGTCGCGTACGACCTGAGCGAGCTGCCCACCGATGAAGCCGTACGGCAGCTGAGCGCCCACGGTCTGACCGCGACGGCGGTCACCACCGATCTCTCCGACCTGCACCACGACCCGCGCTTCGCCGGCTCGATCAGCCGCGACGCGCACGGCGCACCCGCAGTCCCCGACCCCTGGAGCTTCGCATGACCGCCGACAGCCTCACCGCCCCCAGCCTGCCCCTCGCCAGGACACCCGGCGCCACGACCGGTCTCCGGGACCTCCTCCCCGCGCGGCTGCGCCGCTCCTGGGCCGTCGACGGCACCTGCCCCGACCTCGACCTCTACAGCCTCTTCCGCGCCCGCCAGATCGCCGAGCTCCACCGCACAGCAGTCCTCGACTCCAAAGGGAAGCTCTGTTACACCGCTCTCGACCGCAAGGTCCGATGTCTGGCCACCGGGCTCAGAGAGCTCGGCATACGCGAGGGCGACGTGGTCGGCGTCCAGCTTCCCGACAACCGCAACGCGGTCATCGCCGACCTGGCCCTCGCCGCACTCGGAGCCGTGGCGCTGCCGTTCCCGGCCGGCCGGTGCGCGCAGGAGGCCGCCTCCCTGCTGCGGCGCGCCGAGGCCGTCGCCGTGATCGCCGCGACCGAGCACCGCGACGCCCATCCCGCCGCCGACCTCCTGGCCCTGGCCCCGCAGCTGCCCGCCCTGCGCCACGTCGTCGCCGCCGGACCCGGGACCGCGCCCGAAGGGGCCGGGGCCTTCTCCCAGTTGCTGCGCTCGGATCCGGCCGACTTCGTCGCGGCCCGCCCCGACCCCGACAGCGCGGCCCGCATCCTCGTCTCGTCCGGCTCCGAGGCGGAGCCGAAGATGATCGCGTACTCGCACAACGCCCTCGCGGGCGGACGCGGGAACTTCCTCGCCTCCCTCATCCCCGACGGCACCCCGCCGCGCTGCCTCTTCCTCGTGCCGCTCGCCTCCGCGTTCGGCTCCAACGGCACGGCCGTCACCCTGGCCCGGCACGGCGGCACGCTCGTGCTGCTCGACCGGTTCACCCCCGAGGCCGCCCTCGCGGCGATCCGGGAGCACGAGCCGACCCACATCCTCGGCGTGCCGACGATGATCCGCATGATGCTCGACCGACTGGAGACGGCCGAAGAAGCGTCCACCGAGCTCCCCACGCCCACCGCCCTCGTCCTGGGCGGCGCGCCGCTCGACGAGACGACCGCGGCCGACGCGGCGGCGGCCTTCGGCTGCCCGGTCGTCAACCTGTACGGATCGGCCGACGGCGTCAACTGCCACACCGGCCTGGAGAACCGCACCCCGCCCACCGACGCGGCCGGTGTCGTCGCCGGCCGGCCCGACCCCCGGGTGGCCGAGATCCGGATCACCGACACCGAGACCCACGAGCCGCTCCCCGAGGGCGGCGTCGGGGAGATCGTCGCGCGCGGCCCGATGACCCCGCTCTGCTACGTCGGCGCGCCCGAACTCGACGCCCGCTACCGCACCGCCGACGGCTGGGTCCGCACCGGCGACCTCGGCTTCCTCGACCCGGACGGCATCCTCCACGTGGTCGGCCGGCTCAAGGACATCGTGATCCGCGGCGGCGCCAACATCAGCCCCGCCGAGGTGGAACGCGCCCTCGCCGCCCACCCCGGGATCCGGGACGTCGTCTGCGTCGGCGTGCCGGACGAGCTGATGGGGGAGCGGCTCGCGGCCTGCGTGGTGCCCCGTGCCGACGGGCCGGCCGGCCCGCCCCTGGCGCTCGACTCGCTGGGCGCGCACCTGACCGCGTACGGCCTCGAAGCGCGCAAGCACCCCGAGCGTCTGCTGACCGTCGCCGAACTCCCGCTGACCCCGGCGGGCAAGCCCGACCGAGCGGCCCTGCGCGCTCAACTCATCCACACAGGCCAGCAAGTTCACGCAGCCGGATGACATGACGGTGGGGGCGGTCCGACCGGACAGCCCCCACCCTCACCGCTTCCCTACGACCGTCCGGCTCAGGACGTGGCGCCCATCGCCTTGTTCAGCTCGGCCGCCGCCGTCCGGTACACGGCCAGCAGATCGAGGTCCTCGCCCGGGTAGTTGACGATCTTCACCTGCGTGGCGCCGGAGTCGGGCAGCACCGTCCCCGTCGACATGTGCGCGTTGTCGAGGACCAACGCGGGCTTCTTCTTGGAGAGGTCCGCGAGCTGCGCGGGCGTGACGGCCTCGGGGCCGTACGTGCCGACCGTCGTCGCACCCGCCAGCTTCGCCGACCAGGCGGTGAAGACCTGCGCGACGACGTTCGGGCTCTTCCCGCCCGGCCAGGCGACCTTCAGCTCCCCCGACAGCTTCTTGTACTCGGTGTCGAAGCCTGCCTTCCAGGTCGTCGCCGCCTGCTCCGTGCCGAACAGCTTGCCCAGACGGGTGACTTCGGCCTTCACCTTGTCGGCGTCGTTGTCGAGACCGACCTCGACCAGCTCGGCCTTGGAGCCCGCAGCCTCCTTGATCTTCGCGGCGTACGGCTCGAAGGGCGCGTACAGCACGAAGTCGGCCTTCGCGACGGCGGCGAGGTCGGAGGGCTTGGGATCGTAGTCGGGCGCGTGGTGGGTGGACGGCGGCACGATCACCGTGATGTCCTCGGCGCCCGCCGCCTTGGCGAAGGCCCCCTCCCAGGTCGTGGTCACGACCACGACCGGCTTCCCGTCGCCCGGGCGCGCGTCGTCGCGGCCCGCGTCGGGCTCGGGGCCCGAGTCGGCGCCGCAGCCGGTCAGCAGAACGGAGGCCGCGCTCAGTGCGAGGACCGGGAGGAGGGAAGCGATGCGGATGCGGACGCGGGTGCGCGCCATGAGCGGGTTCTCCGTTCGGGGATGAGATGGACGGCGAGGACGACGGCCCCCGCCGTCAGGACGAGGACGGGCCCGGGGGGCCAGTCCAGCCAGAGGGCGATGAGGAAGCCGGTCAGGTTGACGGCGACGCCGATGGAGATCGCCCAGAGGGTGATCGACTTCAGGGAGGTGCCGAGCCGCCGGGCGGCCAGCGCGGGCAGCAGGGTCAGGGCGTCCACGAGCAGCGCGCCGGTCAGCTTGATCGCCCCGGCGACGGCCACCGCGACCAGGACGAGCAGGACGAGCGTCAGGGCGCGCACGGGCACGCCGGAGCAGAGCGCGAGCTCACGGTCGTACAGCAGGAGGGCCAGATCCCGCCGCTTCCACCAGAAGAGGCCCGGGACGAGCACGGCGAGCAGACCGAGCACGACGATGTCGGCCGTCCCGACGGACAGGATCGACCCCCACAACAGGGCGAACGCACCTGAGGCGTTGACGCCCGACACGGCGAGGACGAGCAGGGCGGCGGCGATGGCCAGGCTCATCAACAGCCCCATCGCCCCGGACAGTCCGTCGGGGGTACGGGCCAGGGGCGCGACCCCGGCGCCCGCGAGGGCGCACGCGACCAGCGCGCACACCATCGGGTCGAGACCGGTCAGCAGGCCCACCGCGATGCCGAGCAGCGCCACGTGCATCATCGCGAAGCGCACCGGCATGATGTCGAGCCCGACGATCACCACCCCGACCACCGGCAGGCCGACCGCCGCGAGCAGCAACGCGAACCCGGCCCGCTGCACCGGCAGCAGTTGGAGCAGTTCCCCCAAGTCGGCGGCGAGGTTCACCGAACCTCCCGCAGTCGTCCGGCGGCCATCTCCAGGACCCGGTCGCACCGCTCGGCGAGCGCCCGGTCGTGCGTCACGACGATCAGGGTGACCGGCAGGGCCGTCAGCGTGTCGGCCGCCTCCTCCTGGCCCTCGAAGTCGAGGGCGGCGGTCGGCTCGTCCGCGAGCAGCACCTGTGCTCCGGCGGCCACGCACCCCATCGCCCGCGCGAGGTACACGCGCTGCAACTGCCCCCCGGAGAGCGTGTGCACGGGCCGCTCCGCGAGCTGCGCGACCCCGAGCCGGGCGGCGGCCTCGGCGGCCTCCGCCGGCGCGCCGCCGCTCGCGAGGAGCTCGTTCGCGAGCAGCGGGAACCGGCCGGCGGCGGGCTTCTGCGGGATCCAGGCGCAGGCCCGGCGCCGCCAGGCCGCCTCCGCGGCGGAGTCGGTGCCCCGCCCGCCCACCAGGATCGAGCCGCTCACCGGCCGGTGCAGCCCCAGGACCGCCCGCAGCAGGGTGGTCTTCCCCGACCCGTTGGTGCCGGTCAGCGCGACCCGCTCTCCGGCCGCGATCTCCAGGTCCACGCCCGTGACGGCGTCGACCCGGCCATGGCGGCAGGCGACCCCCCGCATGTGAACGTCAAGTCCGCCCATTCCCCGCCTTCCCGCCATCCTCGTGGAGTCCGCCCGGGTAGTCGGACGCGACGCCCCTCCGGTTCCCGGCGTCCGTCCGGTTTTCGCGGGGCGGGTGGCCGGGAGGTTTCGGTGCGGGCGGAGCACCTTGGTCAACACCCGTACCACTGAGCTACGTTGACCTCGACCGGGCACGACGGTGGAGCCGACGGGGGAGCGGGGCGCGGGGCCGATGGACGTCGAGGAGACAGCGCGCCGCATCCTGGACCACATCCAGCGGGCGGAAGAGGACCCCGAGGCGCTCGCCTGGTTCCTCACCGAGGAGGCGACGGCGGACGCCGAGGCGGTACGCGGCGCCGGCCTGCTCCCGGACGGCAACGTCCTGCTGGCCGCCGTCAACGCGATCGGCTACTACGAATGGGGCCGCTTCCTCGCGGGCGGCGCGACGGACCACGCCGTCCTCGGCTCGGCCGCCCTCTGCTTCCTCGACGTCCACCGGGTCTCGCCCGCGCACGTGCCGCCGTTGCTGAGCCCGCTGCTCGCGCTCCTCGCGGGCGAGCCCGCCGGGGCGGACGCCGACCCCGGGAGCGCGTACGACGTGGGCGCCGGGATCCTCCTGCTGTACACCCGGCACCGCAACCCCGCCCTGCTGCCCGCCTCGGCCGTCCTGCTGCGCCACGCCGTCGCGGGCGTCCCCGAGGGGAGCGCCGAACAGGGCACGTTCCTGTCCGACCTCGGTCTGGTCCTCCTCTACGGATTCCGGGACGGCGGAGGCCCCGAACTCCTCGACGAGGCCGTGCACCAGAGCCGCGCCTCCGTGGCCGCCCCCTCCCCGGAACGGGCCGAACAGGCCCGCAGGCAGGGCAACCTGGGCCTCGTCCTGAGGCACGTGGCGGAGGCGGGTTCCGATCCGGAGGTGACGCGCGAGAGCGTCGACACCCTGCGCCGGACGCTGGACGTGAGCATGCCGGGAGATCCGTACCACGCCCTGCACCTCGGCCTCCTCGGCTCCGCGCTGCTCAGCGCCGCGCCCCGGCTCGACCAGCCTGTTCTCCTCGTCGAGGCCGTCGACTTCCTGCGCCGGTCGATCGCCGCCGAGCCCCCGGGGCAGCCGCCGCCCGCGGCCCATCTCGCCGACCTGGGCATGGCGTCGATCGGACTCTCCCTCGCCCCCGAGCCGGCCACGGGACCGCAGGACCGCACCGGGCTCTACGACGACGGCATCGACACCATCCGACGCGCGGCCGCCTCGGCAGGCAATCCGGTCGAGGCCTCCCTCTACCTCTCGAACCTCGCGTTCGCCCTCAACGGCCGTACGGCCGGCAACCCCGCCGCCCTCGACGACGCCCACCGCGCGGCCCGCGACGCCCTGGCGACCGCCCCGCCAGGACACCCGGCGCACGCCTACGCCGAGTACGTCCTGTCCCAGGTCCTGCGCACCCGGTACGTCGAGACCGGCGTCCTCGAAGAGCTGGACTCCGCGCTCGGGCACGCCCGCAGCGCGCTGGACGCCACCGCGCCGCACGACGGCAAGTACGAGGGCCGGGCCCTGGACTTCGCCGACCTGCTGCGACTGCGGGCGGGCGCCGTCGGCGACGCGCCCGAGGCGCTCGCCGAAGCGCTCGCCCTGCTGCGCCGCGTCGCCGCCGAGAGCCCGGTGCACGACGCCGGGCGGCCCAGGGTGCTGCTCAAACTGGCGCGGGTCCTCGACGCGTCGGACGACGGCCGGAGCGAGCAGGCCGAGACGCACGAGGCGGAGGCGGAACGCACGTACCGGGAGTGCGTCGCGCTGACGGTCGGGAACGACGGCGTCGGGGCCGCCGCCCGCAACGCCCTCGGGCAGCTGCTCGTACGACGGGCGAACCGCGCCGCGGTCTACGGCGAACCAGCGGGTCCGATCGCCGATCCGGTCGCTGTGCGCGCGGAGGAGGCGCGCCGTGAGGGGCTCGCCCTGATCGACGAGGCGCTCGACCTGATGCGCGACGACGACCCCCGGCGCTCCGAGTACCTGTCCGATCTGGGCTGCGTCCTCCTGGAGCACGGCGAGGCGACCGGCGGCCCCGAAGCCTACGCCGAGGCCGTGCGCACACTGCGCCTCGCGGTGGCGGTCGCACCGCCGGGCCAGGTCCACGACAGGGCCGTGGCCTGCTCCAACCTCGGCGCCGCGCTGGCGGGTCTGGGCATGCTCACCGGCGACGAGGCGCCGCTGGCCGAAGGGATACGGTCGCACCGGGAGGCGGTCGCGGCGACCGGCCCGCGCGACCACTACCGGGCGCACCGCCTCGGCAACCTGGGCGACGCGCTCCAGCGCCTGGCCCAGCACCGCTCGGACGTCACCCTCCTCGAGGAGGCCGTCGAAGTGCTCCGCGAGGCCGTCCGCGACGCGGGCCCCACCGTGCCGGGCGCGGCCGACAACTTCACCCGCCTCGGCAACGCCCTGCGCTCGCTCACCCGCTTCACCGGCGACGCCGGGCCCCTCGAAGAGGCCGTCCACTGGCAGCGACAGGCCGTCGCCGCGTCACGGGTGCCCGCCCCGAGGACCGCCGGCACCCGCCCGGCCTCCGTGTGGCGCGCCCGGTCCAACCTCGCCAACGTCCTCCTGGAGCTCCACCAGCGCAGCCTGGACGCGTCCCAGCGCGAGGAGGCCCTGGACCACTACCGCGCCGCGCTCGAGAACAGCCAGGAACCCGGCGACCGCCACGTCCTCCTCACCAACTACGGCAACGCTCTCTTCGCCCTCGCCGGCGACACCGTCGACGACACCCTCATGGACACCGCGTTCGGCGTCCTGCGCGAGGCGGCCACCGTCGTCCCCGCCTCCCACGCCGGGCGCTCGGGCGTCCTCATGAACCTCGGCATCGCCCTCGTGCGGCGTTCCAGCCTCACCGGCGACCGCACCTGGCTCACCGAGGGCCTGACCGTCCTGCGCCGCGCCGTGGACGAGTCGGCGCCGAACTCCTTCGACCGCCCCGTCCAGCTCTCCAACCTCGCCCACGCGCTGAGCACCCGATACAGCGAGACGGGCGACCGCGCCGACGCGGACGAGGCCGCGGACCTGCTGCGCGAGGCGATCTCCCTGGAGCACGGCGAGCGGCACGGCAGGGACCTCGCGCGCATCAACCTCGGCATCCTGCTGCACCGGGTCGCGTTCTCCCCGGAGGCGGAGGACCGCCCCCTCGCCGTGGAGTCGAGGCGCGTCCTGGAGGAGGCCCTCGCGGGCCTGGACGACCGCCACCCGCGCCGGGCGATGGCACTCATCAACCTGGCCGGCACCATCATGGGCACCGCGGAGATGACCCAGGGCGCCACGGACCCGGCACTGGGCCCTCTGCTCGACCGGGGGCTGAGCGCCGTACGGGAGGGGCTCGGCCGGCTCTCCGAAGGCCACCCCGACCACACCCAAGGCCTGTGGATCCTCGCCCGGATCCAGGTGGCCCGCGCCCGGTTCACCGACGGGCCGGGTGGGGGCGCGGGCGCGGCCGGCGACGCGGGCTCCCGCGGTGCCGCGTGGGCCGCGGATCTCGGCGAGGCGATCCGGTGCGCCCGGCAGGCCGCCCACAGCACGATCGCCCCGGTCTCCCAGCGTCTGCTGGCCGCGCGCACCTGGGGCGACGCGGCCGCCGCGGCGGGTGAGGACGCCGAGGCGCTCGCCGGGTACACGTACGCCGTCGGCCTGCTGTCCAAGCTCGCCCCGCGCGGTCTCGCCCGCGCCGACCAGGAGGGCCGCCTGACCGGCGGTACGGGGCTCGCCTCCGACGCCGCCGCGTTCGCGCTCCGGGCGGGGGACCCGTCGGCCGCGCTCACCCTCCTCGAAGAGGGGCGGGGCATTCTGCTCGCCCAGGGCGTGGAGACCCGCGGCGACCTCTCCCGGCTGCGTGCGGCGGACCCTGCCCTGGCCGCCGAGTTCGAACGCGTCCGCGACGCGCTGAGCGCCGATCCGAACGGCGGCCTCAGGACGATCCCCGCCGCTCCCCGGCATGCAGGCGCACCCGACGACCCGTCGTACGGCCCCTCGTACTCCGGGCACGAGGCCGGACTCCTCGCCGAGACACGGCACGCCCTGGCCCGGACCTGGGACGAACTCCTCGACCGGATCCGCCGACTGCCCGGTCTGGAGGACTTCCTGGCCGCGCCGGCGGCGGCGGATCTGCTCGGCGCGGCCTCCGGCGGACCGGTCGTGGTGGTCAACGTCAGCCGGCACGGCTCCGCCGCCCTCCTCGTCACCGCCGAGGGCATCCAGGTCGTCCCGCTGCCCGCCCTCGACCACGAGGAGTCCCTCAACCGGGCCACCGAGTTCGTCGAGGCCGTCGACCGGGCGTACGGAGACCAGGGGGCCCGGCGGGCCGTCGCCGCGATGCGGACCCTGTCCGACACCCTGGAGTGGCTCTGGACCGCCGTCGCCGAACCGGTCCTCGACCGCCTCGGCCCGCTCGCCGCCCCGCGCGAGGACGGACCGTCGACCCGGCTCTGGTGGTGCCCCACGGGCTGGCTGGCGCTCCTACCGCTGCACGCCGCGGGCCGCCCCGACCCGAGGCCGGGCGAGACCGTCCTCGACCGGGTCGTCTCCTCGTACACCCCGACCCTGCGCGCCCTGGTCCGCGCCCGGAACGCCCCCGTCGGCGCCGCCACGACCCTCCCCGCCCCGCTGATCGTCAGCCTCGCCGACACCCCCGGCGCCCCGTCGCTGCCCGGCGTCGCCCAGGAGGCGGAACTGCTCCGGAGGCTGTTCCCCGCGCACCGCGAACTCGCGGGCGGGGCCGCCACCGTGGCGGCCGTCCGCGACGCCCTGCCGGCGCACCCGTGGGTCCACTTCAGCTGCCACGGAGTGAGCGACCCGAACACGCCGTCGGAGAGCGGACTGATCCTCCACGACGGGCGGCTCACGGTCCGCGACGCCGCCGAGCAGCGCCCCCGCGAGGCCGTTCTCGCCGTCCTGTCGGCCTGCTCGACCTCCCAGGGCGGATTCACCCTCCCCGACGAGTCGGTCCACCTGGCCTCGTCGTTCCAACTGGCCGGGTACCCACATGTGATCGGCACGCTGTGGCCCGTGGCCGACAAGGTGGCGACCCGGCTGACGGAGGAGTTGTACGCGAGCCTCGTGGACGACCTCGCGCGGGGCCGCCCGATCGACCCGGCGACGGCCCTGCACCGCCCGGTCAGGGAGCTGCGCCGCCGTCTCGCGGGCGCCCCGCACCTGTGGGCCGCGCACATCCACACCGGACCGTGACGGGGGCGGGCCCGCCCTCCGCGACGGACCCGGCGGCCCGCCCGTTCAGTCGGACGGCGCGTCCTCGCCCATCGCCGTACCGGACGGTGCCTGGGGGACGTCGTCCGGCTCCGCCGCGTCGTCGGACGGCCGGTAGGTGCGGCGCCCCGAGAACTCCGTGAGCAGCTCCTCCAACTCCGCGTCCTCACTGCCCTTGTGATGCTGTGTCATGACCGGCTCCTTCCTCCGCGTGCGCCCGGGCCGTGGGGACGGCCGGCGCCGTCGGCCGCTGCAGCACTTCCAGTACGTCGATGTCGGCGGCGCGCAGATACACCCCGCCGGTGTCCGGAACCTTCCCGAGGAACCGGCCGTCGGGACCCATCCGGTACTGGGCCTGCAGATAGAGGTCGCCCGGCTGCGGATAGGCCGAGACCGCCGACCTTGACCCCAGCCAACCACCTACCCACAGCCCGTTCTTGAGCCGGGCCCGGACAAAGCACGAACCCCGGTCTCGGAAGAGCGCGTCCCAGGCCGTCGGCGTCGGCTCGTACCGGGCCCTCCTGCGCCTCCGGTCCAGGCGGGCCTCCGCCCAGGCGATCCCCGCCGGCACCAGGACCACGAGGAGGAGTGCCGCGATCCCCGCCTCCCTGGGGTGCGCGAGCACCCCGGCGACCGGCCCCTTGCCCTGCCCGCCGAGCAGCCGCACCAGCCACGGCCCGGCGGCCACCGCGTACACGGCGTCGAGCAGTGCGCCGGCCGCGATGGCCCGCACGATCCGGTTCTGCGGTTCCTGCTCCGCCGCGACCGCGCCGCGCAGATGCTCGCGTACGGCCTGGTAGAAGACTCCGGGCAGCACCAGGATCAGCAGAATGGTCAGCTGCTGCACCGTTCCCGGAACCATCGTTCCCTCGCTCCCACTTCCGTCGCGCGCGCCGCCAACTCCCCGGCCCACACCGTACGTCGTGCGAGGTCTCATGCGGGAGCACGGGTGATCGAATCGATAGGATGGCGCGATTCGCCGCACCATGGGGGAGGTTGCCGTCGTGAGAATCGCGCTGCTCGGCCCGGTCGGGGCCACGGCCGACGACGGTTCGGTCAAGGACGGTTCGATAGAGGACGGGCCGGCCGTCGACATCGGGGGCGTACGGCTGCGCATGCTGCTGGCCCGGCTCGCGCTGGAGGGCGGCAGGCCCGTCTCCGTCGACGCGCTCGTCGACGGCCTGTGGGGGGCCGACTCCCCGGCCGAGGCGCAGAACGCCCTCCAGGCCCTGGTCTCCCGGCTCCGCAAGGCCCTGCGGGGAGCGGCCACCCTGGAGTCCGTGGCCGGCGGCTACCGCCTGTCGGTACGGGACGAGGACGTGGACGCCCACCGCTTCGAGGAGCTGGCCGCGCGCGGCAGACGCGAACTGGCGGCCGGGCACGTGGAGGAGGCCGCGTCGCTGCTCGGTACGGCCCTCGGGCTGTGGCGGGGCCCCGCGCTCGCGGACGTCCTGGACGCCCCCTTCGCCCGCGCCGCCGCCACCCGCCTCGACGACCTGCGCGCCACCGCCGCCGAGGACCGCTTCGACGCCGAACTCCGCCTCGGCCGGTGCGCCGAGGTCCTCGCCGACCTCGAAACGGCGGGCACGGAACGCCCGTTGAGCGAGCGCGTCGCCGGGCTGCGGATGAAGGCGCTCTCCGCCGCCGGGCGCCAGTCCGACGCGCTCGCGGTGTACGAGCAGATACGCGGTCGCCTCGCCGACGAACTGGGCGTCGACCCGTCGCCCGAGCTCCAGGAGATCCATCTCGCCCTCCTCCGGGGCGAGTTGACGACCCCCACCCGTGCGGAGTCGGTGGCGAGCCGCCTCCCGGCCCGGCTGACGAGCTTCGTCGGTCGCGAGGGGGAACTGGAGCGGGTCGCCGGTCTGCTGGACTCGTCCCGGCTCGTCACCGTCGTCGGCTTCGGCGGAGCGGGAAAGACCCGGCTCTCCCTGGAGGCCGCGGCTCGGCACCGGGCCCACGACCGCGGCCGGGTCTGGTTCGCGCCGCTGGCGAGCATCGGCCCCGGGGACCAGCTGGCCGACGCGGTCCTCGGCGCGCTCAGCTCCAAGGACGGCCGCGTCTACGACAGTGGGCAGGGCGGGCGCCTCACCCCCGTCGACCGGCTCGCCGAACTCTTCGAGGGCGGCGAGGCCGTGCTCGTCCTGGACAACTGCGAGCACGTCGTCGAGGCCGCCGCCGAACTCGCCGAGGAACTCCTCGACCGGCTCCCGAGGTTGAGGATCCTCGCCACCAGCCGCGAAGCCCTCGCCATCACCGGCGAGGTGCTGTGCCCGCTCGGCCCGCTCGACCTCCCCGCGACCGCCGACGAGCTTACTGAGTCCGCCGACGCGACCGCCGTCCGGCTCTTCGTGGACCGGGCCGTCGGCGTCCGCCCCGACTTCGTCCTCGACGCCACCACCGTGGGCCCCGTGGTGGAGATCTGCCGCCGCCTCGACGGGATGCCGCTCGCCCTCGAACTGGCCGCCGCCAAGCTGCGCTCCATGCACGTGGACCGGATCGCGCGCCGCCTCGACGACCGCTTCCGCCTCCTCACCTCGGGCAGCCGCACCGCGCTGCCCCGGCAGCGCACGCTCCTCGCCCTGGTCGAATGGAGCTGGGACCTCCTCGACGAGCCCGAACGGACCCTGGCCCGGCGGCTTTCGGTCTTCCCGGGCGGTGCCACGGTCGCCGCCCTTGAGGGGGTCTGCGCCGACGAGACCCTGCCCGCCGAGGACGTGGCGTACGTCCTCGACACCCTGGTCGAGAAGTCCCTGGTGACCTGCTCGGGCGAGGACGAGCCCCGGTACCGGATGCTGGAGACCGTACGGGCCTTCGCCGCCGACCGGCTCGTCACGGACGGGGACGACGTCGGCCTGCCGTTCGCCGACCACTTCCTGGCCCTGGCCGAGGAGCTCGAACCCCTCCTCCGTACCCGCGAACAGCTTCGCGCGATCGCCGCCTTCGACGCCGAGCACGACAACATGGCCGCCGCCCTGCGCTCGGTCCTCGACACCCGGGACGCGGCCCGCGCCGCCCGCTTCGTCAGGGCGCTGTTCTGGTACTGGGGGATCAGGGGCATGACCACCCAGTTCGAGACCTTCCTCGGGGAGGTCCTGAACCTCGGCGACGCGCTCCCGGAGGAGACGCGGACGGCCTTCGGGCTCGTCCGGAGCGCGGCCGGCCCTCCGGACGCCGACGACCCCTTCCTGGAGAAGACCGACGTCGACCGCGCCGAGGTGCTCGGCTTCCACCCGGCGCTGCCGCTGCTGCGGATGTCCCAGCTCGCGGGCGACACCGACCAGCGGGAGCGCGGGCTCCAGCAGTCCTTGCTCTCCCAGGACCCCTGGGTCCGGGCCAGCGCGTACTGGGCACACGACTTCGTCCTCTCCGAGCAGGGAGACCTGGAGAGCGGAGCGGAGGCCCGGGCCGAGGCCCTGCGCGGCTTCGAGGAGGTCGGCGACCGCTGGGGACTGGTGATGAGCCTGCTCGCGCTCGGCCGGGACCACTCCCTGCGGGGCGACTACGGCCCCGCACTCGCGGCCTTCGAGCGAGCCGTGGCGATCAGCTCCGAACTGGGAACGGAGGAGCACCTCACCTGGACCAAGTACCGGCTCTCGCAGGAACGCTCGCGCTCCGGGGACAACGAGGGCGCGCTGCGCGACATCCTCGCGGCTCAGCGGCAGGCCCGGGAACTGGGCCACCGGCGGGTGGAGGTCGGTCTCCTGACCCAGCTCTCCTACGTGTACCGCGTCGCCGGTGAGCTCGACCGGGCCGAGGAGGCGCTGGACCGGATGGAGAGCCTCCTGCACCGGCTCCCGTACCCCGAGGAGACAAGCCGGGACATCATCGCCGCCGGCAGGATGGCCAACCTGATCGTGCGAGGCGCGGCCGAGGAGGCGCGCGCCCTGCTGCCCCGCGCCGTGCGCGGCCATGTCGCCCGGGGCGACAGCAACGGCCTCACCTGGGTGGTGGAACAGCGCGCCCTGCTGCTCGCCCTGGAGGGGGACCCGGTCGGCGCGGCGGTGGGCCAGGGGATGTCCCGTGTCGTCCGCGGCGCGTTCGACCACGGCGACCCGCACATGCGGTCCCTGGCCGACCGCCTGACGGCCCAACTCGGCGAGAACGCCTACCGCGAGGCGTTCCAGCGCGGCGCCACCATGCCCCGCCAGGAGGCACTGGCCCTGCTCACCGACTGCGCGGCACCGCCGGGTACCGAGGCCTGACGGAGCCCGCGCCGGCCGTCAGAGCGGTCACGACCTCCTCCAGGTCCGGCCGGCGCAGGCCCACCTCCTCGGTGCCGACGCCCGCGCGCTCCAGGCGGCGTACGAGTGCGGACAGGAGCATCGGATCGGTGGCCGGTGCGGAGAAGAGGCCGGTGTGCCGGTCGTGCGACGGGACGGCGCCGGTCAGCTCGGTCAGGATCCGCTGCACCGCGTCCCCGTCCCCGGCCAGGCTCGGGCGCACCCGCAGCGACGGGTCGCCGAGTCTCCGCTTGAGCTCCTCCGGGGGCCCTTCCGCGACGACCCGGCCGCCGTCCAGGACGGTGACCCGGTCGGCGAGCCCGTCCGCCTCGGCCGGGTGCCGGGTCGTGAACAGGACGGCGGTCCCCTCCGCCGCCCGATGCCCGACGACGTTCCACAGCAGCGCGGCGTCCGGCTCGTCCAGGAGCAGGACCCGGGGACTTCCGAGCAGGTCGCCGGCCTCCCGACCGCCCGCGGGCCACTCCATGCCCCAGATCAGCTCGCGGACCCGCGCCCCCTCCCGTACGACGTCGTGGCCGCAGACGGTCGCGCGGCCCGCGTCCGGCCGGTCGAGGGCGGCCAGGACGCGCAGGGCCGTGGTCCTGCCCGCTCCCTGCGGGCCGAGCAACGCCACCACCTCGCCCGGCCGCACCGCAAGGTCGAACCCGTCCAGCGCGACCGTGTCCCCGTACCTCTTGACCAGGCCCTCCGCCCGGACGGCGTACGACATCGTCCATCCCCTTCCTTCCGCTCCCCGGCGTTCCCGACGGACCCGCCCCACGATGTCCGGCGCCGCTGACAGCGCGCTGACGGCGCGTTGACGGCCGGGCCGCGTCAAGAACGCGTACGGACCAGCCAGGACTGCGTCAAGAGGGCGCAAGAGTGGCGTGAATGCGACCGCCCGGGGGCCGAACCTGAGCGGACCTGCCACGAAAGGGATCAGCAAGATGGCCGTCCTGACCACCGAGCCCGGTGCCGCCCCCAGCGCCGAGGAGCCCCCCGATACCGGTGCACGCCACCGGCTGACCGCCGTCACCGGGCTCGCCGCGCTGTCGCTCGACGCGATGGCATCGGTGGCCTACGGACCCGAGGCGATCGTCCTCGTCCTCGCGGCGGCCGGCGCCCACGGCCTCGGCTTCACCCTCCCGGTCACGCTCGCCATCGCCGGCCTGCTGGCCGTGCTCGTCGCCTCGTACCGGCAGGTCATCCGGGCCTTCCCGGACGGCGGCGGCTCCTACGCGGTGGCCAAGACCCACCTCGGCCGGCGCACCAGCCTCGTCGCCGCCGGCTCGCTCGTCCTGGACTACGTCCTCAACGTGGCCGTCGCGGTCACCGCCGGTGTCGCGGCCCTGACCTCCGCCTTCCCCGAGCTCTACGGCGACCGGCTGTGGATCTGCCTGGTCGTCCTCGTCCTGATCACCGCGGTCAACCTGCGCGGCATCGTCGACTCGGCCCGCGCCTTCATCGCGCCGACCGCCGTCTTCATCGGCGCGATCCTCGTCCTGATCGTCGTCGGCCTCTTCCGCGACGCGCCCGTCTCCACGGCCGCCTCCGCGGGCCACGCCTCCGTCCTCGCCGACAACGCCACCACCGTCGGCGCGCTGCTGCTCCTGAAGGCCTTCGCCTCCGGTTGCTCCGCGCTCACCGGTGTCGAGGCGATCGCCAACGCCGTACCGTCCTTCCGCGCCCCCGCCGCCAAGCGGGCGATGCGCGCGGAGGTCGCCCTCGGTGTGCTCCTCGGCGTCATGCTGATCGGCCTCTCGGTCCTGATCTCCCGCTTCGGCCTCCAGCCGGTCGAGGGCGTCACCGTCCTCGCACAGCTCGCCGACGCGTCCCTCGGCCACAACTGGGCCTTCTACGTCGTCCAGTTCGCCACCATGATCCTGCTCGCGCTCTCCGCGAACACCTCCTTCGGCGGCCTGCCCGTCCTGCTGAAGCTGCTCGCCCGCGACAACTACCTGCCGCACGTCTTCGGCCTGAAGGCGGACCGCCAGGTCCACCGCCACGGTGTCGTCTGGCTCTCGGTCGTCTCCGCCGCCCTGCTCGTCTTCTCCGGCGGCGACACCAACACCCTCGTCCCGCTCTTCGCGATCGGCGTCTTCGTCGGCTTCACGATCGCCCAGACCGGCATGGTGCTGCACTGGAGCCGCGAGCGCGGCCCGCGCTGGGTCGGCAAGGCCTTCCTGAACGGCCTCGGCGCCCTCCTGACCGGCGTCTCCGCCGTCGTCGTCACGGCGACCAAGTTCCACGACGGCGCCTGGCTGATCGTGATCGCGCTGCCGCTGCTCGTCGTCCTCTTCGAGACCGTGCACCGCGCCTACGGCAAGATCGGTGAGCGTCTCGGCGTCGGCCGGATCCCCGAGCCCCCGCACCGCGAGCGTTCGCTGGTCCTCGTCCCGGTCTCCTCCCTGACCCGGCTCACCAGCGAGGCCCTCACCGCGGCCGTCTCCCTCGGCGACGAGGTCCGTGCCGTGACCGTCTGCCACCCGGAGCCGGACGACCGCGCCGCGACCGAGGCCCTGGAGCGCGACTGGGCGCTCTGGAACCCGGGCGTCGACCTCGTCCGCCTGCCCTCCGAGCGCCGCTCCCTGGGCCGCCCCATCACCGCGTACGTCCGCGAGCTCGCGAAGACCGAACCGGACACCCGCGTCACGGTCCTCATCCCGGAGGCCGAGCCCGCGCACCTGTGGCAGCGGCTCCTGCAGAACCAGCGGGGCGCGGTCGTCGCCCACGCCGTCCGGCGCGACACCGACGCGGTGATCTGCCGGCTCCGGTTCCGCTGCTGACACGGAGGATCCCCGCGGATCCGCCGTAAGAAATCCGTCAAGGACCCCTCCGCCCGTTGCCGCGTACGCGACACCGGGCGGAGGCTTGACGTGTACGGAGCCGCGCGTACGGAGGTGCACGATGGCCGTTCCGCTCCGGGACACCGTGGCCGTGGCCGCCGGAGTCCTCGCCCCCTTCGCCGCGGCGCTCGTCCTGGTGCCGCTGCGCGACAGCGTCACGCACACCAATCTGGCGCTGCTGCTCGTCGTCGTGGTCGTCGCCGTGGCGGCCCTCGGCAACCGGATCGCCGGTGCGATCGGGGCCCTGTCGGCCGCCGCCTGGTTCGACTTCTTCCTCACCGCGCCGTACCAGAGCTTCCACATCGAGGACCGGGCCGACATCGAGACCTCGGTCCTGCTCCTGGTCGTCGGCCTCGCCGTCTCGCAACTCGCGGCGCGCGCCAGGACCCTGAAGCGGATCGCCGTCACCGACGCCACCCACCTGGAGCGGCTGCACGGCACGACACGGCTCGCCCGCTTCAGCACCTCCTCCGACGACATCGTCCGCCGGGTGCGCGCCGAGCTGACCGACGTACTGGACCTGAGCGCCTGCCGCTTCGAGCAGGGCTCGCTGATCGGACGCCCGCCGCGGCTCGATCCGGACGGATCGGTGAAGGTGCAGGGCTGGATCTGGGACCTGGACCGGCAGGGCTGGCCGGAGGGCGAGATCGAACTGCGCGCCGTCGCGCACGGCCGCTACCAGGGGCGCTTCATGATGAGGCCCGCACCCGGCTCCGTACCGCCGCCGCTGGAGTCCCGCCTGGTCGCCCTCGACCTCGCGGCCCAGGCGGCCGCGGCCCTCGCCGAGGACGGCAGGACCGCGACGCCGGTGTGACGCCCGTACGACCTCGCTGGCTCAGGCCGCCGCGGCGATCTGAGGCACGCGCCCCGCCGAGCCCGCGACATGGTGGACGTACTCGTGGTCGAGCCGGAATCCGGCCGTCCAGGCCAGCAGCCGGCTCGGGCGGTTGTCGCGGGAGCAGCACCAGCTCGCGGTGCGGCCGCGCTCCGCCACATCGGCTACGAGCCGGGTGACGCACGCGAGGGCCAGCCCCTTGCGGCGCGCGTCGGGCGCGGTCGCGCAGGCCAGGTCCTCGTAGCGGCTGCCCAGGAAGCGCGTGCACGCCACGGCGACGATACGGCCCTTGTGGAACGCGGCCCAGGCAAGGCCGGAGGAGGCGAGCCCGGCCGGGCCGTCCCAGGTGTCGTGGATCCAGGCCATGGAGGGGTCGAGCGCGGCGAGGGCCGGGGCGTCCTCGGCGGAGAGCCGGCGCACCCGCACCCCGCGCGGCACCGGGGAGGCGGCGACGGGCACGCGGTGGATGTAGAGCATCCGCTCCCAGGGCGTGACCCGGTCGAACGCGCCGCCCAGCAGCGGCAGGAAGCGGTCCGCGGCCTCGACGTAGTGGTCGGCGAGCGGAGCGAGGTCGGCCGGTGTCATGGCCGTCGGGTCGCCCGCCAGGAGGGCGTGGTCCCCGCAGGAGACGGCGACCGCGCGCGGTCGCTCGGCGCGGTCGGTCCACCAGCGGCCGTGGCCGGTGGTGAGGACGTGCTCCGCGAGGGCGGCCGTCCCGGGGGCACCGGTGGGGAACGCCCGGGCGGGGGCGGGGGGCTGGTGGGACGGGTGCGGGAACACGGAGACCTCCTTCGGGAACAGGACCTGGGGACGGGACGGGGGCGGCCCGCGTAATGGACGGGCCGCCCCCCTGGCACTTCAGCGCTGACCGGCCCTGGAGCCGTGGTTCGCCTTCTTCTTGCGGCGTGCCTTCTTCTTGCGGGCGCGCTTGGACATGGACGGTGTTCCTTTCGGTGGTACGGGGGGTGAAGCTGGTCCTGGAGTCGTCAGGCGGGCTGGCCGACGAGCAGGTCGGCGAGCTTGTTGAGGCGCTTGACCGTGCGCTCCTCGGACGCGGCCGCGGCCGGCTCGACGCGGTGCTCGCGGTCGTAGTAGGCGCCGTTGACGATCTCGACGGCCGGGTCGCAGAGCCGCACGACGTGCTCGGCACCCTCGGCCGGGGACACACCCTCGTGGGCGTAGAGCGGCAGCAGGCTGGTGGTGCAGATGCCCGGGTGGACGGAGACGGCGGTGACGCGCGCGTCGGCGGCGAAGACCGTCAGCGCCAGCTGGGACTGCGCGTACGCGGCCAGGCGGGAGTAACGACGGGTGCGGTTGGGGTCGTTCCACTGGATCGAGCCCGTGCGGTGCAGCGAGGAGGAGACGTTCACGACCCGGCCGCCCGGGTCGGTCGTCAGGGCCGGCTCGAGCAGGTGCGTGAGCAGGTAGTGCGCCAGGAAGTTGACCTGGAACGCGATCTCATTGCCGTCGGGGGTCACGGTGTGCCGCTCGGGGGCCGCCATTCCGGCGTTGTTGACCAGGACGTCGAGGTGCGGGTGCTCGGCCAACACACGGGCGGCGAGCTGTTCCACCTCCTCCAGCCGCGTGAAGTCCGCGGAGAACGCGCACAGTCGGGACCCGTCGACGTCGGCCAGCGTGACGAGCCGGTCGGTGGCGGCGTGGGCCTCCTCGGCCGTGCGGCCGTGGACGAGCACGGTCGCACCGCGCTCGGCGAGCAGCCGCGCGGTCTGGTAACCGATGCCGGAAGTGGCACCGGTCACCAGAACGGTGCGGGAGGAAAGGTCGGAAACGGACATGACTGGTCTCAGTCCCTCAAGGGTGAAGAGTGTTCGGGTACGAAGAAGGGGCGCCGGACTGTGAAGTCACGACGCCCCGAGGCAGATGTGGAGACGGTCAGCGGAAGGCTGCGGTCTCCGGACAGCGGAAGGCTGCGGTCTGCGGACAGCGGGGCTCACGACGGGGCGCCTGATGAGGCGGCCGATCGAGAAGGAGCCATGCGCTGTTCATGGTGTCCATCGAACCCGCGCCGGAGTCCCGGGGCAAGCACGACCCCGTTTCCCTGACGCCCTCCTGACGGAAGTTCACCCCAGGCCGGGGATGGTGGAGACCAGGAGATCGATGACCTTGATGCCCAGGAAGGGCAGGACGAGGCCGCCGAGGCCGTACACGGTGAGGTTTGCGCTTCAGCAGGTCGTGGGCGGAGGAGGGGCGGTAGCGGACACCCCGCAGGGCGAGCGGGATCAGCGCCACGATGATGAGGGCGTTGAAGATGATGGCCGAGGTGATCGCCGAGGTGGGGCTGTGCAGCCCCATGATGTTCAGCGCCTCCAGGCCCGGGTGGGCGCCGGCGAACATCGCGGGGATGATCGCGAAGTACTTGGCCACGTCGTTGGTGATGGAGAAGGTCGTCAACGCGCCCCGGGTGATGAGGAGCTGCTTGCCGATCGCCACGATCTCGATGAGCTTCGTCGGGTTGGAGTCCAGGTCCACCATGTTCCCGGCCTCCTTGGCGGCCGAGGTACCGGTGTTCATGGCCACGCCGACATCCGCCTGCGCGAGGGCCGGGGCGTCGTTCGTGCCGTCGCCGGTCATCGCCACGAGCTTGCCGCCCTCCTGCTCCTTCTTGATGAGGGCGAGCTTGTCCTCCGGGGTGGCCTCCGCGAGATAGTCGTCGACGCCCGCCTCCTGGGCGATGGCGCGTGCGGTCAGCGGGTTGTCGCCGGTGATCATGACCGTACGGATGCCCATCCGCCGCAGCTCGGCGAACCGCTCCTTGATGCCGTCCTTGACGACGTCCTTGAGGTGGACGATCCCGAGGACCCGCGGGCCGTCCCAGTCGTGCACGGCCACCAGAAGAGGCGTGCCGCCCGCGTCCGCGATCGCGTCGCTCCAGGTGCGTGCCTCGTCCGGCACCCGGCCGCCGTACATCTCCACCCAGGCGATCACCTGCGCGGCCGCGCCCTTGCGGATGTGGCACGCGGCGCCGTTGTCCCAGCGCAGGTCGATGCCGCTCATCCGGGTCTGCGCGCTGAACTCCACGAAGCGGGCGTTGGCGAGCTCGCCCTCGGCCGGCGCCCGCAGCCCGTACCGCTCCTTGGCGAGGATCACCACCGACCGCCCCTCGGGCGTCTCGTCGGCGAGCGACGACAGCTGGGCGGCGTCCGCGAGCTTCGCCTCCTCGACCCCCGGCAGCGGTACGAAGGCGGCGGCCTCCCGGTTCCCGAGCGTGATCGTCCCCGTCTTGTCGAGGAGCAGCGTGTTGACGTCGCCGGCCGCCTCGACCGCGCGGCCCGACATGGCGATGACGTTGCGCTGCACGAGCCGGTCCATGCCGGCGATGCCGATCGCGGAGAGCAGCGCCCCGATCGTCGTCGGGATCAGGGTCACGAGCAGCGCCACGAGGACGGTCGCGGACGGGGCGGCCTCGGCGTACGCGGCCATCGGCTTCAGGGCCACGACGACCAGGATGAAGACCATGGTCAGCGCGGCGAGCAGGATGTTGAGCGCGATCTCGTTCGGGGTCTTCTGCCGCGAGGCGCCTTCGACGAGGGCGATCATCCGGTCCATGAAGGAGTGGCCGGGGCGGGAGGTGACCCGGACCAGGATCCGGTCCGAGAGCACCGTGGTGCCGCCGGTCACGCCGGACCGGTCGCCGCCGGACTCCCGGATCACCGGGGCGGACTCACCGGTGACGGCGGACTCGTCGACGGCGGCGACCCCGTCGACCACCTCGCCGTCGGCCGGGATCATCTCGCCCGCCTCGACGAGGACGAAGTCGAAGAGCTTCAGGTCGCTCGCGGCGACGGCCTCCGTCTCGGTCCGGTCGAGGTCCTCCCCGTACCGCCAGTGCCGCAGCCGCAGCGCCACGGTGTCGGTGCGCGCCTTGCGGAGCGACTCGGCCTGCGCCTTCCCCCGTCCCTCCGCCACCGCCTCGGCGAGATTCGCGAAGATCACCGTCAGCCAGAGCCAGACGCTGATGACCCAGGTGAAGACCGAGGGGTCGAAGAGCGCGGAGAGGGTGGTCAGGACCGATCCGGCGCCGACCACGAAGAGCACCGGGTTGCGCACCAGGGCCCGGGGGTGCAGCTTGCGCACCGCCTCGGGGAAGCACTTGATCAGCATGACGGGGTCGAGCAGCCCGCTCCGCGCCGAGCGCCGCCGCCCCGGCCGAGGGACCGGGTTGCGAGGCGGGGCCGAGGGGGCGGACGGTGCCGAAGGCGCGTGCGGGGACGCGGGATGCATCGCGGGAGGACCTTCTGATGGGCCCCGGAGCAGCCCGCGCGGCGGACGCCCGGGGGAAGACGGCAGGGAGCGCCGTCGCCCACGGCCTGGGCGGCGCGGGGTCACCCCGGCACCCATGGTCACGGCCGCGGACGTGCGGCGTCGGTCGCTCCGTGAGGGCACGGGCCACCGGATGGGGTCGGGTGGCGCGTGCCCTCGCGAGCCGGAGACGGTCAGGCCACTGACGTCCCGGCCGGTGAGCGACCGAGACGGGAATCTAGTCGCACGGCAACGCTGCGTACGCGTTCGGGCACCGGAATTGACACCGCTCTGACGGCGCGCCGCGGACGCGCGCCAAGGGCCCGTCAAAGCGGGCCGACGGACCGTCAGGAGGCCGTCAATGAAGGTCATTCCGCGCCGGTTCGGGACGCAGACTCGTCCGCACGGGGGATCGGACGGCTGTCCGATCATGTGAGGTGGGAGGGTGCGTGGCTACCACGACAGGTATCGCGCAAGGTCCGGACGCGACGGCCCGGGCCGCCACCGCACCGACGGGGACAGCCGGACGACCGGCGGGCCGTCCAGGTCCGCGGCCACGAGGGGGCCGCGGTCCGGACGGCCCCACCGGCGTACCCGGAGACCCCGGCGCCCCGCCCGCCCGGCTCCTCGACCGGGCCGTGAACCGGGTCGCGCGGCGCCTGCGCGTGCTGCGCCGCCGCTACGGCGACACCCTGCCCGCCCGGCTGCGCCTGCTGCGCGGCGGCGTCCTGCTGCTCGCGGCCGCCTGCGCCGGGATCCTGCTCACCGCGGGCCTCTCCGCCTCCGGCACCTGGGACGCCGTCGCGGGCCGGCACGCCCCGCGCACGGTGAGCGCCGCCGATCTGAACCTCGCGCTCAACGACATGGACGCGCAGGCCGTCAACATCCTGCTGTCCAACGGTGACGCCGGAAAGGGCCGGCTGACCGAGTCGTACGACAAGGCGCTCCAGCTCTACGACGAGGCACGCGAGTCCGTCAGCAAGGAGCTGCGCACCCTCGCCGTGGCGGCGGAGGGCGACGAGAAGGCCCAGCGGACCGTGGAGCTCCTCACCCAGGACTTCGCCCGCTACCAGGAGTTCGTCGGGCGCGCCCTGGAGAACGACACCCGCGCCGGCGGCAAGACGGCCGCCGTCGACGACTACCGCACCGCCTACAGCCTGCTGACCGAGCGGATGCTGCCCGAGTCCCGCGCTCTCGTCGACGCCAACAACCAGCAGTTCGAGGACGCCTACGGCGCCGAACGCGAGGACCTGCGGACGCACACCGCGCTGCTCCTGGGCGTGGGCGCCGCGCTGCTCACCGTCCTCGTGGCGCTCCAGTGGTACCTCGCGCGCCGCTTCCACCGGGTCCTCAACCCGGGCGTCCTCGGCGCCACCGTCTGCGTCCTGACCGCGCTCGTCCTCGGTGCCCAGGCGCTCACCGCGACCTCCGAGGAGCTGCGGGTCGCCCGCCGCGACGCCTTCGACTCCGTCGTCGCCCTGTCGCGCGCCCGTGCCATCGCGTACGACGCCAACGCCGACGAGAGCCGCTACCTGCTCGACAAGGAGAACCGCGCCGCCCACGAGGCGGGCTTCCTGGCGAAGTCGCAGAGCCTCTACGGGGTCGAGGGCGTCAGCACCCTCGGCGGGTACGAGCCCGCGCTCACCGAGACCTGGCAGGCCTACGGTCAGGACCCTACGGACAAGCGGTTCACCGGCGAGTTCCGCCGCGAGCTGGACAACATCACCTTCCCCGGCGAGCGGGACGCCGCCGAGAGGACCGTGCAGGCGTACCTCGTCTACCAGCGCGACGACCGCACCATCCGGTCCCTCGTCGCCGCCGGCCACGAGAGCGAGGCGGTGTCCTTCTGCATCGGCTGGGACCCGGGGGAGTCCAACGCCCACTTCGGCGCGTGGATGGCGGCCCTCGACGAGGTCACCGGCATCAACCGCACCGCCTTCGCACAGGCCGCCTCGGACGGCCGGGGCGCCCTCGGCACCACCCTGCCCTGGGCCGGCCTCGCCCTGCTCGCGGCCGCCGTCCTGACGGCCCTGGGCCTGCGCTCACGCCTCGCCGAGTTCCGCTGACGGTGCCCCCGCCGGGGCCCGCGCAGGGCCCGACGGTACGCCGGGCGCAGGCGAACTCCCAGCTCAGGGCTCGGCCACGTAGAGGATGCGTAAAGAGCGCGGTGCCGGTCGTCAGGGACGCGTTAACGGCGGCCTTGACGTGGCCGAAAAGCGCTTTGCTCATCCAGTCCGAGAATCCGTTCTTCACTCAGGAGCTCACGATGGCCGACGTGGCCTTCGTCGTCACCACGATCGCGATCTTCGCGCTGGTGGCCTTCATCGCCAAGGGGGTGGCCAAGCTGTGACTGCCGAGAACATCGTCGGTCTGATCGTGGCCGTCGCCCTGCTGGTCTATCTCGTCCTCGCCCTCGTCAAGCCGGAGAGGTTCTGAGTACGGATATGAGCCCCGTTCTTGCTGGTGTCCTCCAGCTCCTCGCGCTGATCGTCGCCCTCGGCCTGGCCTACAAGCCGCTCGGTGACTACATGGCCCGGGTCTACTCCTCCGACAAGCACCTGCGGGTCGAGAAGTGGATCTACAAGGGCATCGGTGCCAACCCGAACACGGAGATGCGCTGGCCCGCCTACCTGCGCGGTGTCCTCGCCTTCTCCGCGGTGAGCGTCCTCTTCCTCTACCTGCTCCAGCGGGTGCAGGGTTCGCTCCCCGGCTCGCTCGGCTTCGCCTCCATCGACCCGGACCAGGCGTTCAACACCGCCGCGTCCTTCGTCGCCAACACCAACTGGCAGTCGTACTACGGCGAGCAGGCCATGGGCCACGTCGTGCAGACCGGCGGCCTCGCGGTGCAGAACTTCGTCTCGGCCGCGGTCGGCATCGCCGTCGCCGTCGCCCTCGTGCGCGGCTTCGCCCGCTCGCGTACCGGTGAGCTCGGCAACTTCTGGTCCGACCTGGTCCGCGGCACCATCCGCATCCTGCTCCCGATCTCCATCGTGGGCGCGCTCATCCTGGTCGCCACCGGCGCCATCCAGAACTTCTCCGGCATCCACGAGGTCGGCCAGTTCACGGGCGGCACGCAGCAGTGGAACGGCGGCGCCGTCGCCTCCCAGGAGGTCATCAAGGAGCTGGGCACCAACGGTGGCGGCTACTTCAACGCCAACTCGGCCCACCCCTTCGAGAACCCGAACCCGTTCTCGAACCTCTTCGAGATCTGGCTGATCCTGGTCATCCCGTTCGCGCTGACCCGCACGTTCGGCCGCATGGTCGGCTCGCTCAAGCAGGGCTACGCGATCCTGGCGACGATGGCCACCATCTGGCTCGGCTTCACCGCGCTCATGATGTGGACCGAGTTCCACCACGGCGCTCCGGTGTACGACATCGCCGGCGGCGCGATGGAGGGCAAGGAGACCCGCTTCGGCATCGGCGGCTCGTCGATCTTCGCCGTGGCGACGACCCTCACCTCCACGGGTGCGGTCAACTCCTTCCACTCCTCCTTCACCGGCTTCGGCGGCGGCATCACCATGCTGGGCATGCAGCTCGGCGAGATCGCCCCCGGTGGTGTCGGCTCCGGCCTCTACGGCATGCTGATCATGGCGATCATCGCCGTGTTCATCGCCGGTCTGATGGTCGGCCGCACGCCCGAGTACCTGGGCAAGAAGATCGGCACCCGCGAGATCAAGTACGCGGCCTGCTACATCCTCGTCACCCCGGCGCTGGTGCTCTGCTTCACCGCCGCGGCGATGGCCCTGGACACCCCGGCCAACTCGATGACCAACAGCGGATCGCACGGATTCTCCGAGATCCTCTACGCGTACACCTCGGGTGCCAACAACAACGGCTCCGCGTTCGCGGGTCTGAACGCCGACACCCAGTGGTTCAACTCGACGATCGGCATCGCGATGCTGCTCGGCCGGTTCCTGCCCATGGTGTTCGTGCTGGCCCTGGCCGGCTCGCTCGCCGAGCAGAAGCCCGTCCCCGCGACGGCCGGCACCCTGCGGACCGAGAAGCCGCTGTTCACCGGTCTTCTGGTCGGCACGATCATGATCATCACCGGTCTGACCTACTTCCCGGCCCTCGCCCTTGGCCCGCTCGCCGAAGGGCTCGCGGCATGAACATCGATGTGAAGAAGCAAGAGGACGCCATGTCCACCGCAACCCCGACGAAGGCGCCGCACGGCGACCTGTCCGGCGGACACAAGCCGGCCGGCCGCGTCGGCGGGGGTCTGTTCGACCCCAAGCAGCTGATCAAGTCCTTCCCGGACGCGGTCAAGAAGCTCGACCCGCGCGTGATGGTCAAGTCGCCCGTGATGTTCGTGGTCCTGGTCGGCTCGGTGGTCACCACCGTGCTCGCCGTCAAGGACCCGAGCGACTGGTTCGGCTGGGCGATCGCCGTCTGGCTCTGGCTGACCACCATCTTCGCCAACCTGGCGGAGGCCGTGGCCGAGGGCCGCGGCAAGGCGCAGGCCGACACGCTCCGCAAGGCGAAGACCGACACGGTCGCCCGCCGCCTGATCGGCAAGAACGAGGAGCGCGTCCCCGGCACCGACCTCAAGATCGGTGACCTGGTGGTCTGCGAGGCCGGCGACATCATCCCCGGCGACGGTGACGTCGTCGAAGGTGTCGCGAGCGTCGACGAGTCCGCCATCACCGGCGAGTCGGCCCCGGTCATCCGCGAGTCCGGCGGCGACCGCTCGGCGGTCACAGGCGGTACGAAGGTGCTGTCCGACCGCATCGTCATCAAGATCACGACGAAGCCGGGCGAGACCTTCATCGACCGGATGATCAACCTGGTCGAGGGCGCGGCGCGCCAGAAGACCCCCAACGAGATCGCCCTCAACATCCTGCTGGCGTCCCTCACCATCGTCTTCCTGCTCGCCGTCGTCACGCTGAAGCCGTTCGCGATCTACGCGGGCGCCGACGACCAGACGTCGATGATCGTCCTCACCGCGCTCCTGGTCTGCCTCATCCCGACCACGATCGGCGCCCTGCTCTCGGCCATCGGCATCGCCGGCATGGACCGCCTGGTGCAGCGCAACGTCCTCGCCATGTCGGGCCGCGCGGTCGAGGCCGCCGGTGACGTCTCCACGCTGCTCCTGGACAAGACCGGCACCATCACGCTCGGCAACCGCCAGGCTTCCGAGTTCGTCCCGGTCAAGGGCACCACCGAGGCCGAGGTCGCGGACGCCGCGCAGCTCTCCTCGCTGGCCGACGAGACCCCCGAGGGTCGCTCCATCGTGGTCCTCGCCAAGGAGAAGTACGGCCTGCGCGAGCGCCACCAGGGCGAGCTCGACGGCGCCGAGTGGATCGCCTTCACCGCCCAGACCCGTATGTCGGGTGTGGACGTCGACGGCCGCAAGATCCGCAAGGGTGCGACCGGTTCGGTCCTGGCCTGGGTGAAGGAGCGGGGCGGCAACGTCTCCGACGACGCCCAGCAGCTCAACGACACGATCTCCCAGGCCGGCGGCACGCCGCTGCTGGTCGCGGTGGAGGACGACAAGGGCGCCCGCGTCCTCGGCGTCATCCACCTCAAGGACGTCGTCAAGGAGGGCATGCGGGAGCGGTTCGACGAGCTGCGCCGGATGGGCATCAAGACGGTCATGATCACGGGTGACAACCCGCTGACCGCCAAGGCCATCGCCGAGGAGGCGGGAGTCGACGACTTCCTCGCCGAGGCGACCCCCGAGGACAAGATGGCGCTGATCAAGCGCGAGCAGGCCGGTGGCAAGCTCGTCGCGATGACCGGCGACGGTACGAACGACGCTCCGGCCCTCGCGCAGGCGGATGTCGGCGTGGCCATGAACACCGGTACCTCGGCCGCCAAGGAGGCCGGGAACATGGTGGACCTGGACTCCAACCCGACCAAGCTCATCGAGATCGTCGAGATCGGCAAGCAGCTCCTCATCACCCGAGGCGCGCTCACCACCTTCTCGATCGCCAACGACGTGGCCAAGTACTTCGCGATCATCCCCGCGATGTTCGCCGTGGCCTACCCGTCGCTCGACAAGCTCAACATCATGGACCTGCACTCGCCGCAGTCCGCGATCCTCTCCGCGGTCATCTTCAACGCGCTGATCATCGTGGCGCTGGTCCCGCTCGCCCTCAAGGGCGTGCAGTACCGGCCGACGAGCGCGGACAAGATGCTCCGCCGGAACCTCGGGATCTACGGCCTCGGCGGCCTGATCGCCCCGTTCATCGGCATCAAGATCATCGACCTCCTCATCTCCCTCATCCCCGGAATCGGCTGATCATGAACAACTCCGTAGGAAACGCAGGGCGGCTGCTCTGGGCCGGTCTCCGCGCCCTGCTCGTCCTGACCGTGGTGACGGGTGTGCTCTACCCGCTGGTCGTCACGGGCCTGGCTCAGGTGGCGTTCAACAACAAGGCCAACGGCTCCGAGATCAAGAGCGACGGCAAGGTCGTCGGTTCGGAACTCATCGGTCAGAGCTACTACCTGCCGAAGAAGAACCCGGACGACGCCGAGGAGGCCCCGGTCGCGGACCTCAAGTGGTTCCAGCCGCGTCCGTCCAACGGTCTGGGCTCCAACAGCGTCAACACGCAGTACTCGCTGATCCTGTCGGGCGCGACCAACCGTTCCGGTGAGGACGGCGCCAAGCACGACCCGGAGACCGGCAAGGCGTCCTGCCTTCCGATCGAGGAGTACAAGACCGAGGACGACCAGGCCTCGCTCTGCTACAAGGTGCTCTCCGCCCGGGAAGCCGTCATCGCCGACAACACGGCCGCCGGCTTCACGCCCAAGGACATCCCGGCGGACGCCATCACCTCCTCCGGCTCCGGCCTTGACCCGCACATCTCCCCGGAGTACGCGGAGCTGCAGGTCCACCGGGTCGCGGAGAAGAACGGTCTCGACGTCAAGCAGGTCGAGAAGCTCGTCGCGGACAACACCGACGGCCGGACCCTCGGCTTCATGGGTGAGCCCCGCGTCAACGTCCTCAAGCTCAACATCGCGCTCAAGGAACTGACCAAGGGCTGATGGCCTTAACGCACCAGAGGGAGTCGGCGGGGCCCCGGGAAGTCCCGGACCCGCCGACTCCCGTCGCACGTGGACGACAAGAGGAAGGCAGCACGCCGATGACCCGGGTGCTTGTCGTGGAGGACGACGCGCAGCTCGCACGAGCCTTGGTGATCAATCTCCAGGCCCGTCAGTACCTGGTGGACGCGGCACCCGACGGTGCCACCGCCCTCCGGCTCGTGGCCGCGGGACAGCCGGACATGATCCTGCTGGACCTCGGACTGCCCGACATGGACGGCGTCGATGTCATCAGAGCCCTCCGCGGCTGGAGCCGGGCGCCGGTCCTGGTCCTCTCCGCCCGCAGCGGCTCCGAGGACAAGATCCGCGCGCTCGACGCGGGCGCGGACGACTACATGACCAAACCCTTCAGCATGGACGAGCTGCTCGCCCGGCTGCGGGCCGCCACCCGCCGTACGGAGGAGGCCCCGGCCCAGCCGAACACCACGCACCTCGTCGCCACCGACGAGTTCACCGTCGACCTGGTGGCGAAGAAGGTCCGCCGCGGCGACCGTGACGTACGGCTCACCCCGACCGAATGGCACCTGCTGGAGATACTGATCTGCAACCCCGGGGTCCTCGTCAGCCAGCGCCGGCTGCTCCAGGAGGTCTGGGGACCCAGTTACGGGGGAAAGACCAATTATCTCCGGGTCTACATGGCCCAGTTGCGACGCAAACTGGAACGAGACCCCTCCCACCCCCGCTATCTGATCACCGAGCCAGGCATGGGCTACCGCTTCGAGGCGTGACCCGGTCCGTCCTCCATCGAAGAAACGGCATCACACCACCATGGGACGCGGAAAGCTCCGTATCTACCTCGGCGCGGCACCGGGCGTCGGCAAGACGTACTCGATGCTCTCCGAGGGGCACCGGCGGGTCGAACGCGGCACGGACTGTGTCGTCGCGTTCGTCGAGCACCACAACCGGCCGCGTACGGAGGTGATGCTGCACGGGCTCGAACAGATCCCGCGCCGCACGATCGCCTACCGCGACACCACCTTCACCGAGATGGACGTCGACGCCGTCCTGGCGAGGAAGCCCGCCGTCGCGCTCGTCGACGAACTGCCGCACACCAACGTGCCCGGCTCGCGCAACTCCAAGCGCTGGCAGGACATCGAGGAGCTGCTCGCCGCCGGTATCGACGTCATCTCGACCGTCAACATCCAGCACCTCGAATCGCTGGGCGACGTCGTCGAGTCGATCACCGGCGTACGGCAGAAGGAGACCGTCCCCGACGAGGTCGTGCGGCGGGCGGACCAGATAGAACTGGTCGACATGTCGCCCCAGGCCCTGCGGCGACGCATGGCCCACGGCAACATCTACAAGTCCGACAAGGTCGACGCGGCCCTGTCCAACTACTTCCGCCCCGGCAACCTCACGGCGCTGCGCGAACTCGCCCTGCTCTGGACCGCCGACCGGGTCGACGAGTACCTCCAGGAGTACCGCACCGAGCACCGGGTCTCGAAGATCTGGGGCTCCCGCGAGCGGATCGTCGTCGGCCTCACCGGCGGCCCCGAGGGCCGCACCCTGATCCGCCGCGCCGCCCGGCTGGCGGAGAAGGGCGCCGGCGGCGAGGTCCTCGCCGTCTACATCGCCCGCAGCGACGGCCTCACGGCCGCCTCGCCCAAGGAACTCGCGGTCCAGCGCACGCTGGTCGAGGACCTCGGCGGCACCTTCCACCACGTCATCGGCGATCACGTCTCCTCCGGACTCCTGGAGTTCGCCCGGGGCGTCAATGCCACCCAGATCGTCCTCGGCGTCAGCCGCAGACGCTCCTGGCAGTACGTGTTCGGGCCCGGGGTCAGCGGCACGGTGGCCCGCGAGTCGGGCCCCGACCTCGACGTCCACATCGTCACCCACGACGAGATGGCGAAGGGGCGTGGCCTGCCGACCGCCCGCGGCGCGAAGCTCGGCCGCTCCCGGACCCTCTGGGGCTGGTTCACCGGCATCGTGGGCCCCGCCCTGCTCACCCTGCTCCTCGGGATCGCCCCGGACATCGGGCTCGCCAACGACGTCCTGCTCTTCCTCACCCTCACCGTCGCCGCCGCCCTGCTCGGCGGGCTCAAGCCGGCCCTCGCCTCGGCGACGGTCGGGTCCCTGCTCCTGAACTACTACTTCACGCCGCCCATCGGCGAACTCACGATCGCCGACCCGAAGAACATCGTCGCCCTCGTGGTCTTCCTGGGCGTGGCGATCTCCGTGGCCTCCGTGGTGGACCTGGCGGCCCGCCGCACCCAGCAGGCCGCGCGCTCGCGGGCCGAGGCCCAGACGCTGTCCTTCCTGGCCGGGAGCGTGCTGCGCGGCGAGACCAGCCTGGATTCGCTCCTCGAACGGGTCCGGGAGACCTTCGCCATGGAGTCGGTCGCCCTCCTCGAACGCCGCGAGGAGTCCGACCCCTGGTCCTGCGTCGCCTCCGTGGGCACCCGGCAGTGCGAACGGCCCGAGGACGCGGATGTGGACATGCCCATCGGCGACCACCTGGCGCTCGCCCTGACCGGCCGGGTCCTGCCCGCCGAGGACCGGCGCGTGCTCGGCGCCTTCGCCGCCCAGGCCGCGACCGTCCTGGACCGGCAGCGGCTCGTCGGCGAGGCCGAGGAGGCCCGCAAGATGGCCGAGGGCAACAAGATCCGCACCTCGCTCCTGGCTGCGGTCAGCCATGACCTGCGTACCCCGCTGGCCGGCATCAAGGCCTCGGTCACCTCGCTGCGCGCCGACGACATCGAGTGGTCCGAGGAGGACCGCGCGGAGCTCCTCGAAGGCATCGAGGACGGCGCCGACCGCCTCGACCACCTCGTCGGCAACCTGCTGGACGTCTCCCGCCTGGAGACCGGCACCGTCACCGCCGTCATCCGCGAGACCGACCTCGACGAGGTCGTCCCGATGGCGCTCGTCGGGGTGCCGGAGGGCAGCGTGGAGCTCGACATCCCCGAGACGCTGCCGATGGTCGCCGTCGACCGGGGCCTCCTGGAACGGGCCGTCGCCAACATCGTCGAGAACGCCGTCAAGTACAGCCCGACGGACGAGCCGGTCCTGGTGGCCGCCAGCGCCATCGCCGACCGCGTCGAACTGCGCGTGGTGGACCGCGGCCCGGGCGTCCCCGACGAGGCCAAGGACCGGATCTTCGGCGCCTTCCAGCGCTACGGCGACGCCCCGCGCGGCGCCGGCGTCGGCCTGGGCCTGGCCGTGGCCCGCGGCTTCATCGAGGCCATGGGCGGCACGGTGGCCGCCGAGGACACCCCGGGCGGCGGACTGACGATGGCCGTCAGCCTCCGCATGGCCGAGGGCCTGCCCCTGTCCCGCGCGGAACTCCCGGCGGCGACGACCACGTAGGGACCTGTCCGGAGGCGGCGAATGTGCGGGGCAACGCCCGTGCGGCGCAGGTGTGTTGGCGTAACGGCCTCACAGGCCTCACCGCAGGGCCTGTGCCCCCGCGCTTACGCGGGGCATACTGGCAGGACGATGACGAACCGATCCGCGCCCCGGCGCCACCTGTCCACCAGCCCCTTCGCGGCTCCCACCGATCCCGTGATCAAGGACTTCGCCGTCGGTGACCGCGTCTCCCACGATCGCCACGGCCTCGGGAAGGTCATCGGCCAGGAGCCGACGGGTGCGCTGCTCGTCGACTTCGGAGCCAGCCAGGTCCGAGTCCTCAGCCCCTACAAGGGCATGCACAAGCTCTGACGGCCCCCTCTACGGCCCCGACAGCCTGACGAGAGACCGCCCCGGTGCCCCGAGCACCGGGGCGGCTTTCGTTCCGGTGCCTACGATGGGCCCATGTCGCAACGCGAACCGTCCCCAGCTGCGAGCGTGGTGCACCAGCGCACACCGGGCGCCCCCGAGCTCGCGGCGGCGGCGGGGGTGTTCGCGCTCCTCGCGGACCCGACCCGGCTGCACCTGGTCTGGCTCCTGTCGCGCGGGGAGTCCGACGTCACCGCCCTCGCGGAGGCCTGCGGCGCGGCCCGCCCGGCCGTGAGCCAGCACCTGGCCAAGCTGCGGCTCAGCGGGCTGGTCCAGCATCGGAAGGACGGCCGCCGCGTCGTCTACACGCTGCCCGACGGCCATATGCGGCGCCTCGTGGTCGAGGCGATCAGCCATGCCGACCACCAGGTGACCGGAGAGCCCTGGCACGACTGAACCACGGCTTCTCGTCCACGTGTGCGCAAGCATGCACATGTTCGCTACGGTGGTCACGACCCCCGGAGCCGAACGAGGGCGGGCCCCATGCTGTCCGTGCTGCGTCACCGCACCTACCGTCGCCTCTTCACCGCGCAGCTCGTCGCCCTGGCCGGCACGGGGCTCGCGACCGTCGCCCTCGCCCTCCTCGCGTACGACCTCGCGGGCGCCGACGCCACCGCCGTCCTAGGAACCGCGCTCGCGATCAAGATGGTCGCCTACGTCACCGTCGCGCCCCTGGCCGGCGCTCTGGCGGGCCGGATACCCCGCCGGGCGCTGCTCGTCGCCATGGACCTCACGCGGGCCACGGCCGCCCTCGCCCTGCCCTTCGTCACCGAGGTCTGGCAGATCTACGTCCTGATCCTGCTGCTCCAGGCCGCCTCGGCCGCCTTCACCCCGACCTTCCAGGCGACCGTCCCCGACGTCCTGCCCGACGAGCGCGACTACACCCGCGCCCTCGCCCTCTCCCGCCTCGCGTACGACCTGGAGAACCTCTTCAGCCCCGCGCTCGCGGCCGCGCTGCTCACGGTCCTCCCGGCCGGCCTGCTCTTCACCGGGACCGCCGTCGGCTTCCTCGCCTCCGCCGCCCTCGTCGCCTCCGTCCTCCTGCCCGCCCCCGCAGCCGTGTCCGCCTCCGGCTCCGCCCCGGCCGGGCGGACCGGTGGCATCCGGCTCGTCCTCGCCACCCCGCGCCTGCGCGCCCTCCTCGCGCTCGACCTGGTCGTCGCCGCCGGCGGCGCGCTGGTCCTCGTCACCACCGTCGTCCTGGTCCGCGAGGTCCTCGGCCGCCCGGCCGGCGACGTCACGCTCGCCCTCGGCGCGTACGGAGCGGGCTCCATGGCCGTCGCGCTGCTGCTGCCCCGCGCCCTGGAGCGGGCCGGCGACCGCACCGTGATGCTCCCCGCCGCCTTCGTGACGGCCGGAGTCCTGCTCCTCCTCCCGGCGGCCGGGGAGGCCGTCCCAGGACCCTGGGCCTGGCCCGGCCTGCTCGTCGCCTGGCTGCTGCTCGGAGCCGCCTCCTCGGCCGTCCTCACGCCCGGCGGGCGGCTGCTGCGGCGCTCGGCGGGCAGCGCGGACCTGCCCGCCGTCTTCGCCGCCCGGTTCTCCCTCGCCCACGGCTGCTGGCTGCTGACCTACCCCCTGGCGGGGTGGACGGCCTCGCGCGCCGGCCTCGCGGTCGCCTCCGGCGCGCTCGGCCTCCTCGCCCTCGGCGCGGCCTTCGCCGCCCTACGGCTCTGGCCGCGCGAGGACCCGGAGGCCCTGGAGCACCGCCATCCCGAGCTGGCCGTCGACCATCCGCACCTGGCCGGCGCGGACGGCCCCTGTCACGTGCACGACTTCCGTATCGACGCCCTTCACCCGCGCTGGCCCGACCGCGCGAAGCGCAGCGTGACCAGCTCGAAGGGGCGCAGGGACAGCTCCACGTCCCCGTCGGGCGCCAGGTCGGTGAGGGGGCGCTCCAGGAGATCGCACACCGTCACGGCGTCCCAGCCGAAGTCGGTGGTCAGGCGGGTCCGGGCCCGCCCGCCCCGGGACTCGTAGAGCCGGACCACAACGTCGCCGCTCCGGTCGTCGGCCAGCTTCACGGCGCTGACCACGACGGCGTCGTCGTCCACGACGGCCAGCGGCACGACCTCCGCGTCCCCCGGAACCACGCGCTCCGGAAGGTTGATCCGGTACCCCTCGCGCACGGCGTCGCCGACGGAGGCGCCCGGCACCAGGGCGTGCCGGAACCGGTGCACGCCCTGGTCGGTGTGCGGGTCGGGGAAGCGCGGGGCGCGCAGCAGGGACATCCGTACGGTCGTCGTCGTGCCACCGTCCTCGGGCCGTACGGTACGGGTCACGTCGTGCCCGTACGTCGAGGCCGTCACCAGGGCGATGCCCCAGCCGGGCTCCTCGAAGTGGACGAACCGGTGGTTGCAGGCCTCGAACTTGGCCGCCTCCCAGCTGGTGTTGGTGTGCGTGGGCCGGAACAGGTGGCCGAACTGGGTCTCCGCCGCGTACCGGTCGGTGTGCAGGTCGAGCGGGAACGCCGCCTTGAGGAACTTCTCCGTCTCGTGCCAGTCGACCTCCGTGTCCAGGTCGAGCCGCTTCGCCCCCGCCGCGAGCCTCAGCGTCTGCACCGCGCGCGAGGCGCCGAAGGTCCGCGTCACCCGTACGGAGACGGCCCGCGGGCCCTCCTCGGCGAGCACCACCTCGTCCGCCTCCGTCAGGTCCGTGACGGTGTTCCGGTAGAACTGGTCGACGTCCCAGGCGTCCCACATGTTCGGGAAGTCGGGGTGGATCTGCAGCAGGTTCGCCGCCGCGCCCGGGGCCAGCGTCTCCCGGCCGGTCGCCAGGTCGACCGCCGACACCACCAGGCCCCGCCCGTCCACCGTCACCCGCAGCAGCCCGTTGTCGAGGACGAACCCGCCGCCGGGCCGCGCCTGCGCCGTGGCGTCGGCCGAAGCCGCCACGACGGCCCCCGCCCCGCCCGCCGGGACGCCCGCGCGCGCGTGCGGGGCCGCGTTGAAGACCAGCTCGCCGCCCGCCACCGGGTCGCCGGCGAGGACCCGCTGCGCCCGGTCGACGATGCCGTTCAGCTCCTCGGCGACCGCCGCGTACGTCCGCTCCGCCTCCCGGTGCACCCACGCGATCGAGGAGCCGGGCAGGATGTCGTGGAACTGGTGCAGCAGCACCGTCTTCCAGATCCGGTCCAACTCCTCGTACGGATACGGCACTCCGGACCGTACGGACGCGGTGGCCGCCCACAGCTCGGCCTCCCGCAGCAGGTTCTCGCTCGCCCGGTTGCCCTGCTTGGTCCGCGCCTGACTCGTCAGCGTCGCCCGGTGCAGCTCCAGGTACAACTCGCCCACCCAGACAGGCGCGTGCGGATACTCCGCCTCCGCCTTCGCGAAGAACTCCGCGGGCCGCTCCCAGCGCACCCGCGCCGAACCCTCCAGGTCCCGCAGCCGGGCCGCCTTCGCGACCATCTCGCGCGTCGTGCCGCCGCCTCCGTCGCCCCAGCCGGTCGGCGCGATCGAGTGCCGGGCCCGCCCCTTGTCCTTGAAGTTGCGGACCGCGTGCGCGATCTCCTTGCCCTTCATCGAGCAGTTGTACGTGTCGATCGGCGGGAAGTGCGTGAAGATCCGGGTCCCGTCGATGCCCTCCCACCAGAAGGTGTGGTGCGGGAAGGAGTTGACCTGGCTCCACGAGATCTTCTGCGTCAGGAGCCACTTCGACCCGGCCGCCTTGATGATCTGAGGCAGTCCGCCCGCGAATCCGAAGGTGTCCGGCAGCCACGCCTCCTCGTTCTCGACTCCGAACTCCTCCAGGAAGAACCGCTTGCCGTGCACGAACTGACGGGCCATCGCCTCCGACGACGGCATGTTCGTGTCCGACTCCACCCACATGCCCCCGGCCGGGACGAACCTGCCCTCGGAGACCGCCTTCTTGACCCGCGCGTACACCTCGGGACGGTGCTCCTTGATCCAGGCGTACTGCTGCGCCTGCGACATCGTGTAGATGAAGTCCGGCTCGTCCTCCAGGAGCGCCGTCATGTTCGCCGTGGTCCGCGCGACCTTGCGGACGGTCTCGCGCAGCGGCCACAGCCAGGCCGAGTCGATGTGGGCGTGGCCCACCGCGCTGATCCGGTGCGCCGACGGCTCGGCGGGCGAGGCCAGCACCTCCGCGAGACGTGAACGGGCCGCGGCCGCCGTCCCGTTCACGTCCTGGAGGTCGACCGTGTCCAGGGCGCTCTCCACGGCCCGCAGGATCTCCCAGCGGCGGGCGCCGTCCACCGGCAGCTCCGCCATCAGCTCGCCGAGCACCTCCAGATCGATCACCAGCTGCCACACGGTCTCGTCGAAGACCGCCAGGTCCATCCGCGCGAACCGGTACTGCGGGGTGTCGCCCGCGGTCTCCTTCTCGCCCAACTCGGTCGGCAGGAAGGGGTGGTAGTCCAGGATCACCGGATTGGACGCGGCCTCCACATGCAGCAGCACCTCCTCGCCACCGACGGCCCGCTCGGCGATCCGCACCCACTGGTTGCGCGGATTGAGCCCCTTCACCGGCGAGCCGTCGGGCCGGTAGACGAGACCCTCGCACTGGAAGCCGGGCATGTTCGCGTCGAAGCCCAGGTCGATCAGCGCCTCCACCGTCCGGCCCGCCCACGCCTCCGGCACCACCCCGGAGACGGTCAGCCAGCTCGTACCCCAGGGCGCGCCCCAGGCGTCACCCGCGGCGATCGGGGTGCGCGGGGCGGCGATCCCCTCGGCCACCGGCACCGGTTCGTCGGGCGCGGTCCAGATCCCCACCTCCAGGGGTACGGACTCCGGGTGGATCGCGGGGCGGATCCGCTCTTCCAGGACGCGCTTGAGACGGGACTCGGTCAGGGTGCGGTCGTCATGCATGCAAGTCGCTCCATCACGTGAGAGAGAACGTGGTCGTCGTCAGGTCAGGTCGACGTCGTCGACGGAGACCGTCTCGGTGATCCCGCGTGCGCTGAGATGATCGCGGTCCGAGGCCCGCGACGCCAGTACGACCGCCGGCCGCGCGCCGTCCGCCGCGAGCCGCATGAAGGCCTCGAAGAAGGCCCCGCCCGGCGCGCACGTCGAGCGTTTCGGCGCCTCGTCCGGCAGGTCGAGGACGAGCGCCGTGGTCCGTGGAAGGGGCCGGTGGTGTGCCCGGGCACGGACCTCGGCGACGGCCTCGGCGAGCGCACGCCCGGCCGGTTTCACCTTCCGCTCGCTGGTCAACAGGCCGAGGCTGTACTCCAGTTCGGGGAAGTCGGCGAGTGACCGGTCGACGTCGTGGGAGCACCACCAGGTGACGCCCCAGAGGTCCGGGCAGTCGAGCGCCGCCGCCACCGTCGTACGGGTGAAGGCGGCGGCCCGGTCGGGCGCGATGAGCGGGGCGGGCGCCCCGACCTCCTGGAGCCACACCGGGCGCGCCGGGTCGTCGGCCCAGGCCTTCGACAGCTCGATCAGATAGGCGGCGTGCTGCCCGGTCGCGACGGAGTCGGGGCCGTGGCGCTGGGCGGTGCCGTTGAAGACCCAGGAGTGGACGGCCGTGACCGCGCCGAGCCGGGCCGCCTGGGCCGGGGTGAAGGGGTGGTCGTCCAGGTACCAGGCGGCGTCGTACTCCGCGTGCAGATGCAGCCGTCCGGGCGCCCCGCGCTCGCATGCCCCGAGCATGCGCCGCAGCCAGCTCTCGGCCTCGGCCGGTGTGATCCGGTCCGGATCGGGGTGCGGGTCGCCCGAGAACTGGTTGATCTCGTTGCCGAGCGTCATGCCCAGGAAGTTCGGCCGGTCCGCGAGGGCCGAGGCCAGCGTGTGCAGATAGGCGGCCTGACCGTCGAGGACCTCCGGGTCGGTGAACATGTTGCGCCGGTGCCAGGTGAGCGTCCAGGAGGGCCGGAAGTCGAAGCTGGACAGATGGCCCTGCAGCCCGTCGACGGCCACGTCCAGGCCCCGCTCGGCCGCCGCGTCCACGAGAGACACCAGCTGCTCGACCGCGCGCGGGCGGATCAGGGTGCGGTTCGGCTGGAAGACGGGCCAGAGCGGGAAGACCCGGACGTGGTCCAGGCCGAGGGCGGCGATCGAGTCCAGGTCGGCGCGGACGGGGTCGAGGTCGAAGTCCAGCCAGTGGTGGAACCAGCCCTGGCTCGGGGTGTAGTTGACGCCGAAGCGAGGGGTGTCGCGTGCAGCGGGCGTGCTCGGCATGGGTTCCTTTCCCCAGGTCATCCCTTGATGGCGCCTTCCTCGACGCCCTTGAAGAAGAACCGCTGGAGCGCGGCGAAGACGGCCACGATCGGCAGGAAGGCGATCATGGTCCCGGCCGCGATCAGCCGCGGATTGGCGGTGAACGTGCCGTCGAGGTACTGCAGCCCCACGGTGAGCGTGTACCGCTCGGGGTCGTTGAGCACGATCAGCGGCCACAGGAAGTCGTCCCACGCACCGATGAAGGTGAAGATCACCACGACGCTCAGCATGCCCCGCACGTTGGGAAGCCCCACATGGACCAGGCGCTGCCACACGTTCGCGCCGTCGACGAGCGCGGCGGCGTCCAGCTCGGGCGGGACGGCCTGGAAGGCCGTGTACATCAGCAGGACGTTCAGCATGGCGATCGCCCCCGGCAGCGCCACCCCGAGCAGCGTGTCCGTCAGGCCCATGCTCCGTACGGTCACGTACTGGGAGACGATCGTGACCTCTCCGGGCAGCACCAGCGTGGCCAGGAACAGGCCGAGCACGAGCCGCGCGCCCCGGAAGCGCAGCCGGGAGAGCGCGTAGCCGGCGAGGGTGGCCCCGACCACGTTGCCGAGGACCGCGATCGCCGCGACCGTCAGCGAGTTGAGGGCGTACGTCCAGACCGGGATGGTGTCGGCGACCTGCGCGTAGTTGGAGAACGTCGGATCGCTCGGCAGGAAGTCCGGTGTGCGGGAGTACACGTCCTCGCCCGGTCCCTTGAGCGAGGTGGACAGCTGCCACAGGAACGGGCCGACCGTGAGCAGCAGGACCAGGAGGAGCAGCGCGTAGCGGGCCGCCCGCGCGGCCGGGCCGGGTGTGCCGAAACCCCGTGAGGCTCGTACGGGCATGGTCAGGACGCCTTCCGGTTCAGCCGGGCGAGGAGCAGCATCGGGCCGACGGTGATCACGAAGAGCAGCAGGCTCAGGGCGGAGGCGTAGCCGATGTGCCCGGAGAAGCCGCGGCTGTACATCTGGATGAGCATGACCACCGACATGTCCCGGCCGCCCGGACCGCCGGTGCCGTGGGAGAGGACGTACAGCTCGGAGAAGACCCGCAGGGCGGAGACCGAGATGAGGACGGAGACGAGCATCATCGTGGTCCGCACCCCGGGCAGGGTGACGTGCCAGAAGCGGCGTACGGCGGACGCGCCGTCGACGGCGGCGGCCTCGTGCAGCTCACGGCCGACGTTCCCGAGCGCGGAGAGGTAGATGACCATGTAGTAGCCGAGGCCCTTCCACACGGTCAGGGCGATGGCGCTGAAGAGCAGCAGCCAGCGGTCGGTGAGGAAGTCCACCGGCCGGTCCGCGAGGCCGAGTTGGCCGAGCATCCCGTTGAGGAGCCCGCGGTCGTCCAGGAGCCAGCCCCAGATCAGGGCGACCACGACGGCGGAGGCGACCACCGGGGTGTAGAAGGCGGTACGGAAGAAGGTGATGCCCGGCAGCTTCTTCTCCACGAGCAGCGCGAGCAGCAGGGGAAGCAGGGTCAGCAGGGGCAGGCAGATCAGCAGATAGACGATGCTGTTGATCAGCGCGTCGGTCAACTGCTCGTCGTTCAGGGCGCGTTCGTAGTTCTCGAGACCGGTGAACCGGCCGCCGCCCAGCGGCTTGGCGTTGGTGAACGACAGGATCACCGTGTTGAGCGCGGGCCACAGGTTGAAGACGAGGAGCCAGACGACGGCCGGCGCGGCGAGCAGCCACGGCGTGAACCAGCGCCGGTGGGTCATGGGGTGCCTTCCGGGTGGGGGAGCGGCGCCGGGGGAAGTCGGCGCCGCTCGCGGTCCGGTGTTCGTTCCGTGATCGGTCCGGTGGTCAGTCCTTGAGGAGCTGGTTGGCGCGTTCGACCGCGGTGTCCAGGGCTTCCTTCGAACCGGCCTGGCCGTTGAGGGCGAGCGCGATCTGCTGGTTGACCACCGTCTTGATCGCGTCGTTGGCCTGGACGGGCTCCAGCATCGTGGCCTTCGCCAGCGAGCCGAACGCGGTGACCTTGGCGTCCCCGGCGTTCGTCCCGTCGCTCTTGCTGAAGAACGGGTCCGAGGCGGAGGCCTTGGTGGACGGGAAGATGCTGGTGAGGTGGGCGAACGCGGCCTGGTTCTCGGCGTTGGTGACCCAGCGCGCGAGCGCGAGCGCGGTGGCCCGGTTCTTGGTCGCCTTCGAGACCGACAGGCCCTGGACGTACAGCGGCGGCGTGCCCATCGCGGGGGAGGAGACCACCTGCGGCGCGAGGCTCGGGTTGTCCGTGGCCAGCGAGGTGATGTAGTTGCCGCCCGCCGTGGTCCAGGCGGCGGTGCCGGAGGAGAACAGCTTGGTGTTGCCCGCGTACGTCTCCGTCAGCACGTCCTTGGGCAGCAGCCCCTCCTTGAACGCGCCGCGGTAGGTGTCCAGGAGGGCGGCGGCCTCGGGGGTGTTGAAGGTGAAGCTCTTCCCGTCCTCGGACATCAGCTTCACCCCGGCGTTGGCGAAGTCCATCAGCCCCGGCTTGCGGCTCATCAGATAGACCGAGCCCTTCGACTTCTCCTTCACCGTCCTGGCCGCCGCGATCAGCTCGTCCAAGGAGGCCGGCGGCTTCTTCGGGTCGAGGCCGTAGCGGGTGAGCAGCGTGGAGTTCCAGTAGTTGACGTCGGTGTTGAGGTACCAGGGATAGCCGTACGTCCCCTGGTGGCCGGCGAAGGTGTACGCGGCGGTGCCGCCCTCGACGTAGTCGGCGGCCAACTTCGGGTCGGCGCCCGCCACGTCGAGCAGCATGTTCTGCTTCACCAGTGGCAGCGCGAAGTCCGGCGGCAGGTTGACGACATCGGGCAGGGTGCCGCCGGCCGCCTGGCTGAGCACCTTCTCGGAGTAGCCGTCGCCCGGCTGGTCGAGCCACTCGACCTCGACGCCCGGGTTCTTCTTCTCGAAGGCGTCGATCACGCCCTCCATGTACGCGGTGAACTTCGGCTTCAGGGCCCAGGTCTGGAGGGAGACCTTGCCCTTGACCTCGGTTCCGCCGCCCCCGCCGGCGTCGTCCGAGCCGCTCGGGTCGCCGAGGCCGCAGCCGGCGAGGGTCACCGCGGCGACCGCGGCCACGGCCAGCCGTATCCAGTGGCTGCTTGTTCGCATATGAAGGGTCTCCCGGTCTGTGCTGGCGGACTGTGCGGACGTACGGAACGCATTACTAAACCGGTCTAGCGATGGGGGACTATGCTCCCGCTACACTCCGCTGTCAAGACACTGCGCGCGCATCGGAATCGGGTGAGACCGGCCGTGCGCGAGACCGAGGGGGCGCCGCGTGGCCAGACCGACGATCGCCGACATCGCCCGCCGGGCCGGGGTGTCCAAGGGCGCCGTGTCCTTCGCGCTCAACGGTCGCCCGGGGGTGAGCGACACGACGCGCGCCCGCATCCTGCGGGTCGCGGAGGAGATGAACTGGCGCCCGCACAGCGCCGCGCGCGCCCTCGGCGGAGCGCGGGCCGGCGCGGTCGGCCTCGTCCTGGCCCGCCCCGCGCGGACCATCGGTCTCGAACCCTTTTTCAGCCAGCTGCTCAGCGGACTGCAGGCCGGACTCTCCACCCGCGGCACGGCGCTCAACCTGCTGGTCGTCGAGGACACGGCCGCCGAGATCGAGGTCTACCGGCGCTGGACCTCCGAGCACCGCGTCGACGGCTTCGTCCTGGTCGACCTCCAGGTCCGCGACCCCCGGATCCCCGTCCTCGAAGAGCTCGGCGTGCCCACGACCGTCCTCGGCGGCCCCGGCCGGCACGGCAGCCTGCCCAGCGTCTGGGCCGACGACCGCGAGGCGATGGTGTCGATCGTCGACTACCTCGCCGCCCTCGGCCACCGCCGTATCGCGCACCTGGCCGGGCTCCCCGCCTTCCAGCACACCCAGCGCCGCATCCGGGCCGTACGGGACAGCGCCCGGCGGCTCGGCCTCACCGAGGCCGTCTCGCTGCCGACGGACTTCAGCGACGCCGAGGGCGCCGCCGCCACCCGGGCCCTGCTCGCCCGGCCGCAGCGGCCGACGGCGATCATCTACGACAGCGACGTGATGGCCGTCGCCGGGCTCGGCGTGGCCACCGAGATGGGTGTGGCCGTCCCTGGCGAGCTCTCCCTCGTCTCCTTCGACGACTCCGCCCTCGCCCGCATCGTCCACCCCTCCCTCACCGCGCTCTCCCGCGACACCTTCGCCCTCGGCGAGCAGGTCGCGCGGGAACTCCTCGCGGTTGTCGACGACCCGGCCTCGGCGCGGGACGTCAAGAACCCGACACCGCGCCTCACCGTCCGTGAGTCCACGGCGCCGCCCGCCCCTTGACCCGTTCGACTAAAGCCGTTTAGCCTCCGGCCTCGAAGCACCGCACGCTCGTACCGCCGCACTTCCGTACGCCCAGCACCCCCACCCCTCCCGCTGGACCGGAGAACCGGATGAGACGACACCTGCCCCTGCTGACGGCCGCGGCGCTCTTCGCCGCCCTGCTCGGCCTCGCGCCCCTCGCACCGCCCGCGGCCCACGCCGCGCCTACCCCCGCGCCTGCCTCCGCGGCCGCCCCGGCCGCCGCCGGCGACCAGCCCTACGCCTCGTACTGGCACCCCAACACGATCCTGAACTGGGACCCCGCCACCGACCCCGACGCGCGGTTCAACCGCTCCCGCGTCCCGCTGAAGCCCCGCGTCTCCGACCCGGCCCTGAAGGCCAACGCCAACGCCCGCGCGGGAGAGGGGAAGATCGCCTCGCTGGTCTCCTTCGGCCCGACCTCGAACAACCCCTCACAGGGCTCCACCAACCCGCACTACTACGCCTTCGGCCACTGGCAGTACATCGACAAGCTGGTCTTCTGGGGCGGCTCCGCGAGCGAGGGCCTGATCCTCGCCCCGAACGCGACCGTCATCGACGCCGCCCACCGCAACGGCGTCAAGGTCTACGGCACCGTCTTCTTCCCGCCCACCGCCTATGGCGGCCAGATCCAGTGGGTCCGCGACTTCGCCCAGAAGTCCGGCTCCACCTACCCCGTCGCCGACAAGCTCGCCCAAGTCGCCCAGCACTACGGCTTCGACGGCTGGTTCATCAACCAGGAGACGGCGGGCGGCGACGCGGCCCTCGCCACCGAGCTCCGCAACGAAATGCGGTACGCCCGCTCCCTCGGCCCCGTCGAGTTCATGTGGTACGACGCGATGACCGAGTCGGGCGCGGTGAGCTGGCAGGACTCGCTCACCTCCGCCAACGACTCGTTCCTGCAGGAGGGTTCGCAGCGGACCTCCGACTCGATGTTCCTCGACTTCGGCTGGAGCGCCTCAGGCCTGAGCAACTCCCGTACGCTCGCGCGCAGTCTGGGCCGCAGCGAGTACGAGCTGTACTCGGGCATCGACACCGAGGCGAACGGCTCCAACACCTCCGTCCCGTGGGCCTCGGTCTTCCCCGCCGGACAGCCGCACGTGACGTCGCTCGGCATCTACCGCCCCGAATGGACCTTCACCTCGTCCAGCGGCCGGGCCGACTCCCATGCCCGCGAGGCCCGTTACTGGGACGGCGCCAACGGCGACCCGTCGAACACGACCACGACCTCGGCCTGGAAGGGGCTCGCGCACTACATCCCCGAGTCCTCGGCCGTCACCGCCAAGCCGTTCGTCACCTCCTTCGGCGCGGGCCAGGGCGACTTCTACAACTCCGGGGGCGTCCGCGTCTCCTCCACGGGCTGGAACAACCTCTCCCTCCAGGACGTGCCGCCCACCTACCGCTGGCTGGTCACCTCCACCGGCTCGAAGCTCAGCCCGACCATCGACTTCACCGACGCCTACGAGGGCGGCTCCTCGCTGCGGCTCACGGGCACCCTCGACGCGGTGAACACCGTGCGGCTCTACCAGACGAGGCTGCCGGTCGCCGCCGACACCAAGCTGTCCGTGGTCCTGAAGACCCCGGCGGCCGGCCCCACCCGGCTGAAGGCGGCCGTCTCCTTCACCGACGCGCCGACCACCTTCACCACCCTCGACCTCGGCTCGACCGCCACCACCGGCTGGGAGCGCAAGACCCTCGACCTCTCCGCCTTCGCCGGCCGGACCATCGCCCAGATCGGCCTGGAGGCCGCAGGGTCCGTCCCCTCGTACGACATCCGCGTCGGCCAACTCGCGGTCCACGACGGTGCCGTGGACTCCGCCGCCGCCCCGACCGGCGTCACCGTGCTCGGCGTCACCGACCTGAGCGCCACCGCCAAGTCCCTCCGCCTGGCCTGGACGCCCTCCGCCTCGGGCTCCGTCCACCACTACGAGGTCTACCGGCGCAACGCCGACTCCACCCGTACGTACCTCGGCGCCACCCCCAACGACGCCCTCTTCGTCCCCCGGCTCGACCGTGCGGGTACGGAGACGTCGACGACCCTCGACGTGGAGGCCGTCTCCACCGAATACGGCCGCTCACCCGCCGCCACGACCACGGTCGCCTGGTCGACGGGCGGTACGGAGTCCAACCTCGCCCTGGGCCGCCCGGCGACCGCGTCCGGCCAGTGCAACGGCAACGAGACCCCGGCCAAGGCGGTCAACGGCACCGTCTCCGGAGGCACCACCGACAAGTGGTGCACGACCACCGCCGCGAAGTGGCTGGAGGTCGACCTCGGCGCCGCCCGCACGCTCGACCGCCTCACGGTGAAGCACGCGGCGGCCGGCGGCGAGAACGCGGCCTGGAACACCCGGGACTTCACCCTCCAGGTCCGCGGCTCCACCGCCGACCCCTGGACGACCGTCGCGAACGTCACCGGCAACACGGCGGCCACCACCACGCACCCGGTGGGCAGGACGGCACGCTACGTACGTCTGGACATCACCCGCCCCACCCAGAGCACGGACCCCGCCGCACGGATCTACGAGCTGGAGGCCTGGGGGTCCTGACGGGCGCTCCGACGTGTTCCTTGCCCCGGTGCGCCGCCGCGCGTACCGGGGCAATGCCGCCTCCTGGGCGTGACGCCGAGGTGAGTACCCGTACTCATGCCGGCCGCCGACCGGAGCGGGACGATGACCGGAACTCGGTGAGCTCGGAGTGGGGGCGGCATGAGCAAGGTCGTGGGCGCGTTCGTGGTCGCGGGGGCGGCCGTCCTTGCGCTGGTCGTGGCCTACGCGGTCGGAGCGCCGCCCGGCCTGGTCCTGGGGGTCGGAGCGGGCGTCCTGGGGCTGCTGTGGCTCCTGCTGCTCCTCACCGCCCCCTGGAACTTGTACTTCCGGGCCCACGCCGTTCGGGCCGAGATCGCGCTCAGCCGCGAGAAGGGCCTCACGGTCTCCAAGGAACGGGACGCCGAGGCCTCCCGGATCGCCCGGCTCATGCTGCGGGTCGCGGTCGCCGGCCATCTCCTGAGCGCCGTCGCCGTGGTCCTCGGCACGCTCGCGACCGGGCGCGCGGCGGGCTGGTGGTTCGCCGGCCTCTTCGTCCTGAGCACCTTCTTCCGTCCGGCGGGCGCGTGGTTCGCGCAGCTGCGCCGCCGCCTCGGGGTGCTGCTCCGGGACGTCACGTACCCCCGCGACGACGTGGTCGAGCTGCGCGCGCGGGTGGATCGTCTCGAGAGCGGCGCCCAGGTCCTGGAGGGCAAGGCGGAGGAGCAGTACCGCGCCCTGGCCGAACTGCGGCGCACGGTCGACGCGTCGGGCCTCTCCGCGCACCGGCGCGCCGACGACACCGACCGCAGGATCGCCGCCCTGGCGCGGGAGTTCGAGGCCACGGTCAACCGCCTCACCGACAACGAGGAGATCATCGCCGGGCTGAAGGCGTTCCTCCGGCTCCTGCGGTCCACCGCGGACGAGCCGGGCCTCCCTGCGCAGGGTCAGCCCGGCCCGCTGGCCGGCGGCTGAGGCGGGAGGCTTCCCGCCGTCAGGCGGGCTCGACCGATTCCAGCTTGAGCAGGCGCAGCGCCGCCCCCGCCGTGAACTCCGCCTGACCGCCCCGGAAGAGCAGATCGGCCGCCAGGAACGCGGGGTCGTCCGCCGTCGCCGCCACGTACGGCAGCGCCACGCACCGCATGCCCGCCGCCCGCGCCGCGAGCGCACCCGGCGCCGCGTCCTCGAACACCACGCACCGCTCCGGTGCCACGCCGAGCCGCCGCGCGGCCTCCAGGAAGACATCGGGCTCCGGCTTGCCGCGCTCGACCTCCTCCGCCGAGACCAGCGTCGTCAGGAACGCGTCCAGGCCGGTCCCCGTCAGGACCGCCTCGATCGCGGCACGGGACGAACCGGAGGCCACCGCCATCGGTGTCCCCGTCGCGTACAGCCGCTCCACGAGCGTCCGCATCTCCGGATAGACCGGGGTCGAGGCGCGCGCCAGCGCCAGATAGGACCGGTTCGTGGCGTCGAGCAGCTCCTCGACCGGCGCCTCGATGCCGTAGTGGGCGCCCAGGATCTCCAGCGACTCCAGCGTCCCGATCCCGATGAAGGCGGTGTGCCGCTCCCAGTCGAAGTCCGTGTCGCCGGCGAAGGCCGTGAGCGTCCGCCGGGTGGCCTCGTAGTAGTTCGGCTCGCTGTCCACCAGCGTTCCGTCGAGATCGAAGACGACCGCAGTCGGAGAGGTGCTCATACGGTCAAGCATCTCAACCCGCGCACGCCGCCCCCAGGACCGAAAGTCCCTGGTCCCCGACCCGGCGAACCCCGTCATCCCTTACGGGACGACCCCCGCCCGACCGACTCCACCAGCGGCAGGAGCCGGTGCGCCACCCGCTCGCGCAGCGCCATCTCCGTACGCGTCCTGACGACGCCCGGCAGCTGGATCAGCCGCTGGATCACGTCCTCCAGGTGCCCGTTGTCCCGGGCCACCACCCGGGTCAGCAGATCCCCGCCGCCGGTGATCGAGAACGCCTCGACGATCTCCGGCACGGCGGCGAGCGCGTCGCCGACCTCGTCCAGATGCCCCTGGGTCACCTCGATGTGGACGAACGCGAGCACGGGGTGGCCGAGCGCGGCGGGGGAGAGGACGGGGCCGGTCGCCGTGATCACGCCGTCCCGCTCGAGCCGGTCGATCCGGGCCTGCACCGTGCCCCGGGCCACTCCGAGGATCCGTGCGTACTCGCGCACGCTGGTGCGCGGCTGCTCGATCAGGAGCCGCAGGATCCGCGTGTCGAGCTCGTCCACCGCCATGGTCCGTTGGCTCCCTCCTGGCCGATTTCCACGCCCGTCGACTGTACCAATGGCCCAGTGTTCGGCGTGCCGGTTGAGCCAGTGGGTGACCAGGTGTTTTCCTCGGGGTACAGAGTGAACTGATGGCGCCGCACGCGCCGGACCGGCGACGAGGCCGGAACCGGACCGCGGCGCCTTTCCCATGTCCAGGGGCCGCCACAAGCAGGCCGGGGCACGAGATGACGCGAAGAGGGTGTGTGTACGGCAGCGGGGGCGGAACGACCGTCGTGAAGAAGGGCCGGGCCGCCGGCCGCCGGCTGGTCAGGCTCATGTTCGTGGCCCCCGATCCGGGCCGCGTCCGGCTGCGCGTCTCCTCGCGCGCCGTCCTCGGCATCGCCCTCGCGGTCGCCGCCGCCGAACTCTGCGGACTCTCCCTCACGGCTTCGATCACGGGCGGCCTCGCCGCCCTGCTCGCGCTCTTCACCGTCGGCGACCCCACCGTGCGCCGCCAGGCCGTGACGACCGCCCTGCTCCCCGCCGTCGGCTTCCCCGTCCTCGCCCTCGCGACCGCCCTGCACAGCACTCCGCTGCTGCGCGACGCGTCCTGGCTGCTCGTGGTCTTCGCCGGCGTCTACGCGCGCCGCTGGGGCCCGCGCGGGCACGCGCTCGGCATCTTCGCGTTCATGATGTTCTTCGTCACCCAGTTCCTGCACGCGCTGCCCGCGCAGCTGCCGGAGCTGTACGCGGCGGTGGGCCTGGCCCTCGCGGCCGCGGGCGCGGTCCGGTTCGTGGCCTGGTGCATCGAGCGGCGCGTCCCGCCGCCCGCCGCGCCCGCCCCGCTGCCCGGCAGGGGGCTCGCCCGGCCCACCACCCGGCAGGCGTTCCAGGCGACCGCCGCCTGCGCGGTCGCGCTCGCGGCCGGCCAGTTCATCTCGCACGAGCGCTGGTACTGGGCCGTCGGCACCGCCTGGTGGATCTTCGTCAACACCGCCTCGCGCGGCGAGACCCTGGTCCGCGGCTTCCGCCGGGTCGTCGGTACGGTCACCGGCATCGCCGCCGGCTTCCTGATCGCGATCCCGCTGGCCGGCGCGCCCGCCCCGACGGCCGCCCTGGTGGCCGTCTGCGTCTTCGGGATCTTCTACACGGCAGCGCTCTCGTACAGCTGGATGATGTTCTTCGTGACCGTCATGGCCGGTCTCCTCTACGGGCTCCTCGGTGTGCTCCACCCGGGCCTGCTGGTCCTGCGCTTCGAGGAGACCGCGGTCGGCGCGCTGGGCGCGGCCGTCGGCGTGGCCCTGCTGCCGGTGACCACGCACGCCGCCACCAACGCCTGGATCGAGCGGGCCGTGACCTGCGTGCACGCCTGCACCACGGCCGCCGCGCGCCGCCTCGCCGGCGACCCGGAGGCCGACCCCGCGCCGCACGCCGCCCAGCTCGAGGTGCTGATCGGCCGGGTCCGGCTGTCGCTCGCGCCGCTGGTCCACCCGCTGAGCCCGCTGCGGGCCCGCAAGGCCCGCGCCCGCCGGGTCCTGGACCTGCTCGACGACTGCGCTCGCGAGATCCGGGGCCTCTCGGCGGTCGCCGCCGACCCGGACGCCTCGCACGACGCCCGGCTCGCCGCCGCCTCCTGGCGCGTCGAGGCGGCCGTCCACGCCCTCGTCCCGCCGGCCCACCCCGCGCGCCGTTCGACCGCCGAGGAGCCCACGGCCCCGCCGATGGCCGGCCACCCGGGCGCCGAAGCCGCCCTCGGCCACCTCCACGGCCTGGAGCGGGCCCTGGTCGAACTGGCCGCGCCCCTGCGCACGGCGCCGAGCGCCCCACTCGTCCCGGCCGCCTGACCGAAGCCCCGTCTCAAGCTCCTTGACCCAAGCCTCTTGATCCAAGTTGGTCTAGACCGCCTGCTAACGTCAGCCCCGACGACGGGGCCGTCGGCCGACCGCCCCGGTGGAGAGGGGAGACGCCATGGGCGGTACGGACGCGCGTGAACCGGTACGGGGACGGGCCTTCATCGGGTCGTTCACCTCGGCGGGGGGCCGGGGCATCCTCGCCGCCGACGTGGACCCGGAGACCGGCGCCCTGACCGTCACCGGCGCGACGGACGCGCTCCCCGACCCGTCCTACCTCGCCCTCGCGGACCGGGGCCAGGACCAGGGCAAGGGTCTCGTCCTCTACGCCGTCTCCGAGACCGAGGAGGGCGCCGCGGCCGCCTTCGACGTCTCCGGGGCCGTACCCCGGCCGCTCGGCGCGCCCGCGCCCGTGCGCGGCGCCGCCCCCACGCACCTCGCCGTCACCCGGGGCCATGTCCTCACCGCCAACTACACCTCCGGCAGCGTCACGGCCCTGCCGATCGCGGCGGACGGCTCCCTGGGCGCCGCCACCGACGTCGTACGGCACGAGGGCTCGGGGCCCGTCGTCGACCGCCAGAGCGGCTCGCACGCCCACCAGGTCCTGGCGGCCCCCGGCGGGCGCTGGGCGACCGCGGTGGACCTCGGCACCGACTCCGTACGGATCTACGCCCTCGACCCCGTCTCCGGCGCGCTGCGGCCGCACGGCGAGGCCGCGCTCAAGCCGGGCACAGGCCCGCGCCACCTGGCCTTCCACCCGGCGGGCACCCACGCCTACGTCCTGAACGAGCTGGAGCCCACCGTCACGGTCTGCCGCTGGGACGGGGAGGCGGGCACCCTGGAGCCGCTCGGGGAGGCCCCCGTCGTCCCCGCCGGGACTCCCGGGCCGAGCTACCCCTCCGAGGTCGTCGTCGCCCCCGACGGCCGCTTCCTCTGGGCCGCCGTGCGTGGCGACGACACCCTCGCCGTCCTCGCCCTCGACCCGAGCGGAGAGCGGGCCGAGTTCCGTACCGCCGTGGACTGCGGCGGACGCTGGCCGCGCGACCTGATCCTCGACCCGTCCGGGCGGCGGCTCTACGCGGCCAACGAGCGCTCCGGCGACGTGACCTGGTTCGACGTGGACCCGGAGACGGGCATCCCGCACCGCGCGGGCTCCGTCGAGGCCCCGGCGGCCTCCTGCGTGGTCTTCGCCTGACCCGGACGCCCGACCCGCCGCCCGACCGGGCCGTACGACGGCCGAGGGCCCGCGCCGGAACGCGTCCGGTGCGGGCCCTCGGCCATTCCTGCGTGTGCTGCCGTTCAGTGCGTGGGGGCGCCCTGCGGCTGCTGCGGGGCGATGCCCAGCGCGGCCGTGTACTGCGAGAGCACCAGCTTGCCGATCGCCGGGTACGCGCCCAGCGGCTCGGCGGCGGCGCAGCCCGCCTCCTTGGCGGCCGCGTCGAGCAGGCCCTCGGCCAGCTCGGGGCCGATCAGGTACGGGGCGAGGGCGAGCTGCTCCGAGCCGGAGCCGCGCAGCTGCTCGGCGATCGCGGTGATCGAACCCTCCTGGTCGAGCGCGGCGGCCATCACCGGGACGGCCAGGCGCGCGGCGAGGAGCATGCCGGTGATGCCGGCGGCCTGGACGGCCTCCTCGCCGCCGACCGTGGCGAGCACGATGCCGTCGGCGGCCGTGGCGACCGTGAAGAGCCGCGCGCGGTCGGCGCGGGCCAGACCGGCCTCCGACAGGCGCACGTGCAGGGCCTCGGCGAGCAGCGGGTGCGGACCGAGGACGTCCGTCAGCTCGGCGACGTTGCCACTGTCCATCACGGCCTGGCGGATCCGGCGCATCAGGGCGCTGTCGGGACCGGCGAGCAGCGGCACGACGACGGCGGCCGCGCCCTCGGGGGCGCTGACCTCACGGCCGGCGGCCACGGCCAGCTGGTACCGCTCGGTGCGCACGGTCTCGGCGCGCGCGAGGACGCTTCCGAGAGTGGGGTACTCGGCGTCGTCACCGTCCAGGTAGCCGATCGCGGCCTCCAGGCCGGGCAGCTCGGAACGGGCGATGCTCACGACCTCTTCGGCCAGCGAGCGTATGGCGGCCGACGGGGCGCCGGGGACGGCGAGGACCAGGGTGGGAGCGCCCTCGGGCGCCGCCGCGGGTTCGGGGCGACGGTGCCGTCCAGGCTGGCGGGGTCGCGGCATTCGTACAGGCAGGCCGGAAGCGGGCCCAGTGGGGGAGCTCATGCGGCCGCATGCTACTGGTTTTGCCCGCCGCGCAGTGCGGTGAGGTGCGGCTGAGCGTTATCTGTCCCCCTTTGTCCGAAGCGTGACTTACGTGGTCACATGCAACAACTTCGGCTCCACGGGCAGCCGTAGCGCGTCCGTGGCCAGCGCCGCCGCCAGCGCGAGGGCGCCGTCGAGCGGATCCCCGGCCGCCGACGTCTGCCGGGCGTGCGGCAGTTGTCCGGCCAGCTCGGCCCGGAGCGGTACGAGGAGAGGGTCGCCGAGTTTGAACAGGCCACCGGTCAGGGCCACTTCGTACGCACCCGGGGCCGGGCACACGGCGGCCGCCGCCTCGGCCACGTGCGCGGCGGCCCGCCGCAGGACGTCGGCCGCGACCGGGTCGCCTTCGGTGGCGCAGCCGGCCACGTCCGGGGCGAACGAGGCGAGCACGGCGGGCCGGTCGGTCCGCGGGTACAGCGCGGCCGGCAGCCCGGCGGCCGGGCCGAACCGGGCTTCCGCGCGGGCGAGCAGCGCGGCCGAGCCGCCCCGCCGCCCGTCGTACGCGCGCATCGCCGCCTCCAGGCCTTCCCTGCCGATCCAGGCGCCGCTGCCGCAGTCGCCGAGGAGGTGGCCCCAGCCGTCGGCCCGGCGCCAGGTCTTGAGGTCCGTACCGAGGGCGATGAGGCCGGTGCCGCCCGCGACGACCGCACCGGGCCGCTGCCCGAGCGCCCCGGCGTAGGCGGTGACGGCGTCGGCCGCGAGCGCGAGGGACCGTACGCCCAGGGCCTCCCGCAGCGCGCCGGGCAGAACGGCCCGCAGCTCCTCGCCGAGCGTCGCCATCCCGGCGGCGCCGACGGCCACGGCGACGACGGGCCCGGACCCGGCGCGCTCGCGCAGCGACGCGACGGCGGGCAGCAGCTGCCCGAGCAGATGGGCCGCCTCGATCCCGCCGGGGCCGGTCCGCACCGGCTCACGGGACGTGACGGTCTCCACGGCCCGCCCGTCCGAGGCGCGCACGAGGGCGATCCGCAGCCCGGAGCCGCCCGAGTCGACCCCGACGACCAGGCCTTCGGAGCCGGCCGTCACGGGAGCCGCCGGTCGACGGACGAACGCCTGCGTGACCTCATGAACCGGCTCCGGGAAGAGGGGGAAGTGACGACGGCAGGCTACCCGGGAGGGCGCGTTCAGGGAGCGCGCTTCGAACGAGAACGCGGAGGGGGTGGGCGGTCGTTGCCGGGTTCGGGAGATGTCGGTGTGCGCCACTAGAGTGACGTGTTGTGGCAGCTCAGACATTGAACGAACTTGTGGAGCCCGGCTGGGCCGACGCGCTGAAGCCGGTGGCAGGGCAGATCGCCGCCATGGGCGACTTCCTGCGCGCGGAGATCGCGGCCGGTCGCACCTACCTCCCGGCCGGCCCGCACATCCTGCGCGCGTTCCAGCAGCCCTTCGACGGGGTGCGTGTACTCATCGTCGGCCAGGACCCTTACCCGACACCGGGAATGGCGATCGGGCACAGCTTCGCCGTCTCGCCCGACGTGCGGTCGCTGCCGGGCAGCCTGGAGAACATCTACCGGGAGCTGCACACCGACCTGGGCCTGCCCCGCCCGTCCAACGGCGATCTGACGCCGTGGACCCAGCAGGGCGTCCTGCTGCTCAACAGGGCGCTGACGACGGCGCCCCGCAAGCCGGCGGCCCACCGCGGCAAGGGCTGGGAGGCGGTCACGGAGCAGGCCATCAAGGCGCTCGTCGCCCGCGGTAAGCCGCTGGTCTCGATCCTGTGGGGACGCGACGCGCGCAACCTGCGTCCTCTGCTGAACGATCTGCCGGCGATCGAGTCCGCTCACCCGTCGCCGATGTCGGCGGACCGCGGCTTCTTCGGCTCGCGCCCGTTCAGCCGCACCAACGAGCACCTGGAGCGGATGGGCGCCCAGCCGGTGGACTGGCGCCTGCCGTAGGGGGTGTCTCGTCGATCATGCCGGGCTCGCGTCGCCTGGCACCGTGCCTCGCCGCGTTGTCGTCGGTTGCCAACTCCCCCGTAGCCCTTCGGGCACGGGAGGTGCCCCCACCGCGTTGACGCCCTCCTCCGCCTTGCGATGCACGGCACCAGACGCCGCTCCCTGATCCGGCCTGATCGACGAGACACCCCCTAGCGGGCTTCGGGACGCGCCCGCCCGCGCGTCGCGATGAGTCCCGCGGTGTCCGGCGGTCATACTGCGAAACCGGTTCCGAGGAGGGCTTCTGATGCGCAGCGTGACCTATGCCATGGGCGTCTCGCTCGACGGCTACATCGTCGGGCCGGACGGCGGCTTCGACTGGACGGCCCCCGACGCGGAAGTCTTCCGCTTCTGGATCGACGAGACGCGCAAGGTCGGCGTCCACCTGCTGGGGCGCCGGCTGTACGAGACGATGCTCTACTGGGAGACCGCCGCCGAGGACCCCTCACTCGGCGAGGCGGAGCGCGAGTGGATCGAGATCTGGAACCCGCTCCCGAAGGTGGTCTTCTCCAGGACGCTGACGGAGGTGCAGGGCCGGGCCCGCCTCGCCTCCGGCAGCCTGGCGGAGGAGATCGAGCGGTTGCGGGCCGAACCGGGCGAGGGCGAGATCGCGATCGGCGGCGCGACGCTCGCCGTCGACGCGGCCGCGGCGGATCTGATCGACGAGTACCGGGTAATCGTCCACCCGGTCCTGGTCGGCGGCGGCATTCCGTTCTTTCCCCGGCACGAACGCCGGGTGGATCTCGAACTCGTCGAGACCCGCACCTTCAACGAGAAGTTCGTCTACCTCCGCTACCGCGTGGTGCGTTAGCCGGCTCGTCCACCGAGCGCGCCGGCCTACTTCGGGTCGCGGTTGAACTGCGCCGTCGACCAGCGGTAGCCGAGCGCGGTCAGGCCGAGGCACCAGGCGACGGCGATCCAGCCGTTGTTCCCGATCCCCGTGCCGAGCAGCAGGCCGCGCAGGGTCTCGATCGCGGGCGTGAAGGGCTGGTACTCGGCGATCGGCTGGAACCAGCCCGGCATGGTGGCGGCCGGGATGAAGGCGCTGGAGATGAGGGGGAGCAGGATCAGCGGCATGGCCATGTTGCTCGCCGCCTCGGGGTTCGGGCTGGCCAGGCCCATGCCGACCGCGATCCAGGTCAGCGCCAGGGCGAAGAGCGTGACGAGCCCGAACGCCGCCAGCCACTCCACGACGGTGGCGTCCGTGGAGCGGAAGCCGATGGCCACGCCGACGGCGCCGACGAGGACCACGCTCATGACGGACTGCAGCACGCCGCCGACGACGTGCCCGATGAGGACCGAAGGACGGTAGACCGCCATCGTGCGGAAGCGGGCGACGAGGCCCTCGGTCATGTCCATGGAGACGTACACCGCGGCCCCGATCACGGTGCTGCCGACGGTCATCAGGAGCAGGCCCGGGACGATGTAGGCGATGTAGTCGGAGCGGTCGGCGCCACTGCCGCCGATGCCCGCGCTCATCACGTCGCCGAAGATGTAGACGAAGAGCAGCAGCATCATGATCGGCGTGAGCAGCAGGTTCAGCGTTCCCGACGGATAGCGCCGGGCGTGCAGCAGATTGCGGCGCAGCATCGTGTTCGAGTCGCGTACAGCGAGCGTGAGGGAGCTCATCGGGCGTTCTCCTGGGTCTGGTGGGGGACGTCGGCCGGGCCGGTCAGGGCGAAGAACACGTCGTCGAGGTCGGGGGTGTGGACGGTCAGCTCGTCCGCCTCGATGCCGGTGGAATCCAGCCAGTCGAGAAGGGAGCGCAGTTCGCGCTGGCTGCCGTCGCTGGGGAGGGTCAGCGACAGCGCCTCGTCGTTCCGGGTCACCTCGCGCAGGGTGTCGGCGGCGGACTGGTATGCGACCGGGTCGGTGAAGCGGAGCCGGATGTGCCCGCCGGGGACGATCCGCTTGAGCTCTTCGGCGGTGCCTTCGGCGGCGATCCTGCCGTCGTTCAACACGGCGATGCGGTCCGCGAGTTCGTCGGCCTCCTCCAGGTACTGGGTGGTGAGGAAGACCGTCACACCGTCGGCGACGAGGGTGCGGATGATGCCCCACATGTTGTGCCGGGAGCGCGGGTCGAGGCCGGTCGTCGGCTCGTCGAGGAAGATGATCCGCGGGCTGCCGACCAGCGTCATCGCGAGGTCGAGCCGGCGCTTCATACCGCCCGAGTAGGTGGAGGCGGGCTTCTTCGCGGCCTCCACGAGGTCGAAGCGCTCCAGGAGTTCGGCGGCAACGCGCCGTCCCTCGCGCTTGGACAGGTGGTGCAGGTCCGCCATGAGGAGCATGTTCTCCTCGCCGGTGATCAGACCGTCGACGGCGGAGAACTGCCCGGTGACACCGATCGCGGCACGGACCGCCTGCGGCTCTGCGGCCAGGTCGTACCCGCCGACGTGCAGCTCGCCGGCGTCGGCGGTGATGAGTGTGGAGAGGACCTTCACGACGGTGGTCTTGCCAGCGCCGTTCGGGCCGAGCAGCGCGAACACGGACCCGGCCGGGATGCGCAGATCGATTCCGTCGAGGACGAGCTTGTCGCCGTACGACTTACGGAGCCCGACGGCGGAGACGGCGGTCGACGACGGGTGACCGTCGTCCCCCAGTCTGGGCATGGGCATGCCAAATGAAGGCATGGTGACTTCCTTTCAGAAGCTGAAGACAAAGGGGAGTGCGGGGAGGTGACGGGTGCTACTTGCCGGCCGTGCCGGACTCCTCGCCGAGGGACTCCTGGTAGACGTCCGCGTTGGTGCGTGAGTCCGCGACCAGGCCGTCACAGAAGGCGGCGACGTCCGTGCCGATGAGTTCCAGGACGCCCTTGCCCGAGGCGGCGCCCTCCTCGAAGAAGTCGACGATCCCGGGGAGCAGGGGCCCGTCGGGCAGGTTGACCGGTCCGACCTTGAAGAAGTACTTCTGCATCTCCTTGTAGACGATCTGGTAGTCCGGCGGCAGCGCCTTGACCCGAGCCATGTGCGCCCGCCACTGCTTCTTGCCTTCGACAATGTCCTGGATGCCCATGTCAGCCTCCCAGCCGGCTCAGTTTCCTCGCGACGTTCCTGTTCAGCTGCTCGCGCCACCGGTCGCGGTAGGTGCGCGCCCCTTCTCCGCCGGCCAGCGCCGTGGAGAAGCCTCGGATGTCGTCGCCGAGGACCTCGTGGACGCTCTGCCCGTCCGCCGCGGTCTCTTCGAGCAGGCCCAGGGCCGCGTCGAGGATCGGCATCAGGTTGCGGCCGGTGAAGCTCCCGTGGGGGAGGAGGTGGCCCTTGATCTCTTCTCATGCCGCCCGGTAGTCGTCCGGCAGGGCCTCGGCCCGGGCCTCGAACGCCTTCCATTCCCGGGTGAGATCGCTGCCTGTGATGGTCTCCCAGAAGTTCATCGGCCGCCCTCCTTGAGCCTGTCGATGCGTGATGAGACGTAACTCCACTTCGTCCAGAACTTCGCCAGTTCCTCGCGTCCGGCGTCGTTGAGCGCGTAGAACTTGCGCGGCGGACCGACCCCGGACGGTCGCTTCGTCACCTGGACGAGCCCGTTCCGCTCCAGTCGCAGCAGGATGGTGTAGACCGTCCCCTCGACGACATCGGTGAAGCCGAGCTCGTTCAGCTGACGCGTGATGGCGTACCCGTAGGTTTCTTCGGTGTTGACGATTTCGAGCACGCACCCTTCGAGCGTGCCCTTGAGCATCTCCGTCAGGTCGTCCATGGCGAACCTCCTCGGTCGCATCAGTACTGCGTACCACCGAGTACCACTATACGGTATCACCGAGTAGTGGAGGCTGCCAGGGCTCAGCGGCCCCTCAGTCGATGACCGCCGCCCGTACGCACAGGACGTCCGGCAGGTGCTCGGCGAGGAGCTGCCAGGTGTCGCCGTCGTCCGCGCTCGCGTACAGCTCGCCGTTGCGGTTGCCGAAGTAGACGCCCGCGGGGTCCCCGTCGTCCGTGCACATCGCGTCGCGCAGCACCGTGCCGTAGTGGTCGCCCTCGGGAAGGCCGGTGCTGAGCGGCTCCCAGGTCGCGCCGGCGTCGCTCGTACGGTAGACGCGGCAGCGGTGGCCGGCGGGCACGCGGTCGGAGTCGGCGTTGATGGGGAACACATAGGCCACATCGGCCCGATGGGGGTGCGCGGCGACGGTGAAGCCGAAGTCGGAGGGCAGTCCGGAGCCGATGTCCGTCCACTTGCCACCCGCGTCGTCGCTGCGGAACACCCCCCAGTGGTTCTGCAGATAGAGCCGGTCCAGGTCGCCCGCGTCCTGCGCGATCTTGTGCACGCACTGCCCGAACTCCGGGTCGGGGTCGGGCAGGAAGACCGCGGACACCCCGTGGTTGGCAGGGTCCCAGCTCGCGCCGCCGTCCCGGGACCGGAACACCCCGGCCGTCGACACCGCGACCGTCACGGCGGCCGGATCGCGCCGGTCGGTCACGACGGTGTGCACGGCCTCGCCGCCTCCGCCGGGGACCCAGCGGGACCGGGTGGGGTGCTCCCAGAGCGGACGGACCAGCTCGAACGACTCCCCGCCGTCCTCGGACCTGAACAGGGCGGCGGGCTCCGTCCCGGCGTAGACGACGTCCGGGGAGTGCGCGGGCGCCGGGTGCAGCTGCCAGACGCGCTCCAGGGAAGCGCCCGTGTCCTGGGGGAACTTCACGGCCGGCTTCGCCGGCTCGGTCCAGGTGGAGCCGAGGTCGTCGGAGTGGAAGACGGACGGACCCCAGTGCGCGCTGTCGCCGCCCACGAGCAGCCGCGGCGTGGAGCGGCGGGTGTCGATGGCGACCGAGTAGATCGCCTGCGCGTTGAAGTGGGGATCGTCGAACTCCCACCGGCCGGCGCGTCGTCGGCCGATGAACAGGCCTTTGCGGGTACCTACGGTCAGGACTACGTCGGGCATGGCCGACACCTCCAGGACGCCGTTGTCGCGGATACGGGCCAGTCTGCACCCGACCACCGACAGTGGCGCCCGCGGCGGCGTCTCCCCAGGTGGGAGGCGTGTTCCGTGAACCGGCGGGACCCTGCTTCGGTCCCTGCTGAGGCCCGGTCTCAGATCGCCCAGGCGTACTGCGTCGGCGCGTGCGTGCTCGCGCCCAGCTCGCGTGCCGCCCTGCGGGCCCAGGACGCGTCGCGCAGCAGCTCCCGCCCGAGCAGGACGGCGTCCGCCTCGCCGTTGGCGACGATCTTCTCCGCCTGCCCGCTCTCCGTGATGAGCCCCACGGCGGCGACCGGAAGGCCCGTCTCGGCCTTCACCCGGGCGGCGAAGGGCACCTGGTAGCCGGGGCCGACGGGGATGCTCGCCGGGCCTCCGTTGCCGCCGCTGGAGACGTCCAGGAGGTCGACGCCGTGCTCGTGCAGCAGGCGCGCGAAGCGGACGGTGTCGTCGCCGGTCCAGCCCTGCTCCTCCAGCCAGTCGGTGGCCGAGATCTTGAAGAAGACCGGCAGCTCCTCGGGCCACGCGCCCCGGATGGCGTCCACGACCTCGAGGGCGAGGCGGGTGCGGTTCTCGAAGGAGCCGCCGTAGGCGTCGGTGCGGCGGTTGGCGTACGGCGAGAGGAAGCTGCTGATCAGGTACCCGTGGGCGCCGTGCACCTCGACGACCTCGAAGCCGGCGCCGCGTGCGCGGCGCGCCGCCTCCGCGAACTGCCCCGGGATCTCCGCGATCCGCTCCGCCGTCAGCTCGGTCGGTACGGGGTGGTCCTCGGCGAACGGGAGCGGGCTCGGGCCGACCGGCTGCCAGCCGTGCTCGCCGGGGCCGACCGGTCCACGGCCCTCCCAGGGGCGCTTGGTGGACGCCTTGCGGCCGCCGTGCCCGAGCTGGATGCCCGGCACCGTGCCGTGCTCCTTGAGGAAGCGGGCGATCCGGCCCAGCGCCTCCGCCTGGGTGTCGTTCCAGATGCCGAGGTCGGCGGGGCTGATCCGGGCCTCGGGGGAGACGGCCGTCGCCTCGACGAGGATCAGGCCCGTTCCGCCGGTGGCGCGGGAGGCGTAGTGGGCGAAGTGCCAGTCGTTCGGCACGCCCGCGTTCGGGCCCGACGCCTCCGCCGAGTACTGGTCCATGGGGGCCATCCACACCCGGTTCGGGATGGTCAGCGACCGCAGGGTGTAGGGCTCGAACAGGGCGACGCTCATGACGGACTCCTCTGGCGGGGGCCTTGCGGATGGCCTCCCGGGGGTCTTCGTACGATAGCCGTCGTAGTACGGCGACTGTCAAACTACGAGGATTATCGTACAATGGCGGCTTCCGGATGAAGTGGAGCCGCCGTGACAACCGCGACCAAGCCCCGGGTCCTGGACCACCCCACGCGGGACGAGATACGCCTGGAGGGTGTGCTGCACGCGCTCTCGGACGCGGTACGGCTGCGGATCGTCAGCGACATGGCGCAGGCGGACGGCGCCGAGGTGAGCTGCTCGTTCTTCGAACTCCCGGTCACGAAGTCGACGCGTACGCACCACTTCCGGGTGCTGCGCGAGGCCGGCGTCATCGAGCAGGTCTACCGGGGCACCGCCAAGCTGAACGCCCTGCGCCGGGACGACCTCGACACGCTCTTCCCCGGTCTCCTCGACAGCGTCCTGCGCGCGGCGGACGCCCAGGCCGCCCGGGAGCCCAGGACCTAGGAGCCATCCCTGCCCGCCGCCTCCCGCAGCCCCGCCCAGTCGGGGATCTTGACCCGGCCGCGGCCGAGCGACCGGCCCAGGGCGGATTCCGCGCTTTCGATGGAGAGCCAGCCCCGCCAGGCCACCGGCTCGTGGCCCAGCGCCCGCAGCGCGTCGAGCGGGTCGCCCGTGAGCCGCCGGTCGGTCAGGACCGCCGCGTCGGCGAGCAGCGAGGCCACCGTCTCCTTCGCGCAGGGGCGGTTCGTACCGATGACGCCCGTCGGCCCCCGCTTGATCCAGCCGGCCACGTACTCGCCGAGCGACGGGACGCCGTCGCGCAGCACCCGGCCCGCCTCGTTCGGGACCGTGCCCCGGGACTCGTCGAAGGGCAGCCCGGACAACGGGACCCCCTTGTACCCGACAGCCCGCAGCACCAACTGCGCCTCGATCTCCTCGTACGCGCCCGTGCCCCGCACGCCTCCGGCGCCGTCCGGTTCGGTCCGCTCGAAGCGGACCGCGGCCACCCGCCCGTTCTCGCCGAGCAGTTCCACCGGCCGCAGGAAGAACCTCAGATGGATCCCTCGCGGCGCGTCGGACCCCGCGCCGTCGGCCGCCCAGCCGCGGACGACCTCCACGTTCCGCCGGTTCACGGCGGGCAGCCCCGTCGGGTCGGCGTACGCGGGGTCCAGGGCCAGGTCCGCCGGATCCACCCGCACCCGCGCGCCCGGCAGCCCGCCCAGCTCCCGCAGCTCCTTCGTCGTGAACTTGGCCTGCCCGGGGCCGCGTCGGCCCACCATGTGCACCTCGCGCACCCGGCTGGCCTCCAGCGCCCGCAGCGCGCCCTCGGGCACGTCCGTGTGCCGCAGCTCGTCCGCTCCGCGGGCCAGGATCCGGGTGACGTCGACGGCCACGTTGCCGACGCCGATCACGACCGCCGAGCGGCCGTCCAGACCGGTTCCGGCCCCGGCGAAGCCGTCGGTCACCGCGTCGGGGTGCGCGCTGTACCAGGAGACGAAGTCCGTCGCCGACCAGCTGCCCGCCAGGTCCTCGCCCGGCACGCCGAGCCGGCGGTCCCGCGCCGCGCCCACGCAGTACACGACCGCGTGGTACAGCTCCAGGAGCCGGGCCGGGGTCAGCCCCCGCGCGCCGACCTCGACGTCCCCGACGAAGGCGATCCGCTCGTCCTCCAGGACCGCGCGCAGGTTCTGCTGGAGCGACTTGATCTTCTCGTGGTCGGGCGCGACCCCGTAGCGGACCAGGCCGTACGGGCAGGGCAGCCGGTCCAGGACGTCGACCCGCACCCCGGGCACCACCGACTGCTGGACCAGCGACTGGGCCGTGTAGACCCCGCTGGGCCCGGAACCGACGACAGCGACTCGAAGCACGTCCGTACTCCTTCCCGCCGCGGGGATGCCCGCCGAGAGGCTTCCAGCATCCCACCGGAAGCCCCCGGAGGGGAGGTGCGCGACGGGACCCGAGGCCCGGAACGGGGCCTCGGCGGACCCGAGCAGGGCCTCGGGGACCCGAGCCGGGCCTCTGCGGACCCAACCCGCCCGTCTGCGGACCCGCGTCGCGCTACATCTTCCGCATCCGGTTGATCTCGGCCGACTGCTGCGCGATCACGTCGTTCGCCATCTCCTCCACGAGCACGTTGTTCCCGTTGCCGAGCACCTCCGCGGCCATCGTCACCGCGCCCTCGTGGTGGGTCATCATCAGCTTCAGGAACAGCTCGTCGAAGGCCGCGCCCTTCGCCTTCTTCAACTGCGCCAACTGAGCCTCGGTCGCCATCCCCGGCATCGTGTGGTGGTCGTGACCGCCCTGGTCGCGCGGGCCGCCGTTGTTCTTCAGCCAGCCCTCCATCGCGCCGATCTCCGGCTGCTGCGCCGCCGTGATCCGCTCCGCCAACTTCTTGACCTGGTCCGACGCCGCCCGCTCCGGGACGAGCGCGGTCATCGTCAGCGCCTGCCGGTGGTGGACGATCATCATCTGCGCGTAACTGAAGTCCGCCGCGTTGGGCTTGTCGTCGGGCAGCAGCTTGGAGGCCTCGGCGGGGGATATCCGTCGCGCCGGCTCACCGGGCTTCCCCGGTGCCACGACCGCCGGCTCCGAGGAGCCCTTGCTCTGCGGCGTGTCCCCGCCGGGCTCCGAGTCGCAGGCGGCCAGGGCGAGCACGGCGACGGCGCTCAGCGCCACGGCGACGGCTCCGCGGATGCGGCGGCGGTTCAACAAGACGACCTCCAGAGGTGGTTCCGGGGGAGAGGGCCGGGGGGACCGTTCCTAGCACGCTTCCACGGGTCGTTGATCAAAAACCTTCATTACATGTGTGTTGCCATCTGTTGAGATGTGCACGCTAAGGACGATACTGCCGGGGTCCATCAACCGTTCAACTGCGAACGGACACAAGGGAGGACGGAGTGACTTCGTTGCGTACGACGCGCATCACGCGTACCCCGCGCGCTCGGATCAGAGGCCTGGGTGTGGCGACCGCCGCGGCCGGACTGCTGGTCAGCCTGCTCGCGGCCGGCCCCGCGGCCGCCACGCCCGACCCGGGTGACGCCACCGCGCGGTCCACGGTCTCCTCGGAGACCGCGGCCGAGGCGCGGTCGGCCATCCAGAGCGGCGAGATACCCGGCGTGGACGAGATCGTCCACAGCGCCAACATCCAGCACCTCGTGAACATCCCCAAGGACGCGCTCAAGGGCACCGGCTCCGACCTCGCGTTCCAGGGCAAGTACGCCTTCGCGGGCAACTACGACGGCTTCCGGATCTTCGACATCAGCAACCCGCGCGCCCCGAAGACGGTCGCCCAGGTCCTGTGTCCCGGATCGCAGAACGACATCTCCGTCTCCGGCAACCTCGTCTTCCTGTCCACCGACTCCTCCCGCAGCGACAACTCCTGTGCCAGCGTCAGCCAGCCGGCCACGGAGAAGTCCTCCTGGGAGGGCATGAAGATCTTCGACATCAGCGACATCCGCAACCCGAGGTACGTCGCGGCCGTCGAGACCGCGTGCGGCTCGCACACCCACACGCTGGTGCCCAAGAAGAGGGACGTGTACGTCTACGTCTCCTCGTACTCGCCCAACTCCGCCTTCCCCGACTGCCAGCCGCCGCACGACGGCATCACGGTCATCAAGGTGCCCCGCAAGGCGCCGGAGAAGTCGGCGATCGTCTCCTTCCCCGTCCTGTTCCCCGGTGAGGGTCCGGACGGCGGCGGCAACCCGGGTGGCCCGACCAACCCGGGCGTCTCCAAGACCACCGGCTGCCACGACATCACCGTGCTGCCCGGCAAGGACATCGCGGCCGGCGCCTGCATGGGCGACGGCATCATCTTCGACATCAAGGACCCCGAGCGGCCGAAGGTCATCGACCAGGTCCAGGACAACGTCAACTTCGCGTTCTGGCACTCCGCGACCTTCAACCAGAAGGCCAACAAGGTCGTCTTCACCGACGAGCTCGGCGGCGGCGGCGCGGCCACCTGCAACGAGGCCGTGGGCCCGAACCGGGGTGCCGACGGCATCTACGACATCGTCGGCAAGGGCAAGAAGAGCAAGCTCGTCTTCCGCAGCTACTTCAAGATCCCCCGCCACCAGGCAGACACCGAGAACTGCGTCGCCCACAACGGCTCGCTGATCCCGGTCAAGGGCAAGGACATCATGGTCCAGGCCTGGTACCAGGGCGGCGTCTCCGTCTGGGACTTCACCGACTCCCGCAAGCCCAAGGAGATCGCGTACTTCGAGCGCGGCCCGATCTCCGCGGACACGCTGGTCGGCGGCGGCTCCTGGTCGGCGTACTACTACAACGGCTACATCTACTCGAACGACCTGGTCAAGGGCTTCGACGTGCTGAAGCTCGACGACCGTCGCACGGACGAGGCGAAGCGGATCCGGATGGACGAGCTCAACGTCCAGACGCAGCCGGACTACTTCGACGACTTCGACGGCGGCTGGGGGCACGGGGACAGGGACTGACGCGGCACCCGCTCCGGTGACACCGGGGCGGTGAACGGCATGCCGTCGGGCGGACCCCCGTCCGGCGGCATGCCCTGCTCCCAGTCGAGCCCGTACCGCTGGAACAGCTCCGCCCGCAGCCGCGCCACCGGCATCGGCGCCCCCGGCAGCAGCACCGCCACCACCGCGCCCATCAGCAGCGCCCGCAGCAGCGGATAGTCCGCGTCGACGTTCGCCGAGCCGTACCGGGTCACCGTGTCGCGCAGCAGGAACGCGAGCCGCTGCTGCTCCGGACACTGCACGAACCCCTCGGCCTGCAGGATCCCCGCCATGTGCGTCCGCATCAGCACCGGGCGGTCCACGGCGAGCCCCAGGATCGCGTCGATGGCCCGCGCCATCCGCTCCCGCCCGTCCTCCGTGCGCGGCTCCCGCTCCAGCGCCTCCTCCAGCGTGAGGTGCATCAGCCGGTGCACCGCCGACTGCAGCAGCTGGCGTTTGCCAGGGAAGTAGTACGAGATCAGCCCCCGGGCCGAACCCGCGCGCTCGGCGATGTCGCCCAGCGTCGTCGCCTCGTAGCCGCGCTCCGACACGACCTCGACGGTGGCCTGGAGCAGTCGCTCCCGAGAGCGTCGCCGAAGCTCTTCATTGACCGATGGGCTACGCGGGGACATGCTTGACTCCTGCGTTGACTGGCTCGCAGCCAATATACTCAGCGCAGCCTGCTGTCGCGCCTTCGTGGCTGGTCAGCGGGTTGGCCGTCTGTTCTGGGCGACGCGGGGGATCGTCCAGAACAGGCGGCTTCACGTCGTTTCTCCCATTCTGCTCCGGTTCGGGCCCGATGATTCCGGCCGCCCTCTTTTTCGGCCGTCCGGGCCGTAGCGGCGGTACGTGACGATCGCCACAACCACCACACACCAGCCCAGCAGCCAGCCCGCGACGACGTCCGACGGCCAGTGCACGCCCAGATAGAGCCGGGTCCACCCCGCGCCGGCCACGGAGACCAGGGCCGTCACCACGAGCACGCTCCAGCCGCGCCAGGAATCGCGCCAGTGCAGGGCGAGCACCCAGAGCAGCAGCCCACAGCCCACCGTGGCCGTCGTCGCGTGCCCGGAGGGGAAGGCCGCGTACTGCGCCGAGTCGACCGGATCCGGCCACACGGGCCGCTCCCGGCCGACCGCCGCCTTCAGCCCCTGCTGCACGCCCGCCGCCACCAGGAGCGAGCCGGCCAGCCAGAGCGCGAGCCACCGCTCGCGCCGCCACCACAGCACCAGCGCCGCGACGACGACCAGAAGGCGCATCGTCCAGGGATCCCAGACCCAGTCGCTCAGGATCCGGTTGAGCCGGGTGAGCCCGGGCTCGGCGACGGCGCTGCGGTGCAGCGACTCCGCGACCGACCGGTCCAGGGAGAGCAGCGGCGACCACCCGACCCCCACCAGCACGAGCAGCACCACGAGCAGAGCACCGGAGACCACGGCGGAGGAGCGCATGGGTCGATCTTCCCCGACCCGCGCGCCGAAGCCGCGCCGTGCCCCCTGTCCGGGCTATCCGAGCGCCCGCAGCGCGGGGACGAACGCCACGAGGACGGGCACCACCGGCACGAGGGCGGCGGCGGCCGTCAGCCGCAGTCGCCGCACCGGAGTGAGCCGGGGCGCGGCCGTCAGGAGCCGGTTGACCCGTCGGGGGAGGTCCGCGCCGGAGGTCGTGCCGGGGCCGAACACCCCACGCTCCTCGTTGAGTTCGACCAGGGCGAGCGCGATCGTCAGCCGCCCGAACCGCCGCGAGGCGACGTCGTCGGCGGCCAGCTCCACCAGCCGGTGCATCTGGTCGCGGAAGGCCGCGAAGACCGGGATGCCGGGGAAGCCGCTCGCCAGCGCGCCCGAGCAGTGCAGCAGCCAGTCGTGGCGCGCCCGCGCGTGTCCCTGCTCGTGGGCGAGGACGGCGTCGAGCTGGCGGCCCTTCAGCCGGCGCAGCGCCGCGGTCGTGATGACCAGCTGGGGCGTGGTGCCCGGCAGCCACCAGGCGTCCGGCCGCTCGCCCTCCAGGACCACGAGCGGCTCACTGCCCGGCTCCTCGCCCGGCAACAGAGGGGAGCGGACGAGGAGTTCGCAGCGCCGCCGGCGGCGGCGGGCCCGCGCCCCGCGGATCTCCCGCGTCAGCATCGCGCCGGTCCACAGACCGCCACATGCGAGGATCACGGCGAGCGCCGCCGACCAGGGCTGGTGGGCGCCGAATTCGTACGCCTCGATCACCTGGCGCGGCGCGGGGGCGAAGACCTGGCCGCGCACGACGTGCCAGGCGGCGGCCGCGCTGAACGTCATCGAGAGCGCGAAGCACAGGAGTACGGCCGCCACCACGCACTGCCACATCCAGAGCGCCACCACGGGCTCGCGTTCCGCCCAGTCGGACCGCGAGAGCAGTCGAGGGGCCGCGACGGCGGTCAGGACGCCGAGCGCGAGCAACGCGAGGGAGACCAACATGGCGTCAGCCTATGAGGCCGTGCAACGCGGAGGTAACGGCCTGGCGCGCCAAGTGACGTACGCCACGGTCTCGCGTTCCGATGGCAGGCGGCTCACAGCGTGACGAGCATCGCCAGCATCGCGAGGGCCATCGACAGCCGGCACACGAGCGTGAACTCCGGCCGTACGACCCACATCGGTGCCGGACCGCCCCCGGGCCCCGCCACCACGACGGCCGCCGCGGGACCCGCCACCGGGACGAGTCGCGCGCCCGAGCGGAGCACGTACGCCACGTAATAGACGAGCAGCGCGCCCGTCACCAGCGGCAGGCCGCCGCCGCCCCCATGACCGCCGTGCGCCGCGCCCTGCCCCGCGCCGGGCCACGCCATGTGGACCATCGCCAGCGAACCCACCAGGTGGTGCAGATGGTGACCGCCGCGCCGCACCGACACGAGCGCGTGCAGCGCCGCCGCCCCGAACACCGCCGCGTACACCGCCCACGCCCACGCCGGCGGCGTCACGACCGTCGCGGGCAGCGCCATAGCCGCCATCCCGAACCCCATCACCGCCTCGCCCGCGGCCGTCCTGCGCTCCTCTCCCACGCAGCGGCGCGCCCGCAGCAGGCAGTAGACCGCGCTCGCCCCGCACAGCGTCAGCAACAGCCAGGCCGTCGTGGCCGGTCCGTGCACGACACACCTCCCGTGGTCTCCCCTCCGAGTCGATGCCCGCGGCGGGACCGGCGTACGCGAGCGCACAGGAGTACGTGGGGGAGCACGACCCGAGCGCGTTACCCTCGGGGGGATCGTCAGCGCCCCCGAGGGGAGACCCGAACAGCATGGACACCGCCACGCCCCAGGACACCGACCGGATCGCCTACCGCGACGCGGTGGAGGCCGACATCCCGGTCCTCGTCCCCCTCGTCGAGTCGGCCTACCGCGGCGATTCCAGCCTCGGCGGCTGGACCACGGAGGCGGACATCATCCAGGGGCGGCGGACCGACGAGGAGGGCGTTCGGGCCGTCATCACCACGCCCGGCAGCCGGCTGATGGTGGTGGAGCGCGGCGGCGAGATCGTCGCCTGCTGCCAGCTCGAACACCGGGACGAGGCCGCCTACTTCGGCATGTTCGCCGTGCGCCCCGAGCTTCAGGGCGCGGGCCTCGGCCGTCGGATCATCGAGGAGGCGGAGCGCCGGGTCCGCGAGATGTGGGGCGTGACCGAGATGCACATGACCGTGATCTCGGTGCGCGAGGAGCTCATCGCCTGGTACGAGCGGCGCGGCTACCGCCGTACGGGCCGGATGACCCCGTTCCCGTACGGCGACGAGCGCCACGGCTTCCCGCAGCGGGACGACCTGCAGTTCGAGCTCCTGGTCAAGCCGCTGATCTGAGTCGGTCCGAGCCGGGCCCCCGGCTCAGGCCGTGAAGCGGCCGGTGCGGCGGATCTCCGGGTAGTCGGTCGTCGCGCCGTCCAGCTCCAGGGCGCGGACCAGCCGCAGGTGGTCCTGGGTGTTGACCACCCAGCCGATCACCCGCAGCCCCTCCGCGTGGGCGTGCTCGACCGTCTCCAGGGTGAGGTTGCGGATGCTCAGGACGAGCGCCCCGGCGCCGACGGCCTTCGCCCGGTCCACGAGGTCCGGGCCCCACTCCTCGGCGACAAGGGCCGTACGGACACCGGGGACCAGGCGCGCGACCTCGGCGAGGGCCTCGTCGTGGAAGGAGAGCACCTCCACCCGGCCGACCAGGTCGCGCCGGAGCATCACCTCGGCGAGCGCCCGGGCCGCGGCCGCGTCCTTGATCTCCGCCTGGAGCGGGGACCGCACCGCGTCCAGGACCTCCTCGAAGACGGGGACGCGCTCCCCGGCCCCCGCGTCGAGCTCGCGCAGCTCCGCGAGGGTCTTCTCGGCGATCGGGCCGCTGCCGTCGGTCGTCCGGCCGACGTCCGCGTCGTGCATGACGACGAGGGCGCCGTCCTTGCTCAGATGCAGGTCCAGTTCGATGACGTCCATGCCGGACTGTTCGGCGCGGACGAAGGAACGCAGGGTGTTCTCGGGCTCGACGCCCATGACTCCGCGGTGACCGATGGTGAGGAAACTCAAGATCTTCTCGCTTCCGTCGATGTCCGGGCCCAGGTCCCTCCGGGCTCCCGGTGCGGCTCGGGGCGCAGCCTAATGACTTCACCGGAAGAAGGAAGCGCATGCGCGCGGGGCGTCGGAACCCACCCCTCCGACGTACCCGCCCAGCGTCCTAGGGGCCGGGCGGGGGACCCCCGGGAGCCCGCAGGTCCGCCAGCATCGCCTCCGCGAGCTCCAGCTCCGCCAGGTGCTGCCGTACGCTCCAGCGCAGCGCGACCGCCGGATGGCGCCACTCCGGTACGGCCTCGGCGTGGGCCAGGGCGTCCCGGGCCTCCTTCAGTTCGGCGCGCGTCCGGTCGATGTGCTCCTCCACCAGCGCCCGCAGCCGGTCCGGCTCGGCGAGGTGCCCCAGCCAGACCCGCAGCACCAGCGGGTGCTTCAGCACCACCGCACCACCGTCGCCGCCGGCCCACTCCGCGAGCGCGGCCCGGCCCGCCTCGGTGATCGCGTACCGCCGCTTGGCCCGGAGTTCCTCGGGGCCCGAGCGCGCGGACGTCACGTACCCGCACGTCTCGAGCCGGCGCAGCTCCGCGTAGATCTGGCTGATCGCCGGCGACCAGTAGAAGAAGCGCAGCGACGCGTCCGCCCACTTCTTCAGCTCGTAGCCGGTGCGCTCGCCGGGGAACGAGAGCAGTCCGAGCACCGCCCACGCCGTCTGCGGCAATCCCCGCTCCGGCTCTTGCCTCTTCTTGGACTGACGACTAGTCATATGACGAATTGAAAGAGAGGGCAGCACCCCGAGACAACCCCCTGGAGGGCACGTGCAGTTCTCCGTGATCTTCGAGGCACAGCTGGCCGACCCCACCGTAGAACACGAGCATCAGGTCATCCACGACTGCGTCGAGCAGGCCGTCCTGGCCGAGGAGATGGGCTTCGACCGGATCTGGGCCGTCGAGCACCACTCCCTGAAGTGGTACGCCCACATGTCCGCCCCCGAGATCTTCCTCAGCTACGTCGCCGCGCGCACGAGCCGGATCCGGGTCGGCCACGGTGTCGTCTGCATGCCGTTCAACTTCAACCACCCCGCCCGCGTCGCCGAACGAGCCGCCATGCTCGACCTCCTCTCCGGCGGCCGACTCGACCTCGGTGCCGGGCGCGGCGGCACCGCGCAGGAGACCTCGCTGTGCGGGGTCGACCGGGACCGGACGACCCAGGAGGTCGAGGACGCCCTGCGCATCATCGGCCGGGCCTGGCAGAAGGACGAGCTGGAGTACCGCTCCGAGCTGATCAGGATCGATCCGCATCCGATCCTGCCCCGCCCGCGGCAGACCCCGCACCCGCCCCTCTTCCTCGCCTGCAGCCGTACCGAGACGCTCGTCCAGGCCGCCGAGCTCGGCATCGGCGCGCTGGTCATGGGCTTCGCGGGCCCGGAGTCGATCGCCGGGATGCGCCGTGTCTACGACACCGCGCGCGCCGAGCGCACCGGGGAGCGGTTCGTCTCCACCGTCGTCAACGACCACTTCTCCGTGCTCTGCCCCACGATCGTCCTCGACGACCGCGCCGAGGCGCGCCGGATCGGCATCCGGGGCCAGCGGTTCTTCGCGCAGTCGATCGGCCACTGGTACGGGGGCGCGGGCGTCCCCGACGAGGCGGTGGTGGACGGCGCCGACGAGGCGGCGGAGATGCGCCGCGCCGCAGAGCAGGTCGAGGCGCGGCTGCACGAGCAGAGCATCCCGGTCCGCCCCACCGCCACGGCCACCTTCAACGCCGACCACGCCTACGGCACCGCCGAGGACGCGATCGCATACGTGGAGCAGCTCCGGGACGCGGGGGCCGACGAGGTCATGTGTCTGATGCAGATGGGGACCGTGCCGCAGGAGGCCTGTCTGGAGACCTTGCGTCAATGGGGCGACAAGGTCATCCCGCACTTCACGAGCCGGGCCCGCCCCGCAGGTGCGGATGCGAGCGCCTCGGCGCCGTCCGGCAGGAAAATTCACGGTGACCATGGGGGTGCCGCAGGATAATTTCTCTTACCCCCCTTGTCCGGGGGAACCGCGGACGGATACGGTGTCTTGACGCGAGGTTCTCCTGTGGAGGAAGTGAAATGACGGAAATTCTTGTGGCTGACGTGACCAGTGGGGGGATAGCAGCCGCTGCTCCGGTGGTCGAGCACCCTGGCTGGCCCGAGCTCAAGAATGCCGTGGAGGAGATCCGTCCGTGGCAGAGCAAGGACGGCTCCATCGACCTCGAGGGCGAGGGCGCGCCGTCCCGTGCCCTCGTCGAGGCCACCGTCGAGCGCATCGCGGCCGCGGTCGAGCAGCTCTCCCCGCTGCTCCCGCACGACGCCGCGTACCACCGCGCGCTCGTCGCCGACCTGCGCAAGTGGGCCGAGGGCGGCTTCGAGGTCCCGGACTTCCTGGACTCCCTGCTGGCCTTCCAGCCGGCCGCCGACCGTCAGGACGGGCTCCAGCACCTGGTGCTCTTCCCGATGTACACCCAGAACGGCAACCTCGACCGCAACTTCGAAGCGGTCGTGCTGCGCATGGTCTGGCCGGAGTGGCTCTCCGAGCTGGAGCGCACCCGCTACGACAACCCGCTGTTCTGCGGCATCACGTTCGAGGACTTCACCGCCGGTTACGACACCAACTCGGCCGTCCTCTTCCCCGAGACCATCGCCGTGCGCGAGGCCCCCGAGCGCTTCAGCTGGGGCGGCATCTTCTGCGACCGCGAGGCCGCCCGCTTCCGCAAGGTCACCGAGGCCGCCGTCGACACCCTGGGCATCGAGCTGCCCGAGGACATCGCGGCCATGATCGAGGACCAGAAGCGCTGCGAGGCCGCCTTCGTGCTCTGGGACATGGTCCACGACCGCACCCACAGCCACGGCGACCTGCCGTTCGACCCCTTCATGATCAAGCAGCGCCAGCCGTTCTGGATGTACGGCCTGGAGGAGCTGCGCTGCGACCTCACCGCCTTCAAGGAGGCCGTGAAGCTGGAGTCCGAGGGCAACACGCACGGCCGCGACGTGCAGTACGCGGTGCTCTTCGACCGGATGTTCCGCTTCCCGGTCACCGGTGACCGCACCCGCAACTACGACGGTCTGGGCGGCCAGCTCCTCTTCGCGTACCTCCACAAGCACGACGTGGTGCGCTGGACGGACAACAAGCTCAAGATCGACTGGCAGCGTGCCCCCGAGGTCACCAACCAGCTCTGCGCCGAGATCGAGAAGCTGTACCGCGACGGCATCGACCGCCCGAAGCTGGTCCACTGGTTCAAGGCGTACGACCTCGTCTCCACCTACCTCGCCCCGCACCCCGGATCGCGCTGGGCCAAGGGCCCCGACGCCCTGGACCTGACGCTCCCGCCCCGCAAGCTCGTCGACGACGTGCTTCCGGACGAGTTTCCGCTCAGCATGTTCTATGAGGCCCTCTCCAAGAAGCTGAAGGGCGTGATCGCCTCCACCAAGGGCATCACCGCCGCCAACGCTTCGCGGGCCGAGCAGGCTGCCGCGTGAACCCAGTCACGGAGGAGGAGGGGACGACCATGAACGGCAACGGGAACGGCGGGTCGCTGGAAGGTGCCGTCATCGCGGTCGCGGGCGCGGCCGGTCCGGCCGGCCGGGCGACGCTGATGCGCCTCGCCGAAGCCGGCGCCATCGTCGTCGGAGCGGACGCCGACCCGGCCCGCCTCGCCGAGGCGGTCGACGCCGCGCGGTACGCCCACGGCGGTGCCACGGTCATCGGCGACACGGTCGACCTCTTCGACCTGGGCGCCGCCCGGGAGTGGGCCGACAAGACCGAGAAGGAGTTCGGCCGGATCGACGGTCTGGTCCACCTCGTCGGCGGCTGGCGCGGCGGCGCCTCCTTCGGCGAGACCGACCTGGCGGACTGGAACTTCCTGGAGAAGCTCCTCATCCGTACCGTCCAGTCCACCTCGCTCGCCTTCCACGAGCCGCTGCTCCGCAGCGACCGCGGCCGCTATGTGCTGATCAGCGCCGCCGGCGCCTCGAAGCCGACCGCGGGCAACGCGGCCTACGCCTCGGCCAAGGCCGCGGCCGAGGCCTGGACGCTCGCCATGGGCGACGACTTCCGCAAGGCGGGGGGCGACGAAGGGCCCAAGGCGGCGGCTGCGATCCTGGTGGTCAAGGCACTGGTGCACGACGCCATGCGCGCCGAGCGCCCGAATGCGAAGTTCGCGGGCTTCACCGACGTCAAGGATCTGGCCGACGAGATCGCCTCCGTCTGGGAGCGGCCCGCACAGGAAGTGAATGGACAGCGTCTGTGGCTGACCTCCAAGCCGTGAACCCGGCCACCGCCGCCGGCCTGCCCGCGAAGACCGACGCCCGTCGTCACCACGACCCGTCGGTCCGGGGCTTCGCCAGCGACAACTACGCGGGTGTCCACCCGGAGGTGCTCGCGGCCGTCGCGCTGGCCAACGGCGGGCACCAGGTCGCGTACGGCGAGGACGAGTACACCGATCACCTCCAGCGGATCATGCACAGCCACTTCGGGCCGAGCGCCGAGGCCTTTCCGGTCTTCAACGGCACCGGCGCGAACGTCACCGCCCTCCAGGCGCTGACCGACCGCTGGGGCGCGGTGATCTGCGCCGAGTCCGCGCACATCAACGTGGACGAGGGCGGTGCGCCGGAGCGGATGGGCGGCCTCAAGCTGCTCACCGTGCCCACCCCGGACGGCAAGCTCACCCCCGAGCTGATCGACCGGCAGGCCTGGGGCTGGGAGGACGAGCACCGCGCCATGCCGCAGGTCGTCTCGATCACCCAGAACACCGAGCTGGGCACCGTCTACACCGTGGACGAGATCCGGGCCATCGTGGAGCACGCCCACGGCAAGGGCATGAAGGTGCACCTCGACGGTGCCCGGATAGCCAATGCCGCCGCGTCCCTGAACGTGCCCATGCGGGCGTTCACCAACGCGGTCGGCGTGGACGTGATCTCCTACGGCGGCACCAAGAACGGCATGATGTTCGGCGAGGCCGTGGTCGTCCTCAACCCGGACGCCGTCAGCCACATGAAGCACCTGCGCAAGCTGTCCATGCAGCTCGCCTCCAAGATGCGGTTCGTGTCGGTGCAGCTGGAGGCGCTGCTCGCCAAGGACCTGTGGCTGCGCAACGCCCAGCACGCCAACGCGATGGCGCAGCGCCTCGCGGCCGGCGTGCGCGAGGTGGACGGCGTGGAGATCCTCTACCCGGTCCAGGCCAACGCGGTCTTCGCGCGGCTCCCGCACGAGGTCTCCACCCGGCTGCAGAAGCGGTTCCGCTTCTACTTCTGGGACGAGGCCGCGGGCGACGTGCGCTGGATGTGCGCGTACGACACCACGGAGGACGACGTCGACGCCTTCCTCCAGGCGCTGAAGGAGGAGATGGCGCGGTAGCGCGCCCCTCCAACTGCTCCACGATCAACATAAGTATGCGGCGGGTCGGAAATCCATTGACTTCCGGCCCGTCGTCTTCTTAGGGTCCCCGGCTATGGAGCTGATCCAACAGGACCCCGAACTCGCCGCATATCTCGTCGCGGACGAGGTCGTCGACCACGAGCACCCCCTCGTGCGGGAGACCGCCGCCGCCCTGCGCGCCCGGCATCCCGACGTATACGCATACGCCCAGGCCGCGTTCGAGTTCGTACGGGACGAGATCCCGCACTCCAGCGACACCGGCGACCCCCGCGTCACCTGGCGCGCCTCCGACGTCCTCGATCGGCGCACCGGGGTCTGTCACGCCAAGGCCCACGCCCTCGCCGCGCTGCTGCGGGCCGAGTCCATCCCGACGGCGTTCAGCTACCAGAAGTTCGAGGTATTGCACGGCCTGGTCGCGATCCGGCTGCCGGGCTCGGACACCTGGCACCGGCAGGATCCGCGCGGTGGGGAGCCCGGCCGGGAGGCCGCGTTCTCGCTGGAGGGGGAGAAGCTGGCGTTCCTGCCCGATCCGGAGTTCAGTGAAGTGGACTATCCGGTGCTGTACGCTGTACCGCATGTGGGAGTGGTGAGCGCCATGCGGACGGCGCGGGACAGCTCGGAGCTCCTGCGGATCCTGCCGACCGCCCTCTGACGACCTCCGACGCAAGGACGACCATGCCCCTCACCCTGACCGTCTCCGACGAGGTGCGCGCCCTCGTCCCCGGCTTCACGCACCTCGCGGTCGAGGCCCACGGGCTCGTCAACGGCCCCAGCGACGCCACCAGTGCGGCCCTCCTCGACGACGCGGCGCGCCGCCTCGCCGAGCGGCTCGCCGGCCAGGCCCCGGACAAGGACCCGCACATCGCGGCCTGGCGCGCCGCGTACGCCGCGTTCGGCGCCAAGCCCTCCCGTACCCGCAACTCCGCGGAGGCGCTCGCCAAGCGCGCGCTCGCCGACGGCGGACTGCCCCGGATCAACCGGCTCGTCGACGCCTACAACGCCATCAGCGTCGCGCACCTGATCCCGGCGGGCGGCGAGGACCTCGACCGCATCCAGGGCTCCATGCGCCTCGTCCGGGCCGGCGGCGACGAGCCGTTCGTGACCGTGGCGGGCGGCGAGGAGACCGTGGAGCACCCGGAGCCGGGCGAGATCGTCTGGTGCGACGACGCCGGCGTCACCTGCCGCCGCTGGAACTGGCGCCAGGGACCGCGCACCCGGATCGACGAGGCCACCGTGAACGCGATCTTCCTGCTGGAGTCGCTCGCGCCCATGACGCGCGAGGAACTGCTCGCCGCCGGCGCGGAGCTCGCCGAGTCGCTGGAGAAGCTGAGCCCCGGGGCACGGATCACCGTCCGCGACCCGGAGTAGGAACGGCGGGCCCGCGGGGCTCGATCGAGGCGTACGGTCCGGCTGTACGGCTACGCCGTCAGCCGGCGTCCTTCACCTCGGCCGGGGTCGGCGCCGTGCCACCGAGGTGGGCGGGCACCCACCAGGTGTCGCTCGCGTCCTTGGGGCGTACGGGATAGGCGCGCTGCGCGGCCTCGAGGAGCTCCTGGCAGCGCTCGCGCAGCCGCCGGGTGATCGCGCCGGCGTACTGGTCCGCCGGCGCCTCCACCGGCTCGCCCACCCGGATCGTCACCGGGATGTGGCTGCGCTTGAAGTTCCGCGGCCGGCCCTTGGTCCAGATGCGCTGCGTGCCCCAGAGCGCCATCGGGATCAGCGGGACCCCGGCCTCCTGCGCGAGCCGCGCCGCGCCCGACTTGAAGCTCTTCAGCGTGAAGGACTGCGAGATGGTCGCCTCGGGGAAGACGCCGATGATCTCCCCGGCCTTCAGCGACTCGAGCGCGTGCTTGTAGGCGTGCTCGCCCTGCGAACGGTCCACCGGGATGTGCTTCATGCCGCGCATGAGCGGGCCCGACACCTTGTGCCGGAACACCGAGTCCTTGGCCATGAAGCGGACGAGCCGCTTCTGCGGCAGCGCGGCCAGGCCCGTGAAGATGAAGTCCAGATAGCTGATGTGGTTGCTGACGAGCACCGCGCCGCCGGTCCGCGGGATGTGCTCCGAACCCTGCGTGTCGATCTTGAGGTCCAGTGCCTTGAACAGGGTCAGTGCGGCACCGATGACCGGCCGATACACGAGTTCTGCCATCTGAGAGGAACCCCTTCTTCTGTGCCTGGGGAGGGTTCTCCCGGCGGAAGTTACGCGGCCGTAGGTTTTCGGCTTTGGGCAGATCGTGCCCCATGTGGGCCCTGCTGACCAGTCCTGACGGCTTCGTACGGGGAGATAATCGTCACCCCCGGTGGCCGTGACGGGAATCGTTCGGCGGTCGCGGGCGCTGCACGGGGGAGAGTAGGGGAGCGTTGGGTTTCGGGGAGCGAGAGGGAGACGGAGACATGGCGGGACGGTCCGTGGCGCCGGGCGACGGTGGGCTCGGTACGGAGGCGGGGGTCGAGCTGGGGGAGCGGGCCACCCTCGTCCAGTTCTCCACGGCGTTCTGCCAGCCGTGCCGCGCCACGCGGCGCACGCTGGCCGAGGTCGCCGAAATGGTCGAGGGCGTGGGCCACGTCGAGATCGACGCCGAGGAGCGCCTCGACCTCGTACGGAAGTACGCCATCGTCCGCACCCCCACCGTGCTCGTCCTCGACCGTGCGGGGCGCGTCGTCGTACGGGCCTCGGGCCAGCCCCGGCGCGCCGACGTCATCGCGGCCCTGGGGCGAGCGGTCTGACGCGGTGACACATCTCCCACATCCCGGTACCCGCTTGACTGCACCGGCCATCGATCGTCAGGCTGACGACGTGTCTTCCGAACTCCTTCTCCACGGGCGGGTCCACGTCGACCTGGCCCGTCACGCGAGCGCGCGCTGTCCGGGTGTCTGAGAACCCCCGGTCCCCCCGCACGTCGCCCCCGCAGAAGGACAACTCCATGACGGTCACGCCCGACACGACGGTCACGCCCCAGACGACGGTCACGCCCGACCTCCGCGCGATCGGCGCCCAGCGCCGATCCGCCCCTCCGGTCGCCCGAACGGCCTCTCCCGACCTCCTCCGCTCCGTCTTCCGGCGGCACGCGGCCGGGGTCGCGGTCATCACCGCCCACGGGGACCGCCCCGTCGGCTTCACCGCCACCTCCCTCACCTCCGTGGCCGCCGAACCGCCCCTGCTCTCCTTCGGCGTGGGGACCTCCAGCTCCAGCTGGCCCGTGGTCTCCGAGGTCGAGTACATAGGCGTCCACGTCCTCGGCGAACACCAGGAGGAGCTCGCCGCCACCTTCGCCCGCAGCGGCGCCGACCGGTTCGGTGCCCCGACCCGGTGGAGCGTGGGCCCCGAGGACGTCCCGATCCTGGACGACGTCCTCGCCTGGCTGGTGTGCCGGGTGGTGGCCCGCGTCCCGGCCGGGGACCATCGGATCGTGATCGCCGAGGCCGTCGCCGGAGACCCGGCGGGGGAGGGGCGTCCGCTCCTCTACCACCAGGGACGCTTCAACGCTCTGCGTGACTGAGGGTGCCCTAACCTGGACGTTGCCAAGGTCACACACCTGAGCGCTTGCTCAGCGGTAACGGAACGGCTGTACTGGCGAGTAATATCCCGGTGGGAGCGGTCGGCCGCCCCGACCGGAAACCCGCCCTTCAGGCGCCTATGCTGCGAGCAACAAGGCAGCCAAGTTATGACGATGCAGTAGGAGAGCCGGCGTGAGCTTGAGGATCGTTGTCTGTGTGAAGTACGTGCCCGACGCCACCGGCGACCGGCACTTCGCCGATGACCTGACCGTCGACCGCGACGACGTCGACGGCCTGCTGTCGGAGCTCGACGAGTACGCGGTCGAGCAGGCGCTGCAGATCGCCGAAGAGGCCGACGACGCCGAGGTCACCGTGCTCACGGTCGGCCCCGAGGACGCCAAGGACGCGCTGCGCAAGGCGCTGTCCATGGGCGCCGACAAGGCGGTCCACGTCGAGGACGACGACCTGCACGGCTCCGACGTCATGGGCACCTCGCTCGTGCTCGCCAAGGCCATCGAGAAGACCGGCTACGACCTCGTCATCGCCGGTATGGCCTCCACCGACGGCACCATGGGTGTCCTCCCGGCGATCCTGGCCGAGCGCCTCGGCGTCCCGCAGGTCACGCTGCTCTCCGAGGTCTCCGTCGAGGACGGCGTCGTCAAGGGCCGCCGTGACGGCGACACCGCCTCCGAGCAGCTGGAGGCGTCCCTCCCGGCCGTCGTGTCGGTGACGGACCAGTCGGGCGAGGCGCGCTACCCGTCCTTCAAGGGCATCATGGCCGCCAAGAAGAAGCCGGTGGAGTCCCTGGAGCTCGACGACCTCGACATCGACGCCGAGGAGGTCGGCCTGGCGGGTTCCTGGACCGCGGTCGACTCCGCCGCCGAGCGTCCGGCCCGCACCGCCGGCACGATCGTCAAGGACGAGGGCGAGGGCGGCAAGCAGCTGGCCGAGTACCTCGCGAGCCAGAAGTTCATTTAGCCGCTGGGGGCCCGGGGGTCATCCCCCGGGTTGGCACAGCATCTAGGGCTCGCGCGAGCCATCTGAGACCCGCCCCCTTTTCGTTCGCAGGAGATTGAATCCCCATGGCTGAGATTCTCGTCTACGTCGACCACGTCGACGGCGCCGTCCGCAAGCCCACCCTGGAGCTGCTGACGCTGGCCCGCCGCCTCGGCGAGCCCGTCGCCGTAGCCCTCGGCGCCGGCGCCGAGGCCACCGCCCCGGCCCTCGCCGAGCACGGCGCCGTGAAGGTCCTCACCGCCGACGCCCCCGAGTTCGCCGAGTACCTCGTCGTCCCCAAGGTCGACGCGCTGCAGGCCGCGTACGAGGCCGTCTCCCCGGCCGCCGTGCTCGTCCCGTCCTCCGCCGAGGCCAAGGAGATCGCGGCCCGTCTCGCGGTCCGCATCGGCTCCGGCATCATCACCGACGCCGTGGACCTGGAGGCCGGTGACGAGGGCCCGGTCGCGACGCAGTCCGCGTTCGCCGCCTCCTTCACCACCAAGTCCCGTGTCTCCAAGGGCACCCCGGTCATCACGGTCAAGCCGAACTCGGCCCCCGTCGAGGCCGCCCCGGCCGCCGGCGCCGTCGAGGCGCTCGCCGTCACCTTCTCCGCCCAGGCCACCGGCACCAAGGTCACCTCGCGCACCCCGCGCGAGTCGACCGGTCGCCCGGAGCTGACCGAGGCCGCCATCGTGGTCTCCGGCGGCCGCGGCGTGAACGGCGCCGAGAACTTCGGGATCATCGAGGCGCTCGCCGACTCGCTCGGTGCCGCCGTCGGCGCCTCGCGCGCCGCCGTCGACGCCGGCTGGTACCCGCACTCCAACCAGGTCGGCCAGACCGGCAAGTCGGTCTCGCCGCAGCTGTACATCGCCTCCGGCATCTCCGGTGCGATCCAGCACCGCGCGGGTATGCAGACCTCGAAGACCATCGTGGCCATCAACAAGGACGCCGAGGCCCCGATCTTCGACCTCGTCGACTACGGCGTGGTCGGCGACCTCTTCGACGTCGTGCCGCAGCTGACCCAGGAGGTTCAGGCCCGTAAGGGCTGACCTGGGGTTCTGTTCGGTCCGGGGGCCGCGTGGTGATGATCACCGCGCGGCCCCCGGCCGTTTCGGACAACCATTGACTCAGGTCCTGACGGGCTACTAACTTCGCTATACGGATTGTTGATTCCGTGAAGCGGAAAACAGGAGGATGTGGGATGGGTCAGCAGGAGAAGGTGTCGACGAGCCTCGCAGGCGCGGTCAGCGAGGGCATCAGCGCCTCCCTCGCAAGCGTGGACGCCGAGCTCGACCGGCGTTACCCGGGTGACCCGGGCACCCGCCAGCCCGTCCACACCGTCTACGTCCCCGGCAACGTCTTCGACGCCGGAACCATCCGCTCCTGGGGCGACCAGGCCCTCGCCGCCCTCGACGAGCACGCCCCCGACGCCGCCTCCTTCGCCGCCGTCCTCGGCCTCTCCGACTCCCTCGCCGAGGACGTCTACGGCCGCGTACGGGCCAAGCTGGAGCGCGAGCCCATCGAGGACCTCCGGGTCGACTTCGAGGACGGGTACGCGGGCCAGGACGAGGACCAGGACGCCGCCCGCGCCGCCCGGCTGATCTCGGAGGCGTACGCGAACGGCACCGCCGCCCCGTACATGGGCATCCGGATGAAGTGCATGGAGGCCGCCGTACGCGACCGCGGCATCCGCACCACCGACGTCTTCCTCACCGGCCTCCTGGAGAACGGCGGCCTGCCCGACGGCCTCGTCCTGACCCTCCCCAAGGTCACCTACCCCGAGCAGGTCTCGGCCTTCGTCCGCCTCCTGGAGGCCTTCGAGAAGTCCCACGGCCTGGACGCCGGCCGCCTGGGCTTCGAGATCCAGATCGAGACCAGCCAGTCCATCCTCGCCACCGACGGCACCGCCGCCGTCGCCCGCATGATCGGCGCCGCCGAGGGCCGCGCGACCGGCCTGCACTACGGCACCTTCGACTACAGCGCCTGCCTGGGCGTCTCCGCCGCCTACCAGGCCAGCGACCACCCGGCCGCCGACCACGCCAAGGCGATCATGCAGGTCGCCGCCGCGGGCACGGGCGTACGGGTCTCCGACGGCTCCACCAACGTCCTCCCGGTCGGCTCCACCGAGCACGTGCACGAGGCCTGGCGCCTGCACTACGGCCTCACCCGCCGCGCCCTCGCCCGCGCCTACTACCAGGGCTGGGACATGCACCCGGGCCACATCCCGACCCGGTACGCCGCCGTCTTCGCCTTCTACCGCGAGGGCTTCGAGGCCGCCGCCAAGCGCCTCTCCGCCTACGCCAACCACGCCGGCGGCGACGTCATGGACGAGCCCGCCACCGCGAAGGCGCTCAGCTCCTACCTCCTGCGCGGCATCGACTGCGGCGCCCTCGACACCGCCGAGGTCGACGCCCTCACCGGCCTGACCCGCGCCGACCTGGACCGCTTCGCGGCCCCGCGCCGCGGCGACCTGACGGCGACGGCGCAGTAGCCGAGGCGCCGTCCCGAACGCACCGCTCCAGGGGTGCCGGTCGATCTTCCGAACAGCGGACCGATCGGCGTGGCACCCCTAGGATTTCCCCAGGGGGTGGGGCGGGATGGAGAACCGTGTGCGGCCGCTCGCGGGCGAGGACCCGGAGGAGGTCGGCCCGTACGCGATCACCGGTCTGCTGGGCAGAGGCGGTATGGGCTCCGTCTATCTCGCGCGTTCGCGCGGGGGCCGGGCTCTCGCCGTCAAGGTGATCCGGCCCGAACTCGCCCGGGACGCCGAGTTCAGGCGCCGGTTCGCCCGAGAGGTCCGGCTGGCCCGCGCGGTCAACGGGGTCTTCACCGCCGGTGTGGTCGACGCCGACCCGGACGGCGACCCGCCCTGGCTGGCCACGGTCCACGTGCCGGGCCCCTCCCTCGACGAGGCGGTACGGCGCCACGGCGGCTGGCCGGAGCCGTCGGTGCTGTCGCTGGCGGCGGGGCTCGCCGAGGCCCTGGAGGCGATCCACGCCTGCGGAGTGGTCCACCGCGATCTGAAGCCGTCCAACATCCTGCTCGCCGCCGACGGCCCGCGCGTCATCGATTTCGGCATCTCGGCCTCGGCCGAGGCGACCTCCGCGCTGACCCGCAGCGGAGTCGTCCTCGGCACCGTGGGCTTCATGGCTCCCGAGCAGCTCACCGGGGCCGACGTCACGCCCGCCGTCGACGTCTTCGCCTTCGGCTCGGTCCTCGCCTTCGCCGCCTCCGGCCACGGGCCGTTCGGCGGCACGTCGGCGGGCGGTGACGGAGCGAGCCCCGCGCGCGTGATGTTCCGCGTCGCCCACGAGGAGCCCGAACTCGACGGCCTGCCGCCCCGGGTTCGCGAAATCGTCGCCCGCTGCCTGGCCAAGGAACCCGGCGACCGGCCCTCCGTACGCCAGCTCCTCGACGACCTCGCACCGGCCGCCGCGGCGGGCCCGGCCTGGCTGCCGGGGGCCTTGGCGGACTCCGTGCGGGAGGCTGAGGGGCCGGTGGCGGACACGCCGACCCCGACGCCCACCGTCACGGACGCGGCGGTGCCGGACGCGGCTGCGCTGGACGCGGCTGCGCCGACCCAGTCCGCCGTACGTCCCCTGCCGCCTGCACCGCCTGCCGTGCCCGAACCTTCCGAGCCGCCCGCTCCCGCCGGCGCGACCGTGCCCGGCAAGCAGCCTCCCGTACGGAAGGGCGTGCGCGGGGGCCCGATCGCCGCCGCGGTCGCCGCCGCCGTCCTGGCGACGGGCGGCCTCACCTGGTACGTGGCCGGCGGCCCCGGGGGCGCGCGAGGCGCCCACTCCCCGACAGGTACGCCGACTTCGTCCGTCTCGGCCTCCAGCGCGTCCCTCGGCCCACAGCCGGCCCCGACGACGACGTCGCCCACACCCGCGCCGATTCCCGTGGTCGGCAACTGGCGCGGGAGCTACCACTGCACCCAGGGCGTGACCCGGCTCTCGCTACGGATCACCGCGACCTCGACCGGGGCCCTGGAGGCGGTGTTCTCGTTCTCCGCCCACCCCGACAACCCCGGTGTGCCGAGCGGGTCGTTCCGCATGGTCGGCGCGTACGAGGAGGCCGGGCGCCGGATGGTGCTGCGCGGCGATCGCTGGATCAAGCACCCGGCCGGCTATCTGATGGCCGACCTCGAAGCGCGGGTGCCGCCGGGTGAGCAGCCGCTGGCCATGAACGGCGACATCGTGAACGAGGACACGGACTGCACCACGTTCGCGGTCGTGCGCGGCCCCCTGTGACGTACCGGATGTGCCAGACGTACCCGAAGGACCTGGCGGACCCGACGGACCTGACGTACCGGCTACGCGGTCGCCGGCGGGGGCGTCTCGCCCGAGCCCCTGGGGATCAGCCGGGTGTCCAGGACCACGCGGGCGGGCGGCTCCTCGAAGCCGTCCAGGCGGCGGAAGAGGCGCTCGGCGGCCGTGCGGCCGAGCGCCGCCGCGTCCTGCGCGATCACGGTGATGCCGAGCAGGTCGGCCAGTTCGATGTCGTCGAAGCCCACGAGCGCCACCGGGTGCGCGCGGCCGGCCAGGGCGCGGACCGCCGTGACGGTGACCCGGTTGTTGCCCGCGAAGAGCGCGGTGACCGGCTCCGGGCCCGCGAGCATCGCGGTCAGCGCCTCCCGTACCCGGTCGGGCTCCGTCGTCCCGAGCGACTCCCACGACGGGGCGACGGCGAGCCCGGCGTCCTCCATGGCCGCCCGGTAGCCGCGCAGGCGCTCCGTCGCCGTGTGGATCCGGGGCTGGTCGCCGATGAACCCGATCCGGCGGTGCCCGTGGGCGATCAGATGGGCCACCCCGGCCCGCGCGCCCCCGAAGCTGTCCGACAGGACGACGTCCGCGTCGATCCGGCCCGCCGGGCGGTCCACGAAGACGGTGGCGACACCGGCCTTGATCTCCGGTTCGAGGTAACGGTGGTCGGAACCGGCCGGGATGACGATCAGTCCGTCGACCCGCCGCGCGCAGAGCGCGAGCGCCAACTCCTGCTCCCGGTCCGGGTCCTCCGCGCTGGAGCCGTTGATGAGCAGCGCCCCGTGGGCTCGGGCGACCTCCTCGACGGCACGGCTGAGCGGACCGTAGAACGGGTCGGCGAGGTCCTCCAGGACCAGACCCACGGAAGCCGTACGGCCCTTGCGCAGCACGCGGGCGCTGTCGTTGCGCCGGAAGCCGAGCGAGTCGATGGCTTCCTGCACGCGGCGCTCGGTGTCCGGGGTGACCCCCGGTTCGCCATTGACGACGCGGGAGACCGTCTTGAGCCCGACGCCGGCCAGGGCGGCGACGTCCTTCATCGTGGGCCGATTGCCGTAACGGTGCTCGGGGCGGCGGGCGGTGTCGGCCACAGTCTGCGAATCTCCTCGGTATCGGCTCTGTCTCGTCCGAGCATAGGCCCTGGACAACGTTGTCAGGGCAGGGGAGACTGTACGTCACAGCGATCTACCGCTCTCGCCTCTCTGGAGACACCGCGCACATGCAGACTGACCTCGTTGCCGCCCTCGACTTCGGCGGCACCAAGATCGCCGGTGCGTTGGTCGACGGCGCCGGCGACATTCTCGTACGGGCCCAGCGGCCCACTCCGGCCCAGGAGGACGGCGAGACGGTGATGCGGGCGGTCGAGGCGGTGCTCGCGGACCTGGAGGCCTCGCCCCTGTGGCCTTCGGTGCGCGCGGTCGGCATCGGCAGCGCGGGCCCCGTGGACGCCTCCGCCGGTACGGTCAGCCCGGTCAACGTCCCCGGCTGGCGCGGGTTCCCGCTGGTCGAGCGGGTCGGGAAGGCGACCGGCGGACGGCCCGTCACGCTCGTCGGCGACGGCGTCGCCATGACCGCCGCCGAACACTGGCAGGGCGCCGCCCGGGGCCACGACAACGCCCTCTGTCTCGTCGTCTCGACGGGCGTCGGCGGCGGTCTCGTGCTCGACGGGCGGGTCCACCCCGGCCCCACCGGCAACGCCGGCCACATCGGTCACATCAGCGTGGACCTGGACGGCGACCTGTGCGCCTGCGGCGGGCGCGGCTGCGTCGAACGGATCGCCAGCGGCCCGCAGATCGCCCGCCGCGCCCTGGAGGGCGGCTGGCGTCCTGGCCCCGACGGCGACACGTCGGCGGCGGCGGTCGCGGCGGCGGCGCGGGCCGGCGACCCGGTCGCCGTGGCCTCCTACGAGCGCGCCGCACGGGCCCTCGCGGCCGGGATCGCGGCGACCGCGACCCTGGTCGAGGTCTCGATAGCCGTCGTGGGCGGCGGCGTCGCGGGCGCGGGGGACGTCCTCTTCGAGCCGCTCCGGCGCAGCCTGCGGGAGTACGCCACGCTCTCGTTCGTCCGCGACCTCACCGTCGCCCCGGCCCTCACCGGCACGGACGCGGGCCTCCTCGGCGCCGCGGCGGCGGCCCGCGCGTCCATGTGACGGCGCGGCGGGGCCCCTACGAGGGCAGCCAACCCAGGCCGTCAGACGCCCGCCGTCGTCACCGCACCGCGCCTCCCCGCGTACCGGCCGACCGTCTCCGGCATCCGCTGCCGTACGACCACCAGGAACGCGTCGGACTCCAGGTCCATCACGACCTCCGCCGGGAGCCCCTCGTCCCGGCGCGCGCTCGCGAACTCCTCGGCGGGCCAACTGCCCCGCGGGCCGCCCGCGGGAAACCTCTGCAATACCGTACGGGTCATCACCGCACCCCCTTGCCTCGCCGGACCAACGAGAGTCCGCGCCGAAGTGTTACGCACCGGCCCGCACGGACGTTCGCGGGGTGGCCGCCCAGCCCGGGGTGTGCCCGGGGGTTTCCATGGCAGGGTGTTGCGGGCAAGCCACTTGGGGCTACCGAAGAGGGGGAATCGTGATCGTCTGGATCAACGGTGCGTTCGGCGCGGGCAAGACCAGCACCGCGCGTGAGCTGGTCGATCTGATCCCGAACAGCACGTTGTACGACCCCGAGCTCACCGGCGGCTTCCTGGACCTGCTGCTGCCGCAGAAGCGGCGGGACGAGGTGGACGACTTCCAGGACCTGCCGATGTGGCGCCGGATGGTGGTCGACACCGCCGCCGCGCTGCTCGCCGAGGTCGGCGGGGTGCTCGTCGTCCCCATGACGCTGATCCGGCAGGAGTACCGGGACGAGATCTTCGGCGGTCTCGCGGCGCGCCGTATCGAGGTGCGGCATGTGGTGCTCGCCCCCGATGAAACGATCCTGCGGGCCCGCCTCGACAGCCGTGCCGCGGGCGAGGACGATCCGGAGGGCGCCGAGCGCGCCCGCCAGTGGTGCCACGCCCGGATCGAGCCGTTCCGCGACGCGCTGGGCTGGCTCGCCGCCGATGCCTACACCGTCGACAACTCGCTCCTCACGCCCGCCGAGACCGCCAAGGCCGTCGCCGAGGCCGTCCACGCCGGCCTCGCGGCCCCCTGCGGCATCGTCCAGACGCCCGAACCCACCGGGGAGACGCTGGCCGCCGGAGTCCTGCTCTTCGACGAGCAGGATCGTTTCCTTCTCGTCGATCCCACCTACAAGCCGGGCTGGGAGTTCCCCGGCGGCGTCGTCGAACCGGGCGAGCCGCCCGCCCGCGCGGGCATGCGCGAGGTGGCCGAGGAGATAGGGATAGAACTCGACGCCGTTCCCCGGCTTCTGCTCGTCGACTGGGAACGCCCCCAGCCCCCCGGCTTCGGCGGCCTGCGCCTCCTTTTCGACGGCGGCCGCCTCGCCTCGGCGGAGGCGGACCGGCTCCTGCTGCCCGGCGCCGAACTCCGCGGCTGGCGCTTCGTCACCGAGGACGAGGCCGCCGAACTCCTCCCCCCGGTCCGCTACCGCCGCCTCCGCTGGGCCCTCAGAGCCCGCGAACGCGGCACGGTCCTCAACCTGGAGGCGGGCGTCCCCGTCGGCTGACCACTCTGGCCGCCTCCCGTAACAACTAGCCCACCGCCTCCGCCAGTTGGCGTGCCGTGTCCTCCGTCACCGGGGCGCCGTGGCCGCAGCACAGGACCGAGGGCTTCAGGTCGGCCAGGCGGCGCATCGACTGCATCGCGCGATCGCGGTCCACGTGGAACACGCCGAAGGTCACCCCCTGCACCGACGCGACCGTGTCGCCGGTGAACAGGACGCCGTGTTCCGGCAGATGGACCGCGATCGAACCGGGCGTGTGGCCCGGGGTGTGCACCACGATCGCGCCGTCGCCGAAGCCCAGCTCCTCGCCGTCCTCCACCTCCCGGTCGACGCGGGTGGGCGGGGCCTCGGGGACGGTCAGGCCGTGTGCGTACAGCGGGAGTTCCCAGTCGAGCAGGTCCGGTTCGGGGACCGGGGCCTCGCCCCGGATCACCGGCGCGTCCAGGCGGTGGGCCAGGATCCGCGCGCCGAAGCGGTCGGCCAACTCCTGCGCGGAGCCCACGTGGTCGCGGTGGCAGTGGGTGAGCACGATCCGGCGGATACGGGCGGGGTCCAGGCCCACGCCCCGTACCGCCGTCTCGATCTCGTCCGCCGAGCCCACCCAGCCGGCGTCGATCAGGGTCAACTCCTCCCCGTCCCGCCACAGATAGGCCTGGCCTATGGAGAAGTGCAGCATGTGCAGTCGGGGATTGATCTCGCTCAGTTCCATCAGTTCCATACGGCGAACCTACGGAGCCCCGCAGGTCCGCCGCATCGAACTACGCTTTCGGCGAGCTTCGCCCAACGCTTAAACCCGGTCCGCTCAACCCTGCTTCGAGCGGGCGTAGTTCTGCAGGAAGTGCGCCTCCGCCACCGCGAGCCGCTCCAGCTCCTCCGGCGACACCGACTCGTTCACCGCGTGGATCCGCGCCTCCGGCTCGCTCAGACCGATGAGCAGGATCTCCGCCTCCGGGTAGAGCGAGGCGAGCGTGTTGCAGAGCGGGATCGAGCCGCCCATGCCGGAGGTCTGCATCTCCTGACCGGGGTACGCGACCTTCATCGCCTCCGCCATCGAGACGTACGCCGGGCTCGTCACGTCCGCCCGGAACGCCTGGCCCTGGCCGACCTGCTCGAACGACACCCGGGCGTTCCACGGCACACGCTTCTCGATGTGCGCGTACAGCAGCTTCGTCGCCTCGGCGGCGTCCTGGCCCGGCGGCACCCGCAGGCTGATCTGCGCCCGCGCGGTCGACGGGATCGACGGCGTCGCACCGGCCACCGGGTGGCAGTCGATGCCGATGACGGTGACGGCCGGACGGGCCCAGAGCCGGTCCGCGACCGTGCCGTTGCCCGGGAGACCGACGCCCGCCAGGACCTTCGCGTCCGCACGGAAGTCGTCGTCCGGGTACTGCAGGCCCTCCCACACCGCGTCCGCCGGCAGACCGTCGATGACCGTCGAACCGTCCTCGGCGCGCAGCGTGTCCAGGACCCGGATCAGCGCGGCCAGCGCGTCGGGCGCCGCGCCGCCGAACATGCCCGAGTGCAGGTTGCCTTCAAGGGTGTCGATCTGGACCCGGATCATCGTCATGCCGCGCAGGGTCGCGGTGACCGTCGGCAGACCGAGCCGGAAGTTGCCCGTGTCGCCGATCACGATCGCGTCCGACGTCAGCAGCTCCGGGTGCGCCTCGGCGTACCGCTCGAGCCCGCCCGTGCCCTGCTCCTCCGAACCCTCCACGATCATCTTGACCGTGACGGGCACCCCGCCGTTCGCCTTCAGGGCGCGCAGCGCGAGCAGATGCATGATGAACCCGCCCTTGCAGTCCGCCGCGCCACGCCCGTACCAGCGTCCCTCGCGCTCCGTCAGCTCGAACGGCGGCGTGACCCACGCCGACTCGTCCAGCTTCGGCTGCACGTCGTAGTGCGCGTAGAGGAGGACGGTCGGCGCGCCGGCCGGGCCGGGCAACACGCCGTAGACCGACTGCGAACCGTCGGGGGTGTCGAGCAGGGCCACGTCCTCGAAGGACTCGGCGCGCAGCGCGTCCGCCACCCAGTTCGCCGCCCCCTCGCACTCGCTGCGGGGAGCCACCGCCTCGTCCGCCACCGACTCGAATGCCACGAGTTCCGTGAGCTCCGTCTTGGCACGGGGCATCAGGCCTGCGACGGTCTCGGCGATCGGATTCGCGGTCATGGGCACGCTCCTGGTGGGTGCGACGTTGTGAGGGTGTCGCCGTGTATCGGTGGTACGGCGAACGTATCGCCGATCCTACGGCGCGGGGTCCCGAGGGCCGCGCCGTAGGATGCCCCGAGAGCTTGGATCATCGTCGGATCAGGAGCAGAAGCACATCGTGAGCAGCGAGAACGCAGACGCCGAAGAGGTACGCGCGGAAGAGTCGCAGGACGCCGCGACGGTCTGGGACGTGGTCGTCGTCGGGGCCGGTCCCGCCGGCGCCTCGGCGGCGTACGCGGCCGCGGTCGCCGGACGCCGCGTGCTGCTCCTGGAGAAGGCCGAACTGCCCCGGTACAAGACCTGCGGCGGAGGCATCATCGGCCCCTCGCGGGACGCGCTCCCGCCCGGTTTCGAACTGCCCCTGCAGGACCGGGTGCACGCCGTCACCTTCTCCCTGAACGGCCGCTTCGCACGCACGCGCCGCTCGCGCCGCATGCTCTTCGGCCTCATCAACCGGCCCGAGTTCGACGCCGGTCTCGTCGAGCAGGCGCAGAAGGCGGGCGCCGAGCTGCGCACGGGCGTCACCGTCTCCCGGGTCGAACAGCACGGCCCCGCCGTGCCCGACCGGCGCACGGTCGCCGTCGTCCTCGCGGACGGCGAGACCCTGCTGGCCCGGGCCGTCGTCGGCGCCGACGGCAGCGCGGGCCGGATAGGGGCCCATGTCGGAGTGAAGCTCGACCAGGTCGACCTCGGCCTGGAGGCGGAGATCCCGGTTCCGGCGTCGGTGGCCGAGGACTGGAAGGGACGGGTCCTCATCGACTGGGGGCCGATGCCCGGCAGCTACGGCTGGGTCTTCCCCAAGGGCGACACGCTCACCGTCGGCGTCATCTCGGCGCGCGGCGAGGGCGCGGCCACCAAGCGCTATCTCGAGGACTTCATCGCCCGCCTCGGGCTCGCGGGCTTCGAGCCGTCCATCTCCTCCGGGCATCTGACGCGGTGCCGGAGCGACGACTCGCCGCTCTCGCGCGGCCGGGTCCTGGTCTGCGGCGACGCGGCGGGACTCCTGGAGCCGTGGACGCGGGAGGGCATCTCCTTCGCGCTGCGCTCGGGCCGCCTCGCGGGGGAGTGGGCGGTACGGATCGCCGAGTCGAACGACGCCGTCGACGCGCGCCGCCAGGCGCTGAACTACGCCTTCGCCATCAAGGCGGGCCTCGGCGTGGAGATGGCGGTCGGACGGCGGATGCTCGCCCTCTTCGAGCGCCGGCCCGGACTGCTGCACGCCACGCTCACGGGGCTGCGCCCGGCCTGGAACGCGTTCGCGGACATCACCCGGGGCTCCAGCTCGCTGGCCGGCCTCGTCCGCTCGAACGGAGTCGCCCGGCGGGCGCTCGACGTCCTCGACCGCCGGATGGCGCCGACGGGCGGGACGACGCTCCGAGGCGTGGCGGCGCAGTCGGAGGCGGCGCAGGCGGGGGCGGAGTCGGAGCGGTCGGAGTCGGAGTCGGGGTCGGGGGCGGCCTCGGTCGACCCCGGGGCCGGTGCGGCGGAGGTGACGGCCGCCGTTTCGGAGGCGCCGGACGTGTCCGGGGATCCGGAGTCGGCAGGTCCGGGCGCGGCGGGGCCGGGCGCGGTGGGGCCGACGGACGGGCCGGACGCGTCCGACGGTTCGGGCCCCTCGGGTTCCGGGGTCACGCGGTCGGAGTGATCCGGAAGACCGGGTGCTTGGGGGCGATCGCGCGCAGCTCGGCGTCCGTGGAGTCCGGGCCGACCCCGTCGAAGAAGACCCCCACCTCCGCCTTCCAGCGCTTGAGGTAGGCGCGCAGGAGGGCGGGCTTCTCGTCGTCGGTCAGCTCGACGGCGGTGAACGGCTGCACCTGCTTGCCCAGGTGCAGCTCGCCGCCGCCGGCCGCCCGCATGTTGTGGGTCCACTGGACGTGGCCGCGCGGCGCCACGAGGTACTGCGTGCCGTCCACGGTCAGCAGGTTGACGGGCGTACGGCGCCACTCGCCGCTCTTGCGGCCGCGCACCGCGAGGACGCGGGAGCCCCAGACGCTGACGCCCCGGCGGGTGAGCCACGCGACGGTCCTGTTCAGGACGTTCACCGTGAACCAGCCGGGCTTCGCGACGTAGGCGCCGGGCTGAGCGGGGCTGGACTGAGCGGACATGGGTGCCTCCGAGGCGATCGATGAGCAAGGAAAGTGTGAGCACTGCTCTCTCTTGAGATCAGTGTGCACGGATCGCCGCACCAAAGCAAGAGCAGTGCTCTCAATTCGGTGTGGCGCTCTTGTTTCAGTCTGATGCACTCCCTTTGGAGCAGTGCTCCGAAAAGTGGCACACTGTTCCCCATGACCAGCGTCCAAGGAGCCCGCGCCCGCGCCCGTATCGAGATCACCGCCGCCATCAAGGACGAGGCCCGCACCCAGCTCGCCGCCGAAGGCGCGGCCAAGCTCTCCCTGCGCGCCGTCGCCCGCGAGGTCGGCATGGTGTCGTCCGCGCTCTACCGCTACTTCCCCAGCCGTGACGACCTCCTCACCGCCCTCATCGTCGACGCCTACGACGCGGTCGGCGCCGCCGCCGAGCAGGCCCTCGCCGACTCCCGCGCCGCCACCGCCCCGAACGACCACCTCGCCCGCTGGACCGCCGTCTGCCGGGCCGTCCGTGCCTGGGCCGTCGCCCATCCCCACGAGTACGCCCTGATCTACGGTTCCCCGGTGCCCGGCTACTCCGCCCCGCAGGACACCATCGAGCCCGCGTCGCGCGTCGCGCTCGTCCTGATCGCCATCGCCCGCGAGGCCTTCACCACCGACGGCATCGCCCCGCCGCCCGTCCCCGCCGCCCTGCGCCCCGAGGCGGAACGGATGGCCGCCGACTTCGCCCACGATCTGCCGCCCGCCCTCGCCTTCGCCATGGTCGCAGCCTGGTCGCAGCTCTTCGGGCTCGTCTCCTTCGAGGTGTTCGGCCAGTTCAACCGGGTCGTCGAGGACCGGGAGACGTTCTTCAGCACGGCCGCCGCCCGCCTCGGCCGCGACATCGGCCTCCTGCCCAAGGCGGAGTCTCGCCGGTAGCCCGTCCCTGGCCACGAGTCGGCCGGCGCGGCCACCCCGTCATGAGCACGTTACGGGTGGCCGCTTCACCGTCAAGCACGCGTCAGCGAACTCTCCGACGCCCGGGGCGACGGGCATAGCGTCACAGGAGCGCGCACGGCCGACCGGGCCGGGCGGCTCCGAGGCACACCATGTCGTGAGGGGAATGCCATGTCCGACACCACGTACGCCGAGGACCCCGAGCCTTCCGAACCCGTCCCGGCCGGACCGCTGTTCGTCCCCGTCCGGTCGGGTCCCGCGGGCTGTTCCGCCCGTCTCTTCCGCACGCCCCTCGGCCGCCGTACCGCCGTCGGCTTCACCACCCGGGCCAAGCTCTGCGCCACCCTCGGCGCCGACCACGCCTGCATCAGGCTCTCCGAGCCCGCGCTCCGCGCCCTCACCGCGCCGCTGGGCGTCACCGACCTCACCGTCGACCCCCCGAGCTCCGCGCCCGCCCACACCCGCGCGCCCGCGCCCGCCCGCGCACACGCGCCGACGCAGGCCCCCGGGCAGCCCGCCTGGCGCCGGGACCCGCGGCGCGTCGGTCTCCTGCGCGTGGCGATCGCCGGTGCCGTCGTCTCCTGCGTCTCCTGTGTCAACCTGCTGATCGGCTGAGGGAGCGTCATGACCATCTCGCTGGAGAGCCGTTCGGCGGCCGACCACGAGCCCGAGGGCCTGTCGATCTGGCCCCGCTCCACCCGCGCCGAGCGCGGCGGCGACCTGAGCGTCGGCGGTGCCTCGCTCACCGAGACCGCCGAACGCTTCGGTACGCCCCTCTACGTCCTGGACGAGCAGGAGGTACGGGACCGCTGCCGCGCGTACCGCACCGCCTTCCCCGGCGCCGACGTCCTCTACGCGGCCAAGGCCTTCCTCTGCCGCGGCCTGATCAACTGGGTCCGCGAGGAGGGCCTCGGCCTCGACGTCTGCTCCGCCGGCGAGCTGACCCTCGCGGTCACCAGCGGCTTCCCGCCGGAGCGGATCGTCCTCCACGGCAACGCCAAGAGCCCGGAGGACCTCGCGACGGCCGTCCGCCTCGGCGTCGGACGGGTCGTCTTGGACAGTACGTCGGAGATCGCGCGCCTCGCCGCCCTCGTCCCCGCGGGCGAGCGGCAGCAGGTCATGGTGCGGGTCGTCCCCGGCGTCGCGGCCGGCGGACACGCCCACATCCGTACGGGTACGGAGGATCAGAAGTTCGGCCTGTCGGTCGCCGACGGATCCGCGCAGCACGCGATCGCCCGGGTGCTCGGCCAGCCGCGCCTCGAACTCGTCGGACTGCACTGCCACATCGGCTCGCAGATCACCACCGTGCGGCCGTACGTCTCCGCCGTGCGCCGCATGATCGGGCTGATGGCCCGAATCAGGGAACAACACGGCCTGGAAATGCCCCAGTTGAACATCGGCGGCGGACACGGCATCGCCTACCGGCCCGGCGAGGAGAGCCTCGACGTGCCGGCCCTCGCCGCGCGGGTCCGCGCCGAACTGGAGGACGGCTGCGGCAAGGCGAAGCTGTCCGTCCCCCGCCTCGCGATCGAGCCGGGGCGGGGGATCGTCGGCCCGGCCGGCATCTGCCTCTACCGGGTCCTCGCCGTCAAGCGCACCGGGACGCAGACCTTCGTCGCCGTCGACGGAGGCATGAGCGACAACCCCAGGCCCGCGCTGTACGGAGTGCGGTACGCGCCCCGGCTCATCGGCCGTCACTCGACCGCCGAGCCCCGTTGCGTCACCGTCGTCGGCCGCCACTGCGAGGCCGGCGACCTCCTCGCCCAGGACGTGCCGCTGCCCGGCGACGTGCACCAGGGAGACCTGCTCGCCGTTCCGGTGGCGGGGGCGTACCACCTCTCCATGGCCTCCGGCTACAACCTGGTCGGGCGCCCCCCGGTCGTCGCCGTGGTCGACGGCACCGCGCGGACACTCGTACGCCGGGAGTCCCTCGAGGACATCAGCGTCCGGGACATCGGCGTCTGACGCCGGCGCGGTTCGTTCGCGGGGAAGAGGAGGCTGTCGGGGCCGGGGAGGTGCCGATGAGCGTCGCGAGCGTCCGTCGGCCGCGTGGGGATACCGGGCCCAGTTCGCAGCGGCCCGGGCCCTGGCCTGCGCGGAGCGGTCCGGCAGGAGCAGTGAGGGAGGACGTACTACGGCGGGAGTACGCCCGATCACCACGCCCGGCTGACGCTCCCGCCGCCCGACCGCGTCTAGCGTGGCGGACATGGACGAACAGCGCAGACACGGATACGGCGGTCCGCCCTGGGCGCGTGGTGCGCCGGGCGGACCGCCCTGGCCGCTGCGCTGGGCCGACCGCGAGCCCGGCGACGGGCTGCCCTGGCGGTCCACCCTCCTGCTCGCCGTCTTCGTCATGGTCGGCTCGGGCTTCGCGGCCAGGAACCAGCCGGACCGCGAGTCGCTGGACCTCCTCGGCCGCTCGCTGCTGCTCCTCGGCTCCGCGCTGCTCCTGCTGCGACACCGCCACCCGGTCCCCGTGGTCTTCGGTACCGCCGCCGTCACGCTCGTCTACTTCGGCGCCGGTTACGCCTACGGCCCGGTCTTCCTCCTCGTCGCCGTGGCCTGCTTCGCGGCGGTCGTGCAGGGCCACCGGCGCGCCGCCTGGTGGGCGCTCGGCCTGCTGTGGGCGGGGCACCTGCTGATCGCCCACTGGCTCTACCGCCACCTGCCCCCTGCCGGAGACTCCGCCGCGCCCTGGGGCCAGGAGATCCCCGTCTTCGCCTTCGTCGTCGCGATCCTCGCCGCCTCCGAACTGGTCCGGGTCCGCCGCGAACAGTGGGCCGCCCAGCGGGCCGAACGCGCGGCGGCCGAGCGGCGCCGCGCCGACGAGGAGCGGCTGCGGATCGCCCGCGAGCTGCACGACGTGCTCGCCCACTCGATCTCCGTCATCAACGTCCAGGCGGGCGTCGGCCTCGCGCTCCTGGACACCGACCCCGAGCAGGCCCGCACCGCGCTGACCACCATCAAGGCCGCGAGCAAGGAGGCGCTCGGGGAGGTCCGCCAGGTCCTCGACACCCTGCGCGCCCCCGGCGAGGCCCCGCGCACCCCCGCGCCCGGCCTCGACCGGCTCCCGGAGCTGGTCGAACAGGCGGCGTCCGCGGGGCTCACCGTACGGACGTCGACCGAGGGGGAGCCCGTACCGCTCCCGCCGGGCACGGACCTCGCGGCCTTCCGGATCGTCCAGGAGGCGTTGACCAACGTGGTCCGCCACTCCGGGTCCCGTACCGCGAGCGTCGTGATCGGCTACGGGCCCGGCCGCGTGGAGCTCCGCGTCGACGACGAAGGACCCGCGACCGGCGGCGACGCAGGCGGCAGCGGCAACGGACTCGCCGGGATGCGGGAGCGGGCCACCGCGCTCGGTGGCACGATCGAGGCGGGCTCCCGCCCGGACGGCGGCTTCCGGGTGCGCGCCGTCCTTCCCGTCCGCCCGAAGGAGACGCCGTGATCCGTGTGCTGCTCGCCGACGACCAGGCGCTCGTACGGGCGGGCTTCCGCGCGCTCCTGGACGCCCAGCCCGACATCGAGGTGGCGGGCGAGGCCGCCGACGGCGAGGAGGCGGTGGGCACGACCCGCGAACTGCGCCCGGACGTCGTCCTCATGGACATCCGGATGCCCCGGCTCGACGGCCTCGCCGCCACGCGCGCGATCACCGCCGACCCCGGGCTCGGCGCGGTGAAGGTGGTCATGCTGACCACGTTCGAGCTCGACGAGTACGTCTTCGAGGCGATCCGCTCCGGAGCCTCCGGCTTCCTCGTGAAGGACACCGAACCGGAGGAGCTGGTCCGGGCCGTACGCGCCGTCGTCCACGGCGACGCCCTCCTCTCGCCGGGCGTGACACGACGGCTCATCGAGGAGTTCGCGGCCCGCTCGAAAGCCCCGGCCGCCGTGAGCGGCCTGGACGAACTGACCGAGCGGGAACGGGAGGTGATGGCCCTGGTCGGCATCGGCCTGTCGAACGAGGAGATCGCCCGGCGCCTGGTCGTCAGCCCCCTGACCGCCAAGACGCACGTGAGCCGCACCATGGTGAAGCTCGGCGCCCGCGACCGCGCCCAACTGGTCGTCCTCGCCTACGAGTCGGGGCTGGTCCGCCCGGGCTGGCTGGGCTGATGACTCCTGTGCAGGACTGTTACGACCAGACGATCGCCGACGTCTCCCGCCAGAGCCGGGCGAGGGACGCGTCGCCCGCCACGGTCACCGCGCTGTCGGGCAGCCGGTTCCAGAGGGTGAGGTAGAGGCGGTCGGCGGGACCGCTCAGTTCGCAGTCGGCAGGGGTTGGGGCGTCGGGCCCGCCGCGTTCCGTGCGCGGTGCCTCCGGTGACAGCCGTACGGTCCACACGTCACCGGTGTCCGTGGCGCGGACCCGCAGGACGCGCGGCTCCGGCGTCCGTACTCGGCTGCGCTCGCGGGCGTGGAAGGAGCACAGCAACTCGTCGATGCCGTCCGCCGCGAGGGCGGGGGCCACGGGTCCGGCGCCGTGCGCGGGCAGCGCCGACTCGGCGTCCACGCGGTGGACCGTCGTCTCGTGCGCCTGGCGCCGCGCCCAGAAGGAGAGCGGGGGCGCGCCGGGCAGGAACGTCCAGCACCCCAGGGACGCGGGCGCCGCGCGCAGTGCGTCCACCAGGCGGTCGTGGCCGGTGCGGAAGTGGGCGAGCAGGTCGTCGCCGTCGAGGTCGGGTTCGGGATCGGCGGGGCGGTAGGAGGCGTGGCTCTCGGCGACGAAGCCCGTCGCCCAGCGGTGGACCATCGCCGTGTGGCGCAGGAGGTCCCGTACCCGCCAGCCGGGGCAGGTCGGCACATCGGCGTCCGGGCCGACCGTCGCGGCGGCGTCCGCGAGGGACGTACCCGCCGTGTCGAGGGCCGCGATGTGCTCGTCCACCGTCATGAGCGTCACGAACGTCATACGCCGGATTCTGTCAGGGCGGGCCCGACGGCTGGCTCGATGCCCGGATCGCTCACCCGGCCGTCGGGGCCTGCGCGTTGCGGGCCGCGTAGCCGATCACGGCGGCGCCCGCCGCGAGGACGGCGACGGTGGTCAGGGCGAGCGGCAGGGAGAACCAGTCGGCGAGGAAGCCGATGGAGGGCGGTCCGAGCAGCATGCCGCCGTAGCCGAGGGTGGAGGCGGTGGCCACGCCGCTCGGACCGGCGAGCGCGCCCGCCCGTGCCACGGCGACGGGGAAGATGTTCGCCAGTCCGAGGCCGGTCACGGCGAAGCCGAGCAGGGCGGCCCAGACGCTGGGCGCGAGCGCGCCGAGCAGCATCCCCGCCGCTGCCGTCGCCCCGCCCGCCACGAGGGTGCGGGTCTGGCCGAGGCGTTCGAGGAGCGCGGTGCCGGAGAGCCGACCGATGGTCATCGTGAGCGCGAAGAGGGAGTAGCCGGCGGCGGCGAGGCCGGGGTGCGCGTGGAGGTCCTGCTCCAGGTGGAGGGCGCCCCAGTCGGCCAGGGCGCCTTCGCCGTACGCGGTGCAGAGCGCGATGACCCCGAAGACGACGACGAGCCCGCGCGCACCGGTCTTGCCTCGTGTCCTGGCGCCGCTCGCGGCCGGGGCGGCCTCCGGCGGGGCGGGGGAAGGCTCGCGGAGCAGTACGGGACCTGCGGCAGCCGTCAGGAGCAGGCCGACGACCGTCAGGCCGAGGAGATGCGCCGTGGGTGACACGCTCCCGGCGACGAGGCCGCCGAGCCCCGCGCCGAGCATCCCACCGAGGCTGAACGCCGCGTGGAAGGACGGCATCACGGGGCGGCGCAGCGCGGCCACCAGGTCGACGGCGGCGCTGTTCATCGCCACGTTGATCCCGCCGTACGCCGCGCCGAAGACCAGCAGGACGAGGCCCAGGGCGAGCGGGGAGCGGGTGAGGGCGGGCAGCGCGATGGAGAGCGAGAGCAGGACCGCGGTGGCGACGGTGACGGCGTGGCTGCCGTGGCGCCGGCAGAGCCGGCCGGTGAGCGTCATGGTGACCACCGCGCCGGCCGAGACCCCGAGCAGCGCGAGCCCGAGGTCGCTGGCGGAGGCGCCGGTCTGCTGCTTGATGGCCGGGATCCGGACCACCCAGCCGGCGAACAGGAAGCCGTCGAGGGCGAAGAAGAGGGTCAGGGCGGAGCGGAGGCGGGACAGGGAGGGGGCGGTGTCTCCGCCAGGGCCCCCCGGTACGGCCGTCCGTACTTTGTTTAGTAGCGGCACAAACTCAGGATAGGGGCGAGGCGGTACGGATTTCAACCGGCGGGTCGCTCGGCACCGGGTCTTGGATCCCTCGGCACCGGTCTCCGCCCGCTCGGCGCCGGTCCCGGCCTACACGGCGCCCGGTCTCGGCCCCATCGGGCTCGGTCTCGGCCGCGCGGTGCCTCGGCACCGCCCGCGTGGACGGCGGGCCCCCGTCACCGTCCGCGCCCTACCCCCGCGCCGTATCCCCGCATCCGGCCCGCGCAGACCGCGACCCGGTCCGATCATGGGAGACTCGCCCCCATGAACGGCAAGGCGACCACGACCAAAACACGGCTCGACAGGGGGCGCGGCGCGCTCGGGCCCGCGCTGGAACTGGTGCACACGGGCCGAGCGCCGACCCGTGCCGTGCTCACCGCCGAACTGGGCGTCACCCGCGCCACGGCCGGCGCCGTCGCCGCCGAACTCGAAGCCCTCGGCCTGATCCGCGTCGACTCCAACCCCGGCGCCGCCGCGGGCTCCCAGGGTCGCCCCTCGCACCGGCTCGCCGTCGACGAGAAGGGCCCCGTCGCCCTCGCCGCCCAGGTCCACGCCGACGGCTTCCGCGCCGCGCTCGTCGGCCTCGGCGGCACGATCGTCGCCACCGCGCCCGGCTGTGTCACCGTCTCCGCCGACCCCGCCCAGGTCCTCGGCGAGGTCGTGGACGCCGGCGCCGCCCTGCTCCGCGCGAGCGGCCGCCGCTGCGTGGGGGCCGGGCTCGCCGCCCCCTCGGCGGTCGCCGAACCCGAGGGCACCGCCCTCAACCCGCTCCACCTGGCCTGGCCTGCCGGCGCGCCGGTACGGGAGATCTTCGCCGAACGCGTCCGCGCCGCGGGCATCGAGGGCCCCGCCTTCACCGGCAACGACGTCAACCTCGCCGCCCTCGCCGAACACCGGCACGGCGCCGGCCGGGGAGCCAAGGACCTGCTCTGCGTGGCCACCGGCCACCGGGGCGTCGGCGGCGCGCTCGTGCTCGACGGCCGCCTGCACACCGGCAGTTCGGGCCTCGCCCTGGAAGTCGGGCACCTCACGGTCAACCCGGAGGGCCGCCCGTGCCACTGCGGAAGCCGGGGCTGCCTTGACGTCGAGACCGACCCGCTCGCCTTCCTCACGGTCGCGGGCCGCGACCCGGGCCCGGAGGTGTCGCTGCTGCAGCAGGCCCGCGACCTGCTCCGTACCAGCCCGGACGAGCCGGGCGTGCGGGCCGCCACCGAGGAGCTGATCGACCGGCTCGGCCTCGGCCTCGCGGGCCTGGTGAACATCCTCAACCCGGACCGGATCATCCTCGGCGGGCTCCATCGCGAACTGCTCGACGCCGACCCCGACCGGCTCCGCGCGGTCGTCGCAGACCGCAGCCTGTGGGGCCGCAGCGGCGGCGTGCCGATCCTCGCGTGCACGCTCGACCACAACAGCCTGGTGGGCGCGGCGGAGTTGGCCTGGCAGCCGGTCCTGGACGACCCGCTGGCCGCCCTGGGCCGCTCGGCGGCCTGACGCACGGGGGGACGCCGGGGCACGCGGGACGCCGGGGCGCGAGGCCCGCCGGGGCACGCAGCGCCGGCGCGCTCGGCAAACCGTCTGGCCATCCGCTCGGCAAACCGTTCGGCAAGCCGCCCCCGGGCAACTACCGTTCCACCTCATGACCGATTTCGATCTTCCGCCGCGCCTCGGCAGTCTGACCTTCCACGGGCCGCTCTCCGAGGCCCGCGCCGTCCGTATGATCCGCCGGATCGCCGAGAGCGAGCCGGCCACCGTGCTCGACATCGGCTGCGGCTGGGGCGAGTTGCTGCTCCGCGTCCTGGAGGCCGTCCCCGGCGCGACCGGTGTCGGGCTCGACATCAACGCCGAGGATCTGGCCAGGGGCCGGGACCTGGCCAAGGAGCGCGGGCTCGACGAGCGCGTCGCGTTCGTGGCGGAGTCGGCGCTCGGCACCACGCGCGGCCCCGTCGACGCGGTCCTCTGCCTCGGCTCCAGCCAGGCGCTGTGCGAGCCGGATCAGCCCCACGACCCGGCCGCCGCCCTGCGTGAGCTGCGCCGACTGATCCGGCCCGGCGGCAGGGTCGTCCTCGGGGAGGGCTTCTGGGAACGCACCCCCACGGACGAGGAGCTCGCCCGCATGTGGCCCGGTGCGCACGTCGGCGACCACCTCGGCCTCGGCGCGCTCGTCGACCTCGCGATCGAGGAGGGATTCCGGCCCGCGTGGATCGAGACGGCGAGCCGGGAGGAGTGGGAGGAGTTCGAGTCCGGCTACCGCTACGACACCGAACTCTGGCTCGCTGCCCACCCCGACCACCCGCTCGCCACCGAGACCCGCGAACGCGTCGACCGCCAGCGGTCGTCCTGGCTGAACGGCTACCGAGGCGTCCTCAACATGGCCTACCTCACCCTCGTCCCGGTCGGCTGAGTCCCGGTCAGTCGGCCAGCAAGTCCCGCTCCGGCGCGGACAGATGGAGCACCTGGAAGCGCTCACCCGCATCGGCGGGGATCTTCGCGCCCTCCGCCCACAGGGTGAAGGACAGCAGCTCCCAGTGCCGGGGATCGATCGCGAGCGCGCTCGCGACGACGCCCTCGCGCCCGGACTCCTTCCCGTGCTCCCCGATCGCCTCCGCCACCGCGTCGCCCGGCGTGATGCCCTCCGCTACCGGGGACTTCCGGCGGGTCGCGGTCGTCGGCGCGTCGGCGGCCGCCGGACCCTCCCCGTACGCGAGGCCCGTCCAGTGCTGCACCACCGGCCGGCCGAAGTCGTTCACGATCCCCTGGAAACCGGGGCCCCAGAGGAAGGAGTTCATGCCTTCCGGGGTGCTCCAGAGATAGAACGGGGCGTACTGATTGACCGGCGACCCGTCCGCGCGCTCCCGCATCAGGTACGCCTTGAGGCCGAGCCCGGGGAAGTCGTCGAGCAGGTGACCCTTGGTCGCGACCCGCGTGCGGATGACCTCCATGTCGTAGTCGGCGGGGAGGGTGATCTCGTACTGCATCGCGTGCATGGGGCGGTCTCCGCTTCTGGTGAGGATGCTCAGCCGGGAGGGTGCTGAGTTGGGAAGTGCGCAGCCGGGAGGGTGCTCAGCTGGGCAGGTGCTCAGGCGGTACGGGACGACAGCCGGCCGAGCAGGGCGAGCAGCCCCCGCACGGCGGTGTCGAAGGCGGCGGGGGAGCCCGAGGCGCGGGCCAGCACGTAGCCACCCTGCACGGTCGCCACGATCGTGGCCGCCAGCTCGGCCGGATCCGGCGGGCCCGCCAACTCGCCGCTGTCCAGGCCCTCCTGGATCACGGACGCGAGCCGGCCGCGCAGCCAGCCGAGGGTCTCGTCGACCGGCGCGCGCAGCTCCTCGCTCGCCATCACGTCCGGGTCCATCGTCAGCCGGCCGATCGGGCAGCCGCGCAACACGTCGCGCTCGCGCAGCAGATACGCCTCCACGCGCGCGTACGCCGATCCTCCGCCGCTCAAGGACACCTCGGCCACGGCCCGCATCTCCTCCGCCGTGCGGCGGATCGCGGCGAGCGCAAGATCCGGCTTCCCGGCGAAGTGGTGGTACATGCTGCCCTGCCCCGCCCCGGCGGCCTGCTGGATCGCCTTGGGGCTCGTCCCCACGTAGCCGCGCTCCCAGAGCAGCTCGCGGGTGGCCTCGATGAGTCGCTCGGACGTCGTCATGAGGCGAGTGTACATACCAGTAGGTACAGAAGTCCGCGGGCGCCGATCTGCTCCCGCTCCCAGGCTCCGTACTCCCCACGGCGTACGGACGAAGCCGCTGGCCGTACGACGACTCGCATCCCCTCCGCGAGCGAGGCTCGAAGCATCGACAGACGCGACACACTTGTACGAGGAGCTGAGCCTCATGAACACTCTCGCCTACGCGGGTCCCGGCCCCTGGGTCCTCTTCTTCCCCCTCGTCTGGGCGGCCGTGATCCTCACCGTCGTCACCGTGCTGCGCCGCACCGGATGGCGCGGCAGGCGCGGCCCGGGACCGCGACCCGCCTACGACGAGCAGTCGCCGATCGCGCTGCTCGGCCACCGGTTCGCGGCCGGCGAGATCGACGAGGACGAGTACTGGCGGCGGCTGACGGTCCTGGAGGAGCAGTTCGGCCGCACGGCGGGGCCCAAGGGGCGTGCGCGATGACGAGCACCGCCCCCGGCACCGTCCCGCGCACCGCCCGCGCCGCCGCCCGGGTCGTGGACGCCGTCAAGGTCTACGGCGGCGGAGACACCGAGGTCAGGGCGCTGGACGGGGTGAGCGTCGACTTCCCGGTCGGCCGCTTCACCGCGATCATGGGCCCCTCGGGGTCCGGCAAGTCCACGCTCATGCACTGCGCCGCCGGTCTCGACACGCTCACCTCCGGGTCCGCGATCATCGGCGACACGGACCTCTCCACCCTCGACGACCGGCGGCTCACCCTGCTGCGCCGCGAGCGGATCGGCTTCGTCTTCCAGGCGTACAACCTGCTGCCCACCCTGACCGTCGCCGAGAACATCACCCTGCCCCTGGACCTCGCCGGAACCGTCCCCGACCGGGCCTGGCTGGACGCTCTCGTCGACACCGTCGGCCTCCGCGACCGGCTCCACCACCGGCCGAGCCAGCTCTCCGGCGGCCAGCAGCAGCGGGTCGCGGTCGCCAGGGCCTTCGCGGGCACCCCCGAGGTCGTCTTCGCCGACGAGCCGACCGGCAACCTCGACTCGCGTTCCGGCGAGGAGGTGCTGCGGCTGCTCGGCCGGACCGTCCGGCAGACCGGCCGTACGGTCGTCATGGTCACCCACGACCCGGTGGCCGCCGCCCACGCCGACGAGGTCGTCTTCCTCGCCGACGGGCGGCTCGTCGACCGGATGGCCGAGCCGACCGCCGAACGCGTCCTCGACCGCATGAAGGCCTTCGACGGCGGCTCGCGGACACCGGACGGGGAGCAGCGTGGGGCGGTGCCGTCATGAACGCCTCCCTGCGACTCAGCCTGTCCGCGCTCCGTGCGCACAAGCGGCGCTTCGTCGGCACGCTCACCGCGATCCTGCTCGGGGTCGCCTTCCTCACCGGCACCCTCGTCATGGGGGACACCCTGCGCACGAGCTTCGACTCGCTCTTCGGCAGCGCCACCAGCGGCACGGACGCCGTGGTCCGCAGTACGAGCGTGGTCACCGTCGAGGGAGAGGGCCGGGGGACCCGTGACTCCGTCCCCGCCTCCCTCGCCGACCAGGTCGCCCAGGTGCCCGGGGTCGCCGCGGCCGTGCCCCGGATCGAGGGCGCGGGACAGCTCATCGGCGCCGACGGCGAACCCATCGGCGGCCAGGGCCCGCCCACCCTCGCCGGCAACTGGATCGACGACGCCGCCCTCAACCCGTACGCCCTGGCCGAAGGCCGCGCGCCCGAGCGGTCCGGTGAGGTCGTCGTGAACAGGGGCGCCGCGAAGACCGGCGACCTGGCCGTCGGCGACACCACCGTGCTGCGCACCCCGGACCCGGTGAAGGTCACCGTCGTCGGCCTGGCCACCTTCGGCGGCGAGGACGGCATGGCCCAGGTCACCTACACCGGCATGACCCGCGCCGACGCCGAGAAGTACCTGACGCCGAAGCCGGGCGTCGCGTCGAGCATCCTCGTCCGGGCGGGCCCCGGCACCTCGCAGCAGGAACTCGTCGCCGCACTCGACCCCGTACTGCCCGCAGGCGTCGAGGCGATCACCGGAGAGCAATCGGCGCAGGAGAACACCGACCTGATCTCCGGTCAGTTCCTCACCCTCTTCACCACGTTCCTGCTGGTCTTCAGCGGGGTGGCGCTGCTCGTCTCCGTCTTCTCCATCCACAACACCTTCGCCATCGTGGTTGCCCAGCGGACCCGCGAGAACGCGCTCCTGCGCGCCCTCGGCGCCTCCCGCCGCCAGATCGTCGGCTCGACGCTGGTCGAGGCGGTGGCCGTCGGTCTGGTCGCCTCGGCGGTGGGGCTCCTCGGTGGCATCGGCGTGGCGGCCGGGCTCCAGGCGCTCTTCCCGGCGATCGGCTTCGCCTTCCCCGAAGGGGAACTGGTGATCAGTGGCCTGTCCATGGCCCTGCCCTTCGCCGTCGGCCTCCTGGTCTGCGTCGGCTCCGCCCTGCTGCCCGCCGTGAAGGCCGGGCGGACCGCGCCGCTGGCCGCCCTGCGCGAGACCGCCGTGGACGACTCGGGTGCCTCACGCGTGCGTGCCCTGGTCGGTACGGGTCTGCTGCTCGCCGCCGTCGCCGTGGTGCTCACCGGGGTCCTCGCGACGCCGTCGCTGTGGCTCGCCTCGGCGGGGGCGGTGCTCGCGCTCGCCGCGTTCGTCGTCCTCGGCCCGGTGGCCTCCTCGTTCGCTGTACGGATCCTCGGAGGGCCGCTGCGCGGCGCCAACCGGGGGCTCGCCCGGCGCAACGCCCTGCGCAGCCCGAAGCGGACCGCCGCGACCGCCACCGCGCTGATGATCGGCGTCGCCGTCGTCTCGCTCTTCACGGTCTTCGGCGCCTCGCTGAAGGCCACCATGGACCAGACGGTCTCCCGGTCCTTCGCCGGTGACGTGGCCGTGAGCACGCCGGCGTTCGGTGCCGGAGGCAGCGGGCTCAGCCCGCGGCTCGCTCCTGCGCTCGCGGAGCTGCCCGAGGTGGAGACCGCCGTCGGCCTGGGTCAGGGGGTGGCGGAGATCGACGGCGAGGGCCGGGCCCTGACCGTCACCGACCCTGCCGCGCTCGCCCGCGCCTTCGACCTCGGCGATGTCCGGGGCTCGCTGGACGGTCTCGGCACCGACGGCATCGCCGTCGCCGACACTGAGGCCGACAAGTCCGGCCTGAAGCCGGGCAGCACGACCGAACTCGCCTTCACCGATGGCAGCCGGCGCACCTTCACCGTCAAGGCCGTCTACGAACAGTCCGAACTGGCCGGGGACTACGTCGTCACCCGCGAGGCCTGGGCCCCGCACCGCGCCCAGGACTCCGACCGGCTCGTCGCCGTCGGCTTCGCGGGCGGCGTCTCGGCGCAGGCCGGCAAGGCGGCGGTGGCGGACGTCGCCGCCGACTACGGCAACCCGGAGGTGCAGACCCGGGCGGAGTACGCCGAGTCCTCGGCGAGCGGCATCGACATGATGCTCACGCTGGTCTACGCCCTGCTCGCCCTCGCCGTCCTCATCGCCCTGCTCGGGATCGCCAACACGCTGACCCTCGCGATCCACGAGCGCACCCGTGAACTCGGGCTGCTGCGCGCCGTCGGCCAGACCCGGGCCCAGCTGAAGGCCATGGTCCGCTGGGAGTCCGTCCTCGTCGCGGCCTTCGGCACGGTCGGAGGCGTGGTGCTCGGTGGCTTCCTCGGCTGGGTCCTGGTCAAGGCGTCCGACGGAGCGAGCGACAGCGCGTTCGCCTTCGCCGTCCCACTGCTCCAGCTCGCGGTCGTCGCCCTGGTCGGCCTCGCGGCGGGCGCGGTCGCGGCCTGGCGCCCGGCCCGGCGAGCCGCCCGCCTGGACGTGCTGCGAGCGATCGCGACGGAGTGACGAGGGGGAGGTCGGATATTGGATATTGGATCATGGATATTGGATCCAAGATCCATGATCCGATATCCGACCTCCGACATCCCGTGCGGCGCCGCGCCCGCTCAGCCCGCCAGGGCCGAGTGGGCCGCCGTCGGGGCGTGGGCCGGCTCCTTGGGCGAGCCGAAGGGGACGCCCTCCAGGCTCGTGCCGTGGGCGCCGTGGAAGCGGGTGTGGCCGACGAAGGGGCCGTCGGTGGTCGCGCCGTACACGGCGTGCGCGTGCGACGGTACGGCCACGGTGGGGGTGGGCGCCGAAAGGGTGAACCAGATGGCCTTCCCGGCGTCGTGCGGACGGATGCCCCAGCTCTCGCTGACGGCCTCGATGATGGCCAGGCCGCGGCCCGAGGTGGCCCACTCGTCCACGTCGTGGGGGTGTACGAAACCGGTTCGGCCCTCGACGTCCGGTATCCGCGGGTCGTGGTCGTGGACCGAGACGGTGAGGCGATCGAGCAGCAGCTCGATCTCGACTGTGCACATCTTGTCCGGCTGTGCGTGCCGGTGAACATTGGTCAGCAGCTCGGTGACCCCGAGCGCCGCATGGTCGATCAAGGCATCGAGATGCCAGTAGCGCAAGTGCGCTGAAACGATTCTGCGGACCTGACCGATCCGCGACGGCAGGGCCTGGAGCTCCACCGTGCAGTGCCTGCTTGGCTCGCTGATCACGGCTGCGACTCCCCGAAGTTGAGGTCCGGAAGAAGACGAAGATTCGGATCTGTCATGCGTACAGCAGGGCGGCGGGCTGGATCACAGCGTCACCGCCGGTAAACCCTCGGTGAGGTGGTTCCAGGGTGAACCAGTGGTGACCGGCCCGCAACTCGCGGCGACCTCTCCCAGGTCAACGGTCCTTGACGGCCCGCTTCAGGGCGTCGAGGAAGCCCCCGGGCCCGGACGCCCGGTCCTTCGGGCCGCGCGCGGGCCCGTCCATGGTCAGGCGGTAGCGCGTGCCGTTCACCGTCGCGACCGTCTCGTCCGGTTTCGCGAACCAGGGTCGTCCGGCCCGTACGGAGGTCACGGGGGCGCTGTCGATCTCGCGGCCGTAGCTGGTCAGCAGGGACAGCCGGCCGTCCTCGATCCGGACCTCGCCCGCCCGCGTCAACGAGCGCGGCCACCGCTCGATCCGTACGCCCTTGGCCGTGAACTGCGGCTCCGCCATCTCGCTCCGCCCCCTTCGCACCGGTTGCTCCGTCCAGTGTGCCGGGCGGGCGGCGGCCGCACCAGACCCGCTCAAGGGGACTCCCTGCCTCCGGGGTCGCCCAGGCGTACGGCGAGGGCGGCGATGTCGTCGTCGAGTCGCCCTCTGCTGTAGTGGAGGAGGTCACGGTGAAGCGCCGTCAGCAGGTCGCGCGGCGGGGTCGGGGGCTGTCGGCGCATCCAGGCCGCCAGCGGGAAGAACTCGCCGTTGCGGGCGCGGGTCTCGGCGACCCCGTCGGTGTAGAGGAGCAGGAGGTCGCCGGGGGTGAACTCGAAGGTGTCGACCGTGTAGTGATCGCCGATCAGTCCCGCGAGGCTGAGCAGGGGCGAGGGCGCGGCCGGCTCGAGGAGGCGGAGCTTCTCGCGGTTCAGGAGCAGTGGCGGAGGGTGTCCGCAGTTGAGGATGTCGATACGTCTGCCCTCGCGCGGGATCTCGACGAGGAGGGCCGTGGCGAAGCGCTCCATCGGCCCCTCGGGAGGGAAGGCGGCGTTGTAGCGGGTGCTGCTGGCGTCCAGTCTGCGGGCGACGTCGACCATGTCGCGCTCGCCGTAGGCCGCCTCCCGGAAGGCGTTGACGATCGCCGCGGCCGCCCCGACCGCGGGCAGGCCCTTGCCCCGTACGTCGCCGATGAGCAGCCTGACCCCGAAGGGCGTGTCGACCACCTCGTAGAAGTCCCCGCCGATGCGGGCCTCCGCAGCGGCCGCGAGGTACAGCGACTCGATCTCGACGTTGCGGAAGCGGCGCGGCATGGGGCTCAGCACCACCTGCTGCGCCGCGTCGGCGACGAGCCGTACCTGGAAGAGGGTGCGCTCCCGCTTGAGCCGGACGTGGCTTCCGTACGCGGCGGCCACGGTGACCGCGACGATGCCCCCGCAGGTCCACCACGTTCCCAGGTCGGGGAAGACGAAGCTGAGGCCGATCATGAGAATGAGACAGACCGTCCCGAGCAGGATGGTGGGGAGGACCGGCCACATGGAGGCGGCGAGCGCCGGTGCCGCGGGCAGGAGACGGCTGAAGGCCATTTCCGGCGGAGTGGCGTAGGCCAGGCTGGCGATCACGATGGTCAGAATGACCGGCGACAGCCGTACAAGCCTCCCCCGGCCGTAGCGCCGAGGGAGCCGCGGCCGTGCAGACTCGATCACGTACCCCAGCATATCCGGGCAAGAGGGGCATAGCGCTCCGGCGAACCGAGCCGGATGCCCCGCCCTTCCGGCCAGGCCGCACGGGCGTTCCCAAGGGACTCCTATGGACCCCCAAAGCGATCGTTTGCGCAGGTGAGCGAGTTATCGTCGGCAGTGGGGGAACCGCTGGGCCGGACGAGGAGAAGGACGTATGAGCACCACGGAGAACACGGCGCGAGCCGCGGTCGCGACCGTCGACGTCGACCGGAGCGACGCGGCGTACCGCGCCTGGCTGAAGGAGGCGGTCCGCAAGGTGCAGGCCGACGCCAACCGCTCGGCCGACACCCACCTGCTGCGTTTCCCGCTCCCCGAGGCCTGGGGGATCGACCTCTACCTGAAGGACGAGTCGACCCACCCCACCGGCAGCCTCAAGCACCGCCTGGCCCGCTCGCTCTTCCTCTACGGCCTCTGCAACGGCTGGATCCGGCCCGGGAAGCCCGTGATCGAGGCCTCCAGCGGTTCGACGGCCGTCTCCGAGGCGTACTTCGCGAAGCTGATCGGCGTGCCGTTCATCGCCGTGATGCCCCGCACCACGAGCGCCGAGAAGTGCCGCCTGATCGAGTTCCACGGCGGCCAGTGTCACTTCGTCGACGACTCCGGCGCGATCTACGAGGAGTCCGCGGCCCTCGCCGAGCGGACCGGCGGGCACTACATGGACCAGTTCACGTACGCCGAGCGGGCCACCGACTGGCGCGGCAACAACAACATCGCCGAATCGATGTACCAGCAGCTGAGGCTGGAGCGGTACCCCGAGCCCGCGTGGATCGTGGCCACCGCCGGTACCGGAGGCACGTCCGCGACGATCGCCCGTTACGTCCACTACATGCAGCACGACACCCGTATCTGCGTCGCCGACCCGGAGAACTCCTGCTTCTTCGACGGCTGGACGAACAACGACCCCGAAGCCACCGCCGACTGCGGCTCGCGCATCGAGGGCATCGGCCGGCCCCGGATGGAGCCCAGCTTCGTGCCCGGCGCCATCGACCGGATGATGAAGGTCCCGGACGCCGCGAGCGTGGCCGCCGTCCGCGCGCTGGAGGGCGCGATCGGCCGCAAGGCGGGCGGTTCCACGGGTACGGGGCTGTGGAGCGCGCTGAAGATCGTCGCCGAGATGGTCGAACAGGGCCGTACCGGCAGCGTCGTGACGCTGCTCTGCGACCCGGGCGACCGCTACCTGGACAAGTACTACTCCGACGCCTGGCTGGCGGAGCAGGGCCTCGACATCGCGCCCTACGCCGCCGCTATCGACCGCTTCCTTGCGACGGGAGTCTGGCCGGAGTGAGCCGCCGGTCGAGCCGGCGCATCGCGTCCCGGAAGGATTTGCCCACACCCGGCCGGGCGAGGCGCATCGCGAGCCGGCACGGCGTACCGCCGTCGACCGCCATCGTCCAGCTGACCCGGGTCCCCGACCCGGCGGGGGAGAGGGCCCACTCCTCGACGAGGGCGCTGACACCGGGCGCGTTGGTCGCGTCGACGCGGTACGCGTAACGGGTGTCGGGGTCGTGGGCGAGGATCGTCTCCTGGAACACGACCCCACCGCGCAGCCTGACCGTCCGTCCCGCGCCCTCGGCGGTCGGGGTCGCGGAGGTGACCGCCGTGAACCACGAGGGCATGGAGCCCAGTTCCACGGCCAGTGAACGGAACACGGCCGAGGGCGGTGCCGCCAACTCGGCGGAGAACACGAGCCGTACGGGTGCGCTGGCGGCGAAGTCGAGCTCCACGAGCCGAAGTCGGCGATTCATGGATCGTCCCTCCCGAGGCGTGGATCCGAGGACCGCCCACCATAGTTGACGATCCGTCAGTTGCCCAGGTGTGGGCAGAGCGGTCGGCGGCCGGCCCTCAGAGCAGTCCGTCCATCACCCGGCCGAACAACGTCCGCCCGGCCAGCGCCAGTACGGGGTCCAGCGCACCCGGCACCCCGCGCAGCCGCAGCTCCTCCACCCACACCGCGCGGGCGCCGCCGCCCTCGGCCGCGTACACCTCGATCACGGCGTGGCCGAGCACCACCCGGCCACGCTTCTCCAGCCGGCACCGCCCCGGCCGCCCCGGCGCGGGCGGCTCCCAGACGACCACCTCCATGGGGTCGTCGAAGGCGAGCCGCCCGATCCCGGTACGGGCCACGAACCGGCTGCCCACCCGCGTCGGCCCGGCCGAGAGCGTCCGGGACCGGGTGAGCGGCACCAGGCGGCCGTGCGCGGCGAAATCGGTCAGCCGCCGCCACACCTCCTCGACCGGCAGCCCTGAGCGGCGCTCGACGCGGAAGAGGCTCACTCCTCCTCGCCCGCCACCACCAGGCCCGGCAGGTGCTCCGCCATCTCCGCACGGGCCTCCGGGGAGACACCCCCGTCCGTCACCACGGTGTCCACCTCGTCGAGCCGGCCGAACGAACCGAGCCCCACCGTCCCCCACTTGGTGTGGTCCGCGACCACCACCACGCGGCGCGCCGAGCGCATCAGCCGCCGGTTCGTCTCCGCCTCCGCCAGGTTCGGCGTCGAAAGCCCCGCCTCCACCGAGATGCCGTGCACCCCGAGGAACAGCACGTCGAAGTGGAGCGCGCCGATCGCCTGGTCGGCCACCGGCCCCACCAGGGCGTCCGACGGCGTCCGCACCCCGCCCGTGAGGACCACCGTGGCCGCCGCCCGCCGCCCCTCGCGCGCCGCGGCGCCCTGCTGGGCCGCGTGGAAGACGTCCGCGACCCGCACCGAGTTGGTCACCACGGTCAGGTCCGGTACGTCGAGGAGATGCCCGGCCAGCGCGAACGTCGTCGTACCGCCGGACAGCGCGATCGCCGATCCCGGCGCCACCATCCGCGCCGCCGCCCGCGCGATCTCCTCCTTCGCGCCCAGTTCGAGCGCGGACTTGGCCTCGAAACCCGGCTCGTGCGAACTCGTCTCGGCCACCGGCACCGCGCCGCCGTGCACCTTGGCGACGACACCCTGGCGGGCGAGGACGTCCAGGTCCCGGCGGATCGTCATGTCCGAGACGTTGAGCCGCCGCGTCAGCTCATTGACCCGTACACCGCCGCGCCGCCGCACCTCGTCCAGAATGAGGGCGCGCCGCTGCTCCGCGAGGAGATTCTGATGGTCGCTCACCACCGGGGCCGGTCCTTCCGAAGGGAACTGGGGGATGGAGCGCGGATTCCGTGAGAGCACCTGCACCGGCGCACGTCCTTCCGCGATCCTGATTGCCTGGCTGTCTGCCTGTATTGCCCAACTGTCCTGCCTGCCGTCGAATCCTCCCACCCAGAGAGTGAGACACCGAAGTGGCCCCTGCCTCTCGCGCCCCCAAGAGCGGCGGCGCGGCGCTCGAACTCCTCGTCCACGGCGTCGGCGGAGCCACCCCGCAGGACATGCTGGGCGACCCCCGCACGATACGGATCACCGGCGACACCACCGCCGCCATGCACCGGCGCGCCGACGACGCCGACGCGGAGGACCACCCCGAGCGGTACGCCGAACGGCCGGTCCCGGAGGCGTACGTCTGGTCCAACCTCACCTCCGGCAACGGCGCCCGCGCCCTGTGGCTGCTGCTCCTGCCGTTCATGGTCGCCAACCTCGCCCACTGGATGCGCCCGCCGGCCAAGGGGCACCCGAGGCTGGTCCGGCTGTACGGGACGCTGGTGCGCCTGGTGGCGCTCACCCTCACCGTGCTGCTCACGGCGGCCGCCTGCGAGGTCGCGCTCGACCTGACGGCCTGGCAGTGCGCGGGGTCGGCCGTCTGCGCGGAGGACCGCTCCTGGCTCGGCTTCCTCTCCGCCGAGCGCGGCGGCTGGTGGTCCCAGCCGGGCCGCCGGCTCGCGCTCGCCGCCGTCGTCCCGGCCGCGCTCGTCGGGCTGCTCTGGTACCTCTCCAACCGGACCTGGAGCGCGTACGAAGCCCAGCGCCCGCCCACCGGCTACGACGAGGACACGCCCCAGGAACCCGTCGCGGACGACCCCACCGTCGAAACCGCAGCCGAAACCTCCGTCGAAACCGCAGCCGAAACCTCCGTCGAAACCGCAGCCGAAGCCGCCGCCGAGGTCCGCCCCGCCCTCGGCCGCCCCGGGTTCTGGTACGGCCGGCGGCTCGTCGCACGGCTGCGGGCCGCGCACACCGCCGCCGGATTCCTGACCGTCGCCGCGGCGATCACCGGAGCGGCCGCCCGCCACGACCGGGAGGCCACGAACGCCCTGCTCGACGTGCTCGCCCGCTCGCTCCAGTCGGCCTACATCGTCCTCGGCGCCGTCGTCCTCTGGGTCGTCTGCCGCCGGGGCCGCAGCGAGAAGCGCCTCGACCTGCGCCTCGAACGGGCCCTCGTCTCCTGGCTGCCCGCCGGCTCCCTGATCCTGCTCGCCCTCGCCGTTCTGCACGCCGGCTGGTCCCGCCCCGACTGGCGCTCCGCCGGAACGCTCCCCGGCGACGCGACCTTCGGCGTCCTGACCCTCGCCCAGGGCGCGCTCGTCGTCGCCCTCGGCGCGGTCGCCGTGCTGCTCCACCGCCCCGGCCAGGACGCCCGCACCGCGCTCCACGGCCTCGGCGGCCCCGCCGTCGCGATGCTCGCCTGCGCGCTGGCCGGGGTGATGTCCGGCGGGGTCGCCCAGCGCGTGGCCGACTGGCTCGACGGGCCCGGGACACCCGGGATGGGCGCGGGCTCCGCCATCGCCCCGCCCGTGCTGCTCAGCTGGCAGGCGTCCGTCATCCCGGTCCTGCTCCTGCTGCTGCTCGCCCCGGCCGTCGTCCTCGCCCTACGGACCGCCCGCGCCGCACGCGGGCTCGGACCCGTCGTGGAGGCCGACTACCGTACGGAGGACCCGGATCCGGTCCGTACCGGACGGATCGCCGCCGCCCGCGCGACCGCGTCCCTCACCGACGCCGCGCCCACCCTCGTCGGCACCGTCTCGGCCGCCACCCTGCTGCTCGGCGCCGGTTCCGTGGCGGGCGCCTGGGCCAGCGGCAACGTCCCCGGCCGGGCCTTCGACGGCGCCCACCCGGCGATCGCGTCCGTCGCCGCCACCGCCCAGTCCCTCGGCTCCTGGATGATCGGCTTCGGCTTCCTCCTCTTCGTCACCTGGGGCCGCCGCGCCTACAAGGACGCCTCCGCCCGCCGGACGATCGGCATCCTCTGGGACGTCGGCACGTTCTGGCCGCGCGCCGCGCACCCCTTCGCCCCGCCCTGCTACGCCGAGCGGGCCGTGCCCGACCTCACCTGGCGCATGAGCTCCTGGACCCGGCACACCGGCGGCCGGCTCGTCATCTCCGGCCACTCCCAGGGCAGCGTGCTCGCCGCGGCCGCCGTCTGGCAACTGCCGCCCGCGACCCGCCGACGCGTCGCGCTGCTCACCTACGGATCCCCGCTGGAGCGGCTCTACGGGCGTTGGTTCCCGGCCTACTTCGGTCCCGGGTCGCTGCGCGCCCTGTACGGAACGCTCCACTGCTGGAGCAACCTGCACCGGCCCACCGACCCGATAGGCGGGCCCGTGCGGGTGCCCGCCGTCGGCGACAAGCCGGCCGTGGACCGCGCCCCGCTGCTCGACCCGGTCGTCTACGGCCGTACCCCCGCACACCCGCTGCCCGAACCGATCCTGGGCCACTCCGACTACCAGGCGGACCCGGCGTTCGCCACCGAACGGTCCGTACTTCTGGACCGGTTGCCGCCCACGCTGCCCCGCCCGCGCGAAGCCGAAGCCGACACCGGCGCCGAAGCCGACAGGCCAACGGATCAGGGCAGTTCGGGCAGGTCCTCCGGGTAGAGCAGCGTCAGGTCGTCCGTGCTCGCGTCGGCGAGCACGGCGACCCGGCCCGCGTGCCGCTCCACCATCGACTCGAACGTCTGCCGGGCCGTGCGGCCGTTGCCGAACGCGGGGCCCTTGGGCAGCTCCGTGAAGTACTTCCGCAGCGCCTCGTCGGTGCCGTCGGCCAGCCGGTACTCGTGCTCCTCCGCCTGCTGCTCCACGATCCGCAGCAGCTCGTCGGGTACGTAGTCGCTGAAGCTGATGGTCCGTGAGAAGCGGGACGCCACACCGGGGTTGACCGTCAGGAAGCGTTCCATCTCGTGCGTGTACCCGGCGACGATCACCACCACCGCGTCCCGGTGGTCCTCCATCAGCTTCACGAGCGTGTCGATCGCCTCGCGCCCGAAGTCGCGCCCCGAGTCCTCCGGCGACAGCGCGTACGCCTCGTCGACGAACAGCACTCCGCCGCGCGCCCGGTCGAAGGCCTCCTGCGTACGGATCGCCGTCGAGCCGATGTGCTCGCCGACCAGGTCGACCCGGGAGACCTCGACCAGATGGCCGCGCTCCAGGACGCCGAGCGAGGCGAGGATCTCGCCGTACAGCCGGGCCACTGTCGTCTTGCCCGTGCCCGGGTTGCCGGTGAAGACCAGATGGCGCCGGACGGAAGCCGCCTTGAGGCCCGCCTCCTGCCGCCTGCGGCCGACCTCGATCATGTTGGTCAGCGTCCGCACCTCGTGCTTCACGCTCTCCAGGCCCACGAGCCCGTCGAGTTCACCGAGGACGTCCTGCGAGGAGCGCGCCTCCGCCACGGCCTCGGACGAGGGCGCGGGCTCCGGAACGGACGCGGGGGCGACGGGGGAGCGCGGCGGCGGAACCGTACCGAGCAGCCCCGCCGATGCCGTCGCCGACGCCGTCAGGACAGTCCCCGCATCGGAACCGGGGGCATGGCGCACCCCGCTCTCGTCGCTCGTGCAGTCCTCCGCGACCGGCCCGTCCTCCGGGAACTCGTACCCGCCGCGCGCGCACCGCTCCGTACGGCACTTGCGCAGGGTGGTCCGGCAGCCGTCCATCACGTGGAAGCCGTAGCCGCCGCTGCCGGTCACCCGGCAGCCGTGGAAGGAGCCACGCCCCTCCGCCGAGACGTAGAACCCGGCCTCCGCGGGCGAGGTGACCGTGCACCGCTCGATCGTCGGGTCGGCGCCCTTGGTGACGATCACCCCGGTCTGCACGGCGTCGATCGTGCACCCGCCGAGCGTGCCGCCGCTGCCGTGGTCCCGGAACCAGGCGCCGGTGGACGCCTCCCGGATCCGGCAGTCGTCGAGCTGCGCGGTCGCCCCGTCGCTCACCGACACCGCCGTGTTCCGCACCTGCGACAGATCGCTGTCGACGACGTCCACCCGCGAGCCCCGGTCGAGCACGAACAGCGCGTCCGGCACGTCGTGCACCCGGCACGCATCGAGGACGGCGGTCGCCCCGTCGCTGACCCACACCGCCGGGTAGTCGCCCGTACTGTCGTGGATCTCGCACTGGTTGGCGTCCACGCGCGTGCCCGGGTCCCACACCGAGAGCCCGTTGCGGCCGAAGCGGCGCACGGTCGAGCGGGTCAGCGTCAGCACCGAACGGGACCGCAGGTCGACCGCGTTCTCGGGGATGTCGTGGATGTCGCAGTCGGAGAGCGTGAGCGCCGCGTCCGTGTCGAGCGTGATGCCGTCCGCCGAGGTGCGGTGCACGGAGGAGTCCGTGAGATGCGCGGTGGCGCGGGCCGCGATGTGCAGACCGGCGCCCTTGATCTCGTACACCTCGCAGCCGACGCCCTCCAGGCCGCTGCCCTCGCCGGTGACGCTGATCCCGGCGCCGGAGGCGTGGTGGACCCGGCACCGCTCGAGGCGCGGATGCGCGCCGCCGCGCACCGAGACCCCGGACTGGCCGGCCGCGACGATCTCGCACTCCTCGAACACCCCGCCCGCGCCGTCGAGTACGGCGATGCCGACGCCCGCCGGATTGTCGACGGTGATCCGGCGGACCGTGGGGCGGGCCGCGCCGCGCACTTCCAGTCCGGCAGCCGAGCGCGTCACGATCCGCAGATCGAGCAGCTCGGGGGTGCCGTCCTCGACGAGCAGGGCGGGCGCGGCCGAGTCCTGCCCCTCCACGTGCAGGTCCTGCACGGTCGCCGACGCCCGTACGGTCAGGGGTACGCCGTCCACGGGCGCGATCCGGACCGAGCCGACCCCGCCCTCGGGGCCGCGCAGGGTGATGGCGCGCTGGATGACGAGGTTCTCCCGGTAGGTGCCGGGCGCGACGGTGAGGACGTCGCCGTCCCCGGCGGCCTCCAGAGCCGCGGCGAGGGAGGCGTACTCACCCGTGCGGCGCCGCCACCGCGATGTGCCGGTGTGCGTCACCTGGACCGTGCCCTGTGCCATGGGTGTGCTCTGCCCCCGCCTCATGCGTCGCCGCTGATCCGATGCCCCACCGTAGCGCGCGCGAGGGCACCGGGTTGACGTGTCAGCTGCCCGCGTCCGTACGGCCCCAGTCGGGACCGGCCCTGGCCCACGCGCGGTCGAGTCGCCGGTACCGCCGGTGTACGAGCCGACGTACGACCAGTCTTCGGGCGGTCTCCACGAAGACGCCCGCCAGGATCGTCGCGAGCAGCCCGACGACGATCGCGTGCGCGTGGGCGGTCTCGGGGCGCATCGGGGCGGACACGGGGCGCCCGGTGCGGTCGGTCCACAGCCGGAAGGTGTCGCCCGGATCGGAGAGCTCCCGGCGCGTGGAGACCGTGCCCGTGCGGTCCGTGCCGTCCGGGGCGGTCCAGTGGGCGACGACGGCCCGGCGGGCCGGCTGCTCGCCCGCGGCGTCGGGGCTCTGCAGGCCGGGGGCGGGGGAGTCGGAGAGCCGGACCACATGAGCGGTCGTGGGCAGCCGCTGGAGGCTCTGGGCCCGTACCGCGCGCTGGAGGGAGGCGTCGGTCCGCTGGCCGGCGATCCAGCCGGCCGCGGGGACGGCGAGTAGGAGGAGCACGACCGCCGTGAGGGCGACCCACGCCTCGATCAGGTCCGTGGTCCGGCGCAGGGGGTTGTGCCGCCAGCGCCAGACTCCCGTGGCTGCGCGCACGTGCTCACACCCCCTCGTCGTTCCGTGGACCTCCCAGGTCCTCTCAACGAGTCTGCCCCGGGGGCGGGTTCCCCGCCTGTCGGGACCGGGGGCCAGGAGTCAGTCGAGGATCTTGATCTCGTCGCCGACCCGGATGGTGCCGGGGTGCTCCGGGACCAGGTTCTGGCCGAAGATCAGCCGCGAGCCCTGCCTGCGGTGCCGGGCCAGGGTGCGCAGGGGTTCCTTGCCGCGCGCGGCCGTGAGCTGGTCGGTCGTGGTCACGACGCAGCGGCCGCAGGGCTTGGCGACCCGGAAGGTGACCTCGCCGATGGCGAGCCGGGTCCAGTCGTCCTCGGCCCACGGGGCTGTCCCCTCGACGACGACGTTCGGCCGGAACCGGTCCATCGGCAGCGGGCCCTCGTGGGCGTGGTCCCCCTCGGCGATCAGCGCGTTGAGGGCGGCGAGGGAGGAGGTGGTGGTGACCAGAAGCGGATAGCCGTCCGCGAAACTGACCGTCTCGCCGGGCAGCGCGTACTCCGGATCGATGGGTCGCCGACGCGCCGGGTCGTCCATGTGGACGAGCCGGGACTCCGCCCCGAGGAAGTCGCTCAACCAGGCGTCGGCGGCCGGACCGGCCGGGACCGCCTCCACGGGGGTGTCGAAGACCTCCACCCGGATCGTGGACGACGGCCGCGGTTCCTCGACCGGCAGCGTGGGGTGGCCGGCGGCGGACAGCCTGATGCCGCCGCCCGGCAGCGGTTCGGCCGAGACCAACGCCATCCGCGGATGACGGCGTTGGGTCACGACCGTGTGCGACCCGTCCACCACGGCCCAACGGCGGTCGCCGGCCAGTCCCCATGGCTCGACCTCCGCCTCGGCGAGAGCGTGACCGCGCAGCGCCTTGACCGGGTGGACATGGACGGAGCGCAGGCGAGGAGTCGACATGCCGTCATCCTGCCAGCCGCTCGGCGTCCGGGTCGGTCAGTAACCCTGACCCTGGTACGGGCGCTGGTACGGGTCCTGGTACTGCGCGGGGGCCGGGGCCGGCCTCGCGGCGGCCGGACGCATGGCCTCGTAGCCGTTGGGCGCCGGGCGCTGCATCTGGGGCTGCTGCTGCGGGCCCGGGTAGCCACGGCCGGGCTGCTGCGGGATGTACGGCGCCGGGGCGTGCTGCAGCGGCACGGGGGCCATCTGCTGCGCGGCCTGCGGGTAGCCGTACGAACCGCCGCCGCCGCCGCCGTACGACGGGGCAGGGCTGGGCGCCGCCGGGAGGGCGGGCAGCGCGGCCGGCAGCGCCGGCAGGTAGCTGTTGCCGGTGTCGTAAGCGGAAGGCACTCGGATCGGGGCGATCTGAGGCGTGCCCCGCTCCGCGACCAGGGAGTCGTAGATGGGGGTGTCGGGGAACGACGGCGCGGTGTAGTAACCGCCTCCGTAGGTGGAGCGGGGGGAGGTCATGGCCATAAGTTAAGCCCACGATGTGCTGGTTGGGGAGTCCCATTCTTAGGGTCATCCGTTTTACGCTGGTTTTGTCCACCTGACCTGCCAAAACAACGTTAAAGACCCCGTTAACTCCGGGGGCTTTTCCGCTGGAGCGCGCATGGTTGACGAGAGTCGGGGGTGGCGGTGTCGAGCGCCGGAAACTCACGACAATCGCCGGATTACCGACAGTAATCGCGGCGCTTGTCCGGGCTGAGTCCGAGGGCTGTGTTCAACCGTCCGACGCGAGTGCGATCCGGGCGAGGAGTTCGGCGAGTTCCGCCGGCTTCGACAGGAAGGGCGAGTGGCCGGTCGCGATCCGGTGGACCACCCGGGACCTCGCCGCCAGCACCTGCTGGGTCTCCGGGGGCAGGGCCTGGTCTTCCTCGCAGAGGATGTACGTCGACGGTACGGTGTGCCACCCCGCCGCGGTCGGGGCGTCGCTGTTGGACCTCGCGCTCTGCGGCGTCAGCCGCTCGACGGCCCACTCGGCGTCGGCCGCGGGTACGTCGCCGTAGAACAGCGCGACGGGATTGTCCGGTACGGCGTGGAGACCGTCCTGCGCCGGTGGTTCCGGCTCGTCGAGAAAGCCCAAGAGGCTTTCGCCGACATCGAGTTGGAACGCCGCGAGAAAGACGATGTGCGAGACGTTCCGCGCCTTGGCGACGGCCTGGCCGACCGGTATGCCGCCGTACGAGTGGGCGACGACCACGACGGGGCCGTCGATGGTCTCCAAGGCGCGGAGTATCGCCCGCGCGTCGTCCTGCATGCCGACTGTGCCGGCCCGTGGACCGGTGCTCGGCAGGTCGATCGCCCGGGTCCGCCACCCGTCGGCCTCCAGCGCCGGCGTCAGCTTCTCCCAGCACCACGCGCCGTGCCATGCCCCGTGCACCAGGAGCAGCGTCGGACGTAAGACCCCGTCGGTCATGGGTATTCACTTTCTGGTCGGTCGAAGGGGGGAATTCAGGGGCCCGGCGGGTCACTCGTACTGGCGACACCGTCCGGGGAACACGGCATGGACCCGTGTCGAGACCAGGTCCAGGGCCGTGCGGGCCGCGCTGTCGTCGGGCTCGGGGCCGAGCTGAAGGGCCAGCCCCTCGACCAGGCTGTGCAGTTCGAGTGCGGCGAGGGTGGGGTCGCTGTCGGCCGGGACCTCGCCGCACTCCTTGCCGTTGTGGACGGCCCTGGCGAGCATCGAGCGGATGAGCCGGCCCGTCTCGGCGTGTGCCTGGGCGAGGCGGGCGTTGTCGACGGTGCGCCCGACGAAGGCGAGCGTCACCCGGAGCGCCGAGCGGCGGGGCGCGTCCAGGGGCAGCCACTGGGCAAGCCCCTCGGCGACCACGTCGCGGATCGGCAACTGCTGGAGCTTGGACCGTTCTTCGAGCGCCGAGACGCGATCGAGGATCTTCTGGACGACCCGCTCGTGGGTGAACAGCAGCATCTCGTCCTTGGTCGAGAAGTAGTGCTGCACATGGCCGACAGAGACCCCTGCCGCTTCCGCGGTGCGGGCGACGGTGACGCGGTCGAGGCCCTGCTCGGTGATCAATCGCTGGACCGCGTCGGCGACTTGGACGCGCCTCGCTTGATGATCGACGACCTTCGGCATGCCGCCAGCCTAACCGGCCGCGAACCTTGCGGATCACTTAAACCGTATGCTCGTATTGTAAAAACTGGGCGGTCGGGTCGTGCATGAGAAGGGCTTCGGTGAGGACGGCAGGGGCGGGGCCGTCACGCAACGCTCCCGGCGCCCTCGCCGAGGCGGTCCACGACCTCGCGGAGATCGCTCCCGCCGCGGCGCCTGGCGAGACCTACGCCTACTCCAGCGCGGGCTACGCTGTCCTCGGCGCGTTGATCGAGGAGGTCTCCGGGCAGCCGTTCGGCCCGTACCTGCGGGAGAACGGCCTCGGTCCGCTCGGCATGGAGCACGCCGTCGCCACCGACCGGGACTTCGCACGGGAACGACCGGCGCTCGGCCACGTCGACAGTGACCGCGACCGGTTCGGCCTCGGCTGGTCGGTCGGCACCTTCGAGGGCACGGGCGAGCGCATGGTCTGGAAGTCCGGATCGCTGCCCGGCCACGACGCCATGGTCGTCATGCTGCCCGACGGCGACCGGGCCGTGATCGTCCTGCAGAACGCCTTCCAGCTGCTGCGGGCCCAGGAATTCCACCACGCCGCGCTCGGGACCGCCCGCATTCTGTCCGGCGCCGATCCGGGCCGCGTGGCGACCGACCCGCTCGCCCCGGTCCTGCCATGGGCGACGGCCGCCCTCGCCGGGGCGCTGACACTGTGCGTGGCGGCGCCGGTCCTGCGCGTCCTGCCGGCCCGGAGGGCGGCGGCCCGCGCCCGCTCCCGGCACCGGATCGTCCTGAACACCGCCGGGGCGGTCGCCGCGTCACTCACGCTCGCCGCTCTGCTGTGGTGGGTGCTGCCCGCGGCTCTCGGCGGCACGATCGAGTCGGCTCTGCTGTGGCTGCCCGACGCGGGGTGGGGCGCGGTCGGGGGCGTGGCGCTCGCGCTGCTGCTCGCGGCGGAACGTACGGCACTCGCCGTGTGGGACCTGGGCCGCACCCGTCCGGGGGCCGGCGTGGGCTCGGACGGCCTCCTCTGGTTGCCGCCACCGGGCGCGTGTCCAACGGTGGGGGAGGACGAAAGGAGTCCCACATGAGAGTCATGCTGAAGGCCCACATCGACACGGCCGCGGGCAACGAGGGAATCAAGACCGGCGTCCTGCCGCAGACCGTCAAGAGCCTGATGGAGTCCCTCAAGCCGGAAGCCGCCTACTTCGGTGTGGACGAGGGCGTACGGACCTGCTGGATGGTCTTCGACCTCCAGGACAGCTCGCGGATGCCGCCCCTGCTGGAGGACCTCTTCATGCAGTTCAACGCGGAGGTCTCCGTCGTGCCCGTCATGAACGCCGAGGACCTGGCCAAGGGCCTGTCGGAGATGAAGGCGACCCGCGGCTGACAGGCCTTCCACGTGGGGTGCGTCCGGGTATTGGATGGCGTGACGAAGTCCTGGTACGCGGAGTGAGGGTGGGGGAGCCGAGCATGCTCATGCTCAAGGGAGCCAACGTTCCGGTGTCGGCGCGCGGCGTCCGCGTGGAGTTGGGCTGGCGTACGGGCGCCGGAGTGCCGGACGTCGACGCCTCCGCACTGCTCCTGGTGTCCGGAAAGGTGCGCTCCGACGCGGACTTCGTCTTCTACAACCAGCCGGCGCACGCGTCGGGGGCGGTACGCCACGAGGGCAAGTCCGGCCCCACCACCCCCGGCGGGCCCGTCACCGACGTCCTCGCCGTCGACCTGGCGAACGTGGAGCCGGAGGTCGAGCAGATAGTCCTCGCCGCGTCGGCCGACGGCGGCGACTTCGGGCATGTGCCCGGGCTCTTCATCCGCGTGCTCGACGCCGACAGCGGGGCGGAACTGGCCCGTTACGAGAGTGCGGACGCGACCGTCGAGACCGCGTTCGTCCTCGGAGACCTCTACCGCCGCAACGGCGGCTGGAAGTTCCGGGCGGTGGGCCAGGGTTACGCGTCCGGTCTCGCCGGCCTCGCCACGGACTACGGCATCACGGTCGACGAGCCGGCCGCGGCGGAGCCCGTCGCCACTCGACCCGCCGAGCCGGTCGCGGCCGTCGCCCCCACGCCGCCCGTACGGCTCACCAAGGTCACGCTCACGAAGGAGTCCCCGACGGTCTCCCTCACCAAGGACGTCGGCGCGACCGGCGGCGTGATGCGGGTGAACCTCAACTGGGCGACCCGGGGCGGGAAGACGGACGACACCCGGGCCGGCCGCTGGGCCCTGGGCCGCCGCCGACAACCCACCGCCCACGCGGCGCACGCGCTCGACCTCGACCTGTGCGTCCTCTACGAACTCACCGACGGCTCCAAGGGCGTGGTCCAAGCGCTCCAGGGCTTCGGCTCGCTGCATGAACCCCCGTACATCCAGCTCGACGCGGACGACCGCACCGGCGCCCGCGCCGAGGGCGAGAACCTCACCATCAACCTGGACCACGCCGACGCGTTCCGTCGGCTCCTCGTGTTCGTCGTCATCTACGAGGGCGCGAGCGACTTCGGGGACCTGAACGCGACGGTGACCCTCCAGTCGCGCGGCGGCGCGCCGATCGAATTCTCCCTCGACGAGTGCACCGTGCCGGCCCGTACCTGCGCGCTCGCGCTCCTCACCCAGGAGAACGGCGACCTGCTCGTACGGCGCGAGGCCCGCTTCCTGGTCAACCAGCCCGGAATCTCCATGCAGCAGACCGCCGACGAGGCGTACGGCTGGGGCCTCAACTGGACCCCGGCGGTCAAGTGAGTCACCGGCCGGGCGCCTGAGTCACCGGCCGGCATTGGGTCACGCGGCCTTCGCCCGAGTCACCGGTCCTGCGCCGCCTCGGGACGGGAGTAGGTCCGGCCCTTCCAGGCGGCGCCCCGGCCCCGGTAGTGCTGCACGGCCGAGTCGACCGTCATGAGGAGGTAGAGCAGCGCGGTGAAGGGGAGGGTGGGCGCGAGCCAGAGGGGCTGCCGGTAGTAGCGGAGCATCGGGACGTACGTCCCCGCCATCACCGCCCACGCGAGCCCGCCCGCCCAGCCGGCCACCGTGTCCCCGCCGAAGAGCCCGGCCGCCAGGGCCACCGGCGGGGCGAGGTAGACGACGGCGAGCCCGGCGACCGTCCCGGCCAGGACGAGGGGGTTGTGCCGGAGCTGGGCGTACGCGCTGCGCGAGACCATCCGCCACAGGTCGCCGAGGTGCGGGTACGGGCGGACGGAGTCCACGCGCTCCGCGAGGCCCAGCCAGATCCGCCCGCCGGCCCGCCGTACGGCCCGGGCGAGCGACACGTCGTCGATCACCGCCTGCCGGATCGACTCCGGCACGCCCGCCCGCTCGGCCGTCTCCGTCCGCAGCAGCACACAGCCCCCGGCGGCGGCGGTCGCCAGGGGGCGGCGGCGCCGGTTGATCCAGCGGAACGGATAGAGCTGGGCGAAGAAGTAGACGAAGGCCGGCACGACCAGCCGCTCCCAGCCGCTCGCGACCCGCAGCCGCGCCATCTGGGACACCAGGTCGAGATCGCTCCCGACCGCCGAGGCCACCAGCAGCCGCAGGCTGTCCGGCTCGTGCGCGATGTCGGCGTCGGTCAGGAGGAGGAACTCGGGATCGCCGCCGCCTCCTGTGCTCTGCGCACCTTCCCGGCCACGCGCGCGTGCCAGGGCGATGCCGTGACGGAGGGCCCACAGCTTGCCCGTCCATCCCGGCTCGGGCTCCCCGGGGGACGTGACCGTCAGCGGCAGCCCGCCGTACCGCGCGGCCAGCTCGCCGCCCAGCTTCCCGGTGCCGTCCGTACTGCCGTCGTCGACCAGCACGATCTCCGCCTCGCCCGGATAGTCCTGGACGAGCAGCGACGGCAGGCTCAGCGGCAGCACCTCGGCCTCGTCCCGTGCCGGTACGACGACGGCGACCCGCGGCCAGGTCCCCGGTTCCGGCTCCACGCGCGCGTGGCCGGTCGCCCGACGCCGGATCGGCAGGCGCTGATCGGTACGCCAGAAGAACCCCTGGCCAAGGAGCAGCCACCCCCAGGCGGCCAGCGAACCCACGGCGATCCAGGCAAGCACGCTCATTTGCCGCAGTCTGCCCCAGATCGGCGGTGGCGCAAGGGTGGTCGGCTAGGGTGACCGGGTGAAGATCGCGCTCATGGACTCCGGAATCGGCCTGCTCCCGGCGGCGGCCGAGGTCCGCCGACTGCGGCCGGACGCGGATCTGGTCCTCTCCAGCGACCCCGACGGCATGCCGTGGGGCCCCCGCACCCCCGAGGACCTCACCGAGCGTGCCCTTGCCGTCGCCCGGGCCGCCGCCGCCCTTGAGCCGGACGCGCTGATCGTCGGCTGCAACACCGCCACCGTCCACGCCCTGCCCGCGCTGCGCGCCGCGCTGGAACCCCGTATCCCCGTCATCGGCACCGTCCCTGCGATCAAGCCCGCGGCCGCCGGCGGCGGGAAGGTCGCCATCTGGGCGACACCGGCCACCACCGGCAGCCCGTACCAGCGCGGACTGATCCGGGACTTCGCGGACGGCGCCGAGGTCACCGAGGTGCCCTGCCCCGGGCTCGCCGACGCCGTGGAGCACGCGGACCCCGAGGCCGTGGACCGGGCCGTGGCCGCCGCCGCGGAGCTCACCCCGCGCGACGTACGGGCCCTCGTCCTCGGCTGCACCCATTACGAACTGGTCGCCGAACGGATCCGTGCGGCCGTGCAGTCCGCCGACCTTCCGCCCGTGGTTTTCCACGGCTCCGCCGGGGCAGTCGCAGCTCAGGCGCTGCGCCGCATCGGTGCCGAGCCCGCGCCCGACGCGAACCCGACCGGGGGCCTGACGGTCCTGCTCAGCGGCCGGACCGGCGAGCTGACGCCCGCCGCTCTGGGGTACGCCGAAGGCCGGCTGCTTCGGGCCGCGGCCGCCGCGCACTGACGCCGCGCCGGCGCCGTCGCATCCGCGCCGGAGGAAGCGCCGTACGAGCGGAACGTGAGTAGGCTGCGACGCATGAGGGACCATTCCCGACATCCCCGTCATCCCCGTCCCCTGGGCACGGCCGCTCCGCTGCCCGAGGTGTGGACGGGCCGCGCCACCAACCGCATGCAGTGGGTCGCGGCGGTCGCCGGTGCCGGCTGCATGGCCCTCGGCATCACCCTCGCGGTCGAGTCGCCGTGGACGTCCGGCATCGCGCCGCTGCTGATGGCCGTGATCGGCTGTGTGGCGGCCGGGCTGCTCGTGCTGTTCGGCACGCTCGCCTTCGTCCACGTCGAGGTGAAGATCGACGACCGGGCCATGGAGGTCCGCTGCGGCCACATCGGCGTACCCCGCTGCCGGATCCTGCTGTCGCAGGTGGACGGCGCCGAGTACGTCCCGAAGGTCACCGCGCACGAATGGGGCGGCTGGGGCTACCGCTGGCGCCCCGAGAAGGGCAAGGCGGTCATCGTCCGCCGGGGCGAGGCGCTGCTGCTGCGGCTGAAGGACGGCCGCACGTTCACGGTCACCGTCGACGACGCCGAGTCGGGCGTACGCGTGATCCTCGACCGGCTCCGTCCCGCCACTCCGACGGCGCCGCCGGGCGCCTGACCGGCTCAGTCCGCCGGGTGCGTACTCCCGCCGCCCGCGCCGCCGCCACCGCCGCCGCCCGTACCCGCTCCCGCTCCTGCGACGCCCGCCGTCGCCAGGCCGGCGAGGAGGCCCGCGCAGGCGGTCACCGGGGTGAAGCTCAGGGCGTTGCCGACCGTCGCCAGGGCGGCCAGCGCCGTCAGGGACGCGCCCGCCGTGAGCACGACCGCCGTCGGGCGGGGCGAGGATCGCAGTCCCCAGAGTAGCCAGCCGTACGCCGCCCCCAGCAGGACCACGCCCGGAACGCCCTGCTCCGCCGCCTGCTGGAGCGGAGCCGAGTGCGGCTTGCCGTCCGCCGCGAAGGTCTCCCGGGCCGTCGGGCTCAAGGCTCCGAACCGGTCGGGGCCGACCCCGAGCACCGGGTTCTCCCCCGCCAGCGCGACCGCGTCCTGCCACAGCAGCACCCGGTGCCCGGTCAGCTGGCCCTCCAAGGAGGCCGCGAGCCCCTCCGGAAGCTGCTCCTCCGCCACGGCCCAGGAGGCACCCACCACGAGACCCGTCGCCAGGGCGAGCCCCACGAGGCCGAGCAGCCGACGCCGCATCCGTACGGCCGCCAGGGAGCAGAGCAGGACCCCGGCCGAGGCGACGAACCCCGCGACCGAGCCCAGCGCGAGCGCCGCTCCCGCCACGGCCAGGGCGAGGAGGCGCAGCAGGAGCCTGGCGGGCCGCGAACCGGCCGCCGCGGCCGCGCAGCAGGCCGCCCCGGCGGCGAGGACGAGCAGCGCGGCCGCCGCGCCCGTATGACCGGTCGGTACGGAGCCGACGGGGGTGGCCCCCGGGACTCCGGGCCCGGAGGCGAGCGCCAGGCCGAGCGTGACCAGGGCCGCCGCGACGGCGGCGGCCACCGGGAGCAGCGAGCCGGCGATCCGGCCGCAGGCGTACCCGGCGGTGAGGGCGAGCACGGCGAGGAGGACGCCCTCGGGGCGCGCCTCCCGCCCGGTCGCGCTGACGAGCGACCACAGGACACAGCCGCCGAGGACCAGCACCCCGGCCACGTCCACGCCCCGGCCGTCGCGCTCGCGCACGACGACCACCCGCGCCGCAGATGCAGCCATCCCCGTCGACCCCCGCTCCGTCTGGCCGACACCGTAACGGGGCAGCCGAGATTTGGGGAGCAGATGCGCAGAAACGTTGTGGCAGGAGTGAAGGAAGCGTGACGACGCTCCGCCGCGCCGCGCACGGCCCGTCCGCGATCGCGCCCGCGATCACCCGGACCGGCCGGGGTCGCCCTGCTCGGGGCACAGGTGCGCGCCGTAGACTCCGCAACGTGAGCACCACCATCACCCCCGTCGACGCCTCCGGCTCCGCCGCCGCACCCGAGCCCGGCCCGGCCGGACTTCGGCGACTCGTACGGCCCGGCGCTGCCGTGCTGTCCGGGGCGCTGCTCTTCCTGAGCTTCCCGCCCCGCCCGCTGTGGTGGCTCGCGCTGGCCGGGTTCGCGCTGCTCGGCTGGACCCTGCGCGGCCGCCGGCTGCGCGCGGGCTTCGGCCTCGGCTACCTCGCAGGTCTCGGGTTCCTGCTCCCGCTGCTGATCTGGACCGGGTCCGAGGTCGGCCAGTTCCCGTGGATCGCGCTGTCGGCCGTCGAGGCGCTCTTCATCGCCGCCGCGGGCCTCGGCATCGCCGCCGTCTCCCGGCTTCCCGCCTGGCCGGTCTTCGCCGCGGCGGTGTGGATCCTCGCCGAGGCGGCACGCGCGCGTGTCCCGTTCGGCGGCTTCCCCTGGGGCAAGATCGCCTTCGGTCAGGCGGACGGCTTCTTCCTGCCGCTCGCGGCCGTCGGCGGCACCCCCGTGCTCGGCTTCGCCGTCGCCCTCTGCGGCTTCGGCCTGTACGAGGTGATCCGGCAGGTCCGCGCGTACCGCGCCACGGGAACCGTCCCGCGCGGCCCGCTCGCGGCCGCCGCCCTCGCTGTCCTGGTCCCGGTCACCGGCGCCCTCGCCGCCCTCCCGCTGGTCGACGACCGCGCCGAGGACGGCACGGCGACCGTCGCCGCCGTACAGGGCAACGTTCCGCGCCTCGGACTCGACTTCAACTCCCAGCGGCGCGCGGTCCTCGACAACCATGTCGCGCGCACCGAGGAACTGGCCGAGGCGGTGGCCCGCAAGGAGGAGCCGCAGCCCGACTTCGTCCTGTGGCCGGAGAACTCCTCCGACATCGACCCGTACGCCAACCCCGACGCGGCGGACGCCATCGACCAGGCCGTGAAGAAGATCGGCGTGCCGACCGTGATCGGCGCCGTCATCGCCCCGCCCACGGGCAAGCTGCGCAACACGCTCATCGAATGGGACCCGCAGAAGGGCCCGGTCACCACCTACGACAAGCGCCACGTCCAGCCGTTCGGCGAGTACATCCCGATGCGGTCCTTCGTCCGCATCTTCAACAGCAACGTGGACCGGGTCAGCCGCGACTTCGGCCCCGGCGACAAGATCGGCGTCTTCGACCTCGCCGGCACCAAGGTCGGCCTCGCCACCTGCTACGAAGCCGCCTTCGACTGGGCCGTGCGCGACACCGTCACCCACGGCGCGCAGCTCATCTCCGTGCCGAGCAACAACGCGACCTTCGGCCGCAGCGAGATGACGTACCAGCAGCTCGCCATGTCCCGGGTCCGGGCGGTCGAGCACAGCCGCGCCGTCGTCGTCCCGGTCACCAGCGGCGTCAGCGCCATCATCGCGCCGGACGGCCGGATCGTGGAGCAGACGAAGATGTTCACCCCGGACGTCCTCGTCGAGAAGGTGCCGCTGCGCTCCTCGCTCACCCCGGCGACCCGCATGGGCACGCTGCCCGAGGCGCTCCTGGTGGCCGTGGCCGCCGCCGGACTCGGCTGGTCGGTGCTGCGCTCCGTACGGGCCCGCCGGAGCCGCGAGACCTGAGCCTCCGGTACGGCGGTGGCATCGTGGCCCGGGGGTGCTTGATCCACCGGGGTAGGGCCTGTCGTTTGGATCAGGCCGGATCAGGGAGCGGGGTCTGGTGCGTGCGATCGCAAGGCGGAGGAGGGAGTCAACGCGGAGCGTTGGCGACTGACGACAACGCGGCGAGCGGGCGTGCCAGGGCCCGCGAGCCCGGCATGATCCAAACGACAGGCCCTAGGGTCGAGTCATGGGTACACCTGACTTCATCCGTGAGATCCGGGCCAGCGCCGGCCACCAGCTGCTCTTCCTGCCGGGCGTGAGTGCCGTCGTCTTCGACGACCGGGGCCGGGTGCTGCTGGGCCGACGGGCCGACAACGGCCTCTGGGCCATCGTCGGCGGCATCGTCGAACCCGGGGAGCAGCCGGCCGCCTGCGCCGTCCGCGAGGTGTACGAGGAGACCGCCGTGCGCTGCGAGGCGGAGCGGGTCGTGATCGTGCAGACCCTGCGCAAGCCGATCGTGTACCCGAACGGCGACACCTGCCAGTTCATGGACGTCACCTTCCGCTGCCGCGCGGTCGGCGGCGAGGCCCGGGTCAACGACGAGGAGTCGACGGAGGTCGGCTGGTTCGACGTGGACGACCTGCCGCAGATGAAGAGGTTCTCGCACTTCCGGATCGAGCAGGCGCTCCTCGACGAACCCACATGGTTCGACCCCATGCCGAACGGCTGAAGTATGGCTTCAGCACACATCGGTTGAGGGTGGGGCGCTTCATACAGTGCGGAGCATGAGCGCCCCCACCACATCCGGTCCCGTACCGGCACCAGTCGTCCAGGCCCCCGCCGCTTCCCAGGGGCCCGAGGCCGTCCCCGCGCCCGGCTCCGTCCGGCTCGACCTCGCCGGCCGCACCGCGCTCGTCACCGGCGCGGCCGGCGGCATCGGCCGGGCCTGCGCGCTCCGGCTCGCCGCGGCGGGGGCCACGGTCAGAGCCGTGGACCGGGCCGCCGACGGCCTCGTGGCGCTCGTGGAGGCGGCGGACGGGCTGCCGGGCGCCGTCGAGCCGCAGACCCTGGACCTGACCGACCTGGACGCCGCCGAGCAGGCGGCGGCGGGCGCCGACATCCTCGTCAACAACGCGGGGCTGCAGCTCGTGCGCCCCATCGAGGAGTTCCCGCCGGACGTCTTCCACACGGTCCTGACCGTGATGCTGGAGGCACCGTTCCGGCTGATCAGGGGCGCCCTGCCGCACATGTACGGGCAGGGCTGGGGGCGGATCGTCAACATCTCCTCCGTTCATGGGCTGCGCGCCTCGGCCTTCAAGTCCGCCTATGTGGCCGCCAAACACGGTCTCGAGGGGCTCTCCAAGACCGCCGCCCTCGAAGGCGCCCCGCACGGCGTCACCTCCAACTGCGTCAACCCCGGCTATGTGCGCACGCCCCTGGTCGAGCGGCAGATCGCCGACCAGGCCGCGGCCCACGGCATCCCTCCGGAGCGGGTCCTGACCGAGGTCCTCCTCAAGGACTCGGCGCTCAAGCGGCTCATCGAGCCGGAGGACGTCGCGGAGGCGGTGCTCTACCTCTGCGCGCCCCAGGCCTCGTTCATCACCGGTGCCTCCCTGACCCTCGACGGCGGCTGGACCGCGCACTGACGGTTGTCCACAGCCGCGCGCCGACAGCTTTTCCACAGGGCTGGTGCTCCGACCCGTACGGCAGGTATCCCTGTGTCCATGTCCCAAGAACCGGTCTCCTACCTGGAGCTCCTCGCCCGAGGCGCCGCGGCGGAGGCGTACGACCGGCCCGTGCTGCTCGCCCGTGCGAGCGGCGCGGGCCCCGAGGCGTTGGCCGAGCTGGAGCGGGCCAAGCAGCTCGCGCTGCGCGTCCGCGCCGAGCTGGAGGGGAGACGGCGCCGCGAGGCGGAGCTCTCCGCGCTCTTCGAGACCGCCCACGACCTCGCGGGGCTGCGCGACCTCGACGCGGTGCTCCGCGCCATCGTCCAGCGGGCCCGCTCCCTGCTCGGCACCGAGGTCGCCTACCTCAGCCTCAACGACCCGGCCGCCGGGGACACGTACATGCGCGTCACCGAGGGCTCGGTCTCCGCGCACTTCCAGCAGCTCCGGCTCGGCATGGGGGAGGGGCTCGGCGGGCTCGTCGCCCAGACCGCCCTGCCGTACGTCACCGAGAACTACTTCGACGACGCCCGCTTCCAGCACACCCGCACCATCGACTCGGCCGTCGGCGACGAGGGGCTCGTCGCCATCCTCGGCGTCCCGCTGACCCTGGGCAGCCAGGTCATCGGCGTGCTCTTCGCGGCGGACCGGCGCGCCCGGGTCTTCGGCCGGGAGCAGGTCGCCCTGCTCGGCTCCTTCGCCGCGCACGCGGCCGTGGCCATCGACACCGCCAACCTGCTCGCCGAGACCCGTTCGGCCCTGGCCGAGCTGGAGCGGGCCAACGACATCATCCGCGAGCACAGCGGCGTCATCGAGCGGGCCTCCGAGGTCCACGACCGGCTCACCGAACTGGTGCTGCGCGGCGGCGGGGTCCACGACGTGGCCGACGCGGTCTCCGAGGTCCTCGGGGGCCGGGTCGAGTTCATCGAGCAGGGCCACGGCGCGGGCTCGGCCCGGCTCGCCGACGGCCACGCCCTGCGCGAGGGCGACACCTGGGTGGCCGCCGTCGCGGCCGGCGGCGAGTGCCTCGGCGCCCTCGTCCTGCACGGGCAGCCCGACCTCGACCCCGTCGACCAGCGCACCCTGGAGCGGGCCGCGCTGGTGACCTCCCTGCTGCTGCTCGCCCGCCGCTCGGCCGGAGAGGCCGAACAGCGGGTACGGGGCGAACTGCTCGACGACCTCCTCGACGCCCCCGACCGCGACCGCCGGCTGCTGCGCGAGCGCGCCGCCCGGCTCCGTACGGACGTCGACGCGCCCCATGTGGTGCTCGCCGCCCGGATCGACCGCGCGGGAGCCGGGGGCGAGGCCGAGGGCGGCGTACGGGAGAGCGCGGACCGGCAGCGCCTCTGGTCGGCCGCCTCGCATCTGGCCGCCACCCGGCAGGGACTGGCCTCCGCGCGCGACGGCGGGACGGTCCTGCTGCTCCCGCTCGGCCCCGGGGAGGACGCCGCCGAACTGGCCCGCCAGACCGCCAAGCACCTCGGCGGAGCCCTGCGTGAACCGGTCACGGTGGGCGCCTCGTCACCGGTCCCCTCACCGCTCGCCGCCCCCGGCCAGGTCGCCTCCGCGTACGAGGAGGCCCGCCGCTGCCTGGACGCCCTGCGCCTGCTGCACCGCTCGGGCGAGGGCGCGGCCGCCGAGGACCTGGGCTTCCTCGGCCTCCTGCTCGCCGACACGCGGGACATCGAGGGCTTCGTCGACCGCACGATCGGCCAGGTCGTCGCGTACGACCGGCGAAGAGGAACGGACCTGGTGCGCACGATGGACGCGTACTTCGCGAGCGGGATGAGCCCGGCGCGTACGAAGGACGACCTCCACGTCCATGTGAACACGGTGGCTCAGCGGGTCGAACGGATCGGCCGCCTCCTCGGCCCGGACTGGCAGTCCCCGGCCCGCGCCCTGGAGATCCAACTGGCCCTGCGCCTGCACGCGATGTCGGCGGCGGTCGCCCGCTGAACACGCGAGAAGGCGCCGGTCCCCAGGAAGGGGACCGGCGCCTTTCTCAGTGGTCGTGCGCTCAGACGTCGGCGCGAACGGCGGCGGCTGAGGCGGTCGTGTGGGCAGGGGCGTCCTCGGCGACTTCCGACAGGTCGCGGTTGCGGGTCTCCCGGGCGCAGGCGATGGCGACGACCGTGAGGAGCGCGGCGGCGATCACGTACAGGGAGATCGGGGTGGAGGAGCCGTAGTCGCTGAGCAGCGCCGTGGCGATCAGCGGGGCCGGGGCGCCGGCGGCGACCGAGGAGAACTGGGCGCCGATGGAGGCACCCGAGTAGCGCATCCGGGTCGCGAACATCTCGGAGAAGAACGCGGCCTGCGGCGCGTACATCGCCCCGTGCAGGATCAGTCCGACGGTGACGGCGAGCAGCAGCGCACCGAAGGTCCCCCGGTCGATGAGCATGAAGAAGGGGAACATCCACGCACCGACACCGACCGCGCCGATCAGATACACGGGCCGTCGGCCGATCCGGTCCGACAGCGCGCCCCAGGCGGGGATGACGGCGAAGTGGACGGCGGAGGCGATGAGGACGGCGTTGAGCGCGGTCTGCTTGGAGAGGCCCACCTGGGTCGTCGCGTAGACGAGGATGAACGCGGTGATCACGTAGTAGGAGATGTTCTCCGCCATACGGGCGCCCATCGCGATCAGCACGTCCCGCCAGTGGTGCTTGAGGACGGCGATCAGCGGCATCTTCTCGACCTGCGCGGCGGAGGCCTTGCGCTCCTCGGCGGCGGCGAGCGCGGCCTTGAAGACGGGCGACTCGTCGACGGAGAGCCGGATCCACAGACCCACGATCACGAGCACACCCGAGAGCAGGAAGGGTATGCGCCAGCCCCATGACAGGAACGCGGAGTCGGAGAGCAGCGCGGTGAGCGCGGAGAGCACACCGGTCGCGAGCAACTGCCCGGCGGGCGCCCCCGTCTGCGGCCACGAGGCCCAGAACCCGCGCCGCTTCGCGTCCCCGTGCTCGGAGACGAGCAGCACGGCCCCGCCCCACTCACCACCGAGCGCGAACCCCTGCACGAGCCGCAGCGCGGTGAGCAGCAGAGGCGCGGCGGACCCGACGGTCGCGTGCGTGGGCAGCAGCCCGATCGCGAAGGTGGCCCCACCCATCAGCAGCAGACTGAGCACCAGCAGCTTCTTGCGCCCGAGCCGGTCACCGTAATGCCCGAACACCAACGCACCGATCGGCCGGGCGGCGAAGCCGACGGCGTAGGTGAGGAAGGAGAGGAGGGTGCCGACGAGCGGGTCGGAGTCGGGGAAGAAGAGCTTGTTGAAGACCAGCGCGGCGGCCGAGCCGTAGAGGAAGAAGTCGTACCACTCGATGGTGGTGCCGATCAGACTCGCGGCGACGATGCGCTTGAGGTTCGAGGGGGCGGGTGGAGCGCTCGCGGGGGAGGACATCGGCACCACTTCCTGGCGTGTGACGGGGGCGGGGGACGGGGAACGTTTCCGTGTCGCCACACCGTAGAAACGCGCAGGTCACCGTCGTATGTGGTGGGACACCATAGTTCTATCGGACGGAGTGCGCGGGACAACCATGGGGCGGTGTCGGGGGCTCCGCGACCGCCTCGTCGGGAAGGCTCGCCGACGGGTGGACATCGCCTGTGGTGGCGTCAGCCGTGCGTGTCTTCGTTCTGCGGGGTTGGCCGAGGCTGCCTAGTGTCATGGGGTGGAGCACACAGACAGTGCCCGGTCCGTCGACCCGGAGGTGCGTGATGCCGGAGTTGTTCATCGGAGGCACGTGGGCCGCCGCTGCCGACGGTCGTACCCGGGAGATCCGCTGCCCGGCGGACGGCAGCCTGGTCGCCACCGTGGACGAGGCCGGGCCCAAGGACGCGGCGGCGGCCGTCGCCGCAGCCCGCGAGGCGTTCGACAGCGGGCCGTGGCCCGCCACGCCCGTCGCGGAGCGCGGACGGCTGCTGGTGCGCGTCGCCGATCTGCTGGAACGTGACAAGGCGGCCTTCGCCCGCGCCGAGTCCCTGGACACCGGCAAGCGGCTCGTCGAGTCCGAGTACGACATGGACGACATCGCGGCCTGCTTCCGCTACTTCGGCAACCTGACCGCGGCGGGCGGCAACGACCGGATCATCGCCACCGGCAACCCGGACGCGGACAGCCGGGTGGTGCACGAACCGGTCGGGGTGTGCGCCCTCATCACCCCATGGAACTATCCGCTGCTGCAGACCGCGTGGAAGGTCGCCCCGGCGCTCGGTGCGGGCAACACGTTCGTACTGAAACCGAGCGAGCTGACCCCGCACACCGCGATCCTGCTGATGCGGCTGCTCACCGAGGCGGGGCTGCCGCCCGGGGTCGGGAATCTGATCCTGGGGACGGGCGCCGAGGCCGGCGCGCCGCTCACCGAGGATCCCCGCGTGGATCTCGTGTCGTTCACCGGCGGCCTGGCCACCGGACGCCGGATCATGGCGGCGGCGGCGCCCACGGTGAAGAAGGTCGCCCTGGAGCTCGGCGGCAAGAACCCGAACATCGTCTTCGCGGACGCGGACTTCGAGGCGGCCGTCGACTACGCGCTGATGGCCGTCTTCCTGCACTCCGGACAGGTCTGCTCGGCAGGCGCCCGGCTTCTCGTGGAGGACTCGCTGCACGACGCCTTCGTCGACGAGATCGTGGCCCGCGCGCGGGCCATCCCGATGGGCGGCCCGTTCGACGAGAACGCGCGGACCGGGCCGCTGATCTCGGCGGCACACCGCGACAAGGTGGAGGCCTACGTGGCCGCGGGCCTGGCCGAGGGCGCGGTGCTGCGCTGCGGCGGGGCACGGCCGACGGACCCGGCACTCGCCGACGGCTACTACTATCCGCCGACCGTCCTCGACGACTGCACGCCCGGGATGTCCGTGGTCCGGGACGAGTCCTTCGGCCCGGTGCTCACGGTCGAGCGGTTCGGCTGCGAGGCCGAGGCCGTTGCCGTCGCCAACGACACCATGTACGGCCTCGCGGGTGCGGTCTGGTCGCAGGACACCGGCCGCGCCCACCGGGTCGCCTCCCGGCTCCGGGCGGGCACCGTGTGGATCAACGACTTCCATCCGTACGTGCCGCAGGCGGAGTGGGGCGGCATGAAGCAATCCGGCTTCGGCCGTGAACTGGGGCCGGCGGGACTCGCCGAATACCAGGAGACCAAGCACATCTGGCGCAATCTCGCCCCCAAGGCGCAGAGGTGGTTCGAGTGACGGCACAGCCGACAGGCCAGGACCGGCCCGGTGCCGGCGACGGAGCCGCGCATGACGACGACTCGGTGACCGAGCTCGGCTACCGGCCCGAACTGAAGCGCACCCTGGGCAACTTCCACACGTTCGCCGCGGGGATCAGCTACATCTCGATCCTGACCGGCACGTTCCAGCTGTTCTACTTCGGCGTCGCCTTCGGCGGCCCGGCCTACTGGTGGTCGTGGCCGATGGTGTTCGTGGGCCAGCTGATGGTGGCCCTGTGCTTCTGCGAGCTGGCGGCGCGCTACCCGGTCGCGGGCTCGGTCTACAACTGGGCGAAGAAGATGGGCGGCCCGCACGTGGGCTGGCTCGGCGGCTGGATGATGATGACGGCCACCATGGTGACCCTGTCGGCCGTGGCCCTCGCGTACCAGATCACGCTGCCGCAGATCGACTCCTGGTTCCAGTTCGTCGGCGACGGCAGCGGCGAGAACGACGCCGCGGCCAACGCGGTCCTGCTGGGCACGGTGCTGATCCTCTTCTCCACGCTGGTCAACGCCTTCGGCGTCCAACTGATGGCGCGGATCAACTCGGCGGGTGTCTTCATCGAGCTGATCGCCGCCGTGGGTCTGATCATCTTCCTCGCCGCGCACATCACCCGCGGACCCAGCACGGTGCTGACCGACACGTACGGTCTGGGCAGCGGGGAGACGCTCGGCTACTTCGGGGCGTTCCTCACCGCGTCACTCGCGTCGGCGTACGTGATGTACGGCTTCGACACGGCGTCCTCGCTCGGCGAGGAGTCGCACAACCCGGGCCGCAACGCGCCGCGCGCGATTCTGCGGGCGCTCGTCGCGTCCTTCGTCATCGGTGGTCTCATCCTGCTGTTCGCGCTGATGTCCGTCCCGAATCTGCAGGCGGAGGAGCTGAGCACGGGGGGCCTGCAGTACGTGGTGCTGGAGACGCTCGGGTCGACGATCGGTGAGATCTTCCTGTGGTGCGTGGTCGTCGCGATCACCGTGTGCGTGCTGGCCGTCCAGGCGGCGGGCATCCGGCTGATGTTCGCGATGGCACGGGACAACAACCTGCCCGCCGGATCGGTGCTCGCCAAGGTGAGCCCGCGCTTCCGGACCCCGGTGATTCCCGCCGTCGTGATCGGTGTGGTGGGTGTGATCATCCTGGTCATCAACATCAACCAGCCGCAGATCTTCTCGGTCATCACCAGCATCGCGGTCATCATGATCTACGTGGCGTACCTGATGGTCACCGTCCCGATGCTGATCCAGCGGCTGCGCGGGAAGTGGCACCCCCGCGAGGGAGACTTCTCCCTCGGCCGCCTCGGACTGCCGATCAACATCCTGGCCGTGCTGTGGGGCGCGGCCATGTCCCTGAACCTGGCCTGGCCCCGAGCCGAGGTCTACAACGCGACCGGGGCCCAGCACTGGTACCTGCGCTGGGGTGCGTTCCTGTTCATCGGCATCGTGGCGCTCGGCGGCTTCGCCTACTACTGGTTCGTACAACGGCACCGTACGGGCGTACTGGCCGAACACCGCGCGGAAGCCCCCTGACCCGCGCCCACTCCTCCCCTCACGGGACATCTCGTACTGGTACTGGAGAGACCATGCCCGCACAGCCCTCTGCACCTGAGTTCGACTACGTCGTGGTCGGCGGCGGCACCGCCGGGGCGGTCGTCGCGGCCCGCCTGTCCGAGGATCCCGGTGTCAGCGTCTGCGTGCTGGAGGCGGGCCCCTCCGACCAGGGCGACGAGGCCATCCTGCGCCTCGACCGCTGGATGGCGCTCCTGGAGTCTGGCTACGACTGGGACTACCCGGTGGAGCCGCAGGAGAACGGCAACAGCTTCATGCGCCACGCCCGCGCCAAGGTGCTCGGCGGTTGTTCGTCGCACAACTCGTGCATCGCCTTCTGGTCGCCGGCCGAGGACCTCGACGAGTGGGGCGCGATGGGGTGCACGGGCTGGAGCGCGGCCGACTGCTTCCCGCTGTACAGGCGCCTTGAGACCAACGACGGCCCCGGCGACCACCATGGCCGCTCCGGCCCCGTGACGATCCGCTCGGTGCCGCCCCGGGACCCGTGCGGCCGGGCGCTGTTGGCGGCCTGCGCGGCGAACGGCATCCCGACGGTGCCGTTCAACTCCGGCCGTACGGTGGTGCGCGGCGCGAACTGGTTCCAGATCAACTGCCGTGAGGACGGGACCCGTTCGTCCGCCTCGGTCTCGTATCTGCATCCCGTGATGGGTGGGCGGCCCAATCTGGAGGTACGCACCGGGGTGCAGGCGAGGCGGTTGCTCTTCGACGGCGCGCGCTGCTCGGGTGTCGAGTACCTGCAGCCGGACGCCGTCCACGTCGACTCCGTACGGGCGCGGCGCGAGGTGATCGTCTCCTGCGGGGCGATCGACTCGCCGAAGCTGCTGATGCTGTCGGGTATCGGGCCCGCCGCCCATCTGCGCGACAACGGCGTGGAGGTACGGGTGGACTCTCCCGGCGTCGGCTCCCACCTCCAGGATCACCCCGAGGGGGTGATCATGTGGGAGGCCAAGCAGCCCATGGTCACCTCGTCCACGCAGTGGTGGGAGATCGGCATCTTCGCGGACACCGAACCGGGTCTCGACCGGCCGGATCTGATGTTCCACTACGGCTCGGTCCCGTTCGACATGAACACCTACCGTCGCGGCTACCCGACCACCGACAACGCCTTCTGTCTCACGCCGAACGTCACCCGCGCCCGCTCGCAGGGCACGGTCCGGCTGCGCAGCCGTGACTTCCGGGACAAGCCCAAGGTCGACCCGCGCTACTTCACCCACGAGCACGACATCCGGGTGATGATCCACGGGCTGCGCCTGGCACGGGAGATCGCGGCGCAGGCGCCGCTCGCCGACTGGAAGGGCGCGGAGCTGGCGCCCGGCCCGGACGCCACGACCGACGAGGAGCTGTTCGCCTACATCCGCCAGACGCACAACACGGTCTACCACCCGGCGGGCACCGTGCGGATGGGCGCCGAGGGCGACGCGGACTCCCCCCTCGACCCGCAGCTGCGGGTCAAGGGAGTGCAGGGGCTACGGGTCGCGGACGCGTCGATCATGCCGTTCCTGCCCGCGGTCAATCCGTGCATCACCACGATGATGATCGGCGAGAAGTGCTCGGACATGATCCGGGCCGGGCGGTGAACGTCACCCGGGACTGACATAGGCCCTCTCAGCTGGGCAGGGCGGTGTCGACCAGGGATGTGTCCGCCGCGGTCTCCGGTCGTTAGGACCGGTGAGAGGCCCGGGCAGACGTGGTCGCCTGAGCAGTGACGCCCCTGGGTGGCCCGGCCCAGGGCGACGAGAGTGACCGTGAAAGGAACATGATGAAGTCCCTGAAGGCTGCCGCTGTCCTCGCCGGATTCGTGGCGATCGCGGGTGCCGCCGCGCCCGCTCACGCCGAGGGCCCGATGCCCACCAGCCTGGACGGCGGCCTGGACACGCTGATGAGTCAGCCGACCCTGGACGTGACGCCGGTGAGCACCAGCATGCTGGGCGTCGGGGACAACGACGCCGCCGACATCGTCAAGCAGGCCTCGGACGGGCTCAAGGCGACCGGCGACCCGACGCAGCTGCTCGGTGGCCTGCCGCTCGCCCACTGAGGGCCGGCGTCAGCTCTGGGGGCCGTACGCCACGGACAGCGCGCGCGGTCCCCAGAACAGCTTCGTGGGGCCGGTCCGGAAGTGGGCGATCTCGAACGTGCCGCAGCGCCGTAGCAGTTCGCGGAAGGCGATCCGTACCTCCAGGCGGGCCAGGGCCGCGCCCGTGCAGTGCGTGGCGCCCTCGCCGAAGCCCACGTTGGTGGCGCTGTTGCGGCGGCGCAGGTCGAAACGGTCGGGGTCCGGGAACTGCCGGGGGTCCCGGTTGGCCGCGCCCCGCAGCAGGACCACCCGCGAGCCCGCCGGGATCCGCACCCCGTGCAGCTCGATGTCCTCGGCCGCCTCCCGCAGGTTGTACTGCGTGGTGCTGTAGTGGCGCAGGGCCTCGTCGGCGAGGTTGTCCAGCAGCTCCGGCTCGGCCCGCAGGGCCTGTTGCTGGTCCGGGTTCTCGCACAGGGCCCGCATGGCGTTGCCGAGGAGATGGGTGACGTTCTCGAAGCCGGCCACCAGCAGGGTGAACGCCAGCGAGAGCAACTCGACCTCGGTGAGCCGTTGGCCGTCCTCCTCCTCGGCGATCGTCACGAGATCGCTGATCAGGCCGGGCGGCAGCGGCTGCCCCCGGTGCAGGAGGCCGCGGCGTTCGGCGATCAGCGCGGCGAAAAAGCCCTCGAAGGCGGCGCCGCCGGCGACCGCCTGCCTCTTCTCCTCGTCCGTGGGGAAGGGGTCGGCGATCGGCAGCACCTGGTGGGTCCAGCCGAGAAAGGGGGACCGGTCCCGCGGCTCGATTCCCAGGAACTCGCAGATGACGAGGAAGGGGAGGGGGTGACCCAACGCCGGTACGAGGTCGAGTACTCCGCCCGTTGGGTCCAGCTCCGCCCGGTCCAGCAGCCCGGCGCAGATTTCCTCGATCCGGGGAACCATCGCCGCCACCCGGCCCCGGGTGAACGTACGGACGATCAGCCGCTTGAGCCGGCCGTGGTCGGGGTCGTCGAGGCCGAACAGATGGGGCCCGAGGATCCGGTGGAGCGCGGTGCCGCGGAACTCCTCGATATGGTCCGTGAGCGCGCTGCCCCGCACCAGCTTGGTCCGGTCGCGACCCAGCACCGCGATGTCCTCGTACCGGGACAGGAAGAACAGTCCGGTCCGCGGGCTGAAATGGACCGGGCGGCTCTCGCGCAGCTCCCCGTAAGCGGGATACGGGTCGTCCATGACGCCCGGCGCGAACGGGTCGAATCCCTCGGAGTGCAGGCTGCTCATGACATGGGGAACGTGCGCCCGCACCACCGGGGTTCGCCTTCCGCACGGAGACGTGCGAAGGAAGGCCCGCTCACAAAGGAGCGCGCGCACCCTCCTGCATACGGCCCCGCAGGCGGGTGGCGGCGCTGCGGTAGTCCTCGTTCTCCGCGCGCAGACCCAGCCGTTCGGTCACCTCCACCAGGTGTTCGAGGACCTTGACCTCGCCGGTGATGAACTTCTCCGTACGAGCCTCCGCCAGCCCTTCCTCAAGCAGCTGCAGGGCCGCCCACGGGTCCCCGGTGCGGCACAGCGCCACGCCCTGTACGTCGCACAGCAGCACCCCCATCAGCCCTCGCGCGCCGGGCATCAGCCGGGCCCGTTCGGCGTGGATCAGGGCACGGTCGGCCCGGCCGTGGTCCAGGTACAGCCGGGCCACGTGGTGCAGGGCGATGGCCGCCGTGCCGTAGTCCCGGATCTCCTCCGCGACCCGGGCCGCCTCCTCGTACACCACGACCGCGGCCTCGTACGAGCCGCACGCGGCGTGCGCGAGGCCGAGGTTGATCAAGGCCTGGGCCAGGTCGCAGTCGTCGCCCGTCCGTACGGCCAGCTCCCGCGAGCGCTCCAGGAGCGGGATCGCGTCCTCGGCCCGGCCCGCCTCCACGGTGGCCCAGCCCAGCAGGTTCGCCACCCGGGTCTCCGCGCACGCGTCACCGGTCGCCCGGGCGGCCCGCAGGGCGTGGGCCACCACCGGGGTCCAGTCGCGGTGGCTCTGCCAGGTCATCAGCGGCCACACCAGCACCGTCAGGCGCCAGGCCCGGTCCGCCTCACCAGCCCGGGCGGCCGCCTCGATCGCCGCGCAGAGATTGGCCGACTCGGTCTCGTACCAGTCGAGCACCGCGCGCCGGTCGGCGAACACGGGGACGTCCTGCGGCCGCTCGCACCACTCCGGCAGGTCGCAGCAGGGCCGGCCCTCGGGGTCGTAGACCCGGGAGGCCGCGTACGCCGTCTGCACGTAGAAGTCGAGCAGACCGCGCAGCCGATCGCCGCTCCCCTCCGCGCCGTACTGGCGGGAGAAGAGCTGAACCAGGTCGTGGCAGGAGTAGCGGCCGAGCGAGCGCTGCTCGATCAGGTGCGCGCTCGCCAGTGAGGCCAGTGCCCGGCGGGAGTCGGCCAGCGGCATCCGGCACGCGGCCGCGATGGCGTGGGCGGTGAAGTCACCGCCAGGGACGACGCTGAGCGCCGAGAAGACCGCCTGCGCCTCGCCGCTGACCGCGCGCACGCTCAGTGTCAGCGCGGCGGTGATGTCGGCGTCCTCGACCGCCAGGGCCGCCAGCCGCTGCTGCTCGTCGCCCAGTTCGTCGGCCACCGACCCCAGCGACCACCAGGGATGCGCCGCGAGGCGCGCGACGGTGATCCGCAGCGCCAACGGCAGCCCGCTGCACAGCCGTACGAGCTCCCGAGCGGCCTCGGGTTCCCGCTCGATCCGGTCGTCGAAGAGAGCGGCCCGCAGCAGCGCCAGGCCCTCCTCCTCGTCCAGCAGCCCGACCGGCACCAGGGCCGCACCGTCGAGGGCGAGCAGCCCGTCGAGCCGCAGCCGGCTCGTGACGATGGTCGCCGAACCGCCACCGCCCGTCAGGAGCGGGCGCACCTGGGCCGACTCCCGGGCGTCGTCCAGCACGATCAGCAGCCGGCGCTCCGCCAGCATCGAGCGGTACAGGGCCTGCGCGGCGGCCGGGTCGTCGGGTATCAGGTCCTGCGGCACGCCGAGCGCCGAGAGGAACCCGCTGATCACCACCGAGGGCTCCACCGGGGTCGAGCCGTCGAAGCCGTGCAGGTCGGCGAACAACTGCCCGTCCGGGTAGTCGCCGGCGTGGCCGTGGGCCCAGCGCAGGGCGAGCGAGGTCTTGCCGACCCCCGCCTGACCGACGACCAGGGCGACCCCCGCGGAGTCCGGAGCCAGCGCCCGGTCCACGGAACGGAACTCGTCGGTCCGGCCGATGAAACCGCCCGGCGTGCGCGGGAGCTGGGCCGGACGGATGCGCTGGGCGGTGGGGGAGTGTGGGGGCGGCGGGGCGGTCGGGGACGGTGGGGTGGTTGGGGAGTGGTGGGTGGTCGGGGAGGGCGGGGACGGTGGGGCGGTCGCGTTGCGCGGTGCCGGGGGCGACGGGATGACGGTACGAGAGGCGGGTGCGGCCGGTGCCGGCCGGCCGGAACGCATGCGGCCGAGCAGGTCGGCGAACGCCTCCTGGAGCTGGGGACTGGGAGCGACGCCGAGATCGACCTTCAGCTGCTCGCGCGTCGCGTGGTAGATCCGCAGCGCCTCCGCCTGCCGGCCCTCCTGCTGGTGGCAGAGCATCAGCAGCCGCACCAGCGACTCGCGCAGCGGGTTCTCCTCCACCGCCGCGGCCAGCCGCGGCACGGCGAGGTCGGCCCGCCCGGTCCGCAGGAGCCGCTCTCCCAGCAGTTCCAGGGCCCGCAGCCGGGTGTGCTCCAGGCGCGCCTCGGCGCAGGAGCGCAGCGACCGCGACTCGCAGTCCTCCAGGGCCGGCCCGCGCCAGAGGTCGAGCGCCGAGTCCAGCAGCCGTACGGCCTCGTCGTCCGGCGCCTGCTGGGCGGCCGCCACGAGGTCCTCCATGTGGTGGACGTCGACCAGGGTCCGGTCCGCCATCAGCGCGTACCCGGGGGCCCGGGTCACCAGGTGGAGCGTGCCGTCGAGCCGGGTGCGCAGGCTCGCGACATGGCCCTGGAGCGCGGCCTTGGCGCTCGGCGGCGGTGCTTCGTCCCAGACCAGGTCGAGCAGCCGCTCCACCGGTACGACCCGGTTGAGGTTCAACGCCAGGGCGGCGAGCACGGCTCGGCGCCTGGCACCGCCGAGGGGTACGCAGTCACCCTCGTCGGAGCGCAGCTCGGACGGTCCCAACAGCAGTAATTTCATGAATCCCACCCCACCGGCCGATGCGCGAAGCACGTGGAACCACCCGGCACGCGGCGCGTGCGGTCACGGGCGCTTCGGGAGGGTGCTCGCAGCAGCGACTGGAGCGGTCACCGTACCGGCTCCAGCGGATTTCAGACCAGTGGCTGAAAACCGCTGAAACGAAGTCAAACCGCCTTGAGGCAGGTCCGAGGTTAGCCCATGACCGTTGCACGGATGAGCGTGCCTTGCGGTTCAGCCGACTTCACCCTTTTCCGGCGGCTGAGGGGGTAATTCCGGGTGGCGCGGGATGATCTTGAGGATGAAGCGCGGTGGTGCGGGCGGCCGGCGGGATTCGGGGGCAACCGGGGGCGGGTGTGGCCTACCAGGGGCTGCTGCTGGTCGTCGAGCCGTGGGAGGAGCCGGTACGGCCCGGGGCGGTGGTGGGAGGCGCGGGCGTGGGCGCGGGCGCGGCGAAGTCGGTGCCGCCCGACGAGGACTGGGTGACGGACCGGGCGGGGCCGGTGGACGTGCGCGCGGCGGGCCCGGTGGACGAGGACTGGGTGGTCGTACGCGACGGGGCGCCGAGCCCACGGTCGCGGGCCTGCCCGTGGCCGAGGTCGAGGTCGAGGTCGCGCGAGCGCTCCGCCGGTTCGCCCGTCCGCTCCAGACGGAGCACCAGGTTGCGCTCGTGCGCGTTCCCGTGGGCCCAGTCCACGTCCTTGCTGGTGATCGTCTGCGTCCTGACCCCGTCGACGGTCTCCCACCGGCTGCGGATCGCCCGGACATTGGGCCGCCAGACGCCCTCGTACTGGTGCTCCACCTCCAGGTGCCAGCTCGGGGCGTCGATGTGCCGGACCTCGCCGACCGTGCCCGGGATCTCGATCCGGGCCCCGCCGACGCCGGACACGACGACCACCGCGCGCTGGGGGAAGTCGGCGTCCACGGCGACGACGGTGATCCGGCAGGGGCCCTCGTACCAGGCCATGGGTGTTCCTCCAGGTGAGTCTCGGGTTTCGGGGCGGTGAGGTGGGAGCGGGGGAGGGGCGGGTGGGAACGGAGGTCAGGCGCGGCCGAACTCCTGGGCCACCAGGGCCGCCAGCTCGTAGTACGCCGCCCGGGTACGGTGGCGCATCCACTCCGGGTCGATCTCTCCGCCACGGGCGAGGTGCTCGTCGTACGGCACCGTCACGACGGCCCGGCAGCGCCGGCGGAAGTGGGAGACGACGTCGTCGACCCGGATCAGCCGGGCGGAGGAGCGCACGCCGGAGACGACGGTCACGGCGTCGCGCGCCTTCTCCTGGAGGCCGTTGGCGTACAGCCAGTCGAAGGTGATGTCGGCGCTGCTCGCCCCGTCGACGCTCGGGGTGGCGACGACGACCAGCTGGTCCGACAGGTCCAGGATGCCGCGCATGGTGTCGTGCAGCAGTCCGGTGCCGGAGTCGGTGAGGACAACCGGGTACTGGCCGCTGAGCAGTTCGACGACTCGGCGGTAGTCCTGCTCGTCGAACAGCCGGGAGACGGCCGGGTCGGTGTCGTTGGCGAGGATCTCCAGACCGCTGTGCGCCTGGGAGGTGAACCTCCGGATGTCCATGTACGTGCGCAGGTCGGGCAGGGCCGCCACCAGGTCCCGGACCGTGGCGCCGGACTCCCGGCGCACGCGGCGGCCCAGCGTGCCGGAGTCGGGGTCCGCGTCGACCGCGACGACCCGGTCGGGCCGTTCGCGGGCCAGGACCGCGCCGAGGGCGGTGGTGGTCGTGGTCTTGCTGACCCCTCCCTTGAGGCTGATCACCGCGATGCGGTGGCTGCGCCGCAGCGGGGTGCGGATGGCCTCCGAGAACCCGCCCGGCGCCCGGCGCAGGCCGAGGCGCAGCCGCTCACGGGGCGTACGGCGGACCAGCCGTTCCGCCGACAACCCGGCGGCCTCGGTGAGGCCGCCCAACGGGGCTGCCGGGACCAGGCCCGCGGTCGTCTCGGTGGCGGAGGCGGCGGGCATGGCGGGCTCCGCCGGGACCGCCTCCACGGTTTGGACGAGGAGGGCGGTTTCGACGACGGGCCGTTCGGGCTCCGTTGGCTCCGTGGTCTGTTCGGGCTCCACGGGTTCCGTGGTCTGTACGGGCTCCGTGGCCTCTGCGGGCTCGCCGGTCTCCAACTTCTCGACGGCCTCTACGTGTTCCACGGCCTCCACGGGCTCGCTGGGCTCCGCGGACTCGCCGGGCTCTACGGTCTCCAAGGCCTCACCAGGCGCGGCGGCGGCGCCGGGCCAAGGGGTCGGGCCGTAGTCGGGGGCGCCCGTCCAGTGTTCGGGGTCGTTCATGTCGTTTCTGTCCACGACGAGGGTCACTTCGCGGTCGCCTTTCACTGTCCCGACCACGCCGGGGCGAGGCCGTGCTGTTCCAGCAGGGGGCGGAAGGCCCGTACCGCGTAGAAGTTCCGGGACTTGACGGTGCCCGGCGGGACCCCGAGGACGGCGGCGGCGTCGACGGTGGTGCGGTCGTTGAGGTGCAGCTCGACGAGTACCTGCCGGTGGTGCGGGGGCAGTTCGGCGAGTACGCCGTGGATGTCGTGGGCGACGAGGATCTCCTCGTACGGATCGTGCGTGGCCGCCCGGTCCTCCGGGGTCTCGTCGCCGAGTTCCTTGGCGCGGGCGGCCTGCATCCGGAAGTGGTCGATGGCGATCCGGCGCGCCACGGTGTAGAGCCACGGACGGCCGTGCTCCGGGCCGCGGGTCAGCGCCTGCGGGTTCTGCCAGGCGCGCAGGAACGTTTCCTGGAGCATGTCCTCCGCTCTGCCGCGGTCACCGCTGGTCAGGCGGAGCAGCGCGCGCAGCAGATACGAGGAGTGCAGCCGGTACAGCTCGGCGAGCGTGTCGCGGTCCATCGTCGGGCGGCGCGCCGCGCCCTTGCCGTCGCCTTGGCCCTCGGCCCCGCACGCGTCCCTGTCGGTCACGACGTCCGTATCCGTGCCTGATTCCGTGTCCGTGGCGCCGGCCCCGTCCCGGGCGGACCCGTCGGCCGTCGGGTCCGGGTGCGCGCACTGCCGCTCGTTCACCATCACGGCTGTTCCTCCCGCATCGCACCGCCGGCCTGATCGTGGGGCCGTACGGCAACCGTCCGACCGCCTTGTTTCCGGCGTGTCGGGCTTGACTGGTGTGAGAGTCCCAGCCCGGCCCAACGTCCCACCAACGATTCGCCAACGGCCTCCAACGGGCCCGGGCGTGTGCCGCCGACATACCGTCAGAGCGCCTCGGTCGTGTGCTTCCGCTCCGCCACAGGGGCCTGGTATCGGCCCGGCCGCCAGCCGCGTCGGCGCCCTCCCGGCACGACCACGGCGGCACCGGCCACCCCCAGCGCCACGGCGAAGGCACCTGCCGACACCAGGTAGGCGGGACCCGCCGCCGACGGCCCGGGGTCCGGCGGCATCGCCACGCCGGTGGCGGCGGCCCTGGTGCCGGAGGGCAGGGACGGTGCCGGGCCCTTCTGCTCCTCGGGGAGCACCGCCGTGACGGCTGCCACCGGGTCCACCCCGGCCGGGCCGGACGCGGTGGCCCGCAGCCGGTGCGCGAGCGCCGCGCCGCCGAGGTCCGGCCGGTAGCCGAGCACCAGTGCCGCGGTGCCGGCCACCAGGGCGGCGGCGTAACTCGGCCCGGAGGCGGTGAACTGCCCCTTGCCGCCCGGACCTGGCCCCATGACGGCCTCGCCCGGCGCCGTCAGGTCCACCCGGCCCGCCTGTGTCAGCCGGGCCGGAACCCCGCCCGGGGTCGTCGCCGCGACCGAAAGCACCTGCGGATGGGCCGCCGGGTACGCAGGGCCCCTGGTGTCCGCGTCGGCGGAGACCGGGGCGATCACGACCGCGCCCTTGGCCACGGCGTACCGTACGGCGCCCGAGAGGGACCGGCTGTCCGAACCGGCCACGGCCACCACGGCGATGACGCGCGCACCGCGGTCGGCGGCCAACCGGATGCCCGCGCCCAGCAGATCAGGGGTGGTGTTGCCGCGCCGGTCGGTGACGGGCACGTCCAGGATCCGGGCGCGCGGGGCGATCCCCGCGAACCCCGTACCGGGCGTGCGGGCCGCGGCGATCAGGCCCGCCGCGAAGGTGCCGTGGCCCGCGCAGTCGGCCGCCGGGCCGCCGTCGAACAGGCGGGCCGTCCGGCTGAGCCGGCCGGCCAGCAGCCCGGAGGCGTCGTCCACGCCGGAGCCGACCACCGCGACCGTCACCCCGGCGCCCTCGGTCAACGGCCAGACGGTGTCCGGGCGCAGGTGTGCCTGCGGCCACGGCATCCGGGTGACGGTACGGTTCGACGCCTTGAGGCACGCGTCGCCGCCGACCAGCCGCTGCGAGAGCCCGGGCAACGAGGTCGGCTCCGAGCCCGCGCCAGGCCCTGATCCCGATCCGGCCCCCGATCCGGACCCCGACCCCGCCGACGGCGTCGTGACGGGCCCCGGGGCGGCGGGCACCGCGGAAGCCGTCGCCGCCGGGGCCGCGACCAGGACCCCGCACACCAGGGCCGCCGTCACGGCGGCGGCGCCCCGCCCGCCCGGGGTCATACGGCGCTCTCCGGCACCCGGTCCCACGGGATGTCCTGCGGCAGCAGCAGGCTGAGCTCGGCCAGGTCGTCGATGTCCAGCTTGCTGAGCCGCCCGGCCTGCCGGGTGATCATCGACTCCAGCGTCTGCCGGGCGAAGCGGCCGTTGCCGAAGGTCCGGTCGCGCGGTACCGCGCCGAACATCTCCCCGAGCGCCGCCAGGGTCTCGGGCGGGCACACGTACCCGGCCTTGTCCGCCAGTACCTCCACGATCCGCACCAGCTCGTCGTCCGTGTAGTGCTCGAACGACACCGACCGCGAGAACCGGGACGCCAGACCGGGGTTGGAGTCCAGGAAGCCCCGCATCTCGTCGGCGTACCCCGCGACGATCACCACCACCTCGTCGCGGTGGTCCTCCATCAGCTTCATCAGGGTGTCGACGGCCTCCTGGCCGAAGTCGTTGCCCGTGCCGCCGCGCGGCGTCAGGGTGTAGGCCTCGTCGATGAACAGCACGCCGCCGCGCGCCTTGTCGAACGCCTCCTTCGTCAACTGGGCGGTGTGGCCGACGAATCGGCCCACCAGATCGGCGCGAGCGGTCTCGATCAGCTGACCGCCCGGCAGAACGCCCAGCTCCGCGAGGAGTTGCCCGTAGAGCCGGGCCACCGTCGTCTTGCCCGTACCGGGCGGGCCCGAGAACACCAGGTGGTGGCTGATGGTGGCGGTGGGAAGACCGGCCTCCTTGCGCCGGTTGACCTGCTTGATCAGGTTGACCAGGTCCTCGACCTGCTCCTTGGCGGCGGGCAGGCCGATCATCCCGCGCAGCTCGTCGAGCAGTTCGGTCTTCCGCTCGGCCGGATTGCCGGCCCCGGAGGCCGCAGCGGCTGCCGCCGCGGCGGCCGTCGGCCCGACGTCCTCGGGCGTCAGCAGGGCCAGGTCCGCGTTGCCGATCTCCGGGAGGGCGGCGAGGCGGGACGCCTGCCGGTCGACCATCTCCTCGAACACCTTGCGCGCGGCCCGTCCGTTGCCGAAGTCGGCGCCCTTCTGCACGGTCTCGAAGTGCAGCGTCAGCGCCTCATGGGTGCCGTCGGCGAGCTGGTAGCCGTGCGAGGCCGCGGACATCGCCACGATCGTCGTCAGCTCGTCGTCCGAGTAGTTCTCGAACTCCACCGTCCGGCTGAAGCGGGACGCGAGACCGGGGTTGGAGTCCAGGAACCCCTGCATCTGCTCCGAATAGCCGGCGACGATGACGACCACCTCGTCGCGGTGGTCCTCCATCAGCTTGACCAGCGTGTCGATGGCCTCCCGGCCGAAGTCCGGTCCTGTGCCACCGCTGCCCTGGGAGAGCGTGTACGCCTCGTCGATGAACAGCACGCCGCCCAGAGCCCGTTGGAACACCTCGGTGGTCTTGATGGCCGTACCGCCGATGATCGACGCCACGAGGTCGGCGCGCGCCACCTCCACCAGGTGACCCGACGGCAGGACGTCCAACTCGGCGAGGATCGAGCCGTAGAGCCGGGCCACCGTCGTCTTACCGGTGCCTGGCGGCCCCGCGAAGATCAGATGGCGGCTCATCGGCAGGGCCGGCATCCCGGCCAATTCGCGTCGCCGCGCCAGCTTGTTGAGATTGACCAGGGTGTTGACCTGCTCCTTCACCCCGTCGAGACCGACGAGTGCCTGCAGGGCCTCCAACGGGCCCTTCGGCTGGGACGGACCCGGGCGGGCCCCCGGCTCCGTAGACCCGACCGACCCCGTCCCCGCCTCCGACTCCGCGTCGGCGAGGCCTCCTTCGGCCCCCTCGCCGCCCTCCGGGCCGTGCGTGGCGGACCGGTCGCCCGGGCGGGAGCCGCCGCCGGCGGCCCCGGCGCCGACCTCGCCGTGCGCGTCCGGATATCCGTTCTCCATGCTGGTGAGGTTCTCGACCGCAAGGCGCGTCGAGGGCTTCGACTGCCGAAGCCCTGAACCCCGGTTGCCCGAGACCGCGCAGTCGTGCACCCGTACCGCCTCGGTGGAGTCGATCCGGATGCCGTCGGCCGTGTTGTCGACCGCCTCGCACCGGGTCAGGGTCGCCCGGCCGCCCGCCGCGATCTGGAAGCCGTGCCGCCGGCAGGACCGGGCCCGGGTACGGGTGGCGGTCAGCTCACCACCCGCCTCGACCAGCACCCCCTCCTGCGGCGACTCGGCCACGTCGCAGTCCCGCAGCGTGGCCACACCGCCGTCGCCGATCGCGATCGCGGCCGCGCCCGTGTCCCGTACCGCCGTGTTGCCGACGTACGCGTTGCCGCCGTCGGCGATTCGGACGCCGGCCTGGCCGGTGCCGTAGATCTCCGAACCCTCCAGCCGGCCCCGCCCGTCGCGGGTCACCTCCACACCGAACCCGCGGACGTCGGACACCGTCACGCGCCGCAGCATCGGGTTCGCGCCCTCGGCGACGCGCACCCCCGTCCCGGTGCAGTCCCTGACCTCAAGGCGGTCGAAGTCCGGCGCGCTGTCCCCGGTCAGCTGGACCCCCGCCTCCTTGGCGTCGCGGACCGAGCACCTGCTGAACGAAGGACCCGAACTCTCCTCCACCCAGATGCCGTTGCCCTCGACCGCGCTGACCTCGCACTCCTCGAACGTGCCACGGGACCGGCCGGTGACATGGATGCCGTTGCCCTTGGTACGGGAGGTCCGGCACCGCCGCAGCACCGGATCGGTGCCCTCGGCGAGCGCGATGCCGTGCACCTTGGTGCCGGTCACCGAGCACTCCTCAAGGACCACCCGGTCCGCCGAGCTGATGTACACGCCCAGCAGACAGTCCCGTACGGACGTCCGCACCACCCGGGTGGCGCAGTTCTGCTCCAGGGCGATGGCGGGCTTGTCGGTGGCGGAGATCTCGCAGTCCTCGATCACCCCGCGGCCCTCGCCGTTGGCGACCACGCCGTTGCCGCGGGCGTCGCGCAGGACGCAGTTGCGGAACGTCGGATTGGCTCGCTCACCGATGACCACCGCCGAGGTGCCCAGGTGTTCCACGACGGAGTCCTCGATCACGCTGGTGCCGGTGGAGGTCTCCACGATGCCCGCGCCGCCGGGGTTGGTCACCCGGCAGCCGCGCATCGCCAGCGAGCCCTGCTGCCGAGTGAGCACGGCCGTCCAGGCGTTGCCCACCACCTCGCAGTCCTGGAGCGCCGCCTGACCGCGCGGCACGTCCACCGCGGGCAGTTCCTCGTCCTGGCCCTGCAGGACGAGCCCGGTCAGCTGCACCGCCTCGGCCACCACCTGGACCACCGTGCCCTTGCGGGGGACGACCCGTACGGTGCCCTGCGGGTCCTCGGCGGTGATCGTCACCATCTTGGTGATCACGAGGTTCTCCTCGTACCGGCCCGCCCGTACCGAGATCACCGCCCCGCTGCGCGCCGCCTCCAGCGCCGCTCCGATGGTGCGGAACGGGCCGTTCGGCCCGCCGCTCTGCGCGTCTTGTGCGCACACGGTCAGCACATGGCGCGACATGGCTGGTGGTTCCCTTCGTCGTGGGCCGGTGGTGGTGGTTGGGTTCGGGGCGGTTCAGGAGGACGTGCACTGGACGCGCACGGCGTCGCCCCCGTGATGTGCGTACGTCTTGGTCGAACCCGACCAGTCCTGGCCCCGGTCGTGCAGCTTCACGGCCAGCTGGCCGCCGGTGATCCGGAAGCTGCCCGCGCCGACCCAGCGGCCCAGCTGGGAGGGCTGGTTGACGGTGAACGAGCCGAGGAAGGGGCTGCTGCCCGAGTCACCGGCGTGCACGGTGTAGTACGACGGCTTCCCGCCGACGGCCTTGATGTCGCTGTTGTTCGGGATGTGCACGGCGACCTGGCAGGTGCCGGTGGTGACGGCGCCGGTGCGGAAGGTCCACAGCATGGAGTTCTTCGCGTCCGAGCCGTTGTGGCCGGACATCGGCATGGCGAAGAAGTCGCCGTTGCAGCCGCTGCTGCCGTAGCCGCCGGTACCGAACTGCCTCCAGCCCTCCTTGCCGTCCGTGTACCAACCGCGGCGGCTGAAGCCGGTGCCCGCGCCGGTGCACCCCGGGCCTGCCACGGCGGCGTACTCCTTCTTGGGCGGGGCCGACGGGGCCGTCGTACGCGGGTCGGAGGCCGGCAGCTGCTTGTTCGCGCCGGGCGCGGTGGTGGGGGAGCCGGCGGGGCTGGACCCCTGCCCGGTGGTGGGGCCGTTACGCGGTCCGGCCGCCGGGCTGCCGCTGGGGCCGGCGCCCTTGCCGGTGCCGGTGCCGGTGTTGGTCACGGGGGTGTTCGAGTTCGAGGTGCCCTTGGTCGGAGCGACGGCCGCGCCCGGGACGGCGGCGACACCGGGCAGCGACCCCTTGTCCGGCGCGTCGGCCCCCGGTACGAAGGCGTCGGGGGCGCCGTCGGGCTGGTTGAAGCCCGTGGGGCGGGGCGGGACGCGGCCGGGGGCGGGGTCGCCGCCGAGCTGGGAGAGCAGCAGGGGCAGGCCCATGAGCACGACGCCCGAGGTGGCCGCCGCGGCGATCATCGGCTTGGAGATCCGCCGCGTCGGGCGGGGGGTGGATGGCGCGGCGGGGGCGGCTGCTTCGGGCAGGGCGTGGGCGGCTGGGTCCTGGGCGGATTCGGGGGCCGTTTCCTGTGCCGCCTCCGGGGACGCTGCCGCGGGCTCGGCCGCTTGGTCCGGCTGCGCGGACGGGGTGGCTCCGGGGAGCTCCGCTACGGCCCCGGCGACCGGAGCGGTCGCGGGCTCGGGCTCGGGTTGCGCTGCTTCGGGAGCCGAGGATTCCGGGGCGAGCGCGGGCAGGGGCAGGGGTGGGCTCGCCGGGCCGGAGGCGACCGCCGTCGGCTCCTCACCGGTCGCCTGCCAGGCGACCGCAGGCAGGGCGATGGCCGCCGGCGCTCCGCCGGCGGTCCCGTGCCGCTGTTCGTTGTTGTCCACCGTGATTCCCCTCGGTCTGCGCGGTACTCCCGCAACCGGTTCGAACGGACCGGCACCGGTTCGCGGTTCAGCGGGGCCGGTCAGCTCAGCACGTGAACCGTCTCGCCCTCCGGCGCCGGGGTGAGCACGAAGGCGACGGCCCGCTCGACGGCCTCCTGGTCCAGTGGGCCCGGGATCGCGTAGTCCGGGGAGCTCAGGTGCGCGAGGAGGCCCGGCTCCGGGGCGAGTGCGTACTGCTCCAGGTAGTACGTGACCGTGTCCGTCCACACCCAGGTGCCGTCCGTGCGGAAGTTCATCGGCACCTCCGCACGGCGCTCGGGGTTCAGTACGTCGTCCATCAGCACCGGAGTCACCAGTACGGGCGTGCCCGCGTTCAGGCGCTCGACCAAGAGGCCCAGAAGCTCCGGGTCCTCGACCGCCGGGTGGTCGACGGCGAAGCCGGGCCCGGTGTCCGGATCCACGTGGTCGAAGACGGCGGCGAGCCGGAACTCCGGGGTGGTGGGGTCGGTCATGGCGAGGTCCTGTCCTTGGTGAGCGGCGGCGGACGGCCCGGCGGCCGTACGCTCCCGGGAGAACGTACGGACCGCCGGGCGCGGTTCAGAGGGACCAGTCGACGGTGGGCAGGGTGAGGGCAGCGCCCGGGGCGAGGTGGAGGTACCAGTCCTCGTCCGAGGTGCCGTACGCGTCCCCGGCGTCGGCGGCCAGCGCGTGGACCGCGGCGGCGAGGGCGGCCGCCTCGGCCCGTTCGAGCCGGGCCCGCTCAGCCGGATCGATGTCCGGGGCGGCGAGCCCCGTGCGCGCCTGGTGGAGATCGGCCAGGGCCCGGGCCAGTTCTGTGCGGCCGGAGTCCGGTTCGAGTTGGTGCAACTGTTGGGCTAGTGAGAGTAGTTGGTCTCCGTAGTGCCGGAGGTTGGTCTCCACCGCCTCGCGCATGTCCGCCTCGCGCTGGTGGGCGAGGGAGTCGTTGCGGAGTGCGAGGTGGGGGCCCTGGGGGCTGCCGACCAGGACGACGGGTCCAGTGGCACCGGAGCCGCTGCCTTCGACGGTGACCTGGTGGAGGGTGTGCTCGGCGTCGGGTCCGCCGTAGCGGACGTACGACGTGTCATCCACCGTCAGCCGGAACGTACCGCCGGCCGCGGCCAGGCCGGCCTGTGCCTCCTGGATGACCTGCGGGGAGGCGTAGAACTCCCGGGACCGTCCCTCGTGCTGGGGCAGGGCGAAGCCGTTGTCGCCCGACACGGTGAGGGTGGGCCGGTCCACGGTGTGCACGGGCCGGACGGGCCGGTAGACCGGGAAGGACGCGGCGTCCTTGGGCAGCCCGCCGTTCAGCACGAGCTCGTACGGGTCCACGTCCGCGGACGGCTCGATGCGCACCGTCGATGCCCGGAACCGGGGCGGGTTGGTACCGCCCCGCTCGTACCGACTCATGTCGTAGGGCATGCCGGGCGGCGCGGCCTCGCCCGCTGGCGGCTCCGGCGGTGAGGTCACCGAGACGGTCGGTACGTTCTCCATGCCCGGTTCCACCGGACCCTCGGGGGCGGTGTTCTGCGGCGTGACGACGATCGTCGGGCCGGGGCCGTGGGCGTCGTCGGCCGTGGCGGCCGCGTCTGTGGCGGTGCCGTCCGCAGTCGGCGTGACGACGGTGGTGGGCGCCGGGACCGGGCTCGCGGGGTCCCCGCCCTGCGAGGGCGGACTCACCGGGGCCGGATCCGTCGGGACGGCGGGGGCGGGGTGTACGTCCGCCGCGACGACGGCCACCGGGACCGGGTCCACTACAGCGTTGGAGCCCAAACTCGACGCGGCCGGGACGACGTTCGCCACCGCCGGAGCCGTCGGGGCCCCCGGAGCAACGGGTGCTGCCGGAGTCAGCGGGTGCGGCGCAGCCGCCGGGGTCGCCGGGGCTCCCGTATCCGTCGGGGAATCCGGGACCACTGGCGCCCCCGGGGGTGTTGGGGCCACCTGGGTTGTCAGGGGGCCCGTGGTAGTCGGGGTTTCGGGTCCTGCCGGAGCCTCCAGGGTTGTCGGGGCAGTTGGTGGTGCCGAAGCCAGCGGGTTCGCCGTTGCTGTCAGGGTCGCGGGGGCTTCCGTACCCGTCGGGGCCTCCGGGTTCACTGGCGGCTGCGGTGCCACCGGAGCCACCGGGGTGACAGGAGCCACGGGGGTCGTCGGGGACGACGGAGCGTCCGTGGTCGGCTGGGCTGCCGAGGTCGTTGGAGTCGTAGGGGTCTCGGGGGTTAGCGGCAACTCCGGGGCCGTCGGGGCTACCGGTGCTGTCGGCGTTAGCGGGTTGGCCACAGCCGCCGGGGCCATAGGGGCCACCGGAGTCGTCGTATCCGTCAGGGTCGAGGGAGCGTCCGGAGTCAGCGGAGTCGCTGGGGTCGTCGGGGCCACGTGAGTCGCGGGGACCTCCGGAGCCTCCGGGTTCCCGGTCGTCACCGGGGTCATCGGAGCGTCCGGGGCCGCTGGGGTCGTCCGAGCCGCCGGGGCCACCGGATCCGCGGGATCCGCGGGATCCTCCGAGGTGTCCGGAGTTGCTGAGGTCTCCAGAGGCGCCTGGGCCTCCGGGTTCCCCGCGGCCACCGGAGCATTTGTATCCGCCGAGGGCGTCGGGGTGTCCAGGGTCGTCGGAGTCGCCGGGACCACGGGCGCCTCGGGAGCCGTCCCAGGCCCCATCGCCACCGGGGTCACTGGAGCCGCCGGGGCCACCGGAGTCACAGTATCCGCCGAGGTCGCCGAAGCCGCCGTATCCGATGGGGGCGTCGAGGCGTCCTGGGGCGTCGGTTTCGCCGGGACCTGTGGCGCCTCCGGAGCCTCCGTCGTCCGCGGGGCCACCGGAGCCGTCGTACCCGCCGAGGTCGCCGCAGCATCCGGGGCCTCCGGAGCCGACGGGTTCCCGGCCTTCTCCGAAGTCGCCGGAGCCTCTGTATCTGACGGGGGAGTCGGGGTGTCCTGGGGTGTTGGTGTCGCCGGGACCCGTGGCGCCTCCGGAGCGGACGGGTTCCCCGCCGTCCCCGAGGTCGCCGGAGCCACCGGGGTCGTCGGGGTAGCCGAGGCCACGGGAGTCGCCGGGGCCCAGGGAGTCGCTGGAGCCGACGGGTTCCCGGTCGTCCCGGAGGTCGCCGCAGCCGCTGGATCCGACGGGGGCGTCTGGGTGTCCGGGGCCACGGGAGTCGCCGGGGCCTGTGGCGCCTCCGGCGCCGTTGGGGCCCCCGTCGTCCGCGGAGCTGCCCCGGTCCCCGTCGCCCCTGGGGCCACCGGATCCGTCGTATCCGCCGAGGTCGCGGTATCCGCCGAAGCCGTCGAAGCCGCATCCGCCGCATCCGCCGAGGTCGCCGCCCCCGGGGCCCCCGGAGCCGCCCCGGTCCCGGCCCCCGGCGCCCCCGCGTCCACCGGCGCCACCGGACCTGCCGGCGCCACCGGCACCGGCTTCGCGCCGAACAAGCCCGCGTGGGACTCCGTCAGTTTGTCCACGAACGACTCGTGGATCAGGCCGATCAGGCCGCCGTCCGCCTTGACCTCGGCCGTCGTGCCGTCGGTTCCTGTGAGGACCCAGGTCACGTCGGCCTCGTAGTAGTGCTGGACGCCCTTCTTCTTCTCGCGCTCGTCGATCGTCTCGCCCTGTGAGGTGCTGCCGTTGCCGCCCCACTCGCCGCCGAACGAGATCGGCGCGCTCGTGTTCGCCGGGCCGCTGCCGGCGTCCGGGGTGACCGAGCCCGACCAGGCGCCCGAGCCCTTCTCCCGTTCCTTCTCCTTCTCCCGTTCCACCACGCCGGTCTCGACCCCCGTGTCGAACTCCGCCGACGTCAGGTGCCGGGTGCGGTGCACCACCAGGCGTACGGTGACCTTCTTGCCGTCGGCCACCGGGACCGGGTAGCCGTCGCCCAGCAGCGCGCCGATGTTGGCGCGCAGGTTCCGCTCGGTCGTCAGGACGTCCGTCCGGAGGCCCGCCAGGGTCGTCGGTGCGAGGTCCCGCCGCCTCGGCGGCGTCGTGTCGTCCGCCGCCACCCGGTGCGGGAGCGACGCCGCCGCCGACAGCCAGGGCAGCACCCGGTCCAAGCCCGGCATCGACAGCGCCTGCACGGTCGGCGCCAGGGCCGTCGTCAGCTTCTGGACCGGCTCCGGGACCGGCGTCGGGCCCTGCGGGCGGACATGGCCGGACACGGGCACCGGCGGGGTGTGTGCGCCCGGGCCCTCCTGGGTCAGGTGGTCCGGGACCAGCAGGTGGACCTGGCCGCCCGGCACGTCGAGTGTCCGCTTCGGCTTGTGGCCCGAGGGGACCAGCGCGTCCCACTGGGTACCCCACTGCTCCGTGAACCACCGGCCGGCCCGGCCGTCCGTCGCCCAGTCGATGAGCTGCGCCGGGGCGGTGAGCGCCGTGCCCGCGAGCCGTACCAGCTGGTGCGGCTCGCCCGCGTCGAAGACCTCCACGCTGTACCGCACCGGGTGCGAGAACTCCTGCGCCTGCCCGGTGACTTCCAGACCGTGCTGGTCCTTCACGTTCGTCGTCTCGGTCGCGGTCCGCCCCGAGGTGGACTCCGCGCCGCCGCCGACCTTCACGCCACCGCGCGGCCCGCTCGCGCCCGCGCTCCCCTTGAACGCCACACTGGCCTGCCCGCCGATCTTGTCGGAGATGCCCGAGGCGGAACCGAGCGAGGCGGTGGCCGAATCACCCACGGCCATGATGACGTCGCCCCGAGGGCGCTCGTACGTGGCCTCGCCCACGTCGGCGGTGGCCCGGATGCCGATCAGGCGCGTACCACCCCCCGGCAGCTGGAGCTTGAGCAGCTGGCGTACCGACGTCGTGCTGAGCCCTGCGAAGTTGGCCCGCAGCGACTCCTTGGAGAACACCGCGGCCAAGGCCCGGTTCAGCTCCGTCGGGGTGTCGCGCAGGGCGTCCGGAATCACCTTCAACTCGTGCAGCGTCTTCTTGATCGTGGGCAACATCTGGTCCGCGTCCAGCTTCTCCACGTGGGAGACGGCGTTCGCCAGATGGGCGTTGACGTACGACCGCTCCGGGTGAGGGCCCGCGACCGGGTTCGGGCCCGCTTCCGCGGGCAGCGGGAGTCCCAGGTCACGCGCCTGCTGGTCCGGCACGGCCAGTTCCACGCCGCCGGTCACCTTCGCGTACAGGGTCGCCGTGTCGGAGACCGCCTTGAACTTCCCGGCGGGCACCCACGTGTGATGGGTGATCTCGTAGTGGGCGTCGGCGCGGAAGCGGTGGCTCGCGCCCTGGTACGTCAGCGTGGACGACACGGTGCTGTTCGAGACCCGGGTGGCCACGTCCGTAAAGGTCCGGGTGCCCTCCACCGAGCCGCTCGCGGCGAAGGACCCACCACCAGGGGTGTCGCCGTTGAAGTTGGCGGTGACACCCGCGCTGAACGTGCCGCCGATGTTGCGCGAAGAGGTGTCCGCCACGCTCGACTTGGTGCCGGTCTCCGTGCTGTGCGACAGGCTCGTCTCCGTACCCGTCGTCTCGTGCGCTGGACCCGCCAGCTTCAGCTTGACCACGAGGGCCTGCGGGTGGCCGGACGGGTTCGGAGGGAGCGGGAACACCGCGCCCTCCGGTCCGGTGAGCTGTTCGAACTCGGACCGCAGGAAGGTGGGGGCGAAGACCTCCTCCAGCTCCGGGGTCAGGCCACGGCGCAGCGCGCCGACCGTGTCGCCCGAGCGCTCGCCGAACGTCGTGTCGAGGTCGGTCGGCGGGGTGCCTCCGCCGCGCTCGGCCACGAACGCGGCCGCGGCCGCCGCGAGTTCCTTGGTGCCCAGGAATTCTGCGTGCAGACCGCCGAGTCCCGAGGACGGCAGGACGGACTGCGCGGTCTGGCCCGGGCCGCCGCCGACCCAGCCCGGCTCGTCCGGGCCCCCGAAGACCGTCGTGGTGCCCACGGTCACCAACCGCGCCGGATCGTGCGGCGAGGTCGCCAGGTGCTCGTTGCTCACGCGCACCACGGCCGAGGTGTCGTCCCCGCCGAACTCCAGGGACGTCCCGGACACGAGGGTCCCGCTGCCGTCGTGGACGGTGGCGGTCAGCTGGTGGACGGCGGCGTACGTGAACGCGGTGTGCGTACCGGTGGACTCCTCGCCGTGGGACGACTTGACCGTGGAGCTCACGGACTCCTTGACGTTGGAGAGCGAGGCCCCGCCCGTCACCTTGACCCCGGGCACCTCGACGCGGACCCCGCCGCCCGTGCCGATCCGCAGGGTGGCGCCCCCGGAGACCGAGAACGAGACCTGGTCGCTCTGGCCGACTCCGTAATTGGTGCTGCGCTGAGCCGAGCGGCCCAGCGTGACGTCGCTCTCTTCGGACGTCTCCCGCAGTTCCTTGAGCTCGGTGCGCAGGTGCAGCCGGATCTCGTGGCTGCCCGCCTTGAGGGTGACCGGCACCCCCGAACCCATCAGCTTGGAGAAGCGGGCCCGCATCCCCGGAGTGCCGAAGGCGGCCGCGAGGTCCCGCTGGAACTGGCCGTACTCCTCCTCGCCGAGCTGCTTCTTCAGGCCGGCCGCAGTCAGGTGCGCGTCCAGCCAGTCGCGCGCCGCGGGCAGCACCTTCTCCGCCCCGGGCAGCTCCCCGACCACGCCGGGGCCGAGGCCCTTGCGCGAGGCAAGGGACAGCGGTTCACGCGGGTCGACGGCGAACTCACGCGGCGGGAAGGGGCCCAGGAGGGCGCCGTTGCCGTCGACCACCATGAGGTACGTCGTCGGCGGCTCCGGTCGGGCCGCGGTCGAACTCTGCGGCTGGGACGAGGTCTCCCGCGTCCCCGTCACGTCCAGCAGACGGACCCGGCCGTCGTCCCGGAACGAGTCCGCGAGCTCCCGCGCCTGCGCGTACTCCGGGCTGATCTGCAACTCGACCGGGCCGTACCGGGTGGCGAAGTCCTCCAGCTCCGCCACGCCGCGCTCCTGCATCCGCGGCGGCTCGTGCGAACGGGCGAACTGCGCCGGGGGCGTCTGGGCGGTGGCGGCGGCGAGGTTCAGGGTCGCCTGCTCCACCGCGTGGCGCCAGGTGCCGGGCACCTCGATCGTGCCGTCGGCGGTGATGTCGGTGACCACCACCGTACGGTGCCGGCCGGGCACGGCCTGCGGGGAGACCTGCGGATGGCCGGTCAGGTCCTGCAGATCCGGCGCCGCCTCCGGGTGGTCGAGGGCGAACTGCGGGTCCGGTACGACCACCAGCGAGATCTCGGGGTGCGCGCCGAGGAACGCGGTGAGCTCGGCGAAACCGCCCTCGTGGGCCTTGGGCAGGGGGCCGAACAGCCTCGTGAAGTCCGTGGCGCCGAGCCGCTGGGCCGCGGTGATGGTGCCCTGGTCGTCCGCGAAGTAGCGGAAGAACGGCCGGGGAGCGTCGTCCGGGGACGGCTGTGGGCCCTGGAAGGAGTACGAGTCGCGGTCGTCGACCAGAGTCACGTTGGGGTGGGCCCGCAGCCGGTTCCAGGCATCCGTGTGGGGTACCCCGCCCCGCGGGACGGCGATCTCGATCGGCTGCCGTCTCGCGATCCTGAGCAGCCCCTCGGCGCTGGGCATGCCCCCGCTGGGGAAGGGGCGCCGTACGCCGACGTCGAAGTTGGCGGCCGGCTCCTGGCGGGCGATGCGCAGCAGTCCGCGGATGGCCTGCGTCGCGGCCCGGAAGCGCGACACCGGAGTCGGGACAGGGGCAGGGCCGGGGGCAGGCTGCGGGGGCGGGAGAGGTGCCTGGACGGGCGCGGCCGTCGGATCCGAGGGTGCGGGCCCCAGCATGAGCTCCTCGAACCGGGACGCCTGCGAGGTCGGAACCCCCACGGCCAGGACAAGGCGGGACTCGAAGGGCGGGATCGAGTTCTTCGACAGGGAGGTGAACTCCACCCGGAAGTCCGCCTCCGCCCGGTAGTCGGCCTGCTTCTCGCTCGCGAACTTGAGCTTCTGCTTGCTCTTGTCCGAGCCGCCGGCGTCCAGGTTGTGGGCGCGGGCGGTGTTCACCGCGAAGTCCACGCTCGGCACGACCAGGTGCGGGCTGAGCGAGACCACGCCCGAGGTGCTCACGGTCACCCCCGCCTTGCCGCTGTGCTTGCCGCTCGCCTTCACACCGAAGGAGTCCGCGAAGTCCTCGCGCACCCGCAGCTTGCCGCCGGTGTCACCCTTGCGTTCGAGGCTGGTGAGCCGGGCGCCGACCTGGAAGTGGCCGGCCAGCGAGCGGCTGCCGGGACGGCCGTCCGCGGTGAACACCTTGGACGTCCAACTGCCGCTGCTCCACCACTGGTTGCTGTCCTTGAGCGTCTTCTCGTTGAGGAGGTCCTCGGTGACCTCGTTGAGGAACTTCGCGGCCACGTTCGGCGCCACCTTCGCCGCCGCCAGGTGGTCGGCGAGATCGGTCACGAGCTGCTTCGACGCGACCGCGTTGACCGTGGAGAGCACCGCCTTCAGGCCGTTCGGGTTCACCACGGTCCTGGGACCGGTCCAGGCCGTCCCGGTCAGCGGTACGGAAGCCTCCGGGAAGGCCATGCGCAGCCGGTCGGGAGCGCGCAGGACGACGGGGGCCTTGCCCTCGACGCGTACGGTGACGTCCACGTCGCCGTTGAACTCGACCATCTCCTTGATCACGGTCCGGCCGGCCCCCTGGGTGTCCACTGTGGCCGTACGGGACGTGCCGGTCGTGGTGCCCGCCGTCACCTTGACGGACGGGGTCACGCCGGTCAGGGCGCCGGCGTTCAGCAGCTTCACGGCGTAGTCCCCGGTCACGGCGACCGAAACGTTGCCGCCCGAGGTCACCGTACGGTTGCTCACGGGCTGGTTGCGCGAGGCGAAGCCCGCCAACTCCTCCTTCGGCTGCGCTCCGTGGTGGCTCAGGTTCTCCGGCCAGGCGGTGAGGGTCACCCGCTTGCCGTTGGCCCGGAAGACCAGGCCGTTCTCCAGGAACCGCTGCCAGGCTTTCGGGTCGTCGCCGGCGACCATGGGGCTCAGCCGGTTCATGATCTTCGTGACGGTCTTGGCGTCCAGGCCGCCCCGCTCGCCCAGTGACCGCTCGGCCGAGGCCAGCCACGTCTTCCTGTCGGCGTCGGCCCAGGGGTGCACGGACGTCACGTACCCGTCGCCGAGCGCCCCGTCCGCGACGTGCCAGGGGACCTGGGGTGTGGGGTCGGTGGCGGGTGGGGTGACGACGATGACCGGCGGGGGAGTGGCCGCGGGAGCCGCGACCGGCGTCGGCTGCGAGGAGGAGCCCTCGCCGTTGTCGTTCCCGCCGAACGGCACGGCGTCCGGAAGGGGGTCGATGCTCGTGGGCCCGGAGGTGACGTAACCGCTCGGGGCCGGGACGGTGACCGGTACGGCGTCGACCGGCAGGGTGCCGTCCGGCGGCATGTGGGCGTCGAGGACCACGGCCTCGACCTCGGCCACCTCCCCGACGGGGAGAGCCAGCCGGACCCAGTGGTCCGGTTCGAGCCTGGGCCTGCCCATGGAGTCCCAGCCGACCTTGTGCGCGGCGACGGTGTGCCCGGGGCCGGTGGGATCGGTGGTGAACGGACCGGTGACCTGGGGGACGAACCACAGCGTGGACTGCGGCGCGAAGGCGGTCAGCGGCAGCTCGGGGAGCAGCGCGCGCAGCTCCCGCAGGGTGTTCGCGGCGTACGACCGGTCGAGCCCGCGGCCGAGGTCGCAGGCGGCGAACTGCAGCGGCTTGGCGGTGTCCCAGACGCCACTCCCGGCGAGGCGGGACAGGACGGCGGCGAGCTCGGCGGAGGAGACCCGCCGACCCCGCCAGGTGGGCGCGCCGTCGGTGCCGACGACATGACTGGCCAGGGTGAAGAACCGGTCGTCGCGCGGGAACCGGCCGATGGTGTCCCGGAGCTTGTCCGCCTCGGCGGGATCGGTGCCCGGATCGATGAGGTGGTGGGTGTCGTTCTCCTGCCGGGACCGGGTGATCGCCTCGACGATCTCGTCGATCCGGCCGGCCTGGTCGGCCTGATCGGCCTGGTCGGCCTGGTCGGCCCGCAGGTCCTGGGTGGCCGGCGATCCGTCCGCCGTCGTGGTCGCGCCGGCCTCGTCGGTCCCGAACGGGCGGCTTCCGGACATGCCCGTCAGCGCGTCGCCGCTCTGGGACCCGGCATCCGACCCGGAGGTGGACCCGGAGGTCGTGTGCACCGGGAAGTAGCCGTCCTCCCCGAGGCCGAAGCCGAGGCCGAAGCCGAGGCCGAGATCCGGACTCGACCCCGCGCCGGGGGTCCGGTCGTTCGTCGCGACCTCGTCCAGGAGCCACATGTCGCCGAGGATGTCGTCGACGTCGAGCTGGTCCCGCTTCTTCTTGCCGCCCGTGACCACGGTGGGATCGAGGGCGCGGACCATGGACTTCAGTTCGTCCTCGCCGATGCTCCTGAACTTCTCCCGGATGACCTCGGGCGAGGCGAACATCTCCGCCAGCTGGCGGTACATCTGCTCGTAGTGGTTCTTGAACGCGAACCGCAGCGGGCGTTCGAGGTCACCCGACTGGGTCTCGGCCAGCTTCGGTCCAGGGCCGAGGGGGTACGGGCTCTCGGCGGGGCCCTGCTGGTCGCCGGGAGGCAGGAAGCTCTTGTTGAACGTCGCCTTGCCCCGGGTCGACCTGGCGTCGAGCGCCTCGTCCCCCGGCCGGCGCCCTCCGGCGCTGGTCGCGCGGGAGTCCTCGGATTCCTTCGACTCCTCCGATTCCTTCGACCCCTTGGAGCCCTCGGAGCCCTCGGAGACGATCGACACGCCGTCGACATTGTCCGGAACCGGCAGCTCGTTCTTCCGCGCCAGCTCCCCGACACCCTCGGGGATGTCCCCGTACGGGGTCCAGGGCAGGTCGCGGTGGCGGACGAACTGGGTGTAGTTCGTGTACGAGGAATAGTCGGCCAGGTAGTACTGGTGGAACTCGTGGAAGAACTTGGTGATCACGTCGGTGTCGGCGTCCGTCAGCTCGACGACCCCGCGCCGGGTGCCGTCGTGGACGAACGCCGGCTTGCCGGTCAGCTTCAGCGCGGCCTTCGCGAGCCACAGGAACGTGGCGTCCCGGTTGGCCTCCTCGTTACCGCTGTGCATGGTGCGGTAGTAGAAGCCGAAGGGGTCGGAGTCGACCATCAGGACCGCTGCCTCGAACCCCCGCCTGGCCTCGTCCGAGTCGCCCCACAGATAGCGGTACCGCTTCATCAGCTCGACGGCGCCGCGGTGTTCGGGCTCGGCGTCGTGCTTCGCCTTGTCCTTTCCGTACATCAGCTTCGAGTTCAGCTTCTCGATGTCGTGGAAGAGGATCGCCTTGACGATCGCGTCGACCGGGACCACGCGGTCGCTGTCGGCGCCGTCGACGGAGGCGAGCTTGAGGTACTGGCCCACCACCATCTGGGCGTGCTCGAAGAAGCTGTACCGCTCAGTGGTCGCACAGATCTGGCTGTACAGGATCGACAGTTCCGGGTAGTCCCGCATCAGGCGGTCGATCATCCGGTACGGCGGCGCGCCGTTGCGCCACAGCTCGGTGATCTTCTCGCCCGCCCGGATCTGGAGCTTGACGTTGTCGGCGTGCTGCTGACGCATGTCGTGGAAGTCGTGCAGGACCGGAGTGTCCGTCAGGTTCCGGTCGGCGAGCACCTCGTCGGCCTGCCGGGACAACAGATGGGCGATCTCCGCGTGTGACGCCCACGACAGGACCGTCTCCGTCATGAAGCGGTCCACGGACTCCTTGTCGTGCTCCGGACTCTCGATGTCGTGGTCGAGGATCCGCAGGTCGGCGGGGAGCGTGTCGTCGTTCGCGAACTGTTCGGCGTGCTCCCGCAGGAAGGTCTTCAGCTGGTCGAGGCGCTTGTCGAACTTGCCCACCGTCTCCTCGAGGAGGGGGTGCGGCATGCGTTCGGAGGGCTCCTGCTGGAAGTGCTGCCAGGTCACGTAGTGCTGGCGCAGCTCGGTGGAGATCCTCTTGAGCTGGTCGGGATTGTTGCGGTGCTTGGCGCCGTCCAGCCACGGGTTGTACTGGGGGAGCAACTGGCGGCTCTCGACGTCCGGGATGTCGAGCCGGCGGCGCAGCTCGTTCACGTGCATGACGCGGCCGTGCTTGGAGTACTGGGCGTCCGGGGCGTCCTGGCTCGTGCCGTCCGGGTGCTGGTAGTAGGTGATGAGCGATTCCGGCAGGATGCTCGCGCGCAGCAGGGCGAGGTGCTCGCCGCGGATGCCGAACTGGTTGCGGTCGCCGGGCTGGTCGGTGTTGATGGTACGGCCGGACTGCGGCGTCGGGCCGCCCTCGATCGGCGTCGGGGTCGACCCCGTTTCCTGCGCGCCGTACTTCTGGGCGTACGCGCCCTTGTCCCGGGCGATGTCCGTTCCGGGTACGCCGTCGTGGGACGCGTAGCCGCGGAAGGCGTCACCGGGCGCGTTGACGTCCATCTCCGGGACGGCGGTCGTGGTGATCCGGTGGTAGACGTCCATCGGGACGAGATAGGACCGGATCAGCGGCTTGTTGGCGGCCGGGTTCTCCGCCCCGTACTTCATCGCCCAGGCGATCGCCCGTCCCGGTGTGCCGACACCGGTCCAGATGACGGAATCGTTCTCCCCGCCGGTGCTCAGGACGATCTTTCCGGTGGAGGGATCCTGCTGGATGTCCTTGTACGCCGTGGAGACGGCCCGCCCGGGGGTGTGCGGGTCGACGGTCAGCTCCGTCTCGTTGGTCACCGCCGTGTAGAACCGTACGAACGGCTTCCCGTCGACCATCTCCACCTCGACCTCGCCGCGGTGGATGTACTGCGGCCCCCGGAAGACGTACCTCTTCTGGGCGGCGTCGTACACCAGCGTCGAGTCCAGCGGACGGTTCGGGCCCGGGTAGCCGACGCCGGGGAGGCCGATGGCCGGGGTGTCGCCCCGCGGAGGCAGGGACGGGCCCTGGCTGGAACCGGCGAGGGCCCTTACGTTCACCTCGCGCAGGGTGACCTTGGTCCGGCCGGACTCCACGCGCTCCAGCGAGACGACCTCGAACCGGGCGTCGGGCGCGAAGACCACCCGGTCCTCGCCGAGGAACCTGCGGGCGTCACGGGCGCTCAGCGGGAGCACCTCGAAGATCACGTTGTGCAGGGCGCCGGACCGGTGCTCCGTCGCGGGCCGCCACTTCGCCTCCTGCCCGATCAGCTCGCGCAGCGGCAGCGCGCTGTGCTCGGCGCCCCGGTTGTCCGCCTGTTGCCGGAACGACCTGAGCTCCGCCAGGTTGAGCAGGGCGCTGCTGCGTACGGGCCGCTGGAAGCGGGGCAGCGCTTCCTGGCCCTTCTTGACCGCCGCCGTGGTCGGGTGGTGGGGGTCGGCGGTCTCTTCGAGCAGGGTCTCGTTGCCCTGGGCGTGGCCGATCGCCATCGCCAGGTCCGAGAGGTGGACGTCGCTGTCCGGGAACTGCGCGTGCACCCTCAGCGCGTCGCTGACGAACGGCTCGTACTCGTCGCGCATCTGCGGGATCCGCAACTGGGTGGAGATGGTGCTCCGGCGCCGCAGCGTGGCCTTGGACCCGGCCTCACCGCGCGTCGCCTCGGCCTCGTCGATCGACCGGCCGCGCGGTACGACGGCGAAGTCGACCTTCTCGGCGGCCTTCGGGACGTTCGCCGCGTCCGCCGCCGACCTGATGCTGTTCCTGAGCGCCTCGACGATCGAGGCGGCCCGCTCGGTACCGGTGCGGTCCGCCGAGAACCAGCTGTTGCCGCCGGCGTGCACGGTGATCAGCAGCTTGTCCTCCTCCTGGCGCAGGCGACGGGCGAGTTCGGGGACCAGGTCCCTGGCGAAGCCGTGGATGCGCGGCCCGTCGTTCGGATCGACGGTCTTGGCGCCCTTCGCGAACGACAGGGTCAGCTCATGGGTCTTGAACGGCTCGCCGTCCAACGACACGGAGACGGAGAGGGAGTCGGCGTCCGCGGCGTCCTGGAGCGCGCCGGTTCCGTCCTCGCCGTTCCCGGGGGCCTCGCCGTCGTCGTCGCCGAACTTGACGGCTCCCGGGTGGGGGGTGCCCGGTTCGGTGGCGGGAGTCAGGGTGCCGTCGGGGAGGTTGTCGGGGCGGGTGTCGGTGTGCACCGGGGTGTGGTTGGTGTCGCCGGTGTCGCTGTATTCGTGCCAGGCGGCTCCGTCGGTGACGACTGTGGGTCTGCCGTCGGGGGTGATGCCGATGTGGTGGGCGGTGAGGAGGTGGCCGGGGGTGGTGCCGGTGGTGGGGACGTACCAGACGGGGGCGTTGGCGGCGAGGGCCTTGAGGGGGTCGGGGGTGTTGGTGGGTTGGTCGGTGGCGCGGTGTGTCCATAGGCCGCTCATGACGGTCTTGACCGTGGCCTCGTTGATGGGCGAGGCCAGGTCGCAGGCGGTGAACTGGATGTGGGTGATGCCGTCGAGGCGGCCGGCGTCGTGGGCGTCGGTGAGGGCCTTGAGGGTGAGGGCGGGGTCGGGGGCACCATCCGGGCCCGTGTGCATGCCGACGACGAAGACGCCGGGTCGGGGCGGCAGTTCGGACAGCGCCCTGGTCTGTGCGGGGCTCAGGCTGCCGACGGCGATGCCCGCCGGGATGTCGCGTACGGGCCTGCGTTCGGCGAACGCCTCCATGGCCGTGACCAGATCGGCCGCGATCTGGTCCGTGGGCCGCTGCCAGAAGTCCGCGGTGTGGGCGTCGGCCGGCAGCAGGGCCGGGGCGTAGCCCTGGTCAAGGAGGAAGCGCTGGACCAGGACGCCGGCACCGGCCGTGAGCGAGGTGTCGGACGACCACGGCTGCGGTTTGTTGAGCAGCTCGGCCCGCCGCTCGGGCGTGAGCGAGGGGTCGGTCGACCACGGCTGCGGTCCGTCGATGCTCTGGAGCCGCTGGACGACATCGGCGACGGCCACGAGGCGCTCACGGTCCGTTGCGGACACCGCGATGGTGTCGTAGTAACGGTCGAAGATGGAGTCGAGTTCCGTCCGCACCGGATCCGGCTCCGGAACGGGGTCGCCGGTCCAGGGCTCGGGACCCGTGGGCTCCTGCGGCTGCGGGCCGCCCTCGATCCGGCGGCGCAGCTCCCGGTAGGAGTCGGCGTGCAGCCGGCGCCAGTCCCGGGTGGCGCTCGGCTGCCGGTCGAGGATCTCGCCGAGCAGCGGGACCATCCGGTCCCCCGGGGTGGTGACGTGCTCGAGGAGCATCGGCCAGGACGGCTGCGGCAGTACGCCGGAGAGCCGGCGGCCGGTGTTCCTCGGGTGCTGGTCGGGGCTCAGCAGCGGGACGGAGTCCGGCATCGTCTCCCGGGCCTCCATCCCCAGGGCGACCTCGTCGGGGAACCTTCCCCCGGGCATGACCGAGCGGAGTTCGCTCTCGGTCAGGGGTGGCAGTGAGCGGAACTTGGACCAGTTGTCGTGGTACTCCAGCGAATCGTTGCCCAGGACGTTGCGCCCGAACTCCGCGGCCGCTCGCATGATCTCGTGGAACGAGTGGTGGTGGACCGGGAGCATGTCGGCGAGCAGGGCAAGGCGGACGAGCCGGTAGTCGACCTCCACGCCCCACCGCAGGCTCAGCTGATGGACGGCTTCCAGCACGAAGTACGTCGTGTTGGACGTACCGGCGCTCATGAGGCCGCCGCTCTCCTGCGCCAGAGCCTGGCCCCAGCTGACCATCTTGATCGAGCGGTGGTTCTCACCGGGGATCCAGGTCAGCCGGTCGCCGTCCAGTGAATGACGGCGCTCGCGGGGGCTCAGCGGCGGGACGACGTCGTCCCCGCGGAGATCGGTCCGCATCACCTCGTTCTGCTCGGCCTCCAGGGCCTCACGGTCGGGCCCGGGCCCCTCGGGCATCGCGTCGAGCAGCTTCTGGATCTCGTCGCGTCGCCGGGCGGGGTCGGGCGGCCCCTGCCGATCCCACTCATCCTGGAGGACGGGCGGCTTGCTCTTGTTGAAGTTGAGCAAGCCCTTGAGGGCAGTGCCGTGCACGGCACTGCCGAGCATGTGCATCAGCTCGCGGAGGTTCCCCTCGGCGACGACCTGTTCCAGATCGGCGAGGCGCACGCCGACGGAGCCGCTCCCGGAGTTCGCGAGGGTGCCCAGCGTGAGCCGCCGAGCTTCGTCGGCCCGGTCCCAGATCGCCCTGACCAGCCGCTGGATCTGTTCCCTCACGTTCTCGTTCCCGGCGATGTGCTCACCCAGCGGGCGCTCGACCTGGCGGGAGGCCTCCGCGTAGGTCATCCGCAGGGCGAGTCGGCCCACCGGGCCGTCCGCGCGCCTGCCCGGATTGGCGGCCAGCATCTGCTCGAGCCGTGTCAGCAGCGTCAGCGGCCGGCCCAGCAGGTCGGCCTCGGTCTGCGCCTGCCAGAGTTGCAGCCCGTCGCCCTCGGTGAAGACACCCGAGATGGTCGCGCCGACCAGATCGTCCTTGCCGACCAGCAGCCGGCCGTCACCCGTGTCGACGGCGCGGCCCGCATCGACGGTCACCTCCAGCAGGGTCTGTCCGTGCTGCGGACGCTCCGTCGTCAGCGTGGCCCACGGCTTGTCGCCGGTCCGCAGGAACGCGTCGGAGCGGCCCGCCGTGTGGTGCGCCGCGTTCGGCAGCACCAGGTAGGCCGTGGTCGGCGTCTGCGTCCGGGTACCGAGACCGTCCAGTTCCGCCCGCCAGTCGTCGGGTCCCTGCGTCTCCGGCTCCGCCTCCTGCACGGCTTGTACGGCGCCGGTGTCCGGAGCGGGCACGGACGGAGCGGGCACGGACGGAGTGACCGGGGTGCCGGTTCCGGGTCCGTCGGAACTCGTCGTGGCGGGGCCGGCGGACACCCCGGACGGCTCGGGGGACGAGGACGGCTGGGAGACGCGACGAATGAACGGCACCATCCCCAGGGCCAGTTCCTCCGCGATCCGGTCGTCGCTTCGCCGCTGCCAGAAGGTCCTGCCGAAGGCGCCGTTCGGCAGCTTCGACGGGAGGTGGCCCTGGTCGAGCAGCAGGCGCTGGGCCACGAACCGGACGTCGGCCGTGTACCGGCTCTCCGACGACGGCGTCAGCCCCTGCACCTTCTGCAGGTCCTTGACCGCCTTGGCGACGGCCCCCAGCCGCTCCAGCTCTCCCGAAGCCTCTCCCACGGACTGGTGATAGTCCCGGAAGATCGTGTCGAGCCGCGACCGTACGCCGTCCACGGCGTCCGGCGCCGGCTCGGTCCCGTCGATCCGGGCCCGCAGCCTCAGGTACGCGTCGGTGTCCAGCGTCCGCCAGTCGTCGCCGTCCGGGGTGTGCTCTGCGTTCAGCACCTCACCGAGCAGCGGGGTCAGGTGTTCGTCGCCACCGTCGAGGAGTTGCAACCAGGATTCCTTGGGCAGCGCCCGCGACAGGGGCCCGCCCGACGTGTCCGTCCCTTGCGGCCGCCAGGCGGTCTCGCGGACGAACGCCGCCATGCCCAGGGCCAGTTCGGCCGCGCGGTCCTGGAAGTCCTGCCAGAAGGCCGTGTTGAGGTTCTCGGCCGGGAGCAGGACCGGCAGATAGCCGTGGTCCAGCAGCAGCCGCTGGGCCACGAACCGTACGTCGGCGGTGACCGAGGGGTCGAGGGATTCGACCGTGTGCAGCAACTGGACGGCCTCGGCGATGGTGTTGAGCCGCCTGGTGTCGCTGTCGCCCGGGCGGATGGACTCGTTGCAGAAGGCGAGGGCCTCGCCGATCCCTTCCCGCACCGAGTCGTCGAGCTGCTCGCCGGTCTCGTTCCCCGTGATCCGGGCCCGCAGTTCCAAGTACGCGTCGGTGTCCAACGTCCGCCAGGTGCCGTTCTGCCCGTCCAGTACGTCCCCGAGCAGGCTGATCATCCCCTCGTCCGGGCTGTCCAGCAGCATCGCCCAGGACTCCTTGGCCAGCACCTGGGACAGCGGGACGGCTTCGGTGGGATCGGTGCCGAACTTGACGGCGTTGGGGTGGGGGGTGCCCGGTTCGGTGACGGGAGTCAGGACGTCGTCGGGGAGGTCGTCGAGGCGGGTGTCGGTGTGCACCGGGGTGTGGTTGGTGTCGCCGGTGTCGCTGTATTCGTGCCAGGCGGCTCCGTCGGTGACGACTGTGGGCCTGCCGTCGGGGGTGATGCCGATGTGGTGGGCGGTGAGGAGGTGGCCGGGGGTGGTGTCGGTGCCGGTGGTGGTGCTGGTGGTGGGGACGTACCAGACAGGTGCGTTGGCGGCGAGGGCTTTGAGGGGGTCGGGGGTGCCCGCGGGTTGGCCGGTGGCGCGGTGTGTCCACAGGCCGCTCATGACCGTCCTGACCGTGGCCTCGTTGACGGGCGAGGCCAGGTCGCAGGCGGTGAACTGGATGTGGGTGATGCCGTCGAGGCGGCCGGCGTCGTGGGCGTCGGTGAGGGCCTTGAGGGTGATGACGGGGTCGGGGGTGCCGTCGGGGCCGGTGTGCATGCCGACGACGAAGACGCCGGGTCGGGGCGGGAGGGCCTGGAGGGCCTTGGTCTGGGCGTCGTTCAGGCTGCCCACAGTGATGCCGGCCGGGATCGTGCCGAGCGGCGTGTCCGGCCGGGTGGTGGTGCCACCGGGGTCGCGACTGACCACGTAGTCGGGGTTGGGGACCCACGGGCCGAGGGAGTTGGGATCGCCCGGCTGCTCCGCGGACACCACCGGCCAGGCGCCCTTGATGTACTCGGGGGCCACACCGCCGGGGAAGGCTATCTCCTCCTGCTCGCCGAACTCGTAGGGCGTGTTGTACCGGGCCAGCGTCTCGGCGACGTCGATGCCGTGGGGGGCGTCGATCTCGTAGACGTGTCCGCTGGAGCGCCAGTCCACCGCCCAGTCACGGGACTGGGTCGTGCTGACGAATCCGTACGAGGCGTTGCCGTCGGCGCCGAAGGCCACGAAGTCGAACAGGTCGAGGGACGTGGCGTCGCGCGGCACGAACCCCTCGGTGAAGATCTGCCCGGGCAGCCGTTCGTCCACGCGGTACAGCGGTCCGTCGTCCTCGCGCCAGACGGGCGGCGGGTTGATCGCGTTCTCGTCGACGGGTACGGCGGCTGCCTCCGTACGGCTCGTCGGCGCCGGCTCGGAGGTGTCGCTCAGCGCGTCCCAGTCGAACGTCTCGTCCCGGCGTACGGCCGGGGCCGGGCCGTCGGACTCGCCGGCGTCGGAGTTCGCTCCGTCGCTGACGTCGTCCCAGCTGAAGTCGGCGTCCTTACGGATGCCACCTCCGTCCGGGTCCGTGCCGAACCTGATCGAGCCCGGGTACGGGCTCTCGGTCGCCGGGGTGACGAGGCTCAGGGGGACGAAGCGGTCCGGGAGTTCGTCGGTGAACGTGGCCTCGTGGACGGCCGTGTGCTCGGCGTCGCCGTCGTCGGCGTACTCGTGCCAGGCGGCGTCCTCGGTGAGGACGGCGGGCTTGCCGTCCGGGGTGATGCCGAGGTGCCGGGCCGTGATGAGTTCCCCGGCGCCGGCCTTCGTGCCGGTGCTGGTGGTGGGGACGTACCAGACGGGCGCGTTGGCGGCGAGGGCCTTGAGGGGGTCGGGGCTGTGCGTGGGCTTGCCAATGGCGCGGTGCTTCCACAGGCCGCTCATGACCGACTTGACCGTGGCCTCGCTGACGGGTCCGGCCAGGTCGCAGGCCGTGAACCGGATCTGCGTGACGCCGTCGAGGCGGCCGTCGTCGTGGGCCTTCACCAGGGCCCTGAGGGTGGTGGCGGCGTCGGGAGCACCGTGCGGGCCGGTGTGCATGCCGACGACGAACACGCCGGGCCGGGGCGGAAGCGCTTGCAGCGCCGCGATCTGGGCGGGGGTCAGCTCGCCGACGGCGATCCCTGCGTCGATGACGCGGGTGGGCGTGTCCGGTCCCGGCGGCGGGGGTGTGTCGTCGCCGTCCCCCGGCGGGGGACCGTCCGGTCGCTCGGCGGTGGGGGAGGTGCTGTTGTCCAGGGGTGTGTCGTTACGGGTGACAGGCGCGCCGCTGTCGTCGGTCGTGCGGGTGGTGTCGCGGCCTTCGTCGAGGGTGTCGGTGTGAGTGTTCGGGCCGGTGCTCGTGTCGGTCACCGTGGCGCGGGGGCCGGAGTCCGGGGACGGCGATTCGACGACGGTGGCGGTGAGTGGGGTGGGGGTGACCGTCGGTGTGACGACCTCGAACGTGCGCTCGGCACCGGGACGCAGCACGGGCGTGCCCGGCTCGGTCGCGCTCTCGCCCCCGGGCCACGGCCCAAGCCCCAACTCGTCGGTGGTGAAAGCATTGCTGCCGCTCTCGGTGGGCCGGAACGCCGGCCGGTCGGGAGCGTCGGTGTCGGTTGCGGCGGCGCCGCTCTCGGTCGCCGTAGCGGTGGGGGCGTCGGGGACGGGCCCGTTCCCGAACAGCGGTTCGTCGGCGAACTCCTCGCCGAAGGGCCGGTCGGGGGTGATGGTCGGCAGGTCGAACGTGGTGCCGCCGTCGCTCTGCGTGGGGACATTCAGGACGTCGTCCAGGTTTCCGGCGGTCGGGATGTCCGTGCTGGTGGTGTCGGGCGTGCCGGCGAAGAACGAATTGCCGGTGAAGGGGTTGGAGAAGACCCACTTGATCATCGCCTTCATCTCGGCGGCGACGCTGGGATCCACTTGGGCAGAGGTGGGGCGCGGGACCGGCCAGGGCGCGGGGTTACCGGTCATGTTCGAGACGAACGAGGCGATGTTGATCGGGTGGAACAGGCCGAAGTACTTGCTGTCGTGGGGGTTGTCGGCGTGCTGGTGGCTCAGGACCCAGTTCTGGTACTTGATCGCGACCGGCTCGAACATCCGGTTCAGACCGCTGCCGAGCAGGCTCATGACCACGCCCGCGGCGAACGGACCACCGCTGACCTGGAACGTGCCGTCGCCGAAGACCACGTTGTAGAAGCCCTCGCTGAGCATCTCGTGGGTGCCTTCGTTCAGGGTCTCGGCGAGGGCGCCGCCCAGCTGGTACAGGGGGTTGCCCTGCAGCGGGTTCTCCTGGAACAGGACCCGCTGGAAGAAGCCGTTGTGCTCGGAGCGGTTGAAGAGGTTCGGCATCGCGTCCGCGAGGTTCCGGAGCGGCTGGACCTGCGCCAGGTCCCCGAGGGCCTTGGTCAGGGACTCGGAGAGGTCGCTGTGGTCGGCGCCGAGTCGGACCCACTTGCGGGTCAGCATCTCGCCGAAGTCCCGGCCCGCCGCCTTGATCTCCGCCTTAAGGGCCGCGTCGGCGCCCTCGGCCGCGAGGTGCTTGGCGAACACGTCGCCCATCTTGTTCGCGAACGAGTCCGCGATGGTGCCCTCGCCGAAGCGCACGAACCCGGTCTCCAGCTGGCGGCTGACGCCGCCGAGCAGCTCGCCGATGTCGTCGGAGAACTCCTGCCGCGCCTTCTTGGTGGCCAGCAGGGAGTCAAGCCCCTGCGGTACGTCGGCATCGAGCGCGCGCCCGGCGGAGCCGGAGCCCCCGGAGCTCTTCGCGCCCGCTCCTGCCGACTGCCCGGCGGGAGCGTCGGCCGCACCGGCGCCGGCCGTCTTGGTGGCGGCGGGGGCGGTAGCGGCGGGTGCGGGGGCCGCATCCGTCTTGACCGCCCCAGGTGCGTCCGGCCGGCCCGCCGAGCCCGCCGTACCAGGCGCGTCCGCGCGGCCCGCCGTGCCGGGAGCCGTACCGGGGACGTCCGGCTTGGTGGCCGCGGGCGCCGGCGCGGGCGTCGTGACGGCGTCGCCCGGCGTCTCCGTACGGACCGGCGCCGGCCCGGCCTTGGGGTCCACGTCCACATCGGTGCTCGTACGGGTCGGAGATGGGGGCGGCGGCGTGCCGTCCGGGACCTCGTTGCGCGGTGTGTTCGGCGGCAGGTCCGGCTTCTCGGTCGGCTTCGGCCCGACGGGGGCGGGTCCGGCGTCCGGGATGTCCTTGGTGGTGTTCTTGACGGTCGTGTCGAGCCTGTCGCCGATCTTGTCGTCGGCCCTGTTCTTCAGCGCGTCGTCCACCCGGCGGCTGAGGATCGACCCCGGGTCGCTGCCGCCGAGGAGCCGGCCGAGCAGCTTGCCGCCGTAGTGGAAGATGACCTCCAGCGGGCCGCCGACCAGACCGGTCAGGGCGCCCTGCTTGATGGAGTCGATCATCGACTCCATGTTCCAGCCCTTGGTGTGGCCCTTGCTGAGCTGGTAGAGCTGGATGATCGCGTCGCGGAAGATACCGCCGGTGATGCCGATGAAGGTCTGGCTGATGATCGTGGAGAGCAGCCACAGGAAGAGGTTCTTCAGCCCCTCCTGGGTCATCGTGAACATCACCGAGACCGGCCCCCACACCGCACCGAAGGTGAAGGGGGAGAAGATCGTGGCGAACATGATCTGGGCCAGCAGCTCCACCAGCTGCAGGATCGCCATGATCTTCGTGTACTCGACCTGGTTGGCGACCTTCAGGGCCACCTCGGAGAGCTGCTGGGCCAGTTCGGCCGTCTGCGTCAGCTGGTTCTCGCCCGCGGTCTGGCCCGTCAGGTCCTTCATCGCCACCAGGAACGCGTCCGCCGCGTCACCGTCGAAGTCGCCCTTGACGATCGGGATGAGCTCCACGACGTAGCCGGAGAGGGTCCCCAGGTCCTTCGCGATCGACGCGTAGTACTCCGACACCCGCCGCATCAGGTCCTCGTCGGCCTGGGGCCACTCCATGCCGCTCACGAATCCGAGGAAGTCGGCTATTTCCTTCGGCGGATTGATGGCCATGGTGTGCGGGTCCTCCGGTCGGGCGGACGGCTGTGCCCGGAGGAACGGGGACAGCCGCCGCCACGGTTCAGAAGCCGTCCACGGCCCAGAGAGCGTCCACGGCTCAGAGAGCGTCCAGGCTCATTGGCCGTCCACGGTCTGCCCGGCCTCGTCGTCGGCGTTCTTCATCGTCTCCACCGTGTCGTTGCCCGCCGTCACGACCGCGCCCAGCCGCTTGCGGATGTACGCGATGGTCTCGGTGAGGTTCTCGGTCGGCTTGTCCACCTGCTCGTGGTACGTCTTGCCGATGGTGTCCTGGCCGGCCGACTCCTTGTTGATCCGGTTGATCTCCACGATCGACTTGTTGAGGTCCGCCAGGCAGCGCTCGTACTCGTCGTACGAGGCGAACTTGTTCTTGAGGTCGCTCAGGACCCGGAGTTCGTCAGCCACTGAACTCCTCCTGCTTCCCGGTGGGGATACGGCTCTCCGAATCGGCGGCGAACTCGTCCTGCCTGCCCGCGCGTTCGGCCTTCTCGCGGGCGGCCTCGGCCTCGGCGGCGACGAACTCGTCCTGCTTGGCCGCCTTCGCCTCCTCCTGCGCCTCCTCCAGGCCGAAGGACGAACCCATCGCGCGCAGCGGCTTCATGAGTTCTTCCAGGGAATCGGGCATGCCGGTCATGCCGGTGACCACGCGCAGGTGGTCACCGAAGCTGTCGAAGCCCTTGATCTGCTCGATGACCTGCGTGCCCATGTGGGCCCGCGCGTCATTGAGCACGGTCAGCAGGACGGCGGACAGCTCGGCCGGTGCCATCGTCTGGTAGGCCTTGGTGTGGAAGGTCATCGACACCACCTGGCCCTGCGGGCCGACGGTGACCGACACCATGCGGTCCTTGGACGTGACGGAGGCGGTCGCCGCGTCCAGGTCGCGCTTGACCGCGAGCATCCTGTCGCGCTGCTCGTACAGCGCGGACATGGCGTCCTTGATCCTGCCCTCGAAGTCGATACTCACGGGTCAGCCTTTCGGATGGGTACGTACGGTGGAGTAGGTACGTACGGTGGAGTGGAGGAGGGGTCAGCGGCCGATGACTCCGCTGACCGAGCCGGTGTCCGTGCCCCAGACCTCCTCGTCCTCGGTCAGCCAGGTGGTGCGCTGCCGGTCCTTGCCCTGGTTGGGCGCGCCCGCGCCGGCACCCGCGCCGGGGCTCATCGGCGGCATCATCGGGGGCTGCGTCTGCTGCTGGCCCGCCAGTCCCGTCCGCTGCTGCTGACCGGTGGCGTTGGCCGCCGCCGCGGCCGGGTTGCTCGCCAGGGACCCGAGGTTCTGCGCCGCCCGTTCGCTGATCCCGGTCATCGCGCCGACGGTCCCCGGGTTGCCCTTCAGCTTCGGGCCGTCGCCGAGGCCGCCACCGAGCCCGCCACCGCCCTTGTGCTCGGGGAACGGCAGGCCGCCGCTCTGGGTGTGGGGCCGCGGTGGACGTGAGCCGATCGCGTGCTCGGCGTTCGTCAGCAGCTGGTTCGTACGGCTGAGGGGCTTGCCGTTCGCATCGACGAGGATGCCGTCCTTGATGGTGGTCCCCTTCGGCAGCGCGTAGGGGTTGCCGTTGGCGTCGAGCAGCGGCTTGCCCTTGGCGTCGACCAGCGTGCCGTTCTCCAGGATCTTCGCTCCCTCAGGGAGCCTGATCTGGTCGTACGGGTTGGTGCCCGGGATCGTCCCCGGCTGCGGCTGCCCGTTGCCGGGCTGGCCGTTGTTGGTGGGCAGAGTGCCCACCTTCCCGCCGGGCGGCGCGATGACGGGCTTGCCGTTCGGGCCCAGGACCGGGTTGCCCTTCGAGTCGTAGACCTTGCCGTCCTTGCCGATCCGGGAACCGGGCGGCACCATCACCGGCTTGCCGTCCGGGCCGAGGACCGGCTTGCCGTTCTTGTCGAGCAGCGGCACGTTGCCGCCGGCGCCCGGCCCGGGCGACGTACCAGGGCTGCCGGGGATGCCGCCCGGCGGCTTGTTGCCGGGGATGCCGCCCGGCCCGTTCTTGCCGGGCATGTTCCCGGGGGTGCCGCCCGGCCCGTTCTTGCCCGGAAGGTTGCCGGGAGTGCCGCCCGGCGGCTTGCCGCCCGGGATGCCGCCGCCGCCACCCGGCTTGGGTATGTCCTTCGGGCCGCCGCCCGGACCGCCCTTGCCGCCCGGGTTCAGCTTGTTCAAGAGGTCGTTGAGCGGGTTGTTGGTGGGGCCGTTGGGGGGTCCGCCCGGCCCCGTACTGCCGCCCGGCATCGTGATGTTGGGCTGGTAGACGCCCTCCTTCAGCGCGCCCGCGAGCTTGAGGTACGCGGCGTCGAGCGCGCCCACGTGCTCGCTCGCGGTCGTGTCCAGCGGGGTCAGGTTCGCGAGCCAGCGCTTCTTGGCCTCGCCCTCGACGCCGTCGATCCAGACCGCGTTGGTGACGTCGGAGCCGCCCCCGTCGACGATCTTCTGAAAGACCGGCTCGTAGCCGTAGGTGTCACCGAGCGCGTACGGCTGCCAGGTGACCTGGATCTGCGCACCCGTCATGACCTGGTTGAACACCTCGCGCATCAGATTGACCGCGTTGGAGTTGGGTGTCTGCTTCCAGGCGTGGAACCCGTTGTACATGCCCAGGGTGGACTTCGAGAGCTGGTCCTTGGTCGCGGTCAGCATCGTGATGTAGTCGTACGGCGCCGTGAGGTCGAGCTTGACCTTGCTCATCTCGACGTTGATCACGTTGAGGAACTTCCGGAACGAGCCGGCCGCGCTGCCCTTCCAGTCGGACGCGTCGGAGTCGATCGAGTCCGCCCAGCCCTTGATGGTCGGCACCCAGTGGTCGAACCACTCGACGATCCCCTTGACCTGCGTCGCGGCGTGATCGAACGTCGTGGCGTTGACGACGTCGTTCTTGTACGGCGAGGCCACCAGGGGCGTGAGGGTCTTGTCGGGGTCGCTGAACCAGAGGTTCCACTTGGACGTCGTGTTGTCGAAGACGTTCTTCCAGTCGAGGTTGAAACCCACCACGTAGAAGACGGGCGGAGCGACGTTCGCCCCCGAGCCGTCGGTGAGCGTCGCGTACCCGCTCCAGTGGAAGTCGAAGGTCTTGCTCCAGTCCTGGTTCGCGGCCGCGTTCTGGACGACGCGCAAGCTCTTGTCGACGACCCATCTGGCCGATCCCGCACCGGCCACCGCGTCGCGGTCCCCCAGATTGCCGGTCGTACCCATGAAGATCTTGAGGGCTTCTTCCCACTTCTTGTTGACCGGCATGATCGCGCGGAACTCCTGTCGGCAGGGCGAGGGTTGGTCGGCTACTTCTTCGGTGCCGGGGGCGCGTCCATGGTCTGCGTCTTGGCACCCGTCTGGATCGAGTTGAGGATCTCCCACATCTCGGTGACGCTGATGGCGTCGTCCGAGGCGTTGTCGAGGATGGCCTTGATGGTCTTCAGCGTGAGGAAGCCGCTGTCGGCGACGCCGCGGAAGGTGCTGAGGCCGGTGGTCACCTGCTTGCACAGGGCCTGGAATGCCGTCTGCACCTCATTGGCGCTCGCCAATTCGCCCGTGTTGCCCGGCAGGAGTTTGCCGTCGTCACCGATGAGGTTCCCGTTGGCCCATTGGGTCAGGCTCTGGAGGGAGGGGTTCTCGCCGATGTCCTTGAGCAGGCTCTCGAACTTGTTGGCGAAGTCCAGCAGGATCGCTTCGGTGATCTTGAACGAATCCTTGTCGTCCCCGTCGTCCTTGTCCGGGTCGTTCGGGTCGTCCTTGGGGGGCGTGGTCGCCATCGGACCTCTCCTGCCGTCATTTCGTGTCGAGCTGTCGCTGTGTGGTGTTCGGCAGGAAGAACGGAGGCCCCGCACCCGGCGGTTCACCCCCGGGCATGCGAGGACCCGGCCCGTGGGTGACTGCCCTGGGCCGGGTCCGGGTGCGCGTGTGCCTGCCGTCGCGGCGGGTCAGCGCTGGAACAGGTAGGCGCTCTTGCGGTCGCCGTTCCTGATGATGCTGTGGGCGTTCTCCAGGAGGTCGGCGCCCTGGGTGAACTGCGTGGACAGCTGCTCGTCCAGGATGCTGACGGCCCGCTTGAACTCCTCGAACTCCTTGGCCGCCTCACCGGTGAACTCGCTCTTGACGGCGTCGAGTTGATTGACCATGTCGGTGAGGGCGTTGTGCATGGACGCGGCGGCCTGCCGCATGCGCTCGTTGGCCTCGCTGAGCGGAGCGTGCTGGATGTTCATGTCCATTTCGCTCATGGCGACTCCTTGTGCAGAGGGGGAGGGGTGGTCGAAGTGCGAAGGTGTGACGGGGAGCCGGCCGGACTCACTTGCCGAGGATGTCGTAGACGTCGCTGGACCAGAGGTCCATGTTGGAGTCCGCCTCGCCGGCGGTGTCGGTCATGACCTTGCTGGTGTAGTGGACGGCGTCGACGAGGTCCTTGTACTCGGCCATCACCGAGCGGTAGCCACGCTGCCAGTTCTCGATCTTCGCGACGAACTTCTGGCCGGCCGTGGACACCATCGTCCGCGACACGTCGGTGGCGATCTCCTCGGACTGCGTGTAGGACCGCTCCATCGTCTGGACGTGCCACTCGAGGCGGTCGAGGGTCTGCGTGAGGACCGCTGACGACACCTTGAGGTTGGCATCGAGGTTCTCGGGCACCTGGTCTCCTTGGTCGGACGGTATGTGCGTGGGATTCCCGGCAGGGTGAACGGCCCTGCCCCGGCCAGGGGTTCACCGCCGCGGGACACCGGGACATGGCGCGCCCGCGGCGTCCGCGTGCGGTTCCACCAGGCTCGCCGAGGCCAGCGCGGCCGGGTCCAGGCTCGGGCCGGTCGGGAGCAGGGTCAGCAGGGTCGAGGGCAGGCCCACGGGGGCACTGCCGGCGTAGCCGAGGGTCCTCATGGCCTCCTCGGACGGCAGCGGGTACTTCACGCCGTTCTCCGCCACCAGGTACGTCGTCCCGGCCGCCCCCGCCCCGGACAGCGCCCGGACCAGGGCCCCGCCGCCCGGCTGTACGGAGACCCGGTCGGCCGTGCCGCACCCGGTCACCACCCCGGGCTGGGCGGCGGGCGGTGCACCGGCCACCTCCGCCGCGTCGACCACGGTCACCAGGGTGCGCGGCCCCTCCGCCGAGGGCTGTACCGAGGTGCACACGCCCTGCCCCGCCCCGGCGGCCACCAGCTTCGGCGGCGTCGCGGGCAGCCCGGCCCCCGTCAGGGTCCCGGCGGGCGCCGGGTGCGCGGCGAGATCGGCCGCGCCCACCGGTACGGCGAGAGCCGGCGCCCCCGCGTACGCGTCCCGCTGGGTCCTCGGGTCTCCCCGCAGCAGCTCGAACAGGGTCTCGCCGAGCGGCGCGAGGCCCTGCCGGGTCAGGACGTACGGTTCCCCGCCCGGGCCGGTGAACAGCTGCCCGACCCGGGTCTGGCGCCCGGCCAGCGCGGGGCCGGCCGAGCCCCGCCCCGGGACGTCGGGCGGCGACAGATCGGGGCCGGACGGGAGGGAATTGAGCCAGGACGGCGCGACCGGGAAGGGCGTGGCCGTACCGTAGCCGAGCGCCGTGCCGGCACCGTCGCGCGTGTTCAGCCGTAGCCGCTTGCCCTGCCACAGCACGTGCCGGGCGCCGTCGGCGGTCGCCACCAGCAGCCCCTGCTCCGGCGCCAGGGCCTGTCCGGGCCCCTCGACCCCGACGGCCACCGAAAGCACCGGTGTGGCCTCCCCGGACGACGTACGGCCGACCAGCCCGCAGACCAGCCAGGCGCCGCCCACCAACTGGGACTTCGCCGGCAGCCCGTCCGGCGCGCCGACGATGCCGACCGGTCCGCCGCGCGGGACCGCCCGCAGCGAGTTGAGGCTGACCTGGGAGACGGTCATCTTCTCCCCGGCCACCAGCCGGGCACTGGCCTGGTTGAGCACGGGCCGCAACTGCCCGCCGATGAACAGATAGCGGGCGCCCGTCTCCTTCACCACGACCAGGGTGCCCGGCTTGGCCCAGCCGGCCGCGCCGCCCGGCTTGATGGCCCCGTACAGGCCCACGACCAGCGCGATCAGAAGGGCGATGAACAGCCCCATGCGCACCCCGCGGGTGGTGCGCCGGGTCGGGAGGTCCAGCGCGTCGGGTTCGCCCCGCAGCATGCCGGCCCCGAGCCTGCTCATCACGAACAGGTGGGCCTGCACCTGGTCGCGCCTGGACTGCATGTGAACTCCTCCGCAGGAACGGTTCTGTCAGGGGGCGCAGCCGCCGGCGGTTCGGGGCGGTGCGCCAGTGGCCTGGCTGCGGGTCAGCCGGTGAGCCCGCGGACCCAGGCGAAGACTCCGGCCTCGGTCAGCGCGAGCGGCAGCAGGCTCATCGCCAGCGCGCTGTGCAGCAGGTCGGCGGCCCGGCCCCAGTACGGCAGCATCCGCCGCCCCGGCACGGTCCACGAGACGATGGCCAGGACCGAGGCCACGCTCGTCAGACCGGCCATCAGACCAAGCCGGCCGGTGGAGTCGAGCGCGATCGCCCACCGTACGGTGAGCAGGGCCAGTCCGTACACGCCGGCCAGGACCAGGGCCAGCCGCTGCCACAGCGAGCCCACCTCGCGCGCGTGCAGGACGAGCAGCAGGGACAGCGCGGCCGCCAGCGCGACCGACGGCCAGCCGGACCCCAGGGCGATCGGGGTGAGGCAGCCCGCGAGGAGCACGGCGGTCACCACGTGGAAGGAGGTCAGATAGCCGTCGGCGACGGCACTGCGGTCCAGGACGTCCTGCGCCGGGTACGGCTCGATCTCCTCCTGGAGTTCGTCGGCGCTGCGCGGCAGCGCCGGCAGCTTGAGCCCCGACATCCGGAAGGCGAGCCCGGGCAGGAAGGCCGCGAACGCCACCACCAGGACGGCGAGCAGCGCGGCCGTCTCCACGGCGGCGAGCCCCGCCAGGGTGATGGCCCCGGTGATCGTCCCGGCCAACGCCGTGACGAGCAGCCCGAGGAACAGCGGCGCGGAGCAGGCCACGGCGGCCAGCGCGAGCACCGCCCCGCCGGCCGCCGCGGAGCTGCCCGCGAGCAGCCGCGCGGCGGTCAGGTCACCGCTGCCCGCCGGCAACAGCGCACCGGCCAGGGCCAGGTAGGGGACCGCCGCCGCGCCGAGCGCCGTACCGGCCCCGGCATCGCCCACCGCCCGGGCGGCACTCGCCGCGCCCAGCAGCAACAGCCCTCCGGTCACGGCCGCGGTGACCGCGCGCAGTTGGCCGAGGTCACGGGAGAGGACGAGCAGCACGAGACCGCCCGCCAGCGCGAACAGCGCTACACCGAGCGTCAGATGGTGCGTCAGCGCGGGACGCCAGGAGTCGTCGCGCGCCTCCAGACCGGCCGCGACACCGTCGATGACGTCGTCGAAGTGGACCGGCGGCAGCGACTCCCGGCGCAGCCGCAGGTACACCTGCTCGCCGTCCCGCAGGCCCAGGGCCTCTGCGGAGCGTTCGTCGTCCAGGGGTTCCTCACCGAGCCGCTGGAGCACCCAGCCGCCCGCCTCGGCGGCCTCCTCGTCGAGGTCGTCCCCGGCATAGCCGATGATCGTCGGCAACAGGTCCGCCAGGGGCACGTCGGCCGGTACGGAGAGCTCGACCACCTTGTGCGGCCCATGGAATCTCAGTCGGCACAGCCCCGCCACCGCGCTACCGCTCACTGCCCGCGTGTCCTTCCCGCCGTCCAGCCGAGGCCGAAGCGCCCTCAGCGGCCAGTTGAACGGGCGGATCAGGGCGGCGGGTTCAGTGGCCCCGAGGGTCGCGCCGTCGCAGCTCGCGCAGCAGGGCCTGGACGCCCTCCTCGCCGTCGCGCGCGATGAGGATGGCGGTCCAGTGGGCCACGCCCACCCGCTCGTCCTCGGTCCAGCCGGCCGCCGAGGGATGCTCGTCCACCACGAGCGCCCGGGCGATCCGGCACAGCTCGTCGAAGAGCGCGGCGGACCGGCCACCGGGCGCGTCGGGCCCGGCCGGCGGCGGGGGCCCTGCGGGCCGTCCCAGGAGGCCGAGCACCGCGTCCGTCACCTCGGCCGCGTCGGCCGGCGGCACGTCAAGGGCGGTGCCGGAGGCCGGATCGTCGGCGGCGGGGACGGTGTGTTCCGACCAGGAGCACAGCAGGGCGCGGACGTCGTCCGCCTGCGGGTCGTCGCCCTGCGTCGCGTCACTGCTGTCCCGCTCGTCGTCGTGCCCCTGCGTCCGATCGTCCGTCCGCACCGTTCTCCCACAGGTTCCTCGGCTCCCACCGCCGCGGTCCGTGCCGCGGCGCCGCTTCGCGTGGCGTCCCGCGCACCGCCCCGCGCGATGGCCCGGCGACCGCCCGTAGACGCACGCATGGATGCACACTCTTTCACCGTTCGCCCGCTTCCGCTCCGACGGCGTACGCAACGTGTGCCGGGACCCCGAAGGTTCACCACCCCTCGCGAGCCGCCGGTTGAACCACCCCGCCTCGCGCGGCCGTTCCCGTCTGGGCGAGGACCGCCGAATCCCGGTCGGCCGGCGAGGCGTGAGGAGCTTTTTCGTTGAGCGTGGTGCTAGTCAACCGCCCGCCACGGCGGCCGGGGCCCGAGATGCCGGACGGCGAGATCCAGCTTCAGGAGCCGCCCGTACTGCCCGAGAAGCAGAACGGCATCGGGAACATCATCACGATGGTCCCGATGGCGCTGTCCTCGCTGTCCATGGTGTTCATCTTCCTGCGGCCCAACGGCGGCCTCATGACGTACATCGCCATGGGCACCATGGCCGTGTCCGCCATCGGCATGATCGTCGTCCAGATCATCCGCGGCAACGCCGACCGCAAGGAGGAGCTCACCGGCGAACGGCGCGACTACCTGCGCTACCTCACCCAGATGCGGCGCCAGGTCCGCAAGGAGATCCGGCGCCAGCAGGAGGCCCTGGCCTGGCGCAACCCGGACCCGGGCGAGCTGGCTTCGCTGGTACGGACCTCCCGGCTGTGGGAGCGGCGTTCGTCCCACCCCGACTTCAGCGACGTACGGATCGCCCTCGGGGCCCAGCGCCTCGCCGTACGCCTGGCGCCGCTCGCCACCAAACCGGTCGAGGACCTCGAACCGCTCAGTGCCCACGCGCTCCGGCGCTTCATCCACGCGTACGCCTCGGTCGCCGGCCAGCCCGTCGCCATCCACCTGCGCGGTTTCGCGCACGTCCTGATCCGGGCCGAGTCGCCGGATTCCGCAGAGTCCCCGGAGACCCCGGAGTCCTCCGCGTCTCCGAACTCTCCGGATTCCTCCGAGTCCCCGGCCGAGACCGCCCCCGCTTCCACCCCCACCCCCGCCCCCGCGGCCCCCGCCCCGTCGGCCGTGCCCCTGGAGGAGCAGCCGCGCGCGCTGGTACGGGCCGTCCTCGCGCAGCTCGCCACCTTCCACGCGCCCGACGAGCTGCGCATCGCCGTGGTCGCGGCGCCCGACCGGCGCGCCCACTGGGAGTGGACCAAGTGGCTGCCGCACGCCCTGCACCCGAGCGAGACCGACGGCGCCGGTCCGCTCCGGCTCGTGGCGGCCACCATCGGTGAACTGGAGCAGCTGCTCGGCGACGAGTTCGGGGCCAGGCCGCCGTACGAGCCCGATGTCACCCCGAGCCGTGACGAGCCGTACACGGTCGTCGTGCTCGACGGAGCGACGTTCGGCGCGCCCCACCGGGCCGCCCTCGGCGGCTACCGCAATGCCACCGTGATCGACATCGGCTCGTCCCTGGAGTGGAAACACAGCAGGCTCACCCTCCGGCTGCGCGTCACCGGCGGCCGGGACGGCTCCGACAGCGCCCTGGAGATGGTCGGCGCCGACCGCAACCGCAAGGACGAGATCACCCCGCTCGGCCACCCCGACGGGCTGTCCCTGGCCGCAGCCACCCGCCTCGCCGCGCTGATGGCTCCCTACCGGCTCGGCGACAGCGTCGACGCGGGCGAGCCGCTGGCCACCGACTTCGACCTGACCGCCCTGCTCGGCATCCACGACCTGTACCGCTTCGACGTCAAGCAGCAGTGGGCGCAGCGCAACCAGTCCAACAAGCTGCGGGTCCCGCTCGGACTCGGCCCAGACGGCAGCCCCATCGACCTCGACATCAAGGAGTCCGCGCAAGGAGGCATGGGCCCGCACGGCATGCTCATCGGCGCCACCGGCTCCGGCAAGTCCGAGCTGCTGCGCACGCTGGTCCTCGCCCTGGCCCTCACCCACTCCTCGGAGATCCTCAACTTCGTCCTGGTCGACTTCAAGGGCGGCGCGACCTTCCTCGGGCTCGACCGGCTGCCCCACACCTCCGCCGTCATCACCAACCTCGCCGACGAGGCGGACCTGGTGGACCGGATGCGCGACGCCCTCCACGGCGAGATGATCCGCCGTCAGGAACTCTTGCGCGCCGCGGGCAACTACTCCTCGCTCCTGGAGTACGAGACCGCCCGCGCGTCGGGCACCCCGCTCGATCCGCTGCCCACCCTGTTCGTCGTGGTCGACGAGTTCTCCGAACTGCTCTCCGCGCACCGGGACTTCATGGACCTCTTCGTCATGATCGGCCGCCTCGGCCGGTCCCTGGGCGTCCATCTGCTGCTCGCCTCCCAGCGCTTGGACGAGGGCCGGGTCCACCAGCTGGAGTCCCACCTCTCCTACCGGATCGGTCTGCGCACCTTCTCCGCCATGGAGTCCCGCGGTGTGCTCGGCGTGCCCGACGCCTACCAGCTGCCGTCCCAGCCCGGCAACGGCTACCTGCGCAGCGACATTTCCACCCTCACCCGCTTCAAGGCCGCCTACGTGTCGGGCGCGTACAAGCAGAAGCTGCGCCCGTCCGCCCGGCGCGCCGTCATCGAGGGCCAGGTCGTGGCCTTCGGCACCGACTACGTGGCCCCCCGTACCCTGCCCGCCGTACCGGAGGAGGAGCAGGAACAGGAGCCGGAGGTCGAGGAGACCAGGTCCCTCCTCGACATCGCCGCCGAACGTCTCCTGGACGCGGGTCCCCCCGCCTACCAGGTGTGGCTGCCGCCGCTCGACGTCCCGCCGACACTGGACGAACTGCTGCCCCCGATCGGGCCCGACCCCACGTACGGCTTCACCGTGGAGGGCGAGGCGCGCGGTGGCCTCAAGGTTCCGGTGGGCGTGATCGACCGCCCCTTCCAGCAGGTGCGGGACCTGCTCGTGGCCGACCTCGGCGGCGCCGACGGGCACGTCGGCGTCGCCGGCGCCCCGCAGTCCGGCAAGTCCACCCTCATCCGCACCCTCATGACGGGCCTCGCGCTCACCCACACCCCGGCCGAAGTGCAGTTCTACTGCCTGGACTTCGGCGGTGGCACCCTCTCGGGCCTGCGCGGACTGCCGCACGTCGGCGGGGTCACCGGCCGCCACGACCCCGACCGGGTCACCCGCACCATCGCCGAGGTCAACTCGGTCATCACCCGCCGCGAGAAGTACTTCGCGGAACTCGGCATCGACTCCGTCGCCGCCTTCCGCCGCAAGAAGGCGGCGGGGGAGCTGCCCGACGACCCGCACGGGGACGTGTTCCTGGTCGTCGACGGCTGGAACACCCTGCGCCAGGAGTTCATGGACTTGGTCCCGGCCCTCACTCTGATCTCCCAGCGGGGCCTCAACTACGGTGTCCACCTGGTCATCGGCACCACCCGCTGGGGCGAGATCACCGGCGCCCTGCGCGACCAGCTGCAGACCCGGTTCGAACTGCGCCTCGGCGACGCGGTGGACTCCGTCATCAACATGCGCGCGGCCGGCAAGGTGCCCAAGATCCCCGGACGCGGCATGACCGAGGACCAGATGCACTTCCTGTGCGCACTGCCCCGCACGGACGGCATCGGCACCGTGCACGACCTGAGTGAGGGCGTCGCCGACCTGGTCGACGTCGTCGCGGATCACTGGACGGGCCCGCGGGCGCCGGAGGTCCGGATGCTGCCGCTGATACTGGACGCGGCCGAACTGCCCGAGCCGCACGGCTCGTTGCGGATCCCGCTCGGTCTGGAGGAGCACGAGGTCCAGCCGCTGTGGCACGACTTCTCGCAGGACCCGCACCTGATCGTCGTCGGCGACAGCGAGTCCGGCAAGACCAACCTGCTCAAGCACATCACCGGCCAGATCATGCGTGCGTACACCCCCGACGAGGGCCGCATCATGCTGGTCGACTTCCGGCGCGAGATGTACGAGACGGTGCCCGAGGAGTACCGGCTCGGGTACGCCGTCTCCGCCGACCCGCTGCGGCAGATGATCACCGGCGCCGGGAAGGCCATCGCCAACCGGGTGCCGTCCGCCGACATCACCCCCGATCGGCTGCGGGCGCGGGACTGGTGGAGCGGGCCCGAGCTGTTCGTGATCGTGGACGACTACGACCTGGTGGGCGGCTCGATGGCGGCGCACCCGTTCGCGGCCGTCCTCGACCACCTCGCCCAGGGCGCCGAGATCGGCCTGCACGTCATCGTCGCCCGCTCCGCGAACGGGGCCGGCCGGGGCCTGGGCGACCAGCTCCTGCGCAAGCTCCAGGACGTCAACACCCCCGCCGTGCTGCTGTCGTGTCCGTCGAGCGAGGGCTACCTCTTCGGCAACACCAAGCCGAAGGTGCTGCCCGCGGGCCGCGCGCTGCACATCACCCGGCGCCGGACGGTGCAGCTCCAGACACCGCTGCTCGACCCCGACGGCCACGACCCGCAGAACGGAATCCCTGGATGAGCACGCCGCCCCCACCGGCCGGATCGAGCGTGTGGCCCGTCGGCCCGCACCTGGTCATCGCCCCCGAGGAGGCCGTGCCCGCCCTGACGGCAGCCCTGAGCGGCCTGGCACCGCTGCCGGACGCCGTACTGGTCCTGGCTGCCGCTCCCGACGCGGCGCCGGTCTTGCGCCGCTCCCTCCCGGACCTGGTGGCCCTGGCCACCGACCGCGGCGCGGCCCGGCTGGTGCTGGCCGCGTCGGGCCTGGCCGCAGGGGCCCCGGACGGCACCCGCCCGCTGGACGCGGTGGCGACGTCGGCGGATTTCCCGGTGATCGCCCCGGACACCATGGTCACGGTCGAACCGGACGGCTCCCTCCGGGTGACCCCGCCGGGCACCTGGTGGCTGAGTGAACCTGGGTGTACGGCAAGGGAGTTGGACCCGACGTGGCCACCACGGGTGCCGGACGAGGAGGCGCCCTTGGCGTCGGCCGGCCAGGACCAGGCCGACCCGGACCAGGCCGAGCGGTCGCCCGCGGCGTCGGCGCAGGAGGAGGAGCCGCCACCGGCGCCCGCGGGGCCGCCCGTCCCGATCGTGTCGGAGTCCAGTGGCGGCGTGTACGCGGAGCCGGACGGCGGCGGTCCGCGCTGCCGGCCCGTTCCGGGCGGGTTCTGGCTGGGGCGGATTCCGGAGGACGTGGAGACGCTCATCGGCGTCGGGCCCGACGACCTGCTCCTCGGCGTGGGTACACCGCGGCAGCCGTCGCTGCCCGCCGCCGAATTGCTGGACCTCGTGGCCGAGGTCGCCCCGGAGCCGGACGGCCTGTTCCTGGCCGCTCCCTGGGCCGACCCGGCCGAACTCACCGGCATGGCCGTCGCGCTGGCCGTCCGGTTCGGCCGAACCGTACGGGTCGCCGTCGGCCTGCCCGTACGCACCGCCGACGACCACGCGACGACGTTCCTCGACGCGCGGGGTACGCCCACCTGGCAACCCCTGCTGGTCGAGCTCACCGCCTCGCCCGAACACCGACGCGTCGTCCCCTCGGCGTGGCTGCGCCTGCCCGGGCTCGACACGAAGGCCCCGGCCGTGCACCGGGGCGTGTGTGCGGGCTGGGAACTGGAGGCCGTACCGGCCGGCCTCTGGCTGCGCCCGGAGGGAACCCCGGCCGCCCCGTGGCCCCGCACGCTGCGCCCCGACCCGGCCGGCCCTGTGCTGGTCGTCGGCGACACGCTCCACAGCGCCGACCCGGAGGTCTGGGAGGCCCTACCCGCCGTCCTGGCCACCCTCCCGGACCTGGGCGCCACCGCCCCGTACGCCCTACTGGCCGACGGCCCGGGCACCGACACGGAGACCACCCGCGCCTTTGCCGACATCCACGGCCTGACCTGGCTCGACCCGACGGAGACCGAACTTTCGCCCGTACCGGACGGGGCCGGGGGAGGTCCCGCCCCCGAGGCCGACGCCGGGCTCGCGCCCGCCCCGGCCGCACCGGACGAGTCCGAGGTTGCCGCGCCCCGCGCGGCTGGCTCCGGGACGCCGGACGGCAGCCCGGTGCCGCCGGCTGTGCACGGTTCCGGGGGTGGACCCCAGGCCCTGGCGGAGCCGGACCCTGTCGCGGCCGCCCCGACGGTGCCGGACCGGGCCACGCCTCCCGGCCCCCCGTTCGCCCCGGCGGCTCAACAGCCCCCCGTAGCACCTGCGGTGGCCCAGCCTGCAGCCCCACCCACAACCCCCGCCGGCCCAGCCACCCGCAGCACCCCCGGCGACCGCGCCGCACTGCGGGAGTTGCTCGGCGAGCGGTTCCACCTCCTGGCCGGGAAGGCCGAGCGGCTGGCCTCGCGGTTGCCGTCCCTGCGGTCCTCGCCGCAGGACGACCTCAAGCCCGACCTGGTCGCCGTCGCGCTCTACCACGCCGACGCCCCCGACCCGGTCCCCCGCGCAGGCCTGGTCGCGGCCGCCCGGGCAGCGCAGCCCGGGCCGCCGGCGCACCTGCTGTGCTGCCTCGGGTCGGGGCTGCGCCGGCTGCCCGGTCATTACGGGGCCGTCATGCTCGCGGCCCCGGCCGAGGACGTGCCGCTGGACCGGTACTTGCCGGGCTCCCTGCTCGTCGAGCCCGCCCCGGTCGCGGCGGTCCCGGCGTGCGACGCCGAGTTGGAGGGCTCCGTCGAGTTCGGCGTCTGGTCCACCACGGGCCGCCGGACGTCCGTCTTCGGCGGCCCGGACGACGAGCCCGAGGTGGTGTTCCCGCCGGGAACCGCCTTCTCGGTCCTGGCGCTGACCGCGCCCGATGACGACGAGGGCCCGATCCGGGTGCTCCTGCGTGAGATCTCGCCCGCCGAGGCCGCGGAGGCTTCGGCCGGTGGCCCCGACGACCGGTTCAGGGAGCGCGACGGCCGGGCCAGGACCCAGTTGACGGCCTGGTTCGAGCGCAGGGACATGCTCGCCCCCGAGGACCGCCGTCCCCTGCCGGACGCCGCCCGCTACCACCTGTCCCCGGGAGCCGCCCTCCCCTGACCTCGGCCCTCAGGCCCGGCAGGCCGTCACCTCGATCTCGATCATCAGCCCGGGCACGAGCAGCTGATTGACCTGAAGGGTCGTGGAAGTGGGAAAGGGGCCGTCGCCGTACACGCTCTTCCGGTAAGGCAGGGCGCCGACCAGGGCCGACATGTCCGTGACGTACATGTTCTCGCGCACGACGTGGCGGAAGCTCAGGCCGTACTTGGCGAGGCTCTCCCGGATCCGTTCGTAGACGAACTTCATCTGGGCGGGCAGGTCGTCGGGGGCGACGGGGTTGAAGTCCTTGTCGAGCGCCGCCGTGCCCGACAGCCAGACGACGTTGTCCACCCGCACGCCTTGGGAGTAGCCGAGGGACCGTTGCTGGGACTCCCAGTAGTACGTGAGGTCGGAGCGGCTCGGAGGGCCGGCGGCCGCCTGGGGCGCGGGGAGTTGCGTCGCGGCGGCGGCCACGCCGGTGGCGCCGAGGCCGGTCAGGAGGCGGCGACGGACGAGCTTCCGCTCGCTCTGGGCACTCATCCTTGTGCATCTCCTCGGTCGAGTTGACGGCAAGATCCCAGCGGTGCAGCGGAGCGTAGGTCCCCCTGTCAAGGGCAGTCAATATGCCGACGCCCTACCCCAGCGTCGCGAGGGCCGGGCCGTCGGGCCGCACCGTGATGCCGTACGCGGCCTTGGTCGGCGCCGAGCGGAAGCGCGGTACGTGGACGGGCAGGAGGTGCTCGAGGAGCACGGTCGACTCCCGCAGCGCGAACTGCAGACCGAGGCACGCCCGGGGCCCGATCCCGAACGGGAGGTAGCTCCCTGGGTGACCGGGACGGCGTCCGGGGGTCGTGAAGCGCCCCGGGTCGAAGGACTCGGGGTCCTCCCAGAGGCCGGGGTCCCGGTGCGTGAGGTACGGGCAGACCAGGACGTCGATTCCGGACTCGACCTCGTGGCCGGCGAGGACGTCGTCCTCCGCGGCGCTGCGCGGCAGCATCCAGGCCGGCGGGTAGAGCCGCAGCGTCTCGTGGACGAGCGCCTGGACGGCCTGGCGCCGTTCGGGAGAGCCCTCGGCTCCCGCGGCGAGCGCGTGCTCCCGCGCCTGTGGGTTCCGGTCCAGGAGGAGATGGAGCCACGTCAGCGTGGTGGCGGTGGTCTCGTGGCCGGCGACGAGGAGCGTGACCAGTTCGTCCCGGATCAGCCGGTCGGTGTACGAGGGGAGCGTCTCGCCCGCCTCGACCAGGACGTGCAGCAGGCCCGGGCCGTCGGGCGGCGCCGTGTCTCCGTCCCGGACGGCGGCGATGGCCCTGCTCGCCACGGCGTCGATCCGCGCCAGCTCGTCGGCGACGGCCCCTCGGGCGGCGTCCCCGTCGGCGGGCAGGGTCGGCAGCGCGGCCACCACGGCGGGCACGGAGTCGAGCTCACGCTCCGTCAGGGGGTCGAGGGGATGCCCCGTCATCGAGCGCCAGATGGTGTCCAGGGCGAACCGGCGCATCTCCTCGCCGACGTCGAACTCCTGCCCAGTGCGGGCGTACGCGGCCCAGCGCGCCGCGGCGGTCCGGGCGGCCTCGCCGATCCGCTGCTCGTAGCGCCGCATGCCTCTGCCCGTGAACTGCGCCTGCAGCACCTTCCGTTGCCTCTGCCACGCGTCGCCCGTCGCGGCCAGGACGCCGTCGCCGATCAGCAGCCGCGCACGGTGCGAGCGCTTCACGTACACGTTGGGACGGAGTGCGAGGACGTGCTGCACGGCCTCCGGGTCGGTCACCAGGACGGTCGGCCGCGGACCGAGCCGGAACGCGGCGATGCCGCCGAGCCGTTCGCGTGCCTGGGCGAGCAGGTCGACGAGCTCCCCTCCGTCGGCCTGCCACCGCCGCACGAATGCGGGGTCCAGTTCGGGGACGGAGCCGGGGCGGGTGGTCATGTCCACGGGATGCTCCTGTTCGACGGCTGTACGTCGGCGCGGTCGGACACGGGGGCGGACGAGAAGCAGGGCGGCGCAGCACGCACTGTAGGAGAGCGGGCGCGGTGGACGACAGACCACCACGCCCGCTCTCGGTCACACACCCACGTCAGGTCAGACGCGGTCCGCCGCGATCAGGACGTACTGGAACGAGCCGTCCTTGTACGAGTTGATGAACGCCTCCTCGATCCCGGTGACCAGGGACGACGTCGCCCGCAGCTCCCAGTAGGGCAGGGTCGCGGGCGTCAGGTCGACGATCGCCTGCGGGACGAGGCGGTTGTCGGCCATGGCGCGCAGGTACTCCCGGCGGGAGTGGATGTTGCACTCGAAGTGCGCGTTGATCTGGGACACCCACTTCGAGGGCTGGCCGTAACGCGGGTTCCAGCAGCCGGTGATGGTCACATAGCGACCGCCGACCTCAAGCACGCGGGAGTGCTCGGCGAAGAGGTCGTGCAGGTCGACGTACATGCTCGACTCGTTGTTCCACGAGGCCGCCGCCTGCCCCGTCTCGAACGGCGTGTCGAGCATGTTGCACACCTGGGCGTGGACGGAGTCCTCGATGCCGAGTTCCCTGGCGCGCGTGTTCGCGAAATCGGCCTGCGTGGCCGAGAGGGTCACGCCCTCCACCTTGCAGCCGAACCGCTGGTGCGCCATGACCATCGAACCGCCCCGGCCGCAGCCCGCGTCCACGAGCGTGTCGTCGCTCCCGATGGAGCCGAGGTTGTCCAGGAGAACGTCCGTCTGGGCCGACTCCAGACGGTGGAGTTCGGCGATCAACTTCTTCTCGTACGCGCTGTCCTCGGCATCCCCGAGAGCGGCGTGGTCCACGTCGCCGATGCCGTAGTGGTGGTGATAGAGCCCGTCCACGTCACCGAGGCGCAGGTTCACGGGCCTGGCCTCGTTGTTCCAGTAACGGGCGATGTCTCCCTGGTAGGGCGTCGCCGGGGAGGGGATGAAAGCGGTGGCGCCGGCGACAGAGGGGAGCTGGGTGTTGGTCATGTATCGATCCGTTCTTACCAGAAATCGGGCAGGCTGTATCGGTAGGTGTTGGTCTGGTGCCAGTAGTGGTTGCCGTCGACCCACGCGGCCACGCCGTGCAGAAACCGCACCACGTTCGGGATGGGACAGGCGGCGGCCAGGTCGGCGGCCGCGTCCTCGAAAGCGTGCATGAGGTCGTTGTGGACCTCGACCGCCTTCAAATACGCGTTGCGCTCCGAGCACTCCTCGCGCTCGGCGATCACCACGGGCAGATTGAGGTGCCGGCCGGGGCTGTTGAGCTCCTTGGTGTAGGAGTACAGGTCGTTGACGATGGTGGTCGCGTTGCCGGCGAGCGCGATGACCCGTTGCATGGCGGGCTGCGCGTGCAGATCGGCCGGCAGCTCGTAGCCGCCGACGGTGTCGGTGATCGTGGGGCAGGGGCGGAAGTTGTTGAACTGCCGCATCGCCAGGTACTCCCACACCTCAGGCACGTGGTCCGTCTCGGACCAGGCGGCCTCGGCGAGGTACCCCAGATGCAGCCGGGCCATGTCGTGCCGGAACCGGTCGGCCTGGGAGGGGGTGGACTGCTGGACGAAGTACTCCATGGCGGAGCGGTAGGCGCGGCGCGGGGCGTCCGCGTGCAGCGACTCGGCCCACTGCGGCTGGTAGTCCGCCGTCGTGTGGAGCGGGTCGAGGGCGGTGTGCGCCAGGAGGAGGCGGCCCCCGAGGCCGATGGGCGAACCTCCGTGGTCCTCGCAGTAGCAGTCGTCGACCGCGTTCTCGGCGACCATCAGCCGCGTGGCGATCAGCAGGTGGTCGACGGTCGGAGCGTCCGGATGGCAGGCGACCATGTAGCGCCCGACGGAGAAGCCGTCGAACTGGCCCTCCCACTCCTCCGGGAACAGCTCGACCTCCTCCACCGCCCAGTCCTTGATCCGGCGGCTGACCTCCTCCACGCGCACCGGGTCGGGTTCGGCGACCGGGTGGTGGTAGAGGCCGGGGATCGGCCGGCCCTCCGCCGCGGCGGCCCCTTCGACCGGTCCTGCCTGGTCCGCCGGCTCCTCGGGCGCCGGCGGCGCCGGGGGCTCCTCGCGCCGGATCGGATAGAGGCTCGACGTGCCCAGACCGGTGGGGCCGCGCAGGATCCGTTCCAGCGAGGACAGGGCAGGGGAAAGCCCGGGATCGGGCATCCGTAACTCCTTGATGGGGTGGGGAACTGACGTGACCGGCTGTCGGGCGCGGACTGTCCGGGCGAGAGGGCCCTAGTGGCGCCAGCGCGCGATCTGTACGTTCTCCAGCACGCCGAGGGCGTTGGGCACGAGGATCGCGGCGGAGTAGTAGGCGGTGACGAGGTACGACATGATCGCCTGCTCGCTGATGCCCATGAAGCGCACCGACAGGCCCGGTTCGTACTCCTCCGGCAGGCCCGTCTGGCGCAGCCCGATGACGCCCTGGTTGTCCTCGCCGAGGCGCATGGCGAGGATCGAGCTGGTGTTCTCCGCGCTGATCGGGATCTTGTCGCAGGGCAGGATCGGGACCCCGCGCCAGGCGAGGACCTGGCGCCCTTCGAGCTCGGCGGTCTCCGGGTAGAGCCCGGAGGCGTTCCACTCGCGCCCGATCGCGGCGATCGTCCGCGGGTGGGCGAGGAAGAGCTTGGTGCCGCGGCGGCGGCAGAGCAGCTCGTCGAGGTCGTCCGGGGTGGGCGGGCCGGAGTGGGGCTGGATCCGCTGCTTGTAGTCGGCGTTGTGCAGCAGACCGAACTCGCGGTTGTTGATGAGCTCGTACTCCTGGCGCTCCCGCAGCGCCTCGACGGTGAGCCTGAGCTGCTCCTCCGTCTGGTTCATCGGCCCGTTGTAGAGGTCGGCGACCCTCGTGTGGACCTTCAGGACGGTCTGCGCGAGGGAGAGTTCGTACTCCCGCGGCTTCAGCTCGTAGTCCACGAACGCACCGGGCAGTGCGACTTCGCCGGTGTGTCCCGCGGACATCGCGATCTCGGCCTCGCCGTGGTGGTTCTGGCGTCGGTCCGGCAGCGAGCTGAACTGCCGTACATGGGCCTGGAGATGGGGGGCCGAGGAGAGCACGGCGGCGAAGTCGGCGCGGGACAGGGTGAGCAGGGTGCCTGCGGTCTCGGCGGTGGCGGAGTAGGGCCAGCTGCCCTCGCCGTCCAGCAGGACGTGCTCGCCGAACCGGTCGCCGTCGGCGAGCACCGCGACGCCGACCTCGTCGCCGTACTTGCCGACGGAGGTCTGGTTGATCCGGCCGCGGGCGATCAGGTGGATGTGCCGGGCGGGCGTACCGCGCTCGACGAGCACCTCACCGGCCCGGAAGTCGCGCTGGACGCACCTGCCCGCGATCGCGGTCAGCACCTCCACGTCCTCGAAGCCGCGCAGCAGGGGCAGTTCGCCGAGCTCCTGGGGGATCACCCGTACGTCCGTGCCGTCCTGGACGAACTCGATGCGCCCATCGCCGACGGTGTAGCTGAGCCGCCGGTTCACCCGGTAGGCGCCGCCCTTGGTGTCGACCCAGGGGAGCATCCGCAGCAGCCAGCGATCGGTGATCTCCCGCATCTGCGGGGCGGACTTGGTCGTGGAGGCGAGCTTGCGGGCGGCCGCGGTGCTCAGGCTGGACTGCCGGGGCAGTGCCGCCTCGGCTTCCGGGCCGGTCTCAACGGTCATCGGACGAGAACTCCTTACGCACGGCGAGAGAGGGAACGTCGAGGGGTGGAAAGCGGGTCGTACCGTCGGGAATCCGTCCGGATCCCGGTGAACAGTAGCCGCGGAATTGCCCTGGTCACCGCTTGATCCCGGGGGGATTACCTCGATGAAGTGACCTTGATTCGTACGGGGTTTATTCGGGCGACCGACGGCTTTTGAGCCACTTGACCGAGAGCTGCCGGGCGGAGGCCAGCCAGGAGGAGGCCACCTCGGGCCGACCCGCGATCACGACGGGCTCTTCGATGAGCCGGACGGTCGGCGGTGTCACGGGCACCGGCCGCGTCCACGCGGCCGCCCGGGGATCCGCGTCCTCCTCCAGGCGCCAGTCCCGGCACGTGCTGTCGAGCGCAAGGGGGAAGAGGGTGAGGGTGCCGTCCCGCGCGATGTGCATCCGGACGAAGCCCTTGTGGTCGTCGATGGACTGCCCGGACATCTGCCACTCGGCGGCCTCGCCCTCGTGCGACCACCGCACCCACAGGGCGAAGAGCTCCGACCCGAGGGACGCGCCCGCCACGGCGGCGACGACCAGCAGGATGAGGAGCACCAGGAGCCCGTTCCAGGAGGACGGGACCTCCCGCGCGATGGCGACGGTGGCGGCCACCGCGGCGGCGGTGACCGCCAGCTGGAACAGCACGGCCACGACAGGGCCGGACGGTGCCCTGGGCCGCCGTTCGCGCAGCAGCCCGCGCCACCAGCCGATCACGAAGGGCAGGAGGAAGAAGCCGGCGCTCGTGCAGAGCAGGCCGAGCAGGTCCTCGCCGTCGGCGGCCCGCAGGGCGTCGACGGGATTGTGTCTGCCCTCGCCCAGCGCGAAGGCGCCCGTCATGACGAGGGCGAGCACGATCTGGACCACCGCGGCCAGGACCGCGAACCCGGGGTTGCGCAGCGGGAGCCAGTGCCGCGACCAGGGCTTGGCGATCGCGCGGGCGAGCGAGCGGGACTCCTCCGGATCCGGGTACGTGTGCGGGGCGAGGGTGAACGAGACGGGCGGGTCGTCCTTCTCCCGCAGGCGCGAGGCGGCCGACGGCAGCGACAGCTCCTTCGGGAGCCGTTCCGTGGCCGCCAGGTACGCGCCGCCGAGGCCGCACGTCACCATCTGGCGGCGCCGCGGGTCCGGCGGCAGGGCGCCGTCGGCTCCAGTGCCGCCCTCGGCTCCCGGCCTGTCGCCGGCTCCGGGCGCGTCGTCGGGCAGCCGTTCCGCGTAGCGGGCGTAGTGGTGCTTGTCGCCGGTCAGCCACAGCCGGATCGACGCCCCCGTGGGCTCGTGCGTCCGGGTCTCCCGGTCGAACCGGCTCCGTACGATGTTGCGGTCGAACCAGTGCAGTGAGTTGAAGGCGTCGGGCTCCTCGACGCTCTTCACCCAGGTGGGCGCGGCGGAGCAGACGATCACGCTGTCCCCGGGCTCCAGCAGTGGCGACAGGTGGGTCTCGAAGTAGCGCCGCTGCGGATCGTCGACGTACGAGCCGAGTTGGCTGTCGAGGCCGACGAGCCACCAGCGCTGGGGCAGCTGCACGGCGAAGTAGCTCCGGGTCTGCCGGGTCTCCCAGCCGCCGATGGGACGCTCCTGGGCGAACACCCGCAGGAACGCGGTGAGTCCGTCGTACCAGTCGTGGTTGCCCGGCAGCGCGACCATGAGCGGCTCGTCCGGGGCCCACGGCAGCGCGGCGCGGTAGGGGCCCTTCATCCGGTCCTCGTACGCGCTCGTCGACGCCACCGGGTACACCTGGTCCCCGCCGAGGACGAGCAGCGAGCCACGGGGGAGCCGGGTGTGCTCGGGTACGGGGAGCGAGTCGGCCCCCAGGGCGGCCGCCACCGAGGCCGTCGCCTCGAAGCCGTCGCCGAGGTCCGCGACGAAGTCGATCCAGATCTCCTCGGCCCGGGGGTGGGAGAGCGGTGCGTGCAGGAGTCCTGCTTCGAGCGCGCCCTGGATCTCGCGCTTGTCCGAGTAGCCGGCGAACATGGCGGCGAGGCCGACTTTGACCGCCGTACGGGTCAGCTCCTTCGGCGCCAGCCAGCGCACCGGTTCCTGGGGGGTGAACCGGAGCGCCTCCGCGTGCTTGCGCAGCTCATGGAAGTCCACGACTGCTCCTCCTCGGTCACGGCGGACTCGATCAGGCGGACTCTGTGACGGCGGACTCGGTCACGGCGGACCCGGTCACAGTGGGGACCAGGGCAGGACGTTCTGTGCGTAGACGTCCCAGAGCCTGCCGGCGAAGAACTGGCCGAATCGCCCGAGCGTGGTCACCCTGCCGGGCAGCGTCGGGGCTTCGACCCGGAAGGTGGTGAGCTGCTTCAGGAAGTCGGCGGGGCGGATGCGGATGGTTCCCGAGGCCACCGTCTCGGCCTCGGACTCCTCGTCGGCGTGGACATGGCCGCGGAGCACGCGCGTGTGGAGGACGGACGTGTCCTTCCAGACCCCTCTACGGGAGTCCTCGCGGACGTCCTTGTACCCGCTGAGCGTGAGCGGGTGGCCGGCCCGGTCGGCGAAGAACACGCGGTAGAGCATCCGCAGATGCTGCGGGTCGTCGTGCTCCACGAACAGCTGGAAGGTTCCTCGGTCGATCGGAAGGCGCCCGCCCAGCTCCTGGCAGACGACCTCGCCGCGCAGCGCGGCCTCGTGCGCGGGGTCGACGAGGAAGCGGTCCACGCCTTGGATGTCGACGGTCACGTGCAGGGCGAGGTCGGCCGCCGCTCGCCCCTCGGGCGGGAGCCCTTGCGTGCCCTCGTCCTCCCCGAAGACCACACGGCCCACCATGCGTTCGGTGAAGCGCAGCCGGGTCCGATCGTCGGGGCGGCCCGGAGGGGCACCGGGCTTCCAGGGGATCCCCTGCTCCGTGCACCAGGAGCGGGCACGCTGGACTCCGAGCTCGACGGCCTGGGCGAAACGGTCCCTGCTGAAGTTGATGAGGTAGTTGAGGGGTACCTCGCCCTCCAGGAGCCGGACCTCGATCGGGCGGCCGAACTCTCCTTCCTCCCCTCGGCGGATTGCCGCATTGCTGGCCTCGACCCGGCGCAGCCAGTGCTGGAGCTGACCGTTGGCGGTCGTCTCGATGATGTGGAAGTAGTTGGCGATGAAGCCGTCCCGCCAGCGGTGCCTCCGGCTGACCGTCCAGACGATCCACAGCTCGTCGCAGCCTCGCCGGATCGCCTCCTCGACGTTTCCATCGGTCAGATAGACCGGGTCGATGTAGGTCTGCCCGTCGATGACGACCGGAGGGAACCACATGGGCAGTGCCACCCCGGCGCAGAACCGCTCTTCGTCCATGCCGTCGGCGGTCACCACCTCGAGCTCGTTGGCGCTGAAGTTGTAGAGATTGAAGGTGGCTTCCCGATCGGTGGCCCGGATGCGAGCCCAGTCCAACCCCCACTCCGGAAACACGCGACGCCGATAGCCGTCCAGCGTGAAAAGGGAGCGGGCGTACGGTCCCTTCGGCAACTCACGCCAGTTCGGCGTGACGCCTTTCAGCGGAGAGAGCTTGCGCCAGTTGTCCGCGATCTCGCGCCCGGACATGCCCTGGCAGTACATCGCGAGGTTGAACACGCCTCCGCTGGCGCCGTCGGTATGGTCGAAGGTCAACTCGGCCTCGTCGAGCAGGACTTGGAGGACGCCCGCCTGGTAGGCGACCTTCAGGCCACCGCCGGCGAGGATGAGTGATCTGCGCGTCATGAGGGTCCCGTACCGTTCTGCTGGAGGTCCTCGACGAGACGGAGGGCCGACCGGTCGGCCAGCGCCGCGATGGTGAGCGAGGGATTCGGGCCCACTGGTCCGGGCAGCACCGAGCCGTCGGCGATCGAAAGGCCGGGGCAGCCGTACACCCGCCCGAAGGAATCCACCACGCCTTCCCGCGCGTTGTGCCCCATCGGCGCGCCGCCCACGGGATGCACGGTGATGAGGCGGTTGAGCAACCACAGGGGATTCGCGGCGTAGCGTCCGCCGAGACTGTGGGACACGGCCTGCATGGTCGCGTTCATCTGGTTGAAGTACTCATTGGACGCGGCCAGTTTCCAGTCGAGGTCCAGATGCCCGTCCCGGAGGAACATCCGGCCGTTGGGGACGTCTCTGCCCATGCCGAGCAACGGCACGGACGTCGCGGTGAACAGCCCTTTGCCCATCGCCTCGTTGAGCTGTCGCCCCACCCGGCTTCTGGCGGTCCTGGTCAGCTGGGACCACCCTCGCCGCAACAGGAACCTCCCGACCCTGTGGGACAGGGTGAGGACGTTGTGCTCGACGAGCCAGTTGAGGAACTCCGGGTATCCGGCGTCCTCGATGTAGAAGCCCCGGTCCCTCGCGCCGCTCCCTTCGCGGTCCACCTTGATGGCACTCGTGATGACCGGGCCGAAACTCGGTTCCAGGAGGCGGGGTTCATTTCCCTTCCGTGCCTTGAACACAAGGCCGAGAAAGTCCCCGTTCCCGGAGAAACGCGTACCAAGGGCGGGGCTGAGCGCGGGAAAGGCGCTGCGGTTCCGCAGCAGCAGATAGGTGGTGCCGAGCGTGCCGGCGGAGAGGATCAGGTGCCTGGCCCTGATGGTGTGCCGCACGGGACGAGCCGACGGATCTGCGTCGGCGTTGTGGTCGATGTAGGAGACCAGGAACCCTTCCTCGACCCGTTCGAACGAGCGGACCTCGCAGAGGGTGCGGATCTCCGCCCCGAGCCGGTCCGCGGCGCTGAGGTAGGTGAAATCCAGACTGTTCTTGCTGCCGAAGTTGCAGCCGAGGTCGCATTCACCGACGAGCCTGCACCCGTAGCGCGGGGCGTGGTGCAGATTGTCCTCACCGCCCGGGAGGGGAGCACCAGGACGGTCTCCGAAGGAGACGGCCAGGTGCGGAAGTTCCCACGGAAGACCGAGGCTCTCGGCAGCGTCCCGCATGGCATGGGTCTTGGGCGTGTGCGCGTAGGGCTCCACATCGAAGGGGTACCGCTCGGCGCCCAGCATGGTCTCGACGGATTCGTAATGTGGTTCGAGGTCCCGATAGGTGACGGGCCAGTTCTCGTAGCCGCCGTCGAACGACTCGTGCACGAACCAGTCCTCCGGCTTGCGGATCAGCACGTTCGCATAGATCAGGGAGCCACCGCCGAGCCCGCTGGACACCAGCGCGTCCATCTTCGAGAAGCTCCACATGTCGTACATCCCGAACAGGCGGGAATCCGGATCCCAGAAGTTCTTGGCCGTTTCGTGGGGGCTCCGCGGAAAGGAGCCGGGAGGGAACGGCTTTCCCCGTTCGAGTACGCACACGCGGAGGTCGGCCTCGGCCAGGCGGTACGCGGTCACGGCCCCGCCGAACCCCGATCCGACGACGACGGCATCGAAGACGTCCACGCTCGCCACCTCTCGGAGACGAAGCCGAAAACAAATGCTCTGACTGCCCCCGTCGGCGGCTGCCGCACGCACGACCTCCCTCCATGGTTCACCCAGGTGGCGTCCCGCGCACGTCGGTGGGACGCGCCCTCGGACGCGCCCCCTGACGCGCCCCTGGACGCGCCCCGGCGTTCCCCCGTACGGATCGGCGGGCTCGCCCGGGACCGTGCCGCCCCGTCCAATGGACGGGCGGGGTGGGTACGGGAGGCCGGATGAGGTGGGCGAGCCGGGTGCGGAGCATCCGGAGGGGTGCCGAGAGCCGCTTTCCCGTTCTCACCGAGCTGACGAGCAGGCTGATGAGCGGGAACCTGCTTGACGCGGGAACCCGGCTCGCGGCCCAGGCGTTCTTGGCAGCGGTGCCGCTGCTGTTCGCCCTGGCGGCCTTCGCTCCGCACGGCGTACGGGACCAGATGCGCGACTCCCTGCGCGCCATGTTCGGCCTGACCGGCGTGTCGGACCAGGAACTGCAGAAGGTCCTGAACGGTTCCGGCACCGAAGGGCTGAAGGAGACCAGCGGGGCCGTGGGCGCGCTCGTGGCCCTCGTCTCGGCCACGAGCTTCAGCCGCGCCATGGCCCGGGTGTGCGAGCGGGCTTGGGGGCTGCCCAGGGCGGGGACCCGGATCGCCGCCTGGCGGTGGACGGTGTGGCTGCTGGCCCTGGTCCTCGTGGTGCTCCTCCAGGCGCCGATCCGCAGCGGCTTCGGGGCCGGCGCTTGGCTGGGCGTCCCGCTGTACTTCCTCGTCAGCACCGGGGTGTGGCTGTGGACCCAGCACCTCCTGCTGGTCAAGCGCGTCCGCTGGCTACCACTCCTGCCCGGCGCCCTTCTCGCCGCGACGGCCACGACCGTCCTCGGCCTCACGGCCCGCCTCTACATGCCCAACGCGCTCAACCGGGCCCTGAGCGAGTACGGCTCGCTGGGCCTGGTCCTGACGATGCTGTCGTGGCTGATCGTGGTGTGCGCCGCGCTCACCTTCGCGTTCACCATCGGCGCCGTACTCGCGCGGGAACCGCCCCTCAACCGCCACCTGGGAACCGACCGTCCCGCCGACGCCGACGCCGACGCCGACGCCGATGCCACCACTGACACTGACACTGACACCGACGCCTGAAGCGTTCATCCGTATGGAGCAGTCCGGATCGTGCCCGTCCCGAACGCGGGCGGAGGGTGGGGTGACGCGTCGGCCACCACCCGGCAGGTGCGCGAGGAGCGAGGGAGAGCCCGATCGATGACCGGGAACGAGGACTCCAGGCCGGCCGAGCAGGGGATCGTACGGGGCAACGAGGAGGTTCTGCGGCGGCTCCCTTCGACGACACGCGCGACTTCGACGACGCGCGCCGCGGCTACATGGGGACGGCGGAGGAGACGCTCGTCCGCGACGACCAGGGGCGTACCGTCTGGGACCTGGAGGCGTACGACTTCCTCCAGCAGGACTGCCCCGACACGGCCAACCCGAGCCTGTGGCGGCAGAGCAGGCTCGCCGCCGAACATGGCCTGTTCGAAGTCGTCGAAGGCATCTACCAGGTCCGCGGGTTCGACCTCTCCAACATGACGGTCGTCGAGGGCGAGCGGGGCGTCCTGGTGATCGACCCCCTCATCTCCGCGGAGACCGCGGCCGCGGCCCTCGCGCTCTACCGCGCCCACCGGGGCGCCCGGCCGGTGATCGGAGTCCTCTACACCCACAGCCACGCCGACCACTTCGGCGGCGTACGGGGCGTGCTGACCGACGAGGAGGTGTCGACCGGCGTCCCGGTCATCGCCCCGATCGGCTTCCTGGAGCACGCGGTCAGCGAGAACGTCTACGCGGGTACGGCGATGGCCCGGCGCGCGGCCTACATGTACGGTGCCGTGCTGCCGACGGGGGAGCGTGGGCAGATCGGCGCGGGCCTCGGACAGGCCACCTCGTCGGGTTCGGTCGGGCTGATCGCACCGACCCTGGACATCACCCGCACCGGGCAGACGGAGACCGTGGACGGCATCCGGATGGTCTTCCAGCTGACACCCGGTACGGAAGCCCCCGCCGAGCTGAACATCCACTTCCCCGACCACGCCGCGCTCTGCATGGCCGAGAACGCCACCCACAACCTGCACAATCTGCTCACCCTGCGCGGAGCGGAGGTGCGCGATCCACGCGAGTGGGCGCGGTACCTGACCGAGGCCGTCGCCCTCTTCGGCGCCGACACCGACGTCGCGTTCGCCTCGCACCACTGGCCGGTCTGGGGGCGCGAACGAGTCGTCGAATACCTCTCCGAGCAGCGCGACGTCTACGCCTACCTGCACGACCAGACCCTGCGCATGCTCAACCAGGGGTACACGCCGTTGGAGATCGCCGAGGAGATGAGGATGCCGCCGGCCCTGGAGCGGGCGTGGCACACCCACGGCTACTACGGCTCGGTCAGCCACAACACCAAGGCCGTCTACCAGCGGTACATGGGTTGGTTCGACGGCAACCCGGCCCACCTCTGGGAGCATCCGCCCGTCGCGAGCGCCACCCGGTACGTGGAGTTCATGGGCGGCGCCGACGAGGTGCTGCGCCGCGCCCGTGAGTCGTACGCGCGGGGCGACTACCGCTGGGTGGTCCAGGTGGTCAATCACGTCGTGTTCGCCGACCCCGGCAACGCCGCCGCCCGCGAACTCCAGTCCGACGCCCTGGAGCAGTTGGGGTACGGCAGCGAGAACGGCACCTGGCGCAACTTCTACCTCACGGGAGCCATGGAGCTGCGGCACGGCTCGGCCGGTACGCCGACGGTCGTGGCCTCTCCCGACGTGCTGCGGGCGCTCACCCTCGACCAGCTCTTCGACTCCCTCGCCATCCGGGTCGACGGCCCGAACTGCTGGGACGCGGACATCTGCGTCCGCTGGAACCTCACAGCCGGCGACCCCGTCACCCTCCGTCTGCGCAACGGCGTCCTCACCCACGTCACCGGCACCGGCCCGGCCGCGCCCGAACCGGACGTCCAGCTGACGCTGGACGAGGAGGCCCTGCGCGCGGTCCTGCTGGGCGTCACCCCCCTGCCCGACCTGGTCGAGCAGGGCAGGGCGACGGCCGAAGGCGACCTGACGAAGGTGGCCGAACTCCTCGGCCACCTCAGCGATCCGGACCCGGACTTCGCGATCGTCACGCCGTGAGCGCACGGCTCCCGTCGGCCACGAACCCGGCGACCGCCTGGGCGAAGCGCTCGGGCTCCTCCAGATGGCCGAAGTGGCCGCTGTTCTCCAGGATCAGGAGCCGGGAGTCGGGGATCATCTCGTGGAGTTCCTCGGCCCACCGCACCCCGCACACGACGTCGTGGCGGCCGACCACGACGAGTGCGGGGACCTTCAGGGTGTGCAGGGCCGCGCGGTCGTCGATGGGGTCGGGTGCGCCGTGCTCGTCCCGGCCCGAGATGTAGGACGCCCGCAAGGCGTCCCGGAAGCCGTCCCATCGCGGCGTGTCCGCCCAGTAGTCGGCGACGTACGCCGGGACGATTCCCTTGGCGGCCGCCATCATGGCGGTGTCGTCCGTGATCGACGGGAACGTCCCGAACGCCCCCATCACGGCCTCCAGTTCCGGAAGCTCCGCGTGCCGGACCGCGAACTCCGCCACCCGGCGCATGAGTTCCTCGCCGTGCTCGGGTCCGGTGACGGGCGCGCTCTCGTACAGGACGACCCCGGCGAGCTGGTCGGGGTGGTGCAGCGCGTGGTACTGGGCGACGAAGCCGCCGTGCGAGTGCCCCAGGACGTGCACCCGCTCCACGGGCAAATGGTCGATGAGCGCGGCCAGATGACGGCGGTAGCGGTCCCGGGTGTACCCGTGGGGGTGCGCTCCGAGCCGCTCCGAGCCGCCCGTGCCGACCGGCTCCAGGTACAGCATGGTCAGGTGCGTCTCCAGCTGGGGCGCCCGCAGGTACCCCCACTCGATGCCGGGCCCACCGGGGTGCGCCACGCACACCGGTCCGGTGCCGTGCACGTGGTAGCGCAGGGCGAGGCCCTCCACATCAAGGGTGTGCGTGCCTTCGGTGAGGGGTCCGGTGATCGTTCGTTCCATTGCTGCTCCCGAGCATGACGGTGGGTCGATGTCGGGGACAGGACGCGGGGGAGCGACGGAAGTTCGATCCTGATGGTGTGGGGTGGGTCACATGCCCAGGAGTCGGATTCCGGGGAGTCGGACCGTGACGACGAGGCCGCCGGTGGGGCGCGGGGCGAGATCGAGGGTGCCGTTGTGGGCGCGGACGATGCTGTGCACGATGGCCAGGCCGAGCCCGGCGCCGACGTGCTCGTCGGTACGGGCGGCGTCGCGTGTGCGTTCCGTGCCGCGCTGGAAGGGTTCGGTGAGCGTCGGTACGAGGTCCGGGGCGATCGGGTGGCCCGTGTTCTCGACCCGCAGCACGCAGGCGTCCCCCTCCGCTTCGGTGTGAACCGTCACGGTCCCCCCGACGAGGACGTTGTGGACGATGGCGTTCTGGACGAGGTTCGTCATCATCCGCAGCAGAAGCTCCGAGGAGCCGCTGGTGAGGGTCGCTCCGCCGGTGACGTCGAGCGTGATCCCGCGCTGTTCGGCGAGAGGAAGCAGGGTTTCGGCCGCTTCCTCCGCGACGAGGGAGAGGTCGACGCTCTTACGGGCGAAGGTACGCCGGTCGCTGCGGCTCAGCAGCAGGAGGGCCTCGGTCAGGTCGATCGCCCGCGTGTTGACGACCTGGAGGCGTGCGAGGAGTTCCTCCCGGTCCCGCGTCGGGTCCTTGCGGGCGACGTCGAGCAGGGTCCGCGAGATCGCCAGCGGGGTGCGCAGCTCGTGGGAGGCGTTCGCGGCGAACCGCTGCTGCTCGGCGACGTGCGACTCGAGCTGTTCGAGCATCGAGTCGAAGGCGTCGGAGAGTTCACGGAACTCGTCCTGGCGGCCCTCCAGATGGATCCGATGGGACAGCGACCCGGTCGCCCCCGCCCTCCGTGCCGCGGCCGTGATCCGGGTCAGCGGCGCGAGCATCCGGCCGGCCAGGAACCACCCCCCGACCAGGCCGAACACGAGCAGGAAGAGCATCGAGAGCGCCGCGGCGGGGGCGAAGGTACGCACGAGGAGGTAGCGGTTGGGCGACTTCCCGAGGAGGCCCTGCGGGTTGTCGGGGACGTAGCGCAGGATGAACACCCACACCACGACCAGGAGCAGGGTGCCGGCGACGGCGAGGAAGCCGGCGTAGCTGAGGGTGAGCTTCAACCGGGCGCTGAGCCCGCGCCGCCTAGCCATGCGTACGGCCCGGACGGGGATCGGGACCCGGGCCGGGACCGGGGCGGGCGTCGATGCGGTAGCCGACCCCCGGCACCGTGGCGATGATCCACGGCTCGCCGAGCCGCTTGCGCAGTGCGGAGACGGTGATGCGCACGGCGTTGGTGAGGGGGTCGGCGTTCTCGTCCCAGGCCCGTTCGAGGAGCTCCTCGGAGCTGACGACTCCGCCCTCGGCGGCGACGAGGACTTCGAGGACGGCGAACTGTTTACGGGTGAGCGCGACGTACCGCCCGTCGCGGTAGACCTCCCGGCGGAACGGGTCGACCCGCAGCCCCGCGATCTCGCGGACCGGGGGCCGGGCGTACGCGCGTCGCCGGTCGAGCGCCCTCAGCCGCAGCACCAGCTCCCGCAGGTCGAACGGCTTGGTGAGGTAGTCGTCGGCGCCGAGCTCGAACCCGGAGGCCTTGTCGTCGATCCGGTCGGCGGCGGTGAGCATGAGGATCGGGATGCCGCTCCCGGAGGCGACGATGCGCCGGGCGACCTCGTCCCCGGACGGGCCGGGGATGTCGCGGTCGAGGACCGCGAGGTCGTAGGTGTTGACGCTCAGCAGCTCCAGGGCGGTGTCGCCGTCGCCCGCGATGTCGGCGGCGATCGCCTCCAGGCGCAGACCGTCACGGACGGCTTCGGCCAGGTAGGGCTCGTCCTCCACGATCAGTACGCGCATGACCGAAGCCTAGACACATCACCGGGCACGCCACTCAGCCTGCCGCCGCGGGCACCGGCCGGCGCGGCCGGTCCACCGGCTCCTCCGCCCGCGTCCGCCACCAGCGGCGCGACGCGAGCCCGGCCAGTACGGCGCCGGTGGCGTTGACCAGGACGTCGTCCACGGAGGACACCCGGTCGAGGTCCAGGACGTACTGTGCGGTCTCGACCAGGACCGAGCAGCCCGCCCCGAGCGCCAGGATCCGCGGTACGGAAGCCGGCGCGGCGAACCGCATCGGGGCGAAGAACCCGAGCGCCGCGAAGACCAGCAGGTTGCCGATGATCCCGAGCGACCCCATCGTGACCAGGTCCCGCAGCGGCACCAGGCTCACCCGCTGGGGAACGACGCCGGCCCCGCCGCCCGGCATCAGGATCATCCAGACGAACGGCACCGTCCCGTGCACCATGCCCACCTCGGCCAGCGACCTGCGCCACGCCGATGTGCCGTCGACACCGGCGGCCCGCCGAAGGCGCGCCAGCGCCCACACCACCAGCAGGGACAGCGGCACCGCGACCAAGGTCATGAGCACCACACCGTTGAACGTGTCGTAGCAACCGTGCCACCGCCCGGCCATGCATCGAGGAGCGGACATCATGAGCGGCCCCCGTATGACGAACAGGGCACACCCCAGGCCGAGGACCAACAGGCCGACGATCACGATCCTGAGCGTGCGGCGGGGTGGTGCGGACAGGGAGGCGTCATGGTTCATGCCCCCATGATCAGCGGACGGCCGTTGCGACGGCGTATGCGGTTTTCGATATGCCCGCGATATACGGGACGCAGGCTCGTCAGTCCCCTCTTACGAGCGGGGTCCCTTCGGCAGGTAGTACGGGCGGTTGTGGGTGGCGACCGGGGGTGATTGGTACGTCCAGGCGCCGGTGGCCGGGGTGGTGGTGGGGAGGAGGGTGTGGAGGTCGTCGCCCAGGGTGGCGGCCGGGGTGTGGAGCGTCAGGTGCGTGCGGGTGGAGTGTTCCGGGGACGTCAGGTCGTACCAGCGGTACGGCTGGGAGAGGTTCATGGGGCCGGCGAGCAGGCGGCCTTCGGCGTCCGTGCCGTAGCCGGTGACCGGGGCGGAGTTGGCGGCGACCGAGGCGAGGCCGTCCAGGTCGGCCGTGAGGTCGAGCAGCGGGCGCAGGCCCTTCTCCAGCGCGTCGCCCGGACCGATCGCGGCCGCGTTGCACCGCACCGTCCACGTGTCGCCCGCCGGACCGTTGAGGGACGGCAGGCTCACCTCGAACCAGCCCGGGTGCTTGGGCTCGGCGTACAGCTCGCGACCGGCGCGGATCGCGAACGGGTTGTCGCACACGACGTGCAGGCGGGCGATGCCCAGCAGCTTGGTCTGGTCCCAGCCCTGCGCGTACTGGGCGTAGCTCAGCCGCGGCAGTCGGTGGCCCTCGGCCGTCGGGAAGGCGATGACGTTGACCTCGATCTCCTGGGTCACCCCGCCGCCGAACCCGTACTGCGCGAAGTACAGCTGGTAGTTGAGTGAGACCAGCGCCCGGCCGTCCTCGAACGTCGCCGCGGTCAGGTCCGGGTGCTGCTTGGCGAGCAGCTCGCGGACCGGCTCCGGTTCGACCAGCCAGTCGATGCCGAGCTGGTGCAACGCCCCGTAGTGAAAGGGGAGTTGGAAGGGGGCCGGGACGGGAGGCAGGGGGAGGTGGGGCGTCACTGTCGGACTCCTTCGGTCGGTGAGAGGGATGTCGGGCGATCGCGGGCCGTCAGGTCCCGCTCGATCCGCTCGGCGCTGCGCAACGCAAGCGCCGCCATCGTCAGCGTCGGGTTCGAGGTGGCCACCGACGGCATGCTGCCGCAGCCGACCGCGTACAGGCCCGGGTGCTCCCAGCAGCGCTGCCAGGAGTCCACCACCGAGGTGGCGGGGGAGTCGCCCATGATGTGCGTGCCGGCGGCATGACCGGCCCCGCGGTAGCCGTACGTACGGCCACCGTGCTCGAAACGGCCTGGCCAGGCCTCCACCGGCGCGTAGTCCGTGTGGTCCTCGGCGCCGAGGAGCGCGAAGATCTGGTCGGAGACCGCCCGCGCCGCCGCCATGCCCTCCTTCACATGGTCGTCGAGGTCGTACGTGACGAGAGGACGCGGCAGGCCCAACGCATCGCGCTCGTAGGGGTGGAGAGTGACCCGGTTCGCCGGATCGGCGGCCTGCTCCATCTCGAACTGGAACGTGAACTGGCGGCGGAGCCGGTCACCGACCGCCCGCCTCAACTCGCTTCCGAATAGGCCCTGTTCGGTGAGGAAGTGGTGGACGTCCGTGTCCACCGGGCCCTTCGCCCACACCCAGCCCCACGTCCCGAACTCCACACGGAACGGCGCCCGTAGCCGCCGCGCCGGGCCTGCGCGGAAGCCCTCGAAGCCCGAGACCGAGCCCGGGCCCCGGTACGGTCCGGTGTCCTCGGGCAGCAGGCCCCAGGTCAGCAGGACCGGATGGTCCATCAGATTGCGGCCGACCTGGCCGCTTCCTTCGGCCAGTTCGGAGAGGAGCAGCAGCCGGGCGTTCTCCACGGCGTGCGCGGCGAGCACGACGACATCGGCGTACGCGACGGACACCTCCCCGTCGTACGCGCGGTACTCCACCCCCGTCGCCCGCCCCCGCCCGTCCACGAGGACGCGGCTCACCACGGACCGGTCCCGGAGCGTGACGGTCGGGCTCCAGCGGCCCTGGGTCTTGAGCGGGGTGTACTTCGCGTACGAGGGGCAGTGCGGGATGCAGCTCGCGTTGCCCACGCACCGGCTGCCCGGATCCGGCCGCCCGTCCCGCCCGCGCGGCACGTAACCGCGACCGCCGTCGTACCGGGGGTCCGGGACGCCGTTGCGCGCGTGCGGGGTGCCGACCACCCGCAGCTCGACCTCCCGCAGTGCGACCGGGTCCTTGACGCGCCGCCCGTCGAGGCGCCCGGCCAGGAGGCGGTCCAGACGCGCGGCCGGCAAGGGGCGCATGGGGAAGACGTAGTCGTCGGGGAACGGCAGGCCGAGCTGTACGCGCTGCTCGTCGGCGTCGGCGGCCACGCCCAACTCCTCCTCGGCCAACCGGTAGTGGGGTTCGAGCTCCTCGTACGAGAGCGGCCACCGCCGCCCGTAGCCGAAGGCCTCCGTGTCGAAGTCCTCCGGGAGCATGCGGGGCGCGAGGCCCGTCCAGACGTTGCCCGTACCGCCGTTGGCGCGGACGTAACCACTCGCGTAGGGGAGTGGGCCGTCCTGCAGCAGGTGGCCGGATGCCCGGAAGCCGGGTACGTCGTCCGTGCCTACGAGGTCCGTCACCTCAGGTGAGGGGGCGGCCGGATGCGATCGGGCCGGGGGCGCGCCGCCCGAGGTGCCCGCCTCCAGTACCAGGACCCGGCGGCCGTGCCTGCCGAGCCGATCCGCGACGAGTGAGCCCGCGACCCCGGCGCCGACGACGATCACGTCGTACCGGCTCGAACTCACCGGACGCTCCCCTCGACGGCGTCGCCCACGTCGGCCCAACTCCTGTACCCGCCCGGTTCGGTGGCCGGTGCGTGGAGGCCGGCCGCCTTCCACACCAGGCCCTCGGCCTGGGCGCGCGGGGACACCACGATCGGTGGCGTGCCCGGCCACCTGCCCGTGTACCAGAGGTACGTCACCGCCCGGGCCGCCTCGCGCAGCTCACCGTCCAGGGCCTCGTCCGGGTTCCGCAGCTCGCGCAGCAGGCGCTCGTACCGTTCCGCGCCGAGCTGCTCCGCCGCCACCGACCGATACGTCTCGGTCAACTCCGTTGCCTCCAGGGCCACTTCGTCGAAGCCGGTCAGTCGTACCGACAGGGCGGTGAAGCGCTGTGTCTCGTCTCTGTTGGGCACGTGATCATCGGTGCCCCGCCGCCCGCCGGCCCATGCGGTGCGCCCCCGCAACGGCTCGATTGCGACGCCGGGCTCTCCCTCGTACGAATGGTGGCGTACGGCCTGCCGTTCGACGGGCGTTCACATGACAACCCGCCCGCCCCGCGCCTCAGCGTCGGCGGCGGAAGCGCCGGCGCCAGCTGATGCCGCCCGGCAGCCGCACGGACGCGCTGTGCCCGCCTCCGCTGTGCCGGGTGACGTGCGCCCGGCGCGGGCCGAAGCTCAGCGACCAGCCGTGCGTGCCGATGTTCAGGCGCAGCAGCTTCGGGATGATCGTGATCTGCTTGTGGTAATAGATCGACATGTCGGCCTCCTCGACTCCATGCTGCGTCAAGGTGGCGGCGGGGCCGTCACTGCCACGCCACGGTCGTGTCACCGCTCAGCGTCCGGCCGTGGGGTGCGGGCAGTCCGGCAGCGACGGCCGGTCCCTGGTGCGCACGGCCGGGAGCCAGGCCGCCGGGGGCAGGGAGCCGGACGGGAGCCGGACGCGGTACCAGTCGGTGGACCGCACGTCCTCCTCGTCGATGATGGGCTCGCCGCCGGTGAACCGGCAGTCGGCGACCAGGGCGTCGCCGTGCCACACCCGGGTGTCCACGACGTTGTCCGCGGTGTACGGCCGAGCCGGGTCGATCGCCAGGCCCAGGCTGCACTGCCGGTCCCGGTCGGCCCGCTCCCGGCAGCCGCGCTCCGCGTTGAACACCCGTACCGTGCCGGCCGTCGCGCCCGCGCGGCCCGCCGGGGCGGGGGAGCCCGCCCGTACCGCGTCCGAAGCCAGGGTCGCGCCGGCGATCCCGCACAGCGCGGTGGCGAGGACGGCGGCGCGGGCCCGGTGCCGTAACCGCGCCGAACCCGTGCCCGGCCGCGCCCCGGCCGGCCCCTGCTCCGCCCTGATCCGGGCCAGCAGGCTCTCCGCGGTGTGCGGGGCGCGGGCCTCGTGGTTCGGGGCGAGGCAGTCGGCGGCCAGGGCGCGCCAGAACGGCGGGATCTCGTGGTCCATGCGCAGCGGGGCGCGCCCCTGGCCGTACGCCTGGACCGACGCGCCCCGCGCCATGGGGGTGGCGCCGGGGAACGGTGAGCCGCCCGACGCGAACACCTCGTGGATGACGATGCCCAGGGCCCAGATGTCGGCGGTCGGCCTGACCCGTACGCCGAGTTCGCCGAGGGGCGCCCGCCAGCGCTCGGGCGGGAGGTAGTCCAGGGTGCCCATGGGCGGCGCGTACCCGTGGGTGCCCGTCAGTTCGGTGGCGAGGCCGAAGTCCGAGAGCTTCACGGAGCCGTCCTCGGCGAGCAGGACGTTCTCCGGCTTGAGGTCGGCGTGGACCCAGCCCGAGCGGTGCAGATGGGCGAGCCCCTCGCAGATCCCCGCGATCAGCCGACCGCGCTCGGCCTCGGGCACCCCCGCGTCCAGGAGCTCCCGCAGACTGCCGGCGGCCCGCTCCATGACCAGCACGATCGCGCCCTCAAGGGAGGGGTGCTCGGGGGCGCTCAGGGTGAACGACTCCAGGAGCCCGATCAGCCGGGGATGCCCGGCCCTGCCCCCGAGCTCGACCTCGCGGCGGGCGGACTCCACGATTCTGCGCGTCTGCAGCGGCGCGAGCCCGGCGGTCGGCATGATCTTGAGCGCGACGTCGGCGGGGCGGTCGGAGGACCTGCCCGCGACGTCGGCGGGGCGGTCGGAAGACCTGCCCGCGACCTCGGCGGGACCATCGGAAGAGCCGCCCGCGACTTCGCTGGCGCCGCGGGAAGACCCGTCCGCCCGCCGTGCCGCGTACACCGTGGACCAGCCTCCGGCGCCGATGAGCTCGGTCACCACCCAGTCGCCCACCTGGAAGCCCGGAGGGAGCTGGTCCGTGCGGTCGCACTCCGTGGTGTCTCCCGGGCCGTGCGGCCGTGTCATCGGGCGGCCTGCCGCTCCCGCCCGCCGGCCGCCGTCAGGGGCGCCAGCAGCGCGAGGTGCTCCTCCCGTACGAGCCCGAAGCGCAGCGCGAGCCCGACGATCTCCTCCCGCTTGCCGTTGCGGCGGTCGCCCTTGCCGGGTTCGTGGGCGTCCTGGCCGCCGATGCGCAGCTTCTCCTCGGCGAGGTAGTCGATGTGCGAGCTGACCGCCCGCGCGGTCAGCGTGGAGCAGGTGGCGTGCCCCTTGAGCCGCTCGACGATCTGGGGGGTCGTGGGGACCGCCACCCGGGACTGGTCGCGAAGCCGCGGTTCGCAGAGCGCGACGAGGACGAGGAAGTAGGTGGCGGTCTCGTCGAGGGAGTACGCGGTGACCGTGCTGTTCCCCCAGGGCAGCCCCATGGCCTCGGGGTCGAGGTAGAGGTGGTCGGGGGCGAAGACCTGGAAGGAGACCGTGACGTCACCGCGGGTGGGCAGCACCACGCGGGCGAACTCGAAGGGGATCGGCGCCCCGACTCGGCGCGGCGGAACCCGCAGGTATTCGCCCGCCCCCTCAGGGTTCTCCACGAGATAGCTGTGGGTGGTGCTGTGGTTCGTCAGCTGCCAGTGGTCGTCGGTCACGCGGATCTCACCGGCCAGCCGGGAGATCGCCGGGTCGGCGAGGCACAGCTCGACGGGGACCCTCGGGGAGCCCCGCCCGAAGCGGGCGACCTCGCCCGGCCCGAGCCGTAACGTCACCGCTGCACCGCGCGGTTCGGCGCCGTCGGCGCCACCGCTTCCCTGCGGCAGATGGACGACTACGCCACTCACCGCTCCCCCCGTTCCCCCGCGTCGCTTGTCGGACGAGCGGAACGATACTCATCTCTCAGGGGAGTTCACCGGCGCACTTCGGCCACATCGCCGAAACGCGATCTGCCCTGGCGGGCGGCCCGCCGGCGCGAATCGGGGTGGCCCGGCGGGCGAACTCCCGCCGAGGCGTGGGGAGACGGGCGGCCGTCACGAGCGGTCGACCTGTGGGAGCCTCCTTCCGCGCCGCGCGAACGCGACCCCGCCCGCTCCGTTCACTTGGCGCGATCCGCACGCTCCTCAGAGCGCGGGGCTGCCCGACACGAGGGGCGCGACCGTGCGCTCGCCGAAGGGCGCCCAGGGCCGCCAGCCGCCGCTCGGCCGCTCCTGGACACGGGTCCGTACTCCGCCCGCAACGGTGACGGCGAAGACGTGCTGCCGCCCGGTCGAGTCGAGCGCGGAGGTCGGCGTCGCCGCGAGCCGGAGGCCGGGCTCCCCGAACTCCCCGCCGGGAGCCCAGTCCCCGCCCGGGGCGACCTGCCAGCGGTGGCTGAGCCGGGCGCCGCCCGGCGACAACGAGAACGCCTCGAGGCGGCCGTCGGCGTTGGCGGCGAACGCCGGGGCGGCCGCGCTCCAGCCGAACAGCGGCAGCCACTCGGCCCAGCCGCCGCTCGCCACGGCCTGCCGCCGGGCGAAGGTGCCCACGCCCGACGGCCCGATCGCGGCGACCGTGAGCCGACCGCTGCCGTCCCTGCCGACCCGCGGCGCGGCGCCCGCGGCGGTGCCGTACGGGTGCCATGCCGGGGTCCAGGGGCCGCCCGGGGTCTCCTGCCAACGGTGCCGGATGCCCGCGCCGCCGGGGGAGAGGACGAACACCTCCAGCCTGCCGTCGGCGTTCGCCGCGACGACCGGGGGCGCGCCCGCCGCCCCGCCGAAGCCGACCTCCCATCCGTCCCAGGCCAGTGCCCCCGCCGACCGCTGCCGCCGCCGTGCGACGGAGCCGCCGCCGGGGCTCAGCGCGAAGACCTCGAGCCGGCCGTCGGCGTCGCGGGCGACGGCCGGTGCGGCGCCGGCCGGGCCGCCGAACTCCTCCCAGGCGTGCCAGCCGCCGTCCGGCCGCTGCACCCGGTGGTGCAGATTCACTCCGCCCGGGGCGAGCGAGAACACCTCCAGCCTGCCGTCGGTGGTGCGGCCGAGGGTGGGCACCGCACCGGCGGGCCCGCCGAACGGTTCCCACTCCGACCAGCTGTCGGTGGACGGGTCGGTCTGGACGCGCCGCAGCATCGAGCGGTCGGTGGCGTCGAGCGCGAACACCGTGAGCCGGCCGAGCGCGTCGAGACCGGCCACCGGGTTGTCGGCGCTCTGCCACGGCGGCGGCGCGTCCCGCCAGTGCAGGGGCGCCACGTACAGCCCGTGCCGGAACCAGCCCGCGGCGCTGGCATGCCAGGTGTCCCCGTCGCGGACCACCTCGACGGCATGACCGGCCACATGGCCCGCGTACCCGGCGAGTTCGAAGTGGAAGGGGTCTCGCGAAGCCAGGACGTCGGTCCCTTCGTAGCCGCCCCTCGGGCCGATGAACAGGTAGTACCAGCCGTCCCGTTCGACGACGCACGGCGACTCGGTGACCGACACGGTCGCGTCCGTGCTCGCGTCCGTGAACGCGACGCCCGGCTCGCTCCAGCTCACCAGGTCGGCGGAGCGCCGGTACGCCACGACATGGTGGCCGCCCGGGGCCGACAGTTCGGTGTAGTACATGACCCACTCGCCGCCGATCCGCAGCACCATCGGGTCGCGCGCCGCGAGCCCCCGGAAGAGCGGGCCCGACGGCTCGCGGGTCCAGGTGAACAGGTCGGTCGAGGTGGCGAGGTTGATCGCGGCTCCGGTCGCGCCGCCCGCGGCGTAGAACATCCAGTACCGGCCGCCGGCCTCGACGACGTGCGGGGCCCACAGGTGTTCCTCGCCGTAGTAGGACGGGTCGAGGGTGAGCGCGTCGGGGTGGGTGGTCCACGGTCCGTCCGGGGTCGGCGCGGAGGCGTGCGCGAAGGTGATCTCCTCGGCGCTGTCCGGGGATTCGCCGCGCGGGGCGCTGTCCCCGACGATGCCGAACAGGTGCCAGCGGCCCTGGGCCTTCACCAGGGTGTGATCGTTGAGATAGCGCGGGCCGGTGGGGGTGGACGGGTCGTAGACGTACGTGAAGGGTCCCGCGCCCACCCAGAGCGGGGGCGGGACGTCCGCGGAGGACGCGGCGGCGGGACCGGCCGATTTCGCGGCCACGAACGGGAGCGCGCCCGCTCCGGCCACGCCGCGCAACAGGCTCCGTCTGCTGATCGGAAGCATGGGTCCTCCGGACGTACCGCGCGGCCGGCCGTGTCGCAGGGCACGGCCGGCCAGGTGAGTGGGGTGTGAGGGGGCGGGTCGGTCGACGGTGGTGTGAGGTGTGGGTCAGTCGAGGGCGGGTCCTGCGGTGTCGTTGACCCAGACCCAGTCGGCCCAGCTGCTGAAGCCGGTCTGCCAGGTGTGGAAAGTGCCGACGGGGTTGGTGCCGAAGACTTCGATACGGCCGTCGGCGTTGGAGGCCGCGGTGACCTCCGTACCGCCGGTGCCGAACGTGGCCCACTGGCTGTAGGGCGCGTTGAGACCGGTCTGCCAGATGTGCATGGCGGAGGTGCCGTTCATCGCGAAGACCTCGACGCGCCCGTCGGGGGTGCGTTCGCTGGTGAGCTGCGCGTTGACGGGGCCGCCGGTTCCTTCCCACCCGGACCAACTGGTGGGGCTGGTCTGGTACTTGTGGAATACCCCGGCCGGGCCTGAGGCGAAGACCTCCAGGCGGCCGTCCGCGTTGTGGTCGACGGTCAGGTCGTGGCCGCCCTGCTCACCGAAGGTTCCCCAGGCGGACCAGCCGCCGTTGGGGGCGGTCTGGTACTTGTGCTCGAAGGTGTTGCCGTTGAGGGCGAAGACCTCCAGGCGGCCGTCGGGCGCCTTCCCCATCTCCACGCGGCTGTCGGCGGGGCCGCCGCCGGTGGGTTCCCACTCCGACCAGCCGCCGTTCGGGGCGAGTTGGTACCGGTGGAAGAGGCCTACGGGGCCGGACGCGTAGACCTCGATACGGCCGTCGGCGTTGACGCCGGCCGCGGTGTCCCGGCCGCCGATGCCGAAGGTCTCCCAGTTCGACCAGCCGCCGGACGGGTTCAGCTGCCAGCGGTGCTGGAAGGTGTTGCCGTTGAGGGCGAGCAGCTCCAGGCGGCCGTCGGCGTTGGGGGCGATGGCGAGTTGGGCGTTGGCGGGTCCGCCGAGGGCCTCCCAGGACGACCAGTTGCCGTTGACCTGCTGCTGCCAGGCGTGGTGGATGCCGTCGGCTCCGGCGGCGAACACTTCGAGGCGCCCATCGGCGGAGCGCGCCGACACGACCCGGCCCGACTCCGCCGGATACACCAGCGGCCTGGGCTGCGGACCCGTGCCCGGAGTGCAGGGCAGCACCACACCGCGCTCCGCGAGATACACCTCGGGGTCGAGGTGGTACGAGGTGGCCGGGTCGCCCCAGATCCGCAGATGCAGGTGGGGGCCGGTGGAGTTCCCCTCGGAGCCCATCAGGGCGATCTGCTGACCCGCCGTGACGCGGTCGCCTTCGAAGACGTCCCGCCGGGACATGTGCCCGTACTCGGAGATCCGCCCGTCGGGGTGCTGGACCCGGATCCACTGGCCGTAGCCGGACTCGTACCCGGAGATGGTCACCTCACCGTCGCCGATCGCGTAGATCGGCGTGCCGACGGAGTTGGCGATGTCCACGCCGTTGTGGTTGGCGTGGTAGTGCTGGGTCACGGTGCCGGAGGTCGGACAGGCCGCCCCGGCGACGGCGGCGCGGGCCGGAGCGGCGGCCGCGGCGGGAGCCGGAGTCGTCGGCAGCAGCAGGGCGGCCGTCGCCGCGAGGACACAGGTCAGCGCGCGTCGGGAGAGTCCACGGAACACGAGGTCACGCCTTGCGCAGTCGGGCGATGACGCCGTCGATGTCGCGCACCAGCATGTCGTGGCGGACGAAGTGGCCGCCGGGCAGCTCGTGCCACTCGTGGTGGATGCCCGCGTTGCCGAGGGCGGCACGGAACTCCCGCTGTCCCCACAGGACTTGGGTCTCGTTGGCCGTGTCGAACCAGGAGATCGGGTCGGGGCTGGTGCCGGCGACCAGGAAGACGCGCTTGTTGCGGTAGCTCTCGATCCGCTGCATCGGGTTGTCGGCGTTCACCCGGGCCTCGTCCCAGAACGGCGCGCCGTAGACCGTACCGCCGGCGAGGTCCAGGGCGCCGGACGTGGCGTTGGCCCAGTGGACCACGAGGCCGTTGTCCCGACGCAGGCTGGCCGGGCCGGAGTGGGAGCTGACCGAGGCGAAGTGGCCCCAGTACTTGGCGGCGTACTTCAGCGCGCCGAAGCCACCCATCGAGAAGCCGGACACGGCACGGCCGTCGTACTCCGCGAAGGTCCGGAAGTTCGCGTCGATCCACGGGATCAGCTGATCGATGTGGAACGTCTCCCAGTTCCGCGGGCCGACGTTGGAGCTCACGGGGTTGGAGTACCAGCCGGCGCGGCCGCCGTCGGGCATCACGACGATGAGCGGCTTGCCCGCGGTCCAGTCGCGGATGCGCTCGCGGTCGAAGGTGATGAAGTCCTGGCCGTCGCCGCCCCCGTGGAAGAGGTAGAGCACGGGGTACCTGCGGCCGCCGCTCCAGTGGTAGTCGTCCGGGAGGAGCACGTTGACGGCCGGGTTCCAGCCGATCGCGTTCGTCTGGAAGCGGTAGTACCACATGCGGGGGTCGGCCTCGCCGCGCTCCACGATGCGCAGGCCGAAGCCGTCACCGACGGCGGCGGCGGGGGACGCGCCGGCGAGGACGCCTCCGGCGCCGAGGGCCAGGGCGGCCGAGAGGCCTCCGGCGGACTTCAGGATGCTCCTGCGGGTGGGCTGCTGCGCGCTCAACGTGTCCTCCTGGTCGGGAGTGGTGGCGAGGTGTCCGGCGCGGCGGAGAGTGGCCGTGCGAACGGGCGTCTGGAACGTAGCAACGCCACGGGTCCGGGGGACTCCGGAAGGTTACGGAGGGACAGGCGGCAGGCGCGTCGGCTATCCCTGGCGTGTCCGCGTTCGGACCTATACACCCCCAAGGCCCGTACCCCAGGGAAGGACGGCTCGATGGCACGGAGGAGATTCAGGGCGCGGCTGCCGATGGCGGTCCTGGCCGCGGTGGCGGTGATGAGCACGATGGCGGCCACCGGGTCGACCGCCGCGGTGCCGGACAGGCCGACGTCGGCCGTCGCCGAGCCGGCGCCGGACAAGCCGACGATCCGCTACACCGAGTACGGCATCCCGCACATCGTCGCCTCGGACTGGGAGGGTCTCGGCACGGGGTACGGATACGCGGCGGCCAAGGACAACATCTGCACCCTGGCCGACACCTATCTGATGGTCAACGCCCAGAGGTCCCGCCATCTGGGGCCCGACGGCAGGGCGAGCCCCGGGCAGAACCAGAACACCACCACCAACCTCAACAGCGACCTGTACTTCCAGCGGATCAAGGACAACGGGGTGGTGGAGCGGCTGCTCGCCAAGCCCGCCCCCGACGGCCCCGCGCCGGAGGTCCAGGAGGGCATCCGCGGGTACGTCCAGGGCTACAACCGGTACCTGGCGGAGACCGGCGTGGACAACCTCTCCGACCCGTCCTGCCGCGGTGCTGCCTGGGTGCGACCCATCACCGAGCTGGACGTCTACCGGCACGCCCATGCCGAGATCATCATGGGCAGCGCCGACGCGTTGCTGGACGGACTGGTCAACGCCGCGCCCCCGGGCGCCTCGGTGGCGGCAGCCTCCGCGACGCCGGCGCCCTCACCCGCCACGACCGCCGCGAAGATCCGCGACGCGATGGCCGTGAGCCGTGAACAGGGCATGGGCAGCAACGCGTTGGCGGTCGGATCGCAGGGCGTGTCCGGCGGCACCAGCATGCTCCTCGCCAACCCGCACTTCCCGTGGCAGGGCAAGAACCGCATGTGGCAGAGCCAGTTGACGATCCCGGGCAAGGTCAATGTCTCCGGCGCCAGCCTGTTGGGCCTCCCTGCGATCAACATCGGCTACAACGACAACGTCGCCTGGAGCCACACCGTCGCCACCGTCGCCCCGTTCGGCCTCTTCGACGTCCAGGTGGATCCGCTGAACCCCACCAAGTACCTGGTCGACGGCGCCTGGGAACAGATGACCTCGCAGCAGGTCGCGGTCGACATCAAGAACGCGGACGGCACCCTCTCCAAGGTCACCAGGACCCTGTGGTCCACCCGCTACGGCCCCATCACCACCTCCCTACAGGGCGTCGCCCTGCCGTGGGTGGTGAGCGCGCACGCGGTGCGCGACGTGAACATGGACAACCTGCGCGCGCTCAACACCTGGTTCCGCCTCGACCAGGCGAAGGACGTCCACGAGGTCGTCGACACGCTGGAGAGCACACAGGGTGTGCCGTTCTTCAACACCGTCGCCTCCGACCGCAAGGGCAACGCCCTGTACGCGGACATCCAGGCCACCCCGAACATCACCGACGCACACGCCCAGTCGTGTCTCACCGAGACCGGAAAGCTGCTCTTCCACCAGACGCTACGCCTGCCGACCGTTCCGCCGATCTCCATCTTCGACGGCAAGCGCGGCGCCTGCGACTGGCCCGACGACCCGAACGCGGTCGCGCCGGGCCTCCTGGACCCGAAGAAGCAGCCGCGCCTGATCCGTACCGACTTCGTGGGCAACGCCAACGACAGCGCCTGGCTGGCCAACCCCGAGCAGCCGCTGACCTTCCCCAGGGTGATGGGCGACAGCGCGGCGCCCCGCTCGCTGCGCACCCAGGAGCTCATCCTGACCGCGCAGCGGCGGATCAACGGCACCGACGGGCTGCCGGGGAAGGGCTTCAGCCCGGAGACCATGGGGCAGTTGCTGTTCGCCGACAACAGCAGGGCGGCCGATCTGGCTCTCAACGCCACGGTGTCGATGTGCCAGGGCGTCCCCTTCGGGCTCGTCCTGGTGGACGGCAACCTGGTCAACGTGAGTGAGGCGTGTCCGATCCTGGCCGCCTGGAAGAGCCATGACTACACGTCGGACAGCCGAGGCTCCTGGCTGTTCGCCACGTACTGGTCCTACTTGCTCGGGGGACAGGGGATCGAGAAGCTGCCGTGGCGGGTGCCCTTCGACCCCAAGGACCCGGTGCACACACCGAATTCACTGGATCCCGGGAGCTCGGCCGTCCGTGACGCCCTCGCCCGGGCCGTACTCGCGCTGCGCAAGGCGGGGATCGCGCTGAACGCCCCGCTGTCGGACGTCCAGAAGGTCACCCGTGGCGGCGAGCAGATCCCGATCCACGGCGCGATCGGCCAGCTGGGCGTGCTGAACGTGATCACTCCTGGTCAGGTCGACGGAAAGTTCGACATCGTCCACGGGTCGAGCTTCGTCCAGCAGGTCAGGTTCACCGCCGACGGCCCGCCGCAGGCCCTGTCCGTCATGGCCTACTCCCAGTCGGCCAACCCGAACTCACCGCACTACGCCGACCAGACGAAGCTGTTCTCGGCCGGGAAGTGGGTGACCGAGCGCTTCACCGAGGAGCAGATCGCGGCTTCACCGGAGCTGCGGATCAAGGTCCTGAACTGAGCACACCCCATGCCCGACCACTCACGAGGGGGAAATCCTGTGACACGACGAGCGAACTGGTGGCGACTGGGGGCGGCGTGGATGCTCGCCGCCGCGGCCATGGTCGCGCCGGCGGGTTCCGTACAGGCCGCCGACGGTTCCACCGCACCGCCGCCGATGGCCAACGGCTTCGGCCTGACCCAGATCGACACGGCGCACGGCAGCTCCACCGACTTCTACCTCACGGTGACCACGCCCGAGGTCGCCGGCGAGCAGCACATCAAGATCATTCTGCCGAAGGGTTACTACGACGACCCGGGCCGGCGCTACCCGGTGATGTACTTCCTGCACGGCTCGCCCGACGACCCCGTCCGGCAGAACTACCCGGCGCTCTCCATGTCGGACTCCATGATCACTGTCATTCCGGACGGCGGCGCCCGCGGCTGGTACGCGAACTGGCTCAACCAGAAGACCGCGGCCGGGGCCCAGAACTGGGAGAACTTCCACCTCAAGCAGGTGATCCCGTTCATCGACGCGAACCTGCGCACCATCCCGACCAAGAAGGCGCGGGCCGTCGCCGGCGTCTCCATGGGCGGCTTCGGGGCCTTCCGCTACGCCCAGGCCCGTCCCGACCTCTTCAGCCAGACCGCGTCCCTGTCCGGCGACATCGACATGTCGGTCAGGTCCATGGACCTGCGGCTCGCCGTCGTCGCCTCGCTCATCGACGCGCAGGGCGCGATCTGCGGCTCGGCGTCGGGAGTCTGCGACCCCAAGGACTCCCCGTACAAGCCCGGCGTGGACAGTGACGCCGCGTTCGGCTCGCCGTACCCGGTGTTCAACGCCGACTGGCGGTGGAACGAGGTCGACCCGTCGCAGCACATGGACCGGCTCAAGGCCGCCGGAGTCGGCGTCTCGATCTACGTGGGCAACGGTGGCGGCTCGCCCGCCGACATCGAGTTCTGGCTCGAAGGAGCGGCGAAGCACGTCAAGAACGCGATGGACGCGCTGGGGATGTCGTACTACTACGTCAACTACGGCGACGGCTCCGGCTGGGGCACCCAGTGCAACGGCGGCCACAACGGCGGTTGTTGGGAGGAGTCGCTGAGGGACCTGATCCCGAGGCTGGAGAGGTCCTTCGCCTCCTGACGCCGACGCTCTCGCCCTTGCCCGGCCCGTACCCGACGACCAGCGCACGCCGTCGTCGGGTACGGGCCGCGCCGGTTGTCACCCGGCCGGTCGTCACACCTTGCACCGGTGCTGCTCGGCCTGGAGCGCGAGCTCGCCGCGCTCACGGCGGGCCGCGTCCGCCTCGTCGCGCACCTTGTCGAGACGCTCCTCCAGCTGGGCGACCCGCTCGCGGTTGCGCTCCAACTCGGCACGGACGAACTCGACATCGGCCACCTGCTGTGCCGTCTCCTTGCGGATCTTCTCCGTCTCCGCCTCGAACCGCCGCGTGGCCGCGTCCAGTTCGGCGACGGCCATCTCCGCGGCCTCCTCCGCGAGCGCGGTGCGCTCGGTCAGGGTCTCTATGCGCGCCTCGGCGGCGGCGGAGTCGGTGATGATGGCCAGTTCCTCGATGTAGCCCGGAAGGTCCGTGGCGAGCTGGTTGATGAGCGCCACGAGGTCGTCGCGACCGCCGGACATCTGGGCGGGGAGCTGGGCGCCGGCCGCCGCCTTGGCCGCCTTCTTGGCCTCGGCCGCCTGCCGCTTCTCCTCCTTGCGCTGCTGCCGCTTGGCGCGGAAGGACCGGAACGCTCCCAGCGCGTTGTGGTCCGGGTGGGCGCAGTAGCGGGGCGCCGGGTTCTCGGGCGTCGGCGCCTCGGGGTGGTTCGTGCACTCGGGGTACGCGCAGCGGGGAAGCGTCTCGACCGTCATGATTCCGCCTTCTCGTGACATTCCGGTTTCGTCGGGACCGAACCGGCATGACGATCACGCTAGGGGCAGGACGGGCCGTGTGGGCGCTCCAGGCGGGTTGCGTCAGGAATACGTAAGATCATCGGCGGCCCCCACGGACGTGCCCGGGCCCGCCCGCGCACCGGAGGTGGCGGACGGGCCCGAGCGACAGCCTTGTAGCCGGTCCATCTGCTTCATCTAGTTCATCGCGGGCCCGGAGTCGTTGAGCCAGCGCCATTCGGACCAGGTGGTGAAGCCGGTCTGCCAGCGGTGGTAGACGCCGGCGTGGCTGGTGCCGAACACCTCGATGCGGCCGTCGGCGTTGTTGCTCGCGCCGACCGTCGTGCCGCCTCCGCCGAACGTCTCCCACTCCGCGTACGCCGCGTTCGGGCCGGTCTGCCAGGCGTGGCTCGCGGTGGTGCCGTTGATCGCGAACACCTCGACGCGGCCGTCCACAGACCGGGACGTGGCCAGCTCGGCGTTGGCGGGTCCTCCGCCGCCGGTTCCCGTCCACGCCGACCACGAGGTCGGGCTGGTCTGCCAGCGGTGGAACACGCCACTGGCATTGGACGCGAACACCTCGAGCCTGCCGTCCTGGTTGTGGCTCACGGCGACCGCCTTTCCGCCGTCGCCGAAGTCCTCCCAGGCGGACCAGCCGCCGTTGACGCCGGTCTGGTACAGGTGCTTGAACGTCGAGTCCGACAGCGCGAACACCTCAAGGCGGCCGTCCGGCGCGGTCTCCATGGCGAGGCGCGAGTTGACTGGTCCACCGCCGGTTCCGTCCCAGGGGGCCCAACCGCCGCTGGGCGCGGTCTGCCAGCGGTGGAACACACCGTCGGCGTTGGAGGCGAACACCTCGATGCGGCCATCGGCGTTGGTGCCCGCCGCCACTCGATATCCGCCGGTCCCGAAGTTCGCCCAGCCCGACCAGCCCGCGCTGGGTCCGGTCTGCCACATGTGGTCGAAGGTCGCGTCCGAAAGGGCGAACAGCTCGAGCCGGCCGTCCGCGTTGGCCGCCACCGCCAGCTGCGCGTTGCGCGGACCGCCCTCGAACCGCCACGGCGACCAGTTGCCGTTCACCTCGGTCTGCCACGCGTGGTACACGCCGTCGGCACCGGCGGCGAACGCTTCGAGGCGCCCGTCCGCGGACCGCCCGGAGACCACGCGGCCCGAGCCGTACGGGTGCTTGGGCCCGCCGCTCGCGCCGGCCCACAGCGCGTTGGCGATGAGCGCCGCGTCGCCGGCCTCGATCCCGTACAGGTGGCGCAGGTCCTCGCGGGGCCGCTGGACGTTCCAGGCGACGTAACCGATCTCGTTGTCGTTCCACGAGCCGTTCGGGAACTGCTGCTCCATCGCGTTGAGGAAGGCGTTGGTGGCGTACGTCGGGTCCAGTCGCTGCTCGCGGGTGCCCCACCAGTCCTGCTGCTGGAACAGGCCGAGGCTGGTGTGGTCGACGGCCGCGGAGTAGTTGTTCATGCTGGCTTCGACGATGATCGTGGCGATGGAGATCGTCGCGGCCTTCGGGTTGAGCCCGCGGTCCTTCACCGCCTGCGTGACCATCCGGGCGCAGGACATCTTGTACGCGTCGAGATAGCCGGCCATCTTGTTGTTGAGCTGCGGGTTGAGCTGGTCGGCCATGATGCCGTCGGTGGCCGACGGTCCGGCGGGATCACACGGGACGGTCGGAATGGCCTTCCCCTCGGCCACCCCCTCCGGGCCGAGGAAGTACCGGGAGACGCCGTAATGGTCGTCACCGGGCCCGGGCGGCACGGGCCGGGCGACGCCGGCCGAGGCGGTCATGCCGATGACCAGAGCCCACAGGCCGGTGATGACGGCGAGTCTGGAGAGCAGGCGGGATAAGCCGGTTCTTGCCATGGAGTGCCTCTCTGTCGTCGAGGAGTTCCCGCCCGGCTGAGGGGCCGCCCGGCGCCGTCGACAAAGTAAGGGGGGCCACCGAGGACAAGGCATCCGGAACGATCCGGAGTGACACGCGCGACGAAGGAGACCCGGCTCAGCCTTCGAGGCGCTGCGCCAGGCCTGCCAGATCCGCGAGGTGCAGCACCCGTCCGTCGAACCCGGGGAGGGGGACATGGAGCGGCCGGGTCCACCGGGCCGGGATCGCGTCGAGGCCGTAGTGCGCGCCCGCGAGGCCTCCGGTCACGGCGGCGACCGTGTCCGTGTCCCCGCCCAGGTCGACCGCCGCGCGCAGGGCGTCCTCGAAGCCCGTCGTCGTACGGAGGGCCCAGACGGCGGAGCCCAGGCACGGCCAGACGGCGCCGTTGAACTCGGTCGCCCGATCGGGGTGTGCGGCGGGCCGCGTCCATGGTCGCGTCCCGGCCGGCGGGCGCGAAGTGGACGGCGGAGGTCGACGCCCGCATCAAGGAGCCGTTGCCGGCGGCCCGTTGATTGACCTGGAAGTGGATCCCTGCGGCGAGGCCCCAGGGCGCGCCGTTGGTCAGGACGTCCTCGGTCTGCAGGCCGAACCTCTTGGGATCGGCCGCCGCCCTTCGCGCAGGGTATCGATGCCTCAGGAGCGGTCCCGGGGGTGAGGGGTGGTGGGTGAGGGGGGCCGCGCTGTCTCACCCACCACCGGTTCGTGGGTCAGGCGTCCCAGGTGACCGGGAGGCTCTTGACGCCGTAGATGTCCGCGGTCTCCGGGCGCAGGGCGACCTCCTCGGCCGGGACGGCGAGGCGGAGGGTGGGGAAGCGCTTGAAGAGGGCGGAGAACGCGACCCGCATCTCGACCCGGGCCAACTGCTGCCCCAGGCAGAGGTGGATGCCGTGGCCGAAGGCCAGATGGCCGCCCGACTCCCGGCGGATGTCGAGCGTGTGGGGGTCCGGGAAGCGCTCGGGGTCGCGGTTGGCGGTGTTGTACGAGAGGAAGACCGTCGTGCCGGCCTCGATGGTCTGGCCGCCGACCTCGACGTCCTCGAGCGTCGTCCGCATGAACGTCTTGGCGACGCTCAGATACCGCAGCAGCTCCTCCACGGCCTTGTCGGTGAGCTCGGGATCGGCGCGCAGCGCGTCCAGTTGCTCCGGGTTCTGCAGCAGGGCGAAGGCGCCGAGGGAGAGCATGTTGGCGGTGGTGTCGAAGCCGGCCGCCAGGAGGATCAGGCTGATGCCCTTCAGCTCCTCGTCGGTGAGGTCGCTGTCGGTGAGCTCGCTGAGCACGTCGTCGGTGGGGTTGGCGCGCTTGGCCACCACCAGCTGCGCGAGGTACTCCTGCGTCGCGGTGTAGGCCGCGATCAGGTCCTCGTCGCTGGTCTCCCCGCTCATGAAGGTGTCGATCTGCTCCTGGAACGAGTCCCGGTCCTCGTACGGCACCCCGAGCAGCTCGCAGATGATGATCGTGGGGATGGGCTTGGCGAACGCGGTCACCAGGTCCGCCGAGGGACCGTTCTTCTCCATGGCGTCCAGACACGCGGTGGTGATCTGCTCGACGCGCTCGGTGAGGAGCCGCATCCGCCGTGCGGTGAACTTGCCCACCAGCGGCTTCCGGTAGCGGCTGTGGTCCGGTTCGTCCATGAGGAGGAACTCGCCGGGCGGCGCCGGAGGCAGCTGGAAGTCGACCACGTTCATGAGGTCCTTGCGCGAGCTGAACCGCGAGTCGGCCAGGACCGACCGGACCAGGTCGTACCCGGTGATCAGATAGCCGGGTTTGCCGCCGGGGTGGGTGTACCGGCTGATGGGGCCGTGTCCATGCGCTTCCGTCAGCTCGGCCGGCGGGTCGAAGGGGCAGCCGGTCGGGCGCTCGACCGGCAGATCCGTGACGTGGTGGAGGGCTTCACTCATGGCCGTTCCTCATCTCGCGACATAGCGTGTTTGACGTATGTCGAAAGCTACGTTGCGTTCATGGAGTCGTCAATCAGGTGAAGGGGGTAATTGCAGGTGAGCTGCGGTAAATTGGTGCAATGACGCGTGGAGTGAACGCAATGGTGCGTTGCAATCGGTGGGCGTTCAAGGCAATGCGCGGCCATCGGCTCCCGTATCGCGTCCCTGCCGCGCCCGTATCGCGAAGGCGGGCGCGCGTCGCGACGAACCGGCGGCTGTCCGCGTACGCCCGTCGCGCCTGATCCGCCGACCTGGTCGCGCAACATTCTTGCGGTTCTTGCGCTAGGCTTGCGTTCATGACGCGACGACTTGCTCAAGTGGCCAAGAAGGTGGGAGTCAGCGAGGCGACGGTCAGCCGTGTGCTCAACGGCAAGCCCGGTGTCTCCGAGGCGACGCGGCAGTCCGTCCTCACGGCGCTCGACGTGCTCGGGTACGAGCGGCCCACGCAGTTGCGCGGCGAGCGCGCACGGCTCGTCGGGCTCGTCCTGCCCGAGTTGCAGAACCCGATCTTCCCCGCGTTCGCCGAGGTGATCGGCGGTGCGCTCGCGCAGCAGGGGCTGACCCCCGTGCTCTGTACGCAGACCAAGGGCGGCGTCTCCGAGGCCGACTACGTCGAACTCCTCCTCCAGCAGCAGGTGTCCGGCGTGGTCTTCGCCGGCGGACTGTTCGCGCAGGCGGACGCGCCGCACGACCACTACCACCAGCTGGCGGAGCGCAACATTCCGGTGGTCCTCATCAACGCCTCCATCGAGGGCCTCAACTTCCCCTGCGTCTCCTGCGACGACGCCGTCGCCGTGGAGCAGGCGTGGCGCCATCTCGCCTCCCTCGGGCACGAGCGCATCGGACTCGTCCTCGGCCCCAGCGACCACGTCCCCTCGCGGCGCAAGCTCGAAGCGGCCCGCGCGGTGGCCGAGGCGGCGGGCGCGAAGCTGCCCGACGAGCATGTCGTCCGCTCGATCTTCTCCCTCGAAGGCGGCCAGGCGGCGGCCACTCGCCTCCTGGAGCGGGGCGTCACCGGCATCGTCTGCGCCAGCGACCCGCTCGCCCTCGGCGCCATAAGGGCCGCGCGCAGGCGCGGGCTCTCCGTTCCCGACCAGGTGTCCGTGGTCGGGTTCGACGACTCCGCCTTCATGAACTGCACGGAGCCGCCCCTCTCCACCGTCCGCCAGCCCATCGAGGCGATGGGGCGCGCGGCCGTCGAACTGCTCAGCGCCCAGATCCAGGGCACGCAGACCGACCCCAGTGAGCTGCTCTTCGAGCCCGAACTCGTCGTACGGGGCTCGACGGCGCCGCCGCCGCTCGGCTGACCCCACTCCTCACCCACCCTTCCCCCGGCTCCGGCGCCGGGGAGGCATCCCGCCTCCCCGGCGCCGGAGCCTTTTCATGTCACGGCTGTTGACAAAGCGGTGACCTGATAGAAACCTGACACGCCGACGGTGCAAAAGATTAACGAAAGAGCTCAATAAGTCTGTAGGTAGCCGTCATTCATTGTCAGAGTTCCGCTCGGTTCCTGGCGAGAAGCATGTTTCGGGGCGGCGCCGGGGCCCAGCACGGTGGAGAGGCCCATATGAGAGGCACAACCCTGAGCTGGCGGTTGACGGTCGGCATGCTGATAGCCGCGTTGGTGGCCGTCGGACTCCTGCCGGTCACCGCACACGCAGCAGCCACCGCCGCGCCCAACCTGGCGCTCGGCAGACCCGCCACGGCCGCCGGCGCCCACGGCGCGTATCCGGCCGGCAACGTCACGGACGGCGGTCAGCAGTCCTACTGGGAGGGCCCGGCCGGGTCCTTTCCCCAGTGGGTGCAGGTCGACCTCGGCGCCAGTACCCGCGTCGACAGCGTCGTCCTGAAGCTCCCGACCACGTGGGAGGCCCGCTCGCAGACCCTCGGTGTGCTCGGCAGCACCGACGGCTCCGCGTTCACCACCCTCGCCGCGGCCCAGCCCCGCGCGTTCGATCCCTCCCAGGCGAACACCGTCACCCTCGCCCTCACCTCCGTCACCACGCGGTACGTGCGGATCCAGGTGACGGCGAACTCCGGCTGGAACGCCGCCCAGCTCTCCGAGCTGGAGGTCTACGGCGACGCCGGAGGGGGCCCGGTCGACCCGCCGCCGGGGACCAACCTCGCGCGCAACAAGCCGATCGAGGCGACATCGACCACCCAGACGTACGTCGCCGCCAACGCCAACGACGACAGCGCCACCACCTACTGGGAGTCGGCGGGCTTCCCGTCGAGCCTGACCGTGAAGCTCGGCGCGAACGCCGACGTCACGGGCGTGGTCGTCAAGCTCAACCCCGACGCGGCGTGGGGTCCCAGGACCCAGTCGATCGAGGTACTCGGCCGCGAGCAGGCGGCCTCCGGCTTCACCTCGCTCAAGGCACGCGCCGACTACGCCTTCAGCCCCTCGGGCCAGAACACCGTCACGATCCCGGTCACCGGCCGGTACGCCGACCTGCGCCTGACGATCTTTTCCAACACCGGCGCCCCCGGCGGCCAGGTCGCGGAGTTCCAGGTCGTGGGCGCGGCCGCGCCCAACCCCGACCTCACCGTCACCGATCTGACGTGGACCCCCTCCTCCCCGTCCGAGACGGACGCCGTGACCGTCAACGCCACCGTCCGCAACGCGGGCACCGCTGCCGCCGCCGCGACCACCGTCCAGGTCAGCCTGGAAGGCGCCGTCGCCGGTTCCGCCCCGGTCCCGGCCCTCGCCGCCGGCGCCTCGGCGACCGTCCCGGTCGCGGTCGGGAAGCGGCCCATGGGCTCGTACACCGTCTCGGCCGTGGTCGACCCGACCGACACCGTCGCCGAGCAGGACAACACCAACAACAGCCGGACCGCGGCGACGAAGCTCGTCGTCGGCCAGAGCCCCGGCCCCGACCTGCGGATCACCGGGATCACCACCAACCCGGCCAGCCCCGCGGTCGGCTCCGCCGTCACCTTCACCGTCGCGGTCGACAACCGCGGCACCACCGGCGCCCCGGCCGGCACGGTCACCCGGCTGACGGCCGGAACCACCACCCTGAACGGCACCGCGGGCGCGATCGCCGCGGGCCAGACCGCCACCGTCGCCCTCTCCGGCACCTGGACCGCCACCAGCGGCGGCGCCACCCTCACCGCGACCGCCGACGCCACCGGCGTCCTCGCCGAGACCGACGAGAACAACAACGTCTTCACCCGCTCCCTCGTCGTCGGACGCGGCGCGGCCGTGCCGTACACCGAGTACGAGGCGGAGGACGCCCGGTACGAGGGCACCCTGCTCACCGCCGACCAGAAGCGGACCTTCGGCCACACCAACTTCGCCACCGAGTCCTCGGGCCGCCAGTCGGTGCGCCTCAACTCCCAAGGCCAGTACGTCGAGTTCACCTCGACGAACCCGTCCAACTCGATCGTCGTACGCAACTCCGTCCCCGACTCGTCCGCGGGCGGCGGGGCCGACGCGACGATCAGCCTCTACGCGGACGGTGTCTTCGTCCGCAAGCTGACCCTGTCGTCGAAGCACAGCTGGCTCTACGGCACCACCGACGACCCCGAGGGCCTCACCAACCGGCCCGGCGGTGACGCCCGGCGGCTCTTCGACGAGTCCCACGCGCTGCTCACGCAGACGTACCCGGTGGGCACCAAGTTCCGGCTCCAGCGCGACGCGGGCGACTCGGCGGCCTTCTACGTCATCGACCTGATCGACCTGGAGCAGGTGGCGCCGCCTGCCGCCAAGCCCGCCAACTGCACCTCCATCACCGAGTACGGCGCGGTCCCGAACGACGGCATCGACGACACCGACGCCCTCCAGCGCGCCGTCACCGCCGACCAGAACGGCCAGATCTCCTGCGTGTGGATCCCCGCCGGGCAGTGGCGCCAAGAGCAGAAGATCCTGACCGACGACCCGCTCAACCGCGGCCAGTTCAACCAGGTCGGCATCCGGGACGTCACGATCCGCGGCGCGGGCATGTGGCACTCCCAGCTCTACACCCTCACTCCGCCGCACCAGGCCGGCGGCATCAACCACCCGCACGAGGGCAACTTCGGCTTCGACATCGACCACAACACGCAGATCTCCGACATCGCCATCTTCGGTTCGGGCCAGATCCGCGGCGGTGACGGCAACGCCGAGGGCGGAGTCGGCCTCAACGGGCGCTTCGGCAAGAACACCAAGATCAACAATGTCTGGATCGAGCACGCCAACGTCGGCGTCTGGGCCGGCCGCGACTACTCCAACATCCCCGAGCTGTGGGGCCCCGGTGACGGCCTGGAGTTCACCGGGATGCGGATCCGCAACACCTACGCCGACGGCATCAACTTCGCCAACGGCACCCGCAACTCCACCGTCTTCGACTCGTCCTTCCGTAACACCGGCGACGACGCGCTGGCCGTGTGGGCCAGCAAGTACGTCAAGGACACCTCGGTGGACATCGGATCCAACAACCACTTCCGCAACAACACCATCCAGCTGCCGTGGCGGGCCAACGGCATCGCCGTCTACGGCGGCTTCGGCAACACCATCGAGAACAACATCATCTCGGACACCATGAACTACCCGGGCATCATGTTGGCGACCGACCACGACCCGCTGCCCTTCACCGGGCAGACGCTGATCGCCAACAACGCCCTGCACCGCACCGGCGGCGCGTTCTGGAACGAGGACCAGGAGTTCGGCGCGATCACGCTCTTCGCGCAGGGCCAGCCCATCCCGGGCGTCACCATCCGGGACACCGACATCCTCGACTCGACGTACGACGGCATCCAGTTCAAGACCGGTGGCGGCGAGATGCCGGACGTGAAGATCACCAACGTCCGGATCGACAAGTCGAACAACGGCTCCGGCGTCCTCGCCATGAGCGGCGCACGCGGCAGCGCGACGCTGACCGGCGTCACGATCACCAACTCGGCCGAGGGTGACGTCCTCATCGAGCCCGGCTCGCAGTTCGTCGTCAACCGGAACTGACCCGCACCCCCTGAGAAACGCCATGCGGCGGCCCCGTTCCAGCGGGGCCGCCGCCACTCAGCCGTGCCTTGTCGCCGGTCGGGCGCGAGGCCGAGAACGAGACTTGAGAGGACAGATGAGCATCTCCGCATGGAGACCGCGGTTCCTGAGCGCCGTGGTCGCGACCAGCCTCCTGGCCCTGGGCGGTCCGCTGATGAGCGGGAACGCGCAGGCCGCGGGCGGCCCCAACATCGCCCTCGGCGACGCCGCGGCGGGCAGCAGTGCCCTGGCCGAGTACGGCGCCGCCAACATCACCGACGGCAACCAGGGCTCGTACTGGCAGAGCGCCGGCAGCGGCCTGCCCCAGTGGGTCCAGGCCGACCTCGGCACCACGACCCGCGTGGACGAGGTGGTCCTGAAGCTGCCCGCCGGCTGGGAGAGCCGTCACCAGACGCTCTCCGTCCAGGGCAGCGCCGACGGCACCAGCTTCGCCACCCTCAAGAACTCCGCCACCTACACCTTCAGCCCCGGTACGGCCAACACCGTCACGGTCACGTTCCCCGCCACCCAGACGCGGTTCGTCCGGATCGCCATCACCGCCAACACCGGCTGGCAGGCCGCCCAGCTCTCCGAGCTGGAGGTGCACGCCGCCGACGGCTCCTCCGTCAATCTCGCGGCGGGCCGCACCCTGACCGCGAGCAGCCACACCGAGGTGTACGGGGCGGGCAACGCCAACGACGGCAACCGGGCCACCTACTGGGAGAGCGCCAACAACGCCCTCCCGCAGTGGATCCAGGCCGACCTCGGCTCCGCCGTCCGCGTCGACCGGGTCGTCCTGCGACTGCCCTCCGGCTGGGAGTCGCGCAGCCAGACCCTGAAGATCCAGGGCAGCACCAACGGCACCGCCTTCACCGACCTGACCGCATCGCAGGCGTACACCTTCGACGCCGTCGGCGGACACACCGCGACGATCACCTTCGACGCCACCACCACCCGCCACGTCCGCGTCCTCATCACCGCGAACAGCATCCAGCCCGCCGGGCAGCTCTCCGAGCTGGAGGTCTACGGCCCGGAGACCGGCGACACGCAGGCCCCGTCCGCGCCCGCGAATCTCGCGCTCACCCAGCCCGCCACCGACCAGATCCGGCTCACCTGGAACGCGGCGACCGACAACGTCGGCGTGACGGGCTACGACATCTACGCCAACGGCGCCCTGCTCAGCAGCGTCGCCGGGGGAGTCACCACGTTCACCGACACCCGGCCGGCGAACCAGACGGTGACCTACCTCGTCCGCGCCAAGGACGCGGCGGGCAACCAGTCCGCCGACAGCAACACCGTGACCCGCACCGGCGATTCCGGGGACACCCAGGCACCCACCGCGCCCGCGAACCTCCAGCTCACCGAGCCCGCGGCCGGCCAGATCCGGCTGGCCTGGAACGCCTCGTCGGACAACGTGGGCGTCACCGGCTACGACGTCTACGCCAACAACACCCTCCGGGGCAGCGTGGCCGGCAACGTCACCACGTACACCGACACCCAGTCGGCCTCCGCGACCGTCACCTACCACGTCCGCGCCAAGGACGCGGCCGGCAACCAGTCGGCCAACAGCAACGCCGTGACCCGCGACGGCACCGGCGGCACGGGCTCCAACCTCGCGGTCGGCAAGGAGATCGCGGCCTCCTCCACCGTGCACACGTACGCCGCCGTCAACGCCAACGACAACAACCTCACGACGTACTGGGAGGGCGCGGGCGGCAGCTACCCGCAGACCCTCACCGTGAAGCTGGGCTCCAACGCCGACGTCGAACGGCTCGTCCTCAAGCTCAACCCGGACGGAGCCTGGGCCACCCGGAGCCAGACGATCGAGGTCCTCGGCCGCGAGCAGAGCGCCTCCGGCCACACCGGCCTCGTCGCGGCGAAGAGCTACACCTTCGACCCGTCGAGCGGCAACACGGTCACGATCCCGGTCTCCGCCCGGGTCGCCGACGTCCAGCTGAGGTTCACCGCCAACTCCGGCGCCCCGGCCGGCCAGCTCGCCGAGTTCCAGGTCATCGGCGTCCCGGCGCCCAACCCGGACCTGGAGGTCACAGCACTGACCGCCTCGCCCGCCTCACCGGTCGAGTCGGACCCGATCACGGTGAGCGCGACCGTCCGCAACAGCGGTCCGGCCGCCGCACCCGCGAGCGCCGTGGCGCTGCGCCTGGGCGGCACCAAGGTCGCCACCGCCCAGGTCGGAGCCCTGGCCGCCGGCGCCCAGACCACGGTCAGCGCCTCCCTCGGGGCGCGGGACGCCGGTTCCTACGAGCTGAGCGCGGTCGCCGACGAGGCGGGCGCGGTCATCGAGCAGAACGAGTCCAACAACACCTTCACCAGCCCCACTGCCCTGGTGGTCAGGCCGGTCTCCAGCTCGGACCTGATCGCGAGCTCCGTGACCACCTCGCCGTCCAGCCCCGCGGCCGGCCAGGCCGTCACCTTCAAGGTGGCCGTGAAGAACCAGGGCACCGTGGCGACCGCCCCGGGCAGCCACGGCATCACCCTCACCCTGCTCGACTCCACGGGCGCCACGGTCAAGACGCTGACCGGGGCGCACAGCGGGGCCCTCGCGGCCGGGGCCACGACCGAGGTGAACCTCGGCCCCTGGACCGCGGCCAACGGCTCGTACACCGTGAAGGTCGTCCTCGCCGACGACGCCAACGAGCTGCCGGTCAAGCGTGCCAACAACACCTCCACCCAGCCGCTCTTCGTCGGCCGCGGCGCCAACATGCCGTACGACATGTACGAGGCGGAGGACGGCACCGCCGGGGGAGGCGCGCAGGTCGTCGGCCCGAACCGGACCGTCGGCGACATCGCGGGCGAGGCCTCGGGCCGCAAGGCCGTGAACCTGGACGCGACGGGCGAGTACGTCGAGTTCACCACCCGCGCCGACACCAACACCCTGGTCGCCCGGGTCTCGCTGCCCGACGCCCCGGGCGGCGGGGGCGTCGACTCCACGATCAACGTCTATGTCGACGGGGTGTTCAAGAAGGCGCTCCCGGTGACCTCGAAGTACGCCTGGCTGTACGGCGCCGAGACCGCGCCCGGCAACTCCCCGGGTTCGGGCGCCCCGCGGCACATCTACGACGAGGCGAACGTCATGCTCGGCGAGACCGTGCGGGCGGGCAGCAGGATCCGGCTGCAGAAGGACGCCGCGAACAACCAGCCGTACTACGCGGTCGACTTCGTCAACCTGGAGCAGGTCGTGCCGGTCGCCAACCCCGACCCGGCCACGTACGCGGTCCCGGCCGGCTTCGGCCACCAGGACGTCCAGAACGCGCTCGACAGGGTACGGATGGACACCACGGGCACCCTCGTGGGCGTCTACCTGCCGGCGGGCGACTACCAGACGTCGAGCAAGTTCCAGGTGTACGGCAAGCCCGTGAAGGTCGTCGGCGCCGGCCCCTGGTACACGAAGTTCCACGCGCCCGCCGCGCAGGAGAACACCGACGTCGGCTTCCGGGCCGAGGCGGCGGCGAAGGGCTCGTTCTTCAAGGGCTTCGCCTACTGGGGCAACTACACCTCGCGGATCGACGGCCCGGGCAAGGTCTTCGACTTCGCGAACGTGACGGACATCGTGATCGACGACATCTGGAACGAGCACATGGTGTGCCTGTACTGGGGCGCGAACACGGACCGGATCACGATTCGGAATTCGCGGATCCGCAACATGTTCGCGGACGGCATCAACATGACCAACGGCTCCACCGACAACCTCGTGAGCAACAACGACGCGCGGGCCACCGGTGACGACAGCTTCGCGCTCTTCTCCGCGATCGACGCGGGCGGCGCGGACATGAAGAACAACGTCTACGAGAACCTGACGTCGACGCTGACCTGGCGGGCCGCGGGCGTCGCCGTCTACGGCGGCTACAACAACACCTTCCGCAACATCCACATCGCCGACACCCTCGTCTACTCCGGCATCACCATCTCCTCGCTGGACTTCGGCTACCCGATGAACGGCTTCGGCACCGATCCCACGACCTTCGAGAACATCTCGATCGTCCGGGCCGGCGGGCACTTCTGGGGCGCGCAGACCTTCCCGGGCATCTGGGTGTTCTCCGCCTCCAAGGTCTTCCAGGGGATCAGGGTCAACCATGTCGACATCGTCGACCCGACGTACAGCGGCGTGATGTTCCAGACGAACTACGTCGGCGGGCAGCCGCAGTTCCCCATCAAGGACACCGTGTTCACGGACATCTCGATCACGGGCGCGCGCAGGAGCGGCGACGCGTACGACGCGAAGTCGGGCTTCGGCCTCTGGGCCAACGAGCTGCCCGAGTCCGGTCAGGGGCCGGCCGTGGGGGAGGTGACCTTCAACGGCCTGGAGCTGAGCGGCAACGCGGTGGACATCCGTAACACCACGTCCACCTTCAAGATCAACGTCAACCCCTAGCGGGTCCGGCGACACCCCGGGCGGGAGACCGGCCCGGTGAGGCCGGTGCAGGCGGCTTGCGGCTGCTTGCACCGGCCTTCTTCTCGTTTCTGTCAGGCAATTACGAAATCGGCGCGATATCTTGCGTTCGCTTGTTGGGGGTGGTTGAGTGTGGCGCGCCCCACAGAACGCACCGGCGGTGGGGCGACCTCCACGTTCATGCCCGAAGGGGACCACCCATGAGAAGTGCCCGGTTCCGCCGTACGCGCCGCGCCAGCGCGGTCACCCTCGTCTCCGCGCTCACGCTGACCGTGCTCGCCGCCTGCGGCACGAGCAGCAGCGACAACAACGGCGGCGGTGGTTCCGAGGGCGGCGGGTCGTCCGACCCCGCCGCCCCGCTGGACCCGAAGACCAAGGTGACGCTCACCATCGACTGCATGCCCCCGACGGCGAAGGCGGCCGAGCTCAAGCAGTGGAAGGAGGACGTCGCCGCCTTCAACAAGACGTACCCCAACGTCACGATCGAGGGCCGCTCCACCGCCGGCCAGTGCCTCGAACCGCCCCGCTTCACCGCGATGCTCAAGGCCAAGTCCCAGCCGGACGTCTTCTACACGTACTTCACCGACCTGCAGCAGGTCCTGGACAACGACGGCGCCGCCGACATCACCGCGTACGTCAACGACAAGACCGTCCCGCTCCTGAAGGACATCGACCCGAACGTCCTCGGCTCCCTCAAGCAGGACGGCAAGCTCTACGGCCTGCCCACCAGCAACTACACGATGGGCCTGCTCATCAACCGCAAGCTCTTCCAGCAGGCCGGCCTCGACGCCGACGCCCCGCCGCGCACCTGGGAGGAGGTCCGCGCCGCCGCGAAGAAGATCGCCGGACTCGGCAACGGCATCGCGGGCTTCGGCGAGTACAGCGCGGGCAACACGGGTGGCTGGCACTTCACCGCGCAGATGTACAGCCTGGGCGGCGACGTCGTCGACGCGAGCGGCAAGAAGGCCGCGTTCAACAACGAGCTGGGCAAGCAGGTCGCGAAGAACCTCCACGCCATGCGCTGGGAGGACGACAGCATGGGCAAGACCCAGCTGCTCCAGTGGGGCGACCTGCAGAAGCAGATAGCGACCGACAAGCTCGGCATGTTCCTCGCGGCGCCCGACGACATCGCGTACATGGTCCAGCAACTCGGCGCGAAGTACGAGAACTTCGGCATGGGCCCGATCCCCGGCGAGAAGGCCACCCTGGCCGGCGGCAACAACTACATGGTCAAGAAGGGCATCTCGTCCGACAAGATCAAGGCCGCCGTCGCCTGGCTCAACTTCAAGAACCTCACCGTCGGCAAGGGCCAGTTCGACTGGGCGCGTTCCAAGCAGGACGGCCTGCCGGTCGGCGTCCCGCAGCCCAACTTCTGGCTGAACGACTCCAAGGGCAAGGACGACACCGCCCGCGTGGAGCACGCCACCATGCCGGTCGCCAACTTCAAGTCCTTCATGGACAACCCGGTCGCGGGCAAGGCGGAGCCGCCGAAGGCCCAGGAGGTCTACAAGGTCCTCGACAACGTGATGTCCGGCCTCCTCACCAACAAGGACGCCGACATCGACAAGCTGCTCGCCACCGCCGAGACGCAGGTCAACCAGGTCCTCGCCACCGGATGACCGGATCCCGGGCAGGGGCGGACCGACCTGCCGCCCCGCCCGGGCCCCTCACTCAGCCCGACACCCGGCCGAACCGGCAGACCAGCATCAAGGAGCGAGCGACGATGTCGGCCCCCAGCCTGACCCCGAGCAAGGCGGGTTCCCCCCGCCCCTCACCGCCGCACGAGGCGGACCACGCGCCCCCCGGCGGGCGGTTCGCGAAGAGCCTGCGGCGCAATCTCACCGCCCACGGGTTCCTCATCGGCGCGGTCCTCTGCTTCGCGGTCTTCTCCTGGTACCCGATGGTCAGGGAGTTCTTCCTGGCCTTCCAGAAGACCGAGGGCGGCCGGACCACCTGGGTCGGATTCGACAACCTCGTCACCGTCTTCAACGACCCGGCCTTCTGGCAGGCCTGGCGCAACACGCTCCTGTTCACCGTGCTCGCGCTCGTCTTCGGCTTCGCCGTGCCGTTCGTCGTGGCCATCGTCATCAACGAGTTCCACCACGGAAAGGGCTACCTCCGGCTGCTCGTCTACCTCCCCGTGATGCTCCCGCCGGTCGCCTCCGTCCTCCTCTTCAAGTACCTGTACGACCCCGGCTACGGCCTGCTCAACGAGCTCTTCCGGTTCCTCCACCTGCCCGAGCAGCAGTGGCTCCAGGACCCCGACCTCTCGATGCTCTCCGTCGTCATCGCCTCGACCTGGATGAACATGGGCGGCGCGGCCCTCATCTACCTCGCCGCGCTCCAGTCCATCCCCGGCGAGCTGTACGAGGCGGCCGAACTGGACGGCGCCGGGCTCCTCCGCAAGATCTGGCACGTCACCATCCCGCAGACCCGGCTCATCCTCTCGCTGATGCTGCTCATGCAGATCATCGCGACCATGCAGGTCTTCGTCGAACCCTTCCTGCTGACCGGCGGCGCGGGACCCGAAGGCTCCACCACGACCGTCGTCTACCTCATCTACCAATACGCCTTCAACTTCAACAACTACGGTGCCGCGGCGGCCCTCGGCCTGCTCCTCCTCGTACTCCTGGCCGGATTCTCGGCCGCGTACGTGAAGCTCAGCCGCGCCGAGGACGAGTAGGACCGGGGGAGACCACCATGTCGACACGCACACTCATCTCGCCGGCGCAGCTCGCCCGCCCCCGCGGCAGGGTCATCTACTGGACCGTCTTCGCGGTGGTCGTCGGCGGCTTCACCCTGGCGTTCCTCGGCCCCCTGTACTGGCTGGTGACGAGCGGCTTCAAGGACGCCCAGGAGGTGATCCAGACACCGCCGACCCTGGTGCCCGGCACCTTCGAGCCGGCGAACTACACCCGCGCCTGGGAGGTCATGGACCTCGCCACCCTGCTCTTCAACACCCTCTACTACGCGTTCGGCGCGCTCGCCTTCCAACTCGTCCTCGACGTGGCGGCCGCCTACTCGCTCTCCAAACTGCGGCCCGTCCTCGGCAAGGCGATCCTCGGCCTGATGCTGGCGACCCTGATGATCCCGGCGACCGTCCTCGTCGTACCGCAGTACCTCACGGTCCTCGACGTGCCCGTCATCGAGCGCAACCTGCTGAACACGCCCTGGGCGATCTGGCTCCCGTCCGTGACCAACGCCTTCAACATCTTCCTGCTCAAGCGGTTCTTCGACTCGATCCCGAGGGAACTCCTCGACGCGGCCTCCATCGACGGCGCCTCGCCCACGCGCATCCTGTGGTCGATCGTGCTGCCCATCTCGCGGCCGATCCTGGGCGTGGTGTCGATCTTCGCGGTGGTGGGGGTCTGGAAGGACTTCCTCTGGCCGATGCTCACGCTCCCCGACCCCGCGACGCAGACCCTCAACGTCGGCATCTACTCGCTCGCCAACGGCGTACCCGTGAACGTGCTCATCGCCGCGCTCACCATCGCCTCCGTGCCGACCCTGCTCATCTTCCTGGTCTTCCAGCGCAACATCATGAGCGGCCTCACCGCGGGCGGACTCAAGGGCTGACAGCGCCGCCCCTCCCCGCCTCCGCACCCCCCAGACCTTCGTCGCCGGCCCGTCCGACACGCCCCGCCGCAACCGGGCCGGCGGCGAAGAACCCCGACCTGCCCGAAAGGACCGTCACGTGGCAGCCCCGAACTCGCACCGCACCGACGACTGGTGGCGCGACGCCGTCATCTACCAGGTGTACCCACGCAGCTTCGCCGACGGAGACGGCGACGGCACCGGGGACCTCGCGGGCGTCCGGGCGAGACTGCCCTACCTCGCCGAACTGGGCGTCGACGCCGTCTGGTTCACCCCCTGGTACCTCTCCCCGCTGGTGGACGGCGGCTACGATGTCGCCGACTACCGCACCATCGACCCCGCCTTCGGCACGCTCGCCGAGGCCGAGAAACTCATCGCCGAAGCCCGCGAGCTCGGGATCCGCGTGATCGTCGACATCGTCCCCAACCACGTCTCCGACCAGCACGCCTGGTTCCGCGCGGCCCTCGCCGCAGGACCCGGCAGCCCCGAGCGCGAACGGTTCCACTTCCGCCCCGGCCGCGGCGAGCACGGCGAACTCCCGCCCAACGACTGGCCCTCGCAGTTCTCCGGCGCGACCTGGACCCGGGTCGAGGACGGCGAGTGGTACCTCCATCTCTTCACTCCCGAGCAGCCCGACCTCAACTGGGCCCACCCGGAGGTCCGCCGCGAGCACGAGGACGTCCTGCGCTTCTGGTTCGAGCGCGGTGTCGCCGGCGTACGCATCGACTCCGCGGCGCTGCTCGCCAAGGACCCCGCCCTCGCCGACTTCGTCGAGGGCGTCGACCCCCACCCGTACATCGACCAGGACGAACTCCACGACATCTACCGCTCCTGGCGCGCGATCGCCGACACCTACCAGGGCGTCTTCGTCGGCGAGGTCTGGCTCCCGGACTCCGAACGGTTCGCCCGCTACCTCCGCCCCGACGAGCTGCACACCGCCTTCAACTTCTCCTTCCTCTCCTGCCCCTGGGAGGCGGACCGGCTGCGCCGCACCATCGACGACACCCTCGCCGAACACGCGCCCGTCGGAGCCCCCGCGACCTGGGTCCTCTGCAACCACGACGTCACCCGGACCGTCACCCGCTACGGGCGCGCCGACACCGGCTTCGACTTCGCGACGAAGGCCTTCGGCACCCCCACCGACCTCGGCCTCGGCACCCGCCGGGCCCGGGCCGCCGCGCTGCTCACCCTCGCCCTGCCCGGGTCGGTGTACGTGTACCAGGGCGAGGAGCTCGGACTCCCCGAGGCCGAGATCCCGCTCGACCGCATCGAGGACCCCATGCACGCCCGCTCCGAGGGCGTCGACCCCGGCCGAGACGGCTGCCGCGTCCCGCTGCCCTGGGCCGCCGAAGCGCCCTGGTACGGCTTCGGCTCGGAGTCCGAGCCGTGGCTGCCCCAGCCCCGGGACTGGGCGCGGTACGCGGTGGACCACCAGCGCACCGACCCGGAGTCGATGCTCGCGCTGTACCGGACGGCCCTGGCGCTGCGCCGGACGGAGCCGGGCTTCGGCGACGGGCCGATGACCTGGCTGCCTGCTGAGGAGGGCGTGCTCGCGCTGGCCCGCCCGGAGGGCCTGGTGTGTGTGGCGAACCTCGCCCCGACGCCGGCCGCCCTGCCGCCGTACGACCGGCTCCTGCTCGCCAGCGGACCCCTCGATCCCGAGGGGCGGCTGCCCCAGGACACGGCGGTGTGGCTGCGCGTGTGAGGAGGGCTGCCGACGGGATTCCGGCGGGCCTCTGACCAGCCAGGAGGCACCAGCGACCGCTCGTGTTCGCTCCTGTGTACTACTCTGCCGCAAAACTTTCGCCGATTTCTGTTATCAGCGGGATACCCGGGGGTCTCCCAACTGCCGGCATCGACAACAGGCGGGACAGGCAGAGTGAACCAGGGCATGGGAACGCAGTACGGCACGCAGCACGGCACGGAGCTCGTGAGGGCGGCGCAGAGCGGGGACCTGTGGGCACAGGACCAGCTCATCGCCGCCTACCTGCCCCTCGTCTACAACATCGTGGGCCGGGCCCTGAACGGCCACCACGATGTCGACGACGTGGTGCAGGAGACGATGCTGCGGGCGCTCGACGGGCTCGGCACCCTGCGCGCCCCGGACAGCTTCCGGTCCTGGCTCGTGGCCATCACCATGAACGGGATCCGCGGCCACTGGCACAAGCAGCAGTCCCGCCTGCACATGGGCGTCCTCGACGACGCCCGTGACGTCGCGCACCCCGGCGCGGACTTCGTGGACCTGACCCTGGTCAGCCTCCACCTGTCCGGGCAGCGCCGCGAGACCGCCGAGGCCACGCGCTGGCTCGAGCCGGACGACAGCGCGCTCCTTTCGCTCTGGTGGCTGGAGTGCGCCGGGGAGCTGACCCGCTACGAGGTGGCGGCGGCCCTCGGCCTGTCCACGGAGCACACCGCGGTCCGGGTGCAGCGGATGAAGGCCCAGCTCGACACCGCCCGTGTCGTCGTCCGGGCCCTGACCGAGAACCCGCCGTGCCCCACCCTCCGCTCCGAGCTCGGCACCTGGGACGGCCGCCCGTCCGCCCTGTGGCGCAAGCGCATAGCCCGCCACGCGCGCGGCTGCGCGCACTGCGCCGGCCTGTGGAGCAACCTCGTCCCGGCCGAGGGGCTGCTGGCGGGCCTGCTCCTGGTCCCGCCGTCGGCGTGGCTGCTCGCCTCGGTCCGGGAGAGCGCGGGCTTCGGACTGACGGCGGCGGCGAGCACGGGGTACCCGTACGGGACTCCGGAGTCGTACGACACATATGGGGCGTACGGTACGCAGGCGTACGAAACGCAGGGGGCGTACGAGACGCAGGCGTACGAGGCGTACGAGATACCGGGGCAGTACGGGGAGACCGCGACCTACCAGCCGGTCGAGCCGATGCCCACGTACGAGCCGTACGAGGCGTACGAGCCGTACGAACCCACGGCACTTTACGAGACGCAGAGCACGGTCACTCCCGTACCCGAACGCCCTGCGGGTCCCCGCAGCTCGCGAGCCTCGCGGCGGCGGAGGGAGCAGGAGCAGCGGCGTGGCCGGCGCAGGGCCGTCGTCGCCGCGGGCATGGCGGTCGTGGCGGTCACCGGCGGGGCCTTCTACCTGAACGCCGGACCCGACGGGGACGGGGAGTCGCTGGACGCGAACCGGGCCGCCGCTCCGGGCCCGGACCTGGGGCTCGGGCAGGACTCGACCACGCTCCTGGAGACCCCCTCGGCCTCCGCTTCCGCGTCGGCATCGGCGTCGGCCAGTGCCACGGCGACTCCGTCCGCCCGTCCGAGCACGGCGAAGGCCACGCCGTCGAAGACGGCGGCCCCCCGGACCTCGTCGCCCGCGGCGAAGCCCAAGCCCAGGCCGAAGCCGAAGGTCACGGCGACGACTCCGCCCGCCGGTTCGGACTCCACGGCCGACCAGGTGATCAGTCTGGTCAACGCCGAGCGGGCGAAGGCCGGTTGCAGCCCCCTGACGGCGAACTCGCAGCTGACGAGGGCGGCGCAGGGCCACTCCGACGACATGGCCGCGCGGGACTACTTCGACCACACCAGCCCCGACGGGAAGGGTCCGGGCGAGCGCGTCACGGCCACCGGGTACCCCTGGTCGACGTACGGCGAGAACATCGCCATGGGGCAGAGCAGCCCGGAGCAGGTCATGGAGTCCTGGATGAACAGCCCCGGCCACCGGGCGAACATCCTCAACTGCGACTTCAAGGAGATCGGGATCGGCATCCACGACCAGGGCGGCCCCTACTGGACCCAGGTGTTCGGCGCGCGCTGACGCTCACGCCTGGGGTCGGTCGCCGGGCTTGACCGCCCGGACAACGGCCGCGTGCATGCCGTCGGCGACCGCGTGGGTCGCGGTGATGTCGATGTCGGTGAAGCCGGCCGCTTCGAGGCCGTCGCGGTACTCGGCGAAGGTCAGCGCGCCCGCGATACAGCCGACGTAGTCGCCCCGTTCGGCCCGCTGCTCGGTGGTGAGGGCGTCGTCGGCGACGACGTCGGAGACGCCGAGGCGACCGCCCGGCGCGAGGACGCGGAACGTCTCGGCGAACACGGCCTGCTTGTCGGTGGACAGGTTGATCACGCAGTTGGAGATGACGACGTCGATCGTGGCGGCGGGCAGCGGGATCGCCTCGATGGTCCCCTTGAGGAACTCCACGTTCGTCGCGCCCGCCTTCGCCGCGTTGGCGCGGGCAAGGGCGAGCATCTCGTCGGTCATGTCCAGGCCGTACGCCCTGCCCGTCGGGCCGACCCGGCGGGCCGAGAGGAGGACGTCGATCCCGCCGCCCGACCCGAGGTCGAGGACGCGCTCGCCCTCGTTGAGCTCGGCGACGGCCGTGGGGTTGCCGCAGCCGAGGGAGGCGGCGACGGCGTCGGCGGGCAGTGCGCCGCGCTCGTCGTCGGCGTAGAGGGCTCCGCCGAAGTTCTCGTCGACCTCGACGGCCTGGGGGCCGCAGCAGGCGGTGCCGCCGTCGATGACGTGGAGGGCGGCCGCGGCGTAGCGGCGGCGTACGGTCTCGCGCAGCTCGGTGGACTGCTGGTTCATGGTGAAGGCTCCCGGCTACGAGGTAGGGCTGTATCGATCCGCTGTATTGATGTCCTTCGATGCAAGCTTGCGCTCTGGATCGAAGAACGTCAACATAGACGCATGTCGAAACAAGAGCTCGTGGTCCTCGGGCAGGACTCCGGTGATGCCTGTTGTGCGGGCCTGGCGTCCGCGCCGCTGGACGAGGCGGAGGCGCAGGACCTCGCGAGGGTCTTCAAGGCCCTGGGGGATCCGGTCCGGCTGCGGCTGCTGTCGATGATCGCCTCGCGGGACGGGGGCGAGGTGTGTGTCTGTGAGCTGACACCGGCCTTCGAGCTGTCCCAGCCGACGATCTCCCACCACCTCAAGCTGCTGCGCCAGGCCGGCCTGGTCGACTGCGAGCGGCGCGGGACCTGGGTCTACTACTGGGTTCTGCCCGCGACCCTTGAACGGCTCGCGACGGTCCTGAAGGCCCCGCTGCCCGCCGGAGCGACGGCGTGAGGGAGAGCCTTGTTCCGCTGGGCCGCCGGGTGGCTGCCGAAGCCGTCGGCACGGCGGCGCTGGTGGCGGTCGTGGTCGGCTCCGGCATCCAGGCCGTCGAGCTGTCGGACGACGTCGGCATCCAACTGCTGGCCAACTCCCTGGCCACGGTGTTCGGGCTCGGGGTGTTGATCGTCCTGTTCGGGCCGGTCTCGGGCGCCCACTTCAACCCGGTGGTCACGCTCGCGGCGTGGGCCGCCGGTCGCCGTACGGGCGCCGGTCCGTCGGCGCGGGAGGTGGGGGCGTACGTGTCCGCCCAGGTCGTGGGCGCGATCACCGGAGCGGTCCTGGCGAACGCGATGTTCGGCGGGCGGTGGGTGGCCTTTTCCGGTCATGACCGTTCCTCGCCCCACCTCTGGCTGGGCGAGGTGGTGGCGACGGCAGGGCTGCTCCTGGTGGTCTTCGGCCTGCCCCGCACAGGCCGGGAGAGCGTCGCGCCGGTCGCGGTGGCGGGCTTCATCGGGGCGGCGTACTGGTTCACCTCCTCCACGTCGTTCGCGAACCCGGCGGTGACGATCGGCCGGGCCTTCACCGACTCCTTCGCCGGGATAGCCCCGGCCTCCGTCCCCGCGTTCGTCATCGCGCAACTCGTAGGCGCCGCCGTCGGCCTGGGCCTGGTCGCCCTGGTCTTCGGCGAGCGCGAGACCGCCCCGCTTCCTGCCGTCCCCGCCACCCGCTGAACTCCCGGGAGTCTCTCCATGTCCCCGTCCCCGTCCCCGTCGCGCCCGTCCGTGCTGTTCGTCTGTGTCCACAACGCCGGCCGTTCGCAGATGGCCGCCGCCTTCCTCACGCACCTCGGGGAAGGCCGGGTCGAGGTCCGATCGGCGGGCTCGGCGCCGGCCGACGCCGTGAACCCGGCGGTGGTCGAGGCGATGGCCGAGGCCGGAATCGACCTCGCCTCCCAGACCCCGAAGGTCCTCACCGTGGAAGCCGTCCAGGCGTCGGACGTCGTGATCACGATGGGCTGCGGGGACGCCTGTCCCGTTTTCCCGGGCAAGCGGTACCTCGACTGGACCCTCGACGACCCGGCCGGTCAGGGAGTGGAGGCGGTCCGGCCGATCCGGGACGAGATCGAGGCGCGCGTCCGTGGACTGCTGGCGGACCTGACGGCTTGAATCACCCCCACACGTTGTCGAGGGAGTGGGGAGCACAGTGGGCGCGTTCGGCGAGTACCAGAACGAGATCTACTTCAATGGGCTTGGCGGGGTCCTGCCGCGGTTCCCGATGTCGTACGAGGGCTGGGAGGAGAAGGCGCGCGCGGCGATGTCCCCGTCGGTGTGGTCGTACGTGGCGGGCGGGGCCGGTGACGAGCACACCCAGCGGGCGAACGTCGCCGCCTTCGCCCGTCACGGGGTGATTCCCCGGATGTTCGTGGGCGCCAAGGAACGGGACATGTCGGTGTCGATGTTCGGCCTGTCGCTGCCCTCACCGCTGATGATGGCGCCGATCGGGGTGCTGGGCCTGTGCGCGCAGGACGGGCACGGCGACCTCGCCGCCGCGCGTGCCGCGGCCGCCACCGGGGTGCCGATGATCGCCTCGACGCTCTCGGTGGACCCCCTGGAGGAGGTCGCCGCCGAGTTCGGCTCGACTCCGGGGTTCTTCCAGCTCTACACGCCCACGGACCGGGATCTGGCCGCGAGCCTGGTGGAGCGCGCGGAGAAGGCCGGGTTCCGGGGCATCGTGGTCACGCTCGACACGTGGGTGACCGGTTGGCGCCCGAGGGACCTGGCGACGAGCAACTTCCCCCAGCTGAGGGGCCACTGCCTGGCGAACTACACCAGCGACCCGGTCTTCCGCGCGGCGCTCGCCCAGCCGCCGGAGGAGAACGCGGGCGGGGCGGTGCTGCACTGGGCGGGCGTCTTCGGCAACCCGCTGACCTGGGACGACCTCCCCTGGCTGCGCTCCCTGACCTCGCTCCCGCTGATCGTGAAGGGCCTCTGCCACCCCGAGGACGTACGCCGCGCCAAGGACGGGGGAGTGGACGGCGTCTACTGCTCCAACCACGGCGGCCGCCAGGCCAACGGCGGCCTCGCCGCGCTCGACGCCCTGCCCGAGGTCGTCGAGGCCGCCGACGGCCTTCCGGTGATCTTCGACTCGGGCGTTCGCAGCGGTACGGACATCATCAAGGCCCTCGCCCTCGGCGCCACCGCGGTCGCTGTGGGCCGCCCGTACGCCTACGGCCTCGCCCTCGGCGGCGTCGACGGCCTGACCCACGTCCTCCGCTCCCTCCTCGCGGAAGCCGACCTCCTGATGGCCGTGGACGGCTACCCCACCCTCGCCGACCTGACCCCGGCCGCCCTCCGCCGCGTCGACTGACGCCCGAGCGCACGTGCCCCCGTCCCGAGCACGGGACGGGGGCACGAAACCGCCGCCTCAGGCGTCCGGAGTCCGAGGCGTCAGGTGGAAGTCGAAGGCCAGGGTGCCCGGGTCGAGGGCTGTGGCGCCGCCGTCGACCGTGAGGACCGCTCCGTTGACGAAGGACGCGGCCGGGGAGAGGAGCCACGCGACGGCTTCCGCGACCTCGCGGGGGTCGCCCGGGCGGCCGGTGGGGAGGACGCGGGTCACCTCGCGGTAGGCCGCGTCGATGTCGTCGAGGCCCTCCTCGTCCGCGAAGCGGGACATGCGGCGGTCCGCCATGTCCGTGCGTACCCAGCTCGGGCACACCGTGTTGGCGCGCAGGCCGGCCTTGCCGTAGTCGACCGCCAGCGAGCGGCAGAGCTGGAGGAGCGCCGCCTTGGACGTCGCGTACGCCGCGTTCCCGACGCCGTTGCGCAGGGCGGAGACCGAGGCCACGGCGACCACCGCGCCCCGCGCCTCCAGCAGATGCGGGAGCGCGGCGCGCAGTAGGTGAAACGGGCCGGTGAGGTTCGTCCGCAGCACCGCGTCCCAGTCGTCGAGGCTCACCTCGCCGACGCCCCCGCCCCGCCCGATCCCGGCGTTGAGGACCACCCCGTCGAGGCGGCCGTGGGCGGCGACCGCCGCGTCGACCAGCGCGCGTACCGCGTCGGGGTCGCCGATGTCGGACGGGACGGCCAGCGCGCCGGTCTCCTCCGCGACGAGGTGCAGGGGCTCGGGGCGGCGCCCCGAGACCACCACGTGGTGACCGGCCGCGCCCAGCAGCCGGGCCGTCGCCGCCCCGATGCCCGTTCCGCCGCCGGTCACGAGGTACACACGCTGGTTCGCCATCGATCGTCGGGCCTCTGGGGTCGTGGGTGTCGCGTCGCCGCCTTCGCGTCGATCAGTTGATCACAGGGAGCGCCCGTGGTCAGGGCTTTTCCGGAGTCAGCAGCACGAAGTCCGCGTTCGACGGGTCCACGCACACCGCGAGCCGCCCGACCCCCTCCGCGTCGTCCGGGCCCATCTGGACAGTGCCGCCGTTCGCCGTCACCCGGGCGACCGCCGCGTCGCAGTCCTCGACGTCGAAGACCGGGTGCCAGTACGGCCGGCCGTTCGTCAGCGTCAGGTCCTCCGCGCGCATGCCCATGATGCCGCCCTGCATCCGGTCCTCCGAGAGTCCGGCCGGGGTGACAAGGGAGTACGTACCGCCGCCGCCCGGCAGCTCCATGTCGCTGTACCACCAGCCGAGGACATCGCCGTAGAACCGCTTCGCGGCCGCCGCGTCGCTCGTGTACAGCTCCGTCCAGGAGAGCGAGCCGGGCGCGTCCACGAGCTCCACGCCACTGTCCGAACCGGGCTGCCAGACGGCGAACTGGCCGCCCAACGGGTCGCTGTACTGCGCCATCCGGCCCCACTCCCCGAGGTCCATCGGGGCGACCCGGACCGTGCCGCCCGCCTGCTCGACCGCCCGGGTCGTGGCGTCCGCGTCCTCGACGCTGTAGTAGATCATCCAGGCCGAGCGCGCCCCCGCCTCGGTGAGCTTGCCGAGCCCCGCGACGATCTTGCCGTCCTTGCGGAACATCCCGCCTTCCATGTCCTCGCCGCCCTCACCGCCCTCCATGGCCTCGTACTCCCAGCCGAGCACGGTGCCGTAGAAGGCCGCCGCGGCCGGTACGTCGGGTGCCCCGAGGTCGAGCCAGCAGGGGGTGCCGGGGACCGGGTCGGTGGTGATCATGAGATTTCCCTTCTGGGGTGCTTTGTCGCCAGCCTCGCACCGGGCCGTCGGTCGCGCACGACGACGGCGCGCCGCAGGCGGCAGCCGTGGCCGGCAGTGCCGAAGGGTGGACCGGTCACGGCTCCGGAACTCATCGGAGCCCCCCGCGCCCCGCCCGGTCGCCTTGGGCGATGGGCAGGTCGCCCGGCCCGCTTTTCGTGCCTTCCGCCAGTACGGCCGCCGCCCGAGCGCGGAGGAGACTCGTCGCCACGGCCGCCAACGGCCGGATGAAGCGGGGATGAAGAAGAGGGGGAGCACATGACCGTGCATCAGTACGACAAGATCGGTGAGGCGTTCGAGGGATTCAAGTCGCTGCCGCTGATCCGCTACGGGGAGGTGCCGAGCTTCCTGGGACTGGTCGGCGACGTGAGCGGCCGGTCGGTGCTCGACCTGGCCTGCGGCACCGGCTTCTACAGCAGGGAGTTCAAGCGCCGCGGCGCCTCGGACGTCTTCGGCGTCGACATCTCCACCGAGATGATCGCCGCCGCGCAGGACATCGAGCGGCGCGACCCGCTGGGCGTGCGCTACGAGGTCGGTGACGTGAGCGAACTGCGGGCGCCCGACCGGCGCTTCGACATCGCCCTCGCCGTGCAGTGTCTCAACTACGCCGAGGACATCGCGGCGATGGAGCGGATGTGCCGCAGCATCCACCGGAGCCTGGTCCCGGGTGGCGAGTTCTTCGTGCTCGCCCAGCGGCCCGACTACGCCTTCGACTGCGCCTCCCTGGACGCGTACGGCTTCCGCTGCGAGCCGACCGGCGAGGAGACGGAGACCGGCCCGCGCGTGCGGGTCACGGCGCTCCTCGACCCGGAGCCGATCAGTATCGTCGCCTCGTGCCCGCGCCGCGAGGTCTACGAGGAGAGCCTGCGCGCGGCCGGGTTCAGCGCGGTGGAGTGGGTTCCGCTTCAGGTGTCCGACGACGGAGTCCGCGCGTACGGCGAGGAGTTCTGGGCCGACCTCTACAAGAGCCCGCCGCTGGTGATGCTGCGCTGCCGCGCCTGAGCCCCTATGGCCAGATAGCACGGAAGGGCGTGCTCCGGAACCCGTGGCCCGTGTCAGGAACCGTTTACGGGCGTTGGCACTCATGATCCATGGGTTCCGGAGACCGCGCGCACCGCGCCCGGTTCGGCCGGAACCCCGCGGCACACCGCCGTCCGGGTGCCGCGTCGAACGAACCGAGGGAATCCACGTGCACCTGTCGCCGAAAAGACGCCTTGCGGTCAGCGCCACCCTGGTCGCCGCACTCGCCGCCGGTGTCGCGCCCGCCACCAGCGCGGTCGCCGCACCCGCCGCCGCCCCCACCGTCACCGACCCGATCGTCCCGGTCGAGATCGGCTCGCGCCCCGCCCCCAGCCGACTCCCCGACATGGAGGGCGTCGCCGGAGCGCTGAAGGCCGCCATGGACCAGGGCGCTCCGGGCGCCATGGCCCGCTACACCGGCCCCGGTGGCACCAAGACGCGCGCCCTCGGCGTCCGCGACCGGGTCTCGGGCGCCGCCATGGACACCCAGGCGCGCTTCCGGATCGGCAGCGTCAGCAAGACCTTCTCCAGCGTCGTGCTGCTCCAGCTGGTGGACGAGGGCAAGGTCGAGCTCGACCAGCCGGTCAACCGCTACCTGCCCGGGCTGCTGCCCGACGACCGGATCACGGTGCGTCACCTGCTCACCCACCGCAGCGGGTTGGCCGACTACACCAACGCCATGTTCAACCAGACCGTCCCCGGCTTCGAGGCCGTACGGAACCGGGTCTTCAGCTACCAGGAGCTGGTCGACCTCTCCCTGAGCGAGCCGCGCACCACGGAGCCCGGCGTGGCGTACAAGTACTCGAACGCCAACTTCGTCGTCGTCGGCATGCTCATCGAGAAGCTCACCGGCAAGCCGGTGGGCCAGGAGTACGAGCGCCGCATCTTCAAGCGGCTGGGGCTCCGGAACACCTCGTACGTCCACCCCGACACCAAGATCGCCGGGCTCCAGGTGCGCGGCTACCTGCACCCCGACGAGGCCGGCGGCGCGCTCGTCGACTCCACCGAACAGACCGTGTCCTGGGCCCAGTCGGCCGGTGCGGTCATCTCCACTCCGGCGGACCTGAACACCTTCACCACCGCGCTGATGCGAGGCTGGCTGCTGTCGCCGCGCACGCTCGACGCGATGACGACGGTCACCCCGACGGACGCCACCAACACCCGCCACTACGGCCTCGGCCTGCGCCGCTACGACCTGTCCTGCGGGACGCAGGTGTTCGGCCACACCGGGACCGTGCAGGGCTTCTACACGTACGCCTTCGCGACCCGCGACGGCCACCGCAGCCTCGCCGCGATGGCGAACACGTCCAACCGGGGCGAGGCCAACACCGCGCTCGGCGGCGTGCTCGAGGCAGCGTTCTGCGGCAAGAAGCCCGCCCCGGCGGGGAAGTCCTCGGCCCGCGCGACGTTCGACGCGCAGGCGCCGGCGGCGCTCCCGGCCGAGCAGGACCTGCCCGAGAACCGCTGATCCACCGGCAGGAACACGGACATGCCGTGAGGGCCGCCGCGTCCATGGGACCGGCGGCCCGTTCACGCACTCTTCTTCCCGGCGTCGCCGATGTGGGGCCCGGGGCGCATGAGGTGCCCCCTAGCGTGCGGGCGTCACGTCGAACAAGGGTGGGGAGCACGCATGTCCAGTTCCACAGGCACGGGCCGCCGGGCGGTTCTTCGGGCGGCCGGGGTCGCCGCAGCGGCCTCCGCGACCGTGGGCCTCGCGGGCGGCACGAGCAGCGCCGCGTCCACGGCCGACAACGTTGCTGGAACGCGCGGGCGCCCCGGGCCCGACGCGGAGAGCCCGCGCTTCACGCTCGCCGTCATGCCCGACACCCAGTACCTCTTCGACGGCGCGAGCATCCACAAGGAGCCCGTCGAGGCCGCCCTCCGCCATCTCCTCGACCACGCCCGCGACGAGAACATCGTCTTCCTGTCCCACCTGGGCGACCTCACCGAGAACGGCCGCCCCGAGGAATTCGCCCCGCTCAGTGAGGTGTTCCGGCTCATGGACCGGCGCGGCGCCGGGTACAGCGTCCTCGCCGGGAACCACGACATCGACGCGCGCACCGACGACCAGCGCGGCCGCAGCGCCTACCTCGACGCCTTCGGCCCCCAGCGCCTGCGCCCGCTGCGCACCTTCGGCGGTGCCTCCCCGGACGGCTACAACACCTTCCACCTGTTCCGCGCGGCGGGGCGCCAGTGGCTGGTCCTCGCCCTCGACTGGCGGCCCTCGGCGGCCGGCCTCGCCTGGGCGCGCGGCGTCATCGCCCAGCACCCGGACACGCCCGTCGTCCTCACCACCCACGACCTCGTGCACGCCGACGCAGGGGACGGCACGGCGGAGCTCTCCGGGCACGGACAGCACCTGTGGGACGAGCTGATCGAGGACAACGACCAGATCTTCCTCACCCTGAACGGCCACTACTGGCCGGCCGGGCGCACGGTCCGGAAGAACGCCGCGGGCAACGACGTCCACCTGCACCTCACCAACTACCAGGACCGCTACTTCGGCGGCAGCGCGATGATCCGCCTCTACCGCTTCGACCTCGCCAGGAACACCGTCGACGTCTCCACCTTCTCCCCATGGCTGCTGGTCAAGGAGGCGGAGGGCCGCCTCAACTCCCTGGAGCGGCACGAGCTCGAACTCACCGACCCGGCCAACTCCTTCTCCGTCCCGATCGACTTCGAGCGCCGGTTCGCCGGCTTCGCCCCCGTCGCCCCGCGCCGCCCCCGCCCCGCCGCCCGGATGCTGGTCCCCGGCACGCTCGCGTACTGGCGCTTCGACACCGGCCGCGAGGACGGCTCCCCGGCCGACGCGACGCTGCGCGTCCCCGACCTCTCGGGACACGGCAACGACCTGATCCGTACGCCCGTCCCCGGCAGCCCCGCCGACGCGCTGCGCTGGTCCGCCGAGCACCACCCCGACCAGCCCGGACACGGCAGCCTCCACTTCGAAGGCGGCCGCCCGCCGCTGCGCGGCGCCTTCCTGCGTACGGTGAAGGGCGCGCCGCTGGACACCGCGACCTTCCGGGCCGGCTTCACCGTCGAGGCGTTCTTCAAGCTCCCCGCCGACTGGGCGAGCTCCCGCAACGCCTGGTCCGCGATCGTCAGCCGCCAGGGCACCCTGGCCGCCGCCGGGAAGCAGGGCGACCCGGAGGAGCCCGTCGCCACCCTCTCGCTCTCCGACGGCCACGCCCTCCAGTGGGCCGTGGCGCCCCTGAACCAGGACCGGATCGTCACCAGCTGGAGCCATGAACTCCCGCTCGACACCTGGTGGCACGCCGCCGTCGTCAACGACGGCCGGCACACCACCCTGTACGTCGACGGCTGCCCGGTCGCCCGCAATCCGGCCACCTCCGTCAACGGCCTGACGACGCTCGGGCTCTCCTGGCTGCTCGGCGGATACGAGTACGGCGGCGGCCTCGACCAGCTCTTCCGGGGCTGGATCGGCGACGTACGCGTCGTCGGACGGGCCCTGCCGGTCGGCGCGTTCATGAACGCGTAGCGCCCGACACCCTCGACGGCCCCGCGTCGGTCAGAGCCAGCCCGCGCGCTGGGCCTGGAGCGCCAGCTGGAAGCGGTTCGCCGCTCCCAGGCGTGCCATCAGGATCTGCAGGCGCCGGAACAGTGTGCGGCGGCTGATCCCCAGCTCGCGGGCGACGACCTCGTCGCTCGCGCCGCCCGCGAGGAGCCACAGCAGACGCCGGTCGGCGGGCGGCAGGCCGCCGGGGCGGGTGGTGCGGCCGTGGAACGGCAGCGCGTTCTGCCAGGACTGCTCGAACAGGGCCACCAGCGCCGAGAGCAGCCCGCACGGCTGCACCACCAGCATCGAATTGTGCACATCGGCCTCCCGGATCGACAGGGACACCATCGCGTACGCCTCGTCGATGATCACCAGCTTGACCGGCACGGACGGCAGCACCCGGGCCTGCTCGCCGGCCTCCACGACCGGTTCGATGGCCTCCGCCAGACGGCCCGGGTACTCCAGGGACTCGCGGGAGTAGATGACGCGCTGGGTCACCCCGCGCGCCAGCGTCGCCAGCGCGTCGTCCGTCGCGCCCGGGTTCGGGAAGTACGGAGGGGACTCGAGCTGCCGGATCTGCTCGCGGGCGCTCGCCCACGCCTGCCGCATCCGGGAACCGATCGCCTCCCCCGTGACGACCTCGACGAGCGGGGCGTCGTACGCCGCGAGCCGTCGGCGCCGGAACGACTCGAACGCGCCGCCCACCGCGAGCCGCGACTCCTCCAGCTCGGCCGCCCGGTGCCGGGCCAGGATCTCCAGACCGGCGGCAGGCGGCACCGGAGCCACCACGTCCGCGCCCTCGTCGGCGGCGCTGGCCAGACCGGCGTCGGCCAGCTCGCCGTAGGCCGCCACGAGCTCCGCGCCGCCAAGACCGGTCTCCGTCCCGATCGCGTCCAGCGGAGCCGGGGCCTGGTCCAGGAGCGCCAGATAGACCCGCACGGCGGGCTCGCCGACGCCGAGCAGGAGGAGGGCCTCGCCGAGTTTCGCGTTCGTCATGTCTCGCATTATCGACGCGCGCCGTGGCCGATCAGTGCCAGTGGCACTCCTGGGCACCCGATGCCCGTTTCGAGGGCTACTGTCCGTCGGCGACGGCACCGCCCGGACGCGATGCCGGACGCGACGGACGAAGGGACACGACGTGGCCAAGGGTCGGAAGAACGGTCTGTACACGGAACTCTCCGCCGAACTGTCGGCGCTCATGCGCACGGGGTGGGCGGACACCGAGCGGCACGACCTGGAGCTCGACGAGCAGGCCCCGTACGCGGCCCGCCGCCGCGCCGCGCTCTCCGCGCGCTTCCCCGGCGAGCGCCTGGTCGTCCCCTCGGGCAACCTCAAGGTCCGCTCGAACGACGACACCTACCCCTTCCGCCCGTACACCGGCTACGTCCACATGACCGGCGACCAGGCGCGGGACGGCGCGCTCGTGCTCGAACCGCGCGCGGACGGCGGCCACGACGCGTACTGCTACCAGCTGCCCCGGGACGGCCGGGACAACGACGAGTTCTGGACGGGCCCCACGGCCGAGCTGTGGATGGGGCGGCGCCGGTCCCTCGCCGAGTCGGAGCGCGTCCTCGGCCTGGCCTGCCGTGACGTCCGTACGGCGGCCCGCGACCTCGCCGCCGCCTCCACCGTCCCGACCCGGATCGTCCGCGGCATCGACCCGGCCCTGGAGGCCGCCGTCACCACCGACGCGGAGCGCGACGAGGAGCTGGAGGAGGCGCTGAGCGACCTCCGGCTCGTCAAGGACGCGTGGGAGCTGGCCGAGATGCGCAAGGCCGTGGACTCCACCGTGCGCGGCTTCACCGACGCCATCGGCGAGCTGTCCCGCGCGGTCGCCTCGTCCGAGCGCTGGATCGAGGGCACCTTCTTCCGCCGCGCCCGCCTGGAGGGCAACTCCGTCGGCTACGGCTCGATCTGCGCCGCCGGCGACCACGCCACGATCATGCACTGGACGGACAACGACGGCCCGGTGCGCCCGGGGGAGCTGCTCCTGTTCGACGCCGGCGTGGAGACCCGCACCCTCTACACCGCCGACGTCACCCGCACGCTCCCGATCAGCGGCACCTTCTCTCCGGTGCAGCGCAAGGTCTACGACGCCGTGTACGAGGCCCAGGAGGCGGGCTTCGCCGCCGTGAAGCCGGGCGCCGCGTACCGCGACTTCCACGAGGCGTCCCAGCGGCACCTCGCGGCCCGGCTCGTCGAGTGGGGCTTCATCGAGGGGCCCGCCGAGCGGGCGTACGCACTGGGTCTGCAGCGCCGCTTCACGATGGCCGGGACCGGCCACATGCTCGGCCTGGACGTCCACGACTGCGCGCAGGCCCGGAACACGGAGTACGTCGACGGGGTCCTGGAGCCCGGCATGGTGCTCACCGTCGAGCCCGGCCTGTACTTCCAGCCGGACGACCTCACCGTCCCCGAGGAATGGCGCGGCATCGGCGTCCGGATCGAGGACGACCTGGTCGTGACGGCGGACGGGCACGAGAACCTGTCGGCGGGCCTGCCGCGCACGGCGGACGAGGTCGAGGCGTGGATGGCCAGGACCGCGGGCTGAGCGTTGTCCACAGGTGAGCCCGTGGGGTGGTTGTCCACAGGTTCACCGGACCGGGACGGGAGTGTCGGCGGACGCCGTTAGGCTTCTGGAATGGTCCTTCCGGAAGCTTCCCCCGCGACCCCCTCCGAGGCATCGGAGGTGCTGCACCGCGTCTTCGGCTACAGCTCCTTCCGCGGCGCTCAGCAGGAGATCGTCGAGCAGGTCGTCGGGGGCGGCGACGCCCTCGTCCTGATGCCCACCGGCGGCGGCAAGTCGCTCTGCTACCAGATCCCGGCGCTCGTCAGACAGGGCACGGGCGTCGTGATCTCGCCGCTCATCGCGCTGATGCAGGACCAGGTGGACGCGCTCACCGCCCTCGGGGTGCGGGCCGGATTCCTGAACTCGACCCAGGATCCGTACGAGCGGCAGACGGTCGAGCAGGCCTTCGTCTCCGGCGAGCTCGACCTGCTCTACCTGGCGCCCGAGCGGCTGCGTACGGAGGGGACGCAGCGGCTGCTCGACCGGGGCACGGTGTCGCTCTTCGCGATCGACGAGGCGCACTGTGTCGCCCAGTGGGGTCACGACTTCCGGCCCGACTACCTCGCGCTGTCCATGCTGCACGAGCGCTGGCCGAAGGTGCCGAGGATCGCGCTGACCGCGACGGCCACCGAGGCCACGCACGCCGAGATCGCGGCCCGGCTCGGCCTCCAGGACGCCCGGCACTTCGTCGCGAGCTTCGACCGGCCGAACATCCAGTACCGCATCGTCCCCAAGAACAACCCGCTCAAGCAGGTCCTCGAACTGATCCGCACCGAGCACGACGGGGACGCCGGCGTCGTCTACTGCCTGTCGCGCTCCTCCGTGGAGAAGACCGCCGCCTTCCTGGTGGAGCAGGGCGTCGACGCCCTGCCGTACCACGCCGGCATGGACGCCCGGACGCGCGCGGCGAACCAGGCCCGCTTCCTGCGCGAGGACGGGGTCGTGATCGTCGCGACGATCGCCTTCGGCATGGGCATCGACAAGCCCGACGTGCGGTTCGTGGCCCACCTCGACCTGCCGAAGTCGGTCGAGGGCTACTACCAGGAGACCGGCCGGGCCGGCCGTGACGGGGAGCCTGCCACGGCCTGGCTGGCGTACGGACTGCAGGACGTGGTCCAGCAGCGCAAGCTCATCGAGGGCTCCGAGGGCGACGAGACCCACCGTCGGTCGCTGGCCACGCACCTGGACGCGATGCTCGCGCTCTGCGAGACGGTCGACTGCCGCCGGGTGCGGCTGCTCGCGTACTTCGGGCAGAGCGGCGAGCCGTGCGGCAACTGCGACACCTGCCTGACGCCCGCCGAGTCCTGGGACGGCACGGTCCCGGCGCAGAAGCTGCTGTCCACGGTCTGGCGGCTAGCGAAGGAGCGGCGCCAGAAGTTCGGCGCCGGCCAGATCATCGACATCCTGCAGGGCAAGAAGACGGCCAAGGTCATCCAGTTCGACCACGACGGCCTCTCGGTCTTCGGTATCGGCGCCGATCTGTCGACCGCAGAGTGGCGCGGGGTCGTCCGCCAGCTCCTCGCGCAGGGGCTCCTCGCCGTGGAGGGCGACTACGGCACGCTCGTGCTGACCGAGGCGAGCGGCGAGGTGCTCGGAGGCCGCCGCGAGGTCCTGATGCGGAAGGAGAAGGCTCCCGCCGCGGGCTCCCGCAAGAAGGAGTCCGGTTCGCGTTCCGGCAAGGGCGCCCGCGTGCCGGTCGACCTGCCGGCGGAGGCCGTGCCGGTCTTCGAGGCGCTCCGCGCCTGGCGGGCCGCGACCGCGCGCGAGCAGGGCGTTCCGGCGTACGTCGTCTTCCACGACGCGACGCTGCGGGAGATCGCGACGCTGTTCCCCACGACGGTCCAGGAGTTGGGCACCGTCGGAGGCGTGGGCGAGGCCAAGCTCGCCAAGTACGCGGAGGGCGTCCTGGAGACCCTGGCGGAGAGCGGCGGTTCCGGGGCGGCGGCGGCAGCTCCGGAGACACCTGCGGTACCGAAGGCCGCGGCGCCGCGGCCTTCGGCGCCGGGGGTGGCGTTCGACGAGGAGCCGCCGCCCTTCGACCCGGAGGAGGAGCCGCCCTGGGACGACTGGGAGTGAGCGACCTCGGACGGTGCCCCGGACAGTCACCCGGGCGGTCCGGTCCGTCAGGGCCGGTCGGCGAGGTGCGCGTCGGCGGAGGGTAACGGGCCGAGGGCGAGGCCGGGTTCGCCGGGAGCGGGTTCGAGGTGCCGGTGGACGCGGCGGAGCAGCGAGCCGAGCAGCTCGCGCTCCTCCGCGTTCAGCGGCGCCAGGATGTCGTCGTCGGTCGACGCGATCTCCGCGTTGAGCGCCGCCAGGAAGGACCTGCCCTCGGGGGTCAGCCGTACGACGACACGGCGCCGGTCCGCCGGATCCCGGTCGCAGTCGACATGCCCCGTCCGCACCAGATCGTTGACGATCTTCACCAGGTCGCTGGCGTTCATGTCGAGCCGTGCCGCGAGGACCGTCTTCATCTGCGGCCCGAGATCGGCGACCATCGCCATCACGGTCAGGTGCCACAGGCGGAGCCCGTGCGCGGACAGCTTCTCGGTGAGCCTGCGGCGCGCGGCCTTGCCGAGCGCGTACAGCAGATAGGCGTGCAGGTTCAGCACGCTGGGCGGTGTCGTGCTCAGGGACCGCGGCCCCATGGGCCCTGCGGGGGCGGGGAGTTGCGCGAGGACGTCGGGCCGCGCGTCTCCCGTGGGGGACGGCGCGGCCAACAGGGCGGTGAAGCCGCCCGGAGCGGGATCGATCGTCAGATCGGTGTGCGCGAGCGAGCTGAAGACCTGCGCCCAGTCCGTCGGGACGTTCGATATGCCGACGACCGCGAACCTGGTGCCGTTCGCGTCGTGGGCGGTGCCGGAGGTCACCCGGTGTTCCATGGATCTCTACCTGTTCCCCGTACGAGTTGGGTGAACCCAACCCAGTCATTCCGTATGGAGCCGGCGCCCCCAGGACCGTCTGGGGGCGCCGGAGTTCGGGTGGTCAGGGGCGGCTGGTGAGGTAGCCGCCCATGGAGGTGAAGTACTCCGTCGCGGGCAGCTCCCGGCCGTCCTCGGTCCGTACGCGGGTGATCGCGAGGCCGTGGTTGCGGCCGGTACGCGCGTCGGCGCCGGCGACGATCACGACGCCCTCGCCCTCGCGGTAGAAGATCCGGCCGGGCGTGCCGCCGTAACGGCCCTCGGAGACCACGGCCGAGAGGACCTCGAGGCGCTTGCCCTTGTGGAAGGCGAACGCGGCCGGGTAGGGCGCGGACTGGGCGCGGACGAGCCGCTCCAGGACGTCGGCGGGCCAGTCCCAATTGATCCGGATGTCCTCCTCGGACCGCTTGTGGAAGAAGCTGGCCTGCGAGCGGTCCTGCTTGGTGAACTCGGTCTGCCCGGAGGCGATCAGGTCCAGGGCGCCGACCGTGACGGGGGCGATGAGGTCGACCGTCTTGTGGAACAGGTCGGTGGCGGTGTCCGTGGGCCCGATCGGCACCGCGCGCTGGTCGACGATGTCGCCGGCGTCGAGCACCTCGTCCATCATGTGCGCCGTGACGCCGACTTCCGACTCGCCGTTGATCATCGCCCAGATGATGGGGGAGAAGCCGGCGTACTTGGGCAGGAGGGAGTCGTGGATGTTCAGCGTGCCGTGGCGGGGCAGCGTGTAGATCCGCGGCGGGATCCAGGTCCGCCAGTTGTTGGCCACGATGATGTCCGGGTCGGCGTCCTTGAGCCGCTGGAACAGCTCCTCGTCGTCGGGCCTGTTGCGGATGACGACCGGAACGCCGTGCTCCTCGGCCAGGTCGGCGACCGAGTCGCTCCAGATCTTCTCGTACGCGTGCTCGCTCTTGGGGTGCGTCACGACCATGACCACGTCGTGCTCGGAGTCCAGGAGAGCTTGCAGGGTGCGGTGCCCCCAGGTCTGGTAACCGAACATGACGACCCGCATGGGGTTCCTCCTCAGAAGAGCGAATGACCGCGCCAAGTAAAGCAAGCCTTACCTAAGGATGCAACGGCCCCTCATTTCACGCCCGTTCGCCGCCGTCATCTCTCGCTTGTCCGATTTGCCCAGTCGACAGTTCAAGTCAGGTCAGGTTAGCTTTACCTAAGTTCGGCTGGCCGGGGTCAACGGCGAGGTCGGCGACCGTCTTTTCACCCACGCCTCACTGGCGGCTGTCCCGCACGATGGGAGTGACATGTCACAGGTTCTTCCTGGCGACACCCCTCTGGTCCACGACCTCATAGGTATCGGCTTCGGGCCGTCCAATGTGGCCATGGCGATCGCGCTGAGCGAGCACAACGCTCGCGTCGGGAGGCAGGAGGCGGTCACTGCTCACTTCTTCGAGCGCCAGGCGAGCTTCGGCTGGCACCGCGGCATGCTGATCGACGACGCCACCATGCAAGTCTCCTTCCTCAAGGACCTGGTGACGCTCCGTAACCCGTCGAGCGAGTACACCTTCCTGCGCTATCTGCAGAGCAAGGGCCGGCTGATCGACTTCGTCAACCACAAGAACCTCTTCCCGCTCCGCGTGGAGTTCCACGACTACTTCGAGTGGGCCGCGGCGAAGGTCGACGACATGGTCTCCTACGGCCACGAGGTCGTCTCGGTCGAGCCCGTGGTGCGCGACGGCGTGGTCGAGTACCTCGACGTCACCGCCCGCTCCGGCACCGAGACCGTGGTCCACCGGGCCCGAAACCTCGTCATCGGCACGGGACTTCGCCCTCTGATGCCGGAAGGTGTCGAGCGGACCGACCGCGTCTGGCACAACTCCGACCTGCTCGCCAAGGTGGACGGGATCGAGGGCACCGACCCCAAGCGCTTCATCGTGGTCGGCGCCGGCCAGAGCGCCGCAGAGAACGTGGCGTACCTGCACCGCCGCTTCCCGCAGGCCGAGATCTGCGCGGTCTTCTCCCGCTACGGCTACAGCCCGGCGGACGACAGCAGCTTCGCGAACCGTATCTTCGACCCGGCCGCCGTCGACGAGTACTACACCGCTCCCGACGACATCAAGCGCCGGCTGATGGACTATCACGGGAACACCAACTACTCGGTCGTGGACATCGATCTCATCGACGACCTGTACCGGCAGGCGTACCAGGAGAAGGTGCTCGGCAACGAGCGGCTCCGCTTCCTCAACATCTCGCGCCTGACGGGCGTCGAGGAGGCCGGGGACACCGTCCGCGCCACCGTCACCTCCCTCGTCACCGGCGAGGAGAACGTCCTCGACGCCGATGTGGTCGTCCTCGCCACCGGCTACAGCCAGGCCGAGCCGCTCGGCCTCCTCGGCGACGTCGCCGGGCGCTGCCACCGCGACGAGCAGGGCCGGGTCCGGGTCGAGCGGGACTACCGCATCGCGACCGACCCCGAACTGCGCTGCGGCATCTACCTGCAGGGCGGCACGGAGCACACGCACGGCATCACGTCGTCGCTGCTCTCCAACACCGCGATCCGGGTCGGCGAGATCCTCGACTCGATCCTGGGCCGGAAGCCGGAGCCCGCGCCGGGCGTGCCCCAGAAGGTCGCCGACGGCATCGGCTCGGTCCGCTGACGCCACGCGGCCGCTGACGCCCGGTCAGCGGGTCCCGCTCGGTCCGTCCGACGCGGCTGGTCCGTCCGGTCCCGCCGGCCCGTCCCGCACCGTCGGCCGAGGGGCCCCTCCTCCCCAGGGCCCTTCCTTAAGCCCCCACTCGCCCCACCCGCCGCCTCGCGTCGTCGTACGCGGTGGGCGAGGCACGCACTGTGTCATCCCCGTGAAAGGAACATCCGTGTCCACAGGTACGCGCCCCTCTCTGACGCGCTTCGTCAGATACGTCCCCAGGGTGGCCGTCGCCACCGTCGCCGCGCTCGCGCTCTCCGCCTGTGGGGGCGGCAGCGAGAAGGCGGAGTCCAAGCCCTCGGGCGAGGCGAAGCCCTCCGCGTCCACCGCCTTCCCGGTGACCGTGGAGCACAAGTACGGCAGCACGACCATCGACGCGGAGCCGAAGAAGGTCGTCACCCTGGGCCTGTCGGACCAGGACGCGGTTCTGGCGCTCGGGATCAAGCCGGTCGGGGCGGTGGACTGGTTCAAGGAGACGCCGTACGGCAAGTGGCCGTGGACGAAGGACAAGTGGGGGTCCACGAAGCCGGAGATCGTCGGCGAGCGCGACGAGTACAACATCGAGAAGATCGCGGCGCTCAAGCCCGACCTGGTGATCGCCCAGTACTCGGGCATGAAGAAGGAGCAGTACGACACGCTCTCCAAGTTCACCAAGGTCGTCGCCCAGCCCAAGGACCTCCCCGACTACGGAGCCTCCTGGCAGGTCATGACGCGGCAGATCGGCAAGTCCCTCGGCAAGACCGCCGAGACCGAGAAGCTGATCACCGACATCGACGCCCGCTTCAAGGCCGTCCGTGACAAGCACCCCGAGTTCGCGACGAAGACCATCGCCGTCGCCGATAGCTTCGAGGCCGGCAAGTACTCGGCCTTCACGAAGACCGACCCGAAGGCGATCTTCTTCAACGAGCTCGGCTTCAAGCTGAAGCCCGAGATCGACACCCTGGCCAAGCCGGGCTGGAACGTCGCCGAGCTGAGCGCCGAGAAGCTGAACGTCCTCGACGTCGACCGCCTGGTCTGGGTCACCTCCAGCACCGAGGCCAACGAGCGCATCAAGGCCGAGCCGCTCTACAAGAAGCTCAAGGTCAATTCGGAGAAGCGCGACCTGTTCGTGCCCTACCAGGACCCGGACATCGGCGCCGCGTTCTCCTTCAACACCGTCCTGTCGATCCCGTACGCCATCGACCAGGTCGAGCCGCTGATCGCGGCCATCAAGTAAGAGCCGTCACACCGGCATCCCGCCCGTCCGCCGAGCTCTCGCGGACGGGCGGGCCTCACTGACGTACCACCAGGGAAAGGCCCATTCGAACGATGTTTGACGTCGCGTCGGACCGGACGTCCGCTTCCGGAACACCCGTCACGGGCGGGCAATCCGGCATCTGGCTGGCCCAGCAGATCGACCCGGACAGCTCCGCCTACAACATCGTGTTCGCCCTGGACCTGCGCGGCGACGTCGACCTCGACCGTCTCGCCGCCGCCGTGCGGCAGTCCGTCGGCGAGGCCGAGAACCTGCACGTGCGCGTCACGGCCGAGGACGGCGTCCCCCGTCAGACGCCCGCCCCCGCCCCCTTCGACCTTCCCGTCGTCGACCTGCGCGGCGCCGCGGACCCCGCGCGCGAGGCCGCCGACTGGATGGCCGCCGACCGCGAGCGACCGGTGGACCTGGCCGGTGGCCCCCTCTTCGGCCACGCCCTGCTGCGCCTCGCCGACGACCACGTCCTCTGGCACCAGCGGTACCACCACATCGTCACCGACGGCATGGGCGTCGCCCTCGTCACCCGCCGCGCCGGTGAGCTCTACACCGACGGCGACCTGGCCCCCGCGCCCCGCGACTGGGCGCTCTCCCGCCTCGTCGACGCCGACCGCGCCTACCGGGCCTCGGCCGCCCACCAGGACGACCGCGCCTACTGGCTGGACCGGATGGCCGGCCGTGCCGAACCCGTCCGCCTCGTCGAGCGCGCCCCGCTGCCCATGACCCGGCGGCTCCGCCGTACGTCGGAGCTGTCGGCCGAGCGGACCGACCGCCTGAACGCCGCCGCCGAGCGCGCCGGCACCCGCGTCTCCCGGGTCCTCGTCGCCGCCGTGGCCGCCTACCTGCACCGGGTCAGCGGCGAGCAGGACCTCGTCCTCGGCCTGCCGATCGCGGCCCGCCAGGACGCCGCGTCCGCCGAGGTCCCCGGCATGGTCTCCAACATCGTGCCGCTCCGCCTGGCCGTCCGCCCCGGCACGACCGGCACCGAACTCCTCACCGCCGTACGGCACACGGTCGGCGAGGCGGTCGCCCACGGCCGCTACCGCGCCGAGGACCTGGCCAGGGAGCTGGGCCTGCCCGACGGCGTCAACGAACTCGTCGGCCCCACCGTCAACGTCCTGCCCCGCCCCGAGGACCTCCGCTTCGGCGACCACGCGACCGAACTCGAACCGGTCTGGCTCGGCCCCGTCAGCGACCTGGCCCTCAGCTTCGCCGAGTGCGACGGCGGGCGGGGCCTGCGCGTCCACCTCGACGCCGACGCCGCCGTCTGCGACGAGGAGACCCTCCGGGGCCACGAGACCCGCTTCCTCGCCCTCCTCGACGCCTTCACCGAGGACCTCGACCGGCCGGTCGGCCACATCGAGCTCACCTCGCCCGCCGAACGGTCCCGGATCCTCGGCGAGTTCGGCGTCGCCCCCTGCGACTCGCCCGAGCTGACCTGGCCCGAGGCCTTCGAGCAGCAGGTCCGCCGCACTCCCGACGCCGTCGCCCTCGTCTGCGAGGACGTGGAGCTGACGTACGCCGAACTCGACGCGCGGGCCAACCGACTGGCCCGGCTCCTGCTGACCCGGGGCGTCGTCGCCGAGGACGTCGTCGCCGTCGCCGTCCCGCGCTCCGCCGAACTCGTCGTCTCGCTGCTCGCCGTGATGAAGACCGGCGCCGCCTACCTGCCGCTGGACGCCGACCACCCGCAGGACCGGATCGCGTACATGCTCGCGGACGCGGGCGCCCGTACGGTCGTCACCACCCACGAGCTGTCCGCCGCCCTGCCGGACGCCCCCGGCGTCACCCACCTGCTGCTCGACGAGCCGTCGGTCGCCGCCGAGTGCGCCGCGCTCGACGCCTCGGACCTGAACCTGGCGATCGCGCTCGACCAGGCCGCGTACGTCATCTACACCTCGGGCTCCACCGGCCGGCCCAAGGGTGTCGTCGTCTCCCACGACGGCGTCGGCAGCCTCGTCGCCACCGCCACCGAACGCATCGGCATCACCGCCGAGAGCCGCGTCGTCCAGTTCGCCTCCGTCGGCTTCGACGTGACGGTCTGGGACCTCATCATGTCGCTCTGCGTGGGCGGCCGGATCATCGTCGTCCCCACCGAGCGCCGCGTCGCCGGGTCCGCCCTCACCGAGTACATCGGCCGGCACCGCGCCACCCACATGATCCTCCCGCCGTCCCTCGTCTCGGCCCTGCCGCAGGAGTGCGAGCTGCCCGACGGCGCCGTCCTGATCGTCGGCACGGAAGCGGTGCCCAGCGAGCTCATCGCCCGCTGGCACGGACGGCTCCAGGTCGTCGTCGCGTACGGCCTCACCGAGGCAACCGTCAACTCCACGCTCTGGGTCGCCACCACCGACCGGCCCGGCCCGGCGCCCATCGGCGAACCCGACCCCAACACCCGTGCCTACGTCCTCGACTCCGCGCTGCGGGTCGTTCCGGTCGGCGCCGAGGGCGAGCTGTACGTCGCCGGGCGCGGCCTCGCCCGCGGCTACCTCGGCCGGCCCGGCCTCACCTCCGAGCGCTTCGTCGCCGACCCGTACGCCGACGAGCCCGGCGCGCGGATGTACCGCACGGGCGACCGCGTCCGCTGGGGCGCCGACGGCAACCTGGAGTTCCTCGGCCGCTCCGACGGCCAGATCAAGATCCGCGGCCACCGCATCGAACCCGGAGAGATCGAGAGCGCCTTCATGGCCTGCGAGGGCATCGCCCAGGCCGCCGTCCTGGTCCGCGAGGACCACCGCAGCGCCAAGCGGCTCGTCGCCTACCTGGTCGCCGAGGCCGGTACGGACCCCGAGGCCGCCGTCGCCGCCGCGCGCACCCGGATCGCCGAGGCCCTGCCCGACTACATGGTCCCCTCCGCCGTCGTACGCCTCGACGGACCGCTGCCCCTGACGCCCAACGGGAAGCTGGACGGCCGGGCCCTGCCCGAGCCCCGGTGGACCGCGACGGCGGGCGGCGACGCGCCCACGACGCCCGCCGAGACCGCGCTCGCCGCGCTCTTCGCCGAGGTGCTGCGGCTGCCGGCGGTCGGCGTCCACGACAGCTTCTTCGAGCTGGGCGGCGACAGCATCGTCGCCATCCAGCTGGTCAACCGCGCCCGCGAGGCCGGGCTCGCGATCACCCCGCGCGACATCTTCCGCCAGCGGACCGTGTCGGCGCTCGCCCGGACCGCCGACTCGGCCGCGGCCCCCGCGGCCTCCTCCCGGGCCGTCGTGCCCGCTCTCGACGAGGACGCGCTGCCCGTCTCCCCGCTCCAGGAAGGTTTCTTCTTCCACGCGGAGTTCGACCGGGACGTCGCCGACCTCTACGTCGTCCAGGAGCTCCTCGACCTCGGCGGCACCGTCGACCCGGCCCGGCTCAAGGCAGCGCTCCAGCTGCTCCTCGACCGGCACCCGCTGCTGCGCGCCGCGTTCCGCCAGCTTCCCGGCGGCCAGGTCGTCCAGCGCCTCGCCGACCACGCCGAACTGCCGTGGAGCGAGGCCGACACCGCCCGCACCGAGCTCGCGGAGGTGCTGCGGCAGGACCGCGCCGAGGGCTTCGACCTCGCCCGCCCGCCGCTGATGCGGGCCACCCTGATCCGCGACGGGCAGCGCCACCGGCTGCTGCTCACCCTGCACCACGTCATCGCCGACGGCTGGTCCGTCTCCGTCCTGCTTCGCGAACTCACCGCCGCCTACCGGGGTGAGACCCTGCCCGAGCCGCCCGCGCCGCAGCCGTACCTGGCCTGGCTCGCGGGCCGGGACCTGGACGCCGCCCGCGAGGCCTGGCGGCACGCCCTGGCCGGTCTGGACGGCCCGACCCGGCTGCCCGCCCTCGCCACCGGCGACCAGGCAGGCGCGCCCGTCGCGCTGCCCGAGCACGTCGACGTCCGGCTCCCCGAGTCGCTCACCGCCGACCTCACGGCCCGCGCCCGCAGCCACGGACTGACCCTCTCGACCGTCGTCAACGGGACCTGGGCGCTGCTCCTCGGCGGTCTCACCGGCAGCCAGGACGTCGTCTTCGGCACCACCGTCTCCGGCCGCACCACCGAGGTCGAGGGCCTGGACGCGGCCGTCGGCCTGTTCATCAACACCGTGCCGGCCCGGGTCACCCTGCGCGCCGACGAGTCGCTCGCCGAGCTGCTGCTGCGCGTGCAGGACGAGCACGCCGGGCTCCTGGACCACCAGCACCTCGGCCTCGCCGAGATCCAGCGGATCGCGGGCGGCGCCGGCGGCGGCGAACTCTTCGACACCCTCGTCGTGTTCGAGAACTACCCGACCGGCGACCTCGCCACCGACGCCGACCCGGAGGCGCTCCGCCTCATCGGCGCCGAGGTCTTCGACGCCGTGCACTACCCACTGGCGCTCATCGTCGAGCAGGGCGGCGACGGGCTCGCGCTGCGCTTCAAGTACGACGCGGCCCGCCTCGACCAGCTCGCCGTGGCCGTGATCGCCCACCGCTTCGAGGCACTGCTTCGGACCCTGGTGGCCGACGCCGACCGCCCGGTCGCCCGCGTCGGGCTGCTCTCCGAGCGCGAGACCGAGCGCCTCGCCGCGCTCAACGCCACCACGCGCCCGCTGCCGGACGCGGACGCCACCCTCGCCTCCCTCTTCGCCGCGCAGGCGGCCAGGACGCCCGCCGCGCCCGCCGTCGTCTTCGAGGGCACGACCCTGTCGTACGCCGAACTCGACCGGCGCGCCGAGGCCCTGGCCCGGCGGCTGCGGGCGCGCGGCGCGGGCCCCGAGCGGTTCGTCGCCGTCGCCGTGCCCCGCTCCGCGGAGCTGATGGTCGCGCTGCTCGCCGTGCACAAGGCGGGCGCCGCCTACCTGCCCGTCGACCTCGACTACCCCGCCGACCGGGTCGCGTTCATGCTCGCCGACTCCGGCGCCCGTACGGTCCTCACCACCGCCGAGGCGTCCGGCCGGCTGCCCGGCGCGGCCGCGGACCTGGAACACGTCCTGGTGGATGGGCCGGCCGAGGAGGTCCCCGACACCGACGTCGTCCACGCCCGGCCCGACCACCCCGCGTACCTGATCTACACCTCCGGCTCCACCGGCCGTCCCAAGGGCGTCGCGGTCACCCACCGGGCGATCGTCAACCGGCTCGCCTGGATGCAGGACGCGTACGGGCTCGACGCCGACGACCGGGTGCTCCAGAAGACCCCGTCCAGCTTCGACGTCTCCGTCTGGGAGTTCTTCTGGGCGCTGATCGAGGGCGCGACCGTCGTCCTCGCCCGCCCCGACGGCCACCGCGACCCGGCGTACCTCGCCGAACTGATCCGTGCCGAGCGGATCACGACCCTGCACTTCGTGCCGTCGATGCTCGCCGCGTACGTCCAGGTCATGGAGGCCGCCCCCGGCGCACCGGAGTGGGCCGCGAGCCTGCGCCGCGTCTTCTGCAGCGGCGAGGCCCTCACCGGCCCCGACGCCCGACGCTGGTCGGAGCTGACCGCCCGGCGCGGCACGGGTTCCGTGCCGCTGCACAACCTGTACGGACCCACCGAGGCGGCCGTCGACGTCACGTACTTCCCGTACGAGGGCGGCACCGAGCTCGCCGTACCGATCGGCCGGCCCGTCTGGAACACCCGCCTGTACGTCCTCGACTCCTTCCTGCGCCCCGTCCCTGACGGCGTCCCCGGCGAGCTGTACCTCGCCGGCGTCCAGCTGGCCCGCGGCTACCACGACCGGCACGGCCTGACCGCCGAGCGGTTCGTCGCCGACCCGTTCGGCGAGCCCGGCGCCCGGATGTACCGCACCGGCGACCTGGTCGGCCGGCGCGCGGACGGAGCCGTCGAGTACCTCGGTCGGACCGACCGGCAGGTCAAGGTGCGCGGCAACCGGATCGAACTGGGCGAGATCGAGGCCGCGTTGGCCGCCCTCCCGGGCGTCGCCCGCGCCGCGGTGATCGTCCGCGACGGCGCCCTCCTCGGCTACGCGGTGCCGGCTCCCGGCGCCGCCCCGGACGCCGAGGCGCTCCAGCGGGCGCTCGCCGAGGCGCTGCCCGCGGCGATGGTCCCGACGGCCGTCATCACCCTCGCCGAGCTGCCGCTCTCGCCCAGCGGCAAGCTCGACCAGAACGCCCTGCCCTCGCCGTCCGTCGCCCCCCGGGCCGGTGGACGCGCGCCCCGCGACGAGCGGGAGCGCGCCCTGTGCGAGATCTTCACCGACGTCCTCGGCCTCCCGGGGATCGGTGCCGACGACGACTTCTTCATGCTCGGCGGCGACAGCCTCAGCTCCATCTCCGTCGCCACCCGGGCCCGTGAAAGGGGACTGACCATCAGCCCGCGCGATGTGTTCGAGCACCGTACGCCCGCCGCGCTCGCCGCGACGGCCGCGCAGATGCCGGACGAGCCCGCCGCCGAGACCGCCCCCGAGGCGCCCGCGGCCGCGGTGACCGTGTCCGCCGCCGACGCCGGGCAGGCCGCCGCCGCCCTGCAGGCGATGCTCGCCGCGCAGGCCCAGTCCGGCGCCGCCGTCGACCCGGCCCTGAAGGCGCTGCTCGACCAGCTGACCGCCGGTGCTCCGGCGGAGCCCGAGGCCCCCGCGCCGCTCGGCGGCCTCGAACTGACCGAGGAGGAGACCGCCCGCGTCGAGGCCGTGGCCGGGCTCCCGGTTGCCGACGTCTGGCCGCTCTCCCCGCTTCAGGAGGGCATGTACTTCCACGCCACGTACGACACCGGTGACGCCCTCGACGTCTACCTCTCGCAGGAGACCCTGGACTTCGACACCGCGCTGGACGCCGACCGGCTGCGCGCCGCCGGCCGGGCGCTCCTGGAGCGCAACGCGAGCCTGCGCGCCGGCTTCACCAGCGACGGCCTGCCCCGGCCCGTGCAGTTCATCGCCGACGGCGCCGAGATCCCGCTGACGGTCACCGACCTCGGCGGACTCTCGCCCCAGCAGCGGACCGTCCGGATGGACGAGCTGCTCGCCGCCGACCGCAGGCAGCGCTTCGACCTGTCGGCGCCGCCGCTCTGCCGCCTGCACCTCATCCGGCTCGGCGACGGCCACGACCGGCTCGTCGTCACCCACCACCTCATCCTCTGGGACGGCTGGTCCGCGTGGCTGTTCCTGGAGGAGCTGTTCACGCTCTACGAGCGGGCCGGCGACACCACCGGGCTGCCCGCCCCCGGCTCGTACCGCGACTACCTGGCCTGGCTTGACCAGCAGGACACCACCCGGGCCCTCGGCGCCTGGCGCGACGCGCTCGCCGGCTTCGACGAGCCGACCCTGGTCGCCCCGACCGGCCGCGACGCGGGCCCGGTCCTCCCGGCCGACCTCGACGCCGTCCTGTCCCGGGAGGCGAGCGACCGGCTGCGCAGCCTCGCGCGGCAGCACGGCCTCACCCTCAACACGGTTCTCAACGCCGCCTGGGGCCTGGTCCTCTCGGCCATGACCGGCCGCTCCGACGTCGCCTTCGGCACGGCGGTCGCGGGACGGCCCGCGGAGGTGCCCGAGGTCGCCGGCATCATCGGCATGTTCCTCAACACCATCCCGGCCCGGGTCGCGTTCGCCCCGGACGAGCCGCTGCTCGACCTGCTGCGCCGCATGCAGTCCGAGCGCGCCGCCGTCATGCCGTACGAGTACGTCGGCCTCGGCACGCTCCAGCAGGAGACCGGGCACCGCCGTCTCTTCGACACGCTCTTCGTGCTCCGCTCCGCCGACGGCGAGGACCGGGCCGCCGCGCTCCGGCAGCGCCACGGCATCACCGACGTGTCGAACGTCGACGGCACCCACTTCCCGCTCACCCTGATCGTCACCCCCGAGACCCGGCTCCGGGTCACCCTCGCCGCCCGGCCCGACCTCTTCGACGTGGAGGCGTCCGCCACCATCCTGGCCCGGTTCACGGCCGTCCTGGAGCGGATCGGCGAGCTGCTCGCCGCCCCGGACGCCCGGACCGCTCGTACGGTCGCCGTGGACCTGCTGCTGCCGAAGGAGCGCGCCACGCTGACGGCCGAGTGGGCCGGCAGCCGGGAGCCCGTGCCGAACGAGACCATCGCCGACATGCTGACGGCCCAGGTCGCCCGCACCCCGCACGCGGTGGCCCTGGTCTTCGGTGAGCGGTCCCTCACGTACGCCGAACTCGACGCGCACATCAACCGGATCGCCCGCCTGCTCCTCGCCCGGGGCGCGGGCCCGGAGAAGGCCGTGGCGCTCGCGCTGCCCCGGTCCATCGACATGGTCGCCGCCCTCTTCGCCGTCCTGCGGACCGGCGCCGCCTACCTGCCGCTCGACCTGGACCACCCGGCCGACCGGCTGCGGCTGATGATCGAGGACACCGGACCGCTGTGCGTGGTCTCCACCGAGGCCGTCGCGCCGACCCTGCGGGGACCCGGCGGAGCGCCCGAACTCCTCCTGGACGACCCGGCCGTGGCCGCCGAGCTGGCGGCCCTTCCCGGTGGGGAGATCACCGACGCCGAGCGGCCCGCCTTCGCCCATGACATCACCGACCGGCTCGAGCACCCGGCGTACGTCATCTACACCTCCGGCTCCACCGGCCGGCCCAAGGGCGTCGTCACCCCCTACCGGGGCCTGACGAACATGCAGCTCAACCACCAGAAGGAGATCTTCGACCCGGCCATCGCCTCGGCCGGCGGGCGGCGCCTGCGCATCGCCCACACCGTCTCCTTCGCCTTCGACATGTCGTGGGAGGAGCTGCTCTGGCTCGTCGAGGGCCACGAGGTCCACGTCTGCGACGAGGAGCTGCGCCGCGACGCCGAGGCCCTGGTCGCCTACTGCGACCGGTACGAGATCGACGTGGTCAACGTGACGCCCACGTACGCCCAGCTGCTCATCGAGGAGGGCCTGCTCCAGGACGAGGAGTCGGGCCCCGGGCACCACCGGCCCGCCCTCGTCCTGCTCGGCGGCGAGGCCGTCTCCGACACCGTGTGGTCGACGCTGGCCCGCACCCCGGACACGTACGGCTACAACCTGTACGGGCCCACCGAGTACACCATCAACACGCTCGGCGGCTCGACGACCGACAGCCGTACCCCCACGGTCGGCAGGCCCATCCGCAACACCCGCGCCTACGTCCTGGACGCGATGCTGCGCCCGGTCCCGCCCGGCTGCCCCGGCGAGCTGTACATCGCCGGCACCGGCCTGGCCCGCGGCTACCACGACCGCCCCGGCCTGACCGCCGAACGGTTCGTCGCCGACCCCTTCGGCGAGCCCGGGGAGCGGATGTACCGCACCGGCGACCTCGTACGGGAGCGCTACGACGGCCTCCTCGACTTCCTCGGCCGCACCGACGACCAGGTCAAGATCCGCGGCTACCGCATCGAGCTCGGCGAGATCTCCACGGCCCTGTCCTCGCACCCCGAGGTCGCCCACGCCGCCGTCGTCGTCAACGAGAGCACCGGCACCAAGCGCCTCGTCGGCTACTTCGCGCCCGAGGCCGGCACGGAGCCCGGCGAGGAGCTGATCCAGCGGCTGCGCGAGCACCTGAAGGCCGGGCTGCCCGACTACATGGTCCCCTCCGCGCTCGTCCCGGTGGAGACGCTGCCGCTCACCGTCAACGGCAAGCTGGACGTACGGGCCCTGCCCGCCCCGGACTTCGCGGGCTCGGGCACCAGCCGCGCCCCGCGCACCCCGCGCGAGGAGACGCTCTGCGCCCTCTTCGCCGAGATCCTCGGCCTGCCCGAGGGCAGCGTCGGCATCGACAGCGACTTCTTCGAGCTCGGCGGCCACTCGCTGCTCGCCACCCGGCTCGTCAGCCGCGCCCGGACCGCCCTCGACACCGAACTCGCCATCCGCGACCTGTTCGAGGCGCCCACGGTCGCCGAGCTCGTCGAGCGCGCGGACCGCGCCGGCAGTGCCGCCCGGCCGGCCCTGACCGCGGGGGAGCGGCCCGACGAACTGCCGCTCTCCCACGCGCAACAGCGGCTCTGGGTCATCCAGCAGATCGAGTGCACCTCGGCCGCGTACAACTTCCCGCTGGTCATGAGGCTGCGCGGCGCCTTCGACGCCGACGCGTGGGCCAGGGCGCTCGGCGATGTGACCGCCCGCCACGAAGCCCTCCGTACGGTCTTCACGCAGCGCGACGGCCAGGCGTTCCAGCGGGTGCTGCCCGCCGACCGGGCCTGGCAGCCCGTGGAGCGCATCCACGACGTCACCGAGGACCAGGTCCCCGACCTCGTGGAGACGCTCGTCAACCGGCCGTTCGACCTCGCCACCGAACTGCCCGTGCGCACCACGGTGATCGGCCTCGCCCCCGAGGACCACGTCGTCGTCCTTCTGCTCCACCACATCACCACCGACGAGTGGTCGGACCGCCCGTTCCTCCGCGACCTCGCCACCGCCTACGCGGCCCGCCTCGCCGGCGCGGCACCGGAGTGGGAGCCGCTGCCCGTCCAGTACGCCGACTACGCCCTCTGGCAGCAGCGTCTGCTCGGCGACCCGGCGGACGCCGACAGCCTGGCCGCCCGCCAACTGGAGTACTGGCGTACGACCCTGGACGGCGCCCCCGAGGAGCTGGAGCTGCCCACGGACCGGCCCAGGCCCGCCCGCCCGGCGTTCTCCGGCGCCGAACTGGACATCGCCTTCGACGCCGACGTCCACGAGGGCCTGAAGCGGCTCGCCCGCGAGACCGGCGCCAGCATGTTCATGGTCGTCCACGCCGCCGTGGCCGCGCTGCTGCACCGCATGGGCGCCGGTACGGACATTCCGCTCGGCTCGCCCATCGCGGGGCGCGGCGACGAGGCCCTCGACGACCTGGTCGGCTTCTTCGTCAACACCCTCGTGCTCCGTACCGATCTGAGCGGCGACCCGTCCTTCACCGAGCTGCTCGCCCGGGTCCGGGAGACCGACCTCGCCGCGTTCTCGCACGCGGACGTGCCGTTCGAGTCGGTCGTGGAGAAGCTCAACCCGACCCGCTCGCTCTCCCGGAACCCGCTGTTCCAGGTGATGGTCGGCTACCACGCCCGTACCGGCGACGGCCTCGAACTGCCCGGCCTGAGCGCCGACTACGTGCCGTTCCGCATCCGGTCCGCCAAGTTCGACCTGGTGTTCAGCTTCACCGAGCACACCCCGGCCGACGGTTCCACCGGCTCCCTGGCCTGCCGCCTGGAGTTCGCCACCGAGCTGTTCGACCACGAGACCGTCGAGCGCCTCGGGGCGCGCCTGCGGGCGCTCGTCGCGGCCCTCGTCGCCGCACCCGAGGAGCCCGTGTCGCGGGCCGAGATCCTGGCCGGCGACGAACGGCACCTGGTCCTGGAGGGCTTCAACGGCACCGCCCGCGAGGTCGACGAGGAAACGTTCCCGGCCCTGTTCGCGGCGCGGCTTGCCGAGCGCCCCGACGCGGTCGCCGTCGTGGACCGCGACCGGACCGTCACGTACGCGGAGCTCGACGCCCGCGCCAACCGGCTCGCCCGGCTGCTCGCGGCGCGTGGCGCAGGGCCCGAGAGCGTGGTCGGTGTCGCCGTGCCCCGCTCGGTCGACATGGTCGCCACGGTGCTCGCCGCGCTGAAGCTGGGCGCCGCGTTCCTGCCGCTCGACCTGGTCCACCCGGCCGACCGGCTGACGTACATGATCGAGGACTCGCGGGCCGCGCTCGTGGTCGGCACCGAGCCGGTCGCGGGCAAGATCCCGCAGGTGGTGGGCGTACCGGTGGTGCTGCTCGACGAGCCGTCGGTCGCCGCCGAACTGGCCGGCCGGCCCGAGAGCGCCGTCGAGACGGCGCCGGTCCACCTCGACCAGGCCGCGTACGTCATCTACACCTCCGGCTCGACCGGTCGCCCCAAGGGCGTCGTCGTCCCCCACGAGGGCATCGCGAGCCTTGTGGCCACGGCGGTCGACCGCATGGGCCTGGAACACGACAGCCACGTCCTGCAGTTCGCCTCGATCGGCTTCGACGTCTTCGCCTTCGAACTGTCGATGGCGCTCTGCCACGGCGGCCGGCTCGTCCTCATCACGGACGAGGCCCGGGTCGCGGGCCCCGCGCTCACCGACTTCCTGGCCGAGCACGCGATCAGCCACATGATCCTGCCGCCGTCCCTGGTCTCCGCGCTGCCGCCCGGCTGCGCCCTGCCCGACGGATCGACCGTCCTGGTCGGTACGGAGACGGTGCCGCCGGACGTGTTCGAGCGGTTCGGCGCCACGGCCCACCTGATCTGCGCCTACGGACTCACCGAGGCTACGGTCAACTCCACGCTGTGGGCCTCCCGGGAGCACGGCGGCCGCCCGTCCGGCCGGGTGCCCATCGGCCGTCCGGACCCCAACACCCGTTGCTATGTCCTGGACGACCACCTGCGGCCCGTCCCGCCGGGCGTCGTCGGCGAGCTGTACGTGGCAGGCCGCGGCCTCGCCCGCGGCTACCTCGGCAAGGCCCCGCTGACCTCCGAGCGGTTCGTCGCCGACCCGTTCGGTGCCCCCGGCAGCCGGATGTACCGCACCGGCGACCGCGCCCGCTGGCGCGCGGACGGCAACCTCGACTTCCTCGGGCGCGTCGACACCCAGGTGAAGGTCCGCGGCTTCCGCATCGAGCTGGGCGAGATCGAGGCCGCGCTCGCCGGACACCCCTCGGTCGCCCAGGCCGCCGTGGTTCCCGACCGCGACGGCGACATCGTCCGCCTGGTCGGCTACGCGGTGCCGGAAGCGGGGGAGGTGGATCCGCAGGACCTGCGCGCCCATGTGGCCGGGCAGCTGCCCGAGTACATGGTCCCGGCACTCGTGATCGCGCTCGACGGACCGCTGCCGCTGACCCCCAACGGCAAGCTGGACCGCAAGGCGCTGCCCGTACCGGACTGGGCGGCGATGACCGGCGACGCGCAGCCCGCCAACGCGACACAGGCCCACCTCGCCGAACTGTTCGGCGAGATCCTCAAGCTGGAGAAGGTCGGCGTCCACGACAACTTCTTCGCGCTCGGCGGCCACTCCATGGCCTCGATGCGGCTCCTCGGCCGGATCCGCGCCGAGTTCGGCGTGGAGCTGAGCATCCGCGACGTCTTCGACGCGCTGACCGTCGCCGGCATCGAGGCCAAGCTCAAGGGCGCGGCCACGGCCCGCCCGGCGCTGCGGACCGGGGCGTACCGCCCCGAGCGGCTCGCCGAGGCGGCACCGGTGCAGCGCTGGCAGTGGGACGCCCACTACGGTCGCGAGCGCTCGGCGGCCTTCGACCACGCGCTGGTGCTGCGCTCGCCCGGTGGTCTGGACGCCGCCGCGCTGTCCGCCGCGCTCACCGACGTGGCCGAGCGCCACGAACCGCTGCGCACCCGGTACCGCGAGGACAAGGGCACGCTGTACCAGCTTCGGGCGAAGCCCCTGGCCCTGCGGACCGAGACGTGCGACGACCCGGAGGCCCTGGAGGCACGCCTCGCCGAACTGGCGGCCGGCGCGCCCCGAGCCGACCGCGAGGCACCGCTCGGTGCCCACCTCCTGACCGCCGGCACGGGGGAGCAGGCCCTGCTGCTCACCATGCAGTACCTGGTCGTCGACGAATGGTCGGTCGTACCGCTCTTCCGCGACCTGACGTCGGCCTACCAGGCCCGCACGGAAGGCCGGGCCCCCGCGTGGCAGCCGCTGCCGGTCTCGTACCGGGACTACGCCCACTGGGCCCACGAGGTCCTCGGCGACCTGAGCGACCCGGAGAGCCTGGGCGGCCGCCAACTCGGCTACTGGACCAAGGCGCTGGAGGACGTCCCGCTCAGGATCGCCCTCCCGGCGGACGGCCCGCGCCGCGCGGGCGCGCCCGGCGCGGACCACGTCGGCTTCGTCCTCGACGAAGAGCTGCACGCGGGCGTGGACGAGCTGGCCCGGGCGACCGGCACCAGCATGTTCATGGTGCTCCACTCCGCCCTTGCCGCGGTCCTCACCGCCCATGGCGCGGGCACGGACCTGCCCATCGGCACGATGGTCGCGGGCCGTACGGACGACCAGCTGGCCGACCTGGTGGGCTGCTTCTTCAACACGGTCGTGCTGCGCACGGACACCGGGGGCGACCCGACCTTCGCGGAGCTGCTGTCCCGCGTACGGGAGACCACGCTCAGCGCCCTCGACCGGCAGGACGTCCCGTTCGAGGAGGTCGTCCGTGCGACCGGACTGCCGCCGAAGGGCCCGCAGGTCATGGTCATCCACCACGAGCAGGCGGACCTGGAGCGGCTGGAGGGCGGCATCGGCTCCCTCGACGCCGTACCGACCGGCTCCACCCGCGCCGATCTGACCCTCAGCTTCTACGAACCGCAGGGCGACGGGCCCGTCCACTGCGGCCTGATCCACGCCACCGACCTGATCGGCACCGCGAAGGCGCGGAGGCTCGCCGACGAACTGCAGAGGCTGCTGCGTAGTGTGGCAGCCGACCCCGAACAGCCGCTCTCGGAGCTTTTCACCACCATGTCCACAAGGAGTGACCACGCATGAGCACCAACCCGTTCGAGGACCCGCAGGGCAGCTTCCTGGTCCTGGTCAACGACGAGAACCAGCACTCGATCTGGCCCTCGTTCGCCGAGGTCCCCGCCGGCTGGCGGACCGTCTTCGGTGAGGACACCCGAGAGGCGTGCCTCGCGTACGTCGAGGAGAACTGGAAGGACCTGCGCCCGGCGAGCCTCGCCACCGCCCAGCAGGGCTGACCGGACCCCGGACCCCCGGGACACAGAGACGCCGCCGCCCGTGGAGCACTCTCCACGGGCGGCGGCGTTTCTTGAGGACGGGGTCCTAGAGGATTCTTGAGGACGGGCTCCTAGGAGGACGGGGTCCTAGAGGGTGTCCACCCAGTTCCGGAGCAGCTCCTCCCGCTGCGCCACGCGGGGCGACGACCCCTCGTCCCATGTGCGACCCCACTCGGCCATCGCGGCCAGCGTGGTGGCCATCGTCGCGGCGCCGTCGGTGAGGCGGGACAGGAGCGCCTGGGAGAGGTCGGCCTCCGCCGCGGAGTAGCCGACGGCGGCGGCCGCGTACACCGGGAGCTCTTCCTCGCCGTCCTGTGATTCCAGCCGCAGCGTCATCAGCGCCGGGCCGCTGTTGGACGGCCCGGGGCCTCCCGGCATCGCGAGGTTCACCACCGTGTCGAGCGCCATCTCCGTGACCGCGCCGATCTGCCGCTTCAGGGTCTTCACGGGGACGGCCGACATCGTCAGGGCCCGCACGTCCTCCCACAGGAAAAGGCGCGACTGCCCGTCCCCGAGGGCCAGCACGCCCTCGGGGGTCAGCCGCACCCCGGGAGCCAGACCGGCCGGCTTCGCGCCCACGTACACATCGCCTTCGGCGATCCAGAACAGGCCCACCATGGCCATCGGTTGCTCACTTCCCCCGACGACCATGCCGTCGTTGTCACGTACACCAAACAATCGGAACGCCCTCCGCAACGCGCGAACGACCTGGGAAGTTCCCCTCCGGGCAGGGGAGCGAGAGGTGCGGGGAGGTGAGCGAGAGGGGGCGGGCGGCGATGTCAGTGACGCCGCGTAGCGTTGGGGGTATCGATCAACAGCACGGGGGAGACCGGCGCATGGGCACGCGTGTCGAGAACGGCGGCTACACCGCGGAACTGACGGACGACCTGGAGGTCGTCTACCGCAATCCGCAGGGGCGGAAGGTGAAGAACGTCCCCGAACCCCTCTCCGGAACGCCGGAACTCGGCCTGATGCTCAAGACCTGGACGCAGCTGAAGAAGCAGCGTGAGGCGTGCCGGCAGCAGGCGCGCGCATGGGCGCAGGCCGGGGCTCGTGTCCCGCGTGCACTGGCCGATGCCGATCCGCTCTGGCGGGAGGCCCTGGAGTCCGAGGCCGTCGACTTTGACGACGCACTGGGCGACGGCGGCCTGTGGGCGCGTACGTACACCGGGTTCGACGGCCGCACGCTCACCCTGCTGCTTCCCGAACAACTCGTCCCGTACCGCGACCGCTTGATGCGCGAGGAGGGCTGGGAGCCGGACGGCTGCTTCTCCACGGGCGTTCCGGACCCCTCCGACGGGGAACTGCCCTTCCCCGAGCGGGTCGTCGCCGCGCACCCGGGATACGAGGAGCTGGCCGCCCAGAAGCTCATCGCCCTGCAGGACCGCACGAGCGGGTGGAGGTTCCTCTTCAAGTATGACGTCGACGTGATCCTGCGTGAGCTGGAGGAGTCGGCTCCCGCGCTGATGGTCACCTTCCTCGACGAGTTGGCCGACCTGGCCCTGGAGAAGGGCGAGCAGCAGACGGCCACCGCCTGGTTCGGGCGCGCCCGCACGGCCGAGCGGACGCAGGCGCACAAGGTCGACCGGGAGTGGCTGGCGGGCCGCTACCTCGCCTACGCCGAGGGCAAGGCCCTCTCCGCCACCGTTCTGCGTGCCTGGGCTCGCGACCTGGCCGTCAAGGGCGTGGCGACCGGGGCGGACCTCGCCGGCTTCCGCCACGTGGTCGTCCGCCGCGTCCAGGCCTCGGGGGAGCTGTACCCGCAGCTGGCCGCCGACGTACGCAAGATCGCCAGGGCCGCCGGTCTCGAACCAGAGCGGGAACTGGCCACGCTGCTGGGAGAGGTGTGCGCGGTCGGCGCCATCTCGCTGAGCGACGACAAGTTCTGGGCCGACTGCTTCAAGGGCTCGGCCATGGACCTCGTCGGCGATCACGCCCCCGAGGCGGTGCGTCAGGTGCTGAAGCTGCGGCCCAGGTGGTTCAGCGAGAACGCCAAACTGTGGCGGGAACTGCTCGAACGCAGCGGTGCGCTGGCCCTGCTCAGTGGTGAGGCCGACGGGCTGCCTGCGGGCGAGGCCGCCGCCTGGCTGTCCGAGTGCGTCGATGTGAACAGTCAGCGGAACGGTCCCTGGCGGGTCATGTACGAGATCGCCGAGAGGATCGCGCCGAGGCTGGCCGCCGACGGTGTCCCCGTGGAGTTCTCGTACGACACCTTCGCCCGGCGGACCGACAGAAGGACCCCTCTCGACCTCATCGACCTGCTCCTCGAGCACGGCGCCCCGGTCGCCGACCCGCCGGCGCTCCTCGGCCCTTCGGAGCTCTACCACCTCCACCTCGACCGCCGGCCGAAGCTGGAGCACCTGCGGGCCGACGCGCGCTTCGCCCGCGAACTGCGGGCGCGGGTGCGGGCCGACCTGGAGATGACCACCGGGAGCCAGGCGACCAACAGGTGGTACCAGCCGCAGGCCACCAAGGGCTGGGAGCAGATCCCGCCGCTCTTCGACAACGCGATCGGGCACGAGGAGATCCGCGCCTGGTCCGACCGTGAGCGGGCGAGGCTGCGCGCCGGGGTCGACTTCGAGGAGCTGATCCTGCTGCTGGGCCGCTACGCGCACGTGGGCGTGGCGACGGACCTGCTCCTCAAGGACGCGGACGCCGCCGCGGAGTTCGCGGCGGTGGACGTCATGCCGCTGCTGATGGCCGAACTGCCCGACACCGTCACACGTGAGCAGGTGGAGGAGCTGGTGGCCAGGCTCGAGCCGTACCACGTCGACGACGAGGGCGTACGAGGGGTCAATCGCGGACCGATCCTGGAAGCACTGCCGCAGCTGGGCGAACCGATCCACAGCCTGGCCGCCCGCTCCCTGGTCATGGCCGCGAACTGCCGTGACGGGCTCCAGCGGCTGGTCCGGCGCTTCACCCCGGAGGAGGACCGTCCGACGTCCGAGCAGTCGCCCTCGCCCGAGGCGGAGTCGGACGATCCGGACGTCCGGATGAGCCGTCGGCTGGTGCGGCTCGCCGAGCACGGCACCACGGTCTGGGGAGGCGATCCGGCGCTGCCCGACGCCACGTTCGACAACCTTCCCCGTGACAACAGTTTCCGTCACACGCACGCCTGCGCCGCGCCGCTCGCCCTGAGCGCCGTCTCCGCCAGGGTCGGCGGCCGGACGGACCGGTCGCTGCGGGCGTACGCCGCCCACCCCCTCCTCGCCGGGGAACCGGGCCGCTGGCGGATCGGTCGCTGCGAGGCGCCCGAGGACGGTACGGACGTCCAGCTGCCCCTCCCCGGGAAGGTCTTCCGCACGGCGACGTCCGCCTCCGTCGTCCTGGGCGGTGGCAAGTCCCACCGGATGCTGTGGGAGTACGCCCCCGACGGCTCCTTCTCCGAGGACGGTCCACTGGCCCCCGCGGGGTTGAAGCTCACGCGCGCCCATGTGCTGGAGCCGGTCCGTCCCGGCGCCTGGTTCGCGCGCTTCGCCGAGCTGTTCCGCGAGCGTGGTCCGGCGCCCGCCCGCCCCGAGCTCGCGGCGGCCTTCGCCGCGCGGCTCGGCCTCACCGTGGCGGAGGCCACCGTGCTGCTGATGGCGCACGTCCCCTGCGCGCCGCACCAACTCGACGACGAGGACGGCTTCCTCTCCCGTCACCCCAGCGCCGACATGGAGCCCTGGAACATTCGGCGGCAGGAAGCGGACGAGGCCGCCGGCGCACTGGCGTCCGCACTCGCCCCCAGGTTCGTCACGACGCTCTACGACAAGCTCCTCCCCGACGACCCCGAGCAGCTGTGGACCACCGGCCCCGACGTCGACCGCGCGGCCGGGTGGTGGGCGCACGAGCTGGGCGCGCCCCTGCCCGTACCCCCGGCGCTGCTGCTCTCCGCCACCAAAGAGACCCTCCTGCCCAAGGGCGAGCGTGCCCTCCACCGCGTGCACAGCCGGGACTCCCGGGCCTGGTGGCCCCACCTGCGACTGCCCGCCCTGCTCGGCCGCCTCGCGACCGGGGCGCACTGTCTCGACACCCACCGGTCGGCCCTGCTGGGTGAGCCCCAGGTCCTGGCGCTCCCGAGGACGGCCGCCTGGATCGCCTACCGCACCCAGGCCGGCGATCCGCTGCGCCCCGTGGTGGGCGCGGCGATCTCCCGCCTGCGCGAGGAGTTGGCGTCGGCCACGGGACCGCTCACCGTCTTCTCCCTCCAGAGCAACTACCTGATGGGTCCGCCCCCTTCGACCGAGGCGCTCGCCGCGCATCCGGCGGTCACGGAGGAGGCCGACCCGGTGTACGACGTACGCCACATCCGGGTGGACCCGGCCGCGCTCAAGGGGGCCGACGATCCCCTCCTGGACACGCTGGACGCGTACCTCGACTCCGTACTGCCCTCCCAGTGGCTGCCCGCCCTGTCCGGGCTGCCCGCCCTCGCGGACCTGCGGCTCCTGCTGAGCGACGACTTCGCCGCGCTGGGGGAGCACCTCACCGGCGAAGGGGAGCGGGCCCCGGGCTGGGAGCAGAACCCGGCACTCTCGGCGCCGCATCTCGTGGAGGAGTGCGCTACGTCCTACGGACTGAGCGAGGACGCGGCGGCGCTCCACCTGATGCTGCTCGCCCTGCCGGACCCGTCGGACCGCAACGTCAAGGCGTGGACGGGGTGGAAGCCGACCCGGTTCAAGGCGGCCGAGGCCGAACTGGGCTCCTCTGGCCGCGTGCTGCGCGCGGTGCGGGCGCGAGCGGGCCGCTCCCTCTTCCTGCCGGGCGCCTGGCAGGAGCGGAAGCCGCCGCGCCTCCCGATCGAGGTGGCGAAGCTCGGCCTGCTGCCGCTGGCGAGGGAGCACCGGTCGACGTCCCACCTGGCCGCGGTGCCCTCGGGCCCCCTGCCCACACTGTTCGAGCGGGCGTGGGCGGGCCGCAGGGCCTGACGACCGTCAACCATCGACCCCACCGACGCGTCTGATGTTGCGCCGCACCGAACCAGAGGGAGCAAGCGTGGCCACCACGACAGAGCCGCCCACCGCACTCAAGGAACCCGACACCGACCCGCCGCCGTGGCGCATGCTCCTCGGGTACGTCCGGCCGCACCGCTGGACGCTGCTCGGCGGGGCGGTGCTGTCGCTGGTCACCGGGGCCACCGGGCTCGCGCTGCCGCTGGTGGCCAAGTACCTCATCGACGCGCTCTCGGACGACCGTCCCATCACGGGCGCCCTGTTGCTGATGTCGGTGCTGGTCGTCGCGAACGCGGGCATCGGCGCGCTGGGCGGGTACGTCCTGCGCCGCACAGCCGAGTCGGTCGTCCTGGGCGCGCGGCGCACCCTGTCGTCGTACCTGCTGAGGCTGCGCATCTCCGCCGTGGACCGCACCGAACCCGGCGACCTGATGGCCCGCGTCACCTCCGACACGACCCTGCTGCGCGAGGTCACCACCGACTCGCTCGTGGGTTTCGGCACCGGTGGCCTGACGCTCGTCGCGACGCTGGTGATGATGGGCCTGGTCGACCCGGTCCTGCTCGCGGTCACGCTGGGCGTGGTGCTTGCCGCGGGCACGGTGATCGGCGTGATCGTGCCCCACATCAACAGGGCCAGCCGGCAGGCACAGGACGCGGTCGGGGCGATGGGCGCGTCCCTGGAACGCACCCTCGGCGCCCTGCGCACCATCAAGGCGTCCGGCGCCGAGCACCGCGAGGAGCAGGCCGTGCACGCGGCGGCCGAGGAGTCCTGGCGGCAGAGCGTACGGGCCGCCAAGTGGTCGGCCCTGGCGGGGAACACGGCCGGCCTGTCCATGCAGATCGCGTTCATCACCGTCCTTGCGGTGGGCGGCGCCCGGGTGGCGACGGACGCGATCGACGTAGGAACCCTGGTCGCCTTCCTCCTCTACGTCTTCTACCTGATGTCCCCGATCCAGCAGGTCGTCGGCGCGGTCACCCAGTACCAGGCGGGCGCCGCCGCCCTCGCCCGGATCCGCGAGGCGCTGCGGCTGCCGGCCGAACCACCGGCCGAGCCCGCGCCGCTGCCGGAACCCGACGCCGAGCCGGCGGCGCTGGCCTTCGAGGACGTCCGGTTCCGGTACGCGGAGGATCTGCCGTACGTCCACCACGGGGTGAGCTTCTCCGTACCGCCGCGCGGCATGACCGCCTTCGTCGGCCCGTCCGGGGCGGGCAAGACCACGGTCTTCTCCCTCATCGAGCGGTTCTACGACGCGGAAGCGGGCGGCATCACGTTCGACGGCCGCGACCTGGCCACCTGGGAGATATCCCACCTCCGCTCGTCCATCGGCTACGTCGAGCAGGACGCACCCGTCCTCTCGGGCACCCTCCGCGACAACCTCCTCCTCGGCAACCCGGACGCGCGGGAGGAGGACCTGCACCGCGTCGTCGGCACCACCCGCCTCGACGGTCTGGTCGAGCGACTCCCGAAGGGCCTGGACACCCTGGTGGGCCACCGCGGCACGAAGCTCTCCGGCGGCGAACGCCAGCGCGTGGCGATCGCCCGCGCCCTCCTCCGCCGTCCCCGCCTGCTCCTCCTCGACGAGGCCACGAGCCAACTCGACGCCGTCAACGAGGCCGCGCTGCGCGACACCGTCGCCGACGTCGCCCGCACGACGACCGTCCTGGTGGTGGCCCACCGCCTCTCCACGGTCACCATGGCCGACCGCATCATCGTCATGGACACGGGCCGCGTACGCGCCGTGGGCACCCACGGCGAACTCGTCACCACCGACCCCCTCTACGCCGAACTGGCCACCACCCAATTCCTGGCCACGGCCGACACCTGACCGCCACGGCCGGGGCCGTTGGCGCCTGGCGTGAGGTGCTCGGAGGTGCCGAACGGCAGGGCCGTATCCTGAAGCACGCGATGTGGGCACTGCCGATGCGCGTCGCAGCCGTCCGTCGCGGCCGGGCTCGCCCACGCCGGGTACCGGGTGCACGGGGAACGAGGGGGAGCCGACAGTGATCAGCCTGGCCGCAGTGGGGGGAGTGGCCCTGGTCGAACTGGGCATGGCCCTGACTCCCGGACCGAACATGATCCACCTCGCCTCCCGCGCGATCACCCAAGGCCGCAGGGCGGGCCTGGTGAGTCTGAGCGGGACCGCCGTGGGATTCGTGTGCTACCTGGTGGCCGCGGCCGCCGGCCTGTCCGCGTTGTTCGCCGCCGTACCGCTGGCGTTCACGGTGGTCAAGCTCGCCGGGGCCGCCTACCTGGCGTACCTGGCCTGGGACATGCTCAAGCCCGGTGGCCGCTCACCGTTCGCTCCCGCCGAGGACCTGCCTCCCGTCTCGGACGCCCGCCTCTTCTCGATGGGGCTCCTGACCAACCTGCTCAACCCCAAGATCGCTCTCATGTACGCCGCCCTGCTGCCCCAGTTCATGGATCCGCAGGCGGGTCCGGCCTGGGCGCAACTGCTCCAGCTGGGTGGTGTGCAGATCATCGTGGGGCTCTCTGTGAACGCTCTGATCATGCTGGGCGCGGCACGGGTGTCGGGGTTCCTGGCTGCCCGGCCCCGCGTGATGACCGCTCAGCGGTTCGCGGCAGGGGGCCTGCTCGGTGTCTTCGCGCTGCGCACGGCCCTGACCCGTGGGCCTGCCTCGGCCTGAGCCATGCGCGCGTCAGCGGTCACGTAAGGGAATGTGCCGCCCCGTAACGCCGAAGTCCCCGTTCCACTCACCGGAGTGGAACGGGGACTTCGTGGGCTCTACGCGTTACGCAGGGACCGCCGGCTCTCGGCGGCTGTCGGACCAGGCCGACCAGAGTTCGGCGTAGCGGCCGCCTGCCGCCACCAGTTCGTCGTGGGTGCCGGTTTCGACGACGCGGCCCTGGTCCAGGACGACCACGCGGTCGGCCGTCGCCGCCTGGGGGAGGCGGTGGGCGACCATCAGGCCCGTGCGGCCCTCCAGGGCGCGGAGGGCGGCGGTCTCCAGGACGCGGGCGCCCGCGCTGCCCGCGTCGGCGGTGGCCTCGTCGAGGATCGCGATGGGCGGGTCGGTGAGGACGAGGCGGGCCAGGGCCAGGTGTTGGGCCTGGGTCACCGTCAGGCGGTGGCCGCCCTCGCCCACGACCGTGGCGAGGCCGTCGGGCAGGCCGTCGACCCACTCCAGGGCGTCGACGTGGGTCAGCGCGGCGCGCAGCTCCTCGTCCGTCGCCCTCGGCCGGGCCAGCCGCAGGTCCTCGGCGAGCGGGCCCGCGAAGACATGGACCTCCTGGCTGATCAGGGTGACCGCCCGCCGGACCCCGGCCGGGCCCAACTCGCGCGCGTCGACCCCGCCCAGGGAGATCGAGCCGGTCGCCGGGTCGTGGACCCCCGCGATCAGCTTGGCCAGGGTCGTCTTGCCCGCGCCGCTCGCGCCGACCAGGGCGACGCGTTCGCCGTTCCTGACCTCCAGGTCCACCGCGGTGAGGACGGGGTGACCGTCCACGTAGGAGTGGCCGAGGCCGGAGACCTTCACCGAGCCGTCCACCGGTGCGGCGGCCTGACTGTCGGGCTCCCGTTCCGCCGGGAGGCTCGAGACGCCCACCAGGCGCGCGAGGCTCGCGCCCGCGGACTGCGCGTCGTCGATCAGGAAGAGCGCGGCGTTGATCGGGTTGAACAGGCCGTGGAAGTACAGCGCCGCCGCCGTCGCCGTACCGATGCTCACCGAACCCGTGTCGACGAGGAAGAACCCGGTCAGCAGGATCGAGGTCATGCCGATGAACTCGGCGATGTTCAGGCGCGAGAAGAAGCCCGAGACGAGGTGCATGCCGCGCGCCGCCAGGCCGACCGCCGCCTGCGAGCGCTGCTCCAGGAGGTCGGCGTGCCGGCCGTTCAGCCGGAACGCCCGTACCGTACGGACGCCGCCGACGCTGTCGAGGAGCTGGTGCTGCAGGGCGCCGGTCGCCACCCGGTGGGCGGCGTAGATGGTCGCGGCGCGCGGGATGTACCAGCGGACCGTGAGGATGTGGACCGGGACGGCCACGAGCACCGCGAGCAGGAAGCGCCAGTCGAGGACGGTGAGGCCCACCAGCGTCAGGATGATCGTGAGGAACGCGCCGGCGAACTCGGGCAGCGCCTGCCGTACCGCCTTCGCGATCAGCGTGACGTCACCCGTGACGCGCGAGGTCAGGTCGCCGGAACCGGCCTGCTCGACCCGTTCGAGCGGCAGGCGCAGCGCCCGCGCGATGAACCGTTCCCGCAGATCCGCGAGGATCGTCTCGCCGAGCCTGGCCACGAGCGACTTGCCGATCGCGGTCGCGACGCCCCGGGCGACGGCGACCGCGAGCAGGAGCAGCATCGGCACGGTCAGCGCGCCCGCGCCGCTCTTGTCCACGACCAGGTCCACGATGCGGCCGAGCAGCGGCGCGGTCAGCAGCCCGATGCCCGTACCGACGACGAGGACGGTCACCGCCGTCACCGCGAGGAGGCGGTGGTGGCGCAGGAGTTCACGGACGACGGAGAAGGTCTGCGCACCGGTGGCGGTGGGCAGGAGCTCGCGTTCGGGCGTGCCGGGTCCGGATCCGGGTCCGTTCATCGTCCGTCCTTCGTCCTTCTTCGTCTCACGGGTGTTCTGAGGGGCCTTGTCCTGGGCGCTCGTCATGCCAGCACCGCCGCGCGGTACGACTCGTGGGCGGCGACCAGCTCCGGGTGGCTGCCCTCGGCCGCGACCCGGCCGTCGTCCAGGACGACCACGACGTCCGTGCCGGCCAGCAGCGCCGGGCTCGTCGTGACGAGGACCGTCGTGCGGCCCTTGCGGAGGTCGCGCAGCCGGGCCGCGATGCGGGCCTCGGTCACGGTGTCGACGGCCGTCGTCGGGTCGTGGACCACGAGCACCGGCGGGTCGGCCGCCAGCGCGCGGGCGAGGGCGACGCGCTGGCGCTGGCCGCCGGAGAGCGACCGGCCCCGCTCGGTGAGGACGGTGTCCACGCCGTCCGGCAGCGCCTGGGCGACGTCGTCCGCCGCGGAGGCCGCGAGCGCCGGGCCCACGTCGACTCCCTCCGTGTGCGCGCCCGCCCGTACGTTGGCCAGCAGGCTGTCCTCGAACAGGTCGGCGTCGTGGTGGGCGACCAGGATCGCGCGGCGCGCGTCGGCCGGGCCGAGGTCGGTCAGCGGTACGCCGTCCAGCTCGACGCTGCCCTCGGCGGGGTCGAGTTCGCGGCCCAGGCAGAGCAGCAGGTCGTTGGCGGCGGCCGCGTCGCGCGCCACCACGCCGACGAGGCTGCCGGCGGCGATGTCGAGGTCGATGCCGCGCAGCGCGCCCTGGGTCACGCCGCGCAGCCGCAGCCGGCCGGCGACCCGCTCGGGCAGCTCGGCGGTCCCGGCCGCGACGGCCGGCGGCGAGGCGAGGACCTCGGCGATCCGGTCGGCCGAGGCACGGCCCTGGGCGAACTCGCCGTTGACGTAGGTGAGGAGCTGGAAGGGGCCGAGGAGGTACTGGGCGAGGCCGACGGCCGCCACCAGCTCACCCACGGTGATGCTGCCGCTCATCGCGAGGTGCGCGCCGACGAGGCCGATGGCCGCGATGAAGATGCCCGTCAGGGCGAGGATCGCGCCGTCGTGCCAGGCCCGGCTGGTCGCGGCCCGCAGCGCGGCCGCGAGCGAACTCCGGCTCGTTTCCCGGTACCGGTCGACCGCCGCCGCCTCGGCGCCGATGCCCTTCAGCACCCGCAGGCCCCCGACCAGGTCGGCGGCGACACCCGAGGCGTGGGCGGCGTGCTCCTGCTCCGCCTCGCTGCGCCGCTCCAGCGGCCGGCTGATGACATGGCCGAGCCACAGCAGCGGCGGGACACCGAGCAGGACGAGGAGGCCGAGGGGTACGGAGATGCGGAGCAGGGCCACCGCGCTGACCGCCAGACCGGCGATCGCGGAGAGCGTGTACGGGAGCGCCGCGGCGACCGAGCCGACGCGCCGGGCGTCGCCGGTGGCGACGGCGGTCAGCGCGCCGGGCAGTCGGCCGGCGTCGGCGCCGCCCCTCGGGTCGAGGACCCGGGCGCCGAGGTCGAGCCGGATCCGGTGCGCGGCGGCCTCGCCGGCGCCCTCGGCGAGCCGCGCGGAGTTCCGGTAGCAGGTCGACAGGATCAGGAAGAGACCGGCGAGCACCAGGAGCCAGCGCAGCAGCGCGCCCGACGAACCGGTCGCCACCGCCTGGTCGATGACCAGACCGATGACGACCGGGACGAGGGCCTCGCACGCCTGGTGCGCCATGCCGAGGAACGAGGCCACGCTGACGCGGCGGCGCTGATCGGCGAGCGCTCTGCGGAGGACGGCGCCCCCCGTTGGTCCTCCAGCGGGCATGCGGATCCTCCACAGAAAGGGGGTGTGATAGTTAGGTAAGGCTACCTTAAACACGGCTGGTGCCAAGGGTGCGTGGCACCCCCGCGGTCATCTTCGCAGCGTGCGGGGTGATCGGGAACGTACCCTCGCGTTGACCCCGCCCCGACTGTACGGTTAGCCTCACCTAAGTTCCATACGAGGGTGTGTCATCTCGCGTGCCACACACCCGTGTTCATCGCTTCGCGCGGCTCGCGGGGCGCTCGATTCCGCCGCCAGGGGAGTGGTCGTTGTCCGTCGAAACCCGGGCGGCGCCCGGAACCGAGACCGGTGATCCCGCCGGACCCGTCGTGCCCACGGCCCGTCCGGCAGCGGTGGCCCTCAGGAGCCTCGGCCTCCTCGTGACGGTCGGCGCGCTGGTCCTCGTCTCGCTCGTCAGCGTCTGGGTCGGTACGCGAGGCATTCCGTTCACCTCCGTCTGGCAGCTGCTGTGGTCGCCCGACGGCTCGGAAGCCTCCGTCATCGTCCACGACTACCGGATCCCCCGAACCGTGCTCGGCCTCCTCGTCGGGATGGCCCTCGGCCTCTCCGGCGCCCTGATGCAGGCCTTGACCCGCAACCCGCTCGCCGACCCAGGACTGCTCGGCGTGAACCTGGGCGCCTCCGCGGGCGTCGTCGTCGCCATCGCCTTCCTCGGCGTGGCCGCGCCGCTCGGCTACGTGTGGTTCGCCCTCGCCGGCGCCGCCGCCGCGTCCGTGGGCGTCTTCCTGCTCGGCTCCTCCGGGCGGAAACTGGCCACCCCCGACCGGCTCGTCGTCGCCGGGGCGGCCGTGACCGCCGTGCTGTACGCCTTCAACTGGGGCGTTCTGCTCTTCGACCCGGAGGCCTTCGACCAGTTCCGCTACTGGACCGTCGGCTCCCTCGCCGGCCGCTACGGCGACATCGTGCTGCTCATGCTGCCGTTCGTCGTCGTCGGCCTCGTCCTCGCCTTCGTCCTCGCGCCCTCCCTCAACGCCCTCGCCATGGGCGAACAGATGGGGCGCGCCCTGGGCGTCCACGTCGGCCGCACCCGCGTCCTCGCGGCCGTCGCCGTGATGCTGCTCTGCGGGGCGGCCACCGCCGCGGCCGGACCGATCGGCTTCGTCGGCCTGGCCGTTCCGCACGTCGCCCGGTTCGTCGCCGGCGCCGACCAGCGCTGGGTGTTCGCGTACTCGGCGCTGCTCGCACCGGTCCTGCTCATCGGCTCGGACGTGCTGGGCCGGGTGCTCGGAGCGCCGGGCGAGGTGCAGGTCGGCATCGTCACCGCGTTCCTCGGGGCGCCCCTGTTCATCGCGCTGTGCCGCCGTCGAAAGCTGGTCATGCTGTGAGCGCCGTACGGGAGACGGACGTCTCCACCCTCAAGACCCCGCCGCAGCCGCAGCCCGTCCCCCGCGTGATCAGCGGCCGGGTCGTCCGCGCGGGATCGGGCGGCCTCTCGCTGCGCTTCCAGGGCCGTACGATCGCGGTGACCGCCCTGCTGTTCCTCGCGCTCGTCGTCGTCATCGGCATCACCCTGACCACCGGCGACTTCAAGTTGACCGTCGGGGAGGTCGTCGGCGCCCTCACCGGAAACGGCTCCGGCGCCGCCGACTTCGTCGTCAACACCCTGCGCATGCCGCGCATCCTGACCGCGGTCTTCGTCGGCGCGGCCCTGGGCGTGAGCGGCGCGATCCTGCAGAGCCTCACCCGCAACTCCCTCGGCAGCCCCGACATCATCGGCTTCACCAACGGCTCGGCCGTGGGCGCGCTCGTCGTGATCATCGTGCTGCGCGGCAGCATGACCCAGATCGCGATCGGCGCCCTGATCGGCGGCCTCGCCACGGCCCTCGTCGTCCATCTTCTGCTGATCGGCCGCGGGTTGCAGGGGTTCCGGCTCGTCGTCATCGGCATCGGCGTCAGCGCCCTGCTGCTCGCGGTCAACTCGTACCTGATCACCCGGGCGACCTTCCAGGAGGCCCAGGAGGCGCAGGCGTGGCTGATCGGCAGCCTCGGGAACCGGCTGTGGATGCACGCCAACGCCATCGGACTCGCCCTCGCGGTCCTGCTGCCGCCCGCCCTGCTCCTCTCCCGCCGCCTCTCCATGGTCGAGATGGGCGACGCCACGGCGACGGCCCTCGGCGTCAACGTGACGCGGACGCGCACGATCCTCTTCGTCATCAGCGTCGCCCTCGCCGCGTTCGCGACCGCCGTCACCGGCCCCATCGCCTTCATCGCCCTGGCCGCGCCCCAGGTGGTCCGCACCCTCACCCGTTCCTCGGGACCCGCCCTGGTGTCCTCCGCCCTCATGGGCGCCTTCCTGCTCGCCCTGAGCGACCTCGCCGTCCAACGGCTGTTCGCCCCCGCGCTGCTGCCCGTCGGCACGGCGACCGGCGCCGTCGGCGGCGCCTACCTCATCTGGCTGCTGATCACCGAGTCGCGAAAGAGCCGCGCATGACTGGAACGAAGAACGCCCCCGGCCCCCGGCTGCGCGCCGAGGACCTCACGCTCTCCTACGACCAGCGGACCGTCGCGACGGAGCTGAGCGTCGACATCCCCGACCACTCCTTCACGGTCATCCTCGGGCCGAACGCCTGCGGCAAGTCGACGCTGCTCACCGCGCTCGCCCGGATGCTCAAGCCCAAGGCCGGTCAGGTCTACCTCGACGGCGCCGCCATCGCCTCGTACCGCTCCCGCGAGGTCGCCCGCCGGCTCGGCCTGCTCCCGCAGTCCTCCAGCGCGCCCGGCGGCATCACCGTCGGCGACCTTGTGGCCCGCGGCCGATACCCGCACCAGCGGCTGCTCAAGCAGTGGTCCGCCGAGGACGAGGCGGCCGTCGTCGAGGCGATGCGGCAGACCGGCGTCCTGGAGCTCGCCGACCGACCCGTGGACGACCTCTCCGGCGGCCAGCGGCAGCGGGTGTGGCTCTCCATGGTGCTCGCCCAGCAGACCTCCATCCTGCTGCTGGACGAGCCGACCACGTTCCTCGACATCGCCCACCAGGTCGAGGTCCTCGACCTCTGCGCCGAACTGCACGCCCGCAAGGGCCAGACCGTGGTGGCGGTCCTGCACGACCTCAACCAGGCCTGCCGGTACGCCACTCACCTCATCGTGATGCGACCCGGCGGCGTCATCGCGGCCCAGGGCGACCCGGCCACGGTCATGACGGCCGAACTGGTCGAGGAGGTGTTCGGGCTGCGCTGCCGGATCATCGACGACCCCGAGACCGGCACCCCGCTGATGATCCCCGCCGCGCCCCGCCGCTTCGAGCCGGAAGTCGACGAGCCGTCCGACCAGGCGCCCGCCCCAGCATCCGAGGACGCATCCGACGCGGCCGCCGTCCTCGCCGAGACCCCGTAGTTCCTACGAACGGACCGCCCATGATGCTCTGCACGAGGCTGACGAACGCCCGCGTCCTCACCATGGACCCGGACCACCCGGTCGCCCACGACCTGGGCATCTGGAAGGGCAGGATCGTCGGCCTGGACGAGGCCGTGACCTCGCTGCCCGCCCGCGAGGTCATCGACCTCCAGGGCGCCACCGTGCTGCCCGGGTTCATCGACAGCCACGTCCACCTCGCGTGGACCGGCCTCAAGGCGAGCTCCCCGTCCCTCGCCGGACTCGCGCGCGTCGAGGACGTTCTCGACGTGGTGGCAGAGGCCTGCTCCCGCAAGAACACCCCCGGCGCGTGGGTGAGCGTCGGCGGCTACGACCAGCGGGCCCTCGGGCGGCACCTGACGGCCACCGAACTCGACCGCGTCAGCCAGGGCCACAAGCTCTTCGTGATGCACCAGTCCGGCCACGCCTGCGTCGTCAACACGGCCGTCCTCGACCTGCTCCCGGCGGACGTTCCGCACGAGGACGGCGTCCTCGTGGAGAGCGCGATGGGCGCGGTGCGCAAGCTGCGGCTGCCGTACGCGCAGGAGGAGCTGGCCGACGCCGTCGAGTACGCGGCCCGCGAGTGCCTCACGGAGGGCATCACCGCCGTGGCCGAGGCCGGCATCGGCGGCGGCCTGCTCGGCCACAGCCCCGTCGAACTCGGCGCGTACCAACTCCTGCGCGACCAGGGCCGGCTGCCCCTGCGGGTCCAGCTCATGCCGGGCGGCGACACGCTGCGGCAGGTCGGCGCGCACGAGCGGGACGGCATCCCGCGCGGGCTCGACCTCGGCCTGCGGACGGGCTTCGGGGACGACTGGCTCTCCGTCGGCGCGCTGAAGATCTACACCGACGGCGGCATGATGGCCCGTACGGCCGCGCTCACCGCCCCGTACGAGGGCTCGGACCACACCGGCCAGCTCCAGGCCGACCCCGAACACCTCACCTCCCTCATCGTCGACGGTCACCTGGGCGGCTGGCAGCTCGCCGTCCACGCGATCGGCGACCGGGCCGCGGACCTGGCGCTCGACGCCTTGGAGCGTGCGCAGGAGCTGCGGCCCCGCACCGACGCGCGCCACCGCATCGAGCACGCGGGCCTCATCCGCCCCGACCAGCTTCCGCGCTTCGCCCGGCTCGGTCTCAGCGCCGTCGTCCAGCCCAACTTCCTCCGCTACTTCGGCGACGACTACGCGACGATCATGGGCGCCGAGCGCGCCCCCTGGATGTACCGGGGCCGGGGCTTCCTCGACCACGGCGTCACGCTCGTCGGCAGCTCCGACCGGCCTGTCACGGACGGATCGCCCCTGCGGGCCGTCCAGTTCATGGTCGAGCGGGCTTCGACGTCCGGGCAGCTCATCGGCCCCGACGAGGCGATCACGGTCGACGAGGCGCTGTACGCGTACACGGTCGCCGGCGCGTACGCCTGCCGCTGGGACGACACCGCCGGCAGCCTCAGCCCGGGCAAGCGGGCCGACCTCGTGGTCCTCGGCGACGACCCGCGCCGCGTCGACACCTCCCGGATCGGCGACATCGAGGTCGTGGCGACCTTCGTGGACGGGCGAGAGGCGACGACCGGGAAGAAGCTGTGACGGGGCAGGCGGACTCGCCGCTGGAGCGCCACGCGCCCCTCTGGCAGGGCGCCCAGGGGCCGTCCCGCTGGGTGATCTGGCACACGGCAGAGGGCGAGGACATCGTCTTCGACCGGGAGTTGAACATCCCGGCCGCCGTGGAGGACGCCGAGCTGGCGGAGGTCGTCCGCCGGATGCGGCGGGCCGGGGTGCCGGAGAGCGACGACTATCCGGGGCGGCCCTGCTGAGCGGGGCCAGTCGACTTGGCGGTCAATTCAAGTAAGGCTAACCTTAGTTCGACTGATCCGCCGGTTGGCGCGACGAGCCGATCGTCTCTGCGCGCACGGTGGACCGAGGAAGGAACGCCTTGACCACGGCCCCGCCGCGCCAGGCCCCGCTGTCGCCGCGCGCACTCGCTCCGCTCGTCCTCCCCGCCCTGCCTGCCGCCCCGGCTCTCACCGACCTCACGCATCTCCCCGAGGTCTCAGAGGTACCCGACCTCCCCGGCGGCGGGCCCCGCGTCCGGACGGCACGGCCGGAGGACGCCGAGGCGCTCGCCGCCCTCTCCTTGCCGTTCGTCCGCTCGGGAGCGCTCCGCGAGCGCCCGCTCTCCCTCTACGCCGACCAGGCGTCCGACTTCCTCGTCGCGGAGTCCGCCGGGGGAACCCTCGACGGCTGCCTCGGCCTGCGCGCGTACGCCGCCGACAAGGCGGGCGTCCTCTACAACTTCTGCGTGGCCGGCCACCGTCAGGGCTGCGGCACGGGGGCCCGGCTCCTGCGCGCCGCACTGACGAAGGCCAGGACCCGCTCCCTGCGCACCCTGTTCACGGCGACGACCGGCGGCGGCGACCTCTTCCTCCGCCACGGCTTCACCCCCACCCACGCGACCCTGGCACCCCCGGCCTGGGCCCAGTCCCTGGACCCCCGCCGCAACGCCCGCATCCTGGCCCGGGCCCTATAGGTCCGCTCCCCGAGGTCGACATGTAGCGTCGGTGATCATGAAACCGTCGAACGACAGCATCACCGACCAGGCCCCGGCCGATCCGGCCGCCACGGAAGACATGCTGGCGAGCCAGCCCATCGGCTACTGGAGCGGCCTCGCCCACGAGGCCGTGACCCGGCATCTGCGGGACGCCATGGCCAGGATCGATGTCACGCAGCCGCAGTACTGGGTCCTCAACCGAGTCAACGGCGGGCCCAAGCCACCCAGCCGTGACGAGGTGATCGCCCAACTGACCCCCCTCGCCGACGGGCAGCGCGAAATACCTCGCGTCATCGACCAGTTGCTCCACCGCGGCTGGCTACGGACCGACGCCGACCAGCACCTGCACCTCACCGACGCCGGCGAGGCCGCCAGGGCCCGGCTGCGCGGCCTGGTCACGGAGCTGCGCGAGGAGGTCCACAAGGGCATCAGCGACGAGGAGTACGTGGCCGCCCTCAAGGTGCTCCGCACGATGATCGCCAACGTCGAGGGAGCCGTTGTCTCGGCGCCATGAGAGGGCATCGACCTCCAAGGCTGCCGACGCCTGTCCGGCGGATCATGTCGGGCGGTCGGCAGCGGGATCGTCGAGGCAGCCGGTGGTCGTGATGCACGTCCACCGGCTGCCCGGAGTGGTCCGGGATCCGCGCCGCTGTTCAGGCGGAGAGGATCTCCGGGAGGGCCTTCACGAGTTGGGCGGCCTCGTCGGCCGTCAGGGTCAGGGCCGGGGACAGGCGTACGGTGGTCGGGTTCGCCGCGTTGATCAGGAAACCGGCGTCCTGCGCGGCCCGTTGGACGAGGGGGGCGACCGGTTCCGTGAGGGCCATGCCCAGGAGGAGGCCCGCGCCGCGGACCTCGGCGATCCGGGGGTGCGCCAGGTCCTCGATGCCCCGGCGCAGGGCGGCACCCACGCGGGTCACCCGGTCGAGCAGGCCCTCCGCCTCGATGGTCTCCAGGACGGCGAGGCCGGCCGCGCAGGCGACCGGGTTGCCGCCGAACGTGGAGCCGTGCGTCCCGGGGCCGAGGAGCGAGGCCGCTTCGCCGAAGGCGACCGTGGCGCCGATCGGCAGCCCGCCGCCCAGGCCCTTCGCGAGCGTGACCACGTCCGGGTCCACGCCCGAGGCGGCCTGGTGCGCGAACCAGTGGCCGGTACGGCCGATCCCGGTCTGCACCTCGTCGAGGACGAGCAGGGTTCCCGTCGCCCGGGTGATCTCGCGGGCGGCCCGCAGATAGCCCTCGGGCGCCGGAACGACCCCCGCCTCGCCCTGGATCGGTTCGAGGACGACCGCCGCGGTCTCCTCGGTCACGGCCGCGCGCAGCGCCTCGACGTCTCCGTACGGCACGTGCGTGACCTCGCCCGGCAGTGGCAGGAACGGCTCCCGCTTCGCGGGCTGTCCGGTGAGCGCGAGCGCCCCGACGGTGCGCCCGTGGAAGCCGCCCTGGGCCGCGACCAGGTGCGGCCGCCCCGTCCTGCGGGCGATCTTGAAGGCGGCCTCCACCGCCTCCGTACCGGAGTTGGCGAAGAACACCCGGCCCCGCTCCCGGCCGAGGAGACCGAGCAGCCGCTCGGCCAGCGCGACGGGAGGCCCGGCCACGAACAGGTTCGAGACGTGCGCGAGCCGGCCGATCTGGTCCTGCACCGCCGCAACCACGGCCGGGTGCGCGTGCCCGAGGGTGTTCACCGCGATGCCGCCGGTGAAGTCCGTGTACGCACGGCCCGCCTCGTCCCACACCGTGCTGCCCTCGCCCCGGACCAGGGCCAGCGGGGGAGTGCCGTACGTGTCCATCATCACCGCGCTCCAACGGCGCGTGAGCGGGGTGGCGTTGGCGTCGGCCTCCGCGGTCACCTGGGGTCCTCCTCTGTCCCGTTGCCGGGCTTCTCGTCCGGGACGACGGTCGTGCCCGGGCCCTCCTCGGCGAACACGCCGCGCAGCAGGGCGTGCGGCACCCGGCCGTCCAGGACGTGGGCGCGCCGCACACCCCCGCGTACCGCGCGCAGACAGCCCTCCATCTTCGGGAGCATGCCGCTCGCGAGCCCCGGCAGCAGGGTGTCGAGTTCGGCCGCCGTGAGCCGGTCGATCACCTCGGTGCTGTGCGGCCAGTCCGCGTACAGCCCTTCCACGTCGGTGAGGACCACCAGCCGTTCCGCGCCGAGCGCGACGGCGAGCGCCGAGGCCGCGAGGTCGGCGTTGACGTTGTAGACCTCCCCGTCCTCACCTCGCGCCACGGGCGACACCACGGGGATACGGCCCTGGTCGAGCAGCGTCCGTACGGTGCCCGGCTCCACGGCCACGACCTCGCCGACGAGCCCGATGTCCACCGGCCGGCCGTCCACCCACGCCGGGCGCCGTACCGCCGTCATGGTGTGCGCGTCCTCGCCCGACATGCCCACCGCGAACGGTCCGTGGGCGTTGAGCGCGCCGACCAGGTCCCGCTGGACCTGGCCGGTGAGCACCATGCGGACCACATCCATCGTCTCGGGCGTCGTGACGCGTAAACCCGCCTCGAACCTGACCTCCAGATCGAGGCGGTCGAGCATCGCGCTGATCTGCGGCCCGCCGCCGTGCACGACGACCGGGCGCAGGCCCGCGTGCCACAGCTCCACGACGTCCTGGGCGAACGTCCGGTGCAGCGCGGGGTCGACCATGGCGTTGCCGCCGAACTTGACGACGACCGTGCGGCCCTGGAGCTCCTCCAGCCACGGCAGATCTGCGGCGGTCAGCCCGGCGGTCAGGCCCTCGGTCACCCCGGCCGCCTCCCCGGCGGTCGGTCCCGTCACCGTTCCCTGTCCGCTCATGAGCTGTACGCGCTGTTCTCGTGGACGTACTCGGCGGTGAGGTCGTTCGTCCAGATCACCGCGGAGGACTCGCCCGCGCACAGGTCCACCGTGATGGTGATCCGGCGCCCCGACAGATCGACCTTCTCCCTGGACTCGCCCGCCGCGCCGTTCCGGCAGACCCAGACGTCGTTGATGGCCACGTCCAGGCGGTCCGGATCGAAGGCCGCCGCCGTCGTACCGATCGCGGAGAGCACCCGGCCCCAGTTCGGGTCCTCGCCGTGCAGCGCGCACTTGAGCAGGTTGTTCCGGGCGATGGAGCGGCCCACCTCGACGGCGTCCTCCTCGGAGGCCGCGCCGACGACCGTCACCGCTATCTCCTTGGACGCGCCCTCGGCGTCCGCGACCAGCTGCCCGGCCAGGTCGAGACAGACCGCGTGCACGGCCTCGTCGAAGGCCGTGGCGTCCGGGACGATCCCCGAGGCGCCCGAAGCGAGCAGCAGGACGGTGTCGTTGGTGGACATGCAGCCGTCGGAGTCGACCCGGTCGAAGGTGGTGCGCACCGCCCGGCGGAGCGCCGCGTCGAGCGCGCCGGCGTCGACGTCGGCGTCGGTGGTGAGGACGACCAGCATGGTGGCGAGGCCGGGGGCGAGCATCCCCGCGCCCTTGGCCATGCCGCCGACCGTCCAGCCGTCCCGGGTGACGGCGGCGGTCTTGTGCACCGAGTCCGTCGTCTTGATGGCGCGGGCCGCGTCCTCCCCGCCGTCCTCGCGGAGCAGTTCGGCGGCGGTGTCGATGCCGGCCGTGACCCGGTCCATCGGCAGCATGACGCCGATGAGTCCGGTGGAGCACACCGCGACCTCGTGCGGCTCGGTGTCCAGGGCCCGCGCCGTCCGCTCGGCCATGAGCAGCGCGTCGACCGCGCCGGGCTGCCCCGTACAGGCGTTGGCGCCACCGGAGTTGAGGACGACGGCCGCGAGCCGGCCGTCGGCGAGGGCGCGACGGGTCCAGCGTACGGGCGCGGCCTGCACGCGGTTGGAGGTGAAGACGCCGGCGGCCGCGCGGGACGGGCCCCGGTTCACCACCAGCGCGAGGTCACGATCGCCGGACTCCTTGATGCCGGCGGCGACACCGCAGGCGAGGAATCCACGGGCAGCGGTCACGCTCAAGGAGCCACTCCATTCGTGGGCAGGCCCAGGCCCTCGGGCAGGCCGAGGGCGAGGTTCATGCACTGCACCGCGCCACCCGCGGTGCCCTTGACCAGGTTGTCGATGGCGCTCACACAGATCAGCCGGTCGGCCTCCGGGTCGACGGCGAGCTGCACCTGGGCGGTGTTGGAGCCGAGGACGGCGGCGGTCGACGGCCACCGCCCGGGCGGCAGGAGCCGTACGAACGGCTCGTCGGCGTAGGCGGCCTCGTACACGGACCGCACCGCGGCCTCGCCGCCGCTCGCGACCTCCGGGCGCAGCCGGGCCGAGCAGGTGGCGAGGATGCCCCGGGACATGGGAGCCAGCGTCGGCGTGAAGGAGACCGTCACGTGCTCGCCCGCCACCAGGGAGAGGTTCTGCGTCAGCTCGGGGGTGTGCCGGTGGCCGCCGCCCACGCCGTACGGCGTCATGGAGCCCATCACCTCGGCGCCGAGCAGGTGCGGCTTGAGCGCCCGCCCGGCCCCCGAGGTCCCGCTGGCCGCGACGATCACCGCGTCCGGCTCGACCAGCCGCGCCGCGTACGCGGGGAACAGCGCGAGCGTGACCGCCGTCGGATAGCAGCCGGGCACCGCGATCCGGGTGGCGCCCTTCAACTCGTCCCGGGTGCCGGGAAGTTCGGGGAGGCCGTACGGCCAGGTCCCGGCGTGCCCGGAGCCGTAGAACCGCTCCCAGGCCTCCGGGTCGCGGAGCCGGAAGTCCGCCCCGCAGTCCACGACCACCGTGTCGGCGTCGAGCTCCCGCGCGAGCGCGGCCGACTGCCCGTGCGGCAGGGCGAGGAAGACCACGTCGTGGCCGCGCAGGGCGGCCGCGGAGGTCTCCGTCAGGACCCGGTCCGCGAGCCCGGGCAGCTGCGGCTGCACGGACCCGAGCGGGCGGCCCGCGCTGCTGTGCCCGGTGAGCGCGCCGAGCTCCACGCCGGGATGCGAATCCAGCAGGCGCAGGAGTTCCCCGCCCGCGTAGCCGCTGGCACCGGCCACCGCGACCCGTACGGTCATCTTCTTCGTTTCTCCCTGTCCGTGGGGGGCTGCGGTCACAGGATCGGCGCCGCAGGTCGCCGTCAGGGGGACTAGGTCACGCGTCCCGGCGAACGGCAGGTTGCGCCCTGCTGAGCAAGAGGTCCCGCAGCAGGGATTCGGTCGTGCACACCACGCCGCTGCGGGCGGCCCAGCGCAGCGCCATCGCGTGTTCCTCGGGGGAGAAGTCCGCCACGGCGTCCGCGACGACGAAGGGCTGGATGTCGTTCATGAAGGCGTCGGCCGCCGTCAGGAGGACGCCGAGGTGGGCGTAGACCCCGCAGATGATCAGCTGGTCGCGGCCCTCGGAGCGCAGCAGCCGGCCGAGATGGCTGCGGAGGAAGGCGTTGTGTCGCACGTTGGCGAGCAGGTGCTCGCCGGTGCGCGGCGTGAGCGGCGCGACGATCGCGGCCGCGTCGGGCTCGTCCCCTATACCGGGGCCCCAGACGTCGGCGACCAGGCCGCGCTGGCCGGGCCGCTGGGCGGCCGGCTCGGCGCTGAAGACGACGGGCATCCCGAGAGTGCCGGCGAGCTCGCGCAGGGCCGTGATGTTGTCGACGAGTTCGACGACCGGGCTCTGCCCGGCCGGGAACGCCTCCACGAAGTGGTTCTGCATGTCGAGGACCAGGAGCGCGGCGCGCGCGGGGTCGATGGACCAGGAGACGCAGGAGCGGGGGAGGGCGGCGCGGTCGGGCAGGGGGTAGGGGCCGACGGTCGGCAGGCCCATGGGTGGTTCCTCCCCCCGGGTGGCGGGCACGGGTCCGCGCCGACCACCCCTGACGTGTGATTTAGCTTAGCCTAACCTAAGTGACGCCTGTCCGGGCAGGTCAACCCCTCATCGGGGCCGACGAGTTGCCCGGGACGACGGGGTGACGGGGCTACCGTCACGCGCGGGGCGAAGGGTGCCGGCGGTGGGAGCAGGAGGGCGTCGTGAGGATCCGCCGGACCTGCTCACCGGCCTCGGCCGCGTCCCTGGCCTCGACGGGGAAGGGGATGCGCAGGTCGCAGTGGCCCTCGCGGTACTCGCACCGGAGCGTGATGCCGTACCGGTCCACGGCCAGCGGCAGCGCCCGGACCACCCCGTACGGCAGACGCGACCCGGCGAGGACGACGAGGTCGGCCACCATGTCCGCGTGGGCGTCGGCGAGATGTGTGAGCATCGCGGCCTCCTCCACGGCGAGCGCGTCGGGGCGCGCGAGGGTGTACGCGTCCAGGCTCACCTCCTGCGTCCCGGCGGCGGTCCGCAGCGTGACGCGCGCGAGGTCGAGCCGGAGCCCCTCGCCGCCGCCGTTCCCGTCCGCCTCCTCGACCACGTCCGCCGGGCCTGCGGGGGCGAGCCAGCCCGAGATCGTCACCCGGGCACGCACCCGGTCCCGCAGGGGGGTCGGCGCGATGTCGGTGAACTCGAGGAGGACGGCCAGGCTGCCGTGCGGCGCCGCGGCGACCTGGGCGGTCAGCGGGCTGTCGGCCTGGGTGGTGAGGGTGATCCGCCCGGTCCGCCCCACGGTGTGCATGCCGATGAGGTCGTAACACTGCCCGTCGGTGGTGAGCGAGAGCGAGACCGCCTGGGCCAGGATGGAGCGGACGCGCTCCGCGGCGACCTGGTCGGACGGGGCGGTGTCGGTGACGGCGCTCAAGGCAACTCCTCGCGTGGCGACGGACATCGGAGCATCCGATGCGGCTTAGGTAAGGCTAACCTAAGTCACTCCTGAAGGTCCTGTCCACCCCGCCGCGCGGTGGCGGCTCCCCTACGATCTGCCCGCTCGCTTGTTCACCCGTCAGTCGGTTCGTTGGCTCGCTCCTCGATCGGCCATGAACGTACGCCTGCGCATGAAGGGCCTCCGGGCGCGACTCTCGTCAACGGCGGGGCGGCCGCGGGGATCGTGGGGGCGAGCTTCCACCAGCCGTACCCCGGCTCGGCGTTGAAGGACTTCAGCCGCGTCCTCACCCAGGTCGAGGGGCAGCGCTTGGGCGGCTCCCCGTCCGCCCCCGTCGCGACGCTCACCACCGACCAGGCGTGGTTCGACCGAGTCGTCGACCGGGAGGCGAACACCCCTGAGTACCGGGCCCTCCTCGCCGATCTGCCGACCGGGTCGACGTCGTCGGCGTCGACGACTACCACCCGAGCGGCTCGGACCTCAACGTCTGGGGCGACGGGCTGACCCCGTACGTCCGTCAACACGAAGGCGGACGTCAAGGCGACGTACTACGCCGAGGGCCAGGTGTACAGGGGAGGCGCGGGGACCGGCTTCCGCCTCGGCCTCGGCCTCGGCCTCCGCTTCCGCCTCGGCGAGCGCCACCACCTCCGCGTCGCCCTCCAAGGGCACCTCGACCGGCGGTGGAACGGGTGGCGCCACGTCCGCGTGCACGACGAAGAACACCTCGGTCGCGTTCATCGCCTCCGCCCACCACGCAAGCGAGCAGGAGCCGGCCGCGGCGACCGTCAAGGTCACCAACACCTCCCAGGCGACCTGCACCCTCGTCGGCGCCAGCACCCTGGTGGCCAAGGACGACCAGGGCAAGGCCGAGCCGATCAGCGCCGACACCTCCGCGAACGGCACCGACGCCGTCGACATCAAGCCCGGCGCCTCCGCCACGGCGACGGTCCTCTACGTCGACCTCAACCTCGAGGGCAGCGCCTCCGCCCGCGAGGTGTGCGCGATCCAGGCCTCCACGGTCGAGATCGCGCTGCCGGACGACGAGGGCCGCACCGTCAAGGTGACCAAGGCCAACGGCTCGGCCGGTACCTTCAACGTCTGCGGTCCGGAAGTGAAGTTCGACGGCTTCGGCAAGTAGCCGACAGTCGACGGAGCCGAGGCCGCACCCTCGGCTCGTCGTCCGCCTCCGCGGATCAGTCGATGACCGCGGTCGCCTCCACCTCGACCAGGTGCTCCGGTACGTCGAGGGCCGCGACGCCGATCATCGTCGCCGGCGGCACCGGGGTGAAGCCCAGTCGTGCGGAGGCCCGCTCGAGGCCTTCCATCAGCAGCGGCATCTTGTCGGGGGTCCAGTCGACGACGTAGACGGTCAGCTTCGCCACGTTCTGGAAGGACGCGCCGACCTCGGCCAGGGCGGTGGCGATGTTGACGTAGCACTGCTCGACCTGGGCGGGCAGGTCGTCCTTGCCGACGGTGACCCCGTCGGGGGTCCAGGCGACCTGTCCGGCGATGAACACCAGCTTCGACCCCGTCGCCACCGCGACCTGCCGGTAGACGGGGACCTCGGGCAGGCCGGCGGGGTTCACAAAGGTGATGGCCATGATGGTGCCTCTCGTGCTCTCTTGTGGTTACCCAGGAACCGTAGGAGAGTGGTCCGTGACATGGAAGAACGCACTTTCCAGTGACTGGGGAACCCGATGGTGACCAAGCAGTTCAGCGGCCTGCCCGAGGACGCGGACGTGCGACGCGCGGACTCACTGGGCCGGGAGATCTTCTCCGACGTCGCCAACAAATGGGCGCTCCTGATCATCGAGATCCTGGGTGAGGACACCCTGCGCTTCAGCGCCCTGCGGGACGGGATCGAGGGCATCAGCCACAAGATGCTCACGCAGAACCTGCGCATGCTGGAGCGCAACGGCCTGGTCGAGCGCACCGTGCACCCCACGGTCCCGCCACGCGTCGAATACGCCCTCACCGAGCCGGGCCTCGCCCTCCGCGTGACGATCGACGGCCTGTGCGCCTGGACGCATACGTATCTCGGCGCCATCGAGGACTCCCGTCGCCGCTTCGGCACCTGACCCGGCTGTGGTCGTGCGGCCTGGTTCAGAGCCGGGCGAGGCCCAGCCAGGTGGCCGCTGTGGCGGTCAGCAGCAGGGCGATGTTGAGGCCGATCTGCCGGGCCTCGCCGCGGGACAGATGGACGACGATGCCCCCGACCTGGATCAGGACGAAGCCGATCGCGGCGGCGACGGCGAGCCAGGGTGCTATCCCGGTCAGCGGCGGCAGGATCAGGCCCACCGCGCCGAGGACCTCCAGCGTGCCGATGGCCCTGACGGCCGGCATGGGGACGCGGTCGACCCACCCCATCATGGGCTGGAGCCGCTCCCTGCTCCGGAGGACCTTGATGGATCCGGCGTACAGGTAGAAGACCGCCAGCAGCGCGGCGACGATCCAGTAGGCGACGTTCACGAGTGCCCCCTCGCACATGGTTCCCGGACGGAAGTGGCCTCATGATGGGGGACCGTCGAGGGGCGTACAAAAGGCACACGGGTGTGCGTGAGGAGAGGGAGCCGGTATGACGGCGTACGAACACACGTGCCTGATCCGGGGCGACGGCGGGCGGACGGTCCGCGCCGTGCTCGACCGGATCTCCGCCACCTGGACGCTGCTGGTGGTGACGACGCTCGACCGGGGCGCCCTCCGCTTCACCGACCTGCACCGGCAGATCCCGGGCATCTCGCAGCGGATGCTGACGCTGACCCTCCGGAACCTGGAGCGCGACGGCCTGGTGTCGCGGACGTCGTATCCGGAGGTCCCGCCGCGGGTCGAGTACGCCCTGACCGCCACCGGGCGGAGCCTGATCGGCCCGGCGCTCGCCCTCGCCGGCTGGGCGATCGAGCACATCGAGGAGATCGAGGCCAGCAGGGCCGCCTACGGAGACCCGCCCGCCTGACCCCGTCCGCCTGACGCCGCCCGCCCCACCCGCCTGACCCCGCGCACCGCCCGCCGGCTGGATCAGCCGGCGTTCGGGGAGCCCATCGCCTTCTCGGCGCGCTTGGTCATCTCCTCCTCCGACACGTCCTCCACATGCGTGGCGACGCTCCAGCGGTGGCCGAAGGGGTCCATGAACTGGCCGATGCGATCGCCGTAGAACTCGTCCGTGACCGGCTTCAGTTCCCGCGCGCCGTGCGCGAGCGCCTTGGCGAAGACCGCGTCGACGTCCTCCACGTACAGGTGCAGCGTGAGGGGCGTGCCGCCCAGCGCCTTGGGGGAGCGGAAGTCGATGTCCGGGTACTCGTCCGCGAGCATGAGGAGCGAGTCGCCGACCTCCAACTCGGCGTGGCCGATGGTGCCGCCGGGCGCGGGCATCCGCATCCGCTCGGTCGCGCCGAGCACGGCGACGTAGAAGTCGATCGCGGCCGCGGCCCCGTCGACACTGAGGTACGGCGTGAGGTTCGGGTATCCCTCGGGAACGGGCTTGACGCTCACTGGGCTTCGGCCTTTCCGGGAACGGGACGATCGCCGCCGACCGCCGCCTGCGACCACTGATATCCCGTACGGGTGGGCCGACCGCCCCCGCCGCGCGGCAGCCGCCCACCCGGATACCCCGAAGGGCGGCGGCCGGGTCTTGTCCGCCCGCTGATCACGGGTTACGGTGCCCCGTCGCACAGGGGGGATCTTGATATGGCCGAGGACATCGACGCGCTTCCGAAGGGCGCGGGCGTGTGGGGGCAGACCATCATGGGGCTGATGCTGATACCCGCGCTCGGCGCCGCGCTCTGGGCCTACGGCGAGGTGGCGGACACCCCCGTCACCGGCGCCGAACGGCGGCCTGCCGCCTGTTCGGGAGGCGACAGCGGCAAGCCGCCGACGCCGCCGCCCGCGGATGCGGCGGACGACGCGGGCCCGCGCGTGAGCGGCGAGCAGCTGTGCCGGGCGCTGAACCGCCCCGACCTCGCCCAACTCCTCGGCACCCCCGGGGAGATGGCGACGTCCGCCAATGGGAGCGACGGCTCCATCAGTCTGGGCGGCGGCAGCGTCCGGGACCTCTTCACGCCCACGTCCCAGGTGGAGTTCGAGACGTACACGGTGTCCCTGGCGGCCACCTACGACGGGCTCCCCGTGAAGGGCTCCGACGCCGGGCTCCTCTGGGACGGCGCGCGGCCGCGGACCGTGCTCGGCCGCCCGGCGGTCGTGTACTCGCAGTCCACCGTCGCCATCAGCTTCCGCCTCGACGGGAGCGACGCGCACACGGGCAAGGGCGCCCCGGCCCGTGTCCTGTCCGTGGCCAAGGACGCCAAGGACAGCGGCGGCTCCTTCGAGCTCGCGATGTGGCGCGAGGACGGCACCGTGCCCGACGACGCGGTCCTGCTCCGGGTCGCGGAGCAGGTGCTGCCGACGATCCCGGGCTGGTAGCCCGCCTTCAGGGCGTTTTGCGCTCCTTCGGTGTACGGGGTGCGCCGGTCACGGGTGCGGAGGCGAAGAGGTTGAGGCCGAGCGTCCGGGACAGGCGGCGCGCCGCGCGCTGCCCGCGCACGCTGTTGCCCGCCGCGTCGAGCGGCGGGGAGAAGGAGGCCAGGGCGCACTTGCCGGGCGCCACCGCGACGATCCCGCCCGACACACCGCTCTTGCCGGGCAGCCCGATGTCGTACAGCCAGTCCCCGGACCGCTCGTAGAGCCCCGAGGCCGCCATGGCGGCGAGCACGCGGCGGCAGGTGCCCGGCTTCACGACCTGGACACCCGTGAGCGGATTCATCCCGCCGTCGGCCAAGGTTGCGCCCATGACCGCGAGATCCCGGGTGGTCACGGTCAGGGCGCACTGCCGGGTGTAGACGTCCGTGCTCTCCAGCGGATCGAAGGGCAGCCGTCCGTAGCTCTCCAGGAGCCGGGCGATGCCGCGGTTGCGCTGGTTGGTCGCGGCCTCGGACTCGTAGACCTCCACGTCGAGTTCGAGCCGCCGTCCCGCGAACGCGGACAGGCCGTCCTGGACGAACGTCCACTTGGCCGTCTCGCTGTCCCCGGGCACCAGACTGGTGGTCACCAGCGCCCCCGCGTTGCACATCGGATTCATCGGGGAGCCGCCGTTCAGCTCGAGCGCCATGACCGAGTCGTAGGGCAGCCCCGTGTTGTTCACCCCGACGGCCTCCCAAGCGGCGCGATGGCCGAGCCGCTCGCAGACGAGCGCGAAGACGAAGACCTTGGAGATCGACTGGATGGAGAAGGACCGGTCCGCGCAGCCGACGGCGTGCACCCGCCCGCGCGTGTCGGCGAGGCTCAGGGCGAACCAGGAGGGGTCCGCCGCAGCGAGCGCCGGTACGTAGTCGGCGACCCGGCCCTCGACCGACGGCAGATAGCGGGCGTGCGTCTCGCGCAGCAGCGCGTCCACCGCGCCCGCCTCGGGCAGGGAGCCGGTCGAGATCGCCCCGCGGCCCAGCTCGTCGCCGAACTCGGTGTCCCCCCGCTCCAGCTCGGGAGGTACGGCCCGGCCGGGAGGTCCGTGCGGGTCGTCCGGCCCGTCGCCCGGCTCGCTGGTGCGCATGAACGTCACTCTCCCCGCGCGCCCCGCCGCCCGCACGTGCGCGAGACCAGGCAGGTGAAGCGGGAGCGGGCGCGCCCCGGCCGCCCGTGCCTCTGATGCCCCACCCCCGGTGGCCCGCATAGGGTACGAAGTGACTGGTTTGATGACAAAGGAGACATGAGATGTCCGAGCTCATCGTGATCGGCTACGAGGACACATCCGTGGCGAAGAAGGCCTTCAAGGCGGTGCAGGAGCTCCAGAACGGCCATGTGGTCGATCTCAACGGACTCGCCGTCGTCTCGGTCGACGCGGACGGCGAGACCCATGTGGACACCCCCGCCAAGAGCGAGAAGGTGGCCGTCTCGGCCACGGCCGGCGCCCTGTGGGGCATGTTCCTGGGGATCATCATCCTCACCCCGGCCATCGGCGTCGTCGGAGCGGCGGTGGGAGGCCTCATCGGCAAGCTCAGCCAGATGGGCATCGACAAGGACTTCCGGAGCAAGGTCGACTCGCTCCTCAAGCCCGGCTCCGCCGCCGTGGTGATCATGGCCTCGAAGGTTACCGAGGACAAGTTCGCCGCCGCGATGCAGCCCTTCGGCGGCACCCTCCTGAAGACCTCCCTCACCGAGCAGGACGAGAAGGCCCTCGCCGAGCAGCTCGCGGGCACGGAGTAGGCACGGAGTAGGCGCGGAGCGGGCCCGGCGACGACGGGGGCGGTACGGAGACTCTCCGTACCGCCCCCGACTCCGTACCGCTCTCGCGCCTCCGCCTCCGCCCCCGCGCCTCAGCCTCAGTACCGCAGTACTGCCGCGATGCGCCGCGAGCCGGCCAGGGTGTCGTCGGGGACGAAGCGCACGCCCGCGCCCGTGCCCAGGGCCTGCTCCACGACCTCGTCCACGATGTCGTCGCGCGCGTCGAGGTCGGCCGGCGCGGCGGGTTCGAGGTGGTCGCCGTAGTCGCGGACGACCGCCCGGTAGTGCTCCTCGACGGCAAGGAGGCGGACCCGGCCCTCCTTCGCGGCCTCCCAGACCTCGTCGAGGCCGCCCGCGAACTCGCGCCGGCCCTGCGCGGCGTCCAGCTCGGAGACGACGGCCGCCGTGTCGGCCTGCTCGCGTGCCGCCCGCAGCGGCTGGAGCGTCCGCCACACCTCCGCCGCCGGGCCCGCGGCCAGACCGCCGGCCGGGACGGCGGTGACGTCCTTGCCGAGCGCGCCCTGCTCCTCCAGGAGGGCGAGCGCGGGCGCGTCCCCGACCAGGTACAGCGGCCGGGGCGAGGAGCTCAGGACGACGCGCATCGCCTCGTGCGCCTCCCGCAGGAACTGGCGGGTCTGCTCGTCCTGGAAGGTGCTCGGCATGTCGCCGATCTGCTCCTTCCGCTCGGCGTCGGGGTCCTCCAGGCTCCGCGTCAGCGGAAAACCGTCCCCGGTGCGCTCGACGACCCGCTCGGCCTCGCCGTCCCAGAGGGAGACCCGGTCGGCCGCCACGGCCAGCGCCCAGAACGGCTGCTCGGCTGCCTGCGCGGCGACCAGGTTGCGAGTGAGGAACGTGTCCGCGAGGACGACCCGCTCGGGCACCGTCCGGGCCACGGACCAGACGTGGTGCTCGCCGGGGGCCGCGTAGATCACGAGGCCGTCCTCGGCGTGGACGAGGTCGACCTCGCCGAGGGCGAGCTCCAGCTGGCTCAGCACGTCGAGGCGCCGCTCGCGGGTCACCGCGGGGTCCTGCTCAAGAGCCTCCCCGGCCCTGGCCACGAGGTTGCGGAGCCGGACGGGGTCCTGGGTGTTGTCGGGCTCCCTGCGGTGCGTCGGCATGAGCAGCGACACGGCCGGATACGGGCGGGGCTGACGCAGTTTGGCGAGCAGTTCGGTGCTGAGCGCGGGATGCATGAGAGCCGACCTTTCGGGGGCGGTCGCGGGGGCGCGAGGGAATCGCGGGGGCGCGCGGAAGGGGAGCGGCCGATCCTTGTGAACACGAACCGTGAGGAAACGACCCGTGAGAACGCGATCCGTGAGACCACGATCCTTACGAACGATATGTCCGAGTTCGCGGGTCGGCGCGTCGCGCGCCAGGAGCCATCCGTTCGGTCCTGCCGGACTGCGCGGACGGCCGTAGGGCACGAGGCTGGGCCCGACCCCTCCCGAAGGAGCGTGATCGGCGTGGCCCGGAACCGCCGTCTGATCCTCAGCTCGCCGTCCGAGGTCTGGCGCCTGCTGGCCGACGGTCACCGTTACGGAGAGTGGGTGACGGGGACGCAGGAGATCCTCTCCGCGGACCCGCACTGGCCGGCCGTCGGTGCCCGGCTGCGGGTGCGCGTCGGCGCGGGCCCGCTGACCCTCGACGACACCTGCGTCGTCCGCGTCTGCGAACCGGAGCGCCGCCTCGAGCTGGAGGCGAAGGCCGACCCCTTCGGCGCGGCCCGGATCGCCATGAACCTGAAGCCCTGGGGCGAGAACACCCTCTTCACACTCGACTGGCACCCCCTCCGAGGCCCCGGCACCCGGATGCACGGCCTCCCCGTGGACTACGTCATGGCCGTCCGCAACGGCATGATGCTGACGAAGCTGGCCCGGATCGCGGTACGTGAACACACCGTCGCGAGCCCGGCCGGCGAAAGGGCGGAAGCATGAGCGCCACTCCCGAGGAGAAGGAACAGGTCGAGGCGCGGGTGGGCCCCGAGCCCACCGCGGAGCCCGAGTTCCAGCCCTATCACCACCCGGCCGCCGGGTGGGGCGCGGCCAACAGCGTGACCCGGTTCATGATGCGCGAGGGCGCGCTCGTGGACGGTCCCCGGGCGATCATGCGGATGAACCACGAGAACACCGGCTTCGACTGCCCCGGCTGCGCCTGGCCCGACGACACCAAGGGCCTGCACCTGGACATCTGCGAGAACGGCATCAAGCACGTCACCTGGGAGATGACCCGCAAGCGCGTCGACCGCGCCTTCTTCGCCGCCCACTCGGTGACCGAGCTGGCCGGCTGGAGCGACTACGAGCTGGAGAACCAGGGCCGGCTGACCGAACCGATGGTCTACGACCCCGACACGGACCACTACACCCCGATCAGCTGGAAGGACGCCTTCGAGCTCGTCGGACGCACCCTGCGCGCACTGGACTCCCCGCACCGGGCCGCGTACTACACCTCGGGCCGGCTCGGGAACGAGGCCACCTTCCTCTACCAGCTCATGGCCAGGGAGCTGGGCACCAACAACCTGCCCGACTGCTCCAACATGTGCCACGAGGCCAGCGGCCGGGCCCTCAAGGCGTCCCTGGGAACGGGGAAGGGGACCGTCGATCTCAAGGACTGGGAGACGACCGACGCCCTGTTCATCCTCGGCGTCAACGCCGCCTCCAACGCGCCCCGGATGTTGACCGCCCTCGCGGAGGCGTACCACCGGGGGGCCCAGGTCGTGCACATCAACCCGCTCGTGGAGGCGGCCGCCACCCGCACGATCATCCCGCACGACTTCAAGGACATGGCCACCTTCCACGCGACCCGGACGAGCACGCTGAACCTCCAGCCGCGCATCGGCGGCGACATGGCGCTCGTACGGGGGATGGCCAAGGCGATCCTGGAGCAGTCCTCCGCCGACCCCAAGGCGCTGGACCGGGAGTTCATCGAGCGTCACACCGCCGGGTTCGAGGAGTACCGCGCCCTGTGCGAGGCCACGTCCTGGGAGGACCTTGAGCACCAGTCGGGGATCGGCCGCGCCGACATCCTCAAGGCGGCCCGCGTCTACCGCGAGGCGGACCGCTCCATCGTCAGCTGGTGCCTCGGCGTCACCCAGCACGAGCACGGCGTCGACACCGTACGGGAGATCGTCAACCTCCTGCTGCTGCGCGGCAATCTGGGCCGGGAGGGCGCCGGGCCCTCCCCGGTGCGTGGCCACAGTAACGTCCAGGGCAACCGCACCTGCGGCATCGACCACCGGCCCAGCACGGAGTTCCTGGACCGGCTCGCGGAGGTCTGCAAGATCGACCCGCCGCGCGAGCACGGCCTGGACACCGTACGGACCATCGAGGCGATGCTCCGCGGCGAGGTGAAGGTCTTCGTCGGCATGGGCGGCAACTTCGCCCTCGCGGCGCCCGACACCCCCGTCACGTACGAGGCGCTGCGCGCCTGCGAACTGACCGTCCAGGTGAGCACCAAGCTCAACCGCAGCCACGTCGTCCACGGCAAGCAGGCGCTGATCCTGCCCTGCCTCGGCCGCACCGAGAAGGACCAGCAGCGCAAGGGTCTCCAGAGCACCTCCGTCGAGGACTCGATGAGCATGGTGCACCTCTCGGCCGGGATGAAGCGCCCGGCCTCGGCGCACCTCCTCTCCGAGCCCGCGATCGTCGCCGGCATGGCCCGCGCGGCCCTGCCCGACAGCGAGACGCCGTGGGAGTGGTACGTCGAGGACTACGACCGCATCCGCGACACGATGGCCCGCGCCCTCGACGGCTTCGAGGACTTCAACCGCCGGGTACGGCTGCCGCTGGGCTTCCGCATCAAGCAGCCCGCTCGCGAGCTGGTCTTCCTCACCCCGTCCGGACGCGCCGAGTTCTCCACCGCCGAACTCCCCGACGTCGTCCCGCCTCCCGGCACCCTGGCGCTCGGCACCATGCGCTCCCACGACCAGTGGAACACCACGATCTACTCCGACAACGACCGCTACCGCGGGGTCAAGAACCTGCGCACCCTCGTCTTCATGAACGAGGACGACATGCGCGAACGCGGCGTCGAGAAGTTCGACCCCGTCGACATCACCAGCACGGCAAGGGACGGCAGCCGGCGACACCTGCGCGGCTACCTGGCGATCCCGTACGACATCCCGCGCGGCTGCGCGGCCGGATACATGCCCGAGATGAACGTCCTGTGCGCGCTCGGCGACTACAGCACACAGAGCGACCAGCCGATCATGAAGCACGTCCGGGTGACCATCGCCCCGGCCGCCTGACCGCGCCCCCGTCCACCCCACCCTCCGCCGGGAGTTCCATGGTCACCCCGCAGCCCGTCGTCGTACCGCCGTCGAAGGCCGCCGTGTTCCTCGTGGTCACGGTGAACCCCGGCGGCGAGACCGCCGTACGGGACGCGCTCGCCGATCTGGCCGGGCTGACGCGGTCCGTGGCCTTCCGCGCGCCGGACGACCGACTCACCTGCGTCGTCGGCATCGGCTCCACGGCCTGGGACCGGCTCGTCGGCGGGCCGCGCCCCCGCGAGCTCCACCCCTTCCCGCCGCTCACCGGGCCCCGGCACCGGGCCCCGGCCACACCGGGCGACCTCCTCTTCCATCTGCGCGCCCGGCGCATGGACCTCTGCTTCGAACTCGCCCGGCTCCTCGTCGAGGCCCTCGGCCCCGCCGTGACCGTCGTCGACGAGACCCACGGCTTCACGTACTTCGACGAGCGCGACCTCCTCGGCTTCGTCGACGGCAGCGAGAACCCCGAGGGCGACGCGGCCGGCGAAGCCGTCTTCGTCACCGCGGACGACGACGATCCGCCCTTCCACGGCGGCAGTTACGTCGTCGTCCAGAAGTACGTCCACGACATGGCGGCCTGGCAGTCGCTCACCGTCGAGCAGCAGGAACACGTCATCGGCCGCACCAAGGCCGCCAACGTCGAACTGCCCGACGACGTCAAGCCGCCCGACTCGCACGTCGCGCTCAACACGATCGTCGACGAGGACGGCACCGAACGGCAGATCCTGCGCGAGAACATGCCCTTCGGCACGATCGGCCGGGGCGAGTTCGGCACGTACTTCATCGGCTACGCACGGACCCCCGAGGTGACCGAGCGGATGCTGCGCAACATGTTCCTCGGCGACCCGCCCGGCCGCACCGACCGCATCCTCGACTTCTCCACGGCCGTCACCGGGGGCCTCTTCTTCGTCCCCAGTGCCGATCTCCTCGACGACCTCCCCGCCCCGCCTGCAGCGGCCGCCGCCGTCCAGTGGGACGACTCGCTGCGCATCGGCAGCCTCAAAGGAGCCCGAGCGTCATGACGATCCCCGCCGACACCGGCAACCTGCACCGCGAACTCGCCCCGATCACCCCCGCCGCCTGGGCCGAGATCGAGGAGGAGGCCCGCCGCACCTTCCGGCGGCACGTCGCCGGACGCCGGGTCGTCGACGTGCCGGACCCGGGCGGTCCCGGGCTCGCCGCCACCGGCACCGGGCACCTCTCCGCCATCGACCCGCCCGCCCCCGGCGTCACCGCCCACCTCCGCGAGGCCCGCCCCTTGGTCGACCTCCGTGTCCCGTTCACCGTGAGCCGCTCCGCCGTGGACGACGTCGAGCGCGGCTCGCACGACTCCGACTGGCAGCCGGTCAAGGACGCGGCGCGCGCCATGGCGTTCGCGGAGGACCGGGCCGTCTTCGACGGGTACGCGGCGGCCGGCATCGAGGGGCTGCGGGCCCGCTCCTCCAACCCGGAACTGAGCCTGCCGGCCGAGCCGCGCGACTACCCCGACGCGATCAGCCGGGCCCTGACCGCCCTGCGCCTGGCCGGGGTCGACGGTCCGTACGCGCTGCTGCTCGGCGCCGACGCGTACACGGCGGTCAGCGAGACCTCCGACCACGGCTACCCGATCGCCGCGCACCTGGGCCGCATCCTCGGCGGCGACCCGATCTGGGCGCCCGCGCTGACCGGCGCGTTCGTCCTCTCCACCCGGGGCGGGGACTTCGAGCTGCTGCTCGGCCAGGACCTGGCGATCGGCTACACCGGGCACGACGCGAAGGGCATCGAGCTGTACTTCCAGGAGACGCTGACGTTCCTGACGTACACGGACGAGGCGGTCGTCGCCCTCAGGACGCCATGACGCGGTGGTTGCCACAGTCCGCCGTCGCCCGGCTCGCCGGGTCGCTCGTCGCCGGAGCGGTGGTCGCGGTGGTCGTCGCCGTCCTCGCCGACCCGCGGATGGGAACGCTCGCCGGTATCGCAGCGACCGAGACCGTGTTCGTGGTGACCGGGTGGCTCGTCCTCTGGCCCATGGACGCGGCCACCACCCGGCGCGACGCCCGCCGCGAGGACTTCCGGCCCGCGGTCGACGAGATCGTCATCGTCGCCGTGGCCCTGTGCGGGCTCGCCAGCATCGTCGTCCTGCTGCTGCGCGGCGGCACCGACACCGGTCACGCCGCCGCCGCGACCGCGCTGAGCGGAGTCTTCATGGCGTGGGCGGCGCTCCACCTGATGTACGCCACGCGGTACGCGTACCTCTACTGCGGGGCGGCCGAGGGCGCGAGCGCCGAGGGCGGGATCGACTTCAACTCCCAGGAGCCGCCCGCGTACCGGGACTTCCTCTACTTCAGCTACAACCTGGGCATGACCTATCAGGTCTCCGACACCGACGTGTCCAGTCCACGCGTCCGCGCCGTGGTCCTGCGCCACTCCCTGCTGTCGTACGTCTTCGGCACCAGCATCCTCGCCACCGCCATCAACCTCGTCGTCGGCCTCGTCACGGACTGACCCCGGTCACGGGTCCCCCGGGACCCGCTCCAGGGCGGCCGCCACGTCGGTCTCCCGAGCCACGGCCGTCAGGGCGCGGGCCATGACCGAGCCCGGCTCCCGCGAGGCGACCACGAGACCCACCGGAACGGTCCGTTCCGGCGCGACCAGCGGCACCGCGCGCATCTCGTGCGGGACGCCGAAGACATGGAGCCAGGTGTGCGGCACGACGCTGGCCCACCGGCCCGTACGGACATGGGAGAAGAGGGCGCCCACCGAATCGGTCTCCACCCGGGGCGAGGGCCGCGCCCCCACCTCGTCGAACACCTCGTCGAGCACCCGCCGGCCCTGCATCGCACCGCTCAGCAGACAGAGCGGCAGCCGCGACGCCTCGGCCCAGGTCGCGGTCGTGCCGTGCGCGGTCCGGTCGGCGACACCGGTGAGCAGCACGTACCGCTCCTCGTACAGCGGGAGGACCGAGAAGCCCTCCGGGAGCTCCGCGCCCAGATACATGAGCCCGGCGTCGATCTCGAAGTCCCGCAGCCGGCGCAGGATCTCCTCCGACCGCAGGTCCGCGAGGACCTCGACGGTCACCAGCGGGTGCGCGGCGCAGAACGGGGCGGTCAGCAGGGAGACGGCGCCGGACGCGTTCGGGACCGTGCCGATCCGCATCCGTCCGCTCAGGCCCGTGCGCAGCGCGCCGATCTCGTCCTTGAGCGCGTCGCGGTCGGCCAGGATCCGCTGCGCCCACACCACGATCCGCTCGCCCTCGGGCGTCAGCCCCTCGTAGGTACGGCCGCGCCGGACCAGAGGCACGTCCAGCTCCTCCTCCAGCTTCCTGACCGCCTCCGAAAGGGCGGGCTGGGAGACGTGGCAGGACTGGGCGGCCCGGGCGAAATGACGCTCACGGGCGAGGGCGACGAGGTACTCGAGTTGGCGGAACAGCACGTCACGGGTCTACCCGACGGTTCTCGGCCACGCCAATCGAGCGCCCGGCTCACCCTCTGGGCAGGTTCCGGCGGCTGAAGCGCGCCGTGACCATCAGGCAGAGCAGGCCTCCGGCGGCGAGGCCCGCCAGCAGGGCCGGGTAGGGGGCGGCCCCGGCGGTCACGGCGAGCAGCAGCGGGGTCAGGAAGCCGCTGTAGGCGGCGCCCTGGTGGACGAAGGCGGTCGACGGCCGCGAGGCGGGTGGCGCGAGCCGCTCGATCTCCCGCAGCCCCGACGCGAGCGTGAGGCCGTACCCGGCGCCCAGGAGGACCGCGGCGACCACCACGAGGACGACGGAGTCCCCGTACGCGGCGCAGGCGCCGACCAGCAGCCCGGCGATCACGGTGACCATCGACACGAGCGTGGCCCGCGCGCTGTGCGCGTGGTCGAGCCAGTCCGCCACCGGCCGGACGGCGAGGCCCACGGCGAACGTCAGCGCCGTGACGAGGCCGCTGAACACCGGCTCGTACCCGGGTATCCGGTCGGCCACCAGCGGCGGAAGGACGACGTACGCGACGGTGGAGGCGCCGAACACCGCCGGGCTCGCCGGAAGCACGACCCAGAGGAAGCGGGGGTGCGCGAGCACCGCCCGGCCGAGGCTCGCGACCCGCGGCTCCCACCCGCCGCCCGTCTCCGACGGCGTGGTCCCGGGCACCCGGGCGGTCGCGGCGAGCACCAGCAGGACCACGGCGGCATGGACGAGACCGGGCAGCACCGTCGGCCCCGGCAGCCACTCGGCGAGCGAGCCCGCCGTGAGCGCCCCGGCGGCGAAGCCGCCCCCGGTGGCGTACGCGGCGCGGACCGCCCCGGCGTCGGGCCGGCCCGCCCCGGCGGACAGCTCCCGCAGCCAGGCGGTCCCCGCGGTCAGCACGAGACCGGCCGCGAGGCCCGTGGCGAGCCGGCTCACGTACACGGCCGCCTGGGACACGGCCGCCGCCGCGAGGACGACGCTGGCTGCGGCGGACAGCGCCAGCGCCGAGCGCACCACGCGCCGCCGCCCCGCCCGGCGCGCGGCCGGGCCGCCGAGCAGCAGGCCGGGCAGGAGCCCGAGGAGGTACGTGGTGAACATGGCGGCGACCGGGACGGCGGGCCAGCGCTCCTGCGTCCGGTAGACGACCGAGAGCGGGGCGAACTGGTTCGCACCCCACCCGGCGGCGAACAGCGCGGCCGCCGCCGGAATCCAGCCATGCACGGAACGGGAAACGGGCATGGCGGAACGGGCCTTTCGGTCGAGGGGGGCTTGGGAAATGAGCCTCCGACAATTCCGGGGGGCGCGTCAAAGAGGACTTTCCGATGGCCTGATAGGCGCTGCTTGTCACCCCGCCGGGGGACCCCGCCCGCCTCCGCCCGTCACCCCGCCGGCGACCCCGCCCGCCTGCGCCGACAGCCCCGCCCGCCTGCGCCGACGGCCCCGGGCGCGCCGCGCGAAAGATTCCGTGCACAGCCGACCACACCGTGCTACAGTCGGGACCAGTTGCAGTTGTGGTTCCCATAGACTTCAAGTGCCTTAGACGAATCCATTTCGTCGGGCACTTTTTGTATTTTCGGTGCTGTTTCCGGACGGGGCAATCATCGCGGCGACGCCGGGATTCGCACAGTGCGGACCTCGGGTAGTGCCTCGAAGGAGATATGACATGGCTACTGGCACCGTGAAGTGGTTCAACTCGGAAAAGGGCTTCGGCTTCATCGAGCAGGAGGGTGGCGGCCCGGACGTGTTCGCCCACTACTCCAACATCGCGACCTCGGGCTTCCGTGAGCTTCAGGAGGGCCAGAAGGTGACCTTCGACGTCACCCAGGGTCAGAAGGGCCCGCAGGCGGAGAACATCCTCCCCGCCTGACGCCGAGCCTTCAGACGCAGCTGGGGTCCCCACCCACCAGGTGAGGACCCCAGCTCGTCGCATTTTCGGACGAGGTCTCTCATGAACGAATTCGCATCGCCGGCCGCCCACACCCCCGCGCTTCCCCCGGTCGCCGCCTTCGACGAGCTGGATCTGCCCGTCGCGGTACGGGAGCTGCTCACCGAGCTCGGTGTCGACACGCCCTTCCCCATCCAGGCCGCGACCCTGCCGAACGCCCTCGCGGGACGTGACGTCCTCGGGCGCGGGCGCACCGGATCGGGCAAGACCCTCGCCTTCGGCCTGCCGCTGCTCGTGCGCCTGGCCGGCCGCCGCGCCGAGGCGCGCAAGCCGCGCGCCCTGATCCTCGTCCCCACCCGTGAGTTGGCCCAGCAGGTCACCGACGCCCTGACGCCGTACGCCGGCGTCCTGAAGCTGCGCCTGGCCACCGTCGTCGGAGGCCTCTCCATAGGCCGGCAGGCCGCCGCGCTGCGCGAGGGCGCCGAGGTCGTCGTCGCGACGCCGGGCCGCCTGAACGACCTCGTGGCGCGCAAGGACATCCGCCTTGAGCGGGTGGAGATCACCGTTCTGGACGAGGCCGACCAGATGGCCGACCTGGGCTTCCTGGACCAGGTGACGGAGGTGCTCGACCTCGTCCACTCCGACGGCCAGCGGATGCTGTTCTCCGCCACCCTCGACCACAACGTCGACCAGCTGGTCGAGCGCTATCTGCACGACCCCGTCACGCACTCGGTCGACCCCTCGGCCGCCACCGTCACCAATATGGAGCACCACGTCCTCCAGGTGCACGGCGCCGACAAGTACGCCACGGCCACGGAGATCGCCGCCCGGGACGGGCGCGTGATCATGTTCCTGGACACCAAGGCCTCCGTCGACCGCTTCACCGCCCATCTGCGCGGCAGCGGCGTCCGCGCCGAGGCGCTGCACGGCGGCAAGTCGCAGCCGCTGCGCAACCGGACCCTGGAGCGTTTCAGGAGCGGTGAGATCACCGTCCTCGTCGCCACCAACGTGGCCGCGCGCGGCATCCACGTCGACCAGGTGGACCTCGTCGTCAACGTCGACCCGCCCGCCGACCACAAGGACTACCTGCACCGGGGCGGCCGGACCGCCCGCGCGGGCGAGTCCGGCAGCGTCGTCACCCTGGTCGTACCGGACCAGCGCAAGGACGTCGTCCGGCTCATGGCCGACGCGGGGATCCGGGTCCGGGTGACCCAGGTCCGTTCCGGCGAGGCCGAGTTGAGCCGGATCACCGGCGCCAGGAAGCCGTCCGGCGTCCCCGTCGAGGGCAGCGCGCCGAGCACCGAACGCGCCAAGCGCGGCGGCGCGGCCTTCCGGGGGATCGGCACGGTCCCGGGGAAGCCCGGCCGCGCCAAGAACGAGTCCCGTCGTTCCGCCGAGGCCCGCAAGACCGCCGAGGCCCGTCAGGCCGCCCGGATCCGCAAGGGCCGCTAGGGCGTAGAGCCTGTCGCGGCCTCACCGCAGCGGTACGTGAAGTGGGTCTCGGCGGTGTGCCGCGTGGGGGAGACGACGACGAGCCGGGCCGTCGCCCGGTGTTCGCCGGGGCCGTGGAAGGTCCAGAGCAGATGCAGGCGTGCCTGCGTCTGGTGCCGGGCGAGCCGTTCCGTCAGCAGCCCGGACGCGGTGCCGTCGCTCCGCTCCCAGCGGTACGTGACGGTGCCCGGCCGCCCGTCGGTCTCCAGGACGGCCACGACGTCGGCGGTGCCGTCGCAGCCGGGCGGCCGTGCGGGGGCGGCCACGGTAACGCCGCGTACCGCGACTTCGGGCCCGAGCCGCTGCCAGGCCAGAAAGGCCAGGACGGCCAGCAGGACCACGGCGGGCAGCGCGTAGCGGCGCAGTGTCCTGCGGCGGCGCGGCAGGGTCTCGGGCGGAGCCGCGTGCCAGAGCTGCGCGGTGGTCGGTCCGCCGGCCGGGCGATGGCCGAGCGCGGCGGTGACCCCGGGCCCGAAGCGGAGGACCTCGCCCTCCACCCGGTCCGGCGGCACGTCCCGCGCCGGTCCTTCGAACCAGTGACTGCCGAGGACCGTGGCGCTGTAGTCGTCGTTCGTGTCGCGATCGCTCATGAGATCGTGCACCGCCTGGTGAGGATCTGTCGGGTGGAACCGCCGCTCGCGGCGGCCGGGGCCGTGGTCGCCCGGACGCCCCAGTAGCAGCCGCCGCCCCGGAAGGCGTGCGTCAGCGTGATCGTGTACCGCGTCGCCCCGCTCCGCTCCACGCGCACGGAGCCGTCGGACACCTCGCCCTTGCCGTCGGTCGTGAACCAGGAGAGGTCGAGAACCACGGGTCCTGTCCCGTCCGCCACGACCTCGAACGTGGCCTCGGCCGTGCTCGAGCCCGTCTGACGCAGCCCCGTGACGGCGACCGACTTCACGCCGACCGGACGCGTCGTGGGCGGGGTGGTCGGGGGCGTGGTGGGCGGGGTGGTCGGAGGTGTGGTCGGAGGGTCCGTCGTCGGCAGGGTGGCCGTCGGGGTGAGCGTGGGCGTGGGCACCAGTGTGGGCACGAGCGTCGGCGTCGTCGGCGGAGCGCTCGACGGGGTCGCCTCCTCGGACGCCGAAGGCGTGGCCTCGGGAGACGGCGTGCTCGTGGGCGAGGCGGCCGTCGGGGACACCGAGGCGGTCGGCAGTGTGCTCGTCGTGGCGAAGGACTCCGCCGTCGAACCGCCGCCTCCGTCGTCACCGGCCCGGGCGGCGACGGCCGCCAGGAGGGCGAGGATCAGCGCCGTCAGTCCGGCCGGGACGACGAGCTCCGGCCACAGCCGGCGTCCGCGCCCCGCGGGCCGGGGCAGGGTGGTCGTGGCCAGAGCGGTCGTGCCCGTGGCCGGCTCACCGCCGGAGGAGGGGAAGAGCAGCGGGAGGAGAGCGGTCAGCGCGGCGAGCCTGCCCCGCCCGCGCTCCTCCCAGTCCTGGCCGTACGCGGCCGTGGCGACCGATTCGAGCTCCGCCACGAAGGCCGTCGCGTGCTCGGGGCGCTGCCCCGGGACCTTCGCCAGTCCGCGCCGGATCAGCGGACGCAGCGGTTCCGGGACCTCGGCGTCCGGTACGGGCGCGTCGAGGTGCTGGAGCGCCAGCTCGGCGATGTTCTGTCCGGTGAACGGCTTGCGGCCGGTCAGGCACTCGAAGAACGTCGCGGTCGCCGCGTACACGTCGGCGGCCGGTGACGCGGGCTCGCCGTTCCACTGCTCGGGCGCCATGTACGCGGGGGTGCCCGCCACCCCCGGCTTGCTGCCGTGGTCCGTGGCGATGCCGAAGTCCACGAGCGAGGACGTGCCGTCGGCCGCGACCAGGACGTTCTCCGGCTTGTAGTCCCGGTGCACGACTCCCGCCCGGTGGGCGGCGGCCAGGCCGAGGAGCGAGCCCTTGAGCACCACGAGAGCTGCCTCGGGGCCGGTGGCGCCCTCCCTGGCGAGCAGCGCGCGCAGGGCGATCCCGTCGACCAGTTCCATGACGATCGCCGCGCCCCGCGGCGACTCCACGTACTCGTAGAGCCGGACCACGTGCGGCGTGTCGAGTGCGGCGAGCAGCCGTGCCTCCGCGCGGAACCCCCGGACGAACGCGGCGTCCGTGCGCAGGCGTTCGCCGAGGTACTTCACGGCGACCGGTACACCGGTCGCGTCGTGGACGGCCAGCACCACTCGCCCGCCGGCGCCCGCCCCCAGTTCACGGGACTCCGTGTAGCCGGGTACCACCCATGCGTTCATACCGCCCCCAGTCCCCCAGTCCCCTGTCCCCGGTCCCCCTCAACGGGGACAGATTCCGGCCACGACCGGTTCCCGGCAAGAGCGCGCGCGTGGGGTACGGGCGGCGCGTGGACGTGCGGCGAGTGTACGGCCCCTTTGTCGGCGCCCTGTCAGACGGTGACGACCTCGACGCCCGCGTCGGTCAGCCGGCGCACCGCGTCGCCGGGCATCGCCGCGTCGGTGACCAGGACGTCGACGCGGTCGAGGCCGCAGATCCGGGCGAAGGCGCGGCGGCCCATCTTCGAGGAGTCGGTGACCACGACGACCCGGCTCGCCCGTTCCGCGAACAGCCGGCTGATCCCGGCCTCGTCCTCGTGGTGCGCCATGATCCCGAGGTCCGGGTCGATGCCGTCGACGCCGAGGACGACGACGTCGAGGACGACCTCGTTGAGGACCCCGGCGGCCAGCGGGCCGACCAGCTCGTACGTCTGCCGGGCCACCCCGCCCGACACCACGATCTTGATCTGCGGGCGCACGGCCAGCTCGCCGGCGATGTTGAGCGCGTTGGTCACCACGGTCAGCGCGGGCGCGGTCGGCGCGCCGGGGGACTCGGTCCTGCCGCCGCCGAAGCGCAGCGCGAGCGCGCGGGCCACCTCCGTCGTGGTCGTCCCGCCGTTGAGGCCCACCACCTCGCCCTCGTGGACGAGTTCGGCGACGGCCGCGGCGATGCGCTGCTTCTCCGAGGCGTGCCGGGAGGACTTGTAGCGCAGCGGCAGCTCGTAGGAGACGCCGTGCGGGACGGCCCCGCCGCGGGTGCGGACCAGGAGGCGCTGCTCGGCGAGTTCGTCCAGGTCCCGGCGGATCGTGGCGGGGGAGACGTCGAGGGTGCCCGCGGCCTCCTCGACCTCCAGCCTGCCGGTCGCGGCGAGCAGTTCGAGGAGCGTGTTCCACCGCTCGTGCTTCGACATGATCGCGATTTTAGCGCCGCGCGGCCGCCGTGGGCCCTGGACCGTACGCCCCGGCTGATGGATACTACGCACCGTAGCTGTTGCTCGAAGATGCTCGAAAATAATCTGTTACGAGCAAGACTGAGCATCCTGTGTCTGTGAAGGAGCCGCACGTGCCCATCCCGGGACCCTCCCGCACCGCCGCCGAAATCGCCTCCCAGCCGGCCTCCTGGCGCCGCGCCGCCGAGACCCTGCCCCAGCACCGCGCGGCGCTCCCGGTGCGCGGCGAGCGCGTCGCCGTCGTCGGCTGCGGCACCTCCTGGTTCATCGCCCAGGCCTACGCCCAGCTCCGGGAGACCGGGGGCCACGGCGAGACCGACGCCTTCGCCGCCTCCGAGTTCCCGCTCGGCCGCCGCTACGACCGGGTCCTCGCGATCACCCGCTCCGGCACCACGACCGAGGTCCTCGACCTGCTCCGCCGCGTCCAGGGGACCGTCGCCACCGGCGCCCTCACCGCCGACCCCGCGACCCCGGTCATGACGGCCGCCGACGCCGTCGCCGTCCTCGACTTCGCCGACGAGGAGTCGGTGGTGCAGACCCGCTTCGCCACCACCGCCCTCGCCCTGCTCCGCGCCCACCTGGAGGCCGAGGACGCCCTCCCGGCCGGGGTCCGTACCGTCGAGCGGGCCGCCAAGGACGCCGAGCGCGCCGTCGCCGAACCCCTCGGCGCCGCGGTCACCGGCGCGGAGCAGTACACCTTCCTCGGCGCCGGCTGGACCTACGGACTCGCCCTCGAAGCCGGTCTGAAGATGCGGGAGGCGGCGGGCGCCTGGACCGAGGGTTACCCCGCCATGGAGTACCGCCACGGCCCCATCAGCATCACCGCCCCCGGCCGCGTCGCCTGGTCCTTCGGCCCGGTCCCCGCCGGCCTCGCCGACGACGTCGCCCGCGTCGGCGGCACCCTTGTCGCCGACTCCGGCGACACCGACGCCGAACTCGACCCGATGGCCGACCTGATCCGCGTCCAGCGGCTCGCCGTCCTGCTCGCCGAGGCCCAGGGCCAGGACCCCGACCGGCCCCGGAACCTCACCCGGTCCGTCGTGCTCGCCCCCGCCGGGACGGAGGAGAGCTGATGCCCCTCACCCCCACCGGCGAGATCGTCCTCGGCGCCCGCGAACGCGGGGCGGGCACCGGAGCGTTCAACGTCATCCAGATCGAGCACGCGCAGGCCATCGTCGCCGGCGCCGAGGCCGCCGGGCTGCCCGTCATCCTCCAGATCAGCGAGAACACCGTCCGCTACCACGGCTCCCTGGAGCCCATCGGACTCGCCACCCTCGCCATCGCCCGCCGCGCCGCTGTCCCGGTCGCCGTCCACCTCGACCACGCCGAGTCGCCCGAACTCGTCCACGAGGCGGTCGCCCTGGGCTTCCCGTCCGTCATGTTCGACGCGTCGACCCTCCCGTACGAGGAGAACGTCGCCGCCACCCGCGCGATGACGGAGCACTGCCACCGCCACGAGGTCTGGCTGGAGGCCGAACTCGGCGAGGTGGGCGGCAAGGACGGCGCCCACGCGCCCGGCGTGCGCACCGACCCGGCCGAGGCGCGCGCGTTCGTCGAGGCCACCGGCGTCGACGCGCTCGCCGTCGCCGTCGGGAGCTCCCACGCGATGCTCACCCGGGACGCCGTCCTCGACCTCGCGCTCATCGCCAGGCTCCGCGAGACCGTGGACGTCCCCCTGGTGCTGCACGGCTCCTCGGGCGTCCCGGACGAGGACCTCGGCCGGGCCGTGCACGCCGGCATGGCGAAGGTGAACGTCGCCACCCACCTCAACAAGGCGTTCACCGGCGCCGTCCGGACCCACCTGGGGGAGAACGCCTCGACCGTCGACCCGCGCCGCTACCTCGGCCCGGCGCGCACCGCCGTCGCCGAGGCGGTCACCCACCTTCTTCAGGTGCTGGCGGCGGAGGCTCCGCTGGTTCGCACGTGACGCGGTCGCGCGGGGTGTAGTGCGTACGGAAGGTCTCCCGGCCGACCTCCGCCCCGCCGTCGCGGAACACCCGGTCCACGGTGATGTCGAAGCCCTCCAGCGGCGGCTGCGGCTCGCACTTGGGACCGGTGCCGGTCCGCTCGGCGGGCTCCGTGAGGTTGGTGCGGGGCCCTTCCACCGCCTCCACCGCGTCGTACTTCTTCGTGCCGAGGAAGCTGATGGTCACCGAGGAGTCCGTCGCGGTCGCCTTGATGTAGATCCAGGCGTCCGAGTTGTTGCGGAACTTCAGGTCGAGCGTGCCCCAGGCCACCGTGGCCTCCCGGCCCGGCGGGTACCGCTCGATGTAGAAGGAGTGCGCGCCGTACTCCACCGGCTTCACCCCGGCGAAGAAGATGGCGTTGAAGACCGTGGTCGCGACGGCGGACACCCCGCCGCCGGGCGCCGAGTGGTACTGGCCGTCCAGGATCATCGTGCCGTCGACGAATCCGTTGGCCTTGGTGCGTTCGCCGACGGTCCGGTTGAAGCTCCAGACCTCGCCCGGCTTCACCAGGGAGCCGTTGATGAGCTCGACCGCCCGGCCGATGTTGATCGTCCGGTAGGGCGCGGTGGGGAAGTTGACCGTGAACGTCGACATCTGCTCCTTGATGCCCATCTTCGCCACCGACTCCCGGGTCAGCACCGGCTGGATCAGCTCGGTCGCCACGGGGCCGGTCCGCGCGGCGTCCCCGCGCTTCGGCAGCAGGGGCATGACCGCGTCGCCGAGGGCCTTCGCGGTCACCTCGTGGCCCGGCCTGCCGTCCGAGAGGACCACCACCTTGCCGTTCTCCACGCCGAGGCGCGCCTCCACCGGGCCGGTCGCGACCGCGTCGAGCGGGCGGGCCACCGCCGGGTCGCGGAGCAGGCCCTTCTCGTCGAGGGTGGGGACGAGCCGGCCCTGGTCGTCCGCCTTCACGGTCAGATGGGCGCCGAGCGTGGTCGGCGTGATCCGCACGCTCTCGCCGTCGACGGTGAGCGTGACAGGACCCGACATCGCGGGCGTCCCGAAGGTGTTGAGGAAGCCGGCCGTCTCGGCCTCGCCGACCTTCGGCGGGGAGACGGCGGTCGGCAGGGTCACCGGGTTCTCGCCCTCGGGCTCCGGGTAGTTGGCGCGCAGGGTGTCCACCGAGCCGTCGACGTCCATCTTCTGGCCGTCCCTGGCCTGGACGGTGACCGCCTGGCCGTTCTTGAAGGAGACGGCGCCGTCCACGGTCGTACGGTCGTAGGTGCGGGCCGTCTCGACCATCGCCGCCTTGGCCTTGGTCTCGTCGAAGTCGACGACGGGTTCGATGTCCCGCTCGTCGGAGGAGAACAGCCGCCCGATCACGGTGACCGGATCGCGCGCAGGGTCGGCCGCCTTGTCGACGGTCTTCGCCACGTCGACGCTCAGTCCGGCCGTGGCGGGATCGACGGTGCCGGTGCTCCCGCCGATCCGCACCGGTATCGGCGCGGTCCAGGACGCCGGCGCCGCCGCCGTCAGCCTGGCGCGGGCCTCCTCGCGGCTCATGCCGCCGATGTCCACGCCGTCCACCCGGGTGCCCTCGGATATCTCGTCCCCGGTGGCGATCAGCCCTGCCGCGTACAGTCCGCCGGCGGCCAGGAGGGCCACTCCGGCCGCGATCACCGCGAGCCGTACGCGCCGACCACGAGAGGACGACGGCGTCGCGTCGTCCTCGTTCCCGGGGGCGGGGCCCCTGGAGCCACCGTTCCTGGAGTCGCGCACACAACCTCCCGTGGCGGTCGAGGTACCCGAGATCCTTCCGCGACGTTACGCCGTGTGGGTGTGGAGCGCATGTCGTAAAGCCCTGACCTGCGCCGACGCGGCGAAAGGTGCACCACTGGTGCGATGTGCGGAGAATGGGGAGGAACAGGGTCCGTTCCGTTCCGCCACCGGGCTCCGACCTGGCAAGGGGGCGGTCGACGATGCCGCTGCGACAGCAGAACCGGGTGCCCTACCGGCCCGGAACGCTGAAGAGCTGGACCCTGGTCTATGTGGTGGTCGTGACGGGGCTCACGGCCGCCTATCTCACGTATCCCGAGTGGCACACCCTGCTGTGGGCGCTGATCGGGCTCGGCGGGGTCGCCGCGATCCTCACGGGCGTGCACCTCCACAAGCCGGCGAGACGCTGGCCCTGGCTCGTGCTCGCGGGCGCCAACTTCACCTTCGTCGCGGGCGATACGGCGTACAACCTCCTGGAGAGCCTGTTCGACCAGACCAACCCCTTTCCCTCGGTGGCCGACGCGCTCTATCTGGCGACGTACCCGCTGTTCGCCATCGGGCTCTTCGGGTTCATCCGCTACCGCGCCGCCTCGCGCGACCTCGCCGTGGCGCTCGACGCCCTGATCCTCACCTCAGGACTCGCCCTGCTCTCCTGGGTGTACCTGATCACCCCGCTCGCCAAGTCGCCCGACATGACGTGGATCGAGAAGGCGATCTCGATCGCGTATCCGCTCGGCGACGTCCTGATGCTCGCCATGCTCGCCCGCCTCCTGGTCCCCGGCGGGCTGAAGTCCCGTGCCGTACAGCTGCTCACCGTCGGCACGTGCGGCATCCTCGCCTCCGACGTCATCTACGGCACGCTCCAACTGCGGGGCACCTGGCAGGTGGGCACCGGCTGGGACATCGGATGGGTGCTCTTCTTCACCGCCTGGGGCCTCGCGGCCCTGCACCCCTCCATGACCGGCCTGACCGAGCGGGCCCCCGAGCCCTCGACCGTCGTCGTCGAACGGCGCCTCGCGATGCTGGCCGCGGCCTCGCTCGTCGCGCCCGTCCTGCTGCTCTACCAGTCCCTGCGCAACGACCGTGAACAGGACATCGCCGTCATCGCGGTCTTCTCCGCGATCATGTTCCTCCTGGTCCTCACCCGGCTCTGGGGCATGATGGCCGAGCACCGCAACGCCGAGGCCCGCGAGCGCAGTCTGCGCGTGGCCGCCGCCTCGCTGGTGGCCTCGCTGAGCCCGCGCGAGGTCGCCAGCGCCGTCGAGGTGGCCGCCGCGACCCTCGTCGGCCCGGGCACCCCGCACAAGACGATGCTCCTCGCCCGCGACCGCCGACGGCTCCTGTACGCCGTCCCGACCGGGCACCTGCCGTGGAACTTCCGGGGCACCGAACTCACCGGCCCCCAGGGCGTCAGCTGGCCCGAACTCCTCGCGCAGGGCAGCAGGGTCGTCGCCACCGACGAGCTCGACCCCACCGTCGCGCACGCCCTCGGCCCGCTCTCGCACGCCCTGCTGTCCCCGCTCGCCCTCCAACAGCCCGCGGCCGGGGAATCCCTGCTCGGCGTCCTGCTGCTCGCCGCGCCCGAGAAGAAACTCCGCGCGATCGCCGGACCCGCCCAGTCCCTGGCCTCCCAGGCCGCGCTCGCCCTGGAGCGGTTCGGGCTCAGCGAGGAGGTCAACCGCCGTACCAGCGAGGCGTACTTCCGCACCCTCGTGCACAACACCTCCGACGTCATCCTGATCGTCGACGACGACGACACCGTGCGGTACGCCAGCCCCTCGGCCGAGTCCATGTTCGGCCACTCGCTGCTGCCCGGCACCCCCCTCACCGAGCTTCTCGCGCCCGGCGACGCCACCGGCGCGCTGCGGATCCTGGCGGGCGTCCGCTCACGCGGCGACGGGGACGCCCGGGACGACTGGAAGCTGCGCCGGGGCGAGGCCACCGACCTGCACGTCGAGGTCCGGTGCAGCAACCTCCGCAACGAACAGACCGTCCACGGTCTCGTCCTCACCCTGCGGGACGTCACCGAGCAGCGGAAACTGGAGCGCGAGCTGACCCACCGCGCGTTCCACGACTCCCTGACCGGACTGCCCAACCGCGTCCTGCTCCTCGAACGGATCGAGCGGGCCCTGCTGCGCGGCCGCCGTGAATCCACCCTGACCTGCATGCTCTTCGTCGACCTCGACGACTTCAAGGTCGTCAACGACACCATGGGGCACTCCGTCGGCGACGAACTCCTCGTCGCCGTCGCCCGCAGGCTCTCCTCGGTCCTCCGGCTCAGCGACACGGCGGCCCGGCTCGGCGGCGACGAGTTCGCCGTACTCATCGAGGGGGCCAAGGAACCCGGGGACGCCGAGGCGCTCGCCGCACAGATCGTGCACACCCTCAGCCAGCCGTTCCACCTCACCGACGGCGCCGTCTCCGTCTCGACCAGCGTCGGGGTCGCCACGGTCCTCGACAGCGCCCACGCCGAGGAACTCCTCGGCCACGCCGACCTCGCGCTCTACGCGGCCAAGGCCGCGGGCAAGAAGCGCTGGCGGCGGTTCCGGCCCGAACTGCACTCCCGGCTCGTCGCCCGGCACGAACTCCAGGAGGGCATGGACACGGCCATCGCCGACCACGCCTTCGCCCTGCGCTACCAGCCCATCGTGGAGGTCGCCGGCGGGGCCGTCGCCGGCTTCGAGGCGCTGATCCGCTGGCCGCACGCCCGCCGGGGCATGGTCCCGCCCGACCAGTTCATCACCCTGGCCGAGGAGAGCGGGCACATCATGCCGCTCGGCGCCTGGGTCCTGGAACACGCGGCGCTCGAGGTCGCCCGCTGGCAGCGCGCCCGGCCAGGGCGGCAGCCGCCGCTGCGCGCCAACGTCAACGTGTCGGCCCGGCAGTTCCGCGACCCGGGCCTCCTCGACGACGTGCGCCGCACGCTGAGCTCCTCCGGACTCGCGCCGGGCTCCCTGGTCCTCGAACTCACCGAGACCGTGCTGATGCGCAAGGACGAGCAGATCCGCACCACCATGCGGGCCCTGCGCGACCTGGGCGTCTCCCTCGCCATCGACGACTTCGGCACCGGATTCTCCTCGCTCAGCTATCTCCGCGAGTTCCCCATCGACGTGCTCAAGGTCGACAAGTCGTTCATCGACGACATCACCACCGACCGGCAGCAGGTGGCGCTGGTCGAGGGCATCGTCCGGATCGCCGAGGTCCTCGGCCTCGACGTCGTCGCCGAGGGCATCGAGCACGAGGAGCAGCGCGAACTCCTCGCCGCCATGGGCTGCCAGTACGGACAGGGCTTCCTGTTCGCCCGGCCGATGACCGCCCATCAGGCGGAGTCGTTCCTGCGCCGCACGTCTTCGAGCACCACCGCGGTACGGCCGGCGGCGCAGCAGCCGAAGCGGCGCACCACGGCGGGCACCACACCGAGCACACTGACCACGCCGGGCACGCAGGGTCCGCCGGCGCGGCCGGCGGCGTCACCGGCCGTGGCCCGGCGCCAGGGCCAGGGCAGGGGCCCCGCGCGGCGCGACCCCCGGTGGCTCGACCTGGAACGCCTGAAGCGGACCAGCCCGATGTGCGACGCCGTCATCGACGAGATCGACGGCCGCAAGCTCCGCGTCGAGGACCAGTGGCTCGTCGACTTCGCCTCCTGCAACTACCTCGGCTTCGACCTCGACCCGGAGATCATCGCGTCGATCGACCCCCAGGTCAGGAACTGGGGAACCCACCCCAGCTGGTCGCGGCTCATCGGCAGCCCCCGGCTCTACCCCCTCATCGAGGAGCGGCTGACCGAACTGCTCGGCGCGCCCGACACCCTGCTGCTGCCGACCATCACCCTCATCCACCAGTCGGTGATCCCGCTGCTCGCCGGCACCGGACGCGTCTACGTCGAGGCCCAGGCCCACCGCACCGTGTACGACGCGTGCGTGGTGGCGCGCGGGCAGGGCGCCACGGTGCAGCGCTTCCACGCCGACAGCCCCTGGGAGCTGGACGTGCAGCTGCGGTCACTCCCCGGCGACGTCACCCGCCTGGTCTGCATGGACGGCGTCAACAGCATGACCGGCAACTTCCCCGACCTGCGCGAGATCGCCCGGATCTGCCGGGAGAACGGCGCCCTGCTGTACGTCGACGACGCGCACGGCTTCGGCGTGATCGGCCAGCGCGAGCCCGGCGAGACCTCCCCGTGGGGCGCGCGCGGCAACAGCATCGTCCGCCACCTGGGCGAGAGTTACGAGGGTGTGGTGATGGTCGGCGGCTTCTCCAAGGCGTACTCCTCGCTGCTCGCCTTCCTCGCCCTGCCGAGGGCGCTGAAGGACCACCTGAAGGTCGCGGCGGCGCCCTACCTCTACTCCGGGCCCTCCCCGACGGCCTCGCTCGCGACCGCCCTCGCCGGGCTCGACGTCAACGCCGTGCGCGGCGACGCGATCCGGGCCGACCTCCACCGCAAGACCACGCGGATCCTCGACCATGTACGCGCCCTGGACATCGACACCCCCAACATCGACGGGCTGCCGATCATCGAGATCCCGCTCGCCGAGGCCCAGGACCTCGAAGCCGTGGCCGCGTTCCTGTGGCAACGGGGCATCTACGTCACGCTGGCCAGCTACCCGCTCGTCCCGCGCAACCGGGTGGGCTTCCGGATCCAGGTGACCGCGGCCAACACCGACGAGGAGATCGACCAGCTCAACGCGGCGCTGACCGAACTCTCGCACCGCTTCGGCCTGCAGCGGTACGAGGACCCGCACCCCGGTGGCGTCGCCGCCGGCCGGCCGCCGGAGCCCCGATGAACCGGGCCGCGCCGATCCGGGCGCCCCGCCGCAACCGCGACGCGGACTGGAACGCCTGGCCCGTCGCCGACTACCTCGCCGAGAACTACCGGCTCCTGCACCCCGTCGACATCGGCGTCATCCACCACCACTCGGCCTTCTACCGGCGGTTCGCGCCCGACAGCGTCGCCCGTTCCCTGGAGTTCGGCGCGGGACCCAACCTGTACCCGCTGATGCTGGCCGCCGCGGCGTGCCGGCGCATCGACGCGCTCGAACCCAGCACGGCCAGCGTCCGCTACCTCCGCGGCCAGCTGGAGCGGGGCCCCGACGACAGCTGGCAGCCCTTCTACACGCTCTGCCGCGCCCTCGACCCCGCCCTGCCCGCCACACCCGCCGAGGCGCTGGCGCGGGTGCGGATCGTGCCCGGCGACGCCGACGACCTCCAGCCCGGCAGCTACGACCTGGCCTCGATGAACTTCGTCGCCGAGAGCGTCACCGAGGACTTCGTCGAGGTCGCCGCCCTGTGCGGGGTCTTCGTCGGCTCGGTGCGGCCCGGCGGCCATCTCGTCGCCGCCTTCATGGAACGCATGCCCACCTACCGCATCGGCACCGGGCCCCGCTGGCCCGCCTGCCCGGTGGACGAGGGCGCGCTCCGGTCCGTCTTCGAGCCCCTCACCGAGGAGTTGCGGATCACCCGGGTGGCGAAGGACCGCACCCTGCCGGAGTACGGCGACACCGGCGTCCTGCTGCTGACCGCCCGCCGCGCCGGGCGTCACACATGACGGCGGATCATCGCCGCGTACTCCTCGAGGGACGAGCCCGGTGTCCCGTCGTACAGGTTCCTGTCGAAGGCCCACATCAGCCCTTCCAGGCCGCAGGACGTCAGCTGCCGGGCGGCCGTCTCCATCACCCCGGGGTGGTACGCCGCCACCTGGGGCCCCGCGCTCTCCCCGGCGAGCCGGGTGAAGCCCTCGGCGCGCGCCACGGCCACCACCCAGCGGGTGGACGACCAGGTCCGTACGGTCGCTTCGTCCGGCGCGTGGACGTTCACGGAGGCGTCAGTGGGCGCGCAGGCGTTGTCCCGGGGCGTGCCCGTCCCGTCGACAAGGGCGGTCGACACCAGGACCACGTCGTCCTGCCGGTGGATCATCCCGATCGTCTCGAAGAACGCGACCCCGCGCCCGACGAGCCGCCCCGCGTCCGTCGGCCCCAGGTGGGAGGCGATCGCCGCCCGCTGGTCGGCGGGCAGGTGACCGGCCCCGGGGATCAGCACCTTCAGCGGACCGTCGTGGCCGAGCTCCGTGTACAGCCCGATCTGCCAGTTGACGGCGTCGGCCAGGGAGGTGAGGTACCAGTGGTACCAGAGCCCCACCTGCCGCTCGGTGAACTCCTCGCCCCGGTAGGTGCTCTCGCCGGGCCGCCATCCGGGGAACGGGTTCTGCGGGACCGTGGCCGGACGGTCGGGGTCGGGGGCCGTGGACTGGGCGTTGTCGTCGTACGCCCAGAACTCGCCCTCGGCGCGGTCCGCGGAGACGGGGGAGGGGTAGCCGAACTCGCCGGACTCGTCGACCCCGATCCGCAGCGCCCAGAAGTCCTCCAGGCCGATCCGCTCCTTCACCTCCTTCACGTACTGCTCGGCCTGGTCGCGGACGACCGTGCTGAAGACGAGGTTCGCGGTCTTCGGCGACCGCTCGCCGTACTGGTTGACGTACACCGCCCACGGATAGGTCTCCGCGAGCCAGGCCGGCGGATGGTTCAGGCCGAGCCCGGCCTCGATCCGCAGCCCCGCGTCACGGAACGCGCGGATCCGGTCCTTGACCCCCTCCGCGTACGCGTCGTCGAACTGGTCCCTGCGCGGTTCGAACCGGTCCCAGTCGATCTCCAGGTGGGCGACCCTGATGCCGTGTTCGTACTCGTGGCGGGCCTCGTCCTCGTGGGTCTGCAGGGTGCCGAACCAGTACGCGTCCGGCTCCCCGCCCCCGTCGTGGCGCAGAATCCCGACCGTCGCCAGGACCAGGACCAGGACGGCGAGCAGGCCGAGGACCGTGCGGCGGCGCCCGCGCGGCCTCATGCCAGCAACTCCCGGTACAGGGCCGCGTACTGGGCCGCGAACCGCTCGGGGCCGAAGGACTCCTCCACGATCGCCCGGCCCCGTTCCGCGAGCATGTCCCAGACCCGGGGCTGTTCGAGCAGCCAGAGCAGCTGCTGCCCGGTCCTGCGGGCGTCACCGGCCGGCGCCCGCAGCACCGCGTCCCCCAGGTCGGCGAACTGCGGCAGGTCGCTGAGGATCGCGGGCCGCCCGGAGGCCAGCGCCTGCAGGACCGTGAACGGGATGTCCGCCTTGCCGCCGATCACCGGCGGCGGGAAGAGCAGCACGTGCGCCGAGGCCAGCAGGGCGTGCATGTTCTCGACATAGCCCCGTACCTCGACGTCGGTGAGGCCCACCGCTCCGGCCAGCTCGCGCAGTTCGTCCCCGAGGGCGGCCGTGTTCTGCCCGGGCCGCCCGCGCATGGCGAGGACGAGACGGAACCGGGCCCCGGCCCGTGCCGCCTCCGCCGCCGCCTCCACGGCGATCGCGGCGCCGCCGTGGGGATCGTGGTGACCGACGAAGAGGACCACCGGCACCCCCTCGGGGCGCGGCAGGCACGGCCACCGCCCGAGCGGGATCATCGGAAGGATCACCCGTACGTCGCCGAAGTCCGCCGCGCGCAGCCGCCGGGCCATCGACTCGGTCAGGGCCACGGTCGTCCCCAGGGGCCGGGTCCTGGCCAGGAGCCGGGAGTCCATCACCCCGGGCACGCTGTGCACGACGGGCCGCGCCCCCAGCATCAGGGGGCGCAGCCAGGAGAACGCCGGAAACGTCCGCCCGATCGTCAGGAACGCGTGCACGAGGTCGGCGCGGCGGGCCGCGACGGCCCCGGCGAGCGCCGCCTGCAAACGGACCGGCGCGTGCGGGGCGCCGTCGCCGGACCACAGGGCGATCGCCCGGCCGACGGGCGGCGGCGGACGGCCCCGGCGTCCGGGCCACTGGGAGAACCAGAGGAACTCGAAGTCGGGCAGCGCCCCGAGGACGTCCCGCGCGAGGGCCACGTCCGATCCGTCCGCGCCGTCCAGCGGGCTGCTGGTCAGGAGCAGGACGCGCGGGGGTCGCGCGCTCACCGTCATCGTCCGATCCCCTCGGGCGCCGGACGGGCCCCGTCCGGCAGCGGGATCCGGTAGAGGGCCAGCGTCCCGTACATCTCGCCCTCGAAGGAGAACAGCAGCTGCCCCCGCTCGGTGAGCCGCTCGACCTCGGCCAGGCTCGTGTTGCCGTACCCCTGCTCGATCACCTTCCAGGGGACGATCACGTACTGGACGCGCTCATAGGCCCGCTCCTCCTCCGACACCCAGTGGTCGAGCCGGTACAGGTCGTTGAGGGCGTAGTGGGAGACGCCCCGGCTCGTGCCGCCGTCGACGGTGGCGATGGTGGTGCCGCGCGGCAGATGCTGGGTCACATAGGCCCGCAGCTGTACGAACCCGTCGTCCGCCCGGCCGCGGTCCTTCGCGTACACGGCGGCGGGACCGAGGATCGCGCAGGCCAGGAACGCGGCGGAGAGGCCGGCCGCGACGGCGGCGCGGCGGGTCACGGCGTGCCGGGCCGGAAGCGGCAGGGTGACCGCGAGGGCCACCAGGTTCGGCACGAACAGCAGGTAGAGCGCCTGCTCCTCCAGCGTCCCGAGGGCGAAGGCGTAGAGCAGGGTGAGGACCGCCGAGGCATGGAAGAGGGCGAGCAGCCGGTGGACGCCGTCCCTGCGCCGCAGCAGCAGGTAGAGCGCCAGGGGGGTGAGCAGGAGCATCGCGTACGTCGGCGCGTACTCCGGGAGTTGCGCGGTCAGCCGGCCCATCAGGGAGGGCGCACCGGGTGCGTTGAAGCCGGTCTCCTGCTCGATGCCGAGGAGCCGCTGCAGTCCGTGCGTCTTCGCGTACCAGAAGTCGTCGAAGTGTCCGAAGGCCCTGACCAGCGTCAGGTACACCGTGTACGGCACGACGGCCGTGGCGAAGGTGAGCGCCGTGAACCGGCGCGGCGGCCCCCAGTTCACGGCGAACGCGACGAGCAGCGGCAGAAGGGTGATCAGTGCCGAGTGGTCCTTCGTCAAGATCGCGAGCCCGAAGAGAAGACCGGCCGCGACCGCCCGCGCGCGCGGCCGGCGCGGTGGGGCGTCGCGGGCGAGCGGGATCAGGACCAGGTAGCCGGCGAGGACCCAGACCATCGTCTCGGTCTCCAGGAGCGCCCGGTCGTTCTGCCGGATGCAGAACTGGTCCACGGCGAAGACGAGTCCGGCGATCAGACCGGCCCCGCGCGACCTGACCCGGGCGACGAGCAGGACGAGCAGCGCCGCCGTCACACCGGCGAGCAGCGCGTTGAGCACCCGGACGTCGTGCACCTGCGTGAGGACGTCGCCGCCGTCCGTCCCGAACAGCCGCGTCCAGCCCGCCTGGAGGTAGAAGAACCCCGGCGGATGCAGGAAGAACAGCCCTTCTTCGGTACGGGGGAAGCCGCCCGCGCCCGCGCTCCTGCCCAGCTCCGTGTAGATCAGCTCGTCCACGAACACGTCACCCGAGCGGTCGACGGCCACGAGCCGGAGCGTCGCGGTGACCACCGCGGCCAGGGCCGCGAGGGCGAGCGTGGGCACGGTCCACCCCGCGAGGCGGGGCTTCTCCCCGCGCTGCCGTGTGGGGCGGGGAGGCGGGGCGGCGTCGCGAGGCGGCCCCGGCGGGACCTGAGGCATCGGCGGGAACGGCGGCCTCGGGGGGGCTGGCGGTCCGGTCGTACGGGAGAGCGTCATGACCCGCCTCCCGTCCGGTGCGCCGGCGCGGCGCGCACGTCCTCGGCCAGCAGATAGACCTCGGGCGCGAGCGGGATGGCCCCCTCCGGGAACAGGGCGTCCGCCTGGGTGCGGTACCCGCGGATCAACTCCTGCTTCTCGGCCAGACCCTCCTCCCAGGCGCACGTGACGAAGTCGTGGCGCGCGGTGAACGCGGGGTCGGGCCGGTGCCGCTGGTTGTACGGGAAGTCGCTGTAGTAGGCCACCCGTTGCCCGCTGCGCTCCGCCGCCGTACGGACCAGGACGTGGTCGGCGTGGCCGCCGACTCCCTGCGGCGCGAGCACCAGGCCCCGGCCCGGCGGCAGCAGCGCGGCGATCACCTGGGTGGCCGCGTTCAGGGTCTTCGCGTCGTGGCGGGAGACCCGGCCGCGCGACAGATGGAGCCGGTACGTGGGGTAGACGTGGTCGATCTCCGGCAGCCGCCCCGCCAGGCCGCCCACGTGTGGCGAGCGGCCGCTCCGACGCCGGAACAGACCGTCCACCAGACCGAGGTGACTCCACGCGACGCCCAGCTCCGCCATGACGGCCCGGTCCTCGTCCTGCCGGGCCGCGTACAGCTCCTCGGCGTCGGTGGCCCCGGTCTGCCGCAGGTACTGCCGGCCGGACAGGGTGTACGGCGGCGGCGCGGCCTCCGTGAAGAAGGACACGACCGTGACCGGGGCCCGCTCGCGCGCGTGCAGCAGCAGCGCGCCGCACGACAGCACCGCGTCGTCGAGGTGCGGGGACAGCGCGATCAGTGGCTGTCCGGCGTCGATCCCCGCCTCCATCGCCCGGGAGGTCAGTGGCTGGTCGGCCATGGCGCACCCCTCCTGTCCCTCCGCGGCCGCCGCCCGGCGGCCGGAGTGTCGATCAGACGGCGCGTCAGGGCCAGATACCGGCCCGTCATCTCCTCCCAGGTGTAGCGCTGGGCCGCGTGCCCCGCGCGCCGGCCGAGCGCGCGGCGCGCCGCCTCGTCGGAGGCCAGCATCCGCATCCGGTCACCCAGCGCGGCCACGTCGAACGGCGGGACGGCGACATCGCCGCCGTCGCTCATCCACCGCAGCGCGGGCAGATCGAAGTGGAGGACCGGTTTCCCGTACGACATGGCCTCCAGCGCCACCAGGCCGAAGGTCTCGTGGCGCGACGGCATGACCAGGAAGGCGCTGTCGCGCAGCAGGTCGCGCTTGATCTCCTCCCCGGCGAACCCCACCCAGCGGACGCTGCCCGGGTGCGCGGCGAGCAGCGCCGCCAGCTTGCGTTCCTCGGCCTGTGTGCCGCTGCCGGCAAGCACCAGCGGCAGCGGGGGACGGCCCCGGCGGTAGGCCTCGACGAGCAGGTCGATCCCCTTGGCCCAGGTGTCGATCCGGCCGAGGAAGAGGATGTGGTCCCCGCCGCCGAGCCGGGCGTCGTCGATCTGCCGTTGCTGGACTCCGTTGGCGATCACCTGCACGTCGGCCCGGGGGCTGAGCCGCCGGACGGCGGACGCGTCGGCCTCGTTCATCACCACGATGTGCCGGTAGCAGCGCAGCCCGAGCCGCTCCACCAGGAAGAACGGGATGTGGTAGCGGCGCCACAGCGCCTCGGCGCTGCGGCCCTGGTCGACGCCGACGACCGGGGCGCGGGTGAACAGCGGCAGGAAGCTCGTCGAGAACGGCGGGGTGAAGCTCTCCAGCCAGACGTCGTGCGGCAGCCTGCGGGCCAGAACCGGGAGCAGGGTCAGGAAGACGAGCTGTCCGGCGCGCGGACCGGCCCGGCGGACCGGCAGGTAGACGTAGCGGATCCCGTCCCGCGACCGGCTGCCGCCGTGCTTCCCGGCCGTCACCACGGTCACGTCGAAGTCGTCGGCGAGGCGCCGGGCGACCTTCTCCACCACCAGGGCCCCACCGCCCCGGTAGTCGGGGTTGCCCGCGTCGTCGAAGATCGAGACGACGACCCGCCTGCGCGCCGTCGGGGGCGGCCCGTCCCCGATGTCCGGCAGGCGCCGCCTCCGTACGGTGTCCAGGACGCGCTCGGAGGCGTCGGCTGCGACCCGGGACGGCGCACGCTCGCCGTCGAGGCGGACCACGCGGGGCAGGCGCGCGGCCCAGGCGCGGTAGCGCGCCCCCTCGAGGACCGGCGAGCGGGCCGTCCCCTCCCGGTCGGGCCCGCGCAGGGCCGTGGTCGGGGAGCTCTCCACCAGCAGGGTCAGGTCGTGGCGGCGGGCGAGCCGGACGAAGGGCCCCGAGGCGCCGCCGCCCGGCGGGAGGCCGAACGCGACGAGCCCGTCGAGCGGCCCACGGTCCGTCAGGACGACCGCCGGGCGCCCCAGGGCTCGTACCGCCAGCGCACGCCGTGCGGCGGACGTCCGTACGGTCAGTTCGCCCGCGTGGACCAGCGCGTGGGCACGGCCCGCCCAGGGGCCCCGGCGCGCCGACCCGCGGCAGAGGAAGCAACCGCGGTCGTCGAGGGTCGTCACCGCGAAGCCGCGCTCCCGCAGCAGCCGCGCGAGCCGCGGAACCAGCGCGGACGTGCTCGCGCCCGCGGGTCCGGAGACCGCGACCAGGAGGGGCCTCGACGTGTTCATGAGGGGTCCCTCCGCAGTCGCTCGGTGAGAGTGAGCGGGACGCGCACGGCGACCTCGCGGGCGGCCGCGCCCGCCCGCCCGCGGGTCAGCAGGTGTCCGGCGTGCCCGGCGCCGGTACGGAGCGAGGTGGTGACGGGCAGCGGCAGCGGGAGCCTGACGTGCGCGCCGTGGTCGAGGCGCGCGATCGCCTCCATCGCGAGGGCCAGGGCCTGCCCGCCGCCGGCGAACCAGCCCTCGCGGGCGGCCTGGGTACGGGCCTCGGCCAGCACCTCGGGCGCCAGGAGCTCGCGCAGCGCGAGGAGTTCGGAGAGATCGAGCGAGAGGTCGCGGAACAGCACGTGGGCCAGCCTGATCCTCAGCCGGTCGGCCGGGCAGGGGACGAACCAGGCGCGGCCGTCGCGGTCGGGCACGGCGTGGGCGAAGAGCCGGTCGGCGGCGATGACCGGGACGCCGAACCAGGACACCGAGGTGCGCAGATGGGCGCAGGGGCCGCCGGGCGGCTCCGGGAGCACGGTGGCGGACCGTTCGGGCCAGTATGCCGGGCGGCGCGCGTACCAGCCGTCGAGCGCCGTCCGCGCGGCCTTCCAGCGGTCGGCGGGGACGACCAGGTCGAAGGCGCCGTCCACGTGGTCGCCGCCCGGGTCGTCGTCGACGAGCACGGTGGGGACTCCGGCGTCGCCGAGCCGCTCCGTCGAGACGACGAGGTTGTGCCGGAAGAGCCGGGTCGCGTCGGTCACCGCGTCGGCGGTCGCGGCCAGTTGACCGGGGTAGGCCCGCGCGAGTCGGCCCTCGACCCGGTTGCGGCGGGCGGCGGCCAGCGCGGCGCGCAGCTCCTCGTCCGGCGCGGGCGGCGGGTCGCCCCGCCAGACGGCGTCGGTGAGCAGCCGGAGCGCCCGCTCGTCGGGGTCGGGGTTCCGCGTCTGCCGGGCGTCCGGGCGGTACGGCTCCGGGGGCTTCGGGTACGGAGCCCGGTCCGGCACACCGGGTTCCGTACCGCCCCGCCCGGTCTTGTGAGGGGTCCCGTCCGGGTGGCCGGCGCCCGGAAGGTCGTCGATCGGGTCGGTGGAGTTCCCGCCTGGCGGGTCCGTGTCGGGAGGGTCCGCGTCGGGAGGGTCCCCGCCCCGGGGGCCCTCGTCGGGCGGTTCGTGCGCGACGGGATCGCCGCGCCGGCGGAAGAAGCGCCAGAGCGCCACGGCCGAGGTGAGCACGGCGGCGATCAACCAGGCGACGGCATGGGGCCGGAGGGCCACCAGCACCCCGGCGAGGAGCAGCGGCGGCAGCAGGGCGCGGAGCACGGCGGCGCGCGGAACGGTGCGCGGGGAGCCGGCCGGCCCGGCGGCCCGCCTGCGGGCCGCCTCGCGGACGAGCAGGACGCCCAGAGCGGCCACCGTCCCGCACATCCCGCCGATCGCCATCCCCAGCACACCGCCGGCCACCCACCCGGTCGTCAGGCCGGTCACGTAACAGACCAGGCCGACGAGGAGCGGACGCAGAGTCGCGTAGTCGTTCACCGCCTGCGAGAAGGTCACCAGGAGAGACAGCGCGCCGAGCGCGAGACCGGCGACCGCCGTGCACGCCATCAGCGTGCTCATCCTCGTGTAGTCGTCGGGGAAGACGGTGGTGAGCACGGCGCCCGGTGCCGTGGCCGCGACCACGGCCAACGGCAGGGCCACCGTGAGGTACATGCCCATCGCGCGGGAGGCGAGCGGCGTCCCGGCCCGCCGCCGGGAGAGCGCCGGCAGGAACGCGATGGAGACGGCCCCGGCGAGGAACAGGGGGACGCGGCCCAGCATCACGGCGGCCTGGTAACTCGCCGCGTCGGCACGGTCGGTGGGCAGCATCGCCACCAGGACGACGTCGAGCGCGGCCATCAGCGCGATGGCGCCCTGCAGGGACGCGACACCGACGGCGCGCCGCCACAGCTCCCGGTTGGCGGTCGCCGCGAGCCACGGCCGCCGGCCCGGGCTGCGGTAGCGGTGCGGAAGGAAGAGCGTGAACGGCGCCACGGCGATGCCGAAGGCCGCCAGGGCGCCCGCCTCGCCCAGATCGAGCGCCGACACGAGGAAGAGACCGATGCCGAGCTTCAGGACGGCCTCGACGACGGTGAGCGACGCCAGGGTCCTCAGCCGCTCGGTGCCTTGGAGCCAGCCGACGCAGATCCGGGTCACGTAGATGAGCAGGGTGCTGGCCCCGATGACCAGCGTGGTGACGAGCCCGGCGAACTCGGTGGCCACGGCGCCCACGACGACGGCGGCCAGGACACCGCCCGCGACGGCCGTCACCACGGCGAACCGGATCGCCTCCCCGCGCTCGGCGTCCGACCGGGCCCGGGCCAGGGCCTGCGCCAGCATCCACGGGACGGTGACCACGGCGATCGCCGCGGTGCACACGATCAGCCCCTGACCGGCGGCGAACGTGGCGTACGAGCCGACGTCGAGCAGCCGTGTGAGCGCGATCGCGTACACGTAATTGACCACCCCGACGGTGACGGCGGCGGTGGCGATCCACCGCGCCCCGTGCACCGCCGTGACCTCGTCCGGGGCAGGGACGTCGACCCCCGTCGGGTCGACCTCGACCGCACGGGGAGCCGCCGCACGGGCGTCGACCGTGTGCGGGTCGGCCGTGCGGGCGGCGGTGTCGGGGCCGGTGGTCGTCATGGCGTGACGCCTCCGGGACCGGTCGCGGTGGTCCCCCGGGGAGGGCTCGCCGTGCCGACGAGCACGTCCCGGCCGCCGGCGAGCGTGACGGTCGCCTCGCGCACGTCGAGCCTCCTCAGGGCCTCCAGCGCCCGCACCTCGTCGCAGCCGTGCAGGATCAGCCGGAAGCCGTCTCCGTCGCGGCTCCACACGTCCGTTCCGCGCAGCGTGCGCCGCAGCGCCCGCTCCGTGGCGTCGGCGTCCCGCGCGGTGAAGCGCGTGACGACCGCGAGGTCGCTCGCCGTGCGTCGCGAGCGCCGGTGCCGGTGGATCCGCTGGAGGTCTTCGAGGACCACCCGTGCGAGGCGTTCGGCGCTCGCGTCCCAGGAGAACGCGGCGGCCCAGGAGCGGCAGCGGGTGGCCATGGACGTACGGGCCTCCGGCCGCGCCAGCTCGTCCAGGGCCGCGCCGACCCCGTCGGCGAGATCGGCCGAGGACGGCAGCAGCCAGCCGTTGACCCCGGGCTTGATCGCGTCGCGCAGCCCGGGCACGTCGTAGGCGAGGGCGGGCGTGCCCTCGGCGTTCGCCTCGATCACGGTGAGGCCCCAGCCCTCGGCGACGGACGGCACGACCGTGAGCCACGCGCGGCCGAAGAGTTCGCTCTTGCGCTCCTCCGAGACGTGCCCGTGCAGGACGACGGCGGAGCCGACGCCGAGTTCCTCGGCGAGCGCCCCGAGCCGCTCCCGTTCGGGCCCGTCGCCGCAGATGTCGACCCGGAGGTCCGGGGTTCTCCGCAGCAGCGCGGGCACGGCCCGGACCAGCAGGTCCACCCGCTTCTGCGGCATCAGCCGGCTGACGACCGTGATCGCGGGGGTCGCGCTGCGCGGCCCGCCGGGAGCCTCGGACACGGCGTGCGGGCTGCCGTTGGGCACGATGTGGAGGGGGTTGCCGAAGCCGAGTTCGCGCCGGGCCCCTTCCCGCGTCGACGGCGAGACCACGACCATCGGCCGCCCCCGGTACACCCGCCGGCTCACCTGCTTCTCCAGGAACCTGCCGACGGTGTTGAGGGGCCAGTCGAAGCGGACGTCGAACTGGTCCTGGTGGATGTGGTGGATGACGCAGATGTCGGCGGTCCAGCGCGGAGTGAACAGCGGTGAGAAGAACGGGATCCCGTTCTGGAAGTCGACCACCGCGTCGTACGCGTGACGGTTCCCAAGGAGGTGCCGGGCGGCCGCCGCGTACACGCCGAACGTGCCGCCGGCGCGCACGATCCGGATGCCGTCGCGGTACTCGTGCGCCGGGGCGCCGGGGCAGCGGGCCGAGACGAGCGTGAGGTGCGCACCGGATGCCGCGAACCGCCGGGCGATCTCCCAGCAGTACGCCTCGGCACCACCGGCGTCGGGGTGCGCGGGGTCGCGCCAGTTCAGGAACGCGATGTCGGTACGGGCGAGTTGGTCGAGTGCGGTCATCGCGATCACCGGGCCAGCGAGATCCGCAGCAGATCGGCCATCGACCGCAGGCCGTCACGGCGGGCCGAGAACGTCGACCCCGGGACGTCGGACCAGGCCACCGGGACCTCGACGACATCGCGCCCGGCGCGCACGACACGGGCGAGCATCTCGACGTCGAAGGCGAACCCGTCGATGTGGCAGTCGCGCACCACCTCGCGGATCAGCGGCCCGGAGAAGAACTTGAACCCGCACTGGGTGTCGGCGATCCCCGGCAGGGTCAAATGGGCGAGCGTACGGAAGAGCAGGCCGCCGCCCCTGCGGAGCACCGACTGCTCGACCTCCAGATGGGCCCCGGGCGCGTGCCGGGAGGCGATGACGGCGCCGTGCCCCGCGCGCAGCAGCTCCATCACCCGGTCGAGGGTCTCGATGGGGGTCGCGTTGTCGGCGTCGGCGAAGCCGATGAAGCGGGCGGATGAGGTGATGATCCCGCGCCGGACGGCCGCGCCCTTGCCCTGCTCGCTGCAGCCGATCACGTGCAGTCCCACGGGCGGTTCGGCGAGACCGTCCAGGGCGTCCAGGGTTCCGTCGGCGCTGTTGTTGTCCACCACGACCACGGCGGACGACCACGGGCGGGCGGCGAGGAAGGCCGTCGTCGCCTTGATCGTCGAGGGAAGCCTGCGCTGCTCGTTGAAGGCCGGAATGATCAGTTCGAGGTCCACCGCCGGCCGGGTCAGCCAGCGGGGGAGCGGTGCGTGTGCGCGCACGGCGACCATCACGCCTCGCCTCCTTCGGGGGCGCGGCGCGCGGGGCGTCGCGGGGTCGTACGGCGGATCGGGGCGTGGGCGTACGCGTACGCGGGGGACGCGTCAGGCTGCCGCCCTGGACGGTCGGAGTGGCCGGTGGGACGGGAGCGGACCGAGGGGCTGGGGTGGCCGGAGTGGCCGGGATGGTCCGCTGGGTCGGAGCCTTGTGAGCCGCCGGAGCGTCGCTTGTGCGCGGCGCGGGCGCGGACGGTCCGCGAGCGCCGGCGCCGGGCCGCCGGCCTCGGCACGCGAGGCGCGGTGCGACAGTGCCGGACCACCGAGAACAGGCGGTCGGAGGCGCGCCGGGCGGGGTGGGCGGTGGGGCGATGCGAGGAGACGCGGGCCGGGCGGCGCCGGGCCTCGGCCGTGGGCCAGTCGGTCACCCGCCGCAGTGGATGCGGACCGGGTGCCGCCGGCGTTCGGCTGAGGCGCTGTGCGGTCACGGCGTACTACTTCCGGCCACCGACCCCGTCGGGGGTCTGGGTCTGATTCGCGTAGAAAATGCCTGACTTCAACCGTTAGCATCCGATACCTGATCCGTCAAGCAGGGTGCGCGCCCTCCGCGCGCTTCTCGCGCCGGGTTCGGGGGGCGAGCCGGAGCAGGGCGTTGTGCGGGCGTTCGTCGAGCAGTCCGCCCAGGATGCGCGCCCCGTCACGGACCGTGCGGGGGTGCGACGGGCCGTGGCGGCCGGGCCGTTCGAGGCTGGGCACCTCGGCGATGCGCAGCCCGTAGTGCAGGGCGTGGGTGACCAGTTCGGCGCCCAGCTCGACGCCGTCCTCCCGCAGGTCGAGGAGGTCGACGAAGCCCCGGCGGAAGGCGCAGAAGCCGTACCAGAGGTCGGTGAGTCGCTGACCGTACAACCGCCGGGCGACCCGGAGCAGCGCGCCGTGCCCGGCCCGGCGCAGCAGCGGGTAGTCGGCGCTGCCGCCGCCGGCGATGAAGCGCGAGCCCTTGACGAAGTCGTACCCGCTGTCGAGGTAGTGCAGGTAGTGCGGGATCTCCTGCGGCGACATGCTGCCGTCCGCGCCCATCAGCACGATGAGGTCTCCGGTGGCGGCGATCAGTCCCGCGTGCGGGATGTCGCCCGCCTCGCAGTCCCACGGCCCGAGCCCGCGCACGGTCACGGAGCCGCCGGCGTGTTCGCCGGTCGCGCGCTGACCGTCCGGCGCGTACCCGACGAGGATCACCTCGTGGACGTCGGCGGGGAGCTGCGCGAGCAGCCAGCCGGGGTCGCGGTCGCCGGGGCGCACCGGCACGACCAGACTCACGGAACGGTTGTCGGCCTCCGGCGAAAGGTCGGTCGACCGGCGCAGCGGATGTGGCCCGTTACCCATCGGTACGGCTTTCTCCAGAAGCTCTCCGGAATCCGAGAGCGACCGTTCTCAGCATCCGTCGGATAATGCCACGCCGTCAAGGCGGGATTACAATCCCCACATGGCAGGGCGAATTGAGGACTACGCCCTCATCGGTGATCTGGAGACGGCCGCGCTGATCGGGATGGACGGTGCTGTCGACTGGTGGTGTGCCCCCCGATTCGACTCACCCGCCTGTTTCGCCGCGATTCTCGGCGACGAATCCCACGGGCAGTGGAGTCTGGCACCGGTCGGCAATCGCCCCTGTAACCGCCGGAGTTACCGGGGCGATTCCCTCGTCCTCGAATCGGTCTGGGAAACGGTCTCCGGTGCCGTACGCATCACGGACTTCATGCCGCCGCGCGAGCACACCCCGCGGATCGTCCGGCTGGTCGAGGGGATCGCCGGACAGGTCGATCTGCACGGGGAGTTGAGGCTGCGCTTCAACCACGGCAGCGTCGTCCCCTGGTCGTACCCGATCGACGGGCGCACCGTCGCGACGGTCGCGGGGCCGGACGCGGCGTACCTCGTCTCCGGACCCGGCGCCGAGGTCACCGTCACCAACTCGTGCACCACGGTGGACGTCTCGGTGACGGCCGGTCAGAAAGTCTCCTTCGTCCTCGGCTGGCGGCCCTCGCATTCCGCGCCCCCGCCCCCGCCCGACGTGCCCGCCGAATTGGACCGTACGCTCGCCTTCTGGGACGAATGGGCCGGCCAGCTCCGTTATGACGGTCCGTATCGCGAAGCCGTCATGCGCTCGCTCCTCACCCTGAAAGCCCTCACCTACGAACCGACCGGCGGAGTCGTCGCCGCGGCCACCGCCTCGCTCCCCGAATCCATCGGGGGCGAGCGCAATTGGGACTACCGCTTCTGCTGGCTGCGCGATTCCACGTTCACCCTCTCCTGTCTGCTGCGCAGCGGATATCACCGCGAGGCGCTCGCCTGGAAGGACTGGCTCGTCCGCACCGTCGCCGGGGACCCCGCGGACCTGCAGCCGGTCTACGGAGTCGCCGGGCAGCGCAACATCCCCGAGGTACTGGCCGACTGGCTGCCCGGCTACGAGGGCTCCCGGCCGGTCCGGTTCGGCAACGCGGCCGTCGACCAGTTCCAACTGGACATCTACGGCGAGGTGCTGAGCACGATCTACTCGGCCGTCCGGGCGGGCGTCGCCATCGACCCGCACGTCTGGAGCCTGATGGCCGCGCTCCTGGAGTACGTCGAGAAACGGCGGCAGGACCCCGACGAGGGGATCTGGGAGGTACGCGGCCCGCGCCGCCACTTCGTCCACTCCAAGGTCATGGCCTGGGTCGCCGCCGACCGCGCCCTGCGGCTCGCGCGCATCGCGGGCCAGCGCACCTCCGTCCGGCGCTGGCAGGCCCTGCGCCGCGACCTGAAGGACGAGGTGTGCGCGCTCGGCTGGAGCGACGAACAGCGGTCGTTCGTCCAGTACTACGGAGCCCGCCGCATCGACGCGACGGCGCTGCTGATCCCCCGCCTCGGCTTCCTCCCGGCGACCGACCCCCGGGTCCTGAGCACCGTCGACGCGATGGCCCGGCTCGACGACCACGGCTTCCTGCGGCGGTACGCGGACGTGGGCAACGGCGAGGTGCACGAGGTCGACGGCCTCGACGGCGCCGAAGGGGCCTTCCTGGCCTGCACGTTCTGGTACGCCGACGCCCTGGCGATGACCGGGCGCCCGGCCGAGGCCCGCACCGCCTTCGAGCGGGTCCTCGACGTCCGCAACGACGTCGGCCTGCTCTCCGAGGAGTGGGACCCGCACGCCCGCCGCCAGCTCGGCAACACACCCCAGGCGCTCAGCCACGTCGCCCTGGTCAACACGGCCTTCACCCTCTTCGGAACACGTCGGCAGAACCGTTCACCCGCCGGTCGCGGCGCCGTGGCATGACCCCACGGACCGCGCGGCGCCCCCGAGGACCCTCGTCCTGATCGCTCGGCGATTCGTTCGGGTGCGTCCAGCGGGCGGCCCGGGGCTCGGCGGGTTCGAATCGGAGCATGGCTCCCTACGACAGGCTCCGCCCCGACGGCAGTGCGCGGCCCCTGGAGACCGGCACCTGGTGGTACGCCGCCGTCGCCGGTGAAGCGGCCCACTCCTTCAGCGGCCGGGTCCGCAAGCGGATGCGGCGTGCCTGCCTCGGCTCGGTCCTGCTCATGGCGGTCGTCTACGCCGGGCTCGTCCTGACCGCGACCGGGCAGCGCTGGGAGAACGCCGTCCTCACCGGCCGGCTCACCGACGAGACGCTGGCCGCCGCCCACGAGGCGAACCGGACGCTCCAGCACATCACCGTCTCCTCCCTCGTCGTCGCCCTGCTCGTCCTGGCCGCGATCGGCACGCTCCGCGGGCGGTACGCGCTGACGGCCGCCGCGGTCGGCACCGTCACCGCCTCCCTGGTCCTCGCCGAGGTGCTCAAGCGCCTCCTCCTGGTCCGGCCCGACCTGGTCGAGGCGCCCCCGTACCTGACGCAGAACAGCTTCCCGAGCGGGCACACCACGATCGCGACGAGCGTGATGTTCGGGCTCGTCCTGGTCGTCCCGTACCGGATGCGCGGCCTCGCCGTCGGCCTGTGCGCCCTGTGGGCGATCGCCGTGGGCGCGTTCACCGTGGCGGCCGGCTGGCACCGCCCCAGCGACGTGCTCGGCGCCGACCTCCTCGTCCTCGCCGTCGCCTGCGGCCTCCTCGCGGTTCTCGCCCGCCGCGGCAAGGTCGCCCCCGCCCGCACCCGCCGCTTCCCGCTCCGCGCCCTCTTCGTGATCGGGCCCCTGGCTCTCGTGGCCGTCGGCGGCCTCGGCCTCGGCACCGTCCTCCTGGTCGACTCCATGTTCGTCCTCGACTCGGCCGACCCGGACCTCCCCCGCCTCGCCTACCTGGGCGGACACGCCCTCGCCGCCGGGGCCGGCGCGGCCGCCGCGCTGCTGCTCCTCGGCCTGCTCCGTCACGTCGACCTGGACGCCTGCCCCGTCCCGTACCGCCTCACGGGCACCCTCGCCACGGAGGAGGCAGGGCCCTTTCCCACCGAGGCCGATCACGAGATATCTTGATGTCGAGCAATCTCGCAGACGCAGACGTGGAGCGGAGCACACCCGGTGACTGACTCGACCATCATCTACACCCACACTGACGAGGCGCCCGCCCTGGCGACGTACTCGTTCCTGCCCGTGATCCAGGCCTACGCCTCGACGGCCGGAGTCAATGTCGAGACCCGTGACATCTCCCTGGCCGGGCGCATCATCGCCGGTTTCCCCGAGCGTCTCGACGAGGGCCAGCGCATCGAGGACGCCCTCGCGGAGCTCGGCGCGCTCGCCAAGACGCCCGAGGCGAACATCATCAAGCTGCCGAACATCTCGGCGTCCATCCCGCAGCTGAAGGCCGCGATCGCCGAGCTCCAGGCGCAGGGCTACGCCCTCCCGGACTACCCGGACGACCCGCAGACCGACGAGGACAAGGACGTCCGCGCCCGTTACGACAAGGTCAAGGGCAGCGCCGTCAACCCGGTCCTGCGCGAGGGCAACTCCGACCGCCGCGCCCCCGGCTCGGTCAAGAACTACGCCAAGACGCACCCGCACCGCATGGGCGCCTGGTCGGCCGACTCCAAGACCAACGTCGCCACCATGGGCCAGAACGACTTCCGCTCCACCGAGAAGTCCGCGACCGTCTCCGAGGCCGGCACGCTCCGCATCGAGCACGTCGCCGCCGACGGCGCCACCACCGTCCTGCGCGAGTCCGTCCCGGTCCTCGCCGGTGAGGTCGTCGACGCCTCCGTCATGCACGTCGCCGCCCTGCGCACCTTCCTCGGCGAGCAGATCGTCCGCGCCAAGGCCGAGGACGTGCTCTTCTCCGTGCACCTCAAGGCCACGATGATGAAGGTCTCCGACCCGATCGTCTTCGGCCACGTCGTACGCGCCTTCTTCCCGAAGACCTTCGCCGCGCACGGCCCGGCGCTCGCCGCCGCGGGCCTCTCCCCGAACGACGGCCTCGGCGGGATCCTCAACGGCCTGGCCGCCCTGCCGAACGGCGCCGAGATCAAGGCGTCCTTCGACGCCGAGATCGCCGAGGGCCCGGCCCTCGCCATGGTCGACTCCGACAAGGGCATCACCAACCTGCACGTGCCGTCCGACGTCATCGTCGACGCCTCGATGCCGGCCATGATCCGCACCTCCGGCCACATGTGGGGCCCGGACGGCCAGGAGGCCGACACCCTCGCCGTCCTCCCGGACAGCAGCTACGCCGGTGTCTACCAGGCCGTCATCGAGGACTGCCGCGCCCACGGCGCCTTCGACCCGTCGACCATGGGCTCCGTCCCGAACGTCGGCCTGATGGCGCAGAAGGCCGAGGAGTACGGCTCCCACGACAAGACCTTCGAGATCGCCGCGGCCGGCACCGTCCGCCTCGTCGACGCCGCGGGCAACGTGGTCCTGGAGCAGGAGGTCGCCGAGGGCGACATCTTCCGCGCCTGCCAGACCAAGGACCTCCCGATCCAGGACTGGGTCAAGCTCGCCGTCACCCGCGCCCGCGCCACCGGCGCCCCGGCCGTCTTCTGGCTGGACGAGTCCCGCGCCCACGACGCCCAGCTGATCGCCAAGGTCAACGCGTACCTGCCGGAGCACGACACCGAGGGCCTGGACATCAAGATCCTGTCCCCGGTCGACGCGACCACGTTCTCCCTGGAGCGCATCCGCCGCGGCGAGGACACCATCTCCGTCACCGGCAACGTCCTGCGTGACTACCTGACCGACCTCTTCCCGATCCTGGAGCTGGGCACCAGCGCCAAGATGCTGTCGGTCGTCCCGCTGATGGCGGGCGGCGGCCTCTTCGAGACCGGCGCCGGCGGCTCCGCCCCGAAGCACGTCCAGCAGCTCGTCAAGGAGAACTACCTCCGCTGGGACTCCCTCGGCGAGTTCTTCGCCCTGGCCGCCAGCTTCGAGCACCTCGCCACCACCACGGGCAACGCCCGCGCCCAGGTCCTCGCCGACACCCTCGACCGCGCCACCGGCACCTTCCTCAACGAGGACAAGTCGCCGACCCGTCGCGTCGGTGGTATCGACAACCGCGGCAGCCACTTCTACCTGGCCCTGTACTGGGCCCAGGAGCTGGCCAAGCAGACCGACGACGCGCAGCTCGCCGAGGCCTTCGCCGGCCTGGCCAAGACCCTGACCGAGCAGGAGACCACCATCGTCTCCGAGCTCAACGCGGTCCAGGGATCCCCGGCCGAGATCGGCGGCTACTACCAGCCCGACCCGGCCAAGGCCGCCGCCGTGATGCGCCCGTCCGCCACCTTCAACGAGGCCATCGCGTCCCTCGCCTGATCCCGGCGCGACAGCTCGAACCGCCCCGGCCGGGATTCCTCCGGCCGGGGCGGTCCCGTCGGTGGCGGATGTGCCATTCGGGTGTGAACCTGGATGGATGAGCTGGGCATCATGGACGACCCCCGGCGTCTACACCGGGCGCGGTGGGGTGCTCACCGACGAGGTCGGTACGGTCACCGGCGACATGACCGTGCACACCACCTATGCAGATGGCGAAGCACGCGTAGCCGTGCAGTACACCGGCGCCTCCGACTGGTTCACCATGGCGGGTAGTCCGGTGCCGTGCTCCTCCGAGGCGGAGAGCCGCGAACTCCACGCGGCCGCCGTCGAAGCGGTACGGGAAGGACACGCGGCCACCGTTCCGTACCTGCCCCACCCACCCGCGTAGGGCACCCGCCAAGGGCTTGCCCATCATGTAAGTGTTATCCCACCCGCTCCCACGGGTCTCCTCAGGACGGGGACGGCACAGACCCAGGACGACGAGGGAGCAGGGCACATGCACAGCGACGAGCGCGGCACCGCCGCACTGGTGGGCGCGGCCGTGTCGGGAGACCCGTACGCCGGTGAGCGGCTCGTCCGCGCGTACCTTCCGCTGGTCTACAACATCGTCGGCCGCGCCCTCGACGGGCACGCGGACGTCGACGACGTCGTCCAGGAGACGATGGTCCGCGCCCTCGACGGCCTGCCCGGACTGCGCGACCCCGAGCGCTTCCGGTCCTGGCTCGTCGCCATCGCCACCAACCAGATACGCCGGCGCTGGCGCGAACGGCAGAACGGCCCCGTCCCCGGCCTCGACCGGGCGGCCGAGCTGGCCGACCCGGACGGCGACTTCGTCGACCTGACCATCCTCCGGCTCGGCCTCACCGGCCAGCGGCGCGAGGTCGCCGAGGCCACCCGCTGGCTCGACGACACCGACCGCGAAGTCCTCGCCCTGTGGTGGCTGGAGGCCGGCGGCGAACTCGACCGCGGCGAACTGGCCGAGGCGCTCGCCGTCACCCCCGCGCACGCGGCCGTCCGCGTCCAGCGGATGAAGGAGCGCCTGGAGACCGGCCGGACCGTCGTCCGCGCGCTGGGCGCCCGGCCGCGCTGCGAGGAGCTGGCCCGGCTGACCGCCGACTGGGACGGCGTCCCCTCCCCGCTCTGGCGCAAGCGTGTCGCCCGCCACGTGACGCCCTGCCGCCGCTGCCTCCCGCCCCGCACCGTCCTCGCCCCGGCCGAGGCGCTCCTGGTGGGCCTCGGCCTGGTCCCCCCGCTCCTGCTGTGGGGCGCGGCGGGCCCGGAGACCCAGGCGGCCGCCCTGGCGGCGGACGCCTCCGACGCCGTCCCGCACGGGGGCGCGGAGATCGAGCCTGTCGGGATCACCGGCGGCGGGTCGATCGGGCGGGCCTGGATAGCCGGGGCGGTGGCCGTCGGCGTACTCGGCGGGCTCATCCTGCTCGTACCGTCCGAGCCCGAGGAGCGGGCGCCCGCGCCCGTCGCGCCCGTGGCGGCGCCCCCGGCGGAGCCGACCACGCCCTCGCCGAGTCCCACCACCCCCACGCCCACCCCGACGCCGACCCCCTCCCCGAAGCCGAAGCCGACGCCCACGCCGACGCGGACGGTCACCGCCGAGGAGCGGCTGACCCGGCTGGTCAACCAGCGGCGGGCACAGGAGGGTTGCGCGCCCCTGCGGACCGACCCGCGGCTCAACGACGCGGCCCGCGCCTACGCACGGGACATGGTCCGGCGCGGCTACTACGCGCACAACAGCCCGGAGGGCAAGTTCGCCGACGCGCGGATCTCGGCCGCCGGATACGAGTGGTCCGCGTGGGCCGAGAACCTGGCGCGCGGCAGCGCCGACCCCTCCGCCGTCTTCGACGACTGGATGGACGGCTCGATGCACGAGCGCAACATGCTGGACTGCGACTACCGCGACACCGGCGTCGCCGCCGTGGACGGACCCGACGGCACGGTGTGGGTGCAGAAGCTGGCCACGCCCGCGCCCTGAACCCGCGCCGCCGGACCGGGCGGCCGGATCAGCGCCGGGTGCCGAAGTTCTGCACCCACCACGGCCCGTCGGCCGCCAGGGTCACCCCCACGCCGATGTCCTTGAACGCGCAGTTGAGGATGTGGCGGCGGTGCCCGTCGCTGCTCATCCAGTCCTCCATCGCCCGCACGGGGGTCTTCGGGCCGCGGTGGATGTTCTCCGCCCAGCTCGACCACGTGTATCCGGCCGCGGTGATCCGGTCGCCCGCGTCCCTGCCCTCGGGTGTCGTGTGCTCGTAGTAGTCGCGGTCCGCCATGTCGTCCGCGTGCGCCTGGGCGGACTCGGCCAGCCGCCGCTCGGAGCGCAGCGGCGCACAACCGGCCTTCTCCCGCTCGGCGTTGGCGAGCGCGACGACCTCGTCGACGTACCGCGCGACCTTTCCGCCGCCCGAGTACGTCGTCCCCGGGGCCGCCGCTACGGATCTCTCGCCGAGCGGCGCCAGGTTCGTGCGGACGACGTCCTCCGAACGGGTGGCGGGCGGGGTGCCGCGGGACGCCACGTACGCCCCGGCGGCGACCGTCAGGACGACCGCCGCCGTGCCCGCGAGCGTCACCGCCGTACGGAAGGACAGCCCCCCGCGGGCACGCCGTCCCGCACCCCCGCCTCTGCGGTGCCGGCCCCCGTCGCTCGTCGGCTGTTCGTCGGGGCTGGTCTCGTCGTGGTGCTCCATGGGCTCCGCTCTCTTCTCCGGGGCCGCCGGTCCGTCCGGCGCGGGAGAGCCGCCGGGGCGGCGGTCATCACACTTTCCGGCGCCGGTCCCGTCGACACATCTCGTCAACCCGGCCCGTCAACACGCCGCCCCGTGGAGCCACCGCATCACTCGTGGGGGACGACCGCCACCGGACAGGGCGCCAGGTGCAGCGCGGCATGCGCGACCGAACCGATCCGGGACCCGAGCGCCCCGCGCTTGGCCCTGCGCCCCACGACCAGGAGCCGCGCCGCGCCCGAGGAGGAGAGCAGCACCTGGCCCGCGCTCCCGATCTCCACCTGCTCCGTCACCGGCACCTCGGGGTACCGCTCCCGCCACGGCGCCAGGGCCTCGTGGAGCGACTTCTCCTCGAACGGGACGAGCCCACCGGCCTCGTCGGCCAGCGCCATCGAGCCGGGGCTGTAGGCGTACAGGGACGGCAGGTTCCACGCCCGTACCGCTCGGAGGGACGCCCCGCGCGCCTTCGCCGCGGCGAAGGCGAAGCCGAGGGCCGCGGCGCTGTCCTCGGGACCGCCCTGCTGCCCGACGACGATCTCGCCGCCCTCGTCCTCCGCCTCGGCGTCCTCCGCGTCGTCGCGCGTCCTGACCGCCACCACGGGCCGGGTGGCGGCCGCGATGATCTGCTGTCCGTGGGAGCCGAGCAGGAAGCCCACCACCGCCCCGTGCCCGCGCGAGCCGATGACGAGCATCTCGGCCCGCTCCTCGGTGCCCAGCAGCGCCGCGACCGGGGTGTCGGCAAGGACCGCGGCGGTGAGGGCGAGGCCCGGGTACCGCCCGCCGATCGTCGACTCGGCCGCCCGCACCACCTCCTCCGCCATCCGGTCCTGGCGCGCGCGGTCCTGGGCGAGCGGGATGCTGAGCGGCTCCGTCCGCCACGCGTACACGAGCCGCAGCGCGAGACCGCGGCGCCCCGCCTCCCGGGCGGCCCAGTCGGCCGCGGCGAGACTCTCGGGCGAACCGTCCACTCCGGCGACGATCTCGCGACTCATCAGGCTGCCTCCCTCTGTTCGGCGGCGGGCACGGTCTCGGCCCCCCTCTGCCTCCCAGCTTGGGCCCAACGGCCGCCCGAGGAGAGGGCCGGAGGTCCCGACATGCCGGAAGGGGCACCTCAGGCGAGCAGTCGGAGCCCCGGTCTGGTCCCGTGGAGGTAGTGGTCGCCGATGTCGCGCAGGCGGTGCGTCGAGGAGGACTGGGCGGTCAGCGTACGGGCGTTGCGCCAGAACCGGTCGAAACCGGGGCCGCCGCCCGGGGCGTCGGCGGGCGCCGTGGTGTCGACGAGTTCGAGGATGCGGCTGGTGATCCGTACCGCCGCCCGGCTCGTCACCGCCTCGGCCGCCGCGACGAGGACGGCGATGTCGGCCCGGTCCTCGACGCCGAGGGCCCGCCCGGCGCCAAGGCCGTGCGCCAGGGCGTCCGTCGCGCGCTCGACGACCGCCGACGCGGCGTGGGCGGCGGTGGCCAACTCGCCGTAGGCCAGCAGGAGGTACGGGTCCTCCTGGCCGAGCGGCTGGTCGGGCGCCCCGAGCCGCGCGGCGGCCGCCACCGGGGCGGCCCGGGTCGCGCGGCTCACGTCCCGGGCCTCGGCCAGCGCGCCCTCGGCGATGCCGAGCCCGACGTGGACCAGCAGGAGCCGCAGGGCGAGCGGGGCCAGCGTCGTGAACGGGGCGACGGCGTGCTCGTCGCGGGGGAGCGAGCCGAGGATGTGCCGGGCGTCCACCCGGACCTGGTCGAACGTCACCGTCCCCGCGCCCGCGAGCCGCTGGCCGACCCGCTCGGCCCCGGCCTCGACGAACACGGCCGGATCCGCCGGATCCACGAGCACGACCAGGATGTTCCCGGTCTCCGTACAGCGCGCCCCGACGACCAGACGGTCGGCGACGGTCACCCCGGAGGGGAAGGTGCGGCGCCCGTCGAGGACATGGCCGCCTCGGGTCGGGGTGAGGGAGAGCTCGCGCTCGCCGCTCGTGTCCGACGGCTCCAGGCCGCCGCCGAGCAGCCGGCCCTCCCGGGCCGTGCCGTCCTCGAACGCGGCGTGCGGGGACGTCGCTCCGGGGGCCGGCGGCTCGCCGCCGCCGAGGAAGCGGGCGCTCCAGGCCAGGACGTGGTGGTGGGCGAGGAGTTCGCCGATCGAGCTGTCGGCGGCGGAGATCTCCCGGATCACGGCGCACGCGGCCCGCCAGTCGGCGCCCCGCCCGCTCGCGCCCGGCGGGGTGAGCAGGGCGGGCAGTCCGGCCTCCCGCAGGCGGGCGACCTCGTCGAACGGGGGCTTCCCGGCGCGGTCCCGCACCGGGGCGTCGAAGGCGAGGTCGTCGGCGAGCTCGCGGGTGACGCGGGGCCAGATCTCGTCGTCACCACGGCGGTCGGCCGGCCGGGAGGTGGGGCGCAGCGCTGACTTCTTCGGCGTTCTCACGTCACCTCATAGATTCCCGAGTTTTCCCACTGGAATGGTAGGGATAATCGCAGAGGAAAGGTGCGGGCCCCAAGAGGCGTTCACATCATGGACAGTTCAATTCCAGGAACCGAGACGCTCAGGGATTGGTCCAGGCGTCAGGGGACTCCGCGAGCCCGGAGATCTCGGCCGGCAGCTTCCCCGCCGCCACGTCCGCGAGGGAGACCCCGTCGAGCACGTTCCGCACGTTCGCCCGCAGCGCGATCCAGAGCGTCAGCAGCGACTCGGCCGGACCCGTGTACGAGAGCTCCGGAGGCCGGACCCCGCGCACCGACACGAGCGGCCCGTCCACACACCGGATGACGTCCGCGACCGAGATCGATTCCGCGGGCCTGGCCAGCCAGTAGCCGCCGTTCCCGCCCCGCTGGCTCTGCACCAGACCGCCCCGGCGCATGTCACCGAGGATCCCCTCCAGGAACTTGTGCGAGATGTCCTGGCCCTCGGCGATCGCCTCGGCCTTCACCGGCCCCGCGTCCTGGGCGGCGGCCAGCTGGAGCGCGGCTCGCACCGCGTAGTCGGCCCTGGCTGAGATGCGCATGCCCGCATTATTCCGCACCCCGGTGACCGGATTCGTACCCCACGGCGGAGCGGCGGGCGGCTGCGTGTCCGAGGGCTGTCCGCGCTCTTGACGCGGACCGTGGCCGCGCCGACACTCGGGAACGGGAATCCGAGTGAACAGGTAGGGAAGCGATGGCGCGCAGGAGAGCACGGGAGACGGCCTTCGCCGGCCGGACAGTGCGCTCGCCGCTCCTGACCTCCCGCCGTCACATCGACCTGCTGCGTGTGTGCAGCGCGGCGAGTCGACACGGCCGCCGGGGCGCCTAGAGCCTTCGGCTGGGGTCACGCCGGGCTCGCGAGCCCTGGTACCGCGCTTCCCCGTAGCCCTTCGGGCACGGGCCCGCGTCGCCCCCGCCGTCCGCCCTGCGGTCCGTCCCGTGGGCCCTGCGGGCCCAGGAGACCGGCTCCGCCCGCTGAGCCGCCCGCGGGAGTCCGCCCCCTGACCACGGCTTACCAGCTCTCCTCCTTCCCGTACCTCTGCTGCCTCCGTGCGCCCGCCGACGCCGTCGTGCGCCCGTGACCCAGCACCGAGCACCCCCAGGGAGAAGCATGTCCGTCACCCCGCACCTCGGCCGCCCGTACGCCGTTCCGTCGCCCGCCGCGCCGGCCTCGGCCGCGCCCGCCTTCCGGGGCCGCATCGGCCCGGACGTCCGCAGCGGCCACTACGCCGTGCCGCACCGCTACCGGCTCCATCTGTCCCTCGCCTGTCCCGGCTGTCTGCGCATCGCCGTCACCCACGGCCTCCTCGGGCTCCAGGAGACCGTCCCGCTCTCGCTCCTCCCCGCCACCCCCGACACGCCCGGCGGCGGGTACGCGGCCCTGCTGCCGCTGTACGAGGCCAGTGCCCACCAGTACGCGGGACCGGCCGCCGCGCCCGTGCTCAGCGACGGCTGGACCGGCCGGATCGTCAGCACCCACGTGCCCGACATCCTGCGCGACCTCGCCGTGCGGTTCCGTGCCCCCGGCCACCCCGACCTGCTGCCCGAGGGGCGCGAGGCCGAGATCGAGGCGATCGGCGAACTCTGCGAGCGCGGCATCAACCGAGCCGCACAGCGCGCGGGCGAGCTCGGACTCGACGACGAGGCCGCCCACCAGGACCCGCTCGCCGAGCTGTTCGCCGCCCTCGGCGGCCTCGAACGCAGGCTGCGGCGGCAGGAGTACGTCCTCGGCGACACCCTCACCGCCGCCGACGTCCACGTCTGGGTGACCCTCGTCCAACTCGACACCGTCCACCGCCGTCACCTGGACGCCGGCGCCCTGGAGCGGATCGCCGGACACCCGGCGCTCTGGTCCTACGCCCAACGCCTCGCCGCGCAGCCGGCGTTCGGCCGCCACCTCGACCTCGACGGCATCGCGGCCCGCCACCGCGCCCACTGCGGGGGCCGGGAGGCGGCGGGCGCCGCGATGGGCGTCGTCGACTGGGAGGCGTACCGGGCCGACTGACGGCCCGTCATCCCACGCGGCGCCCCGTCAGCGGGGCCGTCGCGTCGCCGCTGCCCGCCCGTACGCCCCGCAGGAAGGCGTCCAGCGCCTCCAGAGACGTACGGGTCGGTTCCCAGTCCAACTCACGGCGGGCCCGCTCGGTGGACAGCAACGGCAGTCTGAGGGCCGCGTCGAAGAGGCCGGGGGACGCCCCGGCGACCCGCAGCCGCCAGGCCGCCGCGAGCAGACCGCGCGCCGCCCCGCTCGGCACCTTCACGGGCCGGGCGTCGAGGAGCGCGGAGAGCGCGGCCGTGTCGACGACCGGGTCGGCCGCGATGTTGAACGCGCCCCGGGCGTCCCGTACGAGCGCGCGGACGTAGGCGTCGGCCGCGTCGTCGGTGTGCATGGCCTGGAAGCGCAGCCCGTCCAGCTCGGGGAGGAGCGGCAGCAGATCCGGACGCATCAGCCAGCCGGGGAAGAACCGGCCTGCGAAGATCCGCCGCTGCTCGCTGGCCGACTCCTCCTTGAAGAGGAAGCACGGCCGCATCCGCACCACCCGCGTCTGCGGGTGGTCGCGCTCGAAGGTGTCCAGGACCCGTTCCACGTACGCCTTCTCGCGGGTGTACGCGGCGCCGGGCCAGCCGTGCGTGGGCCAGGACTCGGAGACCGGCGCGCCGCTCCCGGGCCCGGGGGAGTAGGCGCCGACGGACGAGGCGTACACCAGGGCGGGCACGTGCCCGGCCGCGACCGCGTCGAAGACCCGCAGCGCCCCGAGGACGTTGGACCGCCAGGTCACGGCCGGTTCGTGGGTCGGCTGGAACGCCCAGGCCAGATGGACGACGGCGTCGGCGTCCTCGATGTACCGCGCGAGCCTCGGCTCGTCGCCCTCCAGCGACAGGTCCACCTCGGCCCACTCGGTCTTCTCCAGGGACAGCGAGGGGGTGCGGCGGGCGAGGCCGAGCACGGAGGAGATCCGCGGCTCCCGTTCCAGAGCCCGGACCAGACTCGTCCCGACATTGCCCGTGGCGCCCGTGACGACGACCTTGAGTCCCGTACTCGCCTTCATGGAATCGACCATCCGCCATCCGGAGCGCGGCCGCACGCCGGACCCGGCTCCGTGACGGACCGTGTTCGCATGGGTCGCGCGGGTGACCCGGCGACCCGAATATGGAGCGACGGAGGGAGGGGGGTCGCGCCAGGAGGCCATGATGTTGATGCCCGACAGAAACACCGTCGACCAGCTGCTGCGGCACTACAGGGCCCAGGAGCGGGGTGTTCTGGCCAGGCCCTGCGATCTGTCGATCCGTCGCCGCTTCGAGGACACCGCGTACACGCTGTGCGTGCTGATGGGGGAGCGGACCGCGCGCGAGGCGGTGCACGCCGCCGAACGGTACGTCGGAAGCCCGAGCCCCGCGCCCCGCCAGACGCTGGAACGGCTCCCCGGCTCCTGACGGGACCCGTTCGCCCCCGATGGGGCGGACGATGCGTTCCGGGGCATGAGTGGGGTAGACCCCTGTACGAGCACGGAGGGAGGCAGGTGACTCGATGGTGTCCGAGCGCTTCGCCGTCACGGCCGAGACCGGCCCGGGACCCGGTGAGTCCGGTGCGCCCGGTGCCGTGGTGCTCTCCCTGACGGGAGAGCTCGACCACGACACGGCGGACACCCTGCGGCAGGCGCTGGAGGAACGGAACGGCGCGGAACTGATCCTGGTCGACTGCGAGCGGCTGAGCTTCTGCGACTCGACCGGTCTCAACGTGCTGCTGCGGGCCCGGCTGCAGGCCGTGGAGTCCGGCGGCCGGCTGGAACTGGCCGGACTGCGCCCGCCCGTCTCCCGGATGTTCGAGATCACCGGGGCGCGGACCGTGTTCCGCGTGTACGAGAACGTGGCCGAGGCGCTCACCGACCGGCGGGCGAGCGGCTAGAACACGCGAGGGCGGAGGGTGTGGTGGGCGGGAACGCCGTGGACGAGGGCCAGGTCCGGCGGCTGGTGCTGTTCGGGACCAAGGGAGTCGTCACGCGCTGCCGTGACTTCACCGAGGCGGCGCTCGGCGACTGGGGCTGGATCCCGGCCGAGGACGACGAGGGCCAGGAACGGGCCGAGGACGTCCTGCTCCTGGTCTCCGAGGTCGTCACCAACGCCTGCCTGCACGCCGACGGCCCCGAGGAACTGGTCCTGCGCCAACGCGACGACCACCTGCGCGTCGAGGTCTCCGACGCCAGCCCCGAACTCCCGAGGCGACGGCAGCCCAGAGCGCCGTCACTGCCCGGCGGCCACGGCCTGATGGTCCTGGACCGGCTGGCAGGCGCCTGGGGATCCGAGCCGCGCGGGCGCGGCAAGGTCGTCTGGCTGGAGGTCGCCCGCCCGGGGCACCTGCGCCGAGGGGCGGGTGCCTGAGCCGCACGTCACCGGTCCTGCGCGTCCTCAAGCAGGCCCGTGCGGAGTTCGTCGAGGATCCGGGCGAGCAGCCGGGAGATGTGCATCTGCGAGAGTCCGAGCCGCTCGCCGATCTCCGCCTGCGTCAGCTCCGCGCCGAACCGCAGAGCCAGGATCCGGCGGTCCCGCGCGTCGAGCCGCGCGATCAGCGGCTTGAGCGACTCCAGCGCGTCGATCAGCTCGAAGGCCCCTTCCTCCGCCCCCAGCCGCCGGGCCCCCTCCGTCACCGTCGACTCGTCGTCCCAGGCGGGCGTGTCGAGCGAGCGGGCGACATAGCCGTTCGAGGCCTGCTCGCCCTCCGCCACGCTCTCCTCGTCCACGTGCAGATGGGCGGCCAGCTCCGCGCGGGTCGGACGCCTGCCGAGCCGCTGCTCCAGCGTGTCGACCGCCTTCGCCAGCTCGATGCGCAGCTCCTGAAGGCGGCGTGGCACCTGGACGGCCCAGCTGGTGTCGCGGAAGAAACGTTTCATCTCCCCGACGATCGTGGGCAGCGCGAAGGCCGAGAACTCCACCCGCCGGCCCGTCTCGAACCGGTCGATCGCCTTGATCAGGCCGATCGTGCCGACCTGGACGATGTCCTCCGTCGGCTCGGCGCGGTTCCGGAAGCGGCGAGCCGCGAACTTCACCAGGCTGAGGTTCAGCTCGACCAGTGTGTTCCGTACGTACGCGTGCTCCGGCGTGCCCTCCTCCAGCTTCTCCAGCCGGGCGAAGAGCGCCGTGGAGAGCGTCTGGGCGTCGCCGGTGCTCACATCGGTGGGCCGGTCGATCTCGGGCAGACCATCCAGCGCGCGCTCGCGCACGGCGGCCTGCTCGGCCTCCGCGCGGGTGCGGGCCGTGGTCGAAGGGTTCCGGTCGGTGGTGGACATATGGCTCCCTCGACGGGTGGGGCGAGCCTTCGCCGCCGGGTGCGGGCGGCGCGGTCCGTCGTTCGAGCGTCCTCAGGCAATTATCCCCTGAATGGGTGGTTTGGCATCGTCCCTTCGGGCAGCGGCCCTCCATGGCGACGACCGGACGGGAGGACGCCGGGCTCGCCCGCCGGCACGAGCTGCGCGACGGCCCGGGCCTGGTGGGGGAGTGCCGCGACCTCACCCGGCAGGCCCTGCACGACTGGTTCGGCCCGTTCGGCGGTGCGCGGGACGTGCTCGTCGAGGACGTCCTGCTCCTTGTCTCGGAGGTCGTCACCAACGCGTACACGCACGGTGGCAGACCGTACGAGCTGCGCCTCGACGGCTCCGGCGGCCGGCTGCGGGTCCAGGTCAGCGACACCAGTCCCGTACGTCCGCGTCCGCACGGCCCGCACGACGCGGCCCGCTCCTCCGGGCACGGGCTCTACCTGCTGGAACGGCTCTCGACCGGCTGGGGATGGCGGCCGCGCGGGGAGGGGAAGACCGTCTGGTTCGAGGTCGCGATCACCGACGCTGCCCCCGAGCCGGGCCGTGCCTAGAGTGGAGAAGCGGGACCGGGCATGGTCGCGTACCGTACCCGGCCCCCTACCGGACCCGTACCCCTCCGTGCAGCGTGAGGACCGCGATGGAGAGCTCCCACCGGCCGGCCGCGTCCGACGGGCCGCACGTGCCCCCCGACCGACTCGGCGACGACGGGGTCGACGACCGTCTCGGTGACGACGGGCTCGCACGGCTCCTCGCCGGGCTCACCGCCGTCCGCGACGGCGACCTGTCCGTCCGGCTGCCGGAGTCCGCAGGAGGCATCCTCGGCGAGATCGCGGCCGTCTACAACGACATGGTCGACCGGCTCTCCCTGGTGACCTCCGAGATCACCCGCGTCGCGGGCGAGGTCGGCGGGCAGGGCCTGCTCGGCGGCCGGGCCCGCGAGCCGCGCGTCAGCGGGGTGTGGCTCGAACTGACCTCCGGCGTCAACACCATGGCGGACAACCTGACCTCCCAGGTCCGCTCCATCGCCCAGGTCGCCGGCGCCGTCGCCCGGGGCGACCTGACGCGGAAGATCCGGGTGGACGCCCGGGGCGAGATCCTGGAGCTGAAGGAGACCATCAACACCATGGTGGACCGGCTCTCCTCCTTCGCCGAGGAGGTCACCCGCGTCGCCCGCGAGGTCGGTACGGAGGGCAAGCTCGGCGGCCAGGCCACCGTCCTGGGCGTCTCCGGCACCTGGAAGGACCTCACGGACAACGTCAACTCGATGGCCGACAACCTGACCAACCAGGTCCGCAACATCGCCCAGGTCACCACGTCCGTCGCCCAGGGCGACCTCACCAGCCGTATCGACGTCGCGGCGCGCGGCGAGATCCTGGAGCTCAAGACCACCATCAACACCATGGTCGACCAGCTCTCCTCCTTCGCCGCCGAGGTGACCCGGGTGGCCCGCGAGGTCGGTACCGAGGGCAAACTCGGCGGCCAGGCCGAGGTGGAGGGCGTCTCCGGCACCTGGAAGCGGCTCACCGAGAACGTCAACGAGCTCGCCGGCAACCTGACCCGGCAGGTCCGGGCCATCGCCGAGGTCACGAGCGCCGTCGCCGAGGGCGACCTCACCCGCTCCATCACCGTGGAGGCCCCCGGCGAGGTCGGCGACCTGCGGGACAACATCAACGCGATGGTCGAGTCGTTGCGGGCCACCACCCGCGCCAACGAGGAGCAGGACTGGCTCAAGACCAACCTCGCCCGGCTCGCGGGCCTCATGCAGGGCACCCGCACCCTCCCGGCCATCGCCGAACTCATCATGACCGAGGTGCCACCGCTGGTCTCCGCCCAGTACGGCGCCTTCTTCCTCGCCCGCCACGACGAGCGCGGCACCGAACTCGTCGTGACCGCCTCCTACGGCTCCCCCGACGAACCGGACGCCCCGGCCCGCCGCTTCCGCCTCGGCCAGTCGCTCGTCGGCCAGGCCGCCCACGACCGCCGCACCCTGGTCGTGGAGAACGTACCGGCCGGCTACGCCACCGTCGCCTCCGCGGTCGGCTCCGGCGAACCCGCCATGCTGGTCGTCCTGCCGATCGTCGTGGAGGACCAGGTCCTCGGCGCCGTCGAGCTCGCCTCGCTCCGGCCCTTCACCGACCTCCATCGCGACTTCCTCGAACGGTTCGTGGAGACCGCGGGCGCCGTCGTCAGCTCCCTCGTCGCCAACCTCCGTACCGACGAACTCCTCGGCCAGTCCCAGCGGCTCACCGACGAACTGCGCTCCCGCTCCCAGGAGTTGCAGGCCCGGCAGAAGGAACTCCAGCGCTCCAACGCCGAACTGAAGGAGAAGGCGGCCCTCCTTGCCGAACGCAACAAGGACATCGAGTCCAAGAACCTCGTCATCGAACAGGGGCGCCAGGAGCTGGAGGCGCGCGCCCAGCAGCTCTCCCGGACCTCGATGTACAAGTCCGAGTTCCTCGCCAACATGAGCCACGAGCTGCGCACCCCGCTCAACAGCCTGCTGATCCTCGCCCGGTTGCTCGGCCAGAACCCGGAGGGGAACCTGACGGAGAAACAGGTCGACTACGCCGAGGTCATCCACTCCGCGGGATCCGACCTGCTCCAGCTGATCAACGACATCCTCGACCTGTCGAAGGTCGAGGCGGGCAAGATGGACATCCGGCCCGAACGCTTCGCCCTCCACCACCTCCTGGAGTACCTGGAGGCCACTTTCGGGCCGGTCGCCGACGAACGCGGCCTGGCCTTCTCCATCACCGTCTCCTCGGACGTGCCCGAGGAACTGACCACCGACGAGTCGCGGTTGCGGCAGATCCTGCGCAACCTGCTCTCCAACGCACTGAAGTTCACCGACGAGGGCGCGGTGGAGTTCATCATCGAGTACGCTGACGCCGACGAACCGCCCCTCGCGCTGCGCGGGAGCGGACCTGTCCTCGCCTTCCGCGTCAGCGACACCGGCGTCGGCATCCCGGCCGAGCGGCTCGACGACATCTTCGGCGCGTTCCAGCAGGGCGACGGCACCACCGCCCGCCGCTACGGCGGCACAGGACTCGGGCTCTCCATCAGCCGCGAGGTGGCCGGGCTGCTCGGCGGCACCATCGACGTCCGCTCCACCCCCGGCAAGGGCAGCCGCTTCACGTTCTACCTCCCGGCCCCGCGGCACACCGCGCCCGTGGGCACGAGCGACGGCGAGCCGGTCACGGACACCGAGCCGCCCTCCACCGACACGGACCGCGCCGTCGAAGCCCCCGGAACCCGCCCCGCCGACCACCCCGACCCCACGACCTCCGGCCGTACCGTCCTCGTCGTCGACGACGACGTGCGCAACGTCTACGCGCTCACGGAGGTGCTGGAGGGGCACGGCATGCACGTCCTCCAGGCCGACAGCGGCAGGGCGGGCCTCGCCCTCCTGGAGGCGCACGACGAGGTCGAACTCGTCCTGATGGACGTGATGATGGCGGGCCTGGACGGCTACGCGACGACCGGTGCGATCCGCGAACTCCCCGGCCGCAGGACCCTCCCCGTCATCGCGGTCACCGCGAAGGCCATGCCGGGAGACCGCGCCCGCGCCCTCGCGGCGGGCGCCAGCGACTACGTGGCGAAGCCCGTCGACGCCGACGAGCTGATGGCCAAGGTCCGCCACTGGCTGGCGGGCCCGACTCCGTGACGACGCGGGCCTACGTCACCGTACGAGCACGGCCACGATGCTCGTGTCGTCGTCCGTGTCGCCCGGGGCCGCGTCCAGGAGCGACTCCACCTGCTCGTCCGGCGGCCGGCCGCTGACGAGCGCGGCCTGCGCGGCGAGCCGGGCGAGCCCGTCGTCCAGGCCGTCGTGGCGGCGCTCGATCAGCCCGTCCGTGTAGAGGATCAAGGTGTCTCCCGGCCGCAGCGAGGTCCGCCGCTCCTCGTACGCGTACGAGGGCACCGCGCCGAGCAGGACGTCGTGCGGCGGGTCGAGCAGCCGCGCCTCACCGTTCCGTACGAGCACCAGCGGCAGGTGCCCCGCGCTCGCCCAGACCAGCACCCGCGCCACCGGGTCGTACAACGCGCACACCGCCGTCGCCGTCGGGTACCCGCTGGTGCGCAGCGTCACCTCGTTGAGCCACCCCATCAGCCGCCGCGGTGACTCGCCCGTACAGGCGAGCCCCCGCTGGGCGTTGTGCAGCGCCACCATGCCGGTGACCGAGTCGATGCCGTGCCCGGCTACGTCCCCGACCGCGACGAGGATCCTGCCGTCGGGCAGCGGCTGGACGTCGTACCAGTCGCCGCCCACCCGGTACTCCTCGGCCGCCGGCCGGTACCGGGCCGCCACGACGAGTCCCGGGAACTCCTGGAGGTCCGGCACCTCGGGCACGATCGCCTGCTGGAGCTGGAGCGCGATCTGGTGCCGCAGCTCCGCCCGGGTCCGTACGGCCGTCAACTGGTCGAACGTCGCGTTCAGGGCCGCCTCGACGCGGCGGCTCGCGGACACGTCCTGGTACACCCCGGCGAAGCCGGTGACCGCCCCGGCGTCCAGGAGCGGCTCGGCTGCCACCCGCACGTGGCGCACGGTGCCGTCGCCGAGGACGATCCGCAGCACCGTCTGCGCCCCCGTGCGCCGCTCCGTCAGCGTCCTGAGCAGGCCGGTCAGCGCCTCCCCGTCCTCCGGGTGCACCAGGCCGCGCAGCCCGAGCAGCGGTACGGGAGGCTCGTCACGGGACCTGCCGAAGACGGCGTACGCCTGCTCCGACCAGACCGTGCCGCCGTCGGTCAGGCTGTCCTGGAACAGCGCCACGCTCTGCAGCCGGGCCACCGCGCGCTCCGACGCGAGCCCCGGATCACTGGCGGCGTGCCACAGCACGACCGCCCGCTCGGGCCCGGCCGGAAGCACCCGTACGTCGAGCAGCGTCGGCGGTCCTTCGTCGTCGGCCCGGTCCTCGGGGCCCGTCGGCGGCCCTGCCGGGAGTCGGGCCACGTGCTGGGTGCGGGCCGTCCGGTGGGCGCGCCGGGCCAGGTGGGCGAGGTCGGCGTGGACGTGCGGGAGGGCGAGGGCCAGGGACCGGTCCTCGGCCGGCGGGGCGCCGCCGAGGGCGGCGACGGCGTAGTCGTTGAGGTGCTCGACCGCGGGAGGCGCGGTGGGTGTCTCGGCCGGCGGGGCGAGCCGTAGCAGCATCGCCGGGTGGACCAGGGCGTCCAGGACGTCGACCAGGCCCGGCACGGCCGACGACGGTGCGTCGGCCGCGTCGAGGACGGTGCCCGCCACGTCGGTAAGGCCGACCAGCGCCTTCCTCAGGGCCGCGTCGAGGACGACGGGTCCCGGCCAGGCGACCAGGGCCAGGCCCACCGTCACCCCGCGCGACCGCAGTGGGAGGAGCGCCCGCGCCGAACGGCGGGCGGGGCCCGGCAGGACGTCCCCGCCCCCCGGGCCGTCGTCCAGCCAGACGGGGGCGCCGTCGGCGAGGACCGTGCGGAACGCGGGCGGGGCGGCCGGGGGGATCCACTGCCAGGCCGCCGCCTCCGCCGCCCCGACGCCCGCGTGGCCGGCAAGGCGCAGACAGCCCCACGCGTCGCGCCGCCAGAGCCAGAGGCACTCCGCGCCGAGCGGGACGAGCCCGCCCTCCAGCAGGGCGCGGGCCGCCTCGCCGACCGTGTCCGCGGTCTCGGCCGCTGCGGCCGCCTGCCGCGCCCGCCGTTCCTCGGGGGTGCTGAAGACGACGGGGGCGGCCGGGGCGGGCTCCGCCCGCACGACTGCGGACGGCTCCGAGCCGGACAGACCGGCGACTCCGTTGACGACGTCGGCGGCGAGATCCTCCACGCCGAGGCCGGTCGCGTGGGAGAGGGCGGCCAGGTGCTCGGCTGCGTCGGCGGGGGAGGCGCCGAGCTGGGCCGCGAGGACGCCGGTGGCCAGGTCGATCAGATGCCGGCGGGTGAGTTCGGCGCGCAGTCGCCTGTTCTCGGCCGAGAGACCGGTGATGCCGGGCCCCTCGGGACCCGCCGCGGACGTCGTCACGACTCCCTGCCGTCCCTCCACCAGGTGGTTGTCCGGAACGCTCGTGTTCGCTCAGGATTCTACCGTTCTGGTCCTGCGGTGAGGTGTGGCCCGAGGGAGGATTGGGGAGTGTTCCGGGGCGCTGCGCGGGTACCCGCCGGGGCGGAAGGGGCATGACGTGCGGGTGGAGGTGTCCGGCGATGGACGAAGCACGGCTCTCGCAGCGTGAGCGGCGCATCCTGGCCGAGATGGAGCGGGATCTCCGTGCGGACACGTCGCCGGAGGACGGGTCACGGGATGGTGTGTCGCCGGGTGACGGGTCGCGGGGTGACGTGGTGCCGGATGACGTGTCGCCGGAGCGGGGCCGGAGCCCGGTCCGCCGCCACGCGCTCGCCGTGGCCGTCGTGCTCCTCGGCGTCCTGACCCTCGGGCTGCTCGTCCTGGCGGTCATGTCCGGTGAACCCGCTCTGATCTGGGCCTTCGCGGTCATGTGGGTGCTGACCCTGACCTGCTTGATGAAGCTGGTCATCCGCTGGTCCCGCCACCTGAAGCCGAGGTCCTGGCCGACCTGAGGCCGAGGAGACGTGCGGCACGGCGTCGCCCGGGCCCGTTGTCAGTGGTGCCCGGCACGATGGAGACCATGACGACGACTCCGGTTCTCGCCGATGCCGCCGCGTACGCGCGGGCGGTCGAGGATGCCAAGCACGCGGCCGCGGCCTACTACGCGGGCGGTACGTCCCCGCTGGACGACGACGCCTACGACCACCTCGCCCGGGCGATAGCGGCCTGGGAGGCCGAGCACCCCGACGAGGCGCGCGCCGACTCCCCGACCGGCAAGGTCGCCGGGGGCGCGGCCACCGGGGACGTACCGCACACGCGGCCGATGCTCTCGCTCGACAACGTCTTCTCCGCCGAGCAGTTCACCGCCTGGGTCGCCTCCCTGGAGCGCCGGATCGGCCGGACCATGGAGCGGTGGAGCGTCGAACCCAAGCTCGACGGACTCGCGATCGCGGCGCGCTACGAAGAGGGGCGGCTCGCCCGCCTGATCACCCGTGGGGACGGCACGGCCGGGGAGGACGTGTCGCACGCCATCGGGACGATCGTCGGCCTGCCGGAGCGGCTTGCCGAGCCCGTCACGGTCGAGGTCCGCGGCGAAGTGCTCATGACCACCGAGCAGTTCGAGGCCGCCAACCCGGTCCGGGTGGCCCACGGCGGCGAGCCGTTCGCCAACCCCCGCAACGCGGCGGCGGGCACCCTGCGCGCCAAGGACCGGCCCTACCGGGTCGAGATGACCTTCTTCGCCTACGACATGCTGCCGCTGGGCGCACCGGAGAGCGACGAGGCGGCGGGGGTCGGTGGTGCCGGTCTCGGCGAGGCGGCTCACAGCGAGCTGCTCGCCCGGGCGGTCGCCCTCGGGCTGCACACCTCGGCCGCCACCGCCGTTCCCGGCCGGATGGTGACCGGCGCGGCCGAGGTCCTGGCCAGAGTGGAGGAGATAGCGGCGCTCCGGGCGGAGTTGCCGTTCGGGATCGACGGGATCGTCGTCAAGGCCGACCTCGCCGCCGACCGCCGCGAGGCCGGCGAGGGCTCCCGCGCGCCGCGCTGGGCGATCGCGTACAAGCTCCCGGCCGTCGAGAAGGTCACCCGGCTCCTCGCCGTCGAGTGGAACGTCGGCCGCACGGGCATCATCGCGCCCCGCGCCGTCCTGGAGCCGGTCGACATCGACGGCAGCACCGTCACGTACGCCACGCTGCACAACCCCTCGGACATCACCCGCCGCGATCTGCGCCTCGGCGACCAAGTGATGGTCCACAAGGCCGGCGACATCATCCCCCGCATCGAGGCGCCGGTCGCCCACCTGCGGACCGGCGACGAGCAGCCGATCGAGTTCCCGGAGACGTGCCCGCAGTGCGGTTCGGAGATCGACCGCAGCGAGCAGCGCTGGCGGTGCGCGCAGGGCCGGAACTGCCACCTCGTGGCCTCCCTCTCGTACGCCGTCGGCCGCGACCAGCTCGACATCGAGGGGCTCGGCGTCTCCCGGATCGTCCAGCTCGTCGACGCCGGACTCGTCGCCGACGTGGCCGAGCTCTTCACCCTCACCCGCGAGCAGCTCCTCGGCCTGGAGCGGATGGGCGAGACCAGCGCGGACAACCTGCTCGCCGCGCTCGCCACCGCCCGCACCCGACCGCTCTCCCGCGTCCTGTGCGCACTCGGCATCCGCGGCACGGGCCGCTCCATGTCCCGCCGGATAGCCCGCCACTTCGCCACCATGGACGCCGTCCGCGCGGCCGACGAGGAGGCGATGCGGAGCGTCGAGGGCATCGGGGCCGAGAAGGCGCCGGTCATCGTGGCCGAGCTGGCCGAGCTCGGCCCGGTCGTCGACAAGCTCGTCGCCGCCGGGGTGAACATGACCGAGCCCGGAGCCACCCCGCCCCCGCAGCCGGGAACCGACGGTACGGACGCGGGCGCGGGCGTGGCGGCCGGCCCGCTCGCGGGTCTGGCGGTGGTCGTCACCGGAGCCATGACCGGGCCGCTGGAGGCCCTGAGCCGCAATCAGATGAACGAACTGATCGAGCGGGCCGGGGGCAAGTCCTCCTCCAGCGTGTCCAAGCGCACGGGGCTCGTCGTCGCCGGCGAGAAGGCCGGGTCCAAGCGGGCCAAGGCGGAGGAGCTGGGCATCCGTCTGGTCGGTCCCGAGGAGTTCGCCGAGCTGCTCGGGGACTTCCTGCCCGCCTGACAGGAGGGCGGGGAGCCGGTCGCGCGGCGTTCACCGGGGCCCGTGGCGTGAGGCCCCGGTCTCTCGTGGCGCCGCGCGACCGGCGGTCACATGCCCCCGTCGCCCCGCCCGGCCGACCGGCGGCGCCAGACCCAGAGCGAGAGCGCGGCGCCGAGCGACGCCCCCACCAGGGCGAGCGGAAGTCCGGCCCAGGGACCCGAGGGCACGTCCTCGTGGCGTACGGCCTTCGCGGGTCCGGCGAGCGCGGACACGTCCTCGGAGACCGTCACCGCACCGGTCCGCCGCTCGGTAGGCGCCTCCGGACCGGCCTTGGGGCCTGCCTCGGGGGCGGCCTTGGGGCTTGCCTTCGGTCCTGCCTCGGCGGAGGCCTTGGGACCTGCCTTCGGGCCCGCCTGCGGTACGGCCTCCTTCGCCGGCTTCCCCGTGGCCTTCTTCACCTGACGGTCCTTCGACCGGTCCCGTACGGCCGACGGAACCAGGGAGCCGACAGGCTGGACCCGTCCCGCCGCGTCGAAGCCCCAGTCGAGCAGCGTCCGCGCCTCCTCGTACACCGCGAGCCCGCCGCCCCACTGCGGGTTCATCACCGACACGACCAGCGTCCGCGAGCCCTGCCGGGCGGCCGCGATCAGGGTGTTCCCCGCGTTGGTGGTGTAGCCGTTCTTCACGCCGATGAGCCCGGGATAGCGGCTCACGCCGTCCTCGCCGGTCAGCAGCCGGTTGGTGTTGCGGATGCCGTACGACCAGCCGCCCGCGGGGAACTCCGCGTACGACGTGGAGCAGTACCGGACGAAGTCCCGGTCCTGCAGCCCGGCCCGGCCGAAGATCGCCAGGTCGTACGCGGAGGACACCTGCCCCGGCGCGTCGTACCCGTCCGGGGAGACCACCCGGGTGTCACGCGCCCCCAGCGCGCGGGCCTTCTCCTGCATCTGACGGGTCATGGACTCCCAGCCGCCGTTCATCGCCGCGAGCACCCGCACCGCGTCGTTCCCCGAATTGAGGAAGACCCCGTTCCACAGGTCCGAGACCTTGTACGTGAGCCCGGCCTGGACCCCGACCATGCTGCTGCCGCTGCCGATCCCCGCCAGCTCCGATTCGGCGACCGTGTGCTGCTCCCTCTGATCGATGCGGGGGAGCGCGGTCACGGCGAACAGGGTCTTCAGCGTGCTGGCGGGCGGCAGCCGCCGATGCGCGTTGCGGGCGGCCAGGACCTCCCCCGTGGAGGCGTCCGCCACCAGCCAGGAGAGCGCGGAGACGGAGGACGGCGCCTCCGGCCCGCCGGGCAGCGGCTGGACCTGGGTCCCGGAGCGGTGGAGCCGGGCGGGATCGACGAAGCGTTCGGCAGGAGGCGTGGGTTCGGTGACGGTGGAGGCCGCGGCCGTCGGTGCGGGCAGCACGAGCAGCAGCGCCGCGGCACCGGCGGCAGCGTGGCGGACAGCTGACATGACGATCATTCAGCCACCGTAGAAAGCGGGACCGCCGCTCGCAGATCGGAGTGCGCCGACCGGCGTATTACGAGTGGCGTACGGGCGGTTTCCGGGCCTCTGCGTGGCGTCGGCGGGGCATCGGCGTGGCGTCGTCGGGACGTCGGCGGGGCCTCGTCGGGTGGCGCGTGACGGTCCGTGAGGCCGCGCGAGACGGCCCGGGCGGTGCGGACGGGAAGGCTCCGGAACCCGGGGCCATGGGCGGTGGCCGGAGTGTCGGTGGCGCACGGCATGCTGGTGACGTGTCCTCACTTCCGTACCAGAGCATGCCCGTTCCGCCGGAGCCCGCGCGGCGGGCGCCCGCCGCCGATCCGCAGGGCACGCCCCTCGGCGCGCCCGCGTCGCGCCCCGACCGGCTGCCGCCGCCCGCCCCGGCCGGTCACATGATCGTGTGCGGTGACGACGTGCTCGCGCACCGGCTCGCCCACGAGCTCCACGACGTGTACGGGGAGCGGATCACCCTTCTCGTACCCGCGCGCGGCGACGAGCCGCAGGCGCCGTCAGGCCGCCCGGGGCGCGCCGCGTCGCTCTTCGGCCGGGTGACCGCCGCCATGACGCGTACGCCGGCGGGGGACCAGCGCGGAGTGCCCGAGGGCCGGTCGATCCGAATGGTCGAGACGGCCGAGGTCGACGACGCGGTGCTGATCGACGCGGGAGTGGAGCGGGCCGCCGCGCTCGCCCTCGTCCACGACGACGACGAGACCAACATCCGGGCCGCCCTCGCCGCGCGGCGGCTCAACCCGCGACTGCGGCTGGTCATCCGGCTCTACAACCGCAAGCTCGGCCAGCACCTGGAGACGCTCCTGGACCAGGCCGCCACCGTCGCCGAGCCCGGCCTCGACCCCAAGGAGCTCGACGCGGCGACGACCGTGCTCTCCGACGCGGACACCGCGGCGCCCGCGCTCGCGGCCACCGCCGTCGCCGGGACGAGCAAGGTCGTACAGGCCGGCGGACTGTTGCTGCACGCCGTCGAGCGGACCCCGCCCGCCCGGGGCGAGCTCGCGGATCCGGGGCTCTGTACGCTCGCGCTGCTCTCGGCGACCACCAACGACCCGGCCGGCGTCGAGGGCGCCGAAGGCAGCGGCGCCCAGGGCCCGCTGCTGCTGCCCGACGACCGGGCGGTCGCCGCCGCACCGGGACGGGGCACGGTCGCCCTCGAAACGATCACCTACGCGGGCCCGACCCTCTCCAACAAGCGGTTCGGCGCCGCGCTGCCCATGGGCTCGTTGTTCTCGCGCCGGCTGCGCTGGTCGCTCGCCGGGGTCACCGCCGCCGTCGGGGCGATCGCCCTCGCGACCTGGCTCACCACCGGCGACCATCCCCTGCACGCGGCGTACCTCACGCTCCTCGACATCTTTGCCATCGGCGACCCGGCCGTCGAGGAGACGACCGGCCGTCAGGTGCTGCAGATCCTCGCCGGTTTCGTCGGGCTCCTCCTCATGCCGGTGCTCATCGCGGGCATCCTGGAGGCACTCGGCACCTTCCGGAGCGCGACCTCGCTGCGCCGTCCGCCGCGCGGGCTCTCCGGGCACGTGGTGTTGCTCGGCCTCGGCAAGGTCGGCACCCGCGTCCTCGCCCGGCTGATACGCCTCGACATCCCCGTGGTCTGCGTCGAGTCCGACCCGGAGGCGCGCGGCATCGCGCTCGCCCGCCGGCTGCGTGTGCCCACGGTCATCGGCGACGTCACGGAGGAGGGTGTCCTGGAGGCCGCCCGGATCCACCGTGCGCACGCTCTGCTCGCGCTGACCAGCATCGACATCACCAACCTGGAGGCCGCGCTCTCCGCCCGCTCCGTGAAGCCCGAGCTCCGGGTCGTGCTGCGGCTGTACGACGACGACTTCGCGACCGCCGTCTACCGCACCCTGCGCGCCGCCCACCCGGCGGCCCTGACCCGCAGCCGCAGCGTCTCGCACCTGGCGGCTCCCTCCTTCGCGGGGGCCATGATGGGCCGCCAGATCCTGGGCGCCATCCCGGTGGAGCGCCGGGTGCTGCTCTTCGCGGCCGTGGAGGCGGGCGGCAACCCGTTCCTGGAGGGCCGTACGGTCGCCGAGGCCTTCCGCCCGGGGGCCTGGCGGATCATCGCCCGCGCGACCGGTTCGACGCCCCTCGTCCGACACTCGGCGGGCCTCGTCTGGCAGCTGGAGCCGGACCGTGTCCTCGGCGCGGGCGACCGCGTGCTCGTCGCCGCCACCCGCCGAGGCCTGGCCGAACTCCTCGGCCGCCACCCCCGTCCCCCGCGCCAGGAGCACCCCGACTCGCCCCGCCACAGGACGAGCTGACGGTGTACACGGCGCGTCGATGCTGGGGAGATCCCCTCGGAGCGCACGTACGTTGCCGGTGTTGACGGCGACGGCCAGGGGCAGGCCCGCCCCCCGGCCGTCGCAGACGAAGAGGACCCAGTTCAGCCTCCGCTCCTCAACCCGTCCGGCCGAGGTCGGCGGTGGGGGAGGCGCGCAGGGCCGATACGAGGTGCAGCAGTCTCGCCTCGTTCCCGGAGAGGCCCGCGGCGCGCAGCGCCTCGTCGGCCTCGGCCATGGGGTGGGTGAGCATCGCCGCCGCGTAGGGAACGAGGTGCGGATCGGTCAGCACGGCCTGCGTGGACTCCAGCAGACGGAGGTACGCCTGGGCTGCGGCGCGCTCACGGACGGTGATCGTGGTCATGTCGGGCTCCCTCTCGACAGGTTGGCGACCTCCACCCTCTCGTACGGGTCTGACAATCGGGCTCAGCCCCGCCCGTCGAGCCACTCCGCGAGCCGTTCGAGGAAGACCCGCTGGCCCGGAACGAGCAGCGGAGCGGCCGCTTCCGGGGCGAACCAGCCGACCCGGTCGATCTCCGGGAACTCCCGCAGAACACCCGAGCCGCGCGGCCACTCCATGGTGAACGTGCCCGGCACGACCAGGGACGGGTCGAGATCCGCCTCGACCGCCCAGATCGTGACGGTCTTTCCGCTCGTCTGCCGGGCCTCGCCGAGCGCGATCCGCTCGCCGTCGGGCGCCGGCAGGCCGAGCTCCTCCTCGAACTCGCGGTGGGCGGCGGCCTCGGGTGTCTCCTCGGGGCCGTACTCGCCCTTCGGGATCGACCAGGCGGAGACGTCCTTCGACGCCCAGAAGGGCCCGCCCATATGGCCGATGAGTACCTCGAAACCGCTGTCCGCCGCTCTGCGGAAGAGAAGGAGCCCAGCGCTGCGCTTGTCCGGCATACCGCCCAGTGTCGCCGAGCGGATCAGATCCCGCAGCTGCTCGCCGACCAGAAGCGCGAGGCGCGGGTGTCCACGTGCGCGTGGTCGCCGTGGCCCGGGTAGCCGGGGCCGAGGATTCCGTTGAAGCCGTGGTTGCGCGCCTGCTTCGCCAGCGTGCACAGCGACGGGGAACCCGTCAGGTCGATGCCGTCGCCGTACAGATGGCGGCTGTCGGAGGCACCGCCCACGGCCGCGTTGCAGGCGTGCGAGCGGAAGCCGCTGCTCACCGAGATCGGAACGTCGCCCAGCGCGTGGCGCAGCGCCTCCAGCTTCCACATCGCGCGCAGGGCGTTGGACCTGGCGGTGGCCGCGCTGACCGCGCCGCCGGAGAAGTCGCCGTTGCACTTGTTGAGCTCGGCGTAGGTGAAGTGGACGGGCGTGCAGTCCGCGTCCTGGAGGGCGTACAGCTTCGCGAAGGTGGCGGGGCCGGCGACGCCGTCCGCGCCGAGACCGTACGCCTGCTGGAAGCGGGTCACCGCGGCCTGGGTGGCCGGGCCGTACGCGCCGTCGACCGCGAGGACTCCGCCGTAGCCCGGGTATCCGGCCACCCGGATCTGCAGCTGGGTCACGTCCGCGCCGGACATGCCCGAGGAGAGGGTACGGCTCCAGGTGTAGCACTCGTCGGCGTGCGCCGTGCCGGCCGTGGCGACCGTTCCCGTGAGGGCGGCGGCCACCATCAGGAGTGTGGCGAACAGGGATCTGACCATGCGCCGGACCATGACACCTCCGTGTCGGAACTGGGCGGGATCTCCACCCGCAGCATCCGTCATGAACATGACCACGAGGATGGGGGGAGGTGACGGGCCGGTCAACGGTTCCGGGCATCTGCCAGTGGCCCAGGCCACTGGCAGGTCGGACCGTGCGGGTCAGACCCCTTGTCCCGCACGGTCACCGGCCCGGGTCAGACCGTGACCCGCACCGTCACAGGTCCGCCCGCCGGATCGACCTCGCGCGCCCAGCCGGAGGCCACCCGCACCGAGCGATGCGGCCAGGCCGTCCCGAGGAGCCGGACGCGATGGAGGACCCGGTCGTCCTGGCCGACCTCCACGACCGGCCACGACAACGGCTCGGCGACCCGCAACAGGACCGGGCGAGCCGCGGACCCGTCGGCCGGCGGAAGGGAGATCCGGTTCGGCGCCACCCACCGCACCGGCCCTTCCACCCGCACCGGAACCGCCGTCACCGGCCAGGGCTCTCCGGTCAGATACCGCAGTACGGCATCGGCCGCGGCCCGACCCTCGGCCGCCGCGGCCCCCGCCGATTCGACCCCGCGCAGGACGTTCCCCGCCGCGAAGACGCCCGCCGTGGCGGTGCGGTGGGCGGCGTCGACCGAGGGGCCGCGTGTCCCCGCGTCCAGGGGCACCCCACCGGCGCGGGCCAGTTCGTGCTCCGGGATCCAGTCCCCGGTGAACACGACCGTGTCGCAGCCGACCACACCCTCCCGACCGTCGGCGCGGCGCACCCCGACGCCCGTGAGCCGGCCGCGGCCGAGCAGCTCCGTGACCGTGGTGCCGGTCAGCAGCGGTGGCGGCGGGAGCGTGGTGAACCGGCGTGGTGATCGGGGCTGTTCCGTGACCATCGCCACCACATCGACCTGGGCCCGGCGGAGCGCCCGCACCGCGTGGTGGGCCACCGGTTCGGCGCCGATCACGACGGCACGCCTGCCGAGCCGCTCCCGCCGTACCCCGTACAGGTGCACGGACTTCTGGAGTTCGCCGGTGGTCAGCACTCCGGCCGGCCGTGTCCCCGGTACGAGCCGTGCGCTGCGCGGCCGTTCGCGCGCGCCCGTCGCCAGGACCACCGCACGCGCCGTGATCCGTTCCAGGCCGGTCGGGGCCGTGACGTCCAGGGTGAGCGGCCCGGACCAGCCGGTCACCGACACGCCCGTACGGACCGTGGCACCGGCGCGGTCCGCCGCGCGGGCGAGGCGGTGCGCGTACCCCGGCCCGTCCAGCGGGCGCCCGAGGTCGGCGAGGCAGAAACCGCCGTGCGCGCAGTGGCGCGGCACTCCGCCGGCCTCCCGCTCGCGCTCCAGGACCTCGACCCGGTACCGGCCCGCGCCGGCCGCGGCGAGCCGCTCCGCCGAGGCGAGCCCGGCGGGCCCCGCACCGACGACGAGGACGTCGACGAACCGGTGCACGGCTCCGGAGACGGGCCCGGTCGGGTCCAGGTCCAGGTCCAGGCCCGCCTCCGGACCCGCGTCCGCGCGTACGTCCCCGGAACCGCTCACTGCTCCCGCCACGGCCGCCCCACCCCCTCCTCGAACAGCGCCCGGACCGCCGCACCGCACGCGAATCCCTGGCACCGGCCGCCCCGGGCCCGCGTCCGGCGCCGCAGACCGTCCAGCGAGGCGGGCGGGACCGTGGAGGCGAGGGCCGCCCGGATCTCGCCCCGGGTCACCCGCTCGCAGTGGCACACGATCGAACCGAACTCCGGCTCGCGGGCGATGAGTTCGGCATCCCGGTACGGGCGCGGGAACGCCTCGCCGAGGTTCGGCATCCGGACCGGGGCGAGCGGCCGCTCCGGCCCGAGAGCGAGGCCGCACTCCGTGAGCAGCTCCACCATGTGGGCGGCGATCGCCAGGGAGGCCGTCAGTCCGGTCGACCGGATGCCGCCCGCCGTGACGTACCGTAGCCCGGGGTGGGCGGCGCACCGGTAGTCCTCGTCCTCGGTGGCGGCCCGGAGCCCCGCGTAGACCGCGGTCACCTCCTCGTCGAGGAGCGCGGGCAGCACGCGGCGCCCCTGGGCGCGCAGGGACGCCAGGCCCTCGGCGGTCGTTCCGGTGGCGGTCCGGTCGTCGAGGTTCTCCGCCGTGGGGCCGAGCAGCACCTTCCCGTACACCGTCGGCGCGACCAGAACTCCCTTGCCCAGAGCGCCTGGTACCGGCAGGAGGATGTGGCGGACGAGCGCGCGGGCGAAGGAGTCGAAGACGATCAACTGCCCGCGTCTCGGCGTCACCGTGAAGTCACGTCGCCCGAACAGGGCGTCGAACCGGTCCGCGTAGAGCCCGCAGGCGTTGACGACGTACCGGGCCCGCAGCACTCCCCGGGGTGTGATCAGTCGGTGCGGAGTCCCCGGATCGGCCTTCTCCACCCGGCAGTTGAGGTGCAGGTCGACCCCGGAGCGCACGGCCTGGGTGGCGTACGCGAGGGTGGTCGTCCACGGGCAGATGATCGACTCGCCCGGCACCTCGAGCGCTCCCAGCGCTCCCGGCCCCAAGTGGGGCTCCCGGAGACGCAGTTCGTCGGCGCTCAGGACGCGGGTCGTGCGATGGCCGTTGCGCGCGGCCTTGTCCGCGAGGCGGGGGAGGGCGGCCAGTTGCTCCTCGTCCCAGGCGACCAGGAGCGCCCCGAGCGGCTCGACGGGAATGCCCGTCTCCCGCGCGTAGTCGAGGAGCAGGCGCTGCCCCTCCCGTACCAGAGCCGCTTCCAGCGAACCTGGAACGGCGTCGAAACCCGTGTGCAGAATCGCCGTGTTGGCCTTGGACGTGCCCTCGCCGACATCACCGGACGCCTCGACCAGCGCGACCCGCAACGGCCGACGGGCCAGCTCGCGCGCGACCGCGCAGCCGACCACTCCGGCGCCGACCACCGCGACGTCGTACTCGGCGCCCGGCGCCGAGGTGTCCGGGAGCGTGCCGGCGCGGGTCACCGCCCCGAGCCGCCGGTCCGACGCCGGGCCGTGCGAGGTCATGGCCGCCCCTCGGCCCCGTCGAGCAGCCCCGCTACGGCGGTACGGAACCGGCCCATGCGCTCGGCGGCCTCCGCCCCGGTCACGGCGGGCTCGTAGACGGCCGACGGCTTCCACTCCGGTACGGCCTCGTGGACGGCGAGCCCCGGGGCGAGCCCGAGCCGCGCCACCGCGCCGACCCCGGCTCCTGCGTCCGCACCTACGGCACCCGCGAGGACTTCCTCATCCCCTCCGCCTGCCTCAACTCGACCGTCTCCGG
>NZ_JBSFEN010000002.1:229240-721895 GCF_053594455.1 Streptomyces sp. NPDC001927 | reverse complement strand
TCGCCAACGCTCCGCGTTGACTCCCTCCTCCGCCTTGCGATCGCACGCACCAGACCCCGCTCCCTGATCCGGCCTGATCCAAACGACAGGCCCTAGGTCGGCGTATCGTCGGCGTCGTCGCACCGCTGGGCCACCGCCGCACCGGACGAGTCGCCGGGCACCCCTCCGAAGGTGTCAACGGAGCGTCAGGAGCGGTCGAACAACTGACGTTGGCATACTCACCCGATCAATTTGTGGTCGATAAGTGTCGACTTCTGGTCAGTAGCCCGGTCTGGACCTGCGCATTGCCAAGACTTGACGTGTGGCGACAATCGAGCACGAGGGTGGGAGCCGGACTATGGAGAGCGGGAGCGTCCCCGCACGGCCACCGTCCTACGAAGGGGTCTGGCGCTTCACCGCTCCCGCGGTCGACGTCTCTGTTCCGCAGGCCCGGCACGCTGTACGGGACCTGCTGGTCCGTCAGGGAGTGCCGGTCCACGACGACACGGTCCACGGCCTGCTCCTGATCGTCTCGGAGCTGGTCACCAACGCCGTCAAGCACGCGGCGCTGCTCTCCCCCGAGGTGGCGGTGGAGGTGGCGATCGGCGCGGAGTGGATCCGGGTGTCCGTCGAGGACAACCATCCGTACCGCCCCAAGGCGCTGGAGGCGGACTACGGTCAGACGGGCGGCCGCGGGCTGCTCCTGGTCCGGGAGATCGCCCTGGAGTCCGGCGGCGCCTGCGACGTGGAGCACACCGCGAGCGGCGGGAAGATCATCTGGGCCGCGCTGCCCCTGATCCCGGGGTACGCGGCGCCGGGGGAGGCGCCGTCGGCGCTCCCCCCGGCCGTGCCCGGGATCACCAGCCCCCGGCGGGACCCGTCAGCTCCTTGATCGCCGGACGCGCCGCGTCCAGGACGGTCATGAACCAGGCGGAGAACGGCGCGCTCGCGTGCCGGTCCATCAGCTCCTCCGCCGTCACGTAGGCGGTCTCCTCGACCTCCTCCGGGTCCGGCCGCAGTTCGGCCTGCGCCATGCCGACGAAGAGGTGGTTGTACTCCTGCTCCACCAGGCCCGAGGCCGGGTCGGGGTGGTTGTAGCGGACCGTGCCCGCCTCGGCGAGCAGCGAGGGCGAGATCCCCAGCTCCTCGTACGTGCGCCGGGCGGCGGCCGCGAACGGCGCCTCCCCCGGGTAGGGGTGGCCGCAGCAGGTGTTGGACCAGACTCCGGGGGAGTGGTACTTGCCGAGCGCGCGCCGCTGCAGCAGCAGCCGGCCGGCCTCGTCGAAGAGGAAGACGGAGAAGGCCCGGTGGAGCTGCCCGGGGGCCTGATGGGCGGCGAGCTTCTCCGCCGTACCGATGGTGATGCCGTTCTCGTCGACCAGTTCGAGCATGATCGACGCCTGGGCTCCCGTCGGCTGGACACCGTTCGACGAGGTGTGAGCCACGCTGGCTGTTGTGGTCGGCATAACCGTCCTTCGCTTCGGTCTCGGCCCGGAGGGGCTCCCTCAGTCTGCCGTACAAAAGCCGCTTGTCCGTACTTCAGGAGGCCGGACATGGCCCGCTCCCACCACTCCGGAGTACACCGGAGCGGCGGGAGCGGGCGGGGCGTCAGACGCCGAAGGCCGCCGGATACTGGATCGTGCCCGACGGGACCGGGTGAGAGCCGTCGAGGACGAGCGCCCTCATGGCCTCGTCCGGCACGTCGAAGGACGGCCGGATTCCATATTCAGACGCGGGTGCGAACCCGAACCGGGGGTAGTACTCCGGATGGCCGAGTACCAGGACGAGCCGCTCGCCGCGCAGCCGCGCCGCGTCGAGCACCGCCCGGGTGACGGCCTCCCCGACGCCCTGCCGTTGGTACTCCGGTGCGACGGCGACCGGCGCGAGCGCCGTGGCCGGAACACCGTCGACGTGGCAGCGGGTGATCAGCGCGTGCCCCGCGATCGAGCCGTCCGGGGCCTCGGCCACGAACGAGAGCCCGGGCAGCCAGGCCCCGGCGTCCGCGCGGAGGGCGTCGACCAGATCGGCCTCGCCCCGGGTCTCGAAGGCCGCCGCGTTGATGTCCCATACGGAACGGATGTCGGCGGCGGTCTCCGCCCGCGTCCGCCACCGGGGGTCGGCGGGCCGCAGGGCGTATCCGGTGTAGCCGTACTCGCCGCCGTGGTCGCGGCGCATGGCGAGCTCCGCGCGGGTCGAGGCGAGGGTCCGGTCCATGCCGGGAGCGCCGGGATCGGCGGCATCGGCCCGCTCGGCGAGCGGACCGTAGTACTCGTCCCAGTCGCTCTCGGGCTGCGGTACGACCCCGAGGACGTGATAGCCGCCCTCGACGGCCGCCGCGGTGTTCGTGGACCGGGTGCGGAGCGGGTAGTGCTCGTCCCAGAAGGCGCGGGCCTCCTGGCTGGGCTCGTCCACCGTCCACTCGCACTCGGTGAGCACGAGGGTGCCACCGGGGGCGAGGAGTCGGCGCCAGGAGCGCAGGGCGGTGTCGAAGCCGATGGCGTAGGCGGAGCTCTCGGCCCAGACGAGGTCGAAGGACCCGTCGGGGAACGGCAGCGCGCCCATGTCGGCGTCGAGCGTACGGATCAGGTCGCCGAGCCCGCGGGCGTCGGCCGCCCGGCGCAGCTCGTCGAGGAACGGCTGGTGCAGATCGACGGCCGTCACCTCCGCCCCGGCCTCGGCGGCCAGGAGCAGCGCGGAGCGGCCGGGGCCGCAGCCGAGGTCGAGCACACGGGGCCGCTCGGGGAGCGGACCGGAGAGCACGAGCAGACGGCGGGTGGTGGCGTCGGAGCCCGGACCCTGGCGCGGAAGGCCGTGGTGCAGGGCCCAGAAGGCGTCGTGAGATGCGTTGTTGTTGTCGGACAACGTGGGAAACCCTTTGTGAGAGGGCCCCGGGCCGACGGGTGATCGGTTCGGAAGAACCGGGATCAGGTCAGCCGAGGACCCGGAAGCTGAAGCTGGACCGGGCGCTGCCGCACTGGGCAGCCTCCATCGCGACGGTCATCAACCTCAGCTCCTCTCTCACCTCACGCGTCTCACGCACTCGGTTCGAACGCGTGTCGATCAAGCCTAACAGGGCTCACGGACAGCGCCCACGGCCAGAACTCACAGACAGAGCTTGGCCTCGTGCGCGGCGTGCCCCACGGGCTCCAGCTGGAAGGTGCAGTGCTCCACGTCGAAGTGGGAGCCCAGGCACCCCTGAAGGTCGTGCAGCATCTTCTCGTGGCCGACGGAGTCGAGCGCCGCCTGGTCCACCACCACGTGGGCGGAGAGCACCGGCATGCCGGAGGTGATCGTCCAGGCGTGCAGGTCGTGGACGTCCTCGACGCCCGGCAGCGCCAGTATGTGCGCGCGGACCTCCGCCATGTCGACGCCCTTGGGAGCCGCCTCCAGGAGGACGTCCAGCGTCTCGCGGAGCAGCTTGATCGTGCGCGGCACGATCATCAGGCCGATCAGGATCGAGGCGATCGGGTCGGCGTACTGCCAGCCGGTGGCCAGGATGATGCCGGCCGAGACGAGGACCGTCACCGAGCCGAGCGCGTCCGCGAGCACCTCCAGATAGGCGCCGCGCACGTTCAGGCTCTCCTTCTGGCCGCGTACCAGGAGGGAGAGCGAGACCATGTTGGCGACCAGACCGATCAGCGCGAACATGATCGTCAGACCGCCCTTGGTCTCGGCGGGCTCGATGAACCGCTGGATCGCCTCGTACAGCACATAGGTGCCGACGCCGAGCAGCAGCAGACAGTTGGCGAGGGCGGCGAGGATCTCGGCCCGCGCGAAGCCGTAGGTGCGGTTCTCGGTGGGCGGGCGGTTGGCGAAGTGGATCGCGAGCAGCGCCATCGCGAGGCCGACCGCGTCGGTCGCCATGTGGGCCGCGTCGGCGATCAGGGCGAGCGAGTCGGAGACGATGCCGCCGATGATCTCGACCACCATCACGGACAGCGTGATCGCGAGCGCGATCCGCAACCGGCCCCGGTAGGCAGCCGCCGCGGTCCCCGTGGGCGGGGGTCCTCCGTGGCTGTGCCCGTGGTCGTGTCCAGCCCCCATGACGTCGCCTCTCCCTCGTGTCGAACTCGTATCGAAATCCCGTGTTTCGCGTCACCGCGAGTCGCTCCGATTCGCCAGTGAACTACGGGTGGGGGGTATGCGCAACACGGCACTGAACACCGTTGTCATATCCTCTGACCTGCGGTGATGCGCGTTCGGCGGTACGGCGCGAGAAGGTGGGTAGGGACGGCCCTCACATGCGGTTTGTGGGGCGGCGGGTCGATCACCCATGATGATCTCCGTGGGGCCTGGCGCACTCGGAAGGATTCGAGTGGGCCCGGGGGAATCCGCCCCGCAAAGCCTCGGTGAACTCCGGTCATGTTCATCCGATAGCCTCAGCCGACGTGCCGCCGCCCGATGCCGGGCCGAGCCGCCGTGCCCGGGGCCGTGCCGTGAGGCCCGAGGGCCCGCCCGTCAGCTCCAAGGAGTGAGTTCGTCTGTCGACCGCCATCCTCACCGGTCCTCCGGTACCCGGATCGTCGCTCGACGGCGATCTGCGGTCGCTCGGCTTCGACGTCCGGGTCGCCTCCGGCCCGCAGGACACGGGAGCGCTGCTCGCCGCCGTACCGGCCGGTGAACGGGTCGCCGTCGTCGACCCGCGCTTCGTCGGACACCTCCACGCCCTGCGGCTTGCCCTGACCGACCCCCGCTTCCCCGCCGCCGCGGCGCCCGGCGCGCTCAGCGCGCAGCCCGAGGCCCGCCCCGCGCTCGCCCGTGCGCTGACCGACGCGTACGCGACGGTGCCCGGCGCCCCCGCGGCGCCCGCCGCCACCGGCGAGAGCCTGCCCGACGCCCTCGCCGAGGCCCTCGACGCCGACGGCGTCGCCGTGCACCGGCCCGCGCTCGGCACGCTCGTCGCCGCCGTGCCGACCGACGCCGAGGCCCGCCACGAGGCCCGCGCCGCCGTCGCCGCCGTCGACGACGAGGCCGTACGACTGCGCTCCGCGGTCAAGGCCCACGACGGCTTCTTCACCACCTTCGCCATCAGCCCGTACTCGCGCTACATCGCCCGCTGGTGCGCCCGGCGAGGCTTCACCCCCAACCAGGTCACCACGGCCTCGCTGCTCACCGCGCTCGTCGCGGCCGGCTGCGCCGCCACGGGCGAGCGCGGCGGATACATCGCCGCCGGGGTGCTCCTCCTCGTCTCCTTCGTCCTGGACTGCACCGACGGGCAGCTCGCCCGCTACTCCCTGCAGTACTCGACGATGGGCGCCTGGCTCGACGCCACCTTCGACCGCGCCAAGGAGTACGCCTTCTACGCGGGCCTCGCCCTCGGCGCGGCCCGCAACGGCGACGACGTCTGGGCGCTGGCGCTCGGCGCGATGGTCCTCATGACCTGCCGGCACGTCGTGGACTTCTCGTTCAACGAGGCCAACCACGACGCCACGGCCAATACCAGCCCCACCGCCGCGCTCTCCAGCCGACTCGACAGCGTCGGCTGGACCGTCTGGGTCCGCCGGATGATCATCCTGCCGATCGGTGAACGCTGGGCCATGATCGCGGTCCTCACCGCCGTCACCACCCCCCGGATCACCTTCTGGGCGCTGATCATCGGCTGCGCCTTCGGCGCCTGCTACACCACCGCGGGCCGCGTGCTCCGCTCGCTGACCCGCAAGGCGAAGCGGTCGGACCGAGCCGCCCAGGCGCTCGCCGACCTGGCGGACAGCGGCCCGATCGCGCAGTTCATCGCGCACTCGCCGGGCAGCACCCGGGGCCGCTGGACCGCCCCGCTGGCCGCGGCCGTCGGAGCGGCGATCCTGCTGGTGGAGGCGGGCGACAAGAGCGTCGGCAGCTACTGGGTCGTCCTGGCCGCCGTGGTGTACGTCCTGGCCGCCGGCATCGCCGTCGGGCACCCCCTCAAGGGGCCCCTCGACTGGCTCGTCCCCCCGATCTTCCGGGCCGCCGAGTACGGGCTTGTCCTGATCCTCGCCGCCCGCTCCGAGGTGAACGGTGCCTTGCCCGCGGCTTACGGGCTCGTGGCGGCCGTCGCCTACCATCACTACGACACGGTGTACCGCATCCGCGGCGGCACCGGCGCCCCGCCCACCTGGCTGGTGCGCACCATCGGCGGGCACGAGGGCCGCGTCCTGCTGGTGACGGTCCTCGCCGCCCTGCTGGCGAGCCGGGGCGACGACTTCGCCCTGGCGCTCACCGCCCTCGCGGTCGCCATCGCGCTCGTGGTGCTCGTGGAGTCCATCCGTTTCTGGGTGTCCTCCGGAGCACCTGCCGTACATGACGAAGGAGAAACAGCATGATTGGCCTCGTACTGGCAGCCGGTGCCGGACGGCGTCTGCGCCCCTACACCGACACGCTTCCGAAGGCCCTCGTGCCTGTCGACGGTGACACCACCGTCCTCGACCTCACGCTGAAGAACTTCGCGGAGGTCGGCCTCACCGAGGTCGCCATCGTCGTCGGCTACCGCAAGGAGGCCGTGTACGCGCGCAAGGAGGCCCTCGAGGCGCAGTACGGCCTGTCGATCACGCTGATCGACAACGACAAGGCCGAGGAGTGGAACAACGCCTACTCCCTGTGGTGCGCCCGTGAGGTCCTCAAGCGCGGTGTGATCCTCGCCAACGGCGACACCGTTCACCCGGTCTCCGTCGAGAAGACCCTGCTCGCCGCGCGCGGCGACGGCCAGAAGATCATCCTCGCCCTCGACACGGTGAAGAACCTCGCCGACGAGGAGATGAAGGTCATCACGGCCGAGGGCAAGGGTGTCCAGCGGATCACCAAGCTCATGGACCCGGCCACCGCCACCGGCGAGTACATCGGTGTCACCCTCATCGAGCCCGAGGCCGCCGAGGCGCTCGCCGACGCGCTGAAGGCCACCTTCGAGCGCGACCCCGACCTCTACTACGAGGACGGCTACCAGAAGCTCGTCGACGACGGCTTCACCATCGACGTGGCGCCCATCGGCGACGTCAAGTGGGTCGAGATCGACAACCACGACGACCTCGCGAAGGGCCGTGAGATCGCGTGCCAGTACTGACCCGGCTGATCCCTTCGCCGGTCGTCGTCGACATCCGCCGGGGAGCGCTGGACGACCTCGCCGGCCTCCTGGCGGACCAGCGGATCTCCAGCAACGGGCGGATCGCCGTCGCGATCAGCGGTGGCTCGGGCCTGAAGCTGCGTGACCAGTTCGCGCCCGAGCTGCCGGGCGCGGACTGGTACCCGGTCGACGGCGGCACGATCGACGCGGCGGTCAAGCTCGCCGACGCGATGCGCGGCAAGCGGTACGACGCCGTGGTCGCCCTCGGCGGCGGCAAGATCATCGATGTCACCAAGTACGCGGCGGCCCGGGTCGGGCTGCCGCTGGTCGCCATCGCCACGAACCTGTCGCACGACGGCATCTGCTCGCCGATCTCCACCCTGGACAACGACAACGGGCGCGGCTCCTACGGTGTGCCGACCCCGATCGCGCTGGTCATCGACCTCGACGTGATCCGGGACGCCCCGGTGCGCTTCGTCCGCTCCGGGATCGGCGACGCGGTCTCGAACCTGTCCGCCATCGCGGACTGGGAGCTCTCGCACCGGGAGACCGGCGAGCCGGTCGACGGCCTCGCCGCGGCCATGGCCCGCAGCGCGGGCGAGGCGGTCCTGCGCCACCCCGGCGGCGTCGGCGACGACGACTTCCTCGTCACCCTCTCCGAGGGCCTGGTGATGTCCGGCATCGCCATGTCGATCAGCGGCGACAGCCGGCCCTCCTCGGGCGCCTGCCACGAGATCAGTCACGCCTTCGACCTGCTCTTCCCCGAGCGCGCCGCCAGCCACGGCGAGCAGTGCGGGCTCGGCGCGGCCTTCGCGATGCACCTGCGCGGTGCCGCCGAGGGCTCGCTCCAGATCGTCGAGACGCTGCGCCGTCACGGCCTGCCCGTGACCCCGCAGGAGATGGGCTTCAGCGTGGACGAGTTCGTCCGCGCCGTGTCCTTCGCCCCGCAGACGCGCCCCGGCCGCTTCACGATCCTCGAACACCTCGAACTCTCCGACGACCAGATCAGGGACGCGTACGCCGACTATGCAAAAGCCATCGGTAGCTGAGCTCCGCCCGGTCGTGCACCCGGCCGGTGTGAAGGACCGGCGCAGCGGTGAACACTGGGGCGGCCGCCTGTACATGCGCGAGATCTCGCTGCGCATCACCCGTCACCTGGTCAAGACCAAGATCACGCCGAACCAGCTGACGTACGTGATGACGATCTGCGGCGTCCTCGCGGCCCCCGCCCTGCTCGTGCCGGGCATCTGGGGCGCGGTCCTCGGTGTCGTCGCCGTCCAGCTCTACCTGCTGCTCGACTGCGTCGACGGCGAGGTCGCCCGCTGGAAGAAGCAGTTCTCGCTCTCCGGCGTCTACCTGGACCGCGTCGGCGCCTACCTGTGCGACGCGGCCGTCCTGGTCGGCTTCGGGCTGCGCGCCGCCGACCTGTGGGGCGGCGGCCGGATCGACTGGCTGTGGGCCTTCCTCGGCACCCTCGCCGCGCTCGGCGCGATCCTCATCAAGGCGGAGACCGACCTCGTCGGCGTCGCCCGCCACCAGGGCGGGATGCCGCCGGTCAAGGAGGCGGCGAGCGAGCCCCGCTCCTCCGGCATGGCCCTCGCCCGCCGGGCGGCCGCGGCGCTGAAGTTCCACCGCCTGGTCCTCGGCATCGAGGCCTCCCTGCTGATCCTGGTCCTCGCGATCCTCGACACGGTCCGGGGCGACCTGTTCTTCACCCGCCTCGGTGTCGCGGTCCTCGCGGCCATCGCGCTCCTCCAGACGGTGCTGCACCTGGTGTCGATCCTGGCGTCGAGCCGGCTGAAGTGAGGACCGGCTGACATGGCCAGGAGCGGGCGGACGAGCGACATGACGACGAGCAGGGGGACGAGCGTGAGGACGCCGATGAAGCTGGGCGCCGTCATCATCACCATGGGCAACCGCCCCGACGACCTGCGCGCGCTGCTCGAGTCGGTGGCCAAGCAGGAGGGCGACCCGGTCGAGGTCGTCGTCGTCGGCAACGGCGCCCCCGTCACGGGGGTGCCCGAGGGCGTCCACACCATCGACCTGCCCGAGAACCTGGGCATCCCCGGCGGCCGCAACGTCGGCATCGAGGCCTTCGGCCCCGGGGGCCCCTGCGGTCCCGTCGACGCCCTGCTCTTCCTGGACGACGACGGACTGCTCGAGCGCGGCGACACCGCCGAGCTGGTCCGCGAGGCCTTCGCGGCCGACGAGCGGCTCGGCATCATCAGCTTCCGGATCGCGGACCCGGAGACCGGTCTCACCCAGCGCCGGCACGTCCCCCGGCTGCGCGCCGCCGACCCGATGCGGTCCTCGCGCGTGACCACCTTCCTCGGCGGCGCCAACGCCGTCCGCACCCAGGTCCTCGACGAAGTCGGCGGTCTGCCCGACGAGTTCTTCTACGCGCACGAGGAGACGGATCTTGCCTGGCGGGCCCTCGACGCCAACTGGATGATCGACTACCGTTCCGACATGGTGCTGCTCCACCCCACCACGCCACCGTCCCGGCACGCGACGTACCACTACAACGTGGCCCGCAACCGGGTATGGCTGGCCCGGCGCAACCTCCCCGCACTCCTGGTTCCGGTCTATCTCGGTGTCTGGCTGCTCCTGACCCTCGCGCGGCGTCCCTCGGGCCCCGCGCTCAAGGCGTGGCTCGGCGGTTTCCGCGAAGGCTGGGCCACCCCCTGCGGACCGCGCCGGCCCATGAAATGGCGTACGGTGTGGCGGCTGACCCGACTGGGACGCCCGCCCGTCGTCTGACACGTGGTGCCTGACCACCGCGCATCTGAATACGAAAGTTCCGACCTGTGAGTGAGACAACCCACGACGGTGCGGTCGCGACGAGCGCCCCGCCATCCGTCGACGACCGCCTGACCGCGGCCGAGCTGGCCACCAAGTACGGTCTGTCGGTCAGCGGGGCCCGGCCCGGGTTCTTCGAGTACATCCGCCAGCTCTGGGGGCGGCGCCACTTCATCCTCGCCTTCTCCTCGGCGAAGCTGACGGCGCAGTACAGCCAGGCGAAGCTCGGTCAGATCTGGCAGGTGGCGACCCCGCTGCTGAACGCGCTGGTCTACTACCTGATCTTCGGTCTCATCCTCGAAGCCGGCCGGGGCATGACCACCGAGGTCTACATCCCCTTCCTGGTGACCGGGATCTTCGTCTTCACCTTCACCCAGAGCTCGGTCATGGCGGGTGTGCGGGCGATCTCGGGCAACCTCGGGCTCGTCCGGGCACTGCACTTTCCGCGTGCCACGCTCCCCATCTCGTTCGCGCTCCAGCAGCTTCAGCAGCTGCTGTACTCGATGATCGTGCTGGCCGCCGTCGCGATCGCCTTCGGCAGCTACCCCTCGCTGAGCTGGCTGCTGCTGGTCCCCGCGCTGTTCCTGCAGTTCGTGTTCAACGTCGGACTGGCCATGATCATGGCGAGGATGGGCTCCAAGACGCCCGACCTCGCCCAGCTGATGCCGTTCGTCATGCGCACCTGGATGTACGCCTCCGGCGTGATGTTCTCCATCCCGGTGATGCTCTCGGACAAGCCGGCCTGGATCGCCGACGTGCTCATGTACAACCCGGCCGCGGTCTACATGGACCTGATCCGCTTCGCGCTGATCGACGGCTACGGTGCCGAGAACCTGCCGACCCACGTCTGGGCCACCGCCCTCGGCTGGGCCCTCGCCGTCGGCATCGGCGGCTTCGTCTACTTCTGGAAGGCCGAGGAGAGGTACGGCCGTGGCTGACACCACCCAGGGACGCGTTCCCACCGTCATCGCCGACGAGGTCCACATCGTCTACCGGGTCAACACCGGTGGCGGCGGCAAGGGCAGCGCCACCGCGGCCCTCAGCCGGATCGTCGGCAAGGGCAAGGCCGAGGTCTCCCGCGGCGTCCGCAAGGTGCACGCCGTACGCGGGGTCACCTTCACCGCCTACCGGGGCGAGGCCATCGGCCTCATCGGCAGCAACGGCTCCGGCAAGTCCACCCTGCTGCGCGCCATCGCCGGCCTGCTCCCCACCGAGAGCGGCAAGGTCTACACCGACGGCCAGCCCTCGCTGCTCGGCGTCAACGCCGCGCTGATGAACGACCTCACGGGTGAGCGCAACGTGATCCTCGGCGGCCTCGCCATGGGCATGAGCAAGGACGAGATCCGCGAGCGCTACCAGAGCATCGTCGACTTCTCGGGCATCAACGAGAAGGGCGACTTCATCAGCCTGCCGATGCGGACGTACTCCTCCGGCATGGGCGCCCGGCTCCGGTTCGCCATCGCGGCCGCGAAGAACCACGACGTCCTCATGATCGACGAGGCCCTGGCGACCGGTGACCGCAGGTTCCAGATCCGCTCCGAGGAGCGCATCCGGGAGCTCCGCAAGGAGGCCGGCACGGTCTTCCTGGTCAGCCACAGCAACAAGTCGATCAGGGACACCTGCGACCGCGTCCTGTGGCTGGAGAAGGGCGAACTCCTGATGGACGGCCCCACCGAGGAAGTCATGCGGGCGTACGAGCGCGAGACCGCGAGGTAGCCCGTCGGCACCCCGTACGAAGGCCCCCGCCGAGCCGGCGGGGGCCTTCGCGTTCCCCGGCCCGCTCGCCGCCTCCGACCTGGAATGTTCATGCGGTCAACATCGGGCAGGATGAGCCCATGGCAGCGATCACCGGGGGAAAGACCTACCACCACGGCGATCTGCGCAACGCGCTGATCTGTGCCGCCGTCGACCTCGCCACCGAAGGTGGTCCCGAACGCGTCGTGCTGCGCGAGGCGGCCCGCCGGGTCGGGGTCTCGCCCACCGCCGCCTACCGGCACTTCGAGGGCAGGGGAGAGCTGCTCAAGGCCGTCAAGACCCACGCCCAGCGGGCGCTCGCCGACTCCATGGAGCGGGCCGCCGAGCGGGTCCCCGGCGCCGACGACCCCACCGTCGCGGCCGAACTGCGCCTCGCCGCCCTCGGCCGCGGGTACGTCGGCTTCGCCCTGGAGCACCCCGGCCTCTACCGGGCGGCCTTCTGCACCCCGCGCGCGGCCTGCGGGGACGCCTGGGTGCCGCTCGGCCGCCCCGCCGAACCCGAACCCGAGATCCGTGCGTTCGCCCTGCTCACGGAGGCCGTGCACGCCCTGATCGGGGCCTGCCGCATCCCGCGGCGCGCCCGGCCCGCCGCGGAGGCCGCCGCGTGGTCGGCCGTGCACGGACTGTCACTTCTGCTCCTCGACGGCCCGCTCGGCGGCCTCCCGGAGCAGCGCCGCGCCGACGTCGTCGAGTCCACCCTCGCCCTGGTCGTCTCCGGGGCCCGCGCCGGCCGGGCGCGGGTGGGAAGCTGAACTTCCGTTCCCCTGGGGCGGGTTGACGTTCCGGGTGTTCTTTTCGCAAAGCGCCCGGCACCCCGACGAGGCACTCGGCGTTGTACAACGTAAGCTGTAGCGGTGCTGATTCGTGGCAAGTGGGTCGATAACCCCTAGGCATCCTCGGGCGTCAGGCGGTGGGCCGTCCGTGGCGGACCGGTGGCGTGTCCGAAATAGGATGGATTGGATCGGCAGTGTAGAACAGGAGATGTGACGGCCATGACGCGAAATCTCCAGCTCCACGAGGGTGTCGCCGTCCCCGCGTCGGGCAGCGGCCAGTGACGGGAACCCGGCAGGTGCGCCCCGACGCCTCCTCGCGCACCACCCTCGACAAGGCCGCGGACGAGAACTTCCCCGTGGCCCCCTTCTTCCTGCCGCGCGCCTGGCGCGACGACCTCATGGCCGTCTACGGCTTCGCCCGGCTCGTCGACGACATCGGCGACGGCGACCTCGCACCCGGCGGGGCCGACGCCCGCCACCTCGGCGTCGCCCCCGAACGCGCCGAGGACCGCCTCGCCCTGCTCGACGCCTTCGAGGCCGACCTGATGCGGGTCTTCGACGGAACCCCGCACCACCCCCTGCTCCGCGCCCTCCAGCCGACCGTGCGCAGCCGCGGCCTCACCCCCGAGCCCTTCCTCGGCCTGATCGCGGCCAACCGCCAGGACCAGCTGGTGCGCCGCTACGAGACGTACGACGACCTCCTCGCGTACTGCGAACTCTCCGCCAACCCCGTCGGCCGGCTCGTCCTCGGGATCACCGGAACCGCCACCCCCGAGCGTGTCCGCCGCTCCGACGCCGTCTGCACCGCCCTCCAGATCGTCGAGCACCTCCAGGACGTCTCCGAGGACCTCGGCCGGGACCGGATCTACCTGCCCGCCGAGGACATGAAGCGCTTCCACGTCACCGAGGACGACCTCGCCCGGCCGACCGCGAACGCCTCGGTCCGCGCCCTGATCGCCTTCGAGGCCGACCGCGCCCGCACCCTGCTGCGCGACGGCACCCCGCTGGTCGGCAGCGTGCGCGGCAGACTGCGGCTGCTCCTCGCCGGCTTCACGGCAGGCGGACTCGCCGCGCTCGACGCGATCGCCGCCGCCGGGTTCGACGTCCTGCCGGCGCCCCCCAAGCCCACGAAGCCGAGTCTGATGCGCGAAGCGGGAACGGTCCTGCTGCGAGCGCGGAGAGAGGGGTGAGCCGGACCGTGGAGGGACAGACGGAGACGTCGGCGCCGGTGCAGGCCGCGTACAGCTACTGCGAGGCGGTCACCGGACAGCAGGCGCGCAACTTCGCCTACGGGATCCGGCTCCTGCCGACCGACAAGCGACAGGCCATGTCCGCGCTGTACGCGTTCTCGCGACGCGTCGACGACATTGGCGACGGCCCGCTCGCGCCCGAGGCCAAGCGGGAGCGTCTCGAGGCGACCCGCACGCTCCTGGACCGGGTGCGGCACGACAAGGTCGACGAGGACGACACCGACCCCGTCGCCGTGGCCCTCGCCGACGCGTCCCGGCGCTTCCCGATCCCGCTCGGCGGCCTCGACGAGCTCATCGACGGCGTCCTCATGGACGTGCGCGGCGAGACGTACGAGACGTGGGACGACCTCAAGGTCTACTGCCGGTGCGTGGCGGGCGCCATCGGCAGGCTCTCGCTCGGCGTGTTCGGCACGCAGCCGGGCGCGCAGGGTGTGGAACGCGCCTCGGAGTACGCCGACACCCTCGGCCTCGCGCTCCAGCTCACCAACATCCTCCGGGACGTCCGCGAGGACGCCGGAAACGGGCGCACCTACCTGCCCGCCGACGACCTCGCCAAGTTCGGCTGCGGCGACGGCTTCGGGAGCGAGACCCCGCCCGCCGGATCCGACTTCACGGGCCTCGTCCACTTCGAAGTCCGCCGCGCCCGCGCCCTGTTCGCCGAGGGCTACCGGCTCCTGCCCATGCTCGACCGGCGCAGCGGCGCCTGCGTCGCCGCGATGGCCGGGATCTACCGCCGCCTCCTCGACCGGATCGAGCGCGACCCGGAGGCGGTGCTGCGCGGCCGTGTCTCCCTGCCCGGCCGGGAGAAGGCGTACGTCGCCGTGCGCGGCCTCTCCGGCCTCGACACCCGCCACGTCTCCCGACGGACCGTCAGGAGGCGTGCCTGATGCGACGGTCCGCGGCCCGGCACCGGGCAACCCCGCGCCGTACGACGGCGTCCCTGCCTGCGACGGCCCGAGGGGAGGCGGCATGACCGAGCGTGAGACGGGCCGGGACGGCGCCGCGGCGCACGCCGTCGTCGTCGGCGGCGGGCTCGCCGGAGTCACCACGGCTCTCCAACTCGCCGACGCCGGGCTGCGCGTGACGCTCCTCGAAGGCCGTCCGCGGCTCGGCGGGCTGGCGTTCTCCTTCCGCCGCGGCGAACTCACCGTCGACAACGGGCAGCACGTCTACCTGCGCTGCTGCACCGCCTACCGGTGGTTCCTCGACCGGGTCGAGGGCGCCCACCTCGCACCCCTCCAGGACCGGCTCGACGTGCCCGTCCTGGACGTCGCCCACCCCCGGGGCCCCCGCCTCGGCCGGCTGCGGCGCACCAACCTGCCCGTACCGCTGCACCTCGCCAGGAGCCTGGCGACCTATCCGCACCTCTCCCTCGCCGAGCGGGCGAGCGTCGGCCGCGCCGCGCTCGCGCTCAAGGGCCTCGACCCCGCCGACCCGGCCCTCGACGGCATCGACTTCGCCACCTGGCTCGGCCGCCACGGCCAGTCCCCGCGCGCCATCGAGGCCCTCTGGGACCTGGTCGGCGTCGCCACCCTCAACGCCACCGCGCCGGACGCCTCCATGGGCCTGGCCGCCATGGTCTTCAAGACCGGACTGCTCTCCGAGCCCGGCGCCGCCGACATCGGCTGGGCCCACGTGCCCCTCGGCGAGCTGCACGACACCCTCGCCCGCAAGGCCCTCGACTCCCTCGGCGTCCGCACCGAACTGCGCACCAAGGCCGAGCGGATCTCCCGTACGGAGGACGGCCGCTGGGCCGTCGACGTACCGGGGGAGACTCTCAAGGCGGACGCCGTCGTCCTCGCCGTCCCGCAGCGCGAGACCCGCGAACTGCTCCCCGAAGGCGCCCTCGACGACCCCGACCGGCTCCTCGACATCGGCACGGCGCCCATCCTGAACGTGCACGTCGTCTACGACCGCAAGGTGCTCAAGCAGCCCTTCTTCACCGCACTCGGCTCCCCGGTGCAGTGGGTCTTCGACCGCACCGACTCCTCAGGGCTCAAGGGCGGCGGCCAATACTTGGCCGTCTCGCAGTCCGCCGCCCAGGACGAGATCGACGCGCCCGTCGCCGCCCTGCGCGAGCGCTACCTCCCGGAGCTGGAGCGGCTGCTGCCCGCCGCGCGCGGCGCCGGTGTCCGCGACTTCTTCGTCACCCGGGAGCGGACGGCGACGTTCGCCCCCACCCCGGGCGTCCGGCGGCTCCGCCCCGCCGCCCGCACCCACGCCCCCGGCCTGTACCTGGCCGGCGCTTGGACCGCCACCGGCTGGCCCGCGACCATGGAGGGCGCCGTCCGCAGCGGTTTCAGCGCCGCGGGCGCCGCGCTCTCCGCCCTCGGCCGCCGCCATGAACATCCGCTGCAGGAGGCGGCATGAGTGTGAGTACTGGAACAAGAGGAGAGACCGTGCCGACTGTGCCCCCGGTGAACCCGGCCGTCGACACCGCGGACGTCACCGCTCTGCTGGAGCGCGGGCGGACCCTGTCCACCCCCGTCCTGAAGGCCGCCGTCGACCGGCTCGCCCCGCCCATGGACACCGTCGCCGCCTACCACTTCGGCTGGATCGACGCCCACGGCAACCCCACCGACGCCGACAGCGGCAAGGCCGTACGCCCCGCCCTCGCCCTGCTCTCCGCCGAGGCCGCCGGTGTCGCCCCCGAGGTGGGCGTCCCCGGCGCCGTCGCCGTGGAGCTGGTCCACAACTTCTCGCTGCTGCACGACGACCTGATGGACGGCGACGAGCAGCGGCGCCACCGCGACACCGTCTGGAAGGTGCACGGCCCCGCGCAGGCGATCCTCGTCGGCGACGCGCTCTTCGCGCTCGCCAACGAGCTGCTGCTCGAACTCGGCACCGTCGAGGCCGGCCGGGCCACCCGCCGGCTGACCACCGCCACCCGCAAGCTCATCGACGGGCAGGCCCAGGACATCTCCTACGAGCACCGCGAGCGGGTCACCGTCGAGGAGTGCCTGGAGATGGAGGGCAACAAGACCGGCGCCCTGCTCGCCTGCGCCGTCTCCATCGGCGCCGTCCTCGGCGGCGCCGACGACCGCACGGCCGACAAGCTGGAGGAGTACGGCTACCACCTCGGCCTCGCCTTCCAGGCCGTCGACGACCTCCTCGGCATCTGGGGAGACCCGGAGTCCACCGGCAAGCAGACCTGGAGCGACCTGCGCCAGCGCAAGAAGTCCCTGCCCGTCGTCGCCGCCCTCGCGGCCGGCGGACCGGCCTCCGAGCGGCTCGGCGAACTGCTCGCCGCCGACGCCAAGAGCAACGACTTCGACACCTTCTCCGAGGAGGAGTTCGCCACCCGCGCGGCCCTCATCGAGGAGGCCGGCGGGCGGGAGTGGACCTCCGAGGAGGCCCGCCGCCAGCACACCATCGCCGTCCGTGCCCTGCACGAGGTGGACATGCCCGAGCGCGTCCGGGCCCAGCTCACCGCGCTCGCCGACTTCGTCGTCGTACGGAAGAGATGATCACCATCACCCTGATATGAGTGCGCGGTCGCCGGCCGGTGCCACCAGTGCACCGGCCGACGGCAGACCCGAGTGAAGCAGAACGTACACACCAGTACACCGCCTGCACGAAGGGGAAGCCATGACAGCGACGACCGACGGAAGCGCCGGGGCCATGCGCCCCCGGACGACCGCGGCCAGCGACACCACCACACACGCCCCCGGCGACCTCGACGAGGCGGCCGCGCGGGCGACGGAACGCTCCATCGCCCACCTGCTCGGCCGCCAGGACGCGGAAGGGTGGTGGAAGGGCGACCTGGAGACCAACGTCACCATGGACGCCGAAGACCTCCTGCTGCGCCAGTTCCTCGGCATCCGGGACGAGGCCACCACCCGCGCCTCCGCCCTGTACATCCGCGGCGAGCAGCGCGAGGACGGCACCTGGGCCACCTTCTACGGCGGACCCGGCGAGCTCTCCACCACCATCGAGGCCTACGTCGCGCTGCGCCTGGCGGGGGACCGGCCCGAGGACCCGCACATGGCCCGCGCCGCGGCCTGGATCCGGGACAAGGGAGGGATCGCGGCCGCCCGGGTCTTCACCCGGATCTGGCTCGCGCTCTTCGGCTGGTGGAAGTGGGACGACCTGCCCGAGCTGCCGCCCGAGCTGATCTTCCTGCCGAAGTGGTTCCCGCTCAACATCTACGACTTCGGCTGCTGGGCCCGGCAGACCATCGTGCCGCTCACCGTGGTCTCCGCCAAGCGGCCGGTGCGGCCCGCGCCCTTCCCGCTGGACGAGCTGCACACCGACCCGGAGCGGCCGAACCCGGTGAAACCCCTCGCGCCCGCCGCGAGTTGGGACGGCGCCTTCCAGCGGCTCGACAAGGCCCTGCACGTCTACCACAAGGTCGCCCCGCGCCGGCTGCGCAAGGCCGCGATGAACGTCGCCGCCCGCTGGATCGTCGAACGCCAGGAGAACGACGGCTGCTGGGGCGGCATCCAGCCCCCCGCCGTCTACTCCCTGATCGCCCTGCGCCTGCTCGGCTACGACCTCGAACACCCGGTCATGCGGGCGGGACTCGAGTCGCTCGACCGGTTCGCCGTCCGGCGCGAGGACGGATCGCGCATGATCGAGGCCTGCCAGTCGCCCGTCTGGGACACCTGCCTCGCCACGATCGCCCTCGCCGACGCGGGCCTCCCGGCCGACCACCCGGCGCTCGTCCGGGCCGCCGACTGGATGCTCGGCGAGGAGATCGTCCGCCCCGGCGACTGGACCGTCAGGCGGCCCGGACTGCCCCCGGGCGGCTGGGCGTTCGAGTTCCACAACGACAACTACCCGGACATCGACGACACCGCCGAGGTCATCCTGGCGCTGCGCCGCGTCAAGCACCCCGACCCCGCCAGGACCGAGGCGGCCATCGCGCGAGGCGGCCGCTGGACCCTCGGCATGCAGTCGAAGAACGGCGCGTGGGCCGCCTTCGACGCCGACAACACCAGCCCCTTCCCCAACCGGCTGCCGTTCTGCGACTTCGGCGAGGTCGTCGACCCGCCCTCGGCCGATGTCACCGCCCATGTGGTGGAGATGCTCGCCTACGAGGGCAGGGCCCAGCACCCCCGTACCCGCAGGGGAGTCGAGTGGCTGCTCGCCGAACAGGAGCCGAACGGCGCCTGGTTCGGACGCTGGGGCGTCAACTACGTGTACGGGACCGGTTCGGTGGTTCCGGCGCTCACCGCCGCCGGGCTGCCCCGCTCCCACCCGGCGATCCGCCGGGCCGTCGCCTGGCTGGAGTCCGTACAGAACGAGGACGGCGGCTGGGGCGAGGACCTGCGGTCGTACAAGCCGCAGCCCTGGCTCGGGCGCCCCGCCTCGACCGCCTCGCAGACCGCCTGGGCGCTGCTCGCCCTCCTCGCGGCCGACGGACGCGAGAGCAAGGCGGTGGAACGGGGCATCGCCTGGCTGGCCGCGACACAGAACGCGGACGGCTCCTGGGACGAGCCGTACTTCACCGGAACCGGCTTCCCCTGGGACTTCTCCATCAACTACCACCTCTACCGGCAGGTCTTCCCGCTCACGGCCCTCGGCCGCTACGTGAACGGCGAACCGACCGTCATCAGGGAGGCCTGATGGGCGAAGAGCCGGGGCCACCGGCCGGCTCCGCACCGCCGCTGCTGATCGCCTGCGCGCTCGGCATCGAGCAGCTCGCCCTGCGCAGCGGTGACCGGACCGGCGCGCCCGGCCCCTTCACCGTGGTGCGCACCGGCATGGGCCCGGTCCACGCCCGCCGGGGCGTCGCCCAGGCCCTGGACCGGGAGCCCTGGCGCGACGCCGCCGTCATCGCCTCCGGCTTCTGCGCCGGGCTCGCCCCCGGGATGCACCCCGGAGACCTGATCGTCGCCGACGAGACCCGGGGCGGCCCGGGCGCGGCGGGCGCACCGGACGGCCCTGACGCACCGGACGGCCCCGGCGCCGTCACGGCCTGCGTCGGGACAGAGCTCCTGGTGAAGGCCCTGACCAGGGCGCTGCCCGGGCGCACCGTCCACACCGGCCCCCTGACCTGCTCCGACCACGTCGTCCGGGGCCACGAGCGGGCCGATCTCGCGGCCACCGGCGCCATCGCGGTCGACATGGAGTCCGCCGCCACGCTCCGTACCGCGCTGGCGGCCGGACCGCGTCCGGTTGCGGCCGTACGGGTGGTCGTGGACGCTCCAGAACATGAACTGGTCCGGATCGGCACGGTACGCGGGGGAATATCGGCGTTCCGTGTACTTCGTGCCGTCCTTCCCGCATTCTTCGAATGGCACCGTTCTTTGCTGCTCCCCAGGAGGTGAGCGAGTTATGGCCATGCCGCTCCGTCAGACCATCCGGGTCGGGACCTATCTCTTCGAACAGAAGCTCCGCAAGCGGGACAAGTTCCCGCTCATCGTCGAACTGGAGCCCCTGTTCGCCTGCAACCTCAAGTGCGAGGGCTGCGGAAAGATCCAGCACCCGGCCGGTGTGCTCAAGCAGCGGATGCCGGTCGCCCAGGCCGTCGGCGCCGTCCTGGAGTCCGGGGCGCCGATGGTCTCCATCGCCGGCGGCGAGCCCTTGATGCACCCTCAGATCGACGAGATCGTGCGCCAGTTGGTCGCGAAGAAGAAGTACGTCTTCCTCTGCACCAACGCGATGCTGATGCGCAAGAAGCTGGAGAACTTCACCCCCTCCCGGTACTTCGCCTTCGCGGTGCACATCGACGGGCTGCGCGAGCGGCACGACGAATCCGTCGCCAAGGAGGGCGTGTTCGACGAGGCGGTGGCGGCGATCAAGGAGGCCAAGCGGCGCGGCTTCCGGGTCACCACCAACTCGACCTTCTTCAACACCGACACCCCGCAGACCATCATCGAGGTGCTCAACTACCTCAACGACGACCTCCAGGTCGACGAGATGATGATCTCCCCGGCGTACGCCTACGAGAAGGCCCCCGACCAGGAGCACTTCCTCGGCGTCGAGCAGACCCGCGAACTCTTCAAAAAGGCCTTCGCGGGCGGCAACCGGGGCCGCTGGCGGCTCAACCACTCGCCGCTCTTCCTGGACTTCCTGGAGGGCAAGGTGGACTTCCCCTGCACCGCGTGGGCGATCCCGAACTACTCGCTCTTCGGCTGGCAGCGACCCTGCTACCTGATGAGCGACGGCTACGTCCCCACCTACCGGGAGCTGATCGAGGAGACCGACTGGGACAAGTACGGCCGGGGCAAGGACCCGCGCTGCGCCAACTGCATGGCGCACTGCGGCTACGAGCCGACCGCCGTCCTCGCCACCATGGGCTCGCTCAAGGAGTCCCTGAGGGCGGCCCGCGAGACCGTCTCCGGCAACCGCGGATGACGTGACGTGTACGGGAGGGTCCGCGACGCCACCGGGCGCGGCCCTCCCCGTACGGCCGAGGGTGTGGAGCCGAACGACGAAAGGGGGCCGAGCATGACGATTCTGGAGACCATCCGGGGGCCGCACGACCTCCGGCCGCTGGGCGGCGCCGAACTCGACGAACTCGCAGAGGAGATCCGGCAGTTCCTGATCCACGCGGTCGCCAGGACCGGTGGCCATCTGGGACCGAACCTCGGCGTGGTGGAGCTGACCCTCGCGCTGCACCGGGTCTTCGACTCGCCCGCCGACCGCATCCTCTGGGACACCGGGCACCAGAGCTACGTCCACAAACTCCTCACCGGGCGCCAGGACTTCTCCAAGCTGCGCTGCAAGGGCGGACTCTCCGGCTACCCCTCACGCGAGGAGTCGGTCCACGACGTCATCGAGAACTCGCACGCCTCGACCGTCCTCGGCTGGGCCGACGGCCTCGCCAAGGCCAACGAGCTCCTGAAGAAGGACGACCACGTCGTCGCCGTGATCGGCGACGGCGCCCTGACCGGTGGCATGGCCTGGGAGGCGCTCAACAACATCGCCGCCGCCCCCGACCGCCCCCTGATCGTCGTCGTCAACGACAACGAACGCTCCTACGCGCCCACGATCGGCGGCCTCGCCGACCACCTGGCCGCCCTGCGGACCACCGACGACTACGAGCGGGTGCTCGCCTGGGGCAAGGACGTCCTCCAGCACACCCCCGTGATCGGCCGGCCGATCTACGGCTCGCTGCACGGGGCCAAGAAGGGGTTCAAGGACACGTTCGCCCCGCAGGGGCTCTTCGAGGACCTGGGGCTGAAGTACGTCGGCCCCGTCGACGGTCACGACCTCGCGGCCGTCGAGTCCGCCCTGCGCCGGGCCCAGCGCTTCCACGGTCCTGTCCTCGTGCACTGCCTCACCGAGAAGGGCCGCGGCTACCGCCCCGCCCTGGAGGACGAGGCGGACCGCTTCCACGCCGTCGGCGCCATGGACCCGGTCACCTGCGCACCGCTCGCGCCCGCGGCCGGACCCTCCTGGAGCTCCGTCTTCGGGGACGCGATCGCCGAGATCGGGGCCGAACGGCCGGACGTCGTCGCGCTCACCGCGGCCATGCTCCACCCCGTCGGCCTCACGAAGTTCGCCGAGCGCTTCCCCGACCGGGTCTGGGACGTCGGGATCGCCGAGCAGCACGCCGTGGTCTCCGCCGCCGGCCTGGCCACCGGCGGACTCCACCCGGTCGTCGCCGTCTACGCGACCTTCCTCAACCGCGCCTTCGACCAGCTGCTCATGGACGTCGCCCTGCACAAGTGCGGCGTCACCTTCGTCCTCGACCGGGCCGGCGTCACCGGCACCGACGGTCCCTCCCACAACGGCATGTGGGACCTCTCCGTCCTCCAGGTCGTGCCCGGCATCCGGATCGCCGCCCCGCGCGACGCCGACCAGCTCCGCGCCCAGCTGCGCGAGGCCGTCGCCGTCGACGACGCCCCGACCGTGCTGCGCTTCCCCAAGGAGACCGTCGGCCCACCGGTCCCGGCCCTCGGCCGGATCGGCTCGATGGACGTCCTCCTCCGCGACGAGGACCCCGACGTGCTCCTCGTCGCCGTCGGAGTGATGGCCGAGGCATGCCTCCAGGCCGCCGACCTCCTGGCCGGACGGGGCATCCGCTCCACCGTGGTCGACCCCCGCTGGGTCGCACCCGTCGACGAGGCCCTCGCCCCGCTCGCCGAACGGCACCGTCTGGTCGCCGTCGTCGAGGACGGCGTCCGCAGCGGCGGAGTCGGCGCCGCCGTCGGCCGGGCCCTGCGCGACGCGGGCGTCGACGTACCGCTGAGGACCTTCGGGATCCCCGAACAGTTCCTCGCCCACGCCAAGCGCGGCGAGGTCCTCGCCGACCTGGGCCTCACCCCGGTGGAGCTCGCCGGGAACATCAGCGCCGCACTGACCCGGAAGAAGGGGCGATGAGTAAGGAGTTCGACCTCTCGGCACTGCTCGCCGAACGCGGCGCGGAGCGCTACGAACTGCACGGCCGGTACCTCAACCACCAGCTCCCGCGGATGCTGCACACGATCGGCTTCGACAAGGTCTACGAACGGGCCGAGGGCGCCCACTTCTGGGACGCCGACGGCGAGGACTACCTCGACATGCTGGCCGGCTTCGGCGTCATGGGCCTCGGCCGGCACCACCCCGTCGTCCGCCGGGCCCTCCATGACGTCCTGGACGCCCAGCTCGCCGACCTCACCCGCTTCGACTGCCAGCCGCTGCCGGGCCTGCTCGCCGAGAAGCTGCTCGCCCACAGCCCGCACCTCGACCGGGTCTTCTTCGGCAACAGCGGTACGGAGGCCGTGGAGACCGCCCTCAAGTTCGCCCGGTACGCCACCGGGAAGCCCAGGATCCTCTACTGCGCGCACGCCTTCCACGGCCTGACCACCGGCTCCCTCTCGGTGAACGGGGAGAAGGGCTTCCGGGACGGCTTCGCCCCGCTGCTGCCCGACACCGCGATCGCGCTCGGCGACCTCGACGCCCTGGAGCGCGAGCTGCGCAAGGGCGACGTGGCCGGCTTCGTCGTCGAGCCGATCCAGGGCAAGGGGGTGCACGAGGCCCCGCCCGGCTTCCTGCGCGGCGCCCAGGAGCTGCTGCACAAGCACGGGGCCCTGCTGATCGCCGACGAGGTGCAGACCGGTCTCGGCAGGACCGGGGACTTCTACGCGTACCAGCACGAGGAGGGCGTCGAGCCCGATCTGCTCTGTGTCGCCAAGGCCCTCTCCGGCGGGTACGTGCCCGTCGGCGCGACGCTCGGCAAGGACTGGATCTTCAAGAAGGTCTACTCGTCCATGGACCGTGTCCTCGTCCACTCCGCCAGCTTCGGCTCGAACGCGCAGGCCATGGCCGCCGGGCTCGCCGTGCTCTCGGTGATGGAGATCGAGGGGACGGTGGCCCACGCGCGCCGGATCGGCGAGCTGCTCTCCGCGCGCCTGAAGGAGCTCGTGCCGCGCTACGAGCTGCTGCACGAGATCCGCGGGCGCGGGCTGATGATCGGCATCGAGTTCGGGCGGCCCTCCTCGCTCGGACTGCGCAGCCGCTGGACCATGCTGCAGGCCGCCCGCAAGGGTCTCTTCGCGCAGATGGTCGTCGTGCCGCTGCTCCAGCGCCACCGGATCCTGACCCAGGTATCGGGCGACCATCTGGAGGTGATCAAGCTGATCCCGCCGCTGATCATCGACGAGGCGGACGTGGACCGCTTCGTGACCGCCTTCACTGCGGTCATGGACGACGCCCACGGCGGCGGCGGGCTGATGTGGGACTTCGGGAAGACGCTGGTCAAGCAGGCGGTCGCGCAGCGCTGAGGGGCCTCCGCGGCCCACCTTTGCCTCTGGGGCAAGAAATTTGCCTCAGAGGAAAAATCCTGGCGGAATGGAGGCATGGAGCACCTCCCCGGGGAGCCGTCCCCGGACCCAGCCGCAGCGGACGCGACCGCCGTCCTGCCGGACGTCGCGCCGCAGCTGCGAGGCCTGCGCAGGCGCCGCGGGCTGACCCTGGAGGCCGCCGCGCAGCGGGCCGGACTCTCTCCGGCGCATCTCTCCCGGCTCGAGACGGGTCACCGCCAGCCCTCGCTCCCGATGCTGCTGGCCCTGTCCCGTATCTACGGTACGACGGTCTCCGCCCTTCTTGGTGAGGTTCCGGCCGAGCGTGATCCGATCGTCCGGGCCGGCCGGTCCGAGCCCGTCGAGGCCGACGGCTGGACCTACCGCCAGGCCGGCGGAGGGGGCCGCGCCCTGCAGGCGCTCCGCGTCCACGTGCCGTACGCCACCCGGGCCGACATCGTGCGCGTCCATCCCGGCGAGGAGTGGCTGCACGTCCTCGACGGCCAGGTGCGCCTCGCGCTCGGCGACGCCGTCCATGTCCTGGACCCGGGGGACAGCGCGCACTTCGACTCGCTCACCCCGCACCGCATCGGCGCCGCCGGGCGCGGCGGGGCCGAGCTGCTCTTCGTCCACACGCTGATGCAGAGCCCCGCCGCCGAGCTGTGCCTCGGCGACGGCGCGCCGCACCTGCGCTGAGCCCTTCCGGAAGGCCCAATATGGAAAGGACCGATATGTCCGAGAAGTCCAAGCCGGTCACCGGCGAGGAGCGCGAGGCCGGCAAGTTCCCCAAGGGGCTGGTCCTCCGGCTCTTCGCGTACCTCGTGGCCGGACACCTCTTCGCCGGCTTCCTCTATCTGCTCTTCGCCCTCGGCGCGCAGAACCAGTGAGGCCGCCCGAGGGGCGCGGTCACGCCTCGACGACGAGCCGCTCGCGCAGCCGCGCACGGGTCTCCGGGCTGAGCTTCAGGCCCTCGGTGAGGTAGTTCTCGGCCGTCCCCCAGGTCTGCTCCATCGTCTCGAACGCGGCCCGCAGGTACTCGACCCGCGCGTCGAACAGCGGGCTGATCAGCTCCATCACCTCGGGCGCCATCGCGTCCGAGGCGGAGGAGGCGCGGCGCACCTTGTAGCGGCGGTGCGGGTCGTTCGACTTCACGTAGTCGGCCTCGATCGCCTCGCGCTCGACGCCCACCGCGAGCAGCGAGATGGCGATGGAGAGGCCGGCCCGGTCCTTGCCGGCCGCGCAGTGCATGAGCGCCGGGACGCTGTCCTCGGCGAGCGCGTGCAGGATGCGGCTGTGCTCCGCCGTCCGCTCCACGATCATCTGCCGGTACGAATCGGACATTCGGGTCGCGGCCTTGCCGTCGCCGAGGATCTCGCGGAGCTGCTCCAGCTCGCCGGAGCGGACGAGCTTCCAGAACTCCTTGCCGTCGGCCGGGTCGTTGAGCGGTATGTTCACATTCCGTACACCGGGCAGTTCGACGTCCGGGCCCTCGATCTTGACGTCGGCCTGATTGCGGAAGTCGAAGATCGTGTGCAGCCCGAGGGTGGAGAGGAACGCCGCGTCCTCCTCGGTGGCGTGGGCCAGGTGGCCGCTGCGGAAGAGGCGTCCGAAGCGCACCGCACCGCCGTCCACGGTCGGCAGTCCGCCCACGTCACGGAAGTTGCGTACCCCGGCGAGCTCGGGTTCGGTCGACGGGACCTGGGGCAGCTGCTGCGTCACGAGTGCTCCTGAAGGTAGACGGATCGCGATCGGTTCCTGATCGATTCCTGGGGCAATCATCCCGGGTGCCGGGGGCCGTGCGCACCCCTGGGTAAGGGAATGGGCGTTCTGTCCGAATTAAACCCTTCGATATAACGCGCCCTGGTTGCAGGGGAGATGGGATTCGGGGCGTGAGCAGCGTCTCAAAGGTGACGGACCGTGCCTGATCGTCCGGACCAATTCCCTGGCCGGAAAAGGAAATCGATCCTCCGTCATCCACGGAGGGTGACCGGAATACGGCGCGAATATCACGCCGCGGAATGCGGGCGGAATCGGGCGGCTTGTTCGGCTCGACTCCGCTCGTCTAGCGTCACGCTCAATCCGGTCGGACCGCCGAATCCTGCCACCGCCCGGAATCGAATCCGCACCCATCCACGTACGGCAGGAGCGGGGGACCCAGGTAAGTACGCCGCACCGGCCCGACCGGACGGCTTGGGGTTAAGTCGCGTGAGAACGCGGCCGGACATCTCCAGTCCGAACCCGACAGCTCACCTCGCAGGCGACGGAGAGGAATTCGCCATGCCCGCGAAGGGTAAGCATCGCCGTCCCAAGGTCAACCCGATCACGCGCGGATTCGTCGCCGCCGGCACCGGTGGCGCCGTCGTCGCCCTCCCGCTGCTCGGCGCGACCGGAGCCCACGCCGCCGAGAAGGCCGCTCCGACCGTGACGCCCGAGAAGGCCGTCGCCGCTCTCGCCGTCACCCCCGCGAAGGCCCCGGCCGCTCCGGCCGCCGCCCCCGCGGCGAAGCCGAAGACGTACTCCGTCGTCCGCGGCGACTACCTGTCGAAGATCGCCGCCGAGCACGACCTCAAGGGTGGCTGGCAGAAGCTCTACGCGGACAACCGCCAGGTCGTCGGCGAGAACCCGTCGCTGATCCTGCCCGGCATGAAGCTCACCCTCGGCGCCAAGTCCACGGCCGCCCCGAAGGCCGCGGCGCCCAAGGCCGCTCCGAAGGCCGAGAAGAAGTCCTCGTCCTCCGAGACGAGCGAGTCGCGCGCCTCCCGCTCCTCCGAGCGCACCACGGCCACCCAGGACTCCGCCCCCGCCCAGGCCTCCTCCTCCGGCTGGGTCGCTCCGGTCGGCGGTGGCATCTCCACCCCGTACCGGGCCTCCGGCTCGATGTGGTCCTCCGGCTACCACACCGGTGTCGACTTCATCGCCTCCTCCGGCACATCGGTGAAGGCCGTCGGCGCGGGCACCGTCCACTCGGCCGGCTGGAGCGGCGCGTACGGCAACGAGGTCGTCATCCAGCACGCCGACGGCACGTACTCCCAGTACGCCCACCTCTCCTCGCTCTCCGTCTCGACCGGCCAGACCGTCACCGGCGGCCAGCAGATCGGCCTCTCCGGCTCGACCGGCAACTCCAGCGGCCCGCACCTGCACTTCGAGATCCGCACCGGCCCGAGCTACGGCTCGGACATCGACCCGCTGGCGTACCTGCGCCAGCACGGCGTCGGCATCTGACGCCTCCGCGTCACCCGCGTCACCAGCAGCACCCCACAGGGGCCCGGCACTTCGGTGTGCCGGGCCCCTGCGGCGTATTCCGGCTTGGTGGAATCTTGACCGGTGGCATATCTCACCCGGCGTCAACCCCTCCTTACGGTCGCGTAGGTCACATACGTAAGGGAAAGATGAACTCCCGTGGCAGACGATTCGAGATCAAGAGACATGAAGGCATTCGGGTCGTACGCGGCGATCGGGGACAGCTTCACCGAGGGCGTGGGAGATCCCGGGCCGGACGGGAAGTACGTCGGCTGGGCGGACCGTTTCGCGGTACTCCTCGCCGACCAATTGCCGGAGCACGACGCATTTCGTTACGCCAACCTGGCCGTCCGGGGGCGGCTCCTCGACCAGATCGTCGCGGAGCAGGTCCCGAGGGCCAAGGAACTCGCCCCCGACCTGGTGAGTTTCTGTGCGGGCGGCAACGACATCATCCGCCCCGGCACCGACCCGGACGACGTCGCCGAGCGCTTCGAGCGCGCCGTCGCCGACCTGACGTCGGCCGTCGGCACGGTGATGGTGACGACTGGCTTCGACACCCGCGACGTACCCGTGCTCCGGCACCTGCGCGGCAAGATCGCGACGTACACGGCCCACGTCCGGGCCATCGCCGACCGCTACGACTGCCCGGTCCTCGACCTGTGGTCGCTCAAGTCGGTGCAGGACAGGCGGGCCTGGGACGACGACCGGCTGCACCTGTCGCCCGAGGGGCACACCCGGGTCGCGCTGCGCGCAGCCCAGGTCCTCGGCATGGAGGTGCCGGCCGACCCGGACCAGGTCTGGCCGCCGCTTCCGCCGAGGGGGACCCTGGAGGTCCGCCGCGACGACATCCACTGGGCCAAGGAGTACCTCGTCCCGTGGATCGGGCGGCGGCTGCGGGGCGAGAGCTCGGGCGACGACGTCGCGGCCAAGCGGCCCGACCTCATGCCGCTCGGGGACCTCATGCCCCTGTGACCACCCCGTCGGGCGCGGCCGGGATCCGCTCCAGGACCCCGCCGGCGAACACGTCGTACAGCGGCAGCGTCTCCAGGTGGACGTAGCCGATGTGGCAGTCGCAGACGGCGAGGGGACAGGCGCGCGGGCGGAGGGCGGCACGGTACGAACCGTCGTACAGGTTGCCCAGCTCGGCCTTGACGAAGTGGCAGCGGCGCACGGTCCCTTCGCCGTCGACGGAGATCACCGACTTGCCGGTCCGGCACGGCAGCCCGGCGGAGCGGTGCGGCCGGCGGCTGTACGGGAAGAGGGGGTCGAGGGCCGTCCAGCTCTCGGCCTCCTCGGCGGTGTACGTGTGGCCCTCCGCCGCGTTCACCCAGAGATAGACCTCGGGCGGGAGGTCCGCGCGCAGGCGCAGGGCGTGCTCCCGGTGCTCGGGCAGGCCGACGACCCCGACGCTGAACCGCGTGCCCCGCGCCGCGAGGTCGTGGCACTTCGCGAGGAAGCGGTCGTACGGCGTCTGGCCGGGGTGGTACGTGCACCAGAGCGCGAGGGTCTCGGGGTCGGCCTCGGCCAGCCAGTCGGTGCGGCAGCTCAGATTGGTCTGGATCGCCACCCGCTCGATGTGCGGCAGGTGGGACAGCTCGGCGAGGGTCCGCCGGTACCAGGAGCGGACCAGGCCCTCGCCCCACGGCGTGAACAGGATCCTCAGCCGGTCGCCGGTCTGCTCCGCCGCCCAGGTGGCGAAACGCTCCAGCGCGGCCCGGTCGGCCCGCAGCTGTTCACGGCTGTCGCGGCGCTTGGCGAACGGGCAGTAGGGACAGTCGTAGTCGCAGGAGGCGAGCGGCCCCCGGTACAGGATCGTCAGGTCCACGTCCGCGCCCCTACTTCGGCTCGTAGGCGGCCATCGCTGCCCGGACCGCGGGGGAGAAGAGCGCGGGGCCGAGCGCGTCCGAGTGCGCGAGGCCCTCGGCGGAGAGCCGCAGCAGCCCGGCGGGCGCCGCCCGGTCCAGCCAGCCCAGCGCCTCGAACCGGCCCAGCTCGTCGGGGAAGTCCGCGAACGGCGAAGCGCCGAACCGCTCCTCGTACTCCCCGGTCGGCATGCCCCGGGCCTGGAGGAGGGACTGGAGCAGATGGCGGCGGCGCGCCTCGTCCGCGTCGACCCACCGGCCCACCCGCGCCCGGCCGAAGTCCTCCGTCGCCGTGTAGTCGTCGATGATCGCGCGGATCTCCCGCATCTCGACGGCGTAGTCGAAGGAGTAGTGCAGCGCCGAGGTGTACGAGCGGGCCCCGCAGCCCAGGCCGATCATGCCGTCGGTCTGGCAGGCGTAGTCGTCGGCGCCCTGCGGCGGGGCGTCCGCCCGACGGAACATGCGCATCGACACCTGCTCGTAGCCCCGGGCGAGCAGATGGTCCCGGCCGTGGCGGTAGAGCCGCAGCCGCTGCTCGTCCCAGTCGCGGTCGGCGGTCGCCGAGAGCCGGCCGAGGCCGGTGAGGGGACGGACGTACAGCGGGTAGAGGTAGAGCTCCTCGGGGTGCCAGGCGAGGGCGGCGTCGAGCGACTGGGTCCAGGTCCGCTCGGTCTGGCCGTCGATGCCGTAGATCAGGTCGATGTTGAGGACGGGGACGCCGGTCTCGCGGATCCGGCCGAGCGCGGCCTCGACCTCGGCGCGGCGCTGCGGACGCACGGCGGCGCGGGCCTCCGCCTCCACGAAGGACTGCACGCCGATGCTGAGCCGGGTGGCCCCGCGCTCGGCGAGGACCGCGAGCCGGTCGGCGGTCGCGGTCGAAGGCGAGGTCTCGACGGAGAGGGGGACGGCGCGCAGGTCGACGCCCATCCGCTTCTCGGCGATGTCGCAGAGCCGCTCCAGCTCGTCGGCGGTGAGGAAGGTGGGGGTGCCGCCGCCGAAGGCGGCCGTGGCGAAGCGGACGGGCTCGGCGCCGGGTACGTCGCCGGCGGCGAGCGCTTCGCGGACGGTGGTCGCCTGGCGGTCGAGGGCGTCGAGGTAGCGGGTCGTCAGCTCGTCCGGGGCGCCGATCCGGGTGAAGAGGTTGCAGAAGCCGCAGCGGACCTCGCAGAACGGTATGTGGGCGTAGAGGGAGAGCGCGTCCTTCGGCTCGTCCCGCCAGAGCGCGGCGAGGGAGGGCGCCGGTTCGGGGAGCGGGCGGTACGCCGTCTTGTGCGGGTAGGCGTAGACGTAACTCTCGTACGGTCGCGGCGACTCGGTCATGCGCGCGCCTCCGGGCCTTCGAGCACGAACTGGGCGTACGGGACGGTCCAGACGACCTCGTGGCCGAGCCGGTGACCGGTGAAGCCGTCCTCTCCGTACGCGGTGCCGTGGTCCGAGCAGACGATCGCGAAGCAGGGGCGGCGGCTGCTCATGGCGGCGAAGAGGCGGCCGATGTGCCGGTCCACGTACTCCAGCGCCGCCGCGTGCGAGGCGCGCGTGTCGCCGGACTCCCGGGTCGCGCCGGGGAGATGGAACCAGTTGGGCTGGTGCAGCGCGGAGACGTTCACGAAGAGGAAGAGCCGCTGCTCGGCGGGGAGCGCGGCGACGATCTCCTCGGCTCTGGTCACCTGGGACTCGAAGGAGGTGGGGGAGGCGACGCCGAAGGCGGGCTCCCAGTGGCTCTCCTCGAAGAGCCCCGGCAGGACCGAGCCGAGCGGGCCCTGCCCGTTGAAGAACCCGACCCCGCCGACGCACGCGGTGCGGTACCCCTTCTTGGCGAGGCCGGCGACGAGGTCGGGGGTGTCGTACACGAACGTGCCGTCGGCGGTGGTCTCGCTGCCCGCGAACCGTGCGGCGAAGAGCCGGGAGTGCGGACCGGGGGTGGCCGGGGTCGGCAGGAACCCGGCGAAGATCGCCTGGTGGGAGGCGTACGTGAAGCTCCCGGGGGCGTGTCGGCGCTCCCAGCGGCCGCCCGGGAGGTGCCGGGCCAGGTTCGGGATGCGGCCCGCGGCGGCGAGTTCGGCGGCCACGTCGTGCCGGAGGGTGTCGAGCGTGACCAGGAGGAGGTCGTGGCTGCCCACGATCTCGTTCATGTCGGGTGAGTGGTCCTGCCGGTTCACGTGGTGCTCGTTCCTGTGGTGCTTGTGCGGGTGGTGCGGGTGCGGCTCTTGCCGTTGAGGAGCGCGGCGACCTGGGCTGCGTAGGTGTCCAGGCCCTCGGCGCCGCTGCCCGGCAGGCCGGTGAGGCCGGGGAGGAGGTCGCCGAAGGCGTTGACCTCGCCGACGGCGAAGCGCCGCCAGCCGACGGCCGGCAGCAGGTCGATCCCGACGCATCGCGTGCCGGGGAAGGCGTCGGCGGCCCGCTCGCACACCTCCAGGGCGTCCGTCCAGCGTCCGCCCGCCGCCGAGACGGCCGCGCGCACGGCGCCCAGGTCGCCCCGGGCGCCGCCGAGATGGAGGTTGGTCATGGGGGAGCGGCTGGTCCGCACGACGGCGTGGGTCGCGCGCCCGTCGATCACGACCACCCGCAGATCGGCCGCCCGGCCGTGCTGCACCGCCTTGGGCAGCCAGCGCTCGATGTGCAACCCGTCGGGGGCGAGCGCGTCCACGATCGCGGCGACCTCGTACTCCGTCGTGTAGCGGCGCACCCGGAGGGAGTTGAAGAGGCGTCCGTCCGGGGCGCGTTCCACGGAGGTGGTGGCCTGGACGCGTCCGGTGCCGTTCGTCTCGACGGCCAGGACACCTGACGCGGACGAGCCGTGCGCGAGCTTCACGAAGACCCGGGGCAGTTCGGCGGCCGCCATGAGGGAACGGACGTCCGCCCAGTCCCGTACGGGCGGGCCGGCCGCCCCGGACGTCGGCGAGTCCGGCACCGGGACCCCGGCCGCGCGCAGCCGGGCGTGGGCGAGCCGCTTGTCGAAGAGCACCGCGGGCTCGGTGGGGTCGTCGACCAGGACCGCCCCCGCGTCGCCGACGGTACGGGCGAGCCGCGCCGTGGCGGCTGTGAACGCCGCGTACCAGCGGGCCGTTCCCTCGACCCGCGTCGGGTCGTCCGTGCCGCGCAGCAGCCGCTCGACCTCGGGGTCCTCGCCCGGCGACTCGAGCCGTACCGTCTCGCCCGGGTGGAACCGTCCCCCGCCCCGCAGCACGTCGAGCCAGGGCTCGACCCGCGCCTCGGGCAGCCCGGCCGCCCGCACCGCGTCACGGAAGTACCCGACCCGGCGGTTGCCCGGGTTGCCGACGACGACGAGCCGCGGGCGCGCGGGGGACGGGTCCGTGAGAGGCGTGTGTGCCGGGGGCGGGGGAGAGGTCATTCGGCGACCGCGCAGTACCGGAAGACCTCGCCGTCACCGTCGTCCTCGGGCTCCTGCGCGTCGCCGACGTCGACCGTCACCCCGTAGGGGGTGAGGGCGTCGACGATCCGCTCGCTCATCTTCTCGCTGAGGTAGTGGTGGGAGAGGTCGAGGTGCGTGAGGTGGGTGAGCGGCTGGCCCATGAGCAGCGCCTCGGCGCCCTCGTCGGTGAGCGTGCCCATCGACAGGTCGAGCCGGTCGAGCCGGGCGACCACCGGGGCGCCCGCCACGGCGGCGGCGATCTCGTCCTGGAGGACGCTGTTGCGCAGCGCGAGATCGCGCAGGGCGGGGAAGCCGGTGCCGGCGAGCACCGGTGCCAGGTCGTCGATCGTGGCATCGCCGCCGTATTCGTCCGTGCCGAGCCAGAGGTCCAGCTTCTCCAGCGCGGGCAGGTCGCTGCCCGCGATGCCGCGCACGACGTTGGCGCCGAGACCGCCCGTCTCCACCACGAGGGCGCGCAGTTCGGTGTGCCGGACGGCGGGGAAGGCGAGTTCCGTGCCGCCGCGCACGCCCAGCTCCCGCAGGCGGGGGTAGGCGGTGAGGAGCGGTGTCACGTCGGACTGCTGGATCCAGGAGATCTCGCAGTCCTCGAAGGTCATGTCCCCGAGGAACAGCGCCTCCAGGGAGGTGAGCCGGTCCTCGGCGGCCGCGACCAGCGCGGTGACGATCGGCGCGGACGAGGAGTCGTACGCCTCGTCCCAGCCGCCGACGACCAGCGCGCGGACCTGGTGGGTGTCGACGCCGGCGAGGAACCGGGTGAAGACCTGCTCCCACTGCTCGTCGTCCGGTCCGCAGTACGTCGGGCCGGAGACGCGCCAGGCCACGGAGGCCGGGTCCGGCAGTTCCACGACGGCGTCACGGTCCGGGAAGTCGAACACGGGCAGGCCGTGGAACTCCTGCATATCTCCCGAGATGGTCATGAATGCTCCAGACACCGGACGGCGTTTGATCTGCTGACGCGAGCAGTTGTACCAACCCCCGCTGACAACGCGGGGCGCGGGGGCGGTCGGAGGCCGTTGCCGAGGTCGTCGTCGAGCCCGCTGTCGAGGTCGTTGTCAGTGGCTCCCTCTAGCGTCGAATGCGTGGTCGACACAGACCGTGCCCACCACCGAGGGGAGAGCCATGTACCGGCAGGGAGACGTGCTGATCGTGCCCGTCACGGAGACGGCGGTGCCCGCGCACGCCAAGGACGCGGCGGGGGAGCCGAGGGATGCCAGGGGGCGGCTGGTCCTCGCGCTCGGCGAGGTCACCGGACACGCCCACGCGATCCCGGGGCCCGGACGACTGGTGCGCGAGCCCGGACCGTTCGGCCCGTTCCTGCTCGAACTGCCCACGGGCGGCCGGGTGGTGCACGAGGAGCACGCCCCGATCCCGCTGCCGAAGGGCTGGTACCGGGTGGTGCGGCAGCGGGAGTACACACCGGGCGCGTACCGGATCGTCGCGGACTGACACAGAGACCTTCGCAATTACCGACAGGGGGAGAGATGAACGGGACACCGATGACGGTGGACAAGTGGCGGGCCGTCGCGGCCGCCACCGGAGCGGCCGACCGGGCGGCGGCGGAGGCGGGGGTACGGCTCGCGTACGCCACGGCCGGGCTCGCGGCGCCGGAGCGGATCGTCTGGGCGGCCTCGCCCCGGGCGGCGGTCGCGCTCGTGCGCGGACTGACCGACGCGGGCGCCTCGGTACGGGACGAGGTCCGCACCCGGCCTTGGGCGGAGGAGCGCCGCAGGGTCCACGACGAGCTAGGCCCCCGGGGCTGGACGGCGCTGTGGTCGAGCACCGGGGCGCCGCTCTGGGACACCACGCGGGCCCTCGTGGACCGGATACGGGCGGCGGTGGTGGACGAACTCGGCCCGTCAGGTGAGGACGAGGCCGCCGCCCTGCGGCTCGTGCTGCTCGACGCGGTCCTGGGCCAGCACGACGCGGCCTGGCTCGCGGCCTTCGACGGGCGGGGCGAGCGCCTCGCCGGGCTCACGGCGGTCGCCGAGAACGCGGGCTGGTGGTGGCCGTACGAGAAGGTCGCCGTCGTGTGCGAACGGCCCGTCGAACTGCACAGGGACGAGGCCGGCCGGCTCGACCGCGGCGACGGCCCGGCCCTGGCCTACGGCGACGGCTTCGCGCTGCACGCCTGGCGGGGCATGGCCGTGCCTGCGGAGTTCCTCGCCGAACTCGGCGGGCTCACCCCGGAGCGCATACGGTCCGAGGAGAACGCCGAACTGCGCCGCGTGATGCTGGAGTTCTACGGCTACGAGCGCTACCTCGCCGAGTCCGGCGCGCAGCCGGTGGCCCGGGACGAGACGGGCGTGCTCTGGCGGATCGAGCTCGTGGACGACGAGGACGTGGTCATGGTCGAGGTGGTCAACTCGACGCCGGAGCCGGACGGGACCTTCCGCACGTACTGGCTGCGGGTGCCGCCCCGGACGAGGACGGCTCGCGAGGGCGTCGCGTGGACGTTCGGGCTTGCGGAGTCGGCGTATGAGCCGTTGGTGCAGACGTGAGGGGGTGAGGGTGGTGCCGTGGGCGGGCGACGGGCGGTCGTGGCTCGTTGGGTGAAGGCTCTACGCCGTCAGTGGGGGTTCTACGCCGTCGCCGGTGGACTAGGCGACGCGTCCAGGTACGGGAGGCCGAGCTCGCGGGCCAGGGCGGCGTCGGCCCACTCCAGCATGGCGGCGCGGGAGAGGGAGCCGGCGTACGACGTCATCTGCACGGCGAGCCCGTCCAGGAAGGCGGTCAGCCGCCAGGCGGCGGCCGCCGGGTCGGCGCACGGGAACTCGCCGGCCGCCGCGCCCTCGGCGATCACCCGGGTCAGGGCCGCCTTCCACTGCTGGTCGAGCGCCCCGGCGACCTCGCGGAGCGCCGGTTCGCGCAGGCAGGCCGCCCAGCCCTCGATCCAGAGCCGCCAGCCCTTGGCCTGCCCGGTCGGCGCGTACCACCGGACGGCCGCCCGCAGGCGGCGCAGAGCGGTGGTCCGGCGCCCCAGGAGCCTGCGCAGATGTTCGAGGTCGGCCTCGGCGGCGTACGCGAACGCCTCCGCGACGAGCTTCTCCTTGGTCGAGAAGTGGTAGAGCACGAGCGCGTTGCTGACCCCGAGGGCGCTGGCGACATCGGCGATCCGGACGGCCGCCACGCCCCGTTCCTCGATCTGCTCGACGGCGGCACGGAGCAGCTCGTCCCGCCGCTCCGCCACGCTCAACCGCACTCTCGCCACGGCGGCAGCCTACACAGACCATGCCAGGGACATGATCATCTTCGCGCCGGGCCGGGGTGGCGTCCGGGCCGCACCCTTGCCGGTCCCCGCTCAGTACCAGCCGTACCGCTCCGCGATCTCCGGCAGCCGCTCCTCGACCAGCGCGTGGGCCGCGGCGCGCGGCGCGGAGCCGTCCGTGTCCGCCCGGTCGAGCATCCGGCCGACCAGGGCGCGCATGGCCTCGCGGATGTGGGCGAAGGCCTCGTCCGGGTCGGCGCCGATGTCGCCGAAGAGGGTCCACCACCACCAGGCGTTGGTGGCGGAGTTCACCACGACGTCGGGCAGGACCGTGATCCCGCGGGCGAGGAGGAGCTGTTCCGCGTCGGCGAGGACGGGCATGTTGGCCGCTTCGACGATCCAGCGGGCGGTGATCCTCGCCTGGTTCCGGGTGTCGATGGCGTACGAGACGGCGGCCGGGACCAGCACCTCCGCGTCGACGGCGAGCCAGGCGTCGCCGGGCTCCTCACGGTCCCCGGGCCGCAGCGCGGCGCGGTCCACGGTGCCGTGCGCGTCGCGCGCGGCCAGGAGCGCCTCGACGTCCAGGCCGTCCGGGTTGGTGATCGTGCCCCGTACGTCGGCCACCGCCACGATCGTGAGTCCGGCCCGGGCCAGGAAGCGGGCCGTGGCCCCGCCCATGGTCCCGAAGCCCTGCACGGAGACCCGGGTGCCGGCGTACGGCCTGCCGGCCCGCTCCAGGGCCACCAGGACCGACTCGGCGACCCCGCAGCCGCCCGCCAGCTCGTCGAGGCCGATTCCGTCCACCTCGGTCTCGAACGCGTCCGCGAGCCTGCGGCGGGCCCGCGCCTCGTCGTCCAGGAGGGGGTAGACGGCCTGGATCGAGGAGACGAGCCCCGCCTCGGCCGCCGCCCTGTCGACCAGGTCCTGGGTCAGGCCGAGGTCCTCGCCGGTGGTCCAGAAGCGTTCGATGTAGGGGCGCATCGCCCGCAGGTAGCGGACCAGGACGCCGTACGCCTCGGGCGAGCGGGGATCGCAGTCGATGCCGCCCTTGGCGCCGCCCAGGGGGACGTACCGGCTCTTCGGGTCGTAGTGCAGGGCCTCCTTCATGGTCATCCCGCGCGCGAGCCCGGCCACCTCCGCCGCCGTGCAGCCCTCACGCATCCGCAGCCCACCGCTGCACACGCCACGCACCAGCCGGTCGATCACCAGATGACCCTGTCGCCCGGTGACGGGATCCGACCAGGTCAGCGAGATCAGAGGGGCGGTAGTCATGGGGGTTCTCCGAGGGGATGCGGCGAGGGATCCGGCGAGGGCGCTACTGAATGACGGTTCAGTATCGCGCATGCTCCGGCCGAGAGCGGCGCGGGCCGACCATAATGGAACGACCCCGACCATCAGGAGGACCCGTGACCGGCACCGGCTCCGACCATTCGCTGCGGGCCAGGCTGCGCGCCCTGCGGCCCGAGGCCTTCGGCGCGGATCCCGCCGGCGAGCGCCTGGAGCGCATCCGCCGCTCGCCGAACTTCGCGGACGGCGTCTTCCAGAACCCCGTGGCCGCCCGGCACAGGCCCACCGGCTCGACGGTCGAGTTCGCGAAGATCTACTTCCAGAAGGAGGCCCGGGCGCGCCGGGCCCCCACGGGCACGATCCCCGTCCACGCCACCACCCTGGCCGATCTCGCCAAGCCGCCGGTCTCGGGCCTCCGGATCACCTGGATGGGGCACTCCAGCGTCCTCGCGGAGATCGACGGCCGACGGGTCCTCTTCGACCCGGTCTGGGGCGACCGCTGCTCGCCCTTCGCCTTCGCCGGCCCCAAGCGCCTGCACCCGGTGCCGCTGCCGCTCGCCGCGCTCGGCCCGGTCGACGTGGTCGTGATCTCCCACGACCACTACGACCACCTCGACCTGCCCACGATCAAGGCGCTGGCGGGTACGGACACCGTCTTCGCCGTACCGCTGGGCGTCGGCGCCCACCTGGAGCGCTGGGGAGTGCCGGCCTCGCGGCTGCGCGAGCTGGACTGGAACGAGTCCACCGAGATCGGCGACCTCCGGCTGACCGCGACCCCCGCCCGCCACTTCTGCGGCCGGGGCCTGCGCAACACCCAGCACACCCTCTGGGCGTCCTGGGTCGTCACGGGCCCCGAGCACCGGATCTACCACAGCGGCGACACCGGCTACTTCCCCGGCTTCGCGGAGATCGGCGCCGCGCACGGCCCCTTCGACGCGACCATGATCCAGATCGGCGCGTACAGCGAGTACTGGCCGGACATCCACATGACCCCCGCCGAGGGCGTCCAGGCCCACCTGGACCTCCAGGGCGGCCGCCCCCACGGCGTCCTCCTCCCGATCCACTGGGGCACCTTCAACCTGGCCCCGCACGCCTGGGCGGAACCGGGCGAGTGGACGACCGACGCGGCCGCGGAGGTCGGCCAGGCAGTGGCGGCCCCCCGCCCCGGCGAGCCGTTCGAGCCCGGCGACAAGCTGCCCGAGGACCCGTGGTGGCGAGCCGTCTCCCAGCCGCTCACCCGACCGTGGCGCCGCCCGGGCCGTGCCGAGGTCGCGACGGAGCCGCGCAGCGACGATCTCGACCTCGCGGGCGAGCGGTAACGCCCTCCGCGGAGCTGATGCGGCCACAGGCTGGAGCACCGATGCCCACCAGCCGTGGCCGCAAGCCCGCCAGGGAGCTCAGAACACCTCGTTGTAGCCGGACACTTCGGCGAATACCTGCCCGTAGGCGGCCGGTTTGAAGGGGGCGCGCCAGTCGCCCGTGCCGGCGTACAGGTACGTTGCCGATCCTCTGCGTGCCACGAGGTCCGCTCGGCCGTCCCGGTTGGCGTCTCCGATGCCGATGAGGTGGGCGTACTGGTTCCAGCCGGCGCCGATCCTGGCGCGGGTGGCGAAGGTGCCGTCGCCCTTGCCGAGGTAGAGCCAGAGCACGCCGTCCTTGTCACGGGCGACGAGGTCACCGGCCGGGGCGCCGGCGATGTCGCCGACAGCGGTGAGCTGGTTGTAGATGCCCCAGCCACCGCCGATCTTCTTCCGGGGCGCGAAGGGAGCGGCCGCGTTCCCCGTGCCCTTGTACAGGTACAGGTCCCCGGCCTTGTCGGCGGCGACGAGGTCCGCGCGCCCGTCGCCGGTCAGGTCGCTGCCGCCGGCGAGGTGGTTGTAGATCTGCCATCCGTTGCCGACCTTCGCCCTGTCGAGGAGGGGTTGCGACAGGTCGCCGGATCCTTGGTAGAGCCAGAGGGCTCCTGACCTGTCGCGAGCGAGAGTGTCGGCGACGGCTGTGCCGGCGAGGTCGCCGGAGGATTCGAGCTGGTCGTAGATGTGCCATCCCGTGCCGATGGCGTTTCGATGGAGTGCGGTCAGCGACCCGTTCTTGTTGTCGAACGCCTGCGAGGCCCACAGCTTTCCGGACGCGTCGCGGGCGAAGAACTCGGGGTCGATGTTGCCGGTGTAGTCGTGTGCTCCCGGCTTGCGGACGACGGTGAAGCTGCCCGAGGCGCTGACGTCGGGGCCGATGCCGTCGAGAGGCTGTACATGGATTCCCCAGACGTACTCGCCACCGGACGCGGTCAGCCACGGGGCGCTGAAGTTCTCGCCGTGCCAGGTCCAACCGACCGTTTCCGGTCCCAGATCGGGGTAGTCCCCTCCCGGGATCCAGATCCCTTGGTTCGGGAACACGTTGTAGCCCTTTTTGGTGAGGGTGAAGTACACCTTCACGTTCTTGCGAGAGATACGCCAGGTGAAGTCGATGCCTCCCTTCTGGCGGTCGAGATCGATCACGGACGGGACATCGCTGCCTAGGTAGGTGACGGCGGTCGGCTCTCCGGTCGGAGCGACCAACTCCGCTACGGGCATGCCGTCCTCGCCCATCGTGACGCGGTACAGCCCCTCGCCACGATCAGCCGTTCCTCCCCGGACCAGCAACGAACCGTCGGGCCCGGCAACGATCGATGACATGTACTCAAGGAGGTCAAGGCTGTCGGACCCGTCGAGCTTCCGGGCGACAAGCGGTCGCAGCGGGTCCATGCTGTTCGCCTGTCCGAGTACGTACGGGCGGGCGGACAGCAGCCAGTCCCCGACCAGGCCGTACTTGACAAGGCTTCCGCCCGGGAACCTCTGCGTCCGAGTCGTTCCCCGCTCGCCGACGACGATCGACGGACCCGCGTCCTCGTACCAGGCCGTGTGGGTGGCCGACAGCGCTCCCGACACCTCAAGCGTCCCGGAGGTTTCGTACAGGTCGGTGACAGCACCGGTACCGACGTCCACGGCACCTCGGTAGAACGTGCGGGCCCCCACCGGCCCTGCCCCCACGAGAAGAGCGAAGGACGTGGCAGAAACCGTCGTCACGGAGAAGCCCGCGGTGCCGGCGGGCAGCCCGGCCACCGTGCGTTCCTCAAGGACACCATCATTCTTGGTGAGCAGGCGTGCCTCCATCGACCCGTCCGCCTGCTTCACCCCGACCACCAGAGTGGCCCCGACTGCGCCCCGGTAGACGTAGTCCTGGCCCAGCTCATCGAGGTCCACCTCGACAGGGGCCGCACCCGTGGCCATGTCGTGCACCGTCACGACACGGAACTTCGTCACCTCGGTGGGATGGTCCCCCGTCACCACGACATCCGAAGCGCCGCCGCGCAGCGGGCTCGGCGGCAGCACGGTGGAAGTGCCGTCCGCGTAACGGGTCCAGCGCAGCTCCGGGCTCTCGCCACGCGTCCGCGACAGGAAACCGGTGGCGCCTGCACTCACGACATCCGCGTCCAGAGGGAACCGGGCGGTTGTTGCCCGCGGCGTCTCGGCGGCGGCATCGGCCGTGGTCACAGGAACCGGCGCCGCCGTGGCGGGGACCGTGAACAGGGTGCCGCCGGTGGCGGCCAGGACGGCGGTGACGGCAGCGGCCGTGAGACGGCGCCCGGGTATGCGTACGTGCTTCAAGTACTTCCCTCCCCTAGAGAGCAGGAGGCTAACGCCCGTCGTGGCGCCCCTTACCACTGCCCCCAGTGACGCGCGCGCCAAGGTGTTCGACATGGCCTTCCGGTGGGTGGTGGGCGGGCCGGCCTGGGTTGCCGGTCCGGGCGAAATCGACCCGCCTCGGTCTCTTGGTCATGTCCCGCGTCCAGCATGAGGCGGCGGTGTGCGGCGATCGGGGACAGGTCGGCGAAGGGTGGGGGAAAGCCTGCGTGGGAGCGCAGTTGGGCGATCGTGTCCAGCACGGCGTGGCGGAACTGCGGGACGAAAGCCATGTTGTCGTCGCAGGTTCAACACCCGCACGCAAGCAAGTTCGGGGGCGTCGAACCCTCAACCGGAGTGCCTCCAGAAGTGGTGAGCACTGCTGTCCGAGGCCCTCGACGCTGGCTCGAGAGGTGGTGAAGATCTTGATGAACTCGCAGTTGATAAATTGAGGGCCGGGCTCGGTGCCGGCCGAGCGGGACGGGGGGTTCGAGCGGAATGGCGTTCTCTGTGCGGCAAGTGACAGCTCGAACGCAGCACGTCAGAGTCCCGGCGTGAGCGAGACCGACGATCTGACGTCGGCGGAAGCGCGTATATGGCAGGCCTTTCCGCGAGGCGAGTCCGTGGACTTTCGCGCTGCCGAGGACGCGGATCCGGCGCTCGCGAACGCCTGGGGCGCTGAGCGGACCGTGCGGGCGAGTGTGCTGCGGGCACTGCTGATCAAGGCTCCGCAGGAGGAGGGAGAGATCCCCGCGCTCCAGATCACCGGGGCGCGGATCATCGGCGTACTGGACCTGAAACACGCCAGGATCGATGCCGCGATCCGGCTGAGTCACTGCCAATTCGACGGCGTTCCCGACCTGTATGGTGCCCAGCTGCGCGAGCTCGATCTGAGTAAGTCGGTTCTGCCGGGCCTGACCTCGGCGACCTTGAGGGTCGAGGGGGCGCTGCGGATGACGGGCTGCCGTATGCGGGGGCCGGTGCGGCTCGGCGGGGCGCAGATCTCCGGGGCGTTGTTCATGGAGGAGGCGGAGTTCACGGCGCCGGACGACTCCGAGCCGGTGCTACAGCTCAACCAGGCCGTGATCGGTGCCGACCTGTGGGCGCCCGAGATGCGCGCGAACGGACAGGTACGGCTCACCGGCGCTTCCATCGCCGGGCGGATCAACATTCAGGACGCCGAACTCAACCGGCCCGGTGGCACCGCACTGGACGCACAGAACCTCAGCGTGGGAGCCCATGTACGGGCGCGGCGCGTGCGTACGCAGGGCGGGGTCGAGCTCCGGGGCTCGCGCATAGCAGGCCGTCTCGACCTGCTCCACGCTCACCTGTCGCATCGGGGCGGCACGGCACTGCGCGTCAGTAGCTGTGTCATCGGTGAACTCTGGCTGCTCGGTGGCGATCGCATCGAGGGTGCCCTGAATCTGCGGCGTTCTCGCATAGAGATCATGAACGTCGAACCGAAGATGCTGCCGGACCAGGTGTTCATCAGCAATCTCACCTACACCGTACTCACCCCGCACGAGCCCGCCGAGAGGCGTCTTCCGATGCTGGAGCGGGACGGCGACCGTTATGAGCCGTACGGCTACGAGCAGTTGACGGCGGCCTACCGCCACGTCGGTGATGACGACGCGGCCCGACTCGTCCAGCTTGCCAAGCAGCGCCGCCGGCGCACCGCGCTCACCTGGTACGGACGACTGTGGGGGTACCTCCAGGACGGCATCGTCGGCTACGGCTTCCGCCCGTTGCGCGCGGCCGTCTGGTTGCTGTCACTCATGGCCATCGGGTCGATCGCGTACGGCCTGGACCACCCCAGGCCCGTCAAGGCGGGCGAGGGGCCTGCCTTCAACCCCGTCTTCTACACCCTCGACCTGCTCCTGCCGATCATCAGCTTCGGCCAGGAGTCGGCATTCGCCCCCGTCGGCTGGCACCAGTGGTTGTCGTACGCCCTGATCATCACCGGCTGGATCCTGGCGACGACGATCGTCGCGGGCGTGACCCGCACGGTGAGCCGCCAATGACCCGCTCGGCGCCCGTGTCCAGTTCGGGACAGCGGGCCGGCACATCCTTCAGGGCGGCACGGTCCTCCTCGGTCAGGGCCGTGGGGTGACGGGTGAGCCAGCCGGTCACCTGGCGCACCGTCGGCGGCCGGGGCGGCGCGCCCCCAATGAGGCTCTCAGCGTCGGAAGAGCAAGTCTGCGAGGTCCCTCACGCGGCTGGTGGTGATGCCCTCACGCTGCTCGATCGCGAGGGGGTGGTCCGTAGGTTCCACTTCGATCAGTGGGCGCTCACCGACGGCGCGGGTGTGGACATGGGTCTTGAGGAGGAGTGTGGCGTGCGGATAGGCCGGCAGCTCGGTGGACAGCCAGCCGAAGTACGGAGGCTCCTGCTCGCGGGCCGGGTCGTCCCACAGGTCGTGCGCCCGGGCGAAGTTCGCTTCGCTCAAGGAGACCCAGACTCCCCAGGAGAACGTGTCGCCGCTGTCGCGCACCGGTATCTCGATCAGGCCGTGGACGAAGAAGTGCCGGCCCTTGATCACGCATTGGTCGGCGGTCAGCTCACTGTCCCGACGCCGGGAGTACCGAGGCTTCCACGCTGCCGGAGCCGGAGCCCCATAGGACAGCGGCGGGCCGTCCCTGTGTTCTGTGCAGCACGCGCACGCGTGGTGGTGATCAGCAGCCATGGTGCCGAGCCTAACGAGCTGGTCGGACATGTCTTCGGGCGGCAAGGCGGTGGCTGCTGCGGGCCCAGGTTGCCGGATGCGTGGCCTGTTGGGCGTCCAGGACGCCTTGGCGGCTGCTCGATGGAGGGGCGGACCGCTGTGCGAAGATCGCGGCGTGGATGATCTGCGCTTTCGTCTCGCCGAGGATGTCGACCTTGGCGCTGTCGTGCGGCTGCGCGACGATGCCGCCCGCTGGATGCTCGGCCAGGGTGTCACTGGGCAGTGGCGGCCCGGGGAGCTGGGCGAGGAGCACTTCCGGCGGATCATGGAGCGCGGGGAGGTGTGGCTCGCCGAAGACGCGGGGCGCGTGGTCGGGGCCTGGGGCTCTGGTGGGAGGACGAGGACGCCTGGGGGCCGCAGCCGCCGACCGCCGGCTATGTGCACCGGCTGATGGTGGACCACAGTCGTGTCCCGGCCGGGACGGGGCGCCGGCTTCTGCATGTCGCGGAGCGGCGCGTCGCCGAGGCGGGCCGGCCGCTGCTACGTCTGGACTGCCTGGCCGGCAACGAGCGCTTGAAGGCGTACTACCTCGATGCCGGCTACACGGTTGTCGGACACAAGGAGGGCAAGCCGCAACCGGGCGGCACGCCGAAGTCGTTCACGCTCCTCGAAAAGTCCGTACGGGACGCCACATGACCTCCTTGGCCACCGCCCAGCGGTCCCTCGGCGACCCCGACGTCCGCTACCCGCTGTGGCCGCCGCTGACGCGCGGCTGCCCGGAGACCAGCTCGGACGCCATGTCGTATCCCGTGGAGGTCGACTACGACTACGCGCGCGTGCCGGCCGACTTCCTCGCCGGACAGGGTCGCCCGTCCTCGGGCCTGGACCGCTGGGCGCCGTTGCTGCCGCCGCTGGTCGCGCCCGGCCTGGGCGAGGGCGGCACCCCGCTGGTCGAGATCGGCGACGGCGTGTACGTCAAGGACGAGTCACGTAACCCCACCTGGAGCCACAAGGACCGGCTCAACCGCTGCACGGTGAGCGCCGCCGTCGCCATCGGAGCGCCGGGCGTCGTCGTCGCGTCCTCCGGCAACCACGGAGCTTCCGCGGCGGCGTACGCGGCGCGCGCCGGGCTGCGTTGTGTCGTGCTCGGGTCGCCTGAGGTACCTCCCGCCGTCGCCTCGTTCCTCAGCGCGTACGGCGCGGTGGTGCTGCCCGTCCCGACCGCAGACCGCTGGCCGCTGACCGAGAGGATCGCCGAGGAGTTCGGCTTCCACCCGGTGAGCAACGTGACGCCCTTCCACACCGGGCACGCCTTCGGACCCGAGGGCTACAAGACGGTCGCGTACGAGATCGTGGCCGAACTCGGCGTGCCAGGCGCGGTGTTCGTGCCCACCGGCTACGGCGAGCTGCTCTTCGGCATCTGGAAGGGCTTCGCGGAGCTCCACCGCCTCGGTCTCGTCTCCGGCGTCCCACGCCTCTTCAGCTGCGAGCCGACGGCCGGCGGTCCACTCGCAGCGGCCCTGCGCAAGGGGCTGCCCGCCGCCAAGGTCGAGGTGGCGGCCACGGAGGCGTACGGCATCGACTGCCCCGTGAACAGCTACCGCGGGGTCCTCGCGATCAACGGCAGTGGCGGCCGCGCCCTGACCGTCGACGACGAGGCGATGCGCCGCGCGCAGGCCGAACTCGCCGTGCAGGGATTGTGGGTGGAGCTGTCGTCCGCGGCGGGGCTCGCGGGACTTCGTACGCTGTCGGACGACGAATCCGTCGAGGGCCCGGTGGTGTGCGTCGCCACGTCCAGCGGCTTCAAGGACACACTGGTGGGGCAGCGCCGTCCCACGCCGGTGGACCCGTCATGGGAGGCGGTGCGGGCGCGGCTGCGGGCGGCGGGGATCCGGCCGTGAGCGGTCACCCGGGGGCCTCGACTTCCGCTGCCGCTGGGCCAGTTCGGTGGCGGGAGCGGTGCTGGGGACCTGCTGGCTGACGGGGCCTTACAGCTGCGGGGCCCCGCGTTTAGCGTCACTCGGCCAGGGTCGTCGTACAGGGCGTCCCCGACCTCGGCAGGTCCCCTTGGCCGCCGAGGTCGGGGACTGCTCCGGGTCAGGTCGTGGCTCGGGCTGCGGCCTCGATCAGGCGGGTCGTGGTGCGGGGGTGGCTGATCATGGCCACGTGGGACGCGCCTCGGGCCTCTACGACGTGGCGGGCGCGGGCCCGGTCGTAGAAGAAGCGTTGCAGGGCGGGCGGGATGGCCTTGTCGGTGTCGGCGACCAGTCCCCAGGAGGGGATCGTGCGCCAGGCGGTGGCGGTCGTGGTGTCGGTGAAGCAGGTGGCGCTGAAGGGCCGTTGGGTGGCCTGCATCAGGCGCGTCGTGGCGACAGGAACGTCGGCGGCGAACGCGGCCCGGAACTTGTCGGGCTCCAGGTACAGGTCGACACCCGTCGTGCCATCGGCGGCGGCGTAGGGAACCGGTCGGGTCGCGGCCTCGATGATGCTGCCGGGGTACTTGTTGATCAGGACGCTGAGTTGCTCGCCCTGGTCGGGGACGAAGGCGGCGATGTAGACGAGCGCCTTGACGTTGGTGGCGTCGGCGGCGGCGTTGGTGATGGTGGTGCCGCCGTAGGAGTGGCCGACGAGCACCACGGGGCCGCTGATCGATCTGACGACGCTGGCGATGTAGGCGGCGTCCGTGGGCAGGCTGCGCAGCGGGTTGGCGGGGGCGATGGTCGGGTAGCCGGCGTGCTGGAGCCGCTCGATGACGCCGTTCCAGCAGGAGGCGTCCGCGAATCCGCCGTGCACCAGCACGACGGTCGGCTTGGTTCCGGCCCCGGCCTCGACCCCGGCGGGCGCGGCGGCGGAGGCTGTCGAGGCGAACGGTCCCAGCAGGGCCGCCGTGCTCGCTGCGGCGGCGGTGCCGGCGAGGACGCGGCGGCGGGTGAGCTCAGGGTCCATGAGGAACTCCCAGAGTGGTCGGGATGGAGTGTCTCGTCCGGTCACGGGCGCCGGGCGGGGTGCCCGGCGCGAATGCGACCACTAGGAAGGGGTGTTGACGCCGTTCGCCGCCTGGGCGATGACGGCGGCCACGACGGCCGGGCGGGAGACGTAGACGGCGTGGCTGCCGGGGGTCTCGGTGACGGTCGCGCCGGAGCGCTCCGACATGGCGCGCTGCGCGGCCGGCGGGATCATGCGGTCGTCGGTGGCGACCAGGTACCACGACGGCTTGGTCTGCCAGGCCGGCTCGGAGACCGCCCCTTCGAGGGCGTCGACGCCCCAGGGGACCTGGGAGTCGGCCATGAACGCGGCCGTCGACTCGGGGACGTCGGCGGCGAACGAGGCCGCGAACTTGTCCCGGTCCAGGAGCAGGCGGCCGTCGACGGGCGGCAGGATCGGCGGGACCGGCGCTCCGGGCGCCGGGTCGGCGATCAGGGAGCTGACCGACTCGCCCTTGTCCGGCGCGAACGCGGCGATGTAGGCGAGCGCGGCGACGTTCGGGTGGTTGCCGGCCTCGGTGATGACGACCCCACCGTAGGAGTGGCCGACCAGCACGGCTGGGCCGTCGAGACGGTCGAGGACCTGGTGGGTGGCGACGACGTCGCCGGCCAGGGACTCGGTCGGGTTCTGGACGACGGCCACGCGGTAGCCCTCGGCGGTCAGGTGGTCGTAGACCCCCTGCCAGCCAGATCCGTCCACGAAGCCACCGTGCACGAGCACGATGTTCCTGATGGTTTCCATGACCGTCTCCGCTCTGGAGGGACGGGCTCGGTGCCCGTCCGGCGCCTCCCATCCAAGTCGCCCGGGGGATCAGGGAACACGCAGAGCAGTACGCAGAGTTGGCGCTCGGTGCCGTCCGTGCCGCTTGTCCTGCTCTCTCGTCAGGCGGCGGTCACCAACGCCTGGCAGCGGCTGCTCGCCTCCGTGTCGCCGATCGACTCGAACACCCGCGCGGCCCGTATGTAGGCGCGGCTGCTCTCCCCGGCGCGGCCTTCCTCGGCCAGCAGTGCGGCCAGTGTTTCCAGGGCCTCGGCGCGCCGGTAGTCGGACACCTGGAGGGTGTCCAGGAGGTCGATCGCCGTGCTGAGCGTGGTGATCGCCTCGGGTCGGCGGCCGAGGTGGCCCAGGCACTGGGCGACGCGGATCAGGGCGAACGGCCGGCTGTGCGTCACGACGCTCGGTGACATCCCCGACGCCTCGTCGTCCATCAGCGCGACCAGGGCGAGATACTGCTCCAGGGCCTCGGCGTGACGCCCGTCGTCACGAAGGCAGTTGGCGACGTGGGCGAGGGACTGGACGTAGCTGTCGATGTCATGGATTCCCCTGAACGTCTCCGCCGCCCGCAGGGACATGGCGACGGCCTCGTCGAGCTGTCCGAGCAGGTGCAGGGCCGTCGCGGTGTACTCCTGTGACCAAGCGATCTGCGCCGTGGCACCGGCCCGGGTGGCCAGCTCCAGGGCCTCGGCGGCGTACCTCAGCATGGCCTTCGGGTCGCGCGGCGGCACCGAGTGGACCCAGGCCAGGTAGTTCAGCTGAGTCGCCTGCTGCGCCAGGTCACCGAGGTCGGCCGCGGCCTCCGCCCCGAGCGTGAAGACCTCGTGCCAGTGCGTGCCGTGGACCCAGCGTTCGGAGTACCAGTGCATCGACTCGGCGCAGTCGAGTACCAGGGAGGGCCGATCGACGAGCGAACTCCGCATCGCGCCAAGCCAGTTGTCCACGTGGCTCCGCAGCCACCAGTCGGCCTCGTCCGCGGAGGCCTGGGTCGCCAGGTCGGGGTCCGGCCGGTTGGGGCGGCCGTAACCGGGCTCGAACCAGCGCCCGGACATCGTCGCCATCCGCAGCAGCCACGACGTCACCCGTTCCGTCAGCTCCTCCTGCCCGGACGCGGAGTCCTCCGCCTGGAGCCGGTCGCGGGCGAACAGGCGGACGAGGTCGTGGAATCGGTAGAGGCCCTCGCCGCTGTCCTGCAGCAGGCCGAGGTCGACGAGCTCGTCGAGAGCGTCCCAGGCGTCCACGATCGGCATGCCGCCGGCGACGGCCGTCAGGGCGGCGTCGAAGTCCCGGCCGGGTACGACGGCGAGGTTGCGGAACACCCGGCGCGTGGAGTCGGCGAGTTGCTCGTACGACAGCCCGAACGCGTTGGCGATCTTGAGGTCCCCGGCGTGGAACTGCTCGAGCCGACGTTCCTCGTCCGCCAGCCGGGCGGCGAGTTGGGCGGAGTCCCAATCGGGGCGACTCAGCAGCCGGTTGCCGATGATCCGCAGAGCCAGCGGCAGTCCACCGCACAGCTCGGCGAGCCGGGTGAGCGTCGACTCCTTGTCCCGTGCGGAACGTTCGCCCAATATCCCGGTCAGCAGCTCCGTGGACTCCGACAACGGCAGCGGCCCCAGGACGAGTCGGCGTACGCCTTCCAAGCCCGCCAGCAACCGCCGCGTGGTGATCAGAGCCCTGCTCGCGCCCCCACCCGGCAGCAGTGGACGTACCTGTTCCTCCGACGCGGCGTTGTCGAGCACGACCAGGACATGCTTGTCCCTCAGCAACGAGCGGTACAGAGACGCACGTTCGTGGGGATCGCCCGGGATGTTCTGGTCGGCGGTACCGAGCGCGCGCAGCAGCTGCCGCAGCGCGTCGTCGGCGCTCAGGGGCCGCTGGGACATGCCGAGCAGATCGAGGAACAGCACCCCGTCGGGGAAGCTCGCCCGTACGGAATGGGCGGCGCGGACGGCGAACGTGGTCTTCCCCAGCCCCGCGGAGCCGGTGATGAGCCCCACCACGCCGACACCCGGCGAACTCTCGACGTACACGAGCTCGCTCAACCAGATCAGTTCCTCGGCACGACCGGTGAAGTCTTCGACCATCCGGGGCAGTTCACACGCACCGCTCTGCCGCGCCCAGTGGTCCCGCAGCCGGCCGTCGCGCGCCAGCTCGATCAGCCGGGTGCGATCGCTGTCGTCCAGCTTCAGCGCGTCCGCCAGAGCGGTGACGGTACGGGCCTGAGGGCCCTTGCTCCGTCCGCGCTCCATGTCCGACAGGGTCCGGGCGCTGACGCCCGAGACCTCGGCCAGCCGCTCCAACGTCAGCCGCGCCGCGCGGCGGTGGTCACGGAGCACTTCCCCGAATGCCGACCGGCCCGTTCCGTCCATGTCACTCCTCAGCGCGCCGGGGGCAATCTGCCAACAGCCTCGGCACACCGGCCTCGTACGTCCAATACGCAGTGGTGATGGCAGCGGTCACGATCCCTGATCGCACCGTGGCGAGCGTCCTTTGTGGCCTGCGCAATCCGGGCTCCGAGCTGCGGAGTTGATAGTTTGGGAGCCATGGAGCTCCGTACACTTGAGTACTTTGTCGCGGTGGCGGAGGAAGGGTCGTTCACCAAGGCGGCGGCCCGCTGTCATGTCGTGCAGCCCGCGATCAGCCAGCAGATCCAGGCCCTGGAGAAGGAGTTGGGCGAGCCGCTGTTCGAGCGGCTGCCCCGGCAGGTGGTTCTCACCTCCGGCGGCGCTGCCCTGCTGCCGCACGCCCGCGCCTGTCTGGCGGCGGCCGCGTCGGCGGTCCTGGAGTTCGCCGAACGGTCCGGCCTCCTCAGCGGCTCGTTCGCGCTGGGGACCGTCGGAGGCCTCGAAGGCACCACCATCCCCAAGTTGCTGGGGGAGTACCACCGGCGGTACCCCCAGGTCGCGGTGACGCTCACCGGGGCGTCGAGCCCGTCCCTCCTCGGGAAGGTCCGCGACGGGGAGATCGACGCCGCCGTGGTCGCCGGACCGCCGGAGGGCACGCCCGCCACCGTGGCCTCGCGCGTGCTCCTGGAGGACCGCATCGTCGCGGTCCTCCCCGCCGGAAGCCGCCCCGCGAACCGTCCGATGACCCTCGAGGAGGCGGTCCGGGGCCCGGTCATCAGTTACGGCCGCGACAGCGGCGTGCACGCGTACATCCGTGAGGCCTTCACGGCCAAGGCCCTGCGGCTGGAGGTCGCGTACGCGACGAACGACGTCGCCCTCCAGGTCGCACTGGTCGCGGAGGGCATCGGCATCGCCCTGACCTCCCACGCGAGCCCGGTCCTCGCCGCCGACCCGCGCTTCGTCGTCGTGCCGCTGGAGCCGGCCATCAGCCTGCGGAAGGTGTTCGTCTGGCGCGGTGGCACCCGACCGAGCGCGCCCTTGCGGGCCTTTCTCGACCTGTGGACGGAGCTGTCCGACCCGCACGAGCCGACCCTCGCCGAGTAGGGCTGGTCGGAGCGGCGCAGGAGCGGCGACCTGCCTCTCCATGTCCCACATGGCTTTTCACGGGCGGCAAGCCAGGCCCAGGGAGTGACGCTCCATCAGTGCCTGGAGCAGGGGATCACGGATTCGTCAGTACTCCCGCGGGTGTCGATGCGAACGCGAATGCGAACGTGAACGGTGAAGGGGAGTCCGCGGAGTGCGGGTGAGCCTCCCGCGCGGCCCGGAGCGGAGGTGTTCGCTTCGTTGTGCGAGCGGGCGTGGGTCGATTCCGGTCACGGCCGGATCCTGCCGACGGGGGAGGCGTACGGAAGGTCGGGGGAGGCGTACGGACGCTCCGTCGCCCTTCCGTTCCGTGCCCCCGACACGCTCGTCGAGTTCCGGCCATGTCTTCTCGGCCTGTCGTGCGAAGGCTGATACCAGAGTGGGTCTCGTCTACGGGTAAGTTTGCCAACTGCGCACCGCACATGAACGGTTGACGTCTAGAGTGGGTGGTTGGTGATCATCGGTAGCCTCGACAGACCCACGTAAGACACCCCCCGTAGTACGCCGCATCCTGGGCACGTACCAAGGACACTCATGTCTCAACTTCGCGCACCCGCCGCGCGGTCCGAACGCCGTGAGGGCGGGCGGCACGGCCGGTCAGGCGCCCGTTCCGCTTCCGGTGCGGGGGCTCCCAACCCCGCGCAGCACCCCGCGCCGCTCCCGACCGAAGCACGCATACGCCCCCAACTCCTTCGTACCTCCGTACTTCCCGCCGTCGCGGTCGCACTCGGTGGCGCCGCCGCCGTCCTCTTCACCCTCCGCTCCACCGGAGCAAGCCCCACCCCCGGCCTCTGGGCCGCGCTGACGGGCGCCGCGGCCCTCACGGTCGCCTCCATCACCGCGGCCGCGCTCGGCGCCGACCGGGCGGCCAAAGCCGTCCTCGACCGCTGCAACGCCCTGCGCCGCTCCAGCGCGCGCGGCCAGAGCGAACTGCGTACGGTCGTCGAACAGTTGCGCAGGGGCGAGGGTGCCCCGGACCGACCGGTCACCCCGCCGACAGCCGTCTCCGGAGACGAGTTCGACCTGCTCGCGCAGGAGCTGAACCGCTCGCACGAGGCCGCCGTGGCAGCCGTGGTGCAGGCCTCCCGGCTCTCCAGCAGCGTCGGCAACGAGCAGAAGGTCGAGGTCTTCGTCAACCTCGCCCGTCGTCTCCAGTCCCTCGTGCACCGCGAGATCCAGCTCCTCGACGAGCTGGAGAACGAGGTCGAGGACCCCGAGCTGCTCAAGGGCCTGTTCCACGTCGACCACCTGGCCACCCGCATCCGCCGCCACGCGGAGAACCTCGCCGTGCTCGGTGGCGCCATCTCCCGTCGCCAGTGGTCGAACCCGGTCACCATGACCGAGGTGCTGCGCTCCTCCATCGCCGAGGTCGAGCAGTACCCGCGCGTGAAACTGGTACCGCCGATCGACGGTACGCTCCGGGGCCATGCCGTGGCCGACGTCATCCACCTGCTCGCCGAACTCGTCGAGAACGCGACGTTGTTCTCCGCGCCGCACACCACGGTGCTGCTGCGCGCCCAGTACGTCACCGCCGGCCTCGCCATCGAGGTCGAGGACCGCGGCCTGGGCATGCCGGTCACCGAGCAGAACAAGATGAACGCGCTCCTCGCCGACCCCGACCAGGTGAACGTGGCCCACCTGCTCCAGGACGGCCGCATCGGACTCTTCGTCGTCTCCGCGCTCGCCCGCCGCCACGGGATCGCGGTACGGCTCCAGTCCAACATCTACGGTGGTGTCCAGGCCGTCCTCGTGCTGCCCCAGGGCATCCTGGGCGCCGACCCCGAGGGGCTCGCGCGCAGCGCGAACCAGACGGCCCAGATACAGCAGGTCCCGCAGGTCCAGCAGGCACCTCAGGTCCCGCAGACGCCTCAGGTGCAGCAGGTCCAGCAGGTCCAGCAAGCGCCCCACGCGCCGCAGATGCCCCAGGTGCCGCAGGCTCCCCAGGTCCCGCAGGCGCCTCAAGCACCCCAGCCCATGCCTCAGCGCGTGCCCCAGGCCGTCCACAGGGTCCCCACCGCTCCGGCCCCGGCCCCCGCGCCCGTACCGACGCCGGCCCCCGCTCCCGTGCCCTCGCCCGTGCGGGCCTCGGCCCATGGGGCGGAGCACGGGTCGGCCGAGCTCCCGCACCGGCCGCTGACGTACACCACCTCCGCCCCCGCGATCCCCGTCCAGCAGGCGGAGACCGTCGAGCGCGCCCAGCCCCCCGGCCGCCCGCTGCTCCCCAAGCGGCGTGCCCAGGAGCACCTCGTCCCGCAGCTGCGCGACGAGCCGGTGGCGCGCAGGCCCGAGGAGCACGCTCTGCACGACCCGGGTCTGATGGCCGCGTTCCAGCGCGGCATCGGACTCGCCGAATCCCAGCCCGCACCCCAAGAACCGCCGCGTCCCGGTGACGCGCACAAGGAGTAGATGCACCATGGCGAGCAATGTGCCGAACGGCCATTCCTCGGATCTCGACTGGCTGCTGAGCGGTCTGGTCCAGCGGGTCCCGTACACGCGGAACGCGGTCCTGCTCTCCTCCGACGGCCTGGTCAAGTCGGTCCACGGGCTCGACACGGACGCCGCCGACCACATGGCCGCGCTGGCCTCCGGGCTGTACTCGCTCGGCCGCAGCGCCGGCGCGCGGTTCGGCGACGGCGGAGAGGTGCGGCAGGTGGTCGTCGAGCTGGACTCGACGCTGCTGTTCGTCTCCACCGCCGGCTCCGGCACGTGTCTGGCGGTCCTCGCAGGGAGGGAGGCGGACGCCGCGGTCCTCGGGTACGAGATGGCGATGCTGGTCAAGAGCGTGCGGCCGTATCTCGTCACGCCCGCCAGACAGGCGGCCGGCGCGGCGGGCAGCACGGGGCAGTGAGCGCGGTGTCCCCCCAGGAGGGGCCCTGGCTCGACGACGCGGCCGGCCGGCTGATCCGTCCGTACACCGTCAGTGGTGGCCGGACCCAGCCGACCACCGCCCTGGACCTCCTCTCCATGGTGATGGCGACCGGTTCCTCCCCGCAGCCACATATGGGTCCCGAACACAGCCTGGCCCTCGGGCTGTGCGACGGACCCACCTCGGTGGCGGAGATCGCGGCGCACCTGCGATTACCGGCCGTCGTCACCAAGGTCCTGCTCTCCGACCTCGTGGACTGCGGGGCGCTGACCGCCCGCGCGCCCCGCTTCCACGCCAACCCAACCGACCGTTCCTTGCTGGAGGCAGTGCTCGATGGCCTACGACAACGGCTCTGAGCGCCACGAGAGCTTCGCGTCCGACCCCTTCCCCACCGCGCTCAAGATCCTGGTGGCGGGCGGCTTCGGCGTGGGCAAGACGACCTTCGTGGGCGCGGTCAGCGAGATCGAACCGCTGAGCACCGAGGAGCTGCTGACCCAGGTCAGCGCCGGCACCGACAGCCTGGAAGGCGTGGAGTCCAAGACCACGACCACGGTCGCGATGGACTTCGGCCGCATCACCCTCGACGACAGGAACGTGCTGTACCTGTTCGGCACCCCGGGCCAGGAGCGCTTCTGGTTCATGTGGGACGAGCTTTCCGAGGGCGCCCTCGGCGCGGTGGTCCTCGCCGACACCCGCCGCCTCCAGGACTGCTTCTCCGCCGTCGACTTCTTCGAGCGGCGCGGCATCGGATTCGTGGTCGCGGTCAACGAGTTCGACGGCGCCTACCGCTACGAGCCCGACGAGGTCAGGTCCGCGCTCGACCTCAAGCCCGAGGTGCCCGTGGTGCTCTGCGACGCGCGGATCTCCAGCGCCGGCATCCGGACCCTCCTCACCCTCGTCCAGCATCTGCTCACCACCATCCCGGCCCCCGTGCCGAGCTACGGAGCACCGTCATGACCTACGACCCGACCGGTCACCTGCTGCTGACCCCCGTCGACCAGGAGGCGCCCGCCCGTGTGCGGCGGCTGCGGGAGCTGGGTCTCGGGGAGCGTCCGGAGCCCGCGTTCGACGAGTTCGCCCACCGGCTCGCGGAGGTGACCGGTGCCCCGTTCTCGATGGTCAACTTCATCGACGAGCACCGGCAGTTCTTCGCCGGGCTGCACACCCCGACGGGCACGCACACCGGAAGCGACCTCAACGCGGCGGCCGGCGGGAACGTGGGCCGGTACATGGACCGCGACCACGGCTACTGCCCGCACGTGGTGGTGCGCCGGAAGGCGCTGGTCCTGGAGGACGTCTGCGACTACCCGCGGTTCGCGGGGAACCCGGTCGTGGACGAGATCGGCATCCGCTCGTACATGGGCGCGCCGCTCATCGACCGTACGGGGATAGCGCTGGGCACGATCTGCGTGGTCGACACGGACGTACGACCGTGGGGCCGCGCCGGTCTGGAGACGATCAAGTCGCTCGCGGCGGAGCTGGTGGAGCAGATCCACCGTCGTGAGGAAGGCCTGATCTGAGCCCGCGCGGCGGGCCCGGTACGAGTGCCGGGCCGAAACGATGGCGCCCCGGGACGGCTCTCATAGGAGCCGTGCCGGGGCGCGTCTGTGTCTGTGATCGGTCATGCGTGTACGGGCTCCAGCTTGAGGAGGTCCGCCAGCCGCTCCGACCAACTGCCCTTGTCCTCACCGAGAGCGACCTCGGCGAGGCGGAGCAGCTGGATGTCGGAGGTGCCGGCCGGGGCGAAGATGTGGTGCGCGTCGCGGAGATAGCGCTCGATCGGCCGGTCCGTGAAGAGCCCGGCGGCCGCGTGGATCTCCATGGCGTTGCGGCCGGAATCGATCGCCGACTCCACGTTCACCAGCTTCGCGTTCATCAACTCCGCGTCGCAGGACAGCCCTTGGTCCAGCAGATGGACGGCGTGGTACGCGGCGAGCCGGGCCGTCATCAGCCGCGACTGCATCTGGCCGAGCTTCAGCTTGACGGTGGGCAGGTGGTGCAGCGGCTTGCCGTAGCGGTGCCGCTCCGCGCAGAACCGGGTCGTCTCCTCCAGGATCGCCTGGTGGATACCGAGCGAGACGGCGGTGAGGTTGGCCCGCCCGTACAGCACGCTGGAAGAGTACGCGACGGCCAGGCCGTCACCCTCGTCGCCGAGCCGGTTGGCGGCCGGAACCCGGCAGTTCTCGAAGACGAGTTCGCCGAAGCTGAAGCCGTGCAGGCCCATCGCGGGCTGCTGGGGACCGGTCCTGAAGCCGGGGCGATCGGATTCGACCAGGAAGGCCGTCAGTCCCTTCGATCCGGGACCGGTCCTGACCACGACGCCGTGCAGATGGCCGACGTGGCTGTTGCCCACGAAGACCTTGCTGCCGTTGAGGATGTAGTCGTCGCCGTCGCGGACCGCGCTCGCGGTCATGCCGAGGACGTGCCCGCCCGACTCGGGCTCGGTGACCGCGATGGTCGGCAGGCACTCGCCGGCGGCGATGGCGGGAAGCCAGGTCTTGCGCTGCTCGTCGCTGCCGAAGTGGACGATCTTCGCGGTGCCGAGCTGGGAGGCCTGCACCATGGCGCCCATCGCGCCGCTGACGCGGGAGAGCTCCTCGATGATGATGGTCTTGGCCAGGTGGCCGGCGCCCATACCGCCGTACTCCTGGCTGATGGTGGCGCCCAGCCAACCCTGCTCGCAGATCAGTCGGGACAGTTCGTGGTGCACGGATCGGGACGCTTCCATCTCGGCTATCCGTGGCCGAACTTCACGCTCTGCGAAGTCCCTTACAGTTGCTCGGAGTTGGTGATGAAGTCGACTACTGAAGTAGCTGTCCACGCGAGAGTCCTCCCCTGCTCATCGCCTGCTCGATCGATTGTTCGAGCAGGTCGTGCATCGGCAGTGGTCCCGTCCCGAACAGGCCGACACTTCATGGTGTTGATCTTTACGGGGCGGAGCAATATCGCCACCGAGTTTGTCTTAAACCGGAGTGGTTGACGCCAGTAACTGACTGTGTTTCGGATGGAGTTGACCTGTTCCAGCGGGTCACCAGGGCATTCCCCGTGGACATCTTTCTGCCACATGCCATGGGCAAACAGATCGAGGGCATATGGCCCCGAGAGGGGCGGTGTCGCCTCATCAGCCACCTGTTCACCACAGGGTCGGCATCTCGGAAGGGTCCCGGAATGCGGACGGGGCCGAAACGGTGCGGCCGGGCCCGTGTGAATCCTTCGATCCGCGGGCGGCGGACGGCGTACAGGTGTGCTCGGCGGCGCCGGGGCGCGTCACAGGGAGTGAGGGGGGCGCGCTCCGGCGCGTGCGCGGCCGATCGCCGCCGGTTGGGGAAGGGTGGCCGGGGACAAGGGGTGTCAGTGTCAGTGGGGCGTCGTACGGTCGAGGTATGGCCACCGCCGACGACGTACGCCGTATCGCACTCTCGCTGCCCGGGGCGTTCGAGAAGCTCGCCTGGGGCTTGCCCACCTTCCGCGCCGGTCAGGGCGGCAGGATCTTCGCCTCGCTGGACGACGACGACCAGGCGATGGGGGTGAAATGCCCCAAGGAGGAGCGCGCGGAACTCCTCGCCGCCGAGCCCGCCAAGTTCTTCATCCGGGAGGGCCACGACGACGGGTACGCCTGGATACGTGTCCGGATCGGCGCCCTTGACGACGAGGACGAGCTCCGCGCCATCCTGGCCGATTCCTGGCGCCAGGCCGCCCCGCGCCGCCTGCTGCAGGAGTATCCCGAGGTCGGCGTACCCCCGGAGAGCGGCTGAGGCGACGGGGGCGGGTCCGCTCGGACCTGCCCCGCGCCCGCTCGGGCCCCCTCAGAGGTCGAAAAAGACCGAAACGCGCTCGCGCAGCCCGGCCGGGTCGAGGCCCTGCCCCGCGAGGTGCTCGTCGAGCGTGCCGTACCTGCGCAGCTCCCGGCGGGCGACGCCGAGCCCGAGGACCCGGTGCGGCAGCGCGGCGAGGGCGTCGTTGGCGGCGGCGGTCGACGTGCCGGCGAGGTACGGCTCGACCAGGACGACGTCCGGGCGTGCCGTGGTGACCGCCCGGCGCAGGCCCTCGGCGTCGAAGGGGCGCACGGTCGTGGCGTAGAGGACGGTCACGTCGAGGCCCTCGGTCGCGGCGAGGACGTTGTCGAGCAGGGGCCCGACGGCGACGACCACGCCGGCTCGACCCTCGCGGACGGTGCTGAATCCGGGGGAGACGGGGCGGGCGACGGCGTTGGACTGGACGGAGAGCCGGACGTAGTCGAGGCCGTCGCCCGCGGCCGCCTGCCGCACGAGGGCCTCCGCCTCGTCCGGGTGGCCGGGGACGTGGATCGTCCAGCCGTCGAGGGTGTCGAGCAGGGCCACGTCGCCGGGTGCCATATGGGTCAGGCCGCCGGCCGGCCAGTCGTAGGAGGCGCCCGCGCTGACCAGCACCCCGCCCACGCCCTGGTGGCCGAAGTCCAGCTTGATCTGCTCGAAGGGCCGCTCGACCAGGAAGCTCGCGAAGGTGTGCAGCACCGGCCGCATCCCGGCAAGGGCGAGCCCGCCGCCCGCGCCGATCAGCAGCTGCTCGCGGATCCCGACATTGATCACCCGGTCCGGATGGCGCCGCTCGGCCTCCCGGAAGCCGTCCCTGCTGATCTCGGCGAGGACGAGCGCGAGGCGCGGGTCCTCGTCGAGCAGCCGGCTGGTGGTGGCGATGAAGCGGTCACGCATCGTGTCCATGGGGGAAGCTCCTTCTTACGGGTCTCGGCTTACAGGCCTCGGCATACAGGCCTCGGTCTTACGGCTCTGGGTCCGGGCCGATCAGGCGTTCTTGGGCTCGACGCGGGCGACGACGGCGCGCGGTCGCCCCGGGTGGGGCGCGGTGAAGGCGGCGTACAGCGCCTCGTGGTCCCGCCCGTCGACGGTCTCGGCGGACCAGCCGGCGGCCTCGAACCGCGAGGCGATCCCGCCGGGCCAGCCGTGGGTGGCGGAGCCGTTGTCGATCACCAGGGTGTGCAGCGGCTCCAGACCCGCCGGCCCGGCGTAGGCGATGGCCTCGTGGTTGCTGCCCTCGTCCAGCTCGGCGTCCCCGATGAGCACCCACACCCGCGCCTCGGTGATCCCGCGCGCCCGCAGCCCGAGCGCGCTCCCCACGGCCAGCGGCAGCCCGTGCCCCAGCGACCCGCTGCCGATCTCGGCACCGGGCACGAGGGTCCGGTCGGGATGGTGCCCGAGGGGCGAGTCGTACGAGCCGAAGCCCGTGAGCAGCTCCTCGGGGAAGAACCCCTTGGCGGCGAGGACGGCGTAGTACGCCATCGGCCCGTGCCCCTTCGACAGCAGGAACCGGTCCCGGTCCTCCCGCCCCACGGTCTCGGGCGACACCCGCAACACCCGGTCGTAGAGCACCCAGAGCGCGTCGAGGGTGGAGGTGGCGGCGGGCGAGTGCTTCTCGTCGCCGGTCATCAGGCCCATGAGCCCGTGGAGCCGGTCGATGTCCGTGTTCGTCATGCCACCCACGGTGCAACCTCAAGCTTGCTTGAGGTCAACCCGTAAAGCGGTTCGTGACCACCCGTGGAAGTGCGGTATTGTTCTCATGCGCGTTCGGCCGGGGGAAACCCCAGGTCAGACGGGCACCGGGACGTGGCGCAGCTTGGTAGCGCACTTGACTGGGGGTCAAGGGGTCGCAGGTTCAAATCCTGTCGTCCCGACCATGCGGAAACGCAGGTCGGAGGCCGTTCTCTCATCCATGAGAGGGCGGCCCTTCGTGCGTTCGGACCCTTGGAGCGATCGGGAGCTGGCGAAACCACCCCGGCGCACCGTCGACCGCCGGTGGCCCGGGGCGGGGACGTCGACGGCGAAACTGGTCTAGGAGAGGGCACTGCCGGCGGCGGGCAGGACCTGTTCGGCCCAGATGACCTTGCCTTCCGGTGTGTACCGGGTGCCCCAGTGCTCGCTGAGCTGGGCCACCAGGAACAGCCCGCGGCCTCCCTCGTCCGTGGTGGCGGCGTACCGCAGATGCGGGGCGGTACTGCTGCCGTCCCACACCTCGCAGGTCAGAGTGCGATCGTGCAACAGACGAACGCGAACTGGCGCGGCGGCGTACCTTATGGCATTGGTGATGAGCTCGCTGAGGATCAGTTCTGTGGTGAAGGCGAGTTCCTCCAGGCCCCACTCCTCGAGTTGCTCGGCCGCGAGGGCGCGCACGGCGCCGACCTCGCTCGGGTCGAACGGTACGTCCCACTCTGCGACCCGGCCGGGGCCCAGAGTCCGTGTCCGGGCGATGAGCAGCGCGATGTCGTCGGCCGGCCGGAGGGGGAGCAGGGCGTCGAGTACGGCGCGGCGGCTGGCTTGCGGGTCTCGGTCGGGGTGGCTCAGCGCCGTGCGCAGCCTTTCCAAGCCCTCTGAAATGTCCCGGCTCCGCTCCTCGACCAGCCCGTCGGTATACAGGACAAGCTGACTGCCTTCCGCCATGTGCAGTTCCATGCTCTCGAAGGGCATGCCTCCCAGCCCCAGCGGGGGACCGGCCGGCAGTTCCGAGATCGTCGTCGTGCCGTCCGGGGCGACCACGAGCGGTGGCATGTGCCCTGCCCGCGCCATGGTGCAGTTCTGCGAGACCGGGTCGTAGACGGCGTACAGGCAGGTCGCGCCCAGGACACCGCCGTCCGAGGACGGGCTGTCGCCTTCCTGGTCCATGCGCTGGACGAGGTTGTCGAGACGGGCGAGGAGTTCGTCTGGCGGCAGATCCAAGGAGGAGAAGTTGTGCACGGCCGTGCGCAGCCGCCCCATGGTGGCTGCGGCGTGCAGGCCGTGCCCGACGACGTCTCCGACGACGAGCCCGACGCGGCTGCCCGGCAGCGGGATCACGTCGAACCAGTCCCCGCCCACTCCGGACTGGGCGGGCTGGTAGAAGTGCGCGACGTCCACCGCGCTCTGCTCGGGCAGATCCTGCGGCAGCAGGCTGCGCTGGAGCGTCACGGCGAGGTTGTGTTCGCGGGTGTAGCGGCGGGCGTTGTCCATGGTGACCGCGGCGCGGCCGACAAGCTCCTCGGCCAGGGACAGGTCGTCCTCGTCGAACGGTTCCGGCTTCTGCGACCGCCAGAAGTTGACGATCCCGAGCACGACACCTCTGGCTTTCAGCGGAGCCGCGATGAGCGAGTGGATGCCGTAGTCGACGATCCGGGACGTCCGCAGCGGGTCCTGGGCGTGCCAGCCCGGCGCGTCATGGAGATCGGGTACGAGTTCGGTCGTGCCCGTACCGTAGCCACGGGCCTGCGGTGTGGACGGCAGGAAGTCGATCAGTGCGCCGAGCGGGTACAGCGGGTGATCGGATCGGATGCCGCTGACCGCCGTGCGCCGCATGTCGGCGCCCGGGCCGGGCTCGTCGCCCTTCAGTACCGGGTCGGCCAGGTCGACCGTGACGAAGTCCGCGAACTGGGGAACGGCGACGTCGGCCAGTTCCTCCGCGGTGCGGACCACGTCGAGGGTGGTGCCGATGTCACCCCCGGCGTCGTACAGCAGCTTGAGCCGCTTGCGGGCCGTCTCCGCCCGGCTGCTCAGGAGCTGCATCTCGGTGGAGTCGCGGATGGTGACCGCCGAGCCATGCGGGCGCGTGGGCCGCTGATTGACCACGAGCAGCCGGTCCCCGGCCTCCAGCACCTCGTCGGTGGCCACCCGGCCGGACAGCAGCAGCTCCGCCATTCGGCGATCCATGCCGACCTCGTCGACGGGGCGTCCTTCGGCGTCGTCCGGCAGGCCGAGCAGTCGTCCGGCCTCGTCGTTCGCCAGGAGTAGCAGTCCGTCGCCGTCCGTGATCAGCACCCCTTCGCGGACGGAGTGGAGCACCGCGTCGTGGTGCTCGTACATGCGGGTCATCTCCTGCGTGCCGAGCCCGTGGGTCTGGCGGCGCAGTCTTCGGCTGATCAGCGCCGTGCCGACGGTGGCCAGAGCCAGACCGATGGCGATGGCCAGGAGGATGACCGGAAGCTGACGGTCGGCGATGCCGGTCACGCTGGCCACCGTCAGACCTGCCGATACCAGGGCGACAACCTCACCCTCGGGCGAGGTGACCGGGACGATCGCCTGGATCTCCTTACCGAGCGGCCCCTCCACACTCTCGGTGTACACCTCGCCGGCGAGTGAGGGCTCGATCGTGCCGACGAACCGCTCGCCGATGCGGTCGGGCTGGGGGTGGCTGTAGCGGATGCCGTTCGTGTCCATCACCACGATGAAGTCCACGCCCGCGTCCTTGCGTGTCTCCTCGGCGAGGGGCTGCAGGATCGCGGACGGGTCCGGCGAACTCAGCGCGTCCTGCAGGCCCAGGGAGTTCGCAAAGGTCTGAGCCACGGAAACCGACCGGTTGCGCGCTTCACGGTCGATGTCGTACCGCGACTGCAGCAGCAGAGCCAAGAGGGCCCCGGCGGCGAGCAGCACCACGATCGCCACCTGAAGGACGAAGACCTGTCCGGCGACGCTTCCGAATCTTCTGCCTAGGTTCGACCGCACCGGTACGCCGGGCACGGTAGACGACACGGGCTCACAACCCCAGTTGTAGCACCTCCCCGCGGCCAGGGCTCCTGGCTTTCACGGTACGCGTCTGAGCCACTACACAAGGTTCATCCTCTTCCGCGGCCGGCGGGTGAGTGGTGGACACGGCCCGAGTGGTCGCCGCGGTCGGGGAGAACGACAAGTCGCCCGTGTGGCTCGTCCCTCGGCGCCGGCCGTGGTGTTCAAGCGCAACTCGCGCCCAGAATTCGTTCGTTACGTCACGACAATCCCCATGGCCCCTACTCCTGGGGGTCAAGGGGTCGCAGGTTCAAATCCTGTCGTCCCGACTCCGCTTCTCGCAGGTCGGAGGCCGCGGTGTCAGTGGGCTGGGCTATCGTTCCCGCCACCTGACACCGACTGTAGGGATCACGAGATTGACCGGCCTGTCTGCTTTCCCGCTGCCCTTCAACGCCGCCCGTTCCCACGCGTTCGCGAAGCCCCGAACGCTGCGGGAACTCGAGATCATGCGGTGCAGCGCGCACATCCGGGCGAAGCCGGAGTGGTTCGACAAGATGAACGACGCCGACATCGTCGCCAGGTGGACGCGAGAGGCGGTCGACCAGGGCCTCACCGAAGCACAGGTCCGCTACGTGCTCGCCGAACTCGTGCACTACGCGGCGCTGCGGGATGAACGGACCGGCATCGAGGTGTCCGCCGTCGACGGGGTGTGGCAGTCGGACACACTGATGGACGACGAGCTCGGATCCCGGCTGCGTGAGGCGGTCCGGGTCCTGGAAGAGGTCCCCGACGCGGAACGGGACTGGCATCCCGGATCCGACGGGCAGGTACTGGATCTGGTTCACCCCTCACTGTTCTGCCTGGTGAACGGGGTGAGCGGCGAGCCCGAGCGGGCCTGGCAGAACCCGACGGACCAGTACTCGAAGTACGAGTTCTCGGAGCGGTTCCAGTGGCTGCCCACGGACGTCGACGTCAGCGACGACGGCGAAGTCGCCCTCCGTTCGTACGTCAACAACGTCCACCCCGAGACCCATCGCGAACTGGCCTCCGTCCTGCCGGACTTGTTCGCGCGCATGCGTCCGCTGCTGGAGAACGTGCTCACCGATCTCCGCCATCCGCGGCCGCTGCGGATCGAGGCCGATCCCTTCGGGTGGTACGACTCGGAGCCGGTGTATCCGAAGAAGTCCGACTACAGCGATGCCGGGGCCCACTCGGATGCCCTCGACGCGTGGACGGACGCCTACGAGGAGTGGTGGGAAAACCGCCGCCCGGTTATCCCGGACGCCCCGGCCTTCACCGCGCCCGAGGCGCCCGACGCGTCCGCCCGAGTCGATCTGCGCGGTCGCCGTCTTCAGGTCATCGTCAAGCTCGCCACCGTGCATCTCACCCCGGAGAAGCCCGAGTACGCGGGGGGTTCCTGGCATGTCGAGGGGATGCTGAACGAGCGGATCGTCTCGACCGGCATCTACTACTGGGACAGCGAGAACATCACCGAGAGCCGGCTGGGTTTCCGGGCCGCACTCGACGACCCGCACTACGCGCAGAACGACGACGACGGCCTGCGCGAGGTCTACGGTCTGGAGGACGAGGACGCGCTGAACCAGCTGCTGGGATCGGCGTCGACGCCGGCGGGCCGCTGCCTGGCGTTCCCGAACGTCCTGCAACACCGCGTCGGCTCGTTCCGCCTCACGGACCCCACGCGCCCGGGACACCGCAAGATCCTCGCGTTCTTCCTGGTCGACCCGTCGGAACGGATCGTCTCGACGTCCGATGTGCCACCGCAGCAACCGTGGTCCGACACCTCGACCATGACGCTGGAGCAGGCCAAGGACCACCGCGAACAGCTCATGCGGGAACGCAAGTTCTTCGTCGACGAACACAACGAGCAGCTCTACGAGCGAGAGTTCTCCCTCTGCGAGCACTGACCCTCGTGGGCCGTTGAGGGTTACGCGGTCGTGGGTGGCTTGTGCGTGCCGGCTGCGTCCAGGAGCAGTCGGGCGGCGACGGTGGCGCCGTCGGTACGCATCGCGGCGGCCACGGCCGCGGCTCGGGTTCGGGTGTCGGGGGCCAGGGCGGTGGTGAGCGCGGCGGTCAGGGAGCCGACGGTGGCTGTCGGGCCCTCGTGTGCGACGCCGATGCCCAGCTCGGCCACGCGGGCGGCCCAGGAGGGCTGGTCGCCGATCTGGGGGACCACCACCTGGGGCGTGCCGGAACGGGAGGCTGTGGTCGTGGTGCCCGCTCCGCCGTGGTGCACGATCGCGGCGACCCGGGGGAACAGGGCCTGCTGATTGACCTCGCCGACGACGAAGCAGTCGTCGGCGTCGTCGATCGGGGCCAGCCCGGCCCAGCCGCGGGCGAGGACGACCCGGCGGCCCTGCGCGCGGCTCGCCTCGACGGCCACGCGGGCGGTCTCCTCCGGGGAGGCTGTCGCCATGCTGCCGAAGCCCACGTACACCGGCGGTTCACCGGCGTCCAGGAAGGCCTCCAGCTCTCGCGGTAGCGGACGGTGGTCGGGCAGGACCCACGCCCCGGTCTGCACGACGTCGATGTCCGTCCTGTCCGGCGGCGCCGGGCACAGGGTCGCGTCAGCCGCCAGCCAGGGGAAGTCGGTGTAGACGTAGTCGAGGACGTCGTCCACCGGCGGCAGGCCGACACCCGCCCGGTGGCCGTTGAGGGCATCGGCGAACATCGCGATCGCCTTCTGGCCCTGTTCCCAGTGGGCCTTGTCGGCCGCGTCCTGCGCGGTATGCCCGCTCGCCTCCGGGGCGATCTTCCGTGGCGGCAGTCCGCGCACGTGGTAGCACCCGTAGACATAGGGGATGCCGACCTTGTCGGCCGCTCCCCGTGCGCCGGCGGCCGCCATCATGCCGTTCGCCAGGAGCACGTCGCATCCCTGGGCCGCTGTCGCGAGCGTGTCGAACCCGGCGGCGACCAGGTCGGAAGCGAGCCGGACCGCGTCCTGTGCCGTCGGCGGCTTCGCGCCTGCGGTCACCGAGCGCACGGTCGGGCCGATCGGCACCAGCGGCACGCCCGCCCGCGCGAACAGCGTCGCGAACTCCTCGTCCGGAGGCGCGCACACCAGCGCCTCCGCGCCGAGCCCCCGCAAGGCCACCGCGAGCCCCACCAGCGGCTCGACGTCCCCGCGCGATCCCCACGTCGTCAGCAGCACACGCACGTCACATCTCCCACCAGCCGAAGTCGCCAAGGAACGGGGCCTTCAAGCCCTACCCCGTTCTCCTGCACTCCGGACCTCGATGCAACGCGATGAAGCATCCGGGTGAGGAACGATCCGGTACCCGGGAGGCTCCTCCCGGGCACCGGACTCAGCCTCTGTCCGTCGGCTCCTCGAACGCCCGCAGCAGCCGCTCCGCGGCCGTGGTCGCCGTCAACACGCCGTCCCTCAGCTGCTGTTCGACGTCGGGGGCCACCGCGCGTACGGCGGGGTGGGCGTGCAGGCGGCTGAGCAGCTCGTCCCTGACCATCGTCCAGGTCCAGTCGACCTGCTGGTCCCTGCGCCGGGCGGCGAGCCGGCCGGTCGAGTCGAGCAGGGTGCGGTGCTGTTCGAGCCGCTCCCAGACGGTGTCGAGCCCCGTCGACTCGCGGGCGCTGCAGTGCAGGACCGGCGGCGTCCACACCGCGTCCGCGCCGTGCATCAGCCGCAGCGCGCCCGACAGTTCGCGGGCGGCGGCGCGGGCGTCGCGTTCGTGCGGACCGTCCGCCTTGTTGACGGCGATGACGTCGGCCAGCTCCAGGACACCCTTCTTGATGCCCTGCAGCTGGTCGCCCGTCCGCGCCAGGGTGAGCAGCAGGAACGAGTCGACCATCTCGGCCACGGCGGTCTCGGACTGACCGACACCGACGGTCTCGACGAGGACCACGTCGTAGCCCGCGGCCTCCATCACGATGATCGACTCGCGCGTCGCCTTGGCGACCCCGCCCAGCGTCCCCGCCGTCGGCGAGGGCCGGACGAAGGCCGCCGGGTCCACGGCGAGGCGCTCCATCCGTGTCTTGTCGCCGAGGATGGAGCCGCCGGTCCGGCTGGACGACGGGTCGACGGCGAGCACCGCGACGCGGTGACCGGCGCCGGTCAGCATCGTGCCGAAGGCGTCGATGAACGTCGACTTGCCGACGCCCGGCACCCCGCTGATCCCGATGCGCCGCGCCCGGCCGCTGTGCGGCAGCAGCTCGGTGAGCAACTGCTGTGCAAGCGCCCGGTGTTGGGGACGGGTGGACTCGACGAGCGTGATCGCGCGTGCCACGACGGCACGCTTCCCGTCGAGCACCCCCTTCACATACGCGTCGAGGTCGATCACAGCTCGTGCCCGAGGCCGTCCGACAGTCGCCGTACCAGGTCGTGGGCCGCGTCCGGGATCACCGTGCCGGGCGGGAAGACGGCGGCCGCGCCCATCTCCAGGAGCGTCGGCACGTCCTGCGGCGGGATCACCCCGCCCACCACGATCATGATGTCCTCGCGGCCCTCCGCCGCCAGCTCCTCCCGCAGCGCCGGTACGAGCGTGAGGTGGCCGGCGGCCAGCGAGGACACCCCGACGATGTGCACGTCCGCCTCGACGGCCTGCCGGGCGACCTCGCCGGGGGTCTGGAACAGCGGGCCGACGTCCACGTCGAAGCCCAGGTCGGCGAAGGCGGTGGCGATCACCTTCTGGCCTCGGTCGTGGCCGTCCTGGCCCATCTTGGCGACCAGGATGCGCGGCCGGCGGCCCTCGGCCTCGGCGAAGGCGTCGACCAGGGTGCGGGTGCGTTCGACGGACGGGGACTGCCCGGCTTCGGTGCGGTACACACCGGAGATCGTACGGATCTGGCTCGCGTGCCGTCCGTACACCTTCTCCAGGGCGTCGGAGATCTCACCGACGGTCGCCTTGGCGCGCGCCGCCCGAACGGCCAGCTCGAGCAGGTTGCCCTCGCCGCCCGCGGCCCGGGTGAGCGCGTCGAGCGCGTCCTGGCACGCGGTCTCGTCCCGCTCCTCGCGCAGCCGCCGCAACTTGGCGATCTGCTGGGCGCGTACGGAGGAGTTGTCGACCTTGAGCACGTCGATCTGCTCGTCGGAGTCCACCCGGTACTTGTTCACGCCGATCACCGGCTGGCGCCCGGAGTCGATGCGCGCCTGGGTCCTGGCCGCGGCCTCCTCGACGCGCAGCTTCGGGATGCCGGCGTCGATGGCCTGCGCCATGCCGCCCGCGCGCTCGACCTCCTGGATGTGCTTCCAGGCGCGGCGGGCCAGGTCGTACGTCAGCTTCTCGACGTACGCGCTGCCGCCCCAGGGGTCGATGACCCGGGTCGTGCCGGACTCCTGCTGGATGAGCAGCTGGGTGTTGCGGGCGATCCGCGCCGAGAAGTCGGTGGGCAGCGCGAGCGCCTCGTCGAGGGCGTTCGTGTGCAGCGACTGGGTGTGGCCCTGCGTGGCCGCCATCGCCTCGACGCAGGTCCGCGTCACGTTGTTGAAGACGTCCTGGGCGGTCAGCGACCAGCCCGAGGTCTGCGAATGGGTGCGCAGGGAGAGCGACTTGACGTTCTGCGGCTCGAACTGCTTGACCAGCTTGGCCCAGAGCAGGCGGGCCGCCCGCATCTTGGCGATCTCCATGAAGAAGTTCATGCCGATCGCCCAGAAGAAGGAGAGCCGGGGCGCGAACGCGTCGACGTCCAGGCCCGCTTCGCGCCCCGCCCGGATGTACTCGACGCCGTCGGCGAGGGTGTACGCGAGCTCCAGGTCGGCCGTCGCGCCCGCCTCCTGGATGTGGTAGCCCGAGATGGAGATCGAGTTGTAGCGCGGCATCCGCTGCGAGGTGAAGGCGAAGATGTCGGAGATGATCCGCATCGACGGCTTCGGCGGGTAGATGTAGGTGTTGCGGACCATGAACTCCTTGAGGATGTCGTTCTGGATGGTCCCGGCCAACTTCTCGGGCGGTACGCCCTGTTCCTCCGCCGCGACGATGTACAGCGCGAGCACGGGCAGCACCGCGCCGTTCATCGTCATCGACACCGTCATCTTGTCCAGCGGGATGCCGTCGAAGAGCTGGCGCATGTCGTAGATCGAGTCGATCGCCACGCCCGCCATGCCGACGTCACCGGTCACGCGCGGGTGGTCGCTGTCGTAACCCCGGTGGGTGGGCAGGTCGAAGGCGACCGAGAGCCCCTTCTGACCGGCCGCCAGATTGCGCCGGTAGAAGGCGTTGGACTCCTCGGCCGTGGAGAAGCCGGCGTACTGCCGGATCGTCCAGGGCTGGTTGACGTACATCGTCGGGTACGGGCCCCGCAGGTACGGCGCCATGCCCGGGTACGTCCCCAGGAAGTCGAGGCCCTCCAGGTCCTGGCCGGTGTACAGCGGCTTGACCGCGATGCCCTCCGGGGTCTCCCAGAGCAGGTCGTCACCGCCGGCGGCCTTCTTCACGGCGGTGCGCCACTCGTCGGCGCTTCCGTCGGCGGCCGGGGTACCCAGCTCGATCCCGGAGAAGTCGGGGACGGACATCAGGACACTCCCATCCGGTCAAGGGTGGCGACGAGCACGGCGACCGTGTCGCAGCCCGCGAAGACATAGCTGTCGACACCCGCGTACTGCGCGGGCCGGCCCGCGAGGAACACATGCCCCGCGCCTGCGGCCCGCAGCTCGCGCGCGCGTTCCTCCGCCTGTTCCTCGTAGAGCGCGTCGCTGGAGCAGAGGCACGCCTCGCTCGCCCCGCTCTCCTCGAAGGTGCCCTCGGTGACGGCCTCGATACCGCCCGCCTGGAAGAGGTTGGCGGCGAACGTGGCGCGTGCCGTGTGCGCGGCGGCGGGGCCGAGCGTGGCGAGGTAGATCCGCGGCCGGGCGCCGGTCGCGGCGAGGTGCGCGTCGGAACGGGCGCGCAGCGCCTCGAAGGCGTCGTCGCGGCGGACCCGGGGGAGCCCGCCGGACGGCGGCTCGGGCGCGGGTTCGCGGACGACGGGGTTCTCGGCGAGGTTCGGGAACTCGCTGACGCCGGTGACGGGTTCGCGGCGCTTGGCGAGCTTCGCGCTGCGGGCCGACCAGGTCTCGGCGAGCCGGTCGCCGATCATCCCGGAGCGCAGCGCGGCGGCCTGGCCGCCGGCGCTCTCGATCGTCTGGAAGAACTCCCAGCCCGCGTGGGCGAGTTCGTCCGTGAGCCGCTCCACGTACCAGGAGCCGCCCGCGGGGTCGATGACCCGGGCGAGGTGCGACTCCTCGACGAGGATGGTCGAGGTGTTGCGGGCGATGCGGCGCGCGAACGCGTCCGGCAGCCCGAGCGCGTGGTCGAAGGGAAGCACGGTGACGGAGTCGGCGCCGCCCACGCCCGCGGCGAGCGTGGCCACGGTGGTGCGGAGCATGTTCACCCACGGGTCGCGCCGGGACATCATCACCGGGGAGGTCACCGCGTGCTGCCGCTGCGCGCCCGCGCCGCTCGCCCCGCTGACCTCGGCCACCCGGGCCCAGAGCCTGCGCGCGGCACGGAGCTTGGCGATGGTGAGGAATTGGTCCGCCGTGGCCGCGTACCGGAACTCCAGCTGGCCGAGGGCCTGTTCGACGGAGAGTCCGGCCTCCGTGAGCTGCCGCAGATAGGCGACGCCGGTCGCGAGGGCGCACCCCAGCTCCTGCGCGGCCGAGCCGCCGGCCTCGTGGTACGGCAGCGCGTCCACGGTCAGCGCCCGCAGGCCCGGGTACTCCTCGACGCAACGCCCGGCGAGGCCGACGGCGGGGGAGAGGTCGTGGGGCCGGCCCGTGCGGGCCTCCAGGCCGAGGGGGTCGGCGCCCAGGTTGCCGCGCGCCGCCTCCGGGGCGACGCCCCGCTCCTCGTACAGTCCGAGCAGCTCGCGCGCGGCCGCCTCCACGTCCTGCCCGGCGTCGAGGACGACCGGCGCGAGGTCGAGGTAGACGCCGTCGAGAGTCCGGCCGAGGCTGCCGAGGGGGATGCCGCCCTCGCCGACGACCAGCCAGAGCGAGGTGACGCCGTTCTCCAGGTCGGCGAGGACCGTCCCGGCGTCCGCGGTGGTGTGCCGCTGGCGCACGTCCCAGCCGCCGACCGTGTTCCCCTCGGGGCGCCCGGACCGTACGAAGGGCGCGAAGCCGGGCAGGCCGGGCTCGGGGGCGGTGTCCTCGGCGGCATAGAGGGGACGGACGCGGAGCGCGTCCTCCAGGGCGGTGGACAGGGCGTCCTCGGCCGCCGGGCCCTCCACGTCCTTGCCCGACTTGCGCAGTACCCCGGCTACCAGGTGCTGCCACTGTTCACGGGACGCGTCGGGGAATTCGGCGGCGAGGGCGAGCCCGTCGTCGGGAAGGACTGTCATGCTCGGATGGTAGGACAGCTCGCTCAGATGACAGCAGTGCACACCGCTGTGACCTTGCCCTCTCCAAGCAGGTCTTGAAGCCGCGGGCGACTCCGCTCTACTAAGGGGTGTCGCAGGTTCACCCGGCCGGGGGTGGATTTACTAGGACGTCCAACTATATAGTCGCGGCGAAGGCCCGCGGTGCAGGGAAGCCGGTGTGATTCCGGCGCGGTCCCGCCACTGTGACCGGGGAGTACGCCGTCGAGCAGCACGCCACTGACGAGTGATGTCGGGAAGGCGGACGGCGCGCGCTGATCCGGGAGTCAGGATACCGGCCGCGGGATGTTCCGTGTTGTCCACGAGGATGGAGCTGACACGCATGGCACCGGTGCGCCCGCACACTCCCCGCGGATCCGGCCGACGGGCACCCGCCCGTCGAGGACCCCGTCGAGCAGGACTCCACCACCCCACGACCGTCAGGACCTGACGGCGCCTCGCCATTCGCGCTCTCGCGCCGTACACCGCCACCACCCCGCCGCACCATCACGCCCCACCGGCGTGCGCGGGTCGTGGCGGCCTCCGGCGCGCCATCCGGATCACCTGACGAGAGCAGGCACTCATGGTCCGCGCACAAGACACCACCCCCGTCCGCGAGTTGACCCACTTCATCGGCGGCAGGCACACCCCGGGAACCTCGGGCGCCTACGGCGACGTGTACGACCCCAACACCGGCCAGGTCCAGGCCCGCGTGCCCCTCGCGAACCGGGCCGAGACCGAGGCCGCCGTTGCCGACGCCGCCCGGGCGCAGCGCGACTGGGCCGCCTGGAACCCGCAGCGCCGCGCCCGGGTCCTCCTGCGCTTCCTCCAGCTCGTCGAGCAGGAGAAGGACGAGCTCGCCCGGCTGCTCTCCTCCGAGCACGGCAAGACCGTCGCCGACGCCCACGGAGACCTCCAACGCGGCCTGGAGGTCGTGGAGTTCGCCGCCGGCATCCCGCACCTCCTCAAGGGCGAGTTCACCGACAATGCCGGCACCGGCATCGACGTCCACTCGCTGCGCTCCCCGCTCGGCGTCGTCGCCGGCATCACGCCGTTCAACTTCCCCGCGATGATCCCGCTCTGGAAGGCCGCCCCCGCCCTGGCCTGCGGAAACGCCTTCATCCTCAAGCCCTCGGAGCGCGACCCCTCCGTACCGCTGCGGCTCGCCGAGCTCTTCCTGGAGGCGGGTCTTCCGGCGGGCGTCCTCAACGTCGTCAACGGCGGCAGGGTAGCCGTCGACACCCTCCTCGACGATCCCCGCGTCGCCGCCCTCGGCTTCGTCGGCTCCACCCCCGTCGCCGCGCACGTCTACGCCACCGCCGCCGCCCACGGCAAGCGCGCCCAGTGCTTCGGCGGCGCCAAGAACCACATGATCGTGATGCCGGACGCCGACCTCGACCAGGCGGTGGACGCCCTCATCGGCGCCGGGTACGGCTCGGCCGGCGAGCGGTGCATGGCCGTCTCGGTCGCCGTCCCCGTCGGCGAGGACACCGCCGACGCCCTCGTCGCCCGGCTGAAGGAGCGCATCGGCACGCTGAAGATCGGCCGGAGCGACGACCCGGACGCCGATTTCGGGCCGCTGGTCGGCCCGGACGCCGTCGACCGGGTCCGGAAGTACATCGGCATCGGGGTCGAGGAGGGAGCCGAACTCGTCGTCGACGGACGCGACTTCGTCCTTCCCGGGCACGAGGGCGGCTTCTTCGCCGGGGCCTCCCTCTTCGACCGGGTCACCCCGGACATGCGCGTGTACCAGGAGGAGATCTTCGGCCCCGTGCTCTGCGTGGTCCGCGCCGCCGATTACGAGGAGGCCCTGCGGCTGCCCAGCGAGCACCTCTACGGCAACGGCGTGGCGATCTTCACACGCGACGGCGACACCGCCCGCGACTTCACCCGGCGCGTCGACACCGGCATGGTCGGCGTCAACGTACCCATCCCGGTGCCGGTGGCGTACCACACCTTCGGCGGCTGGAAGCGGTCCGGCTTCGGCGACCTGAACCAGCACGGACCGGACGCCATCCGCTTCTACACCCGCACCAAGACCGTGACCTCGCGCTGGCCCGCCGGGCTCCGCGAGGGCGCGAGCTTCACGATCCCCACGATGGGCTGAGCGCCCATGACCACGACCCTGCTCACCGAGGACCAGCGGGCCCTGGTCGAGACCACCCTCGACTTCGCCCAGGACCACCTCGCCCCGCACGCCCTGGACTGGGACCGCGACAAGCACTTCCCCGTCGACGTCCTGCGCAAGGCCGCCGGACTCGGACTCGGCGGCGTCTACGTCCGCGAGGAGTCCGGCGGCTCCGGCCTCACCCGCTCCGACGGCGTCCTCGTCTTCGAGACCCTCGCCTCCGGCTGCCCGTCCATCGCGGGCTACCTCTCCATCCACAACATGGTCGCCTGGATGGTCGACCACTACGGCGACGACGCCCAGCGCCGCCGGTGGCTTCCGCGCCTGTGCGCCATGGACGACCTGGCCAGCTACTGCCTGACCGAGCCCGGCGCCGGATCGGACGCCGCCGCGCTCACCACCCGGGCCGTGCGCGACGGCGACCACTGGGTGCTCACCGGCGTCAAGCAGTTCATCTCCGGGGCGGGCGCCTCCCAGCTGTACCTGGTGATGGCCCGCACCGGGGGCGACGGCGCCGACGGCGTCTCCGCGTTCCTCGTCGACAAGGACGACCCCGGGCTCTCCTTCGGGCCCGACGAGCGGAAGATGGGCTGGAACGCCCAGCCCACCCGCCAGGTCGTCCTGGACGCTGTCCGGGTCCCCGCCGACCGGCTCCTCGGGGTCGAGGGCCAGGGCTTCCGCATCGCCATGAACGGCCTGAACGGCGGTCGGCTCGGCATCGCGGCCTGCTCCCTCGGCGGGGCCCGCAGCGCCCTCGACCGCAGCCTCACGCACCTCGCCGACCGGCAGGCGTTCGGGCGGCGGCTCCTCGACGCCCAGGCCCTCCGCTTCCGCCTCGCCGACATGGCGACCGAACTCACCGCCGCCCGCGCCCTGGTCCAGCAGGCCGCCCACGCCCTCGACCGCGGCGACCCCCGGGCGCCGGAGCTGTGCGCGATGGCCAAGCGGTTCGCCACCGACACCGGCTACTCCGTGGCCGACCGGGCGCTCCAACTGCACGGCGGCTACGGCTACCTCAGCGAGTACGGCATCGAGAAGATCGTCCGCGACCTGCGGGTCCACCAGATCCTGGAAGGAACCAACGAGATCATGCGCGTCATCGTGGCCCGCGGACTGACGGAGGCCTTCGAATGACCTCGACGACCTCCCCTGACGCCGCACACGCACACGTCCTGCTCCACACCACTGGCCGCATCGGCCACATCACCCTCAACCGCCCCCAGGCCCTCAACGCCCTCACCCACCCCATGGTGCGGCGGATCGACGCGGCCCTCACCGCCTGGGAGCACGACCCGGCCGTCGAGACCGTCGTCATCAGCGGCGCCGGGGAGCGCGGGCTCTGCGCGGGCGGCGACATCCGCGCCATCCACGAGGACGCCCGCGCGGGCGGCCGGGCCTCCGCCGCCTTCTGGCGCGACGAGTACCGGCTCAACGCCAGGATCGCCCGCTACCCCAAGCCGTACGTCGCCCTCATGGACGGCATCGTCATGGGCGGCGGTGTCGGGATCTCCGCGCACGGCAGCGTCCGGATCGTCACTGAACGCTCCCGGATCGCCATGCCCGAGACCGGCATCGGCTTCGTCCCGGACGTCGGCGGCACCTATCTGCTCGCCCTCGCCCCCGGCGAACTCGGCACCCACCTCGCGCTGACCGGCACGCCGGTGGGCGCCGCCGACGCCCTGCTGTGCGGCCTCGCCGACCACCACGTACCGTCCGCCGAGCTGGGCGCCCTCCTAGCCGACCTGGCCGAGCTGCCCGTACGGGACGCCCTCGCCCGCCATGTGCGGCCCGCACCGCCCGGGGTGCTCGCCGGGCGCCGGGAGTGGATCGACGCCTGCTACGCCGCCGACACCGTCGAGGAGATCGTCCACCGGCTCCTCGGCCACGGGAGCCCGGAGGCGAAGGAGGCCGCCGAGACCCTGCTCGCCAAGTCCCCGACCGCGCTCAAGGTCACCCTGGCCGCCCTGCGCCGGGCCCGGCACCTCGGCCCGCTGGAGCGGGTCCTCGACCAGGAGTACCGGATCTCCTGCGCGGCCCTGACCGGACCCGACCTGGTGGAGGGCATCCGCGCCCAGGTCGTCGACAAGGACCGCAACCCGCGCTGGCGCCCGGCCACCCTCGACGAGGTCACCGACGCCGACGTCCAGCGCTTCTTCGCCCCGCTCCGCGAGCTCCCCGAACTGGGGCTCGCCGGACCCGAATCCACCCCGGAGGTGGCCTGGTGAGCCGTACCGTCGCGTTCATCGGACTCGGACACATGGGCGGCCCCATGGCCGCCCACCTCGTCGAGGCCGGCCATCGCGTCCTCGGCCACGACCTCGACGCCGACGCCCTGGCCTCCGCCGCCCGGGCGGGCGTGGAGCCCGCGGCCTCCGCAGCCGAGGCGGTCTCGGGCGCGGACGTCGTCGTCACCATGCTGCCGGCCGGCCGCCACGTCCTCGATCTGTACGACGGCGTCCTCGCCGCCGCTCGCCCCGGCATCCTGTTCGTCGACTGCTCGACCATCGACGTGGCCGACGCCCGTACCGCCCACGAACGGGCGACGGCCGCCGGTCTGCGGGCCCTGGACGCCCCGGTCTCGGGTGGCGTGGTTGGCGCGGAGGCCGCCACGCTGACCTTCATGGCCGGTGGGGGCGAGGAGGAGTTCGCCGAGGCCCGCCCCCTCCTCGACGCCATGGGGAAGAAGGCCGTCCACTGCGGCGGACCGGGCGCGGGCCAGGCCGCCAAGATCTGCAACAACATGATCCTCGGCGTCTCCATGATCGCCGTCAGCGAGGCGTTCGTCCTCGGCGAGAGCCTCGGCCTCTCCCACCAGGCGCTGTACGACGTGGCCTCGACGGCCTCCGGGCAGTGCTGGGCGCTCAGCGTCAACTGCCCCGTCCCCGGGCCCGTTCCGACCAGTCCCGCCAACCGGGAGTACCGGCCCGGCTTCGCCGCCTCCCTGATGGCCAAGGACCTGGGCCTGGCCGCCAACGCCGCCCGAGCCGGTGGCGTCCACGCCGAACTCGGCCTACGGGCAGCAGAGTTGTACGCCGCCTACGCCGAACGCATCGGAGCCACCGAGGACTTCTCCGGCATCGTCCGCACCATCAGGCAGAACGACGGAGGACACGCATGACCGCCCCCGAGGCGCAGGAGTACGAAACCATCCTGGTCGAACGCAAGGGCCGCACCGCCCTCGTGACCCTCAACCGGCCCGGCGCCCTCAACGCGCTGAACCTCCAGGTCATGAACGAGGTCGTGGCCGCCACCGAGGCCCTCGACCGGGACCCGGAGTGCGGCTGCGTCGTCCTCACCGGCTCGGCCAAGGCCTTCGCCGCCGGGGCCGACATCAAGGAGATGCGGCCCCAGGGCTACCTGGACATGTACCTCGCGGACTGGTTCGCCGCCTGGGACCGGCTCGCCCAGCTGCGCACCCCGACCGTCGCCGCCGTCTCCGGGTACGCCCTCGGTGGCGGCTGCGAACTCGCCATGCTCTGCGACGTCCTGCTCGCCGCCGACACCGCCGTCTTCGGCCAGCCGGAGATCAAACTGGGCGTCATCCCGGGCATCGGCGGCTCCCAGCGGCTGACCCGAGCGGTCGGCAAGGCCAAGGCCATGGAGATGTGCCTCACCGGGCGCACCATGGACGCGGCCGAGGCCGAACGCGCGGGCCTCGTCTCCCGGGTCCTCCCCGCCGACGAACTGCTCCCCGAGGCCCTCGCCGTCGCCGAGACGATCGCCGGCATGTCGCTGCCGGTCGCGATGATGGCCAAGGAAGCGGTCGCCAGGGCCTTCGAGACCACGCTCACCGAGGGCGTGCGCTTCGAACGGCGGCTGTTCCACGCGGTGTTCGCCACCGCCGACCAGAAGGAGGGCATGGCCGCCTTCGTCGACAAGCGACCGCCTGAGTTCCGCCACCGCTGACATCGGACCGACCGGTCGACTGACTGACTGACTGACTGACTGACCGACCGACCGGCGGGACGGGCCGGGGCACCCGCACGTGCCCTGGCCCGCTCGCGCGCGCTCGGTCAGGACGCCGGCAGCTCGCCCCGTACCGTGCGCGCCGCCGCGACCAGGTTCTCCAGCGAGGCGCGGGTCTCCGGCCAGCCCCGGGTCTTCAGACCGCAGTCGGGGTTGACCCAGAGCCGCTCGGCGGGGATGGCCTTGAGTCCCGTACGGAGCAGGTCTGCGGCCTCCTCGGCGCTTGGGACGCGCGGGGAGTGGATGTCGTACACACCGGGACCTGCCTCGCGCGGGTAGCCGTGCGCGGCCAGCTCGCGGGCGACCTGCATGTGCGAACGGGCGGCCTCCAGGCTGATCACGTCCGCGTCCAGGTCGTCGATGGCCTGCACGATGTCACCGAACTCCGCGTAGCACATGTGCGTGTGGATCTGGGTGTCCGGCCGTACCCCGCTGGTGGAGAGCCGGAACGCCTCCGTCGCCCAGTCCAGGTACGCGGCCCGGTCGGCCGCGCGCAACGGCAGGGTCTCCCGCAGGGCCGGCTCGTCCACCTGGACGACCGAAGTGCCCGCCGCCTCCAGGTCGTTCACCTCGTCGCGCAGGGCGAGCGCGACCTGCCGGGCGGTCTCGCCGAGCGGCTGGTCGTCCCGGACGAAGGACCAGGCGAGCATGGTGACCGGTCCCGTCAGCATGCCCTTGACCGGGCGGTGGGTCAGGGACTGCGCGTACGTCGTCCAGCGCACCGTCATCGGCGCGGGGCGCGAGATGTCGCCGGCCAGGATCGGCGGCCGGACGTACCGGGTGCCGTACGACTGGACCCACCCGTGCTGCGTCGCGAGGTACCCGGTCAGCTGCTCGGCGAAGTACTGGACCATGTCGTTGCGTTCGGGCTCCCCGTGCACCAGGACGTCCAGACCGGCCTTCTCCTGGAAGGCGATCACCTCCCGGACCTCGGCCTTGACGCGCTCCTCGTAGCCGGCCGTGTCGATCCGGCCCGCGCGCAGGTCGGCGCGGGCGGTGCGCAGTTCGTCCGTCTGCGGGAAGGAGCCGATGGTGGTCGTCGGCAGCAGCGGAAGACCGAGGTGGGCGTGCTGGGCGGCGGCCCGCTCGGCGTACGGCTGGGAGCGGCGGGTGTCGGCGGCGGAGACCGCGCCGGTACGGGCGCGCACGGCCGGGTCGCGGGTGAGCGGGGACTCCGCCCGCGAGGCCAGGTCGGCCCGGTTGGCGGCCAGTTCGGCGGCGATCGCGGGGGTGCCGTGGGACAGGCCCTTGGCGAGCGTGACCACCTCGGCGGTCTTCTGCCTGGCGAAGGAGAGCCAGCGCAGGATCTGCGGGTCGATGTCCCGCTCGGCGGCCGCGTCGAGGGGGACGTGCAGCAGCGAGCAGGAGGCCGCCACGTCGACCCGGTCGGCGAGCCCGAGCAGGGTGCCGAGGGTCGTCAGGGACTTCGCCAGATCGTTGACCCAGATGTTGCGGCCGTCGACCACGCCGGCGACCAGGCGCTTGCCCGGCAGCCCGCCCACGGCCGCGAGGGCCTCCAGGTTGGCGGCGGCGGAGCCGGTGAAGTCGAGCGCGAGCCCCTCGACGGGGGCCTTGGCGAGCACGGGCAGGGCCTCGCCGAGCCGGTCGAAGTACGAGGCGACCAGCAGCTTCGGCCGGTCCGTACGGCCACCGAGCTCGCGGTAGACACGGGCGGCGGCGTTCAGCTCGGCCGGGGTGCGGTCCTGGACCAGGGCGGGCTCGTCGAGCTGCACCCACTCGGCGCCCGCGGCCCGCAGGTCGGCGAGGACCTCGGCGTACACCGGCAGCAGCCGGTCGAGGAGCGTCAGCGGGTCGAAGTCGGCGGCCACCCCGGGCGCGCGCTTGGCGAGGAGCAGATAGGTCACGGGGCCGACGAGGACCGGACGGGCCGTCAGGCCGAGGGAGAGGGCCTCCGTCAGCTCGGCGACCTGCTTGGCGGAGTCCGCCGTGAAGACCGTGTCGGGTCCCAACTCGGGGACCAGATAGTGGTAGTTGGTGTCGAACCACTTGGTCATCTCCAGCGGCGCGACGTCCTGCGTACCGCGTGCCATGGCGAAGTAGCCGTCGAGGGGATCGGCGGAGACGGCGTCGCGGTGCCGCGCGGGGATCGCGCCGACCATGACGGTGGTGTCCAGGACGTGGTCGTAGAGGGAGAAGTCGCCGGTCGGCACCTCGTGGACGCCCGCTTCGGCGAGCCGGCTCCAGTGGGAGCGGCGCAGTTCGGCGGCGGTGGTCCGGAGGGCGTCGGCGGTGACGCGGCCCTTCCAGTACCCCTCGATCGCCTTCTTCAGTTCCCGGTGCTGCCCCTGACGGGGGTAGCCGTACACGGTGGCCCGTGCTGCCGCGGCTGCGGGCTTGGTGGTCACGGAGATCTCCTTCGCGAGATGAATCCCTGAGATCCCGGCGACGGGACGAGAGCGCGAAGGGGAGACCGACCGGACGGCCGACCTCGCGCCGTACGCGCGTGTCTCCGTCTCGTGTGGTCGCCGACCCGCCCTCGAGGTCACCGGAATGTCCGCGTACGCATGGTCGGTACGCGGGCAGTTGGCAGGTCTTCGGACTCGCGGGCACATCCTCCACGGGGGAGGACACCTACTGGCCGTCGCTTCCCAGACCCGTACGGGTCCAGTGCGTATGACGGCGGTCGTTCCCGCTCACCGCTGCGGGGCAGTCCCGGATTCCCACCGGGTTCCCTCTTACGACGCATCCCGTCCGGCTGACGGGGCGAACCAGCTGCACCGGCCACCCTAAGGGGCTGTTCAGCGCTGTGTCGGGAGATGTCCACCATACGGATGGTGAGGTGAGACACGCCCGCAGGTCCGCCCCCGCAGTCCCGGGGGTCAGCCCCGGCCGGGGTACGGGTGGAACCCCCGGCCCGTCTTGCGGCCGAGCAGCCCCGCCTCCACCATCCGCTGGAGCAGCGGGGGCGGCGCGTAGAGGGGCTCCTTGAACTCCTCGTACAGCGACTCCGCGATCGAGGCGACGGTGTCGAGACCGATGAGGTCGGCCAGCTTCAGCGGGCCCATCGGGTGGGCGCAGCCCAGCTCCATGCCGGCGTCGATGTCGGCGGCGGTGGCGAAGCCGGACTCGGCCATACGGATCGCGGCGAGGAGGTACGGCACGAGCAGCGCGTTGACGACGAACCCGGCCCGGTCCTGCGAGCGGACGACCGTCTTGCCGAGGACGTCCGTCGCGAAGCGCTCCACGCGGGCGACCGTGTCCGGCGCGGTGTGCAGCGAGCTCACGACCTCCACCAGCGGCAGCACCGGCACGGGGTTGAAGAAGTGCAGGCCCACCACCCGGTCGGCGCGGCTCGTCGCCATGCCGAGGCGCATCACGGGCAGCGAGGAGGTGTTGGTCGCCAGTACCGCCGAGGGATCCTCGACGATCTTGTCGAGACGGGTGAACACCTCGGTCTTCGCGTCCGCGTTCTCGACGACGGCCTCGATCACGAGCTGGCGGTCGGCCAACTCCTCGAGATCGCCGGTGAAGACGAGCCGGTCGAGGGCGCCCTGCGCGGCGGCCGGCTCCAGCTTGCCCCGGCGTACGGCACGGTCCAGGGAGGCGGTCACCCGCTCCCGCGCGGCCCGGGCGGTCACGGCGTCCGTCTCGCAGACGATCGTGTGCCGTCCGGCCCGCGCGCAGACCTCCGCGATACCCGCCCCCATCTGGCCGCCGCCGACCACCCCGACGCGGGTGATCTCCTCGGCGCCCGTGATCGCGGCGCTCATGACCGGGGCTCCGCGTGGCGCACGAGGTGGCGGGAGTAGGCGTCCGGGGTGAAGAACAGCGGCAGTTCACCGCTGAGGGCGTTCCGTTCGAAGATCGCCCGCACCTCCTCCAGTGGGGCCCACGGGTACTGGGCGCCGAGCGTGTCGAGCTCCTCGTCGAGCAGCCGTACGACGGTCTCCCGGTCGATCAGCCGGTGCCGCACCCACTGCCAGATCTGGACGCGCGCGATCTCCGCGGTCGCCGCGTCCTCCATCAGCCCGTCCAGGGCGACGGCGCCCTGACCGCGCAGCCAGGCCGCGAAGTAGCCGAGCGCGACCGCGATGTTCGTGCGGAGGCCCTCCTGGGTGGGCGGTCCACTGATCCGGCGTACCGACAGCAGGTCCGCCGGGGTCACCTCCACGTCGTCCCGCGTCCGGTGGATCTGGTCGGGCAGGTCGCCGAGCACGCCGTCGAACACCTCGCGGCAGACCGGGACGAGCCCGGGATGGGCGACCCAGGAGCCGTCGAAGCCGTCCTCCGCCTCCCGCTCCTTGTCGAGCCGCACCTTGGCGAGCGCCGCCTCGTGGGCGGACGGATCCTTGCTCGGCACCTGGGCCGCCATCCCGCCGATCGCGTGCGCGCCGCGCTTGTGGCAGGTGTGCACCAGGAGTTCGGTGTAGGCCCGCATGAACGGGGCGGTCATGGTGACCTTCGCCCGGTCGGGCAGGAGGAAGTCGGTGCGGTGGCCGAAGGTCTTGATCAGGCTGAACAGGTAGTCCCAGCGACCCGCGTTGAGACCCGAGCTGTGCTCGCGCAGCTCGTAGAGGATCTCCTCCATCTCGAACGCGGCCGTGATCGTCTCGATGAGCACGGTGGCGCGGACCGTGCCCCGGGGGATGCCGAGGAGCTCCTGCGCCAGCAGGAAAACGTCGTTCCACAGCCGAGCCTCGTACCGGTTCTCCAGCTTCGGGAGGTAGAAGTACGGGCCGTGGCCCGCGTCGATCTGGCGCTGGGCGCAGTGGAAGAAGTACAGGCCGAAGTCGACGAGGGAGGCGGGCACCGGGGTGCCGTCGAACTCCAGGTGCTCCTCCAGGAGGTGCCAGCCGCGCGGCCGGACGACGATCGTGGCGAGCCGGTCGCGGTCGGCGAGCCGGTACTCCTTGCCGTCCTCGCCGGTGAAGTCGATCCGCCGGTCGATCGCGTCGCGCAGGACGAGCTGGCCGCCGACGACGTTCTCCCAGGTCGGTGCCGTGGCGTCCTCGAAGTCCGCCATCCACACGCGGGCACCGGAGTTGAGGGCGTGGACCGCCATGCGGCGGTCCGGCGGACCGGTGATCTCGACCCGCCGGTCGGTCAGACCGGGCGCCGGTGGCGCGACCCGCCACGCGAGGTCGTCGCGGACGGTGGCGGTGACCGGGGAGAAGGCCAGCGGGGCCCCGCCGGCCAGGCGCAGAGCCTGGCGGCGGCGCTCCTTCATCAGGTCCAGTCGGCGTTCGCCGAACGCCTCCGCCAGCTTCCCGACGAAGTCCAGGGCGGCGGGGGTGAGGATCTCGGCGTGCCGGTCACCCGGTGCGGCGAGAACGCGGACACGGTGGGTCAGCGCGGTGGTGGGCATCGGATTCTCCTGGGGTGGCGGCGGGAGGGTCCCCGGCTTCGGCGGCTCGGGGACCCGAGGAAGGGGCCTAGTGGAACTGCTCTTCCTCCGTCGAGCCGGCCAGGGCCGTGGTGGAGGAGGCAGGGTTGACGGCGGTGGAGACCAGGTCGAAGTAGCCCGTGCCGACCTCGCGCTGGTGCTTGACGGCGGTGAAGCCCTGCGCCTGCGCGGCGAACTCCCGCTCCTGCAGGTCGACATAGGCGGTCATGCCGTGCTCGGCGTAGCCGCGGGCGAGGTCGAACATGCCGTGGTTGAGGGAGTGGAAGCCGGCCAGCGTGATGAACTGGAACTTGTAGCCCATCGCGCCCAGTTCGCGCTGGAACTTGGCGATCTGGTCGTCGTCCAGGGCCGCCTTCCAGTTGAAGGACGGCGAGCAGTTGTACGCGAGCATCTGGTCCGGGTACCGCGCGTGGATCGCCTCGGCGAACTCCCGCGCCTGCGCCAGGTCAGGGGTGCCCGTCTCGACCCAGATGAGGTCGGCGTACGGGGCGTAGGCGAGGCCGCGCGCGATGACCGGGCCCATGCCGTTACGGACGCGGTAGAAGCCCTCGGCCGTGCGCTCGCCGGTCACGAACTCGGCGTCGCGCTCGTCGACGTCACTGGTCAGCAGGGTCGCGGCCAGGGCGTCGGTGCGGGCGACGACCAGGGTCGGGGTGTCGGCGATGTCGGCGGCGAGGCGGGCCGCGTTCAGGGTTCGGATGTGCTGGGCGGTGGGCACGAGGACCTTGCCGCCGAGGTGGCCGCACTTCTTCTCGGACGCCAGCTGGTCCTCGTAGTGGATGCCTGCCGCACCGGCCGCGATCATCGCCTTGGTCAGCTCGAAGGCGTTGAGCGGGCCGCCGAACCCGGCCTCGGCGTCGGCCACGATCGGCGCGAGCCAGTCGGTGTCGTCGCCGCCCTCGGCCGTGGCGATCTGGTCCGCCCGCAGCAGGGCGTTGTTGATCCGACGGACCACCTGCGGCACCGAGTTGACCGGGTAGAGGCTCTGGTCGGGGTAGGTGTGGCCGGCCTGGTTGGCGTCGGCGGCGACCTGCCAGCCGGAGAGGTAGATGGCCTGGAGGCCCGCGCGCACCTGCTGGACGGCCTGGCCGCCGGTGAGCGCGCCGAGCGCGTGGACGTAGTCGAGGTCGTGGAGCTGCCGCCAGAGCCGCTCGGCGCCGCGCCGGGCCAGGGTGTGCTCCTCACGGACGCTGCCGGACAGCCGCAGCACGTCCTCCGCGGTGTACGTGCGCTCGATGCCGGCCCAGCGCGGGTCGGTCGCCCAGCGCTGGGCGAGCTGCTCCGCGGTCGGGTTCGTCGCTGCCATGATCGTCACCGTCTCCTTGGTTCTGTTGCGTTTGCCAAGCCGCGCACGGCTCTCCCGTGGGGCTCCTGCGGTGTGGCACTAGGTGTCTCACTGTGGGTCGCGGCCCGCCGGCGCCCGACGGGGCGGAGGTGAGCAATCTGGCCACTCCAGGCCGTCGCATCGCCGGGATGGCCGACATCAGGGCGCGAATCGGGTCCCGGCTCCGGTCGGTGCCTGTGGGGTCCGGCGGGCCGCACTCAGACTCTGGCACTGGCACGCAGTGCCATCAATCGTGGAGAAGTGCCAAGTTCTGCGAATCTTCCGGAGCCGGATTGCCAAGATTGCGAAGGGTGCGAAGGATGCCGTCTGACGTACGCTGCCCCTGTCCCGGACGGACATGGAGGGGGAGCGCGCGTGGGCAAGACGTACGCGGGGGCGCGGCTGCGGCGGCTGCGCGAGGACCGCCGGATGAGCCAGGCGGAGCTGGCCCGGACGCTGGGCATCTCGCCGAGCTATCTGAACCAGATGGAGCACGACTCCCGGCCGCTCACCGTGCCGGTGCTGCTGCGGCTCACCGAGACCTTCGGCGTCGACCCGGGCTTCTTCTCCGAGCGGGACACCGGGCGGCTTGTCGCGGACCTCCGGGAGGCGCTCGCGGGGGAGCTGTCCGCGTCCCGCGTCGCCCCCTCCGAGCTGGCCGAACTGGCGTCGCGGCTGCCCGAGGTCGCCCGGGTGTTGGTCCAACTGGGCCGTCGTAACCAGGCGTTGTCCGAGCAGCTGGCCGACGCCGCCGACGGCCGGTACGCGGCCGGGGAGTCGCCGCGCTCCGCGCACGAGGAGATCCGGGACTTCTTCTACCGCCGCCAGAACTACCTGCACGACATCGACCTCGGGGCCGAAGGGCTCGCCGCCGAGATCGGCATCCAGCCGGGCGAGGTCGTCCGGGCGCTGACGGCCCGGCTCGCCGACACCCACGGCGTACGGCTCTCCGCCGAGACCGGCGACCGGCTCCACCACTACGACGGGACGACGCGGACCCTCCACCTCTCCCCGCGCCTGCGGCCCGGGCAGCGTGCCTTCCGCATGGCCACCCAACTGGCCCTGCTGGAGTGGGGTGCGGAGCTCGACCGGCACGCGGCCGAGGACTTCGCGGCCGGTTCGCCCGCCCACGCCCTGGCCCGGATCGGGATCGCCAACTACTTCGCGGCGGCGCTGATCCTCCCGTACCGCTCCTTCCACGCCGTCGCCGAGGAGTTCCGCTACGACATCGAGCGGCTCACCGACCACTTCGGCCTCGGCCACGAGACCGTCTGCCACCGGCTGAGCACCCTGCAACGGCCCCGGCTGCGCGGGGTGCCCTTCTCCTTCGTCCGCGTCGACCGGGCCGGCAACCTGTCCAAGCGGCAGTCGGCGACCGGCTTCCACTTCTCCCGCGCGGGCGGCACGTGCCCGCTGTGGAACGTGTACGAGGCGTTCGCCGCCCCCGGTCGCATCCACGTGCAGATCGCCGCCATGCCCGACGGGCAGCGCTATCTGTGGACGGCCCGCGCCGTCACCCGGCACCGCGGCGGCTGGGGCGAGCCGGGCAAGACCTTCGCGATCGGCCTGGGCTGCGAACTCCGGCACGCCTCACGCCTGGTGTACTCCGACGGCCTTGACCTCGACAACGCGGCGGCGGCCACCCCCATCGGGATGGGCTGCCGGCTCTGCGAACGGCTCGACTGCCCCCAGCGGGCGGTCCCGCCGCTCGGCCTCCCTCTGCGGATCGACCAGAACAGCGGCACCTTCGTGCCGTACCCGGTGGCGGAATCGGGGCGGTGAGAGGACGGGCTCAGGGGCGTCCGGAGGTGCCGTCCTCCACGGGCTCCAGGATCTCCTCGGCCGGGGCTTCGACGGGGGCTTCGACGGGGGCTTCGACCGGCGTGGCCGTGACGACGGGGGCTTCGACCGGCCTGGCCGCGACGGCGGGGGCTCTGCGGAGGCGAGCGGTGACGCGGGTGGCGATCGGCTCCGTGTAGCGGGCGGTGAGCGGGCCGAGGACGACGAGGACGAGGACGTACGCCGTCGCGAGCGGGCCGAGGGCCGGTTCGACGCCCGCGGTGACGGCGAGACCCGCGATGACGATGGAGAACTCGCCCCGGGCGACGAGCGTGCCGCCCGCCCGCCAGCGGCCCTTGACGGAGATCCCGGCCCGCCGGGCGGCCCAGTAGCCCGTGGCGATCTTCGTCGCCGCCGTGACCACGGCGAGCGCGAGCGCGGGCAGGATCACCGGCGGAATGCTGGCCGGGTCGGTGTGCAGACCGAAGAAGACGAAGAACACCGCCGCGAACAGGTCCCGCAACGGGCTCAACAGATGGTGGGCGCCCTCGGCGACCTCGCCCGAGAGGGCGATGCCGACGAGGAACGCGCCGACGGCGGCGGACACTTGGAGCTGCTGGGCGATGCCGGCGACGAGCAGCGTCAGACCGAGGACGACCAGGAGGAGCTTCTCCGGGTCGTCGCTGGAGACGAAGCGGGAGATGAGCCTGCCGTAGCGGACGGCGACGAAGAGGACCGTGCCCGCGACGCCGAGGGCGATGGCGAGAGTGACGCTCCCGGCCGCCAGGCTCACCCCGGCCAGCAGGGCGGTGACGATCGGCAGGTAGACCGCCATGGCCAGGTCTTCCAGGACCAGGATGCTCAGGATGGCCGGTGTCTCGCGGTTGCCGAGGCGGCCGAGGTCGCCCATGACCTTGGCGATGACGCCGGAGGACGAGATCCAGGTGACGCCCGCCAGGACGACGGCGGCGACCGGGCCCCACCCGAGGAGCAGCGCCATCCCGGCGCCGGGCAGGGCGTTGAGGGCGAAGTCGACCAAGCCCGCCGGGTATTGGGTCTTGAGGTTGGTCACCAGGTCGCTGGCGGTGTACTCGAGGCCCAGCATCAACAGCAGGAGTATCACGCCGATTTCGGCGCCGATCGCGACGAACTCCTCACTGGTGCCCAGCGGAAGCAGACCGCCCTCGCCGAACGCGAGGCCCGCGAGCAGGTAGAGGGGTATCGGGGAGAACTGGAACCGTCCGGCGAGACGGCCGAGCAGTCCGAGCGCGAGGATGATCGCGCCGAACTCGATCAGGAAGACGGCGGAGGAGTGCATGCCGCTCACTCCTGGCCGAGGATCGCGGCGGCCGCCTCGACGCCCTCGCGGGTGCCGATCACGATGAGGGTGTCCCCGCCGGCAAGGCGGAAGTCCGGTGCGGGCGACGGGATCGCGTCGGCCCGCCGCAGGACCGCGACGATGGAGGCGCCGGTCTCGGTACGGGTCCGGGTCTCGCCCAGGACGCGTCCGTTCCAGTGCGAGTGCGCGGACAGTTCGATCCGCTCGGCGACCAGGCCCAGGTCGGTGGTGGAGAGCAGGTTGGGGCTGTGGTGCGAGGGCATCAGCGCGTCGATCAGCGCCTCCGCCTCCTTGGCGGTGAGCTTCGCGGACAGCGCGCACTCGTCGGGATCGTCCCGGCGGTACGCGTTCAGTGTCCGGCTGCCGTCCCGGTGGGCGATCACCGACAGGCGCCGGTGCTCACGGGTCGTCAGGTCGTAGCGGACGCCTATGCCGGGGAGCGGCGTGTTGCTCATCCGTGGAACGGGCACGAGGAACCCCCTGTGCGTGTCGTCGAAAGAAGATACGAACGCGCCCCCGCACCCGGCACACCCTACCGGCCCTGTCCGTACGGCTACCTGCCGAGCGTCGCGACCTCGTTCTCGAAGAGGGCTTCCGGAGACACGTCGTCCATGCCCGTGAAATGGCCCGCGAGTTCGAGCGAGAGCACCCCGTGGAGCCGGGTCCAGAACGCCATCGCCGTGGCGAAGGGGTCCGGCGAACCCGCGGCCTCGCCGGCCCGCAGGAGCACGCTCATGATCTCGGATGCGATGCCGGTGATCTCGTCCGGCGCGTGGTAGCCGGGCACGGGTGTGCCGTAGACGAGGAAGTAGCGGTGCGGGTCGGCGAGGGCCCAGCGGCGCAGCGCGCGGGCGATGTCGGAGAGGTCGGCGCCCTCGCTCTCCGCCTCGCGGACGGTGTCGGCGAGGCTGCGGTAGGCGTCCCGGACGAGCTCGGTGATCAGCTCGTCCCGGCCCGCGAAGTACCGGTACAGCGCGGGTCCGCTCATGCCCATCTTCTTGGCGATCGCGTTGAGCGACAGAGCCGAGGCGCCGTCGGCCGCGATCTGCTCCCAGGCCAGCTGCTTGACCTCGGCGCGCACCTGGTTCCGGTACCGCTCGCGTGGCGTTCCGCCGGTCTCCGTCATGGGTTCCTCCCGCTCCGACGCTGATGGTTAGACGCTATCACTCATGCGAATGCTTGACAGCTTCGCGAGAGCTCGGTTATACCTTGTAACGGAAGCGATAAGGCGTAGTCGTTACGTCGTCGACAGCGGAGGCAGGTCGTCATGAGCGTCATCGAGCGAGTAGAGGTCGTCCTTCCCGGCACGGTGGAGCCCGAGGGGCTCCAGCTGCGGCACGGGCCGGTTCCGGCGGCCGGAGCGGGTCAGGTGCTCGTCGCCATGGAGGCGACCGGGGTCTCCTTCGCGGAGCAGCAGATGCGCCGAGGCCGGTACTACGACCAGCCGCCGTTCCCCTTCGTCCCGGGGTACGACCTGGTCGGCCGCGTCGCCGCCGTGGGGGCCGGGGTCGGCCCGGACCTGCTCGGCACCCGGGTGGCCGCGCTGACCAAGACGGGCGGCTGGGCCAGCCACGTCCTGCTCGACGCCGCCGATGTCGTCCCCGTACCGGAGGGTCTCGGGGCCGCCGAGGCGGAGACCGCCGTCGTCAACGGGATCACGGCCTGGCAGATGCTCCACCGCAAGGCCCGGATCAGGTCCGGTCAGACCGTCCTGGTGCACGGCGCCAACGGCGGCGTCGGCACCGTGCTCGTCCAGCTCGCGCGGAGCGCCGGGGTGAAGGTCATCGGCACCGCCTCCGCCCGCCATCACGAGGCCCTGCGACGGCTCGGCGTCACCCCGATCGACTACCGGACCGAGGATGTGCCCGCCCGCGTACGGGAGTTGGCGCCGGGCGGGGTCGACGCGGTCTTCGACCACGTCGGCGGCCGCAGCGTCGTCGACTCCTGGCGGCTGCTCGCGAAGGGCGGCACCCTCGTCTCGTACGGCAGCGCCGCCACCCGGGACGACTCCGGCTCGAAGCAGATGCCGGTACTGAAGATCCTCGGCCGGGTGTGGGCCTGGCAGGCGCTGCCCAACGGTCGGCGCGCGTACTTCTACAACGTCTGGGGCGGCCGGGCCTTCGCGAAGGACCGCTTCCGCAGCCGCCTGCGTGCCGACCTCGGGCAGGTCTTCGAGGCGATGCGGCGCGGCGAGATCACGGCCAGGGTCGCGGCCGAACTCCCGCTGAGCCAGGTCGCCGACGCGATGCGGTTGGCCGAGTCGGGCACGGTGAACGGCAAGGTCGTGCTGGTCCCGTGACGCTCGATCCGGGGTGGACAGGGCCGGGCCCCCGGCTCTAGCCTCCTCCCCAACCTATTCAAGTATTTGAGTATTGCGAGGGCGTATGCACCCGTTCCGCAAGGCCGTCGAGAACCGTGACGCGGCCGCCATCGAGGCCCTGCTCGCCGAGGACGTCGTCTTCACCAGCCCCGTGGCCTTCAAGCCGTACGCCGGCAAGGCGATCACCGCCGCCATCCTCCGGGGCGTGATGCGGGTCTTCGAGGACTTCACGTACGAACGCGAGATCGCCAACCCCGACGGCCGCGACCACGCCCTCGTCTTCACCGCCACGGTGAACGGCCGCCGGGTCCAGGGCTGCGACTTCCTCCACTTCGACGAGGACGGCCGGATCGACGACTTCACCGTCATGGTCCGGCCCCTGTCCGCCGCCCAGGCGCTCGCCGAGGCGATGGGCGCGCAGTTCGACCGCATCGCGCAGGAGGCGGCGGAGGGCGCGGCGGGGTGAGCCGCCCGGGCCCGGGTCAGCCGGTCGGCGATTTGGCGGTGTCCGTCGCCTTGAGCAGCGGCAGGTTCCTCTCCACGGCCGCCGCCCACGAGCCGTCCGCCACCATGGCCTTGAGGGCCGTGTCGATGCGCCCCCGCAAGGGGCTGCCCTTCGGCAGGCCGACGCCGTAGCGCTCGTCGGTCAGCTTGAATCCGGCGAGTTTGAACTTGCCCTGGTACTCGGCTTGTGCGGCGTATCCGGCGAGCAGGGCGTTGTCCGTGGTGACGGCGTCGACGGTGCCGGCGGCCAGGTCCTGCATGCACACCTCGTACGTGGAGCGTCCGTACACGACCGCCCACGTGAGGTTCTTCGTGATGTTCTCGGCCGAGGTGGAACCGGTGACCGAGCACCATGTCTTGCCCTGCAGATCCTCCAGCCGAGTGACTCCCGCCTCCTCGGCTCGGAGCAGGACGTCCTGGTGGGCCGTGAGATACGGGCCTGCGAAGTCGACCTGTTGGGCGCGCCGGTCCGTGATCGCGTACGTCGCCACGACGAGGTCGACCTCACCACGGGTGAGGGCGCTCTCCCGTTCGGCACTCGTGATGCCCTTCCACTCGATGGCGGCGGGGTCGTGGCCCAGGGCGCGGGCGACGTACGTCGCGACCTCCACGTCCAGGCCCGCGTACGTGCCGTCGTCCTTCTGCCGCGCGAAGCCGGGCTGGTCGGACTTGATGCCGATCGTGACGGTGGGCGTGGTCGTGGTCGCGGTCGTGGGCGTGCGGGGAGTGCTCGGTGACGTGGACGCGGACGGCTTGTCGCCGCCCTTGGCCTTGGCGCCGCCGTCGGGCCACAGTGTCCAGGCCAGAACGCCGGTCAGCGTCAGCGCCACCGCCCCGACAGCCGCGAGCCAGCTCTTCCGTACGCGCCGGGGTGTCCGTGTCGGTGCCGGTGGCGCGATCCGGTACGAGGTCGCGGTGTCGGGCTCCGCAGGCCGCGCGTCCTCGGGCTCCGGTTCCGTGCCCGCGGCGCGCTCCGCCTCCGCCAGTAGCCCGTCGAGCGTCTCCGCGTCCGGGCGGGCCGCCGGGTCCCGTACGAGGACGGCCGTCAGCGCCCCCGTGAGCGGGCCGGCCTCGCGCGGGGGCGGGACGTCCTCGCCGAGGACCGCCGCGAGCGTGGCGAGCGTCCCGCCGCGGCGCAGCGGGTTCTGGCCCTCCACGGCCACGTACAAGGTCAGGGCCAGCGACCAGAGGTCGGCGGCCGGACCGCCCTCCTCCCCGCCGACCCGTTCGGGGGCCATGAAGTCGGGGGTGCCGATGAGGGAACCGGCGGCGGTGAGCGCGGTCGACCCGTGGAGCGCCGCGATGCCGAAGTCCGTCAGGACCGGGGAACCGTCCGGGCGCAGCAGGACGTTCGCGGGCTTGATGTCCCGGTGCTGGATGCCCACCGCGTGCGCCGCGCGCAGCCCCGTGAGGATCCCGCGCCCGAGCGTGGCCGCCTCGCCGGGCGTGAGCCTGCCCCGGTCGAGCCGGTCCTGGAGGGAGCCGCCGGTGACCAGCTCCATCACGAGCCAGGGGTACGACTCCTCGCCCTCGTCGACGATGTGATGGATCGTCACCACGTTCGGGTGAGTGACGCGGGCGAGCGCCCTCGCCTCGCGCAGGACCCGGTCGCGCAGGGCGCGGGCGCCCGCGGGGTCGTACTCGGCGAGCGCCGGATCGGGTGGCCGTACCTCCTTCAGCGCCACGTCGCGGCGGAGCATCAGATCGCGGGCCTTCCATACGAGGCCCATCCCGCCGCCGCCGAGCCGTGCCACCAGCTCGAACCGGCCGTCGATCACCCGCGCCACGCCGCCCCCTTCGCCCCCGTCACCCTCCGTACCGGCCCGACTCTGCCACACGGGGCGGGAGTTCAGCGACGTGATCCCGAGGCTGCCCGGCCGTCGTTCAGACCCAGTTGATCTCCGCCTGCGCCAGCAGCGGATCGTCGATCAGCTCCCACAGGGGGACGGCGACGTTGCCGAGGCGGTAGCGGCCGCCGAAGTGCAGGCCGAGGACGCGGTGGTCCGTCAGGTCGAAGACCGGGGAGCCGCTGTTGCCGCCGAGGGTCGAGCAGTCGTGCTTCATCACCAGGCCGCCGGGGGCGAACTCCGTCGCCGTACCCGGCTGGAGGCGCTTGACGTTGTAGATGTCCATGAAGATCCGGCGCATCGACTCCGGCTCGTTGCGCCGCCCGTCCCAGGCCGGGTAGCCGACCACGTACACCGGCCGTCCGGGCACGTCGGCGGGTGCGTCGGCGGCCACGGCGAGCGGGGTCGGCAGCGGGTCGCCGTCCGGTGGTTCGATCCGCAGGAGGGCCATGTCGACCTCCGGGTGGATGCCTATCACCTCGGTCACCTCGTACGCGGGCGACCCCGACCCAAGGCCCGGATCCGCCACGGGGACCGCGGCCAGCTCCTCGCCCGGGTCGACGCGCGCCGACATGCCCTGCTGGAAGGACCAGCCCGCGTCCACTGCGCGGCTGAACTCCACCGCCACGTGCCGGTTCGTCATCACCGCGCGCGGCCCCACGAGGAAGGCCGTGCCGACCCAGTCCAGGTTCGGGTGGCCGGTCACCTCGACCCGGCCGACGCGGGCGATCGACTCGCGGATCGCGTCCCGGCCGGCCTCCAGGACCGACCAGTCGCCGTCCTGGGCGGCGAAGTTCTGCCCCTGCACCAGGATCGCCGGCCTGCCCTCCAGGAGGACGATTGCCTCCACGCCGAAGTACTCGTCCTCGTCGATCTCGTCCGCCCGGTGCGCGGCCATCTTCTCCAGGCCGGCGACCCCCGCCTCCAGGACCCGGGCCCGTTCCTCCTGCGCGAAGCGGGAGATCTGGCCGGCCGGGGCCTGGTCCGGTGGCAGCTCCGCCGCCGATTCGGAGATCTCCGCCTCCAGGTGCCGGCGCACCCGCGCGGCGACGCCCGCCAGGTCGTCGAAGACCCGCTCGGGGCCGGTCGCGACCGGTGATCCGTACGCGTTCCGCGTCTCCATCTCGCACCTCACCTCACGTCACGCTCAGGCAGCCCACATGTGGGTCTCGGGCCCCGGCACCGCCTGTGCGGCGCCGATCTCCTCGTACAACTCCGGTGCCGTCTCCTTCAGATGGGCCAGGATCCGGCTCATCTGGGTGCCGACGTTCACGAACGCCGTCGTCCTGCCCTGGTAGTGGACCTCCTCGACGCGGCGGGTGCCGCGGTGGAGCGCCACGACCGTCCAGTCGTCCGTGAAGACCGGTGAACCGGAGGAGCCGCTGCGGGTGTCGGTGAAGTACCGGAGGTCCCGGTCGTCGGCCTCGAAGACGAGGTTGTTGCGCAGCGCCACCCGCTTGGGCTGGCCGCCGGGGTGCTGGATGATGTTGACCGCCACCGGTTCGGCGCCGGTCAGGAGCAGCGGCGCGGTCGCCACCTTGAGCACCGGGCGGGGCGGCAGCCCGGGCGAGAGCCGCATCAGCGCGAAGTCGAGGGTCTCGTCCCAGGCGACGAGGGCGCCCGCCGTGGCCTCCACGGTCTCCGCCTCGTCGGCGCCGTAGTCGAACCGCGAGCGGGAGTTGCGCACTTGGAGCTGGAGGTCGTCGTCGGCGACCCGGAGCACCACCCCGGGCGAGCGGGTACGGGCGTTCACGACGTGGTGGTTGGTGATGAGGAGGTCGGGGGTGATGAGCCAGCCGGTGCCCGCGTGCGGGTAGGCGGGCTGGAGCGGGCGGCCCGACTCGAACGGGGGGACCTTCAGCCGGGCGACCGACGAGCCGGCGAGGACGCCGCCCTGCAGGAACTCGAACGGCACGGTGTCGTCCCGGAAGATGATCTCCTCCTTGGTCTCGGCCGGCAGCGTCCCGGGCGGCAGGTCCGGCTCCCCTGCGGCGTCCCGCGCCACGTCGTCGAGCGCCCGCTGGAGCACCGTGAGCGGGGCCGCGTCGACGGTCTGGGCGATCGCGTTGTGCAGCCAGATCTCCAGCGGAACGGTTCCGTCGATCAACCGCTCCACCTGGTTCATCACGTCCAGGTCGGAGTGCATCTGGCGCAGCGGGGTGTCCATCGCGGGCAGGCTGGCCCGGAAGTGCGCGGTCGTCCCCGCGAACAGCAGGCGCCGCACCCCGTCCTCGGCGAGCCCCGCGTCCAGGGCCGCGTTGCGGACGCGGACGAGGTCCTCGGCGGAGAGGTACGGCTCCCCGCGGATCGAGCCCTCGGTCGCGGCGGGCGGGGGCTGCGACCAGAGGCCCCGGCCGTCCCCGCCGGTGGCGGGCTCCGTGGCGGGGCCGCGGGCCGGGGTGCCCGCGTCCATGGCGGCGGCGACGCCCTCGACCAGGTCGCCGCTGGCGTCGCGGAGGGTGAGGACCCGCCAGGCGACGCTGTCCAGCGTCCCGCGCTCGCGCGCCTGGCGCAGCGCCCGCTCCACCTCCGCCCGTGTCATCCGGGCGGTGTGCGGGACCGCGTGGCCGCCCGTCGAGGTCCTCGTCGCGGTGGGGACGGTCCCGGTGGGGACGGCCGCCGCGGGGGTGCCGGTCGCCGACTCCAGGATCCGGATCAGGGGTTCGCGCAGCTGCGGTTCGTCGGTCATCGCCGTGTCGATCCAGCGGGCCAGGGCCTCGACGACCGCCTCGTCGTCGGCCGGAAGTCCCACGAGCCGCAGCGTGTGTTCCAGGAGTTCGGGATCGACCCGGGAGGCCGTGGCCGCCGCCGCCCTGGCCAGGGCGGGCTGCCGGGCCAGCTCCTCGTCCGGCATGCCGCGCAGCGTACGGGCGAGGCGGTCGTCCATCTCGGCCGAGCCCTCGTCCGACAGCGCCGCCAGGCGCGAACGGGCCACCAGGACGCCCATCGACTCGTGCGCGAGACCGAGCCCGGCCGCGACGTCCTCCGCCTCCTGGAGGTCGTGGTCGGCGTCCGTGAGGTCGCCCTCGTCCTGGGCGAGCCGCGCGGACATCTGGAGCAGTTCGAGGCGGGTCCGCGCGCACCCCGCCTCGGCCGCCAGGTCCACGGCCTGCTCGGCGGTCTCCCGGGCCTCCGCGATCCGCCCGGACCGCGCCAGGGTCTCCACCAGCTGCCCGTGCAGCCTGCTGCACGGCGTCCAGGGCCGCCGCTCGCCCAGCCGCTCCACCGCCGCCTCCACGTACCCCTGGGTGAGCAGGTCCTCGACCTCGCGCGCGGCGATCCGCTCCCAGTCCTCCTGGTCCGCCTCGGCCATGATCCGGTCGGGTACGTGTCCGCCGAGCTTCCCGAGCAGGAACGCGGCCGAGCGGGGCGGCATGTCGCGGTCCGCACCGGTCAGGTAGGGGGCCACCCCTGGCTCCCAACGCCGTTCCACCGCGCGGGGGTTCTGGCCCAGCCGCAGGCGGTGGTAGATCTCCTCGGCGCGTGCGGCGGGCCCCTCGCGTGCGGCGTGGAACTCCACCGCCAGGTGGTCGACCGCCCGCATCAGGTCCGTCCGCGCGCTGTCGGAGAGCCGCAGCATGATCGAGCGCAGATCCGCCCGGTGCCGTACGGCCTGCGGCCCCGCCGGCTCCATCAGGTCGAGCCGCGAGACCAGCCGGCCGAAGAGGGCACGGGCCTCCTGGTCGGAACCGACCTCCAGGCCGGCCGGTTCGGCGAGGACCTCCCTGACCAGCTCCGGGGTGATCACCCGCAGCGCCAGGCCCGCCTGCACGAGGGCGCGGACCGCTTCGTCCGCGATGTGGTTGAGGATGCGGTCGTACAACGTGCCCTGGATCAGCATCTGGTCGACCTGGTGGTGGAAGTACCGGCGGCGCGAGGGCAGGGTGCGCAGCAGGTCGCCGAGCGGCTCGGATCCGGCGCCCAGCAGGACGGTGGTCCGTGCGGCGAGTTTCAGGCTGAGCGGATGGCCGCCGATCCGGTCGACGAGGTCCCGGGCGACGGCCTCGTCGTCGACCCCGGAGGACATCAACAGGTCCAGGGACGCCTGCTGGTCCAGCTCGCCCAGTTCCATGGTGCGCGGCGTGAGCACCTTCGCCGGGTGGTCGATGGGGGCGCGACCAGCGACGAGGTAGCGCAGCCGGGGATACGCGGCGCGCAGCGCCGACCAGATGGCCCACATGCGGCCGAGGACCGGGGAGCCCCGGTACTGGGCCTCCTCGAAGGAGTCGTAGGCGATCACCAGCGGGGGAGCGTCCTCGCCGTCCGGCGTGGCGACCGCCTCGGCGACCAACTCGGCGACCTGGCGGGCCAGTTCCTGTTCGCGGGCGCTGGCCCGGGCGTGGAACCCCGCCGAGTAGTCGCGGCCGAGGGTCGCGCGGGTGGCGGACAGCTGGTACAGCTCGTCGAGCTGGTTCCGTTCGCCGCGATGCGAGGCCGCGGTCTCCTCGCACTCGTCGGCGAGGGCGTCGAACGCGGCCCGGTGGGCGGGGTACTGGACGCCGAGCTGGCGGGCGGCCTCGGCGAGCACCGTGGCCGGTTCGTGGATGGAGAGCGTCGGGCGCTCGAAGTCGATGAAGGCGAAGGGGAATCCGGTGGGGGAGTCGCGGAGGCTTTCGACGAAGAAGGTGGCGAGCAGGGTGCTCTTGCCGATGCCGCCCACGCCGTGGATGAGGACGGGCGGCTCGGCCGGTTCGGAGGGCAGCGCGATGTACGCGCGCAGCGCGTCGAGTTCGCGCTGCCGCCCGTGGATCGGGCCGTCGGACAACCGCTCCAGGGGTTCGAGCAACCGGGCCCGCTCCAGCCGGTGTTGAACGTGGTCGACGTCAGGAAGCCCGGCGATGCCGGGGACCTGGCGCAGCCACAGGACGGCCCGCAGGGTGTCGCAGAGCCCCTCGACGCTCAGCGTGTCGAGGTCGGCCGGTACGCCGGACAGCAGGGCGAGCGCGGCGCGCTCGGTGCCGAGCCCGTCGTGTCCCGGGCTTTCGCAGGGGCCGCCGTGGGCCGGTACGCAGTGCTCCGGCGAGGCGCCTTCGGTACGGGGGCCGGCGGGCAGGGTGCCGATGGTGGCCTCCAGGGCAAGCCGGGCGGCCTCGGGGGTCGCGAACGCGCTCAGCGTCTCCTCGCGGACCTCGGGCTTCAGGACCCAGGTCTGCGTGGGGTGCGAGGCCAGTGCGGTGCAGTCGTCGACGAGGGCGAGGGTGGCGCGCCCGGTGGGGGCGCTCTCGCCGGGCAGTCGCAGCAGGGCGGGGTCGAACTCGTCCAGGAGGCAGGCCGCCTCCCGGTAGGCCCTGCGCAGCTGCGGCAGCGTGGCGACGGGCGGCGGATGGGCGGCCGTGCTCCGCAGTGCCAGCTCGAGCTGATCGGGGGCGTCGTCGCCGGGGGCGAGTTCGCGGGAGAGCCGTACCGTCTCCTCCACCGCCGTGCAGACCCGGCGCATGTAACTGTCCGTGGAATCCGCCGAGTCGACCGCGTACAGCACCCCGGACACCGCCACGTCCACCAGGCGGGCGAGCGTGGCGGGGTCGGGCGGGGGCTGACCCTGGAGGAAGAACTCCCGGAAGAACGTGTGCAGATCGTCCTCGGTCACCACCTGTGCCGTGTCGCGGCACTCGTTCTTCCGAATGTCGTACGGGAGTTGGCGCATCGCGGGGGAATAGCCGAGCAGGACGAGCCGGGGCACGGAGTCCTGCCGTACCGGTGTGTGCTCGTAGACGGCGAGGGCGAGCTTGCCGATGCAGTCCCAGACGTCCGAGGTCGGGTCGAGCTTGTCGCACTCGTCGAGCACCAGCCAGAAGCGCTCCTCGGCGGCCGTCGCCCAGCTCACGATCCGATGCACGGCGTCGTCGACGGAGGGCAGTGGATCGTTCAACTGTGTGGGGTTCAAAGGCGACCGGTCCACCCCGGGACCCGCGACGAACTCGGTGAGTCGCTCCACGAGCCGCGCCGCCGTCGTCGTCCGCGAGAGCGTGATCCGTACGGGACGGAAGCCGCAGTGCTGCCCGAGGTGGCGGATCAGCCGGTACGAGTACGAGCGCCCGCTGTCCGGCTCGCCGTCCACCACGAGCACCGTCTGCTCCGGGTCGGCGACGAACCCCCGGAGCTTCTCGCGCAGCTCGGCCCGGTCGATGAAGACCTCGGTCCCGTTCGCGAGCACCAGCGTGCCGAACGGGTCGCGCGCCGAACGCAGCAGCTCCTCGTCCTCCCGCAGCCGCCTGAGCAGGCTCCGCGCCTCGACGTTCCCGGCCGCCGTGAGCGCGTCGAGCCCGGTGAGGGCGTCCAGCAGGGCGCGCTGATGGGCGATGTCCTTGCGCGCCGCGGCGACCACCAGGTGCGCGTTCGCGTCCCGGTCCGGAGTGAGCACGAGGGTCCCGACGAATTCCGGCGAAAGCCCCACGCCCCGCAGCCGGCCGGCCGGGTCCGGGGTGTCGAGAAGGTACTCACGCACCCATGTGGTGACGAGTCCCCACTCCGTATCGGTGAGCGGCATACCGCACCTGCCCGGCGGTCCCGACTACCCCTCCTGTCATCGTTTCACCGGGCAGGGACGGTGGCAAACGGGCGACGGGCCGATCCGGACACGGGCGACGGGCCGATCCGGAGACGGCCCGCCCCCTGAGTCGGCCCCGCCCCGGGGTCAGCCCTGCAGCACGATGTCGTCGAACGACTCGAGGCGTCGCCAGCGGTCCTCCGGCGCCCGGAACGGCGGCATCAGATCGACGTCCGGCAGCGGCCCGAAGTCCAGCTCGGTGAGCTCGGCGATGTCCGAGACCGGCACCTGGAAGGTCCGGAACGGGCCGAGCGGCGGCGGCGCGCCCGCCTTCGCCCCGGCGAGCGCCCGCTCGGCGTCCCGGCTCAGATCCGGGCTCTGGTCGAGGACGTACGCGGTCGAGGCCAGCGCCCCGTCCTGCATGAACGCGGCCACCTTCCAGAACCGCAGCGGCACCTGGATACCCCGGTAGGGCGGGTCGGAGTCGTGCAGCACCGGGCCCGTGAGCACCGTGAGCCGCCGGTCGAACTCGGCCGCGTGGTCAAGGAGATGGTTCTCAAGCCCCTGCCACAGCTGCTTGCCCTGGTTGAAGACGTCCGACTGCGGCGCCGCGTTCGTGTAGTGGAAGCTGTCGGTGTTGGCCAGGCTCGCGACCGCCGCCGCGCCCCACACCGGATCGAGCCGGCGGACCAGATGGCCCCGGTCGAGACTGTTGTTCCGGTAGATGTCGTTGCCCGCCTGCTGCTCCTCGGGCAGCCGCGGGTCGAACAGCCAGACGTCGTCCCGGGGTACGTCCTCGGCCAGTTGGCCGCCGTCGATACAGACGGCGGTCGAGGCGGCGAGCCGCCGGTCGGGCCGGAAGACCACCGTGAAATGGGTGTACGGCAGGATCACCGTCTTCACGGCGGCGCGCACGGGCAGCGGCAGCGGCACGGTCGGTCCCAGGAAGTCCTCGTCGTAGCCGGTGCGGTCGGCGAGCGAGTCCTGGCGCGGCTTGCTCCCGCGCGGATGCGGTGCGGAAGGCGAGGGATCGGTCGGTTCCATACGATGTAAGTACCGCGCATGAAGGGTCGCGCTCGGCACCGGGCGCAGAGGCCACTCGATCAGCCGCCCGGTGTCTCCCTCCCCACCTTGTTGAAGGAGGCACCTCATGCCCGCCGGAATCTCCCTCCACGTCGGACTGAACAAGGTCGACCCCGCCCGTTACGAAGGCTGGGACGGCGCCCTCATGGCCTGCGAGAACGATGCCCGGGACATGGCCGGCCTGGCCCGCACCGCGGGCTTCTCCGACACCGTCCTGCTGACCCCCGACGGCACCGTCGACCAGGTCACCGCCGCGCTCCGCGAGGCCGCGGGGAGTCTCGGCCCCGGCGACATCCTGCTCTTCACCTACTCGGGCCACGGCGGCCAGATACCGGACGCCGCCGGGGACGACGAAGAGGCGGACGCCCTCGACGAGACCCTCGTGCTCTTCGACCGCCAGTTCCTCGACGACGAGGTGAACCGGGAGTTCCGGGCCTTCGCCGACGGGGTGCGGATCGTGGCCCTCCTCGACTGCTGCCACAGCGGCACCGGTATCGAGGCGCCCGGGGACGGCCCGTCGGATGCCGCCGTCCGCCTGATGCCGCCCTTCCGGCAGCAGGAGATCTACGCGCGCGACCAGGGCTTCTTCGAGGACCTGCAGCGCTCCCTCGCGAAGGACTCCCCGAACGGGGCGGGCGAGGCGACGGCGCTCCTGATCTCGGGCTGCCAGGACAATCAGTTCTCCATGGACGGCGACAAGAACGGCGCCTTCACGGCGGCCCTCCTGGAGGTCTGGGACCAGGGCGCCTTCCGCGGCGGCTACCGCTCCTTCCACCGCGCCATCCAGAGTCGCCTTCCGGCCACCCAGAGCCCCAACCTCTACACGACGGGAACCCCAGCCCCCACGTTCCTGCGCCAGCGGCCCTTCACGGTCTGACCGAGCGACGACCGGACGCCCTCAGCCGCGCAGCGCCGTCGCCAGTTGGGCGCGGGAGCGGACGTCGAGCTTCTGGTAGATGCGGGTGAGGCGCGCCTCGACGGTCTTCACGCTCAGGTAGAGCTTGGCCGCCGCCTCCTGGTTGCTGGCGCCCTGGCCCACCAGGTGGGCGAGCCGCAGCTCGGCGTCGGTCAGCGACGAGAGCGCCGGTGAGGCGTCCTCCCCGGCCGGGGTCTCGCGCACCAGCGCGAGCCAGGGGGCCGCCCCCGCCCGCTCGAACGCGGTGGCCGCCGCCTGCAGCGCGCTCTGCGCCGCCGAGCGGCGCCTGCGCCTGCGCTCCACCCGCGCCAGCGCGAACAGCGCCCGCCCGTGCTCCAGCGGAAGACCCGCCGCCGCGAACCGCTCGGCCGTGCCGGTGAGCAGCTCCGCCGCCTCGTCGGTCCGCCCGCACCCGGCGAGGTACAGGGCGTACGCCCGGTCGCAGCCGAGCAGGACGGTCGTACGGCCCAGCTCCTCCGCCACCGGACGCACCCCGGCCAGCAGATCGACCGCCTCCTGCGCGGCGTCGTTGGCGAGCAGGGCCTCCGCGAGCTCCTCGTGCCAGCGCAGCATCGACGGATCGACGGTCGACTGCGCCCGCTCGTTCGCCTGCACCCGGCGCAGTGTCTCCAGGGCCGAGGCGACATCGCCGTTGACCAACTGGACCCGCCCCAGGGCGTAGAGGCTGCGGGACAGGAAGACCCGGTCGCCCTCCTCCTCCGAGGCCTGGACGCTGCGCCTCGCGTAGCTCGCGGCCCGCGCGAAGCTGCCGCCGGCCGTCTCGGCGAGCGCGAGCGTGTACCAGGCGGGCCCGGGGGAGAGGCCCGCCTCCAGGGTCAGCGCGAGGGACTGGCCCGCGTGCACGAGCGCCGCCGGGCAGGCCCCGATCCGGGACTCGATCGCGGCGAGCGTGGAGAACAGCTCGATCGTGTCCTCCACCGAACCGCGCCGCTGCACCAGCGGCAGCAGCGCGTTCAGCTGGTCACGGGCGTCGGTCAGCCGATCGTCGAAAAGGGTGTGACGGATCGTCAGAATTTGTGCCGCGTTACGGATTCCGAGCGGCCGCTCCGCCATCTCCAGGCCCCGCGCCTGCGCCAGCACCGACTCCGCGTCCGACGCCCCGAGCGCCCGGTCCATCCGCGCCTGTACGGTCAGGGCCTGCGCCGCAGTCCGGGGATCGCCCACCGAGGCGGCCAGCGCGGCCGATTCGACCGCCGCGGCCCGCGAGCGCAGCGGATCTCCGTCCGCGAGCACGTACTTGACGGCCAGTCGGAGAAGCACCCCGGCCCGCAGCGCGGTGTCGCCCTCCGAGTCCTCCATCGCGTGCACGTACATCTCGTCCAGGCCCGTAAGCCCCTGCCCTGCCGTGTCCAGGACGGCGAGCCGGGCCCGTACCCGGTCGGACCGGGCCGCGTCACGGGCCAGCAGATCGCTCGCGGCCCGCATCGCGAGGTCCGCCCGCGCCGCCCTGGCGGCCTCCTCGGCCGCGTCCACAAGCCGGGTGATTCGCTGCGCAGCGTGCTGGACGGGTGTCGACTCGGCGGCGAGCAGGGCCAGTTCGGCGGCGAGCGCGCTGTTGCCCCGGCGCCGGGCGAGATCGGCCGCGGCGGCGACCTCGGCCGCAAGGGCCTCGTCGGGGATGTCGGTGGCGAGCGCCCGGTGCCGTACCGCCTCGACCGAGTCGTCCACGACCCCGGCGAGTGCCGCGTGGCCCGCGCTGCGCTCCGCCCAGCAGGCGTCGTGCACCAGGGTCGAGGGGAGCAGCCCGGCGGTGAAGGCGACGGTGCCGTCCTCGGCGAGCGACACCAGGTCGGCCCGCTCGGCGGCGGCGAGGTCCGCCTCCGCGTTGGGGCGCCCGGCTCGCCGGATCAGCGCCGCCGTGGGCCGCAGGGCGAGGGCGGCGAGCAGCAGCGTCTCCCGTACGGAGGGCGGCGCGGCGCCGAGCAGCTGCCGCGCCAGATCGCGGGCCCGGCCGGACAGGGTGAGCGCCTCGGCGTGGTGGACGGGGGTGCGCGCGTCGGCGAGCGAGCGGCCCACGGCGAGCGCGAGGCGCGGGTTGCCGCCGCTCGCCTTGTGGATGCGGCCCGCCATCCGGGACGGCAGCCGGTGGTGGATGAGCAGTTCGGCGATCTCGTCGGCGTGCAGCGGCGGCACGAGCAGGATGTCTGCCTCCGACGGCACCCAGAGCCGGGTGTCGTGGCTGTCCTCGGAGCCGTACGCCTCGGGGGTCTCGATCGCGATGACCCGCAGCGCGGGCGGGGCCAGGTGCAGGGCGAAACGGAGCAGGTCGGCGCTGTCGGCGTCGATGTGCTGCACGCCGTCGACCACGAGCAGGGCGGGGCCGCGGGCGGTGAGGGCCCGCAGGATCTGGGCGATGCCGAGGCGCAGCGCGATCGGGTCCCAGCCGCCGTCCTGCAGCGGCGCCTCCCGGCAGAGCATGGCGACCGCGGTCCGCTGCGGCCCGGGCAGCCCGTCGAAGACTCCGGACGCCAGATCGGTACGGGGCGCGGGCACCCGCGGTGTCGCGGCAGGGGCCTTCGGCTCGGCCGGCGCCGTCGGGTCGGGGAGGCCCGGCCAGGTCACGGTCGCCGCCGCCGAGGCGACGAGGGCGGCCGCCACCGCGCCCGGCATCTCGCGGTCGGCCGGCAGGGTGGCCAGCCACAGGACCGTTTCGCCCCGGGCCTCCGCCCGGGCCGCCTCGGCGAGCGCGACCTCGGTCTTGCCGACTCCCGCGGTGCCCGTGAGGAAAGCCCGGCCCCGGGAATGGAGGACGCGTTCGAGCCGGGAGAGCAGCTCGTCGCGGCCCACCGGCGGCGGGGTTCCCCCCACGCCCGCGGGGCGCGGCGGAGCGTGCGGCGCTGTCGTCACCCGTCCACCCCCCTCCGGCACTCGGGGCCCGGCCCGTGAGCCCCGTGGGGCAGAGAATACGGAGCGCACCGGCGCAGTCCAGGCCCTTTGTCCGGCATACGGACAGCGCTTCGCCGTCACCACGCCAGGACGCGCCCGTGGTGTAGACCACGAGCGCGTCGCTGACCAGCAATGATGCTGATGTGGGGGGTGGTTCAGGTGGGGCTCAGAAGGTCAGGTTCCACGAGTTGATGTAGCCGGTGTCACCCGAAGCCACATCGCGGACCTGAAGCTTCCAGGCGCCGTTGGCGACCTCGCTGGAGGCGTCGACGGTGTACGTGGTGACGACATCGTCGGCGCTGTCCGAGCCGGAGGAGGCCTTCAGGTTGCGCACCGTGCCGTCGGGGGCGATCAGGTCGATGACCAGGTCCCCGCGCCAGGTGTGCTTGATGTCCACGCCGACCTTGAGGGCGGCGGGGGCGTTGCCGGTGCGGCCGGTGACGTTGATCGTGGACGACACGGTGGCGTTGTCGGCGATCGTGACATCGGTCGCGTTCGTGAAGACGGTGCCCGTGGGCGGCGTCGTGGTGGTGACGGCGTCCACGGTCTTCGCGGCGTCGGCGATGCCGGTTCCGCAGCCGCCGGTGCAGGTGCCGGGCAGCGGGCGGGCGTTGGACTTGATCGCGGACTCGATCTCGGCCGGGGTGAGGCTCGTCTTCGCCGACTTCAGCAGCGCGGCCAGGCCGGCGATGTGCGGCGCGGCCATCGAGGTGCCCTGGTAGGGCGCGTAGTTCTCGGCGGACTGAGTCGTCGTGCCGGAGTTCAGCGTGGAGTAGATGCCGTTCTGCGGCGTGGTGACCGTACCCGGGGTGTCCGTACCGCGGCGGGTCTCGCCGCCCGGCGCGGCCACGTCCACGATGGAGCCGTAGTTCGAGTAGAACGAACGGTTGCCCTCACGGCTGGTCGACGCCACGGTGATGACGTTCGAGCAGTTCGCGGGGGTGAAGCCGGAGGTGTTGGCGTTGCTGTTGCCCGCGGCGACGACGACGGTGGTACCGCGCGAGACGGCGCCGTTGATCGCGGTCTGGTAGACGCTCGGGCAGGTGGAACTGGCGCCGCCCAGGCTCAGGTTGATGACCTTCGCCGGGGTCGCGTTGGCGGCGACACCCGGGACGGAGCCGCCGGACGCCCAGGTGATGGCGTCGGCGATGTCGGCGGAGGAACCGCCGCACTTGCCGAGCACGCGCACGGGCTGGATCTTCGCGTTGTACGCGATGCCCGCGATGCCCTTGGTGTTGCTGGTGACGGCGCCGATGGTGCCCGCCACGTGGGTGCCGTGCCAGGAGGAGTTGGAGGCCTTGGAGCCGACGCCGCACTCGTTGTCGGTGGCGTTCCAGTCGCCCTCATCCTTGGCGTTCGCGTCACGGCCGTTGCCGTCGCGGGCGTCCGCGGAGTCGGAGATGAAGTCGTAACCGTTGACGACATTGCTCGCGAGGTCCGTGTGGGCCGCGTAGCCGGTGTCGATGACGGCGACGGTCACGCCGGAGCCGGTCGTCTTGTCCCAGGCGGTCGGGACGTTCATGCCGCCGGTGGCCTCGAAGAGGTCCCACTGCTTGGCGTACTCGGTGTCGTTCGGGGTGACCGCCATCGCGTAGGCGCGGATGTCGGGCTCGACCGAAGCGACCTGCGGGTCGGCGCGGAACGCGTCCATGACCTCGGCGACGTCCTGCTTGGTGGCGCTGCCACCCAGGTCGACCAGGGCGGCACCGCCGGCGAGGCGGCGCTCGAAGGCGAGGCTCTCGCCGGTCTTGGCGGCCTTGGCCCGAGCGTCGGTCTTGACCGCGTCGTTGGAGCCGGCCTCGGCGGTCTTGGCCTTGTAGGTGACGATGACCTTCTCGACCGGAGCGCTGGGCAGCGCGGTCATCGCCTGTGCGGCCGGAGCGGGCTTCGGCGTGACAGCGGCCGGGGCGGCGGCGAACGCCCCGGAGGAGGTGGCAGCGGCGCCGATGATCGCGGCACTCGCGACCACGACGGATATGACTCTCCGCCTGGAACTGTTCAATGTGTTCCCTTTCAAGCACGACGTAGGTGCGGTGCAGTGGCGGCGGCGCGGGAGCCACGGGGCGAAGTGGGGTCGCGGTCCGTCGGTCCCTTGGGCTGGGGGGCCCGTGCGCCGCCACCGGCGACGCGACGGCCCGGGTCAAGGCCGCCACCGGCGGAGATTACCCACCGCTCCACATGGACCTGTCAGTCGGGGTGGTTCGGAGGGAAGGGATCTGCCGGTGCGGCAGACAGTAGGGAACGACGAGATGAACCCGATACGGGGAAAACCCTTGTCGCCCCCCGAGGGGGGTGGGGGAGGGCCCGCCGGGGAGCCCGAGGGAGCGGTGGGGGAGTGGGGAGGGGGAGGGCGGGGAAGGGACGGACTCGTCGGCTTTGTGCTGCCCGGTATTAAGAGGACGGGACGGCCCGGTCTTAGAGGACGGACCGGTACTGGAGGACAGCCACGGTGCTGGAGGGCGGCCCCCGGTGCTGGCGGCCGACCGTCACCCGCGGCCGAAGGCGCGGACGGCGCCGCCCGGTGTCAGCCGAGTTCGAGGGTCGTGACGCCGAAGACCCGCTCGCGCGCGATCGGCCGGACCGGCCCGGTGTACATCCGCGCCGTCTCGAACGTCGGCTCCAGGCCCCGGTCGAGCGCGATCCGGGCGGCCTCCGGATGAGCCTCCGGCATGTCGACGGCGATCCCGGCCGAGCCGAACGCCCGCGCTTCCGCGGCGAGGGCGTCGAGGAGGGCCGCCGCGTCGGCCGGCGTGTCGGCGAACAGCGGCCCCACACGCGCCTCGTCCTCGGCCGGCCGTACCACGCCGTACCCCGTCAGGCGCCCGTCGACGACCCGCGCCAGGGCCCGGTGACCGGGCGTGGCCAGCCACGCGGCGAGGAAACGGGGGCGCTCGGCGTGGTGGCAGGCGCTGTCGTACGCGGCGAGGACGGCGGGGTCGACGTCGAGGGCCGGGACGATGTGCGGGTCGGGCGCGCCGGAGCCGCCGAGGGAGTCCGGGGCGCTCGGCTCACCGACGTACCGTGCCGTGCGGTGGACGGAGGAGAAGCCGGAGCGGCGGTAGTTGTCCTGCTGGTCAGGCACCCCGTCGAGCCCGACGGACCGGTCGCCGGCGTGGGCCAGCGCGGTGCGCCAGGTCGCGAGCCCGTGCCCGAGGCCGCGCAGGTCGGGGCGGACGAGATAGAAGCCGAGGAAGGCGTACCGGTCGCTGTAGTTGACCACCGAGATCGCCGAGACGGGCTCCCCGTCGACCCGCCCGAGGAAGAACCCCTCGGAGTCCTGGGCGAAGAACGCGTCCGCGTCCGCCACGCCCGGGTTCCACCCCTCGTCGACGCACCACCGTCGTACGACCGCCCAGTCCTGGAGCGTCGCGCGGGAGACCTGGAGGGAGCCGGTGGCGGGGAGCGTCATGAGGTTCCTTCGGCGGCCGAGGGAGTATCAGAACCGGGCAAAGCGCCCCGAGCATAGCGACCTGCCGACTCGCCCGACGCCCGCGACGGCGGTTTCCGGCCGTGGGCAGAACCGCGTTCACCCCACGAGTCGCAAGGTCGTCGCGGCGACGCCCACGCGGATCGTCTGGCCCCACGTCAGGTCCAAAGTGTCCGATTCCATGCCGTCGCCGAAGGCGACCATGCGGTCCGACTCCACCGTGAGGCGCAGCGACGTGTCGGGGGTCAGGGCGCCCTCGACACGCGTCGTGCCCGTCGTCGGGGAGGGCCAGGCCTCGCGGACGAACCAGGCGAGGCGGCGGGCCGACGGGCCGGGGAGCGCCAGCTCGCTGGAGCGCTCGTGCCACAGGGAGCGCAGCCAGCCCGTCGCCCCCGTGCCCGTACCGACCAGGACGCCCGAGGACGCCTGCGGTTCGGGCGGCGACTCGGCGCCCTCGACCGTGAGGGTGTAGCGCGCGGTCTGGTGACTCGGCGGGCCGAGGTAGATCTCGTTCAGGGCGAGGAGCCGCTGCGCGTCGTCCGTCACCGCCTCCACCATCGTGAGCTCGTCCGCCCCTGCCGCCGGGGCGGCCGCCGCCCTCAGCAGCGCCCCCGCGTCCGCCGCCCGGTGCCGGACGAGCACGCCCGGGTTCCGGCCCGGGTCGGTGTCGACGCCGACGACCGGCTGCCCGGACAGGTACTTGGCGGCGTTGGCGACCAAGCCGTCCTGCCCGACGACCACCACGACGTCCTCGGGGCCGAAGAGGAACCGGTCCAGGTCCGCGCGCTCCACCCGCGCCTGCCGCCACGACAGCGGCACGGCCGCCGCCACCTCCGTGAGCGCCTGCCGGTTCCGCTCGTACCGCCGCCGTACGTCCTCGATGCTCCGGCCCCGGCTCGACAGGAAGAACGCCGCCTGCCCGTGCGTACCGTGCCGCGCGAGCAACTCCTCGTACTCCGTGGTGCGGTGCACGAGCACCGCGCGCGGCGCCAGGCTCACGACGACGTCCCGCCCGTCCCGCCGCCGCTGGCCAGCCTGCCGAGCAGCGCGGTCAGGATGTCCGGGGAGACGGTGACGCTCTCGATCCGCGGCAGGTTCGCCGCCGCCGCGGTCGCCGCGAGGGCGTGCAGCGTGCTCGGGTCGACCTCGGCGTGCACCCGGAGCCAGGCCGCCTGGGCCGCCGCCTGCGCCTCGCCGACCTCACGCGCCGCTTCGGCCTCGGCCCGCGCGAGCCGGACCTTCCGCGCCGCCTCCGCCTCCGCCCGTACGGCGTCGGCGGCGGCGCTCTCCTCCGCCTCGCGCCGCGCGTTGGTGCCGCGCTGGTCGACGAGCCGCTCCTCCTGCCGGGCCAGTTCGATCTTGCTGGCGAGCTCGTTCTCGGCGATGGTCCGCTCGCGCTCGACGGCCACGGCACGGCGCTCGTAGGTCGCGCGGTCCGCCTCCTGCTGGATCTGCTCGCGTGCCGGGGTGCGCAGCGCCCGTTCGACCTCCGGCTCCGGACGGATCGCCACCACCCGCACCGCCACCACCTCGATCCCGGTGGCGGGCAGTCGCGGTTCGGCCGCGAGCCCGTCCGCGATCCGGTCCCGTACCGCCGCCACGCCGTCGACGAGGGCCACCGCCAGCGGCGTGCGGGCCAGGACGTCGAGCGCGTGCTGCTGGGCCGTCTCGGTCAGCAGGGTGGCGATCTGTTCGAGGGGAGCGCCGCGCCAGGCGCCGGTGTCCGGGTCGATGGAGAAGTCGAGCCGGGTGGCCGCCGCGTCCGGCTCGCCGATGCGGTACGTGACGGTGGACTGCACGCTCACGTCCTGGAAGTCGGCGGTACGGGCGTGGAAGGCCATGGCCAGCTCGCGGTCGTTCACCGGCACTTCGGAGAGCGCGGCGGAGAGCGAGCGGTACCAGAAGCTGAGCCCCGTGCCGTCGTGGACGAGGCGTCCGCGCCGGTGGTGGCGGATGTGCGCGGTGGGTGCGGACCGCAGGTGGCGCCAGCCGGCGCGGCGGGTGATGTCGGCCATGAGAAACTCCCCCTTGTCGTCATGTTGACGATAGGGGGTTCAGGCTCTTTTGGTCAAGATGACGAAATAGGGGGCTCGGGGTCGGAGGCGGCGCTTGTCTCGCCCTCTGGATCCGACTCCGGATCCGACTCCGGATCCGACTCCGGATCCGATTGGTCCTCCGGCGGGTACCTGTACAGCTGGGCCGAGACGTCCTCGTGGGCCAGGCGGCGCAGGGACAGCAGGATCGGTTCGTACAGCACCGTGTACGCGACCGCCGCCTCGATCGCCTCCTCCAGGACCGGGTACTCGGCCATCACGTCGTACTCCTCGGCGGCGATCGGATGCATCACCTCCGCATACCGCCGGATGTCCTCGGTGCCGCCCCGGTAGCCCAGCTCGCGGAGCGTCAGGACCGCCCGGGTCAGCGCGGCGAGCGCGGGCGCCTCGTCGAACACCCGCCAGCCCATGTCGGTGAGCAGCCCCCGCATCTCGGCGAAGACCTCGTCCCAGGGCGCGCGTTCCGGGTCGGCGGCGTCGGGCGGGGTGATCTGCGGGCCGAGCATGTACTGGGCGATGCCGACGCGCTCGTGGCGGCCGAACGCGGGGTCGTCCGAGACCGCCAGGACGTCCCGGGCCTGCTGGATCGTCATCCCGCCGACCGTGAGGAGCGCCCGTACCAGGCGCAGCCTGCGCACATGCTCCTCGCCGTACTCCGACTGTCGAGCGGTGACAGGAGTTCCGGGGGGCAGGAGCCCCTCGCGCAGGTAGTACTTCACGGTGGCCACGGACACGCCACCGCGGTCGCTCAACTCGGAGAGGCGCAAAAGGATTCCACCGTTCCCATCGGCTCGACACGGTAGGGGAGTTCTATCCTCCCCTTAGAGGATAGTTCAGCTATCCAGTACGTGCGTCAGACGACGATCGCGGGGGTGGCCGAAGCCGGGGCGGTCTCGTCGGTGAGGGGAGCGGGCAGCGGCTGACCCGAGGCCACGATCGGTGACGGAGTCGGAGCCGGAACCTGGGCTTGAGCCTGGGCCGGCGGTACGGGGGCTGTCCCCGCGCCGGTCGTCAGGAGCACCACGCCCCGCGCCGCGACCAGCGAGGCGGCGGCCGCGACCAGCCAGCCCCACGCACCCGCGCGGAACGTTTCGCCGAGCAGGGCCACGCCGATGACGGCGGCCGCGGCCGGGTTGGAGAGGTTCACGACGGCGAGCGGGGCGGCGAGGCCGCCACGGTAGGCGGCCTGCGAGAGCAGCAGCCCGCCCACGGCGAAGGCGGAGATCAGTACGGCGATGAGTGCCGTCTGCCACCAGACCGGCACCCCACCCGGCAACTCCCGCGCGAGCGCGGCGGTGAGCGTCTGCGTCAGGGCGGAACCCACGCCCGAGGCGACCCCGGAAGCCGTGGCGTGCCCGAGTCCCCGCCCGCGCCGCCGCCCGCCCCGCAGCGCTCCGTACCGGCTCCCCGACGCCAGGGTCGCGATCAGGAAGGCCGTCGCCGCCGCGACGATCAGGGCTTCCTGGAGGGTCAGTGCGTCGCCGGGGGCCGCCGGCCCTGTGACCGAGACGAGGGCGACGAGCCCGGCCAGGGTCAGGAGCGCGCCGCGCCACTCGGCGCGGGTCACCCGGCGCCGTGCGCAGTACGCGCCCAGGGGCAGGGCGGCCACGAGCGTGAGCGCGCCCAGCGGCTGAACGAGCGTCAGCGGGCCGTAGTGCAGCGCGGCCACGTGGGCGAGCGCGCCCGCCGCGTTGAGGCCGACCGCCCACCACCACTGGCCGCGCGCGAGCAGCGCGCGGAGCGCGCCACGGCCGCCGGTGGAGGCCGAGGCGAGCCGGGACTGGGCGACCGCGGCGAGGGCGTACCCGGCGGCGGAGACCAGGGAGAGCAGGACGGCGAACACCGTGCCGTCGAGGCCGTTCATCGCAGCGCCTCCGCCGGGCGGGGCGTCCTGGCGCGCGGCACGGCGCCGGCGTCGATGAGGTCGGCGCGGTCGTCGGGATCGGTGGGAGCCTCGCCCGGTGGTCGTACGACCGCGAGAGCGAGCCCGAGCAGGGCCGCCGCCGCGAGCGCGTCGAACCAGTAGTGGTTGGCCGTGCCGACGATGACCAGCAGGGTCAGCGCGGGATGCAGCAGCCACAGCCAGCGCAGCCGCCCGCGCCCCGCCACGATCAGGCCGATCGCGACCATCAGGGCCCAGCCGAAGTGGAGCGAGGGCATCGCGGCGAACTGGTTCGCCATCGAGTCCGTCTCGGGCGTCGCGCCGTAGACCGACGGCCCGTACACCCGCGCGGTGTCGACGAGCCCCGTCGCCGCCAGCATCCGGGGCGGTGCGAGGGGCATCAGTAGATGCAGCGCGAGCGCGGCGGCGGTGAGCAGCGCGAGGACCCGGCGGGACCAGAGGTAGTGGGCGGGGCGGCGCCAGTAGAGCCAGGCGAGGAAGACGACCGTGGCAGGGAAGTGCACGGCCGCGTAGTAGGTGTTGGCGGCCCGGACGAGCGCGTCGCCGTCGCCGTGCAGGAGGAGCGCCTGGATCGCTCCCTCGCCGGGCAGGTGGAACGCCCGCTCGACGTCCCAGATCCGGTCGGCGTTGTGGAAGGCGCGCAGCTCGTGGCCGTTGGCGAAGAGCCGGCCGAACTTGTAGACGAGGAAGAGCGCGGTGACGAGCAGCAGCTCGCGCAGCAGGGGCGGTCTCGGGGGAGCGGCCGTCGCGGGACGTTCCGGACCGGTCCGCGGTCCCTCCGGACCGGCCTCCGGTCCTTTTCGATCCGGCTGCGGTCCTTCTCGATCCGGCTCCGGTTCGGCGGGACGTGTCCCCCGAGTCCCGCGTATCCCGGCAGCCATGCCGCGGCCCCCTCACATCGTGCGTCAATCCGTCAATTCGGCAGCAAACGGAGGAAGCCTAGATCCGAATTCATCGAGACGCAAGCGTCTCGATACGTTTGCGTCTCGATTGTGCACCCCCTACTCTCGTATGTGCAGAGAGCTGTCCGGGAGGAAGCCATGTCCACGCAGGCCGCGAGCGCCGCCGCCCGCCGCAGCAAGATCACCCCCGAGCGGGAGACCGAGCTGTACGAGGCGGTGCTCTGCCTGCTCCGCGAGGGCGGCTACGACGCGGTGACCATGGAGGGAGTCGCGGCCCGCACCAAGTGCGGCAAGGCGACGCTCTACCGCCAGTGGGGGACCAAGCCGCAGCTCGTCACTGCCGCCCTCGCCAAGCAGCGCTGCACGTTCTTCGCCGGCATCGACACCGGCACCCTGGCCGGCGACCTTCGTGAGGCCGCCCACCTCGCCGCGACCCGCCGCGACCACGACGCCGAGCTGATGGAGGCCGTCAGCCAGGCCTACGTCCAGTACCCCGATCTGCGCGCGGCCCTCCGTGAGACCGTCATCAGCCCCGAGGTCGCGGCGATCGACGCGATCCTCCGCCGGGCCGTCGAACGCGGCGAGATCGACGGGGAGAACCCGGCCATCGGCTTCGTCGCCCCCTGCTTCCTCGGCATGCTCCGCATCGAGCGGCTCTTCGAGGAGCGGTTCGCGGACGCCTCGACCATGCGCGTCTTCGTCGACTCCGTCCTGCTGCCCGCGCTCATGCCGACGGGGCGGGCCACCGAGATGTGAGCGCCGGCCCCGTCCGGCACCCTGGACCCATGCCCTCCCCAGCTCCAGCCCCCGCCCCGGACATCCGCGTCCGACGGATCTACGAAGCCCCGTCCCCCGACGACGGCGTACGGGTCCTCGTGGACCGCCTCTGGCCGCGCGGTCTGGCCAAGACCGACGCCCAGGTCGACGAATGGCCCAAGGCCCTCACCCCCTCCACCGAACTGCGTCGCTGGTACCACGGAGCGGCAGGCTCCTACGAGGAGTTCTGCCGGCGGTACGAGGACGAGCTCGCCGAACCCGCCGCGGCCGAGGCCCTCGACGGGCTGCGCGCCCTCGTCGCGCGCGGTCGCGTCACCCTCCTCACCGCGGCCAAGGACCCGTCCGTCAGCCACACGTCCGTCCTGGAGCGCGCGCTGACCGCCACGGGGCCGTAGCCAGGCGCACGCGTCGACGGTCACGATGGGGGAGGGCGGGCACCCGGCAGCCGCCCGCGTTCCGCACCTTCCCGTACCGGAGGCGCCGCGTGGACCCGACGACGTACGCACCCCACGAGCTGCTCGACGCGTTGCAGCGCGACCCGTACCCCCTCTACGCCCGTGCGCGACAGACCGACGGTCTGACCTTCGTCCCCGAACTCGACGCCTGGTTGGTCGCCCGCGACGCCGACGTGCGCGAGGTGCTGCTGCGCCCCGAGGACTTCTCCTCCTCGGGCTCCCTGCGGCCCGACGTCCTGCCCTCGCCCGCCGCCTTCGGCGTCCTCGCCCGGGGTTTCGCCCCGCGCCCGACCGTCGTCTCCACCGACGGCGCCGCCCACCGGCGCCACCGGGCCCCGATCAACCGGGGCCTCAACGCCGCGCGGGTGGCGGCCCTCGCGCCGTACGCCACCGAGGTCGCGACCGCCCTCGTCGACGGCTTCGCCGCCGAGGGCCACACCGAACTCATGGCCTCCTACGCGGGCCGACTGCCCGCGGCCGTCATCGGCCGGCTCATCGGCCTGGCACCCGAGGACGTGCCGATCGCCGTGCACGGGAGCCACCGCGCGGAGCAACTTCTCTTCCGCCCCATGAAGGAGGACGAGCAACTAGCGGCCGCCGAGGACGTAGTGACGCTCCATCACCTCCTCGACCGCTACGCCCGCGCCCGGCACGCCGACCCGTGCGACGACCTCTGCTCGCTGATGGTCGCGACCGTGGCGCAGGACATGAGCGGCGAGCTCACCCTCGACGAACGCGCCGAACTGGTGGCCAACCTCCAGAACTTCCTCATCGCGGGTCACCTCACGACCACCGCGCTGATCGGCACGACCCTGCTCCACCTCCTGCGCCACCGCGACCAGTGGGAGCTGCTCCGCACCCGGCCCGACCTCATACCCGGGGCGGTGGAGGAAGCGATCCGCTACGACACCGCCGTCCAGGGCTTCCGCCGCACGACGACCAAACCGGTCGTCGTCGCGGGCACCGAACTACCCGCCGGCGCCTCCGTCTTCGTCGCCTACGGCTCCGCCAACCGCGACGAGGCTCGCCACCGGGACGCCGACACCTTCGACATCACCCGGCCCGCGAGCCCCACCCGACATGTCGGCTTCGGCCACGGCGCCCACGGCTGCCCGGGCTCCCAGCTCGCCCGCACCCAACTCCGCCTCACCCTGGAGCTGTTCACCCACCGCTTCCCCGACCTGCGGCTCGCCGAGGACCGGGAGGTCGTGATGCGGCCGACCCTGATCCACCGCTCGCCCCTGGAACTACCCCTCACCTGGTGACCGCGTCGGCCGCCGTCAGGGGCGCAGCAGGCGCGGCGCCTCGGCGGCGGCGTCCGTCACCTCGCCCGCCCGCTCCGCCAACGCGCGCGCCCAGCGGACGAGTCCGCCGACATCGATCCCGTACGGATCGCCCTGCCCGGAGATCCGGGCGGCCCCGCGCAGCAGCAGCCGCGCGCCGCCCTCCGCGTTGCCCCGGGCGGCGTGCGTGAGCCCCACGGCCAGCTGGGCGAGCCCCTGCCACAGGTCCCGCTCCCCGGCGGGACCGCTCTTCCAGGCGTCCTCGAAGACCTCGTGCGCGTGGAACGGCATCCCCGCGTCGAGCAGCCGCTGGGCCTCCCGCACGGTCTCGTCCGGCGCCCGCACGACCCCCTCGGGCTGCCGGGGCACCCCCTCGACCCCGTACGGCAACGGCCGCCCCAACCCGTCCCGCGGCCGCCCACTCCGCGCCCGTCCCTCGCCATCCCGGTCCCTCGGCGTCCTGTCCACGCCCCCATTCTCCCCCCGCCCCGCCCGGCCTGCGCGAATGGCTCCCACTCCACGCCCGGGGGTGCGTCCCGACGTCGCACGGAGTGAGGTAATGTTCTCTTGCACGCCGCCACCGGGGGAAAGCCCGGGGGCACGGGCACCGGGACGTGGCGCAGCTTGGTAGCGCACTTGACTGGGGGTCAAGGGGTCGCAGGTTCAAATCCTGTCGTCCCGACTCGAAAGAGTCGTAGATCAGGGGCCGTTTCAGAGCAATCTGAAACGGCCCCTTGATCGTTTTTGGGGACCGCTTGGGGAGCAACGCACTTGACCGGTTTGGGCGTCGGGACGCCTGAGCCGGTCCTTGTGCGGGTGCTCGCGCCGTCCCGTCGAGGCTTTGGCCGGCCCCGTGGCGGGGTGGCCGGCCAGAGCCGAAGTCTCAGTGGCCCAGGCTCGACAGAACCGCCTTCGCCGCGTTCTCGCCCGACGTGGCCGCGTCGGCGAGCGACGGCATGTGGAGCTGATAGTCGCCGGCGAGGTGGATCGGTCCGAGGGGGGCGCGCAGCGTCGGCAACGATTCGCGCCCCCGGGGTGCCCAGAACGGCACGACGCGATGGTGACGTCGCACGATTCCCTCCCCGAGCTTCCCTTCGAGCTGGGGGTAGACCGATAGCAGGTCCCCGGAGAATCGAGCGACGATCTCCTCGTCGGAGAGCTTGAAGAGGGCGTCGGCCGAGGCGCCACCGGCGAAGCACGCCAGCGCGCCGCCCGGCTTTCTCGGGCCGTTCTTGCGCAGGGCGGCGGCGTGGTTGAACACCGCCTGGAAGGAGAGCTGCGGCGTGGACACGCCGAGGAGTCCGTCCCAGGGCTGAGGGCCTTCCTCTTCGGTGAAGAAGCCGACGATCACGTACCGGCCGTAGCGGATGTCGTCGAAGGCTTCACGGTGAGTCAGAGGTAGGTCGGGAAGGATCCGCGAGGCGATGTCGCTGGGCACAGTCACGATGGCGCGTTTGGCGCGTATGCGCGCCGGGAGGCCGGCGACGACGTGGTTCACGACGACGCCGTCTCCGCTCTTCTCCACGGACCGGACGGTCGACCCGAGCCGAAGACGCTCACCGAGGTCTGCGGCCAGGATGTCGGTCAGGGTCTGATTGCCCCCGACCGGCAGGGCGAAGTTCGGCACCTTCGCCGGGTCCGTCAGGGCGATGCCGATCGACGTCACGAGCTGGGTCGCCGCCGTCTCCTCCGGCTCACACCCCATCCACTGCCCCGACCAGGACCGGACCACGGCCCGGGTCAGCTCGGAGCGGACGCCGCGCAGGAGGTCCGACGCGGGACGCCTGTCGAGCCTGGCCCGCACCCTCTTCGCCAGGCGGCCGTCCGACTCCAGGAACGGGACTGCGGAGAGGATGCGGGCACCGACCAGGGCCATGCCGACCCGGTCCATGAAGCTCATGCGGGTGCGGAACATGAGGGCGAGCACGTCGGACGCGTCGACCATTGCACCGTTGAGGACGAGCGCCACGCCCGTGTCGGCCAAGGAACCCATCTCGATGCCGTGTCGGTCGAGAGCGTCGATCAACGGCCCGGTCCCCTCCGTGAACTGGGTGCCGACGTTGATCCAGTATTCGCCGTTCCGAACCGTCTCGACCCGTCCACCCGGCCGGTCCTCGGCCTCGACCACCACGACGTCGACCTTGTCCGCGAGGGTCGTGGCCGCCATCAGGCCCGACATTCCCGCGCCGATGACCACGACGTCGCAGGTCTCCTCGTCACTGTGCTGCGCTGCGGCCATGACTCGCGACTCCCTGTATCTGTATTCCGGTGCTGAATTACTGAAAATCGAATCCATGTCGAGATCGCTGGAGTCGGCGACTCCAGGGCACCCGGACCGTGCGTGCTACGTGGCGCGGAACCGTCCCGGTTCGACCTCGACGACCCGCCCCGCGCGGGCCAGACGGTCCAGGTGCTGCACAGCGGTCCGCCGCTCGACCGGCAGCACGTGGGGGCCTTCGACGTGGCGGCGGTAGACCAGGCGGCGATCGGCGATCTCGTCGACGGTCCGGGGTTCGGCGAGGAACGTCAGGAGGGTCGCGTCGCGCGTCGCCACGACGCCCGCGAAAGCGTCGAGGCGCTCGGAGAATTCGGCGGCGCCCTCGATCACGCCCTTCTGGTGGGCCGTGCCGTACCAGCGGGCGTCGATCTCCCGGCAGCGGCGCATGGACGTCTCGAAGTCGGTGAGGCCGCTGCCGACGTCTCCGTAGTAGGGGCCGAACGACGTCAGGTCGATGTCCGCCACGAAGAGGAATCCGTCCGGCTCGATCAGGAATCCGCAGTGGCCCGCCGTGTGTCCGGGCAGGTGTACGACGGTCACGGTGCGGCCGCCGAGGTCGAAGACGCTGCCGTCCTCGAAGCCCTCGGCCTCGGGGCGGTCCTGGACATGGAAGCGGTCGCGCAGCATGAGGTCGGTGTGCTCGGCGGCGTCCGGAGGGAGGCCGTAGCCTTCGACCATCACCGCGAGGGATCGCAGCGCGGCCAGGTCCTGCACGTGGACGTGGACAGGCGCCTCGTAGTCACCCAGAGCCGCGACGTGGTCTTCGTGTGCGTGGCTCACGAGGACCACGTCCGCGGGTGGTGCCGTCCCGACGAGCGACAGCGACGGGTCGATGACCAACGTCTCGGCGGTGCCGCGGACGAGGACCGAGTTCGCGTAGGGGTAGGCACCTCGCTCCGCGCCGACCAGGACGGTGACGCCGGCCCCGTACCCCGTCTCCGTGTATCCGGTGCTGGGCAAGGTCGAACTCCTTCGTGTGCGCGCGGATCACGGAACTCCGCGTCGGGATGGCGGGCGTCAGCCGCGGAGTGCGGAGGCGAAGATCTTCGGCAGCGCGCTCCAGCGGGGCGCGGCGGCGAAGTCGGTGAGGAGGCGGCCCGTGGTGGCCGCCGTGCGGTTGGTGACGAACCACGGGGGCTTGGGGGAGAGGGTAGTTCTCCCGTGGAGGAGTGCCCGGGGCGCGGGGTGGAACGGGCCCCGTACGACGGTGCGTTCCGGCCGGTCCAGGAGCAGCGCGTTGTGTACGACGCCGATGCCGCTCTGCACGTCGTCGAGGGTGTGGCCGGGGAAGGCGCCCCAGGGGGCCGTCGCGGTGAGATAGCCGACTCCGGTCCAGGCGTTCAACGCGACGGTTCCGTAGCGGAGTTCGGCGATCGCCTCGTCCAGTGCGGGGCCGAGCACGGCCACGGTGCCCGGGTGCGCGATCAGGTTCGCACCGAGCGTGCCGGCGAGGTCCTCGTTCGCCGTGCGGACCGCCGCGGTGAGGAACTGGCGTGCGTCGCCGGGGAGTTCCAGGACGGCGAGGACGGGGGCGAAGAACTCGCCGGTCAGGGCCGGTCCGATCTGCGCGGGGTCGAGCCCCGTGATCAGCACGCGGCCTCCGCCGATGCGCTCGGCCCCGTCGTACGCGTCGAGAGCCCGGGCGACCCGGTCGTCGCTGCCCGGGTAGTACGCGGGGCGGTCGGGCGCGTCGGCCAGGGCGGCGCGCAGATGGGCCAGGAAGCGGCCCTTCTGCGGCCAATCGGAGCTGACGACGACCACCTGGCTCGCCACGCAGTTGTAGCCGCCGTTGTGCAGTTTCTGCGTGGCGACGTGTTCCGCCTGGTAGCGCAGGTCGGCCTCGGACCAGCCGCCGGGCAGCACGATCGTCGGGGACACCCCACCCAGTTCGCTGGTGACCGGCTTGTCGAGCAGGGGAGTCCCGGCCGTCCTGCGGGCTGCGCCCTCCTCGCCCGTACCGAAGACGATCGCGTCGTGGGTCGCGGCACTGCCCGTCATGTGGACGTGGCCGACCTTCGGGTGCCGCACGAGGTGGGCGCCCACGTCGGCACCGCCGGTGAGGATCCGGACCGCGCCGAGGTCGATCAGCGGGGCCAGGACCTCGCCGAAGACGTCGAGGAGCCCGTTCGTGACCGGGTTGAGCTTCAGGGCGACCACCCGGTTGTTCGCGTACAGCTCGTACAGCACGTCCAGGATCGGGATCGAGGTGATGTTCCCCGCGCCGAGCACGACGCCCACGCCCCTGGTCTCCGCCGGGCGCAGGAGGGCGAGGCCCGCCCGGTCGCGCACCGTCTGCCTCGTGACGCCCGGCGGCATCCACACCTCGGCGCTGAAGCCGTTCAGCAGCAGCTGGTCCCAGATGCTGTGCGGCAGGACGCGGACCGTGACGCGCCCGCCGGGCGCCCGGCCGAAGGAGAACCCGTCGACGGGGCTGCGGCTCTCCTCCAGGGCCTCGATGCTCGCGGCGAGGGCGCCCAGGCCGGTCAGCACGGGGTACGGTCCGGTGATCCACTCCTCGCCGAGCAGCGGGCTGTCCTCCGCGAGCCCCTTGTACGCGGCGGCCGCACGCACCCACGCCTCGGCCTGCGCGGCGGTCGCCGCCCGCATCCGTTCCAGGAGTTCGCGTCGCTTCGCCCGGTCGCAGGCGGCCCAGGCCGCCTCACCGCGGACCAGGTCGTCGACGGCCCGGTCGATCTCCCACACCTGCTCGGTGGAGGGCGGGGACGTCGTCATCGGACGGCCCCCTTGATGAGGTCGGCCGCCTTCTCCGCGGCCATGATGGTGGGCGCGTTGGTATTGCCACGCGGCACCGAAGGGAAGACCGAGGCGTCGACGACCCGCAGGCCCGCCACGTCGTACACGCGCAGCTCGGGGTCGACCACCGAGCCGATCGCACATGTCGACGTCGGGTGGAACAGCGTCTGCCCGGATCGCCGCGCCCAGTCGAGGAGTCCGGCGTCGGAGTGCGAGACGGGCACGTCGAAGGCCTCCGTGACCAGGCCGGTCACCGCCGGCCGCGCGGCGATCTCCAGGGCGATCCGAATGCCGGCGACGATGGCGGCCCGGTCCTCGGCCGTCGTCAGGTAGTTGTGGACGATCCGGGGCGCAGCGTCGGGGCGCGGCGAACGCAGCGTCACCGTGCCACGGCTCGTCGGGGCGACCACGCACGGGCCGAAGGAGAAGCCGTGGCCGGTCGGCGCGCCGAGCCCCTCCTGGTGGAACAGCACCGGAGCGGCGTGGAACTGCACGTCGGGGGCGTCCAGTTCGGGACGGCTGCGGAAGAACCCGCCCGCCTCGCCGAGGTTGGAGGTCAGCGGGCCACGCCCTTCGCTCTGCAACAGCGCCGCGTTCTCGGGGCTCGCCGCGCTGATCAAGGACTCGGCGTCCGTACGGAAGTTGAGCAGCGTCATGTAGTGGTCCTGCAGACCCTGTCCGACCGGCAGGTCGCGGACGACGTCGATGCCGAAGGCGGACAGGGCGGCGGCAGGACCGATCCCGGAGAGCATCAGCAGCTTCGGGGACTCGTACGCCCCCGCGGAAAGGATCACCTCCCGCTCGGCCCGTACGATCTCGACGCCGCCGTCCCGTGCGACCTCTACACCAGCCGCCCGGCCGTCCTCTATCACGACGCGGTGGGCACGGGCCGAGGAGAGCACGGTCAGGTTCGTCCGGTCGAGGGCGGGGTGCAGATAGGCGACGGCGGCGCTGCACCGCAGTCCGCCGCGCTGCGTCACCTGGTAGCGCCCGACGCCTTCCTGCGTCGCGCCGTTGAAGTCGTCGTTGGCCTTGTGCCCGGCCTGCTCGGCCGCCCGCACGAAGGCCGAGGCGAGCGGATGCCCGGACCTGCCGTCGCTGACCGTCAGCGGTCCGCCCACCCCGTGGTAGAGGTCCTCGCCGCGCTCGTTGTCCTCCGAGCGCCGGAAGTACGGCAGCACATCGGCGTACGACCAGCCGGTCGCCCCGGCCGCCGACCAGCCGTCGTAGTCGGCGGGGTTGCCCCGGATGTAGATCATCGCGTTGATGGAACTGGAGCCGCCGAACACCTTGCCCCGGGGCAGATAGGCCCGCCGTCCACCGATGCCCGGTTCCGGGTCCGAGTCCAGGTCCCAGTCCAGGTCGGACTTGAAGAGCTGCGGGAACGCCGCCGGAACGTGGATCTCCTGCGCGGTGTCGGGACCGCCGGCCTCGATCAGCGCGACCCGCACGCCGGGATCCTCCGAGAGCCGCGCCGCGAGGACACAGCCCGCGGATCCGGCGCCGACGATGACGTAGTCGTACATGTTCATCCCGTCCCTTGAATGAGGGATCCGTGGTGATCCAGGACCCGCGTGAGGAAGTCGAGCTGGTCGGCGAGTGCTTGCCGCTGTCCCGGTCCCGCGTAGACGTCCAGATGGTCCACGGGGTACTCGTGCAGCTCCGCCCGCCCGCCGGCTTTGCGGGCGGTCCGCCGCGCCGCGTCGGGGGGTGCGATGCGGTCCTTCGTGCCGATCTGCACGAGGATCGGGCAGGCCAGGCGGTCCACGAAGGTGGTGGGCCGGTTGAGACCGACCTTCAGCGCCGCGCGGGCACGCACCTCGTTGCGGAAGGTGGGGCCGGCGAAGGACGCGCAGATCTCCTGCGCGCGCGGGACCCCCATCATCGCCAGTGCGCCCGGCTCCGCGACCACGGGTACGTGGTGCGGCGGCCGCGCGGTGACGGCGCGGGCGTAGTCGCGCAGCCCGTGCCTCGCCAGCCGCAGCATCCGGCCGACCCCGGCGTGACGCAGGAGGTGGGCCAGCGAGGCGAGGCCGTCGGTCACGGGTGTCAGCGAGACGACCGCCGCGACCCGCGCGTCCTGGGCGGCGACGACGAGGGCGTGGCCGCCCGCGTACGACACGCCCCACAGTGCGACCCGGTCCGGGTCGACGCCGGGCAGCCGCCGGGCGGCGGCGAGGGCCGCGTGGTAGTCCTGCCGCTGGCGGCGGACGGAGACGTCTTGACGGGGCCTGCCGCCGGAGTCCCCGAAGCCGCGGTAGTCGAAGACGAAGGTGTCGATCCCGGCCGCGGCGAAGCCCTCGGCGTAGTTCAGCAGGCCGCTGTCGCGGGTGCCCCCGAAGCCGTGGGCCATGACCACGCAGGGCCGTCCGCCCGGGCCGGCCAGGGCGTCGTCCGTGGCCGGTACGTGCCAGGCGGCGCACCGGACGCCCTGGCTGAGGAAGGTGATGTCGCGCTTCATCGTGCCGCCTCCGGACGGGGCCGCGACCCGGACGGCACCGGGCCGCCGGCGGTGAACCGGAGCGCGGCGTCCTCGACCGGCCCCTCACGCAGCCGCTCGACGTCCCTCTCGTACGCCATCTCCACCGTCCACGGACCGCTCGTTCCCGCCCGGGGGAAGTCCCTGATGCCCCGCAGGACGTAGTTGGAGCTCAAGTCCATGTACGGCACCCGTGCGACGGTCGGGTCGTCCAGGACGGGTTCGACGGTGGCGTGGCCGTGGGCGTCCATGTGGTCGAGCAGGCGGCAGAAGTGCTCGCAGACCAGGTCGACCTTGAGCGTCCAGGAGAGGTTGGTGTAGCCCAGCGCGAAGACGAGGTTCGGGACGCCGGAGAGCATCATCGCCTTGTACGCCATGGTCTCCGAGGGTTTCGTCTCGCGGCCGTCGACGCTCAGCCGGATCTTGCCGAAGGGCGCCATGGTGAGCCCGGTGGCGGTGACGACGACGTCTCCGGTCAGTTCCTGACCCGACTTCAACCGGATGCCGGTTCTGGTGAATCGGTCGATGTGGTCGGTCACGACCGAGGCACGGCCGACCGAGATCGCCTTGAACAGATCGCCGTCGGGCACGACGCACAGCCGCTGGTCCCACGGGTCGTAGCGCGGCGTGAAGTGCGTGTCGACGTCGAAGTGGCGGGGGAGTTGTCGGCGCACCTGGGCGATGAGCAGCCTGCGCATCAGTTTCGGCATGCGCCTGCTGGCCTTGTAGACGCCACGCGTGACCATGATGTTCTTGCGCCGGACGATTCGGTGCGCCCGTCGGTGGCCGACCAGTTTCCTCAGCGCGTGGGCCACGGTGTCGTGGGCCGGGAGCGAGAACACGTAGCTCGGTGAGCGCTGCAGCATGGTGACGTGCCCGGCCGTGCGGGCCATCGACGGGATGAGCGTGACGGCCGTGGCGCCGCTGCCGATCACGATGACGCGCTTGCCGGTGTAGTCGAGGTGCGCGGGCCAGTGCTGCGGGTGGATCACCGTGCCGGTGAACTCCTCGATGCCGGTGAACTCCGGTGTGAATCCCGCGTCGTGGTCGTACATGCCTGTGCCGAGGAAGAGGAAGCGTGCGGTGAACCTCGCCTTCTTCCGACTGCCGGGCTGCTGGGTGGTGACGGTCCACCGTCCTGTCGCGGAGGAGAACTCCGCGCTGACGACCCGGTGCCCGAACCGGATGTGCCGGGCCAGGCCGTGCTCGGCGACCGTCTGCCGCAGGTAGTCGAGGATGAGATGTCCGTCGGCGATCGACTTGCGGTGGGTCCATGGCTTGAATCCGTAGCCGAAGGTGGGCATATCGGAGTCGGACCGGATGCCGGGGTACCGGAACAGGTCCCAGGTGCCGCCGATCCCGTCGCGGCCCTCCAGGATCGCGAAGGACGTGCCCGGGCGGAGGGTTGTGAGGTGGGAGGCCGCGCCGATGCCCGAGATCCCGGCGCCGATGATCAGCACGTCGACGTCCGTGGACGCGGGGCGGCTGGTGGTCGTCTTTGTCACGGATGGCTCCTGGCCGCGGTGGGGCGGGGCTGTGCGGGGTCGGCTTTCGCCGGTCGGTAGTCGCCTGCGGCTGCCCGGCGGCTCAGCTCGGCGCGGGCGAGGGCGTTCTTGTGCACCTCGTCGGGACCGTCGGCGAAGCGCAGCGAGCGGATGCCGGCGTAGGCGCGGGCGAGCGGGAAGTCCTGGGACAGGCCACCGGCTCCATGGATCTGAATGGCCTTGTCGAGGATCCACTGGACCGTCCTGGGCGTGGCGATCTTGATGGCCTGGATCTCGGTGTGGGCGCCCTTGTTGCCGACGGTGTCCATCAGCCAGGCGGTCTTGAGGACGAGGAGGCGCAGCTGCTCGATCCGCACCCGGGATTCGGCGATCCAGTCGCGGATCACGCCCTGGCGGGCGAGCGGCTTGCCGAACGCCACCCGTTCCTCGGCGCGGGCGCACATCAGCTCGATCGCCCGCTCGGCGACGCCGATGAAGCGCATGCAGTGGTGGATCCGTCCCGGGCCGAGGCGGGCCTGGGCGATCGCGAATCCGTCGCCTTCCTGGCCGATGAGGTTCGCGGCCGGGACCCGTACGTCGTGGAAGACCATCTCGGCGTGGCCGCCGTGGTCGTGGTCGTCGTACCCGAAGACCTCCATGGCGCGCCTGATCTCGAGGCCGGGGGTGTCGCGGGGGACGAGGATCATCGACTGCCGTCGGTGCCGGTCGGCCTCGGGGTCGGTCCTGCCCATGACGACGAACACCTGGGCGTTGGGGTTCATCGCTCCGGTGATCCACCACTTGCGGCCGTTGATCACGTAGTCGTCGCCGTCGCGGACGATCGAGGTGGCGATGTTGGTGGCGTCGGAGGAGGCGACGTCGGGTTCGGTCATCGCGAAGGCGGAGCGGATCTCGCCGGCGAGGAGCGGCTCCAGCCACTCCTTGCGCTGCGCCTCGGTGCCGAACATGGACAGCACTTCCATGTTGCCGGTGTCCGGTGCCGCGCAGTTGAGGGCGGCGGGCGCGAGTTCCGGCGAGCGGCCGGTGATCTCGGCGAGGGGCGCGTACTGGAGGTTGGTGAGGCCGGCGCCCTCCTCGCCGGGGAGGAAGAGGTTCCAGAGGCCACGGCGGCGGGCCTCGGCCCGGAGTTCGCCGAGCACTGGGACCGAGTCCCACGCCCAGCGGTCGTCGAGAGCTCCGAGTTGCTGGTCGAACACGCGCTCGGCCGGGTGGATGTGACTCCACATCAGGTCGAGCAGGTTCTCGCGCAGCAGTTCGGTGCGGGGATCGAAGGCGAAGTGCATGATCAGTGTTCCTTGAGTGCGGCGAGTCCGGCGTCGAGCAGCGGGTGGATCGCCTCGCCGATACGGTCGAAGCCGGGCCCGACGGTCTGCCCGCTCAGGTGGCGGTAGTGGATGCCTTCGAGGATCGCGGCGAGCTTGAAGGCGGCGAGACCGAGGTGGAAGCCGATGGCGCCGAGGTCGCGTCCGCCGCGCGCTGCGTAACGGGCGACGATCTCGGACTCGTTCAGGAAGCCGGGCGCGTCGCCGGCGTCGGGGGCGACCTCCGGGCCGACCAGCCGGGCCAGCCGGGTGTAGAGCAGCATCAGCGCCAGGTCGGTGACCGGGTCGCCGACGGTGGCCATTTCCCAGTCGATGACGGCGCGCGGCCGGTCGTCTCCGTCGATCAGCACGTTGTCGAGCCGGAAGTCGCCGTGCACGATGCCGGGGCGGGCGGCCGCGTCCATCGCGGGTGCGCGTGCCTCCAGTTCGGTGTGGAGGGTGACGGCGGCCGGCAGGTCGCGGGAGTAGGAGGCGCCCATCTGCTTGCGCCAGCGTGCCACCTGGCGGGTGAGGAAGCCCTCGGGTCGGCCGAAGCCGCCGAGCCCGACCGCGTCCGCGTCGACCGTGTGCAGGTCGGCGAGGGTGTCCACGAGGGCGCCGGAGATCCGCCGCACCCGCGCGGGGCCGAGGGGGGCAAGGTCCGCAGCCGTGCGGTACGGCCGGCCCTCGACCGCCTCCATGACGTAGAACTCGGCCCCGAGGACGCCGGTGTCGAGACAGAGGCCGTGCAGCCGCGGTACCGGCACCGGTGTGTCGGCGAGCGCCGCCATCACCGCGTACTCGCGTCCCATGTCGTGGGCGGTGGCCAGCACGTGGCCCAGGGGCGGCCGGCGCAGGATCCATTGGGACTCGCCGTCGGTGAGACGGTACGTCAGATTGGACTTGCCGCCGGTGATCAGGGTGGCCGACAGTGTGCCGGACCGGGCCGTCGGCAGGGCCTCGGCGAACCATGGGCGGAGCCGGGCGAGGTCGAGCCCCGGAGTCGCGCCCGCCTCGTGCGCTCCCATCAGGCACCGCCCGCCGCTGCGAGACCACCGTCGACGACCAGGGTCCGACCCGTCATCCACGCCGCGTCCCCGGAGAGCAGGAACGCCACGACGCCGGCGATGTCGTCGGGGGTCCCGAGCCGTGCCAGCGGATACTCCGCCGCGACGGCGTCTTCCCGCCCCTCGTAGAGCGCGGCGGCGAACCTCGTCTTCACCACGGCCGGCGCGACCGCGTTGACCCGGACGCGCGGGCTCAGCTCGACAGCCAGCTCCTTGGTGAGATGCATCAGCATCGCCTTGCTGGCGCCGTACATTCCGATGCCGGGCTCCGGCCGGATGCCGCTGAGCGAGGCCACGTTGACGATCGCGCCGCCGTGTCCGGACATCCATGCCTTGTAGATCTTCTGGACCCAGGACAGCGCGGAGAGGACGTTGACCTCGACGACACTGCGGGCCACGTCGGGATCGAGCTCCATCAGCGGCCCGTACACCGGGTTGACGCCGGTGTTGTTGACCAGCAGGTCGGCGCTGCCGAAGGTGTCGACCGCCCGGGCGACGACCTCGTCCTGGTGGGCGGTGTCGGCGGCGTGACCGGCGATGCCGAGCGCGTGGTCGGGGCCGCCGAGCGAGGCGACGGCCGCGGCCAGGGCGTCCGGCCTGCGTCCGGTGATCACCACCTTCGCGCCCTCGGCGACCAGCCGCTCGGCGATCGCGAGCCCGATACCGCGGCTGGCGCCCGTGATGATCGCGGTCCGTCCCGCGCATCTCCCGGCCACGACGTCCCACCTGTGGGCCATGGGCTTCTCCGTTCGTTCGGCTCGCGTGCTGCTAAAAGTCGATGTCGATTCGACTTCGAGTTTATGAGGTGTTCAGGGCGTGTCAATACATGCCGAGCAGGAAGGTCCGGCCGTGAGGCTGATACGATCTCGAATCGTGTTCGATAACAATGCGACAAGCCGGACCCCGGCTCGCCCGGCGGCCCAGCGTCGCGGGCTGGAGCGGAGGAAGGCCATCCTCGACGCCGCCGAGGCGCTGCTCGCCGAGCAGGGCTACGAGGCCGCCACCTTGAAGGCGACCGGCGAGCGGGCCGGCATCCCGATCGCCTCGATGTACCACTACTTCGCCGACCGGTACGAGGTCGACGCCGAGCTCCTGCAGCGACACCTGGGCGAGCTGGACAGGCTCATCGGCGCCACACTGGCCGAACCCACGGCGCAGACGCTGCGCGAGGCCGTCGACGTCATGGTCGACCTGCTCCTCGACTATCTCCGCCGCCACCGCAGCTGCACGGAGCTGTGGTTCGCGGGACGTCACACCACGCTCGACGAGTTGGTGCGCGCCTTCGACGAGGCTCAGGCGGAACGGCTCTGGCGCCACCTCGTCGAGCAGCGCCTCGTGGCGGCCGACACGCCTCTGCTCGCCCTGCTCCTCGCCTTCGAGGTGGGCACCCGGCTCTTCGACATCGCGTTCCGGCGCGCGCCGGCCGGTGACGACGCCACGATCGAGGAAGCGCGCCGCCTGGTCACCGCGTACCTGGAGACCTACGCCTCCGAAGCCACGCGGTGACGACACCGGCGCGCGAGGGTGGCCGGCCGACGGCTAGCGCAGCGGGACGCCCCACCGCACCTGGTCGCGCAGGCGGTTCTTGAGGAGCTTTCCTCCGGCGTTGCGCGGCAGCGCCTCGGTGACGACCGTGGCGTACTGCGGAACCTTGAAGTCGGCGAGCCTGCCACGGCAGTGCGCGATCACCGCGGCGACGTCGATCTCCGGCCCGTCGGCGAAGAGGACGGCTCCGACCTTCTCGCCCATGACGTCGTCGGGCACGGCGAGGACGGCGGCGTCGGCGACTCCGGGCGCGGAGAGCAGTACCGCCTCGACCTCCACGCTGGAGATGTTCTCGCCGCCGCGGTTGATGATGTCCTTGATCCGGTCGACGATGTGGACGCGCCCGGCCTCGTCGACCCGGACGATGTCTCCCGTGTGCAGCCATCCTTCGGCGATCGCCTCCGCCGTGGCCTCGGGCCTGCGCCAGTAGCCGGTGGTCACGGTGACACCACGGACTACCAGTTCGCCCGTGTACGGATCGTCGCCGATCGGGGCGACGCCGAGCTCCACCGAAGGGACCGCGTAGCCGACGGAGTCCGCGTGTTCGGCGGCGTCCCGGTCCGGCAGGACGGTGATGAGCGACGCCGTCTCCGTCATGCCGTAGCCGTTGATCACCGTGGCCGCCGGGAAGGCCTCCTTCAGTGAGCGTACGAGCGACGGCGCGATCGGGGCGCCGCCGTACGCTAGCCAGCGGACCCCGGAGACGTCGGCACCGGCGAAGGCCGGGTGCCGCAGCAGCAGGGAGTACACCGCGGGCACGGTCACGAGGAAGGAGATCCGTTCCTCCGTCAACGCCGCCGTGAGCCGCGGCAGATCAAGGCTGGGCATGATCACCGATGTGCCGCCGAGACAGGCGGCGACGACGAACTGCGCGTTGCAGCCGGTGACATGGAACAGCGGCACCGAGATCAGGGTCCGCAGCTCAGGGCCGGCGCCCGGGGGGATGCCGAGGCAGCGGATCAGGTTCTCGGCGTTCGTCACGAACGCCTCGTGCGTGGTCGGCACGCCCTTGGGGCGCCCGGTCGTGCCCGAGGTGTAGAAGAGCGCGGCCACGTCGGCGGTGTCGAGATCCGTGGTGACGTACGGATCCCCGTCCGGTAGCGGTGAGCCGTCCGGCAGGTCGACCTTCACCCCCGCGTCGGCCAGGACGAACTCCACCTCCGGGGGCGCCGAACGGGTGTTGACCGCCACGGCGACGCCGCCGGCCAGGACGGTGCCCCAGAAGGCGAGGGCCCAGTCCGTGCCCGCCTGGTACCGCACCGCGACCCGGTCGCCGGCTGTCACGCCGCGGGCGCGCAGTCCCCCGGCCACGCGGCTTGCGCGCCGCCAGAGCTGCGCGTACGTGAGCCGGTCGCCGCCGAGTTCGACGACTGCTTCGGCGCCGGGGCGGATCTCGACGTGTGTACGGAGCACGTCGAGCAGGGTCGCGGGCGCGTCCGGGTACCTGGGGACACCGTTCACGTCCCTCACCAGGTCGTCCTGAGGGAAGGGGTTGCGCGTACGCGGTACTGGGGTGATGGGGCGGGGCATCTCGGCGGCTCCAGAGCGAGTGCGTGGCGGGCGGCGCACGCGGGGGTGATGGTGGTGACCAGGGCATCGCCGGTCCCGGACCTCCCACGTGCGCGGTCGCGGCGATGCCCTGGTCAGGGGTCGAGTCGGGAGCGTCCCTAGCGCACCGACTCGACGATCTCGTGGCGCGGTGTCCCCACGCGCTCCAGGGCGGTGTAGAAGGCCTCCGGCTCGGCCCAGTCCTCCGGGGCGAACGAACCGGCGCGCTTCCCGGCCTCGTCGAGCGCCAGGACCATGAACGCGGCGCAGGCGGTCCCGGTCAACGTGGCCATGCTGGCGCCGAGGTAGGTTCCCGGTCCGCTGACCGGGATGCGTCGGACGGCGACCGCCGGGCGCCCGCCGCGGGTGCCGGTGACGCGGGCGAGCAGGCCGCCGCGCCAGGTGTAGCGGCGGCGGAGTGCCGACGCCCCGAGGAACTTGAGCATCTCGCCCGCGCCGCTCTCGCCGCGACGCACCTGGCCGGCCATGCCGCGCAGCGCGTGACGCCAGCCGGTGAGGGTGCCGGGGCGGCTCTTCACGATCTCCATCATGAAGTCGACGGCCTCGTCGGAGGTCATGTCGCCGGACTGGATGGCCTGGCCGAGGCCCTTGACGAGGCCGTTGACCGGCGCGGGATCCATGCCGCCGAGGCAGCGGATGCGCTGTGCCTGGGGGTAGCGGCGGGGGAGGGTGACGGGCTCCGGGTGGGCCGTCTCGTACAGCAGGGTCTCGCCCAGGCTGCCGCCCATCGGCGCCGAACCGGTCTCCACGTACGACTCGTGGGTGACCGGCCCGCCGTTCTCCCACGTCAGACAGTCGCCGGCGGCGATGTGCATGAGGTGATGGATGACCGCCCGGCCGACGTTCGGCCGCTCGTCGCCGACCGTCCAGAACAGCTCGATGTCCTCGATGGCGTCCAGCTCGTTCGCGGCGTCCACGGCCATCACATTGCTCATGCCCGGTGAGGCGCCGCAGCCGATGTAGAGCGGAATGCCCGCCTCCTGGGCCTTGTCGGCGAGGCTCAGGGCGTGCAGGGTGCTCTCGACGTCGTCGTCGAAGTCGAGGTACGGCACCTTCAGCTCGATGCAGGCCGTGATCACCGGCTCTGAGGTGCGGATGTAGGGCCCGGCGCCCAGGACGACGAGGGCGGCGCCGTCGACCACCTCGAAGAGGGCGTCCCGGTCGTAGAGGTCGAGCCGCCTGACCTTGACCCGGCCGGCCGGCAGCTTCTTCACCAGCGGCCGCAGCAGCTCCGGCCGGATGTCGCACAGAGTGAGTTCGAAGTCGCCCCCCGCCCGTGCGAAGCGCTCGATGGCCACCTTGCACATCTCGCCCGCGGCGCCGATGAACACGACCTTCCGCGCGGTCATGCGACGACTCCGGCCTCGAGCACCGCAAAGTCAAAACAGTGGGTCATGGCCCGCTCCGTTCTGTTGCCGTCGCCGGGCGCGCGGCGACCTCCGTGTCGCGGACGGCCGGAAGGCCGAAGGCGCGAGATTCGATGTCGAATCGAGTTCGAGTTTAGCTGTCGGTCAAGTGCCGTCAAGGTCTTGTCCTCGATGAGGCCGACTCGATACCCGCGGCCCGGCGGGGGCGTGTGGGGCTACGGCAGGGCCTGCTCGGCCCAGATGGTCTTGCCCTCGCGGCCGTGCCGGGTGCCCCAGCGCTCGGCGAACTGGGCGACGAGCAGCAGGCCGCGGCCGCCCTCGTCGAAGGTCCGGGCGCGGCGCATGTGCGGCGCGGTGCTGTTGGCGTCGAACACTTCGCAGGTGAGGGCCGAGTCGAGGACGAGCCGCAGGTGGACGGGGGGCTTGCCGTAGCGGATCGCGTTGGTCACCAGTTCGCTGACGATGAGTTCCGTGGTGAAGGAGAGCTCGTCGAGACCCCACGCGCCCAGGGTGTCGGCGGCGAAGCGACGTGCTCCGGAGACCGCGGCGAAGTCGGACGGGAGGTCGAGCGTGGCGACGTGGCCGGGGTCGAGCGCGCGGGTGCGGGCGACCAGGAGGGCCACGTCGTCGGTGGGACGGGCCGGGAGCATCGTGGCCAGCAGCCGTTCGCAGACCTCGTCCGGCGAGGCCGAGGACCGTGACGCCCGTGCGAGGGTGTCGCCCAGGAGCGTCAGCGAGGCGTCGAGATCGCGCGTGCGGCTCTGGACGAGGCCGTCGGTGTACAGGGCCAGCAGGCTGCCCTCGGGCAGTTCCCACTGGGCGGTCTCGAACGGTAGGCCGCCGAGACCGAGCGGTGGGCCGATCGGTAGATCCAGGAGGCCGGCCGACGCCGCCTCCGTGTCCTGGGCTTCGGTCGTGTCGACTCCGGTCGTCCTGGCGTCGGTCGTCCCGGCGTCGGCGTCGGCGGACGTGGGGCCGGTCGTCCCGGCGTCGGCCGCCGGGGGCGCCACGGCCGGCGGTACGTGCCCGGCGCTGGCGAGGGAGCAGAGACGGGTCGCGGGGTCGTAGACCGCGTACAGGCAGGTGGCGCTGATCTCGCCGCCCTCGCCGGCCTCCTCCCTCTGGAGGCGGATGACGACGTCGTCGAGGTGGGTGAGCAATTCGTCCGGCATCAGGTCGATGTCGGCGAAGGCGCGGACGGCGGTGCGCAGGCGGCCCATGGTGGCGGCGGCGTGCAGTCCGCGGCCGACCACGTCCCCCACGACGAGGGCGACGCGGCCTCCGGACAGGGGGATCACGTCGTACCAGTCGCCGCCCACTCCGGCCCGTGACCCACTGGGGAGGTAGCGGGCGGCGGTCTCGACGGCGGACTGCTCCACCGGGCGCTGGGGCAGCAGGCTGCGCTGCAGGGCGAGTGCGGTGGTGCGCTCGTGGGTGTACCGGCGGGCGTTGTCGATGTACACCGCCGCTCTGGCGGTGATCTCCTGCGCCAGCAGAAGGTCGTCGTCGTCGAACGGCGCGGGGGTGCGATGACGGGCGAACTGGGCGAGGCCCAGAAGGGTTCCCCTCGCGTACAGGGGCAGCAGCAGCACCGAGTGGAAACCGAAACGGGGCGGGCCGGGCGGCGCGAGCCACGGCGGGGCGTCGGCGTCCGAGAGTCGCAGCAGGAGGGGGCGCCCGGAGGTCAGCACCTCCGTCGGCGCCGACTCCGGTGCGTGGACGTGCCGTCGGCCCGTGTCGACGGGGGAGTCGGGGCAGCCGTCCAGGACGGACCGCTGAGCCACGCGCCGCAGCACCGGCGTATCCGCCGGCGGGTGCCGCTCACCGTCCTGGAGGACGGAGTCGAGGAGATCGACGGTGACGAGGTCGGCGAAGCCGTCGGTGCCCACCTCCGCCAACTCCTCTGCGGTGCGCGGGATGTCGAGGGTGGTCCCGATCCGCCTGCTCGCCTCGTTGGTGAGCATGAGTCTGCGCTGGACCCGCCGGTCGCGTACCTCCTGATAGGCGGCGACCACCTGCTCCGAGTTGTGGTCGACGTACGCGAAACCCGCCTCGATCAGTCGGAGGGTCGCGGCGTTGACCAGTCGCTGGTCCTCGGTGAGCCGAATGGCCTCTTCCTGGACCAGCCGGAGCAGGTTGACGTGCCCGAGGCGGTAGGCGCGGAGCAGGGTGCTGAGCGGTACACCGCCTTCGGCGAATCCGCGGGCGAGTTCCAGGGAGGCCTGAGGCGCTTGAGCCTCGGTGATGTCGCGGCCCTGGTCCAGGGTGTCGAGGAAGGCGGTGACGTGGGTGGCCGTCTCGCTCAGCGCGTGCTGGGCGAGGTCCTCGTGCTGCCAGAGTTCGGGAAGCTCACCGCGCGTGCGCTCCATCAGGAGAGCGGCCCACTGGTCTGAGCGCGGTCTCAGTTCGTGCGCCAGGCTGCTGAGGAAGGCGGAGACGTCCTTCTCCATGAAGGAAACGTATCCAAGGACCAGGTCGCCCGCCTGTCCGGGCGGCAGGAGCCGCGCGGGCGGTAAGTCCGCCTGCGGTGGGCGCGTCGGTCGATCGGGGGCGGGCGGGGCTTCGCCAGGACCTTGACAGTTCGGCACTCCGCGACTCTAAACTCGAAGTCGATTCGAAATCGAATCTCGCTCTCGGCGCGCCACGCCGTCGGCGACACGAGGTCGCCGTGTGACTCGCGTCCGGCGACGGCGGAAGAACGGAGAGGGCCCTGGCCGGCCCCCACTCATGATTTCGACCACCTTCACCGAACTGTTCGAAGTGGACCACCCGATCGTCTGCGGCGGCATGACCGGCGTCGGCACCGCGGAACTCGTCTCCGCCGTGGCCGAGGCCGGCGCGCTCGGGTTTCTCACGGCGCTGACCCAGCCCACCCCGGAGGCGCTGGCGCGGGAGATCGCGCGATGCCGCGAGATGACCGACCGGCCCTTCGGCGTCAACCTGACCGTCCTGCCGACCCTCAGGCCGGTGCCCTACGCCGAGTACCGGGCGGCGATCATCGAGAGCGGCATACGGGTCGTGGAGACGGCGGGCAGCAACCCCGCCGAGCACGTGGCGGACTTCAAGGCCGCCGGTGTCAAGGTGATCCACAAGGCGGTGGCCGTCCGGCACGCCCTCAAGGCGCAGGGCCTCGGCGTCGACGCGGTCAGCATCGACGGCTTCGAGTGCGCCGGACACCCCGGTGAGGAGGACATCCCCGGCCTGGTGCTCATCCCCGCCGCCGTGCGACGCCTGGACATCCCGGTCATCGCCAGCGGCGGGATCGCGACCGGCAGCGGTCTGGCCGCCGCCCTCGCGCTCGGGGCCTGTGCCGTGAACATGGGCACCCGCTTCGTCGCCAGTGCCGAGGCCCCGGTGCACCAGAACGTCAAGGACCAGATCGTCGCCAACGACGAGCGGGCCACCCAGCTGGTGTTCCGGGAGTTCGGGAACACCGGGCGGGTCGCGCGCAACGCGATCTCCGAGGAGATCGTCGCCCGCTCGAAGCGCCCCGGCGCGGCCTTCGAGGACGTCGCCGCGCTGGCCTCCGGCGTCCGGGGCCGCACCCGCGTGCTCGAACAGGGCCACATGGACGACGGCCTGTGGTGGGCCGGCCAGGCGCAGGGGCTCATCGAGTCGGTCGCCACCTGCGAGGAGATCGTCAGCGGCATCGTGGCCGACGCCGAGAAGACCATCGGCCGGCTCGCCGACCTCCGCCGCTGAACCCTGCCCCCGCGTACGAAACCAGGAGCGACCCTCATGACCTGGACCACCCTCCACCACCGCGTCGACGACGGCGTCCTCACCGTCACCCTGGACCGGCCGGACCGCCTGAACGCCTTCACACCGACCATGGCGGGCGAACTGGAGCGGACCTTCACCGAGGTGAACGACAACGACGACGTGCGGGCCGTCGTCGTCACCGGCGCCGGCAAGGCGTTCTGTGCCGGCATGGACCTCGGCTCGGACGGCAACGCCTTCGGGCTCGACGAGTCCCGCACACCCACGCTCGCCGACATGAGCGACCTGAACAGTCCCGACATCAGCCGGGTCCGGGACACCGGAGGCCGGGTCACCCTGGCCGTCCACGCCTGCCGGAAGCCCGTGATCGCCGCGATCAACGGCCCCGCGGTCGGGATCGGCGCGACCATGACGCTCGCGATGGACGCGCGACTGATGTCGACGACCGCGCGCTTCGGCCTCGTCTTCGGCCGGCTCGGCATCACGCCGGAGGCCGCCTCGACCTGGTTCCTGCCCCGCCTCGTCGGCATGGCCAGGGCACTGGACCTGCTGTACTCCGCCGAGATCCTCGACGCGGAAGCCGCAGAGGCCATCGGCCTCGCGAACGGGGTCCACGACCCCGACCGCCTCCTGGTGGAGGCTCGCGCTCTGGCGGACCGCTGGACGCTGGGCCGCTCGCGCGTGGCGACCGCGCTGACCCGTCAGATGACCGTCCGCAACGCGAACCTGGAACGCCCGCAGGACGCACATCGGGTGGATTCCCTGGCGATGTTCTACTCCAGCGTCGGCGACGGAGCCGAGGGGGTGTCGGCCTTCCGCGAGAAGCGCGCCCCACGCTTCACACGGCCGGCTTCCGGCATGCCGCCGTTCTACGACGAGTGGATCGCCGCTGCCGAGAACGGCTGACGGTGCGGCGCCGACGCGTCGGCACACAGTGGGTCGAACCGTGACCCGGGCGACGCGAATCTCCGATCCCCGATCCCCAACCCGAATCTCGATTCAGCGGACCGCCCGGTCCCTGGCGAACACGGAGGTCACCATGACCGAGTCCGACACTGGGGCGAAGGCCCACGACATCGCGGTCATCGGCTGCGGCCTGATGGGCTCCGCCCTCGCGCGCACCCTCGCCAAGAGCGGCTACTCGGTCGCGGTGTGGAACCGTACCCCCGAGCGGGCCGAAGCACTCGCCCGCGAGGGCGTCGGCGGAATCGACGCCGTGCGGTCCGTCCAGGACGCCGTGGGCACCTCCCGGCTGGTCATCGCCTGTATGTCCACCTACGAGGCCACGCTCACGGCGCTCGACCCGGTCACCATCTGGGACGGGACGTCGCTGGTGAACGTCGCGAGCGGCGCACCGGACGAGGCCGCGCGCATGGCGGACTGGGCAGTGGAGCGCGGCGGCCGCTACCTCGACGGGTCCATCATCGGCTATCCCCAGGACATCGGCTCGGACGACACGATGATCCTCTTCTCCGGCTCGACCGACGCCTGGTCCGAGCACGAGCAGACGCTCAGGACCCTCGGTGGCGCGTCGCTCCACGTCTCCGAGCAGGTGAGCGCGGCCGGCCTGCTGGACGTCGGGATCGTCGGCGCGTTCTACGTCAGCGCGCTCGCCTCCTATGTGGAGGCGGCCACCTACGTGCTCGGCAAGGGCCTGGACCCCGAAGTGCTGCGGGCAGGCACCCTGGTGGCCCTCGCCGGCCTCCAGGACGCCACCGAGGAGACCATCGCGGCCATCCTCGGCGACGACCACGCGACGGATCGGGCGACCCTCGCCACCTACGCCGAAGGTGCCCGCGCCGGTCTGGCGGTCATGCGCGGTGCCGGCCAGCGGGCCGGGCTGCTCGCGGCGGCCGTCGAGAACCTGGAGCTGGCCGAGGAGGCCGGTCTCGGCGGACTCGGATTCTCCGCCCAGACCAAGGTCGTCGGCTCCGCAGGCGTGGTCGGGGAGGTGTGAGATGACTCCTTCGGACATCACGTACTCGACGTGTCCCGGCTGGGCGGAGCCGCCCAGCGATCCGACGCCGGCCCTGCAGGGCGGGATCCACTGCGACATCGCCGTCGTCGGCGGCGGGTACGCCGGCATGGCGGCGGCCCTGCGGCTGGCCGAGCGCGGTGTGGACGTCGTCCTGCTCGAGGCCGGGTACTGCGGCAGAGGGGCGAGTTCGCGCAACGCCGGTCAGCTGACGGCCGCGCCCGCGGGCGATCCCGAAATGCTGAGCGCGCTCTACCCGCGCCGATTTCCACGCCTCGTCCACCTGGCGGAGGGCGCCGTCCGCTTCACCGAGGAGCTGATGGGCCGGCTCGACACCGACTGCGAGTACCGGCCGACAGGCAACATCGGCGCCGCCGTGTCCAAGGGGCAGCTCCGGAAGGCGAAGCGGAAGACGCGGATCCTGAAGAAGGCAGGTGCGGACGCCGAGTTCGGAGACGCCCGCGACCTCGGTCTCCCCGATGCGTTCCTGGGCGGTGTCCACGAGCGCGCCGGCGGGCTGCTCAACCCCGGACGGTTCGCGTTCGGCATCCGCGGGGCGCTCCTTCGGTCCGGCGCCAGGGTGTTCGAAGGTACCCCCGTCCAGGCCGTGGACCACCAGGGCGCGCACGTCGTCGTCCGTACGGCGGGAGGGCACGTCCGTGCCGAGCGGGTCGTGCTCGCCACCAACGCCTACTCCCGAGCACTCGCGGCTGCGCCGAGCCGACTGGCGGCACCCGTCTTCGTCAGCCTCGTCGAGACCGAAACGATCGAGCCCGGACGCCTTGAGGCGACCGGCTGGACGAGCGGGGCCGGCATCGCCACCCAGCACAACCTGATGGAGAACTACCGTCCCACCCCGCGCGGCACGGTCATGTTCGGCGTGCGCCGGCTGCAGTTGGGGCGGGGAGCCGTGCGCGAGCGCGAGCCGGACACCGCGGTCGTGACGGACCTCGCCCGCGGCTTCCACGCCCGCTTCCCCTCCCTGCGGGACATCGCACCGCGACGGGCGTGGGGCGGTTGGGTCGCGCTGACGCCGTCGTGGCTCCCGGTGGCCGGAGAGGCCGCCAGGAACGTCCATTACGTGATCGGCTGCAACGGCCACGGCCTTGCCCAGGCGCCCTACCTCGGCACACTGCTCGCCGACCGGCTCGCCGGGGACGAGCTTCACGAGGACCTCGCCGCCGTATGGCGCGAACGGTCGAGTTTCCTGCCTTCCCCCGTCTTCAACGCCCCGGCACTCCGCGCGGTCTGGGCGGTCGACCGGCTGGCGGACCGCCTCAACGGCACCGGCCCCGCCGGACCAGGAAAGTGAGACCCACCATGAACGTCCACGCCCGCATCGAGGCCGTGTACGCGGAGGTTCGCCGGCGCAACCCGGGGGAGGCGGAGTTCCACCAGGCGGCGGCGGAAGTGCTGGACTCCCTCGCTCCCGCGCTCGACCGGCACCCCGAGTACGCGGAGACCGGGATCCTGGAGCGACTGTGCGAGCCCGAGCGGCAGCTGATCTTCCGGATCCCCTGGGTCGACGACGAGGGCGCCGTACGCGTCAACCGCGGCTTCCGGGTGGAGTTCAGTAGCGCCCTCGGCCCGTACAAGGGTGGCCTGCGCTTCCACCCGAGCGTGAACCTCGGCATCGTGAAGTTCCTCGGCTTCGAGCAGATCTTCAAGAACGCGCTGACGGGGATGGGGATCGGCGGCGGCAAGGGCGGCGCGGACTTCGACCCGAAGGGGCGCTCGGACGGCGAGATCATGCGCTTCTGTCAGTCCTTCATGACCGAACTCCACCGCCACGTGGGCGAGCACACCGACGTACCCGCCGGGGACATCGGCGTGGGCGGGCGAGAGATCGGCTACCTCTTCGGCCAGTACAAGCGGATCACCAACCGCTACGAAGCCGGTGTCCTCACGGGCAAGGCGGTCGGCTGGGGCGGCTCCCACGTCCGCACCGAGGCCACCGGCTACGGAGCGGTGTACTTCGCCCAGGAGATGCTCGCCACGCGCGGCCACGGCTTCGACGGCCGCCGGGTGGTGGTCTCCGGATCGGGGAACGTGGCCGTGTACGCGGCGGAGAAGGTCCGCGCGCTCGGCGGGCGCGTGGTGGCGTGCAGCGACTCCTCCGGGTACCTCGTCGACGAGGATGGCATCGACCTGCAACTGCTGAAGGACGTCAAGGAGGTGCGGCGCGCCCGGATCTCCGCCTACGCGGAGGCGAAGCCGACCGCGCGCTTCACTGCCCGCGGCACGGTCTACGACGTGCCCTGTGACATCGCCCTGCCCTGCGCGACGCAGAACGAGCTGGGCCGCGACGACGCCGTGGCCCTGGTCAAGAACGGGGTGCTCGCCGTCGCGGAGGGCGCGAACATGCCGTGCACCCCCGACGCGGTCGCGGTGTTCCGCGAGGCGGGGGTCCTCTTCGGACCGGGTAAGGCCGCCAACGCGGGCGGCGTGGCGACCTCGGCGCTCGAGATGCGGCAGAACGCGGCCCGCGACAGCTGGACCTTCGAGCAGACCGAGTCCCGGCTCGCCGAGGTCATGCGCGACGTCCACACCCAGTGCCGCGCCACCGCCGAGATGTACGGCGGCAACGCCGAGGACTACGTGCTCGGCGCCAACGTGGCGGGCTTCCTGCGGGTGGCGCGGGCGATGACGGCGCAGGGCGTCGTCTAGCGCCAGGCATGCGCCGACGCTCGAGGTCACTCCAACCTCGCCGTCACTCCACCCCTAGCCGTCACTCCCTCCCTCCTCCCTCCCCCTCACTCCTCGGAGGTTTCGTGCGCTCCCCTTCCGTCCCGGCTCCGGCCGGCCGGCACGTCCGGCGGACTTTCCTGACCGTCAACGCGGTGCCTCTCGGCGTCGGCATCGTGTTGTCCTGCTCCACGGCGCTCACCGGAGTCCAGGTGTACGGACGACTCACCCTCGGCGTCGTATGGGCCACGCTCCAACTGTGCGTCTTCCTCGGCAGCGTGTGGTGGTACGAGGCGGGGACGGCCGGCCGGTGACGACTTCGTTCCTCTTGAGCTCGGGCGTACTCGATCCGGTCGGCTCGGCCGCCCGGGGCCCCGTGATCAGCGCCTTCCTGATCTTCATCTGCCTGTGCCTGCTGTGGGTCTTCACCCTCGCGAGTCCGGACGAACGTCCGGACAGGCTCTACACCGCCGACCGCTCCCTCTCACCGGTCTTCAACGGTTTCGCCCTGGCGGGCGAGTACATCACCGTCGTCACCTTGTTCACGGCGTCGGGCGCCATCGCTCTCTTCGGCTACGACGGATTCGCGTCCGCCGTCGACAGCGTCATCGCGCTCGGCGTCCTGCTCCTGCTCGCCCGCAAGATCCGCGACAGCGGTCACTACACGCTCGGTGGTCTCTTCTCCCTGCGGGCGTCGGGCCAGGGGCCGCGCACCGCTGCGGCCGTGGTGACCCTCGTCATCGCGGTTCCGCTGCTTGTCGTCCAGCTGCGGGCCGCCGGGATCAGCGCGGCGCTGTTGATCGGCATGTCGAGCGACACCGCCCAGGTGGCCTGCACGATCCTGATGGGCTGCCTCGTCGCCTGCTTCGCCGCGGTGGCCGACCTGAGGGGCACCAGCTTCGTCCAGGTCGTCAAGGTGCCCGTCACGCTGGTGACGCTCGCGGTGGTCACCCTGCTCGCCCTGCGCGAGTTCTCGTGGAGCCCGGCCGATCTGTTCTCGGCCGCGGTGGAGCGGAGCGCGGCTCCGGACGGGTACCTCAGCCGGGGGCTCTGGGTGCACACGGCGGGCCTCGGTCCGCTGAACACGATCAGTGACCACATTGTCGTGATCCTGGGCATGGCGATGATGCCGCACCTGATCCTCCGTATTGCCGCCTCACGCGACGGCCAGTCCGCCCGCCGGTCCACGAGCATCGCCGTGGGGCTGACGGGGGCCTTCTACCTCCTTCTGATCACGACAGGGTTCGCGGCGGCGGCCGTGGTCGGCGGCGAGACGATCGGAGCGGTCGACGCGAACGGCCAGGCGGCCCCGATCCTGCTCGCCTCCGGCATCCTCGATCACGGCTCGACGGCACGGGTGGCCCTCATCACCGTCGTGGCCTGTGTCGCCTTCCTCGCCGTGCTGACGACCGTGACCAGCGTGACCTTCACCGCCGCGGTCTCCCTCACCCACGATGTCCTCGCCCGCACCAAGCGCCCCCTCACCGAGACGGGACAGGTGTGGACCCTTCGTACCGCCGTCGCCATCCTGTGCGTGGGCGGGGTGACGCTGTCGGCGTCCGTCCACCGCTATCCCGTCGAATTCCTGGTGGCCTTCTCGCTGGGAGTCGCGGCGACCTGCGTCTTCCCGGTACTCGTCTATTCCTTCTTCTGGCCGGCGTTCAACCACCGGGGACTGGTGTGGGCCGTGTACGGGGGACTGACGCTCTGCACCGTCCTCACCTTCTTCTCCCCGATCGTCTCCGGGACCGAGTACGCGCTGTGGCCGGACCTGGCCTTCGACTGGTACCCGTTCCACAGCCCCGGACTGGTCTCGGTCCCGGCCGCCTTCCTTCTCGGATGGCTCGGCACCAGGAAGTCGCCGGCGGAGGGCGGGCGCCGCTCGCCACGGGCGCGCGCGAAGGTTTGACGGGTGCTTCAGACCCGCTCCCACCATCCCAGGGCCAGGACGATGCCCTTCTTGGCAGAGCACCCGGGCCTATGCCCCCTGAGGGCGAAGAAGACCGAGGCGAGTGTGGCCGTTGCCGCCGTCATCCCGATGATGGCGACGCCGATCGTCCAGGAGATGAAGAACCCAAGGAGCAGGACGGGTACGAGCATGATCACCGTTCCGACGCCCGCTTCACGGAGAACCCGGTTCCAGCTCGCCTTCCGCCATGTCCGCGTTCTGTGGGAGTACCCCTCAAGGGGGACGTGTGAAGTGGTGCCACAGGCTTCAGTGCTCATCACGATCGCTCCCGACGGCGCGCTCTTGTCACTCGAGGACACCTCGATTGGATATCGAATCGACTTCGAGTTTAAGCTTTTCCGGCGAGGGACTGTCAAATCTGGAAGGGAGCCGTCGTGAACAGCGAGGATGACCGCACGGATCGGGTGACCGAGAGGTGGAAGGTGAGGGGCGTCGCATGGCGAGTCTTCTTCTACGTTCTCGGCGCGTACGCATTCCTGAACTTGGTGGGCCTGCTGAGCGCGCACGCACAGGAGTGACCGCGGGGGCGGACGAACCGCGGCGCCGCGCGTTGTCATCCCGGGTGGGAGGACTGGGATGCCGTAGCTTCTCCCCGGTCGGTAGCTGATCGTTCCAAGGAGATCGCCCGTGCAGGAACGTGCTCCTCGCCGCGCCGGGAACCGGTGGCTCTCCGAGCGGCGGCGGTCGGCGGTGAGTGCCGCGATCGCGGTCGCTACGGCGGGTCTCCTCGTGGGCGTCGACGGGAGCTGGACGAGGATGTCGGCTGCCGATGTGGGTGTGCTGGTGCTGGTGGCCTATCTGCTGCCATATCTCATGCTCACCTCGGTCGCCTTCTCGACCGCCTCCCCGGAGCGGGTACGCGGCTGGGCCCGGCGCTCCGAGCGCGGGACATTGCTCCAGCGGTACGTCCTCGGCACGGCGCCCGGGCCCGGGGTCTCCCTCTTCATTGCGGCCGGCGCGTTCGTCGTGGCGGTGGTGTGGTTCCCGGGGCACATCGACTCGGCGCTGTCCACGGTGGCCCGTGGGGTGGTGGCTCTCGTCCTGGTGGTGCTCGCCTGGATCTGTGTGGTCGTGGCATTCGCGGTGGCCTTCCACGCGGACGACCTCGTCGAGGACGAGCAGGCACTGGAGTTTCCCGGCAGCGAAGAACCCCTCTGGGGCGACTACGTGTACTTCGCCTTGTCGGTCATGACGACGTTCGGGACGACCGATGTCACGGTGCTGTCGCGGGAGATGCGCCGGACCGTGTCGGCCAATTCCGTCATCGCGTTCGTCTTCAACACGATCACGGTGGCCAGCGTCGTCTCCGCCCTGAACACGACCGCGTGATGCGCCTGACGGCGCTCACCGAGCGGGAGGACCCGGCGGTGGCACCACCTCTTCGGGGCGTGGGTGCCGGGCGAACCAGCGTGCGACCGGTTCGGCGGTCACCCCGTGGAGGAGCACGCTGAGGAGGACCGTCGCGGCGGTCACGTTCACCACGAAGTCCGAGTCGTCCCTCGGAAGCTGCGTGTAGGCGAGGACCGCGAAGACGATCGAGGTGACACCGCGTGGCCCGAGCCAGCCGATCGCGGCACGCTCGGCACGGGTGAAGTCGGTGCCGGTGAGCGACGCGACCACCGGGACGAACCGAGCCACCGTCAGGACGAGCAGCGCGTAGGCGAGGACCTGGAGCGCGATCCCGTCGGCGAACGCCTCCGCGGCCAGCGCGCCGAACGCGTACCAGGCCGCCAGAGCCAGTAGGTGGCTGACGTCCTCCACCAGGTCTAGGGAGCCTCCGCCGAGCGCGGAGACGGTGTTCGCGTACCAGAGGCCCGCCACGAAGGCCGCGACGAAGCCGTTGCCCTCGAGGAGGACGGACGCCGCGTACGTGATGAAGGGGAGGGCGAGACCCGCCATGCGCAGGCTCGCCGGCTTGGCCCAGCCGGACCGCAGCGCACGGCGCACCGCCTGGGAGGCCAGGTACCCGACGACGCTGCCGACGACGACGGCGTACACCGCGCCCTTGAGGGCATTGAGGAGGAGGTCGCCGAAGGTCTCGCCCTCGGCGGAGACCAGGTTGGCGACGCAGAAGACGAAGAGCGGGGAGATCAGACCGTCGTTGAAGCCGCCCTCGATGTTGAGCGCGGCCCGCACCCGCAGGGGCACGCGCTGGTCGCGCAGGATCATCAGGACCGGGGCGAGGTCCATGGGCATGACGACGAGCGCCGCGACCGCGAGCAGCCACCAGCTTGTTCCTGGGAAGACCAGGGCGCCCGCCAGCGTGGCGAGCACGAGGGAGGCCAGCAGGGCGATTCCCAGGAGCCGTCCCTCACCGACCGGTCCGCGCAGCCGAACGTACTCCCGCGTCTCGGTGGCGTCCGTGAACAGCATGACCGCAAGGACGAGTTCGATGGCTCGCTGGAAAGTGTGGGTGTCCATGTCGATCGGTACGACGGGGTCGTCGAGGCCGCTGAGGAGGATACCGGCCGCGGCGAAGGTGATCGGGGCGGTGATGCTCCACCGCGCCAGCCGGTCGGACACGACTGTCCAAAGGAACAGCAGGGACAGCAGAACGAGGAGAGCGATCAAGGCGACTCGCAGGGACGAGAGCGGGGACGGGGAACAACCGAAGCCGACGGTCACATCCTCGCCTGTGAGGGGGTGGCCATCGGCTTCGGACACTCCGAGTGCGGCATCCGCCCTGCCGATGGCGCGGAGCCGGTCGTCACCGTTGATCAGTACGGCGCGGCGTGAGGGGTTGACCGGGATGCCGACAGACCAGAGGAGGCGCAGTGTGTGGTGTACCGACGTGGCGGGAGCATGGGAGGTCAAGGATGACAAGCCCCGGCGGGGGTGCGGGGGCAAGACTGCTGGCGCGGCTGGCCGTGCTCGCGGCGGTCGGTTCCCTGGTCGTGCTGGTCCTCTCGGTGGGGGAGGGCGGCCTTGAAGTCCTTGGGGCCGGCCTGCTCGGGCTGGTCCTCGGCGCGGCGGGTGTGTGGTGGTTCCTCGCCCACCGGGGTCTGCCGCGCCTGATCGGAGCGGTCGTCGCGCTTGCGGCGCCGGTCGGGGTCCTGGTGCTCTACTCGTACGACGGCCTGTGGCGTACGGCCCTGGTGTTGATCCTGTGCTGGGGCGCGGCGCTGGCCTGCGCCCGGGCCGCCCTGCGCAGGGCGCAGCCCGAACGGCTCAAGCGACCGGTCGTCGCGCGTCGGCCGAAGCGACCGTTCCTCATCATGAACCCGAAGTCGGGCGGCGGGAAGGTCGGCCGCTTCGGCCTCGTCGACCGGGCGGAGGCACTGGGCGCCCGGGTGACGGTGCTCGACCCCGCGGCCCCGGCCGACGTGGCCGCGCTGGCCCGCGAAGCGGTGGCCGACGGCGCCGACCTGCTCGGCGTAGCCGGCGGCGACGGCACCCAGGCGCTGGTGGCGGCTGTTGCTGCCGAGCACGGTCTGCCGTTCCTCGTCATCTCGGCCGGCACTCGCAACCACTTCGCCATGGACCTCGGCCTCGACCGGTCCGACCCGACGCGCTGCCTCGACGCGCTGACTTACGGCGAGGAGCTCCGGATCGACCTCGGCGACGTCGGTGGGCGGCCCTTCGTCAACACCGTGTCCTTCGGGGTGTACGCCGACGTCGTGCAGCGCCCCGAGTACCGCGACGACAAGGCGGGCACGGCTTTGGCGCTCATGCCGGACCTGCTCGTCGGCGACGGTGTGCGACGGCTCGACGCGCGGATCGACGGCACAGCGCTCTCCGCCCAGCAGGCACTGTTGGTCAGCAACAACGCGTACGAGTCACCCGACGAGCTGAGCAGCGGCGCTCGCCGGCCCAGCCTCCACGACGGCGAGCTGGGCGTCCTGGCGATCCGGGTGGAGGGGGCGGCGGAGGCCGCGGACCTGGCCGTGCGGGGTTCCGACTCGCCCGCTCTGACGGTCCTGACGGCGCGGCGAGTCGAGGTTACCTCCGGCGCGGTGGACATCCCGGTGGCGGTGGACGGTGAGGCGTTGCGGATGGCGACCCCCGTCGTGTGCTCCCTGCGGCCGGGTGTGCTGCGGGTCCTCGTGCCGCGTGACCGGCCTGGCGTCCCTGCGGCCTCGCCACGGGTGGACTGGCGGAAAGTCATCGACCTTGCCTTCGGTCGACCCTGACGCGATCTCAATCCGTGTTCGAAATGAATGGCAAGTCGGGTGCAGACCCGCCCGGCGGTGGAGAGGCGCTGAGGGTCAAGGGGTCGCAGGTCCAAATTCTGTCGTCCCGACTCGAAACAGTCGCAGATCAGGGCCGCCGGCGCCGGGCGAACCAGCTGAGCCCGGTGTTCCGGAGGTCAGGACTGTCGCCGGCGGGCGGCGAGCCATTCTGTGCGCAGTGTGGACGGGCGGCGCAGTGTCGACAGCCTCCGGGTCAGATGGTCGGCGCCCTTTGCGTAGGCGATGCCGAAGACGAGGGCGGAGATCACGGACAGTGGTTCGGAGACGTCGTCCAGGATCGGGAAGATCTGCCAGTGCGTCAGGTAGATGGAGAGCGAACTGGCGGCGAGGAGTCCCGCTACCTGGTTCACGCGGCGGTGGCTCGGGAGGGCGGGGAACCACACCAGGAGGGCGAAGCCGATGAGGACGAATGCCTCCCGCCGGGGTTCGCCGGGGAAGAAGCCGGGGACGCTGGCGAGCGCGGCGAGGGTGATGAGCAGTCTCTGGGGCGTCGTGCGGGCCTTCGCGGCGGCCCAGCCGAGGGCGAACAGCCAGAAGACGGTGACCGCGTCGGTGATCCGGGCGCGCTCGGGGAGACCGACCAGCTCGTAGCGGGTGAGCAGGCCCAGTGCGACGAGGGTGAGGGGAAGGCCGTACGGGAAGCGTCGTTCCGCCCGGTCGACGGCGGGCAGAGCAAGCAGCGCGAGGACCGCGAGCAGCATGTACACGAGTGCTTCCACGAACCACAGGTGGATGCGCGGCCCCGTGTCCTGCGGCCAGAGGGCGTTGTGCACCAGGAGGAGGTTGCTCAGGTCGTAGTAGCTGCCGATCAGGATCGCGAACGCGGTCCAGACCACGCACGGCACCGCGATGCGGGCGATGCTCCGTCCCGTGCGGCGGACGCGATCGCGTCGCTCGGCGGAAGTGAGCAGGAAGCGGGCGAAGTTGAAACCGGCCACCGCGAGCAGGAGATGGGCGCCGCCCCGGATCTCGAAGAGGCTGACGTGCGAGCCGACGATGCACACGATCGCCACGGCGCGCAGGGCGACGCTGGTCTCCAGGGACCTTGCTCGGCCCCGGTTCTTCCGTTCGGGGGCCTGCAGCCGGCTGATCGGTGTCGTGTGCCAGCTCGTGGGCAGATGACCGAGGCGCTCTTCGAGGTGAAGTGACATCTCGACGTAGGACAGGGAGTCGCCGCCGAGTCCCACGAACGTGCTGTCGGGTGTCACATCCGTACGGTCCAGGATGCGGGCGTAGAGAGCGCACAGGTCGTCGGCTCCCGCGCCACCGGGCGGGACTTCGGTCTCGCCCGGTCGCCCCAGGGCGCGGACCGCCTGGTAGTCGGGCTTGCCCGAGGGCAGGCGGGGGAGTGCCGGCAGGAGGTGGACGTGTATCGCGCGAGTCGGGAGGCCGAACTCCTCCGCGACGCGTCTTCGGATCCGCCGCTCGTCCCACCCCGCCTCGCGCACGACCGCCAGGGTGAGCCCCCGGTCGTCCCCCGCACACAGTGCGCTGAGGCCGTGCCGCTCGTCGAGCGTCGCCGCGACCTGGTCGGGGTCGATCCGCAGGCCGAGGATCTTCAGGAACCGGCTGCGGCGGCCGACGATCTCGTACAGACCCTCGCCGTTGCGCCGGGCCAGGTCGCCGGTGCGCAGGGTGTCGACGGTGCGGCCGAGGGCCAGGTCGGCCGGGGTATGGGCGTAGCCCAGCATGACGTTCGGGCCGGAGTAGACGAGTTCGCCGATGTCGTCCTCGGGCCCGGAGATCTCGTCGACGGCTTCGAGGGAGAACGAACCGCCGGGAACCGGAATGCCGATCGCTGTCGGATACGCGGTCGCGAGCTCCGGCGGCAGGTAGGCCATGCGTGCGGTCGCCTCGGTCTGGCCGTACATGACGAAGAGATCCCAGCCGCTTCGCTGCCCCAACTCGGCGTAATGGGAGACCCGCTCGGGAGCGAGACGGCCGCCTGCCTGGGTGACGTACCGCAGGTGCGGCAGATCCATCTCGGCGAAGCCGACCCTGTCGAGGAGGTCGAACGTGTACGGCACTCCGGCCAGTGCGGTGCCGCGGGCGGTGCGGAAGAGGTCCCAGAAGCAGGCATCGGCGACCGAGAGTTCGGTCAGGACGAGGCCGGCGCCGCGCAGCAGGTGGCTGTGGATGACGGACAGGCCGTAGCAGTAGTGCATCGGCAGGGTGGTGACCGCCCGGTCGGTGTCACGGATGCCGAGGTACGTGGCGATCGACTCGGCGTTCGCCTGAAGGTTGTCGTAGGAGAGCCGGACGAGCTTGGGGGAGCCGGTCGAGCCCGAGGTGCTGAGGAGGAGGGCGAGGTCGGGGTGGAAGTGGTGGGCGGAGCCCGTCCGGCGCTCCTCGATCCGCCACTCATCGGCGCCCGGGTGGACGACGATGTCGGGATCGTACGCGGCGGTCAGCGCTGCCACGGACTTCGGATGGTCGCCGGGTACCAGCAGCACCGGGTGGCCCGAGGCGAGCGCGGCCAGGTGAACGACGAGCGCGCCGACCGTGTTGGCGCCGGGCAGCAGTACGAGGCGGCGTCCCGGGCCGAGCTTCCGGGCGGTGTCGGCAACCCGCCGGGCCAGCTCGCCGTAGGAGATCGCGCCCTCGGCGGTGACCAGGGCGGTGTGGTCACCGTGCAGCGCGAGGCCGTCGGCGAGGGGGAGGGTATGGCCACCGGCGGGCGGGGCGGGGAGGAGCGTCACGGGCGCATCGTAGGTAAGGCTTTCCTAAGCGAGAAGGGGGGTGTTGGTAGCGGATGCCCATTCGCGGCCGGTCCGTTATCAAAGCCTGCCTTGACCATTAGGTTAGCTTTACCTTATCAATGCCGTATTCACAGGTTCTCCCAGTAGCTCTTCGTCGCTCGTCGCGCGACCCGTCCTCCCTGCGACGGCCGCGACCGGCACGGCAGGAAGGCATCACCTCACCATGCGCCGCCCCTTGGCTCGCACGCTCACCGCGCTCACCGCGGCAGCCCTCCTCGTCCCCGCGCTCGCGAGCTGTGCAAGCGACGAACCGGCCGGACTGGTCATCTACTCCGGCCGCAACGAGAATCTCGTGAAGCCGCTCATCGAGAAGCTCGAGAAGCACCTCGGTACCAACGTCGAGGTCCGCTACGGCGACAGCGCCGAGCTCTCCGCCCAGCTCCTGGAGGAGGGCGACAAGACCGAGGCCGGTCTCTTCCTCTCCCAGGACGCCGGCGCCCTCGGCGCGCTCTCCAAGGAGCAGCGCCTCGCGCCGCTCCCGAAGGCCACCCTCGACAAGGTCGACACCGCCTACCGTGGTTCGGCCGGCGACTGGACCGGCGTCAGCGGGCGCGTGCGCGTCCTCGGGTACGACCCCGCCCAGGTCCCGACGCCTCCGAACAGCGTCCACGAGCTCGTGAAGCCCGAATGGAAGGGCAAGATCGGTTTCGTGCCGACCAACGCCTCCTTCCAGGCATTCGTCACCGGCATGCGCGTCCTGGAGGGCGACGAGGCCACCCGTACCTGGCTCAAGGGCCTCAAGGCCAACGAGCCCAAGGTGTACGAGGGCAACCTCAAGGTCCTCGAAGCCGTCGACAAGGGCGAGGTCTCCCTCGGCCTGCTCAACCACTACTACTGGTACGAGCAGGTGGCCGAGAAGGGCGCCGACAAGATGAAGGCCAAGATCCACTACCTGCCCAAGGGCGACCCGGGCGGCCTCGTCAACGTGTCCGGCGTGGGCATCCTCAAGGGCGCCGACCAGAAGCAGGCCGTATACGCGCAGAAGGCCGTCGACTTCCTCCTCTCCGCCGAGTCCCAGACGTACTTCGCCGAGGAGACCAAGGAGTACCCGCTGGCCGCCGGAGTGAAGACCGCCGCGGGCGTGCCGCCGCTGGAGACCCTCCAGCCACCGAAGATCGACCTCGGCAAGCTCGACTCCCTGAAGGAAACCCTGGCCATGCTCCAGGAAGCCGGGCTGGTCTGACGTGACCTCACCGGACTTCCCCGTCCGGACGCGCCCCGACAACCGCCCGGCGAGCGACCCCGCGCCCGCCGGGCGGAAGCGCGCCGACGAACGGCATCACGCCGAAGGCCGCATCGACAAGTCCGCGAGACCCTCGTGGGTCCTGATCGTGCCCGCCTGCGTGGCGGCCGCCCTCGCCGTCCTGCCCCTCGGCTACCTTGCCGTTCGCGCGCTCGAACGCGGCCCCGCCTTCGCGTGGGATGTCATCGCCGCCGACCGGACAGGCCAACTGCTCCTGCGCAGCCTCGGCCTGAGCGCCACCGTCGTTGTCGCCTGCCTGCTCCTGGGTATCTCCTTGGCCTGGCTCACCACGCGCACCGCCCTGCCCGGCGCCCGCGCCTGGTCGGTCCTCGTCACGCTGCCGCTGGCCGTGCCCAGCTACGTCACCGCCTTCGCCTGGCTCTCCGCAGCCCCCTCGCTCGCCGGATTCACGGGCTCCGCCCTCGCCCTGACCCTCGCGAGCTTCCCGTACGTCTACCTGCCGGTCGCCGCCGCACTCCGCGGAACCGACCCCGGGCACGAGGAGGTCGCGCGCTCCCTTGGGCATGGACCGGTGCGCACCTTCCTGAGCGTCACCCTGCCCCAGCTCCGGCCGGCCGCGGCGGGAGGCGGACTGCTCGTCGCGCTCTACGTTCTCTCCGACTTCGGCGCGGTGTCCCTCATGCGGTACGACACCTTCACCCGGGGCATCTACACGTCCTACCGCGCCAGCTTCGACCGCACCCCGGCGGCAGCGCTCAGCGCCGTGCTCGTTCTCATGACCGTCGCGCTCGTCGCCGCGGAGACCCGCACCCGCGGCCGGGCCGGGTACGCCCGTACCGGAGCGGGAACCGCCCGGCGGGCCGTCCCCGCCGCACTCGGCCGACTGCGGCTGCCCGCCCTGGCCTGGTGCGGAGCTGTCGTCGCGGCCGCTGTCGGCTTCCCGCTCGCCACCCTCGGGTACTGGCTGGCCGTCGGTTCCTCCGCCACCTGGGCCCCGGCCACCCTCACCAGTACGGCGCTCACCACGCTCGGTGTCGCCGCCGCCGGCGCCGCGCTCACCACCCTGCTCGCCCTGCCGGTCGGTGTCATCGCGGCCCGCCATCGGGGCCGGCTCGCCCACCTCCTGGAACAGGCCGCATACGCGGGACACGCCGTCCCCGGCATCACCGTCGCGCTCGCCCTGGTCTTCTTCGCGGTCCGCTACGCCCGGCCGGTGTACCAGGAGACACCACTGTTGATCTGCGCGTACGCGGTGCTCTTCCTCCCGGTCGCGGTGGCCGCCGTCCGCGCCGCCGTACTCCAGGCACCACCCGTGCTGGACGACGTGGCCCGCTCCCTCGGCCGCACCGCCTTCGGTGTCCTGCGCGAGGTCACCGTGCCGCTCGCCGCACCGGGTGTCGCCGCCGGCGCGGCCCTCACCTTCGTCGTCTGCATGAAGGAACTCCCCGCCACACTGCTGCTGCGGCCCACCGGCATGGACACCCTGGCCACCCGGCTCTGGACCGAGACCGGCAGTGGATCCTTCGCCGCCGCGGCTCCGTACGCCGCTGTCCTGGTCCTCCTGGCCGCCGTCCCCTCCTACCTCCTCGGAAGGCACCGCCCATGAACGACCTTCAGGTCAGCGGCGTGGTCAAGTCGTACGGCCCCGGCGCCACGGTGCTCGACGGTCTCGACCTCACCGTCCAGGGCGGGCACCTGGCCGCCGTCCTCGGCCCCTCAGGCTGCGGCAAGACCACCCTGCTACGCGTGATCGCCGGCTTCCTGCGCGCCGACGCGGGCACCGTCACCGTCGCCGGCCGCACCCTCGCGGGCCCGGGCGTCCACCTTCCGCCGGAGCGTCGCCGCATCGGCATCGTTCCCCAGGAAGGCGCCCTCTTCCCGCACTTGAGCGTGGCCCGCAACGTTGCCTTCGGCCTGACGGGTGCGGAGCGCGGAGCCCGTGCCAAGCGCGTCGACGAGATGCTGGACCTCGTCGGGCTCGGCGGCTACGGCGCCCGGATGCCCCACGAACTCTCCGGTGGCCAGCAACAACGCGTCGCCCTGGCCCGCGCCCTCGCCCCCGAACCCCATCTCGTCCTCCTCGACGAACCGTTCAGCGCCCTCGACAGCGGACTGCGCGGAGCGGTACGAGCCGAGGTCCGCGCCGTGCTCCGGGCCAGCGGAGCCACCGCCGTCCTGGTCACCCACGACCAGCAGGAGGCCCTCTCCACGGCCGACGTCGTCGCCGTCGTGCGCGACGGCCGCGTCGCCCAGTGCGCCGCACCCGAGGAGATCTACCGGCGCCCCGCCGACCCCTGGGTGGCTTCCTTCGTCGGCGACGCCGTGTTCATCAACGGCACGGCCGACGAGAACACCGTGACCACTCCACTGGGCCGCATCCCCCTCGCCGCCGCCCCCGAGGGCCTGCGCGACGGTCTCGTACTCCTCCGCCCCGAGCAGTTCCACCTCACCGGTTCGGATCAGGCGACCGCTCAGGGAACGGTCACCGACGTCCGCTTCTTCGGCCACGACTCCATGGTCACGCTCTCCGTCGACGGCCTGGACGAGCCCATCGACATCCGCGCCCCCGGCCCGCTCCAGGTGCGACAGGGCGGCCGGATCGGTGTCCGGGTCACCGGCGAGGCCACCCTCCATGAGGTCCCTGCCTGAACCACTGCCCTTGCACCCGGGCGTCGTACAGGGCTCGCCGCTCGCCGCGATGGACACCGCTGACGGCGCGGAGCCGACCGGGTTCGCTCGGGCGGGCGAACCCGATCGGCCAGGGGATTCACGGTCGGGAACCGTGGCTGGGGTGGACGCGTCCTTTCCGGGAACGTGGAAGGGACGCCCATGAGCATCGACCCGCCCCGTCCGTCCGACCCACTCCGTCCGTCCGGGCCACCGCTCGAGGGGGACCCGCCGCCGTCGTACACGCCGTTGTGGCGACGGCTGCGTGAGGACGAATGGCCGCCGCTGGGGGAGGTGTTGCGAGGGCGGCGGGAGGAGGCGTCCCCCTGGGTGTTGCTCGTGCTGGTCCTGCCGTGCCTGTGGTGGCTGACCGTGCCACTGATGGTCGGCTACCAACTGGCCCGCACGGCCCGCCGTACGGCGCGCCGGATCTTCCCCGTACACCCGGAAGGCCAGGTCGAGGATCCCGAGGTGTTCCGGGTGCAGCGGCTGCGGGCCTGGGGAGTCCTCGTCATCTCGGGGCTGCTGCTCGCCGTGTTCGGTGGATGGCAGGACGTGTGGGAGGCGCAGAGGCAGGTCCTGGAAGCGCTGGTGTTCGCGCCCTGGTTGGCGCTGTTGAGTGCGGTGGTCGTCGTGGCCCTGTTTTTCGGGGCGGCCAGGCCCGGGGCGAGGCGAGCCATGCGGACGAAGCTGTGGCCGGCCGGTCGGTCGGCCCTGTGGTACCTCGGGGCCTGGATGCTGGTGCCGCTGCTGTTGATGGCGGCGAGCAAGGGGATGGGGCTGCTGCCCAGCAGCGCCGACGGCCTGTTCGGGCTGCTGCTCTGGGTGTCCGTGGTGTTCGTGTGCTGGGCGCCGTTCTGGTGGGTGGTCTTCTTCCTCTGCTTCGCCACCGGTCCGGCGTTCCGCCATGCCTTCAACCTGTCCGCCCTGCATGCGGCGCTGCCCGCGCTGGTTACCACCGTCCTGGTCTGGGTGCTCGCCTTCCGCAGCCTGTCGTCGGGCGGCCTGCCGCCGGGCCCGGTGCCGCTCGCGGTCTGCGCGTTCCTCGCCGGCCCGGCGTCGGTGACGGCACTGGCCTGGTGGGAGATCCACCGGCTTCGGCGGCTGCACGGGGTGCGGTGGCGGGGATAGCCGCGCGGAGCGGCGCTTCCTGTCACGCGCGGGGCGAAGGGACCTTGAGCGACGGGGACTTCGGGGTGAGCTTCTTCGTACCCGGCCGACGTGCCGGGCGCGCCCTTGTCCACGTAGCGCCGTCGCGCAGGGCGACCTCGGCGGATCGGGCCAGCGCATTCGGGAGACTCTGGAAACCACCAGGCAACTCACCGCGCGGTGGTCAGACCCCGCCCTCCCGCAGCCACGCCAGCTTCTCCTCGGCGGCCCGTTGGCGGGGGTGGCCCGGGCCGTAGATGCGAACGTAGTCGCGGACGCAGCGTTCGAGCAGGGCGGCCGCCTCGGCGTGGCGGCCCACGTCGATCAGGACGTTGGCGAGGTTGTCCCGGGTCGACACGGTGACCGGGTGGTCCTCGCCGTTCAGGGCGATCCGGCCGGCCAGGACGTCGCGCAGGACGGGGACGGCGTCCTCGTAGCGCTCCATGGCGTGGAGCACGGCCGCCAGGTTGTTGCGCGCGGTGAAGGTGCCTTCGTCGTGCGGTCCCACGGTCGCCTCGAAGGACCGGATGACGGCGCGGAGTTGCGCCTCCGCCTCGGCATGGCGGTTCAGCCGGACGAGTACGGCACCGAGATTGGCGCGCGCCGCCGCGGTGCGCTCGTGGTCGGGGCCGTAGCGCTGCTCAAGGCGGGGCACGAGGCTGCGCAACGCCCGCTCGGACTCCTTGTGGCGGCGGCACTTGAGCAGCGACGCGGCGTGGGAGTTGGCGGCGGACAGCACGTCCGGGTGGTCGGGGCCGAGCAGCCTGGTGCGTCGCTCCAGCACGTCCCGCTGCAGCGGTTCGGCCTCGGGAGCGCGCCTGAGGTCCTCCAGGGCGGAGGCGAGACCGGCCGCGCTGCGCAGCGTGTCGGGGTGATCGCGTCCCAGGGTCTCCGACCGGCCGCGGAAGGTGTCGCGCCAGGCCGACTCGGCCAGTCGCAGCTGTCCGGTCCGGTGGAGCAGGTCCGCGAGTTCGGCGGAGGTGCGGAGGTACTCCTCGTGGCGGTCGCCGAGGACGGTCCACTGGCCCCGGGCCACCTGCTGGTAGTACGACACCGCCTCCTCGCCGCGTCCGGGGGTCGCCGCGAGGACCCGGGCCAGCTCCCGTACCGCTTCGAGCGTCTCCGGGTGCTCCGGGCCCAGACGCTCGACGGCCGACCGGGCGCGCATGGTGTGCAATTCCTCGGGGGAGATCTCGATCCGCGCGATCTCCTGCTCCGGGCTGCCTTCCGTCACCTCCGTGAGGGTGATGTGCCAGGCGCCCGCCCGCGGGACCTGACCCACGCCCTGTTCCTGTTCCCGTTCCTGGTCTCGCGCTTGGGCCTGGTCACGGTGTCCGCCCGCGCCGTCCCCTGAGTCCCCCTCCGCGGCCTTCCGCCGCCACCATCGGCTCATCGCGACTCTCCTTCCTGTCCGTACGAGTGCCTAGGCACCCGCGTGTACGTGGGCGGCCCACAAGCTCGGGCTTGCGGCGAACGCGGTGCGGCACTCCCGTACCGCCTGGTGCAGCGCGGTCGCCGTGCGGCTGTCGTCCAGTACCGGCCCGCCGTCGCCGTCGTCGGAACGCAGCACCTGGTAGAGAAGGCGGGTGACACGGACGGCCACGGTGTCGTGCACCGCCCAGAGCGTGCCGACGGCGTGGGGGTATCCCGCGAGCTGGAACGCGGACGTGATGTGGATGGACTCGTCGGCCAGGTCCCCGTCGGCGCGTGCCGTCTCGCAGGCCGAGAGCACCGCGAGCCGCGCGGCCGGCAGGTCGAGCCGGGCGATCTGGCGGACCGTCAACGGCCGCGTCCGATGGTCGTGCACGAGCAGCCGGCCCGCCGAGGGGTCGGCGGGTTCGCTGACGCCGTGGCAGGCGAAGTGGACGCACGGGTGATCCGGCAGGGCGGCCATGACCCGGTCGAAGGTGGCCTCCTCCCCGTCCAGCACATCGGTCGGCAGCAGCGCCCTCAGTGCCTTCACCTCGCGTCGTGCCCCGCCGAGCGGCCGGGCTCCCGGGGTGTCGGGGAGGGCCACGGCGAGCAGCCGGCCGGGCGGCCTCGGGGCGGCGGCCCGGTCCCGGGCGTACTGGAGCGCTCGGACGGTCGGCGTGTACGAGGAGACCACACGGTCCATGACCGTCCGGGGCGGCCCGGCCGCACCGTCCGCCCGCGGCGCGTGATCGAGGCGCTCGCCGTGGTGCCCCGCCGCGTGCAGGGGCAGGGCGGCCAGTGTCCCGCCCGGCGACCACCACAGCCGGGGCAGCTCGCCCTCGGGAGCGCCGGTCAGGCCGAGGCGGTCGAGCACCGGGCCTGTGACGTGGTCCCAGGTCCATGCCAGGACCTTCGCGACGGCCCGCTGGGCGTCCTTGTCGCGGGAGGGGTCCATCGCGTCGGCGAGCGCGAGCCGGAGCCGGTCCGCCTGTTCGGCGACCGCGTCCGGGGTGGCACGCGGCAGCGGTACGAGGAGAACGCCTTCCGGGCGCAGGACCAAGGCGTCGCTGCGGTAGCCGCTGCAATAGGCGAGCACCACCGGGCCGTTCGCCGCGCATGCGAGCAGGGCGCTCTCGTCAGGGGCGGCGAGGAAGTCGGAGAAGCCGGGTACTCGGCGGATCTGCGCCACCAGCTCCTCCAGCCGGCTTGCCAGCGTGTGCCGCTGCTCCGCGGGGGTGACGGGCAGCCGGCCGAGGGCGGCTTCCGCCACGTCCGCCGCCTCCAGCGCTTCGAGCCGGTCACGGATCGAGACGAACGCCTCGGCGAGACCCGGGTGGGCGGCGCGCAGCCGGCCGAGGCCGTCCCGGGTGGCCATGGCCCGGCTCAGCAGGACACCCCGGCCCTGCTCCAGGAGTGCCACCGCGCGTTCCGGACGTCCCGCGTTGACCGCGCACGCGGCGGCCTCTGCGGCCAGACCCCGCACCCGGGACAGACCGCGCTCCTGGTCGCTCCGGGCCAGCCGACCCGATGCGGCGAACGGCAGGAGTTCCAGGGCCACTTCATGGCCACGCAGGGCCTCCTCCCAGCGGAGGCCGGCCGCCGCGGCGGCTCCCCAGTCCCAGGCCGCGAGAACCCGCTGGTAGGCGGGGATGGCCTTGGTGCCGGCGGCCTGCCGGTAGGCGTCCTCGGCGGCCAGCAGCACCCCCGGGTCGCCGTCCTGGTCGTGCAGGGCACGTAACGCGTCGCCGTAGGTCCTCAGATAGGTGCCGTGCGCCGAGCCGCCCTCCGGCACCGACCAGACGGCCCGGCCCAGATCGCTGACCGCCTGCTCCAGGAGCCCGTCACCGGAGCTGTGATGATGCCGCGTCAGACGCGCGGATCCGAGGTTGGAGAGCACGAGAGCAAGCGCCGGATCGCCGTACGGGGCGTGCTCCACGGCCTCTTCGAGCAGGGCGATCGCCTCGTCGAGGTCCGCCACGTCGGAGCTCTCCCCGAACCGCGCGCGCAGCGCGTTGGCCAGGTGGTTCAGCCGGTCGGCGCGGACCGGTCCCGACCGCGGGGCCAGTGCCATGGCCCGGCGGGCCGCGCGGATCGCCTCGTCGGCGGCGGCCGTGTCGCCGGTGGAACCGTGCCAACTCTGCAGGACCACACCGAGGTTGGCGAGGCGTACGACCTGTGCGGAGGGGTTCGTCGCGGCCGCCTCGACGGCGTCCCGGGCGAGCCGGGTGGCTTCCCGCAGAGAGCCCAGGTCGTCCGTCTGCTCGGCGCGCTCCCAGAGGGTGACGGCGAGGTTCGCCAAGGTGTCGGCGTGCGGGCCGCTGCCCGGCCGCTGCTGGGCGAGGGCGGACCGCAGCGCGGCGATCGCCTCGTCGAGGACGCCTTCGTCCCCGGTCGCCCGCGCGAGTCGGTGCAGGGTGTTGCCGAGGCTGTTCATCCGCATGGCCCGCTCGGGGGAGTCGGCCGGGTACAGGGGCAGGGCCTCGCGCAGCAACTGCGCCGACTGACGCAGGAGTTCGGTGTCGCCGTTGTTCTCCGCGGTCAGACGCAGCGCGATGCCCAGACCGGCGAGCCGCTCGGGACGGTCGGGGTGGCCGGTGGGGGTCTCGGCCAGGGCGGCGCGGTGGACGTCCAGCATCTCCGCCGAGTCGGCCTCGTCGGGGTGGTGTTCGTTCCACTGGCGAAGCCCCTGGGAGAGGTTCCCGAGCGTGAGCCGACGTGCCTCGGTGCCCGGTGGGCTCTCCCGTACCACGGTCCGCCACAGGTCCAGGGCGTCGCGCAGAGCGGCGGTGTCGCCGCTCTGGAGATAGGCGCTGTGCAGTGCCGTGGCGAGGTTGTTGCGGTAGCCGGGCCGGTCGGGCGAACCGGGGGGAAGGATCTCCATCGCGTCCCGTAAGGCGTTCGTAGCCTGTGCCAGATCCGTCCCGGGGTCTGCCGGGTCGCCGCCCTGCGCGCGGTACTTGTGCCGCTCCTGGAGCGCCTCGCCCAGTGAGGCCAGTGTCTGCGCGCCGGTCTCGGCGTCCTGCGGGAGATCGGCAGCCTGTGCGAACAGCTCGACCGCCTGGTCGAGATCGCTCGCCTGCCCGTGGAGGCCGAAGCGGTGGCGGTACCCCAGGGCGAGCAGCACGATGTCCTGCCGATTCACGTGAGCGACGGACACCCGTTCACGACCGAGGCTGATCAGCGCGTCCAAGTCGCTCTCCTCGCCCCTCAGTTGCCACCGGCGGAAGAGGGCGATCAGGAGATTCCCGGCGAGGTGTTGCGCGGAGGCGGCACCCTTCGCGACCGCGAGTTCCTGACGGTACGCCCGGACGGCCTCGTCGAGCGCCCGACGGTCGCCCGTCCTCAGATGGTGCCCCAGTAGTTGATCGGCGCGCGGCCGCGCACCGGGTCCTTCGGCTGCCGTCGCATCCGCCGCGCTGACCACGACCACCCCCGGTTGACGCCCCGGACCGCACGCCCCCTGCGTGTCCTCCACGTTACGGCCCGTGTTCACGATAGCCAAGGAGCCCTCGGATCGTTGAGGTCCGGCCGTACAATCGGCCCCACGTGACAACCGGCGTTCTGGGGGAGCGGAAGCGTGGCGGACACGGCCGACGGGGCGGGCACCCGCGACGGGGCGGGGACTGGCGACGGGCGGCTCGGGGAGCTCTGCCGCCGGCTCTCGGACCCCTCCTCCGCACCGGAGTTCGGCGCTCTGGGCGAACCGGGCGCCCGGCTCGTCGAGACCATCGTCTCCACCCTGCGCGACGGCCGCTCTCCCGAACAACTCGACGATCGTCTCGACGAGTTGGAGGAGCTTCTCCTCGCGGCGGGACACAGTGCCGGACTCGGCTCGTACCGTACGACGCCCCTCCCTCCCACCCCCGGCTTCCAGAGTCTGCCGGTGGCCGGTCCTGGCCATCCCGGGCTGTACGTCCTTGCCTGTCCCACGGGCCGGTGCGGGCGCGTGGAGGTGCCGGACGCCGACGCTCCGGACCTGCCCGCCTGCGGCATCCTGGGCCGGCCGCTGAGCGAAGTACCCCTCCGGTGACCAGCGCCTTCCTCAGCGCGCTGGGGGGTCGGATCGCCGACCGGTGGCTGACGCTCCTCGCGCTCCCCGGACTGCTCTTCATCGCCGCCGTCACCACGGCGACGGTGCTCGGCCACGAACACTGGGCCGACGTGGGGAAGTTGCGGACCTGGCTCGACACGGTGGCCGCTTCCCCCGCGTCCCGGAGCGCCGGCACCCTCGCGCTCGTGGCGCTTGCGCTGCTCCTCGGCGCGGCCGCGGTCGGCGCGGCCGCCCAGAGCCTCGGCGCCGGAGTGGAACTCCTCTGGTGCGCCGAGCCCCGCGGGCCCCTGCTGCGGCGCCTCGCCGACCGCCGGTCGCGCCGCTGGCGCGCCGCCGACGCCGTGTTCCGCGCCGCGCTGGTCACGGCCGGTCGCGCTCGTGTCGCCGGGGCGGACGACGCCGACCGGCTCGCCGACCTCGCGGAGCGCCACCTCGCCGACCGCGACCGCATCGCGGCCGTCGCGCCACGCCACCCGTTCTCCATGGGCGACCGACTTGCCGCGCCCGGGCAGCGGCTCTGGCGCATGTACCGCCTGGACCTGGCGGCGGCCTGGCCCCACCTGTGGCTCCTGGCCGCCGACGGCAACCGCGCCGAATTGCAGGCCGCCCGCGTACGGTTCGGGGCGGCGGCGCGCCTGTGCGCCTGGGGCGCCGGCTACCTGGTCCTCGGCGCGTGGTGGTGGCCGGCCGCCCTGGTCGGGATCTGCGCCGTCGCCGCGGGCCTCCGCCGCGGCCGGGCCGCGGCCGACGCGTTCGCCGAACTCACCGAGGCCCTCGCCGACCTGCACGTCCGCGACCTGGCGGCCGCCCTCGGCATCGACTCCCCGTCGGGCCTGGACCGCACCCTCGGCGAGCGCCTCTCCCGGGCGCTGCGGAAGGCCGGCTGACGGTCGATCGGCCCGCCCGTCGGTCAGGACGTGACGCGGTGTTGGAGCGCCGGTTGCCAGGTCGGGACGGGGGCTTCCGGTGGGGAGTCGGTGCGGCGGCCGCCGCGGGCGAAGAAGGCTTCCAGGGGGAGGATCGCCGCGCCCACGGTGACGGCGTCCGGGCCCAGGGTGCCCAGTTCGATACGGGTCCGCTCGGCCGGGTAGCGCAGGGCGAAGGCGGCCGCGTGGGGCTTGACCGTCTCCAGGAAGCGCGAGCCGAGCTGGAGGCCCGCCCAGCCGCCGACGAGGATGCGCTCCGGCTGGAAGAGGTTGATCAGGTCGGCGAAGCCGGCGCCCAGGTACTCGGCGGTCTCCTCCAGGACGGCGAGCGCCGTCGCGTCGGGCTCCGCGTCCGAGCCCTCCGGCGGGTAGGCGGCCGTGAGCATCGAGGTCAGCGCCGTCTCCTCGTCCGCCCCGGTCGGCGGCCTGCCGCCCGCCTCCCGCCAGCGCTCCAGGAGCGCCTCGGCTCCCGCGTACGCCTCCAGGCAGCCCTGGGAACCGCAGCGGCAGCGGCGCCCCCGGACCCGTACCGTCAGATGGCCCCACTCGATCGCCCGGCCCGACTCCGTGCCCTCGCCGATCACGCACGCGCCGACACCCGAACCGAAGAGCACGACCACGGCCTCGGAGACCCCGCGCCCCGCGCCGAACCACATCTCGGCCTGGCCGAGCGTCTTGGAGCCGTTGTCGATGAGGTACGGCACGCTCTCGGGCACCGCGCCCGTCTCCCGGAGCAGCCGCTCCAGCGGGACGGCGTCCCAGCCCGTGGTCTGGCCGTGCACCACCGCGCCGTCCTCGGGCGTGTGGGCGACGATGCCGGGGACGCCGATGCCGACGCCGAGCAGCCGCTCCGCGGGCACGTCCGCCGTGCGCAGCACCTGGGCGATGCCGTCGCGTACGTGACCGACCACGATGCCGACCTCGTACCGACCGTGCGGGCCAGGGGCGCCGCCCGTGTCGCCGTCAGGGCCGCCACGCGTGTCTTCGCCCGTCCCGCCGCCCTGGCCGTCCGTCGCCAACGGCAGCTCCGCGCGCGCGAGTTCGGTGAGGGCGAGGTCGAAGAGCTCCACCCTGATCCGGGTCTCGCCGACGTCGACGCCGATCATGCAGCCGCTGCCGGGGCTGACCCGCAGCAGCGTGCGGGGGCGGCCGCCCGCCGAGTCGACGCTGCCGGCCTCCTCCACGAGGCCCTCGGCCAGGAGCTCGCCGACCACGTTGCTGACCGAGCCCGAGCTCAGGCCCGTCGCGGGACCGAGCGCCAGACGGCTCTGCGGCCCGTCGAAATACAGTCGCCGCAAGACGGCGGTGCGGTTCTCCCGCCGCAGGTCACGCACCGTACGGCTGCTCTTCGCTCGCACTCTGCCCCCAGTTCCTGAAGTCCTGATCGCAAGATACCCCTGTCGGGGCCCTTGACGCGACCTTCTCTCGGTATTTAACTCACGTCCTAAAATAAGCCGGGAGGGTGCACGGGGCGAGCACGGGACGTCTCGCCCGCCCCACCTCCTCCCCGGACTCCGTCACTCCCCGAAAGGGCCTTGAGGAGCCATGCGCAGAATCAGAGCCGCGGTCACCGGTGCCGTCACTCTCTCCCTCGTCCTCACCGCCGCCGCCTGCGGAGGCGGCACCACCTCCGACGGTTCCGGCTCCAACTCCCAGCCGAAGACGCTCACGTACTGGGCCTCCAACCAGGGCTCCAGCATCGAGGTCGACAAGAAGGTCCTGCAGCCCGAACTCGACCAGTTCGAGCGGGAGACGGGCATCAAGGTGAAGCTGGAGGTGGTGCCCTGGTCGGACCTGCTCAACCGGATCCTCACCGCCACCACCTCCGGCCAGGGCCCCGACGTCCTCAACATAGGCAACACCTGGAGCGCCTCGCTCCAGTCCACCGGCGCCCTGCTGCCCTGGGACGACGCGGCCTTCGCGAAGATCGGCGGCAAGGACCGCTTCGTCGACTCCGCGCTCGGCTCCACCGGCGTTCCCGGCAAGGACCCGGCCGCCGTCCCGCTGTACTCCATGGCCTACGCGCTCTACTACAACAAGAAGATGTTCAAGGACGCCGGCATCGAGAAGCCGCCGGCCACCTGGGACGAACTGGAGGCCACGGGCAAGCGCCTGAGCAAGGACGGCAAGTGGGCCATCGGCGTCGAGGGCTCCAACCTCTCCAACAACATCCACCAGGTCTTCGTCCTCGGCAAGCAGCACGGCGCCGACTTCTTCACCGCCGACGGCAAGGCCGACTTCACCTCCGACGGGGCCGTCGCCGCCGTCAAGCAGTACGTCGACCTCATGGCCGCCCAGAAGATCGTCGCGCCCGGCAACGCGGAGTATGCCCAGAACCAGTCGCTCAGCGACTTCGCCAAGGACAAGACCGCCATGGTCCTGTGGCAGACCCCGTCGCAGACCTTCGCGTCCCAGGGTATGAGCGAGGACGAGTGGGGCGTCGCCCCAGCGCCCGTACTCTCCGGCGCGCCCGGCCAGGGCACCTCCGTCAACTCCATGGTCGCCGGCATCAACCTGGCCGTCTTCAAGAACACCAAGAACCTCGACGGCGCCACGAAGTTCGTGAAGTTCATGACCGGCGACGAGGAGCAGAAGATCCTCAACCAGGCCTACGGTTCCGTCCCGCCGGTCAAGAGCGCGCAGGCGGACCCCGCCTTCGGCACCCCCTCGCTCAAGGTCATCCGCGACACGCTCGCCACCAGCGCGTCCGCCCTGCCCCAGGTCCCCGAGGAGTCCCAGTTCGAGACCGTCGTGGGCACCGCGGTCAAGGAGCTGTTCGCCGACGCGGCGGCCGGCCGCCCCGTCACCACCCAGTCGGTGAAGGCGGCGCTCGACAAGGCCCAGCAGCAGATGCCCAAGAAGTAGGCACGGAAGAAACCAGGCCGGACCTCTCATGACATCGACCGTCACGCACCAGGCAGGGCCGCGGACGGCGCGGAAGGCCCCGTCCGGAGAGGCGCGCACCCCGCGCCGCCGCTCCGGACGGCTGCGCCGCATCTCGCTGCCGTACCTGCTGCTGCTGCCCGCCCTCCTCCTCGAACTCCTCGTCCACCTCGTGCCGATGGTCATCGGCATCGCCATGAGCTTCAAGGAGCTCACCCAGTTCACCATCCGGAACTGGGGCGACGCGCCCTGGGCCGGCCTCGACAACTACGCGCTCTCGATCGACTTCGACGCCCCCGTGGGGCAGGCCCTGCTGAAGTCCTTCGTGACGACCTGCTTGTTCACCGTCGCGTCCGTGGGCCTGTGCTGGCTGCTCGGCACCGCCGCAGCCGTCTTCCTGCAGGAGTCCTTCCGCGGCCGCGGCCTGCTGCGCGCGCTGTTCCTCGTGCCGTACGCACTGCCCGTCTACGCCGCCGTCATCACCTGGGCCTTCATGTTCCAGCGCGACAACGGCCTCATCAACCACGTCCTGCACGACCAGCTCGGCATCGGCGACAGCCCGGCCTTCTGGCTCATCGGCGACAACAGCTTCTGGGCGCTGCTCGTCGTCTCCGTCTGGAAGGGCTGGCCGTTCGCCTTCCTCATCGTGATGGCCGGTCTGCAGAACATCCCGCGCGAGCTGTACGAAGCGGCCGCCCTGGACGGCGCCGGGGTGTGGAAGCAGATCCGGCACATCACCCTGGCCTCGCTGCGACCGGTCAACCAGGTCCTCGTCCTCGTCCTTTTCCTATGGACCTTCAACGACTTCAACACACCGTTCGTGCTCTTCGGCAAGGCGGCGCCCGAAGCGGCCGACCTCATCTCCCTGCACATCTACCAGTCCTCGTTCCAGACCTGGAACTTCGGCACCGGCTCGGCGATGTCCGTCCTGCTGCTGCTCTTCCTGCTCCTCGTCACGGGCCTCTACCTGCTGCTCACCAGCCGAGGAAGGAAGACCGGCGATGTCTGAACCCCTCACGCGGAGGCCGCCACGCTCCCCGATGGCCAAGCCCCGCTCCCCGATGGCCGCACCCCGCTCCTTCCTCTGGACCCGGCGGATCTTCCTGACCCTCCTCACGGGCTTCGTCCTGCTGCCGGTGTACGTGATGGTCTCCAGCTCCCTCAAGCCGCTGGAGGACGTCTCGGAGAAGTTCCAGTGGATCCCGAGCGGGCTCACCCTCCGGCCGTACGTCGACATCTGGCAGACCGTCCCGCTGGCCGACTACTTCGTGAACTCCCTCGTCGTGGCCGGCGCGGCGACCGTCTGCTCCGTGGTGGTCGCCGTCTTCGCGGCGTACGCGGTCAGCCGGTACGGCTTCCGGGGCAAGCGGGTCTTCACCGTGACCGTGCTCTCCACGCAGATGTTCCCCGGCGTCCTCTTCCTGCTGCCGCTGTTCCTCATCTACGTCAACATCGGCAACGCCACCGGGATCGCGCTCTTCGGCTCGCGCGGCGGGCTGATCCTGACGTACCTCACCTTCTCGCTGCCGTTCTCCATCTGGATGCTGATCGGCTACTTCGACTCGATCCCCCGTGACCTGGACGAAGCGGCCAAGGTCGACGGCTGCGGGCCGCTCGGCGCCCTGTTCCGGGTGATCGTCCCCGCGGCGATCCCGGGCATCGTGGCCGTCGCCGTCTACGCGTTCATGACCGCGTGGGGCGAGGTCCTGTTCGCCTCGGTGATGACGAACGACACCACCCGCACCCTCGCCGTCGGCCTCCAGGGGTACGCCACCCAGAACGACGTGTACTGGAACCAGGTCATGGCGGCCTCGCTCGTCGTGAGCGTCCCCGTCGTCGCCGGCTTCCTGCTCCTCCAGCGCTACCTCGTCGCCGGCCTCACGGCAGGTGCGGTGAAGTGACGCTCTTCAGCAGCCCCATCTCTCCACCCATGTCTCCACCGCTGTCCCGACCGACGTCAGAGAGGTCCTCCGTGTCCGACTCCACCGACGCCCGCACGCCCTCGGCGCTCGACCTGGGCGCCTTCCCCGCCGGCTTCTCCTGGGGCACCGCGACCTCCGCCTACCAGATCGAGGGCGCCGTGGCGGAGGACGGCCGAGGCCCGTCCATCTGGGACACCTTCTCCCACACCCCGGGCACCATCGACAACGGCGACCACGGCGACGTCGCCTGCGACCACTACCACCGCTGGCCCGAGGACATCGCCCTGATGCGCGGCCTCGGCGTCGACGCGTACCGGCTGTCCATCGCCTGGCCCCGCGTCCTGCCGGCCGGCGACGGCGCTCTCAACGCGCCGGGCCTCGACTTCTACGACCGGCTCGTCGACGGCCTGCTCGACGCCGGGATCACGCCCTCCGTCACCCTCTACCACTGGGACCTGCCCCAGGCCCTCCAAGACCGGGGCGGCTGGGCCGAGCGCGAGACCGCCGAATACTTCGCCCGGTACGCCGAGATCGTCGGCGCCCGCCTCGGCGACCGGGTCACCCAGTGGGCCACCCTGAACGAGCCGCTCTGCTCGGCCTGGATCGGCCACCTGGAGGGCCGCATGGCCCCCGGCCTGACCGATCTCACCGCCGCCGTCCGGGCCTCGTACCACCTGCTTCTCGGCCACGGCCTGGCCGCCCAGGCCCTCCGCGCCGCCGCCCCCGCCGCCCAGGTCGGCATCGTCACCAACCACTCGACCGTGGCGCCCGCGTCCACCCGGCCCGAGGACATCGCCGCCGCCGGCCGCATGGACGGCCACACCAACCGCTGGTGGCTCGACCCCGTGTACGGCCGCGGCTTCCCCGCCGACCTGCGCGAGCTCTACGGCGTCGAACTGCCCGAACGGCCGGGCGACCTCGACACGATCGCGACGCCGCTCGACTGGCACGGCGTCAACTACTACTTCCCGGTCACCGTCGCCGACGACCCCGAGGGACCTGTCCCGTACGCCCGCGAGGTCCGCCTGCCGGACGTGCCCCGCACCGGCATGGACTGGCAGATCGACGGCGGCGGGCTCGAAGCGCTCCTCATGCGGCTCACCGACGACTACGGCGCCCGCCGGCTGTACGTCACCGAGAACGGCTCCGCCTTCCCCGACCGCGTCGGCCCCGACGGCACGGTCGACGACCCCGAGCGGACCGCGTACCTGGAGGAACACGTCGCCGCCTGCGCCCGCGCCCTGCGCAAGGGCGCACCGCTCGCCGGGTACTACGCGTGGTCCCTGCTCGACAACTTCGAGTGGGCCTACGGCTACGACAAGCGCTTCGGCCTCGTCCATGTCGACTACGCCACCCAGCGGCGGACCGTGAAGGGGAGCGGCCTGCGGTACGCGGACATCATCCGCGACCACCGGGGGCTGACCGCCTGACCGATCCGTGGGTGGACCCCCGCCGGGGGGCGGAGGCCCACCCACGGAAGCCGGTCCTCAGGACGAGTCGCGTACGAGCAACTCGGGGGCGAACACCAGCGTGGCGGGTTCCGTACGCGTGCCCTGGAGGTGCTCGGTCAGCAGCTCCGCCATCGCCGCGGCCATCCGCTCCACCGGCTGCCGTACGGTCGTCAGGGCCGGCCTGCAGGCCACCGCCGCGCTCGAATCGTCGAAGCCGACGACGGAGACGTCACCCGGCACCGACCGGCCCCGCTCGCTCAGGTACTGGCAGGCGCCCCGGGCCATGAGGTCGTTAGCGGCGAACACCCCGTCCAGGTCCGGGTGTTCGCTCAGCAGACGGGCCGCCCCGGCGGCCCCGCTCTCCACCGTGAAGCACCCCTCGACCACCGGGACTTCGGAGATCCCCGCCCGCCCCAGGGCCTCGCGGAAACCGCGCAGCCGCTCGCGCGCCGCCGGCAGGTCCTGCGGGCCGCAGATCGTCGCGATCCGGCGGCGTCCTCGTGCGAGCAGGTGCCCGCCGCCCAGGCGGCCGCCCTCGGCGTTGTCGAGGTCCACGTGGCTCACCCGCGCCTCCCCGGCGGGGCGTGCGAAGTGCACGGCCGGGACCGCCGCCTCGGCCAGCATCGCGGCCAGCGGGTCGTCGGCCTGGACCGACGCCACCAGGGCGCCGTCGGCGCTGCCCTGACGCAGATACGCGACGACCTGCTTCCTGGCCGCCCCGGACTCCGCGAGCAGCAGCACCGGATGGACGCCGCGGGCGCGCAGGAACCCGAGCGCCCCCTCGACCACCCGCCCGAAGAACGGGTCGGAGAAGACACGGGCCGTGAAGGTCTCGCCCGCCCCGGACAGGATCAGCGCGACCGTCTCGGTGCGTCGGGTCACCAGCGACCTGGCCGCCAGGTTGGGGGCGTAACCGGTCCGGTCGATCGCGCGCCGGACGGCCTCCTGGATGCCCGGGTCCACGTTGCGGACGCTGTTCACCACCCGTGACACGGTCGCGCGCGACACCCCCGCCTCGCGCGCGACGTCTTCCAGCGTCGGTCCCCTTCTGCCCACCACCGCACCCTAACGCGCCCTTTCTCTCCGCATTCCGGTGCCCGGTGTACCGCGAGACTCAGGTCGGACTCAGGCTTAAGGCAAGTCGAAAGAAAAGTGCGGTCAGACTTATTGACCGTCAGATTCCGGGCCGTGCAGGGTGTCGGAGAGCGCTCTCCCGCTGTCCGTTCCCTCTAGGAGCCCCGCATGTCTCCCCTTGGGCAACACCCACCCCTCACGTCACGCAGCCGAGGAAGCCGTCCCGGCCGCGGATCCGCGCCGGCCCGCCGCGGTATCGCCGCCGCCGTGGCCACCGCCCTCGCCGGCGCCCTGCTCGCGCTGACCCCGACCACCGGCGCGCAGGCGGCGCCCCTGCCGGTCTCGCAGGGCAAGCCCGTCACCGCCTCCAGCGTGGAGCAGGCCGGCACCGCCGCCGCGGCGGCCGTCGACGGCGACCTCGGCACCCGCTGGTCCAGCGCCTTCTCCGACAACCAGTGGCTCCAGGTCGACCTCGGCGCCCCCACCGCCCTCTCCCGGGTCGAGCTGCGCTGGGAGGCGGCCCACGCCTCGGCGTACCGGATCGAGCTGTCCACGAACGGCACCGACTGGACTACCGCCCACTCCACGACCACGGGCGCGGGCGGCACGGAGAACGTCCCCGTCTCCGGCACCGCGCGCTACGTCCGCCTGCAGGGCGTCACCCGCGCGACCGGATACGGCTACTCGCTCTGGGAGTTCCAGGTGTATGGCACCGACGGAGGCCCGGTCATCCCGGGCGGCGGCGACCTCGGGCCGAACGTGCACGTCTTCGACCCGGCCACGCCCGGCATCCAGGCCAAGCTGGACGAGGTCTTCCGGCAGCAGGAGTCGGCCCAGTTCGGCCCAGGACGGCACGCCTTCCTCTTCAAGCCCGGCACCTACAGCGGGCTCAACGCCCAGATCGGCTTCTACACCCAGATCGCGGGGCTCGGCCTGCGCCCCGACGACACCTCGATCAACGGCGACGTGACCGTCGACGCCGGCTGGTTCAACGGCAACGCCACCCAGAACTTCTGGCGTTCGGCCGAGAACCTGGCCCTCAACCCGGTCAACGGCACCAACCGGTGGGCGGTCTCCCAGGCGGCCTCCTTCCGCCGCATGCACGTCAGGGGCGGCCTCAACCTGGCCCCCGACGGCTACGGTTGGGCCAGTGGCGGCTACATCGCCGACAGCAAGGTCGACGGCCAGATCGGCAACTACTCGCAGCAGCAGTGGTACACGCGCGACAGCGCGATCGGCGGCTGGTCCAACTCCGTCTGGAACCAGGTCTTCTCCGGCGTCGAGGGCGCCCCTGCCACCAGCTTCCCAGAGCCCCGCTACACCACCCTCGACACGACCCCGATCTCCCGCGAGAAGCCCTTCCTCTTCTGGGAGGGCGGGGAGTTCAAGGTCTTCGCGCCCGCCAAGCGGACCAACGCGCGCGGCACCACCTGGGCGAACGGCACCCCGCAGGGCACGGCGATCCCGCTGAGCCAGTTCTACGTCGTCAAGCCGGGCGCCAGTGCCGCCACGATCAACGCGGCCGTCGCCCAGGGCCTGCACCTGCTCTTCACCCCGGGCGTCTACCACGTCGACCGCACGATCGAGATCAACCGCGCCGACACCATCGTCCTGGGCCTCGGCCTCGCCACGATCATCCCGGACAACGGCGTGACCGCGATGCGGGTCGCCGACGTCGACGGCGTCCGGCTCGCCGGCTTCCTCATCGACGCGGGACCCGTCAACTCCCCGACCCTCCTCGAGGTCGGCCCGCAGAACGCCTCCGCCGACCACGCGGCCAACCCCACCACCGTGCAGGACGTGTACATCCGTATCGGCGGCGCCGGCGCGGGCAAGGCGACCACCAGCATGGTCGTCAACAGCGACGACACGATCATCGACCACACCTGGGTCTGGCGCGCCGACCACGGCGAGGGCGTCGGCTGGGAGACCAACCGGGCCGACTACGGCGTCCGCGTCAACGGCGACGACGTGCTCGCCACCGGCCTGTTCGTCGAGCACTTCAACAAGTACGACGTGGAGTGGTACGGCGAGCGGGGCCGCACGATCTTCTTCCAGAACGAGAAGGCCTACGACGCCCCCAATCAGGCCGCCATCCAGAACGGCGCCACCAAGGGCTACGCCGCCTACCGCGTCGACGACTCGGTGAACACCCACGAGGGCTGGGGCCTCGGCAGCTACTGCTACTACAACGTCGACCCGACGATCCGCCAGGCACACGGCTTCAAGGCCCCGGTCAAGCCCGGGGTGAAGTTCCACAGCCTGCTCACCGTCTCGCTCGGCGGCAACGGCCACTTCGACCACGTCATCAACGACATCGGGGCGCCCACGTCGGGCACGGAGACCATCCCCTCGACCGTCGTCTCCTTCCCCTGACCGACCGGGGCCGGTGTCCGCCCACAACGCCCCGCCACGGCGGACACCGGCCCCTCCGGCACACCCCACCCCCACCCCACCCGCAGGAGCCGCCATGCCACGCACCGGCGCGACCTCGCTCGTCACCCCGCTCACCCTCGCTGCCTTGCTCGCCTCGTCCCTCACCCTCGCCGCGGCCCCCACCGCCGGCGCGGCCGAGACCCTGCTCTCGCAGGGGCGGATCGCCACCGCCTCCACCACGGAGGGCGCCGCCTTCCCCGCATCGACCGCCGTCGACGGCGACCTCACCGGCACCCGCTGGGCCAGCGAACGGAGCGACCCGCAGTGGCTCCAGGTCGACCTGGGCCGCAGCGCCACCCTCAGCCGGGCCGTCCTCACCTGGGAGGCGGCCCACGGCAAGGACTACGAGATCCAGGCCTCCGACAACGGCACCGACTGGCGCACGCTCAAGGCCGTCACCGGCTCGGACGGCGGCACCGACGAGATCGCCCTCTCCGGCACCGGCCGGTACGTACGGATGCTCGGCACCCAGCGCGCGACCGGATACGGCTACTCGCTCTGGGAGTTCCAGGTGTACGGAGACGAGGGCGGCACCCAGCCGCCCGCGGCCGGAGCCGTCCGCGTCACCGGCACCCAGGGGAACTGGCGGCTCACCGTCGGCGGAGAGCCCTACACCGTCAAGGGCCTGACCTGGGGCCCCGCGATCGCCGACGCCGCCCGGTACATGCCGGACGTGCGGTCCATGGGCGTCAACACCATCCGTACCTGGGGCACCGACGGCTCCACCAAGCCCCTCCTCGACTCCGCGGCCGCGCACGGCGTCAAGGTCGTCAACGGCTTCTGGCTCCAGCCCGGCGGCGGCCCCGGCTCCGGGGGCTGCGTCAACTACGTCACCGACACGGCGTACAAGAGCACCATGCTCACCGAGTTCGCCCGGTGGGTCGACACGTACAAGACGCACCCCGCCACCCTCATGTGGAACGTCGGCAACGAGTCCGTCCTCGGCCTGCAGAACTGCTACTCCGGAACGGAGTTGGAGGCCCAGCGCAACGCGTACACGACGTTCGTCAACGACGTGGCGCGGAAGATCCACGAGATCGACCCGGACCACCCGGTCACCTCCACCGACGCCTGGACCGGCGCCTGGCCGTACTACAAGCGCAACGCGCCCGATCTCGACCTGTACTCGATGAACGCCTACGGCGACATCTGCGGCGTCCGCCAGGACTGGGAGGAGGGCGGCTACACCAAGCCGTACATCATCACCGAGACCGGACCGGCGGGGGAGTGGGAGGTGCCCGACGACGCCAACGGGGTGCCCGACGAGCCGACCGACGTCCAGAAGGCCGCGGGCTACACCCAGGCCTGGAACTGCGTCACCGGTCACCAGGGCGTCGCCCTGGGCGCGACCCTCTTCCACTACGGCATCGAGCACGACTTCGGCGGCGTCTGGTTCAACCTGCTGCCCGACGGCCTCAAGCGTCTCTCGTACTACGCGGTCAAGAAGGCGTACAGCGGCAGCACCGCCGGGGACAACACCCCGCCGGTGGTGAGCGGCATGACCGTCACCCCGGCCGGGAGCGCCCCCGCCGGCGGCGAGTTCACCGTCCGCGCCGACGTCCGTGACCCCGAAGGCGATCCGCTGACGTACAAGATCTTCCTCAGCGGCAACTACGCCAACGGCGACAAGCGGCTCGTCGAGGCGCAGTGGCGCGCCACCGGCAACGGCACCTTCGCCGTCACCGCCCCGCAGAAGCTCGGGGTCTGGAAGGTGTACGTCCAGGCCGAGGACGGCCGCGGCAACGCCGGCATCGAGACCAAGTCCGTCAAGGTCGTGGCCCCGCCCGTATCGGGGACCAACCTGGCCCTGAACCGGCCGACGACGGCCTCGTCCTTCCAGCCGTCGTACGGCGACTGCCCCTGCCCGCCGCAGAACGCCACCGACGGCAACGGCACCACCCGCTGGGCCGGCGACTGGAGCGACCCGCAGTGGATCCAGGTGGATCTGGGGTCCGTACGGTCCGTCCGCCAGCTCCAGCTCGTCTGGGACCCCGCCTACGCCCGGGCCTACGAGGTCCAGGTCTCCGACGACGGCACCACCTGGCGCACCGTCCACACCACGACCACGGGCGACGGCGACGTGGACACCGTCGACGCGGCGACGACCGCGCGGCACGTCCGGCTCCAGCTGACCGCCCGGGGCACCGGCTGGGGCTACTCGCTCCACGAGTTCGGCATCTACAGCTGATTCCCCCCCACCGCACCTCTCCCGAGGAGACTCCATGAGAACGCGATCCCGATCCTTATCGGCCGTCCTGGTCGCGGTGGCGCTCGCCGCCTCCGCGCTGGGCGCCGGGACCTTCGCCGCGGCCTCCGACGGCGGCGCCGGCGCCGGATCCGTCCACGGCACGGCGGCGCACGCCGGGCACGCCAAGGCCGTTGCCGCGGTGCCCACCGCCGACGACCCGGACGGCGACGGCTACATCCCCGCCGTGCCGCCCGTCACCGGGGTGACGCCGTCCCACGCGACCCCGCCGCCCCGCTACTTCCACGAGTTCCAGGCGAACTGCTCCGTCACCCACACCGCCCCGGACGACCCGATCGTCTACCCCACCCGGCCCGGCGCCTCCCACGACCACACGTTCATGGGGAACACGTCCACCAACGCCCACAGCACCACCGGCTCCCTCTACGGGGGTACGACGACGTGCAAGGCACCGGGTGACGCGTCGGCGTACTGGATGCCGTCCCTGTACGACGGCGACCGCAAGGTCCTGCCCACCGGCCCGCAGGTCATCTACTACAAGGCGGGCGTCACCGACTACACCAGCGTCCGCCCCTTCCCCACCGGCCTCAGGTTCGTCGTCGGTGACCCGACGCAGTCCGCCCAGGAGTTCCGGAACCACCGCGGCTGGGTCGAGGGCTGGGAGTGCGGGGACAGCTACATGAACACCGACATCCCGGCGAACTGCCCGGCCGGTACGCAGCTCAACCTCCGTATGCAATCGCCCAGTTGCTGGGACGGCCGGTACCTGGACACCCCCGACCACCGGGCCCACATGGCCTACCCGGTCGTCAAGCCGGGCACGAACGACAACGTGTGCCCCGAATCCCACCCGGTCGCGCTGCCGATGGTCGAGTTCAAGATGGCCTTCCCGATGTCCGGCGACATGTCGCAGGTCAGGCTGGCGAGCGGGCGCGGCTACTCCTTCCACTACGACTTCTTCAACGCGTGGGAGGAACGCACCCTCAAGGCGCTCGTGGACCACTGCGTCGTGGGCGGGCTCCAGTGCGACGCGCGGGGCTACGACGAGACGCACCCCGAGCGGGGCGCGGCGCTGAACGCGGAGTACCGCCTGCCCTGACCGGGGCGGGCGTGCGCAGATCTAGAGGATCCGAGGGTGGGGGATGGACGACGAAGAACTCGACCGGCTGGTCGGGAAGTTGAGCACCGCGCAGAAGGTCCGCCTCCTGACCGGTGCCACGACCTGGCGCACGGCGGCCGAACCGGCCGTCGGGCTGCGTCCGGTCGTGACCTCCGACGGTCCGGCCGGGGTCCGCGGCGAGGCGTGGAACGAGCGGAGTCCCTCCGCGCTGCTGCCCTCGGCGTCGGCGATCGGCGCCCTGTGGGACGAGGAGCTGACCGAGGAACTCGGCGGCCTCCTCGCCCGCGAGGCGCTCCGCAAGGGCGTCGACGTCGTCCTCGCCCCCACCCTCAATCTGCACCGCACCCCGCTCGGGGGCCGGCACTTCGAGTGCTTCTCCGAGGACCCCGAACTGGCCGGACGTACCGGAGCGGCCCTCGTCCGGGGCATCCAGGCCCACGGCGTGGCCGCCACGGCCAAGCACTACGTAGCCAACGACTCCGAGACCGACCGGCTGACCGTGGACGTACGCGTCGGGGAGCGTGCGCTGCGCGAGGTGTACCTCGCCCCGTTCGAGGCCGTGGTCGCGGCCGGCGTGTGGGCGGTCATGGCGGGCTACAACGGGGTCAACGGCTCCACCATGTCGGCGAGTCCGCTCCTCGTGGACCCGCTGAAGACCGACTGGGCCTTCGACGGAGTGGTCCTCTCCGACTGGGGCGCGGTCCGCTCCGTCGAGGCACCCGCCCGCGCGGCCCTCGACCTCGCGATGCCCGGACCGCACAGCCCCTGGGCGGAGGGCCTCCTCCAGGCCGTGGAGGACGGCCGCGTCCCGGAGGCGGCCATGGACGACAAGGTACGGCGCCTGCTCCGCCTCGCCGAGCGGGTCGGCGCCCTCGGCGGCTCCCGCCGTCCGCCCGCACCCGCCGGCGGGCCCACCGGCGCGCTTCTGCGCAGGGCGGTCGCGGCCGGCTCCGTCCTCCTGCACAACAACCGAGACCTGCTCCCCCTGGACGTCGACCGCATGTCCTCCCTCGCCGTGATCGGCACGCACGCCGCACACCCCCGCCTGCAGGGCGGCGGCAGCGCCGGGGTCTTCCCGGACGCCGTCGTCACCCCGCTGGACGGCATCCGCGCACGGCTGCGGGGGCGAGCGAAGGTCACGTACGTCCCAGGGCCTGCCGCGCCCGCTCCACCGCCCCCGCTCGCCGTCGACCGGTGCCGCAATCCGGTCTCCGGGCAGCCCGGCGTGCTGCTGCGGCTCCTGGACGCCGACGGCCGGGAGCTCGCGGCGGAGCACCGTTTCACGGGACGCGTCCTCGAACCCGAACTCGCCCCCGGCGCCCACACCGTGGAGATCAGCGCGCTGCTGACGCCCGAGACCCCGGGGGAGTGGACCTTCGCCGTCGGCGGCTTCGGCCGGATGTCCGTCACGGTCGACGGCCGCACAGTCCTGGACGGCCTCTTTCTGCGGGACGTCGACGACCCGGCCGTGGTCCATGTCAACCCACCGCAGCGGACGGCCAGGACGGTGCTCGGGACCGGCCGGCCCGTCCACCTGGTGGCCCGGCGGGAGCTGGTGCCCGGCTCCGGCCGCGCCACGACCGTCGCGGCCGCCCCACCGGAACCCGACGCCTCGGCCGCCCTCGCCGCCGCGGTGGAGGCCGCCCGCACCTGCGACGCCGCGATCGTGGTGGTCGGCACGACGGAGCACGACGAGACGGAAGGGCACGACCGCACCGACCTCCGGCTCGCCGACCCGCAGAACGCCCTCGTACGGGCCGTGGTGGCGGCCAACCCCCGGACGGCCGTGGTCCTGAACAGCGGCGGCCCCGTCGAACTCCCCTGGCGGGAGGAGGCGGGGGCGGTCCTCCTGTCCTGGTTCCCCGGCCAGGAGGCCGGCACGGGACTCGCCGACGTCCTCTTCGGCGCCGCCGAACCGGGCGGACGCCTCCCCACCACCTGGGCCGCGACCCTGTCGGACGCCCCCGTCACCACCACCCGCCCGGCCGACGGTCGACTCGCCTACACGGAGGGCCTCCATATCGGCCACCGCGCCTGGCTGCGCGCGGGCCGGGCGCCCGCCTACTGGTTCGGGCACGGACTCGGCTACACCAGCTGGGAGTACGACACCGTCGACGCCCCCACCGAGGTCCGCGCGGGCACCGACGTCACGGTCCGCGTCCACCTCCGCAACACCGGCGGCCGGCCCGGCCGCGAAGTCGTCCAGCTCTACCTGGCCCGCCCGGACTCGGCCCTCGACCGCCCCCACCGCTGGCTCGCGACCCACACCACCGTCCACGCACCCCCAGGCGCCCAGGCCACCTCCACCGCCCGGATCCCGGCGCGAGCCTTCCGCCACTGGTCACCGGACGACGCCGCCTGGCACACGGAACCCGGCCCCTACGAGATCCTCGTGGGCCGCTCGGCGGGGGACATCCGCGCCCGGACGGTGACCACCGTCCGCGTTCAGGCCTCCGTCCGCGAGGAGACCTGAACGCGCCCGTGCCCCGCCTAGTAGCCGAGCCCGCCGCCCGGGGTCGGGCCCGGCGTCGGCGGCTTGGGGCAGAGCCGCATCACGGCTGCGCGGAGTTCGGGTTCGCACGGGTCGTGGGAGAGGCCCGTGCCGACGAGCCGGTCCCGTAGCCGCTTGGCGATCATCGGGTCCGCGAAGTGGTCCCGCAGGACCGTGGAGTTCGCTGCCTCGCGGGTCAACAGGGTGACGAGTTCCGGACTCGCCGTGGTGGCCTCGTACCAGCCGGTGTCGAGCATGCCGGTGGCCGGGAGCAGGCCGGCTCGCGCGGCCGCGAGCAGGACCCGGGCGGTCTCCTGGGGGTGCCACTGGTGGGAGGCGAACCGCTCGTAGTGCCCCACGGCCTCCGCGACCGTCGACACGGACCAGTCCGTGCGGGGCAGCCACGTGGCCGCCCAGGCCACGGCGGACGTATGGGCCACGATGTTGGGCGGCAGCACCGGGACCACGTCCGGGAGGTGGCGCTGGGCGGAGCACTCGTGGAGTGCCTGGGCCGCCCATCCGATGCCGAGCCAGTGCGCCTCCGCGTCCACGACCAGATGGCGCCCGGCCACCTGTTCGATGAGGTGGCCCACCGCCTCGGCCAGGGAGTCGGCGGATCTGTTCGCCCGGTGGATCACCTTGAGGAGCCTGCTCGACTGGTGGACCCCCAGCGCGTTCGCCAGGACATCGGCGTTGAGCCCGAGAACGTGGTCGAGGATGTCGTGGAACGCCTTGTCCGCACCGGTCAGCCACAGGGCTTGAAGCAGTCCGGGGATCTCCTGCATGTCCGACCGGAGGGTCAGCCGGAGCCTGTTGACCAGCCGCTTGACGTTGACGCTCGCGGCCAACTGCTCACCCCACTGCGCCTCCCACATGTGGGCGAGCGTCAGCATCTCCCGTACCGCCCGGGGACTGGCGAAGAGGTGCATCGTGGACTCCAGCCGGCCGGTGACCAGGGTGTGCATCCACTCGGTCTCCTCGGTGCTGTTGGTCACCCCGAGCCTGGCCAGGGCGCGCCCCACGTGGCCCTGGGTCAGCGGGTCCTGATCGAACTTGAAGGCTTCGACGAGCGTCGCCCAACGCCGCCCGCCCCGCAGCACTTTGAGTTCCTCCTTGCCCTGGCCCGGCAGGCAGCGCTCCACCTCGCTCAGCAGCTCCGCGGTGAGGGGTGGATGCACGACACTGCGGTTCACGAGTTCCCGCAGGTGGGAGAGCTCCTGTCCGGCGTGCGGCTGGCTCAGGTTCTTCACCGCCGTGGCCGCCTTGCCCGGATCCAGCGTGCGGAGCTGGCCGAGGGTGGTGGCGAAGGCGCCGATGCTGCGGCCGACCTGAAGCCGCTCGGCCCAGTCCCACTGGGGGTGTTCCTCCTTGAAGTGGTTGAGGACGCGCGTGGTCGCGTCGACGTTGCCACCGGCCCGCAGAGTGTCGGCCATCACGTGGAGCTTCTGCGCGACGCTGCTCGCACTGCCCAGGAGTGGAGCCTGCACGGCGTTCTCCATCCTGATCCGGTGCGCGTAGTCGACTCCGATGTCGGGCACGAGTGCGAGACCGAGGCGGTGGGTGTGCACCATGCTCTCCGGGTCGAGCCCCGGCTGGGACATCCGGTCGCACAGCACCTTCCGGTCCAGCCGCGCGGCCAGCGTGTGGAGGAAGCTCTGACCGAAGTACTCGTCCTGGATCAGCAGCATGGCGAGGCGCGGACCCCAGGGCCGTGCCGTGCCGCGCTGGGTGTGGATGCTGGAGACGACGAGTCCGAGCGCTCCCTCCTCGATGTCCCGCCGGAAGTCCGCGCCCGCCTCCCACAGTCCGCGCAGCAGGTGGTAGACGATGGCGGGCCGGCGCTCCCGCCGCATGACGTTCTCGACGAACTCCTGGCCGATCTCCATGGCCAGGCGGTAGCTGAACCGCTCCTTGGTCGCGCAGTAGAGGTCGTCCACCCGGCTGACCGCGCTGAGGATCATGCCGGCGCCCCGTGCGTCCTTGAAGTCGCGGACGGTCTTGGCCAGTTCGCGGGCGAGCCCGGGGTCGGCGATCAGGTCGCCGTCCCGGTTCTCCTGGTACAGGAGCGTCCGCAGCGTGCCGCCGTGGATGTTCCGCACCGTCGAGATGAGGATGGCCGCCTCCGCGGGAGGTGCGGCCTTCACCACGGGAACCAGAGTGCGCCCGAACTTCAGATGGTTGAGCAGGCGGTTGCAGAGCCCGCGGTTGCTCTGCGCCAGATCGAACAGGGCCTGGCTTATCTGGATGGCGTCCGAGTGCGCCAGAGCGGCCTGGAGCTGTGACTTGTACTGCTCGATGATCTGGTCCCAGTCACCCGTGCCGTCGAAGTGCAGCTTCAGCGAGATCCAGGAGAGGATGGCGGCGAGGGACCTGTCCTTGGTGGGACTGGCCTTGATGAGGTCCTGCGCGGGCCGGTGGAAGGGGCGAAGCGCCGACGCGGGATTGTCCTGCCGGGCCTGCCGTGACCTGGCGAAGATCAGGTCGTCCATGCGCCGTACGGCGATGAGGTCCCGGTGGTTGGCGGGATCCGCGTCACGGACGAGGTCGTCGGTGCGCTTCTCCAGCCAGTCGCAGACCGTCGCCGTCGGCGTGGTCCCCTCGCCGGCCAGCTTGATCAGCGCGCTGACGAGGTGGTGCCGGTCCGTGAGGCTGGAGGGCCGTCCGAAAGCCCGGTCCAGTCCACCCCGCGGTTCTCCGACCCATGCGACGAACTCCGCCAGCATGTTCGTCCGGGACAGCCGGAACTCGTCGTCCCACAGCGCGGTGAGCCCGAACGTGAGATCGCGGACCGTCAGATCGTCCGTCTCCATGAGGCGTTGGAGTACCGCGGGCAGCGCGTCGGCGGTCCATTGGGCGTCGCTGTTGCGCCGGCACAGCCGCAGCACCGACAGTGCCTTGCGCGGGTGGGCCCGGCCCGCCCAGCCCGTGATCGCCTCACGGACCGAGGCCAGTTTCAGCAGCTGCGAGAGCGGGTCGGGCGCGTACGCCGCGCACTTGCGCAGCAGCGCGTCGAGCCGGGCCTGGTTGTCGTCCCTCAGCAGGCTCAGCACGTACGGTTCGAGCTGTGCCGGGAAGGCATCAAGCCCGTCGGGGCTCGCGGAGGTGATCAACGCCTCGGCACGGACGGTGCTGGGGATGCGCGCGAGACCATGGTGGACGACGACGCCGAGGGCCTGGAGCGTCTCCTCGGGGATGGCGGCCACGTGGTCGGTCGGGACGCCGTCGTCCAGCCACGACACCGCGGCCAGCAGGTACACCGCGGCGCGGGCCTCGGAGTCGAGGACGTCACAGACGGCCTTCGCCCGTGCCCGCACGAGGTCGGCCCCCAGGCTCTTCCCCGGCAGGGTCCCTTCGGCGGCCGGCTTGCTCGCGGGTTCCTCGCGCAGCAGATCGGCCAGCAGACGGAGGTCTCCGTGGCACGCTTCGACGGCCAGGGCGACGGCCGCGGTGTCGTCGGGGCGGACCCGGTACTCCCCGGGCGCCTGACGGATCATGCTCTGGGCCAGGTGGGGAAGCTCCTCGGGCGGTACGAGGGTGACGTACGAGGTCACCCCGTGGTTCTCCCAACGGTTGGTGGCCCCGTCCACGAAGCGCGTCAGTGCGAGCACGGCCACCTTGAGCTCGCCCAGGCTCTCCAGGGCCTCGCCGACGTTGCCGTCCTCCAGGGCGTGCAGGTTCTCCAGGACCACGAGCACCTTCCGGCGCACGGAGCCGAGTCCACTGGCGGTGAGCGCGGCGCGGACCACGGACAACAGGTCGCCGTCCGAGGGAAGCTGGCGACGGTCGGGGGAGAGGACGAGGGTCTTCCAGCCGGCGGCCTCCAGCTTCCGTACCACCTGCTGGGCGCAGACCGTCTTCCCGCTGTTGCGCGACCCGGACTGGATCACCCGGGACAGGGGCCGCTGGTGGTAGCACCGGAAGAGGAACGAGGACCGCTCGAAGTCGACGAGGCGCCCGTCGGCCGGTCCGCTCCACCCCGGCTCCGAGTCGCCGCTGGAGGTCGAGTGGAGGATGCGCCACTCCTCCTCGTCGAGGAGCTGTGCCGCTCTCCGGCCCACCGCGGCGTGCCACTCCTCCCCCCAGAGCAGGCGAGCGGCTCCGAGCAGGGTCGGATCGGCGTCGGTCTCGACGGTGCCCGCCCGGTGCAGCCGCCAGCCGTCGGTGTCGCGCCGCAGGACGTCGAGCCCGGTCTCGGCGGCCGCCCCCATCGCCCGCTCGGTCACGGCCGGCGGCAGCCAGTCACCGTCCTGTGAGATGCCCGCCAGGGCGAGCACCCCCAAAGTGCCGAGGTCGGGGAGACCGCCTTCGGCGGCGATCCAGGACAGGGCGACGGCGGCCGGGGCGGAGTCCGGGGCGACCGTCGACGGACTGAGGACGTAGGGGGCGTCGACCCGGGGACGGACGTCGGCGGAGAGCTTGCTGCCCACGGTCGCCACGAGGGGCCGTGCCGCGCGCAGCCCCCGCTCGATCGCGGCGGAGTCGGGGAGCGGTGAAGAGGGCAGGGCGCCGTCACCGGGATCGAGCACGATGTCCGCGCCGGCGATGACGTACCAGTCGTCCACCGGCGAGAGCAGCAGGGGCGCCCCGCCCACCGGCGTGGGCCTGGAGCCGTCTCCGTCGCCGGCCGCCACGCCGTCGGCCCGGGTCACCAGCTGGTCGAGCTCGGCCAGCAGCCCGGTGTCGAGCTCGCGGAGCAGTTCCCCCAGGTGCGTCGCGCCCTCCTCCGCGTACTCGAGCAGCAGCGCGCCGGGGCCGATCGGCTTGCGCTCGTCCGAGTAGTCGAACGGGCGTCGGGGGAGCGGGATCCTTCGGTCCAGGGACCTCTGCCCGAGGCCGATGACCATCCGGAGCCGGGATTCGACGCGGACGCGGTCGACCGTGGGACCGGTGAGGTCCGTGGCCAGCGCGTGGAGCGCCATGTGCAGTTCGTGCGTCAGGGACGAATCCCTGTCGACGGCCGACGAGTTCAGGTTTTCATCGCTCACGCTCGTCCCCCTGTGCGTGCTGTTCATGGAGTGATGCGGACCAGGCCCTCGACCGTTCCGACGAGGATCTGGCCGTTGTCGTGCACGTCCACCGAGTGGACTTCGAGCCCGATGTCGAAGTGGTGGACCGTGCCGGAACCGGTGGCGGGCGACAGCCGGATGTCGCCGCGGACGCCGGCGCTGACCAGGACCTGCGTGGCACCCACGGTGCACAGACGCAGATCACTGATGCCGCTCGCGTGGTCCGCGATCCACCGAGTGCTGCGGCCCTGCCAGTCCGACCACCAGACGGAACCGTCGCCCGCTCCCGTGTAGATGCCGTGGGCGTTGGAGGTGATCTTCTTCAGGCCGCGTTTCTGCGGCGGTTCGAAGGTGTGCAGGCGTTCGCCGTCACCGCGCCACACGACCACCTGCGTCGCCGTGCGCGCCGCCACCCGGACACCGTCCGAGGTCAGCGCGGCCGTCGCTCCTCCCAGTCGTAGTCCCGGCTTGTCGACACGATCCCGGGTGACGCCCTGGCTCCGCCAGTGCCACCCCTCGCTGCCGACGATCAGCAGGTCCTGCCCGACCTTGAGACAGGTGTTCAGCTGGCAGTGCAGGTCCAGCCCTTCGATCTCCTGCGCGGTGCCGTTCAGGAGCGTGAGCCAGGCGGCGCCCTTGATGTCCCCGGCGATGAGCATGGGCTGCCCGTCGTGGTGGGAGACCGACGACGCGGTGATCCGTGGCGGGACCTTGTCGCGGCGACTGTGTACCTTCGCGGGATCGGGGTTCAGTACGGCCCAGGCGGTGTCGTCGGCGCCAGCCGGCCGGTGGAAGACCCGGTGCCCGGTCAGCGCCAGTTCGCCGCCGTCGGGAAGACAGTGGACCGACTTGACCCCCCGGTCCGCCGGGACGTCACGATCGTTCGTCTTCATCTTCGACTTCGACTTCGGTTGCGGACGCAGCTCCGGCGGGCGGCAGTCGACGGCCACGGCCTGCCACCCCGAGGCGTACTCCCGGGACCTTCGGGCGAGTTCGTCCAGCGCTCGCACCTGGGCGTGCAGGGCGAGGCGCGCCAGGGTGTGCCCGTCGGGCCGCCAGCGTGCCCCCATCAACTCCCAGCAGAGCGCCCGGACGTTGGCCACCCGGTCGTCGGTCGTCTTCTGGATGAGGCCCAGGGTGCGGTACAGCGTCTCGCCGTGCATCGCGAGCAGGAACTCCGGGTCGTCCAGGTACTGCTCCAGGATGCCGGCCAGCCGCGCGTGGTACGGCAGATGTTCGCGGGTGTACTGGTCGGCGCTGGACCAGTCGCGCTGCCCGGACGGCAGCAAGGGAAGCTCTTCGATCATGGCCGCGACGAACAGCCCGTGGTACCGGTGGGTGTTGTCGTCCGAATCGGCCAGGTAGTCGGCGGTCGGAGGGCGTGTGAGCCTCCATCCGTGACCGTTCATTCCGTCCTCCGGGACATCGAGGTAGTCCCTCGCCTCTCTGCACACGTCGATGATGTCCGCCGGGCCCGCTCCGGGCTTGCCCGCCGCGCGGACCACGGCGGCCCAAAGCCGTCCGTCGGCCGGAAGGCCGTCGCCCCCGGCCAGGGCGACCGGGAGGAGCATGTCCCGGGCCCATTGGGGATCGTCGTCGTCCAGCTCGCGGCTGATCCGGGCGAGCGCCTCCAGAAAGAGATCGGCGTTGGACCGCTCGGCCTCGACCTTGGCGGTCGCGGGGTCCTGGGCGCTCGTGTCGACGGCGAACAGGTACGCACGGAGCCACGACCGCCCGGCCGCCGCCGAGGTGGCGAGCGCGATGTCACGTATCGACCCGGTGTCCGTCGTCGACCACCGCGTGTCCTTACGGTTCCGCAGGACGTGCTCCACGAGCGCGACGACGTCGGCCTCGTGGAAGTACGCGTCCGCGTCGAGGTCGATGAGCGGGCCGTCGAAGCCGTCCGGTACCTCACTGGTGGCCAGGACGACGCGGGTCCGGGGCTGCGCGGCCAGGGGCGCGAGCAGGGTGCGGTAGAGGAGCTCCGGCTCCTCGCTCGCGTCCACGGAGTCGAAGACGAGACGCAGTCCGCGGTCGCCGAGGGCCTCCACCAGGCCGGCGCTGTCTTCCTCGTCGGTGCGGCAGCGGCGGGCGAGTTCGCCCACCACGGCGTCCACACTCTTGCCGCGGACGTCCAGCAGATGGTCGACGGACCCGCGGGGCGCGGGAGCGGGCGCCCGTGCCCCGGCGGGAAGCGGTGGCTCGTCGGACGACGAGGCGTGGATCCAGTCGAGCAGTACGGACTTCCCCGAGCCCGGCCGCCCGGTGAGCACGAGCGGTGCTCCTGGATCCGACGGTGTCTCCTCTTCGAGGTGGCGGAGGAGGTCCCGTACGGCCTCGGCGCGTCCGCAGAAGGCCCACCCACTGGTGTCGTTCGCCTCGGGCGGCCGCCGTACCCGGCGACGGGGGTTGTACCGCGGATTGGGAAAGGCCCGGATCCCCTCGCGAGGCGGCACCCAGTCCGGTAACTGGGGCTCCTTGGGGTTCACGGACCCCTTCCTCATGCGGACTTCCAGCTCCGCGAAGAGCTTGTAGGTGTCCAGGTGTTCCTCGTCGTGGCCGGCGCGGGTATTGCGCAGGGCGGCCGTGAAGGAGTCGGCGAAGTGCATCTGCTGCGCGTCGGTGGTCTGGTCCGTGGAGCTGATCAGGGTGAGCACCGGCATCGCGGCACTCTTGCCGTGCTGCTTGCGCGCCTCCTCGCCCAACCGGTGGATCGCCAGCCCGGACCGGCATGCGTCGAAGAGGACGACCACCTCGCGCGGCCGGGGCTTCTGGTCGATGCCCGGAATGATGGAGGACATGAGCGCGGCGACGTCGAGCATGGTGTGCGGCTCGGCCTTGACGCTGTCGTGAGCGGCGAGAAGGACGTCCCTGTTCCCGATGTCGATGCCGTGGCCCGAATAGTAGAAGAGCAGGATGTCGGGGGGTGTGCCGTCGACGCCGTCCAGCGCCTTCTCGAAGCTCTCCTTGAGCTCCGGGACCTTGGGATCGGTCTGTGAGTCGTGGTGGATCGTGAATCCGGCCTCCGCCAGGACGGCCCGCATCATCCGCAGCTCGTCCGGCACGCGCGGTAACGGCTCGAAGCCGTCACGGAACGTACTGGTGCCGGAGACGAGTGCCACCCGGGTCAGGTCGGTCGACCTGCCGACGGGGAATGAAGCTGTCGTCACCGCTCGCCGGCCGCCAGCCCGGTCGCGACGGCCTCGGCCACCTCTTCGGTCGTGAGGTAGCGGAGCACGGAGTGGCTGCCGAAGAAGTACTTGCCGGGCTTGTGCCAGGGCAGGTTGACGACCGGCCGGTCGTCGACGTCGCCGAAGGCGGGTTCGAGGTGCTTGACCAGTGCGATGGGGTCGTCCTTGGCGGCCACGTTGACCCAGCGGGCCACGGGCGGCAGCGCGTTGCCCGCGGAGGGCGGCGTCGGCAGCAGGAGGTCCTGGACCGCGCGCAGGCCCAGCGGGGAACCGACGCTGATGAACGTGTGCACGTTCCACTCGGGGTGGGCGCGGAGCGCCTCGTACGCGACGACGGAGCCGAGCGAGTGGCCGATGACCACCCTCGTCTCCGGGGTCACCACGCGCGCGAAGCGCTTCTGCGCGCACTCCCGCACGGTGTCGGACGCGTCCAGGTACCGGCGTACCTGACGGATCATCCAGATGACCGTGCGGCCCATCGGCTTCCCGAGCCCCTCGTGCCGCTCCAGCCGGCGCAGCGCGATCTGGTCGATTCCCTTCCCTCCGGGCAGGGGGGCGTCGGTACCTTCGGCGAACGCTTGCAGCAGCTCCAGCTCGAACGGGTCGCGCACATCGCCGATCTCGAACGACGGGATGTCCCGGAGCTCGTCGTCCACACCGCCGCCCTTGGTGCCCCGGCTGCGGAAGCAGCTGCCGTAGTACACGGCGGCCACGTCCGCCGGGTCCGGCACAGGGTGCGCGGCGTCCGTCATGCCGACCCGCAGGGCTTCGTACCACTCGGTCAGCATCGTCTCGGCGTGCTTGTACTGGTATCCGATGCCGTGGCAGATGACTACACGCGACACTGTGCCCCCCTGGTGCTTAGGTCGAGGTGGTTCCCACGCAGAAGACCTGAGGAACCATCATGCCGCAAGTTCCGTGAGCGGATATCAGCTATGCGTCATCAAGTCGCTCTGCGTAGCCGAAGGTTCAAAAAACGCTTGGACCGCGCGGGGGTCGGCACGGAAGACTTTCTGGCTCACCCGACGGCCCGAAAGTACAGGCTTGTGATGGGATCACATCAATCGTCCGAAGGAGCCCCGAGCAGGGGTTCCGTCCTCCTCGCCCTCCGCCACTACGGACGGGAACTGGCCCGTCTCCGATGGATGACCCTGCCCGCGATGCTGCTGCCCGCGCTCGGCAACGTCGGCATCCAGTACATCGCGCCGCTGGTCGTCGCCAAGCTCGTCGGCCGGATCGCCGGCGACGGCGGCGCCGCCCTCGCGGTCGGCCCGATGCTGCCGTACGTCCTCACCTTCGCCGGCGTCCTGCTGCTCTCCGAGGCGCTGTGGCGCGTCGGGCTGCACTGCCTGAACCGCCTCGATGCCCGGGGCATCGAGCACCTGTACGTCGTCGGAATGGGTGAACTCTTCGCCAAGGACGCCTCGTTCTTCCACGACAACTTCGCCGGCTCGCTCACCAAGCGGGTCCTCAGCTTCGCCTCCCGCTTCGAGGAGTTCGTCGACACGCTGACCTTCTCGGTCATGGGCAGCCTCGTCCCGCTGGCGTTCGCGTCCGTGGTGCTCTGGCAGTACGACCCGCTGCTCGTCGTCGGGCTGCTGACGATGATCCTGGTCACGGCGGTGGGCGTGGCACCCCTGATCCGGCGCCGGCAGGCGCTCGTCGCCCAGCGGGAGCAGGCCATCGCCCGGGTCTCCGGGCACGTCGCCGACAGCCTGATGAACATGGACACCGTCCGGTCCTTCGCCGCCGAGGAACGCGAGGCCGCCGAACACCGTTCGCGGGTCGCGGAGTCGCGCCGCCTCACGCTGCGTTCCTGGGACTACGGCAACCTGCGCATCGACACCCTCGTCGCGCCGATGTCCGTCCTCACCAACGTCCTCGGGCTGCTGCTCGCACTCACGCTCGGCGGGGGACAGCTCGGCGTGGAGGCGGTCATCGTGGCCTTCACGTACTACGCCAACGCCACCCGGATCATGTTCGAGTTCAACCAGATCTACCGGCGACTCGAAAGCTCGATGACGGAAGCGGCGCAGTTCACCGAACTGCTCCTGGACCCGCCCACCGTGCTCGACCCGCCCGCCCCGGAAGCAGTGGTCGGCCGGACCGCCGACGTGCGGTTCGAGCGGGTCACCTTCTCCCACGCGGGCGCCGAGCCGCTCTTCAAGGGGCTCGACCTGACCGTGCCCAGCGGGGCGAAGTTCGGTCTGGTCGGCCGCTCCGGCGGCGGCAAGACCTCGCTCACCCGGCTGTTGCTCCGGATGACGGACATCGACGACGGACGGATCCTGATCGGCGGACAGGACATCAGCCGGCTGCGCCAGACCGAACTGCGCGGCCAGATCTCCTACGTACCGCAGGACCCGGCCATGTTCCACCGCTCGCTCCGGGACAACATCGCCTTCGCCCGGCCCGACGCCACCGAGGCGGAGATCCGCCGGGCCGCCGAGGCGGCGCACGTCACCGAGTTCGCCGACGCGCTGCCCGACGGCTTCGACACGATGGTCGGCGAGCGCGGGGTGAAGCTCTCCGGCGGCCAGCGCCAGCGGGTCGCCCTCGCCCGGGCGATCCTCCGGGACGCACCGATCCTGCTGCTCGACGAGGCGACCAGCGCCCTCGACTCCGAGAGCGAGATCCTCGTCCAGGACGCCCTGTGGCGGCTCATGGAGGGACGGACGGCGCTCGTCGTGGCGCACCGGCTCAGCACGGTCGCCACCATGGACCGCCTCATCGTCCTCGACCGGGGGCAGATCATCGAACAGGGCACCCACCAGGAGCTGCTCGCCACGGGCGGCGCCTACGCGAAGCTCTGGCAGCACCAGTCGGGCGGCTTCCTCGACGACAGCCCCGCGGGGGCGGAGGTGGGGTGAGGGCGGGGGTTTAGAACGGGGCCGGGGCGGGACTTCGGCCGGGAGTTGGTCCGGGCCCGGTCCTGGCTTGGTACGGACCTTCTTCGCTGGTGGGGCGCCCTCCCTACGGATGTGGCACCAAGCTGACAGGGCGCGTCAGCTTGCTGTCACGCCGGGGCGCTCCATCCGGCCGGGTCCGCTGGCATCGTCGGGACCGCCGGATCCGCTCCGGCGAGGCGGGGAATCCACCACCAGGCCAGGGGGATCCATGGACGCACATCCGTGTAAGAAGAAGCCCGGCGCGTGGGCGAGAACCGCCGCGGCGCTCGCCCTGACGCTCGGCGCGCTCACCCTGTCGGCCGGAACGGCCGCCGCCGATCCCGTCGGGCCGCCTCCGCCCGCCGTCCCGCACGTCCCCGCCACCGGGTTCCCGCACACCCCGGACGAGGCCGTCGCCGCGCTCTGCGCCGAGTGGGAGGCCTTCGCCGCCACGTTGCCGTTCGCCGTCGCTCCGCCGCCGGTGTGCAAGCTGGTCAACGGCTGGGACTAGGCGGCGCCGCCATGCGGTTCCAGCTGCTCGGGCCGCTCAGCCTCGCGGACGGTGCCGAGACCGTCGTCCTCGCGCCGTCCCGCCCCACCAACCTCCTCGCGGCGCTGCTGCTCCACGCCAACGGGGTCGTCTCGGCCGACTACCTCCAGCAGGCCATCTGGGGCGAGGAACAGCCCGCCACCGCCAAGGCCGCCCTCCAGACCTGTGTCATGCGCCTGCGCCGGCTCTTCGTCAAGCACGGCGTGACCCAGACCCCGATCGAAGCTGTGCCCGGTGGCTACCGCATCGGCGCGGGCCCGCGCACCCTCGACCTGATCGCCTTCCGCGACCAGGTCGGTCGGGCCTCCGCCGAGCACGACCCCGAGGCCGAACTGCACCTGCTCAAGGACGCCCTGTCGCTCTGGCAGGGCGCCCCGCTCGCCAACGTGCGCTCCGACGTGCTCCACCGCGACGTCGTGCCACGGCTGGTCGAGGAACGCCTGCGCGCCGTGGAACGCGTCTGCGACCTGTACCTGGTCCTCGACCGCTGCGGCGACGCGCTCGTCGACCTGTGGGACGTCACCCGCGCCCACCCCGGTTACGAGCGCTTCCACGAGCAGCTGATCGAGGCCCTGTACCGGACCGGGCGGCAGGCCGAGGCGCTGGCCGAGTACCGGCGGATCAAGGAGTACCTCCTCGACGAGCTGGGCGTGGACCCCTCCCCGGCGCTCCGCAGGCTGGAACTGGCCATCCTGCGCGGCGACGACCTCGGCCCCGCCCGGTCCGCCCCGGCCGCGCCCGCACGCCTCGCCCTCACGGCCCCGGCGCACGCCGCCGAACCCGGGCCGCCGCTCGTCGCGCCCGTCCCCGTGGTCCCCTCCTTCACCGGCCGCGCCGCCGAGGTCGCCGCCATGACGGCCCGGCTCACCGAGCCGCGCGACGAGGCGGTGACCGTCCTTGTCTCCGGCGCGCCCGGCATCGGCAAGTCCGCGCTCGCCGCCCACGTCGCCCACCTGGTGCGGGACGCCTTCCCCGGCGGCCGCCTCCTGGTCCGCATGACCGACCCGCACGGCGCGCCCCGCCCCACGGGCGAGGTCGCGGCCGAGGTCGCGGCGGCCCTGCGCGACCGGCGCCCCGAGGACCGCGCGCTGCTCGTCCTGGACGACGTGACCGACGCCGAACAGGTACGCCCCCTCCTGCCCGTCGGCCCCGGCGGAGCCGCCGTCGTCACCAGCCGCATGGGGCTCGCCGGACTCATCGCCACCCACGGCGGCTGGGTCCACCGGCTCTCGGTCTTCGCCCCCGAGGAGTCCCACCGGCTCCTGCACACCGTCCTCGGCCCCGAGCGCGCCGACGCCGAACCGGAAGCCGTCCACCGACTGGCCGCGCTGTGCGGGCACTTCCCCCTCGCCCTGCGCATCGCGGCCGCCCGCCTGCTCACCCGGCCCGAGCTGCGGCTCGCCGACGGCGCCGACTGGCTCGCGGGCGACCCCGTCGCCCGGCTCGCGCTGCCGGACTCCCCGGACATGTCCGTGGACCGGGTCCTCACCGGCGCGATCGGCCGGCTCGACCCGCGCCTGGCCGACGTCTTCGGCCGGCTCGGCGCCCTTCCCCCGGAGTTCCGCGCCGAGGACTGCCGGGGCATCGAGGAGGCCGAGGCGACGCTGGAGCGGCTCGCGGACTCCGGCCTCCTGGAGGCGGGGCCGCCCGGCCCGTACCGGATGCACGACCTGCTGCGCCGCTACGCGCGGCGCAGTGTCGAACGCGCCCCCGATCGTCCTGCTGAACGTACCGCCGCCGCACGTACGCGACCGACAGAGAAGGTGTGACGCACATGGCTGAGGCTGAGGCTGAGATGGCTGGCACGGCGTCCGCTCCCGGCGGCGCCCCCCGGCCCGCGCCCGCCCCCGACGCGGCGTTCGACGCGCTCGCCGGGACCCGTCCCCGCATCCGCCGCGACGTCCTCTTCACTGAGACGCCCGGCGGCGTCCTCTTCCACAACGCCGACGGCGGCTTCCACCTCACCGGCAAGACGGCGTACCGCTTCGCCTCCCTCGTGGCCCCGCACCTGACGGGCGGTCACACGCTCGGCGAGCTGTGCACGGGCTTCGGTCCCGCCCAACGGGCCATGGCCGCCGTCCTGGTGGGCACCCTCTACGAGCGCTCGTTCGCCCGCGACGTACCCGAGACGGAGACCGGGGGCCCCGGGACCGACCTCGGTGCGGACCCGCACGCCGAGGCCGTCCTGCGGGAGTTCGCGGCCCAGATCGCGTACGTCGACCACTACGTCGAAGGCGCCCCGGCCCGCTTCGCGCGCTTCCGCCACACGCGCGTGGCCGTGCTCGGCGGCGACGAGACCGCCCGCTGGTGCGCGCTCAGCCTGGTCCGCAACGGCTGCGCCCACATCGGTGTCGGCCAGGACTTCCCGGAGGTCACGGAGGAGGCGGCCGAGGCGGGAACGCGCGGCTGCCCGGTGCGGATCGAGCGCCTCGCCCCCGACGCCGACTGGGCGGACCTGGCCGACTACGACGTCGTGATCGTCACCGGCGAGGGCGCCGCGGGCCGGGTCCACCGGCTGCTCGACTCCGGCGTGCCCCAGGGCCGTACGCTCATCCCCGCCTGGACCTTCGGCGAACGCTCCGTCGTCGGGCCGCTCGCGACCGCCTCCTCCACCGGCTGCTGGTCCTGCGCCGTGCTCCGGCTCGGCGCGAACACGGACGCAGCGGCCGCCGCCGAGCTGTGGGCGGAGGTGGCCGGCGCGTCCACCGCGTCCACCGCGGACGGAGGGCTGCTGACCGGACCGGTGGCGGCGATGACCGGCAACCTGCTCGGGTACGAGGTGTTCCGCCTCACCACCGGCGCCCTGCCCGCCGAGACCGCGGGGCAGGTGCTCCTCCAGGACCTCGCGTCCCTGGACGTCGTCGCCGAGCCGCTCCACCCGCACCCGCGCTGCCGCCGCTGCGCCACGCTCGCGCAAGCCGGTTCGGCCGCCGGCGGCCGGGAACGCGAGGCGGTGCCCGCCATGCTGGCGCTGCCCGAGACCGCGAGCGTGACGACCGCGCGCGAGGCCGAGGCCGAGGTCGACCGTCTGAACACCCTCAACTCCGCGCTCGTCCCCCCGCACACCGGGATCTTCCGCCATTACGAGGACGAGGACCTCACCCAGACCCCGCTGAAGATCAGCCGCCTGGAACTCGCCCTCGGCCACGGCGTGCGCCGCCGCATCGCGGCCTTCGACGTGCACCACCTGGCGGGCGCCCGGACCCGGGCGCTGTACGCGGCGGCGGAGGCGTACGCCGAGCATGTCGCCCTGCCCGAGGCCGCCGGGCAGGAGGCCGGTGCCCCCGCCGTCCGCCTGCTGCCCGACGCGCTGACCACCGGCGGCGGTACGGGTACGGGCGCCGAAGGCGTCACGGCGTGGGCGAGCGCCACCTCGCTGCTCACCAAGGAGAGCGTGCACGTCCCCGAGGCGGCCGTGCGCCCCTTCGGGGCCGCCAACCGGGACCGCGCGCACCTGGCGACCGGCGCGGGCGCCGGCGCGGGAGCGACGGCCCAGGAGGCGGCGGGCCGGGGGCTGTTGTCGGCCCTGGCGCACGACGCGCTGGTACGGGCGGTACGCGGGGACACCCGGGTGACGCCCGTGGCGCTCCCGGCCGTGGACACCGACCCGGTCGGCGCGGACGACCCGGAGCTGGTGTTCCTCGTCCGGTCCGCCGCCAACCTCGGCGTCACCGTGGAGCTCCTCGATCTCGGCGAGGACGAGCGCTCCTCGGCGTACGCGGTCCTTGCCCGTGAGACAGGCGCGACGGACGGCGACCGCTGGGCCGTCGGCGCGGGCCTCTCCCGCCGGGACGCGGCCTGCGACGCCCTGCGCGACCTCCTGGGCCGCGCCCAGCTCGCGGCGGACCCCTCGGCGGACCCCGCCGAGGACATCGACCTCGGTCTCCCGCTCGTCACCGACCTCGCCCCGGCGACGATCGCCGTCACCGACACGGCCGCCCGCCCGGCGGAGGGCACGGCCACCACCTTCGACGCCGTACTGGACCGGCTGCGGACGGCCGGACGGGACGTGCTGTACGTGGGGACCACCCCGGCCGACCTCGCGGCCTGCGGCGTGAGCACGGCGCGCGTCCTGGTCACCGTGCCGACGACCACCGAGGGCGGCGCCGCCGATGCCCACCGCTGACACCACCGCGCCCGAAGAGGTGTGGGCGCCGTCCGCCCGGGAGTTGGCGCGGCTCGTCCGGCGCACGCTCCAGGGCCACGGCCGCCCGGAGCAGGCCGTGGAGGTGGCACCGATCGGCGTCCGTGACGCCTTCCGGGACGGCAACGGAAACGGCGGCGGGACGGTGGCCACCGGGGTTCCGGTCCGCTTCTACGGACGGCAGGCCGTCGTCGGCCCCTTCCCCGACGGCCCCGACGGCCGGCCGGCCTGCGCCGCCTGCCTGGAGCGCCGCTGGCAGGCCGTCCGCTCCGTCGCGCTGCGCGAGGCGCTCGAGCTCGGCTCCGGCACCCGCGCGGCCGGTGAGTCCCCGTACGTCACCCCCTTCGCCGCCGACGCGATCGCCGGTCTGATCGCCGCCCGGCTCGCCGGCGGCGGCCCCGGTGAACCGGTCTTCCCCGCCGTCCACCTGGTCGACCTGATGACCCTGAAGGTCCGCCACTACCCGCTCGTACCCGACCCCGAGTGCCCCGCGTGCGGCCAGGTCGAGGAGGACACCGCGGCCCGCGCGGTCCTGGACCTGCGGCCCGCGCCCAAGCACCGCCCCGGGGGCTTCCGGGTCCGGGACATCGGCGCCTACGAGCTGCCCGTCGAGCCGTACGCCAACCCCGTCTGCGGCTCGCTCGGACCCTCTGTGGTCCAGGACGTCGCCTCGCTCTCCACCTCCGCCACCATCGGCTGCTTCTCGATGCGCTCGGGGGAGTACCTGCGCGAGACCTTCTGGGGCGGCCACGCCGACACCTTCGCCGAGAGCGTCCGCATCGGAGTCCTGGAGGGACTCGAGCGGTACGCCGGTATGCGCGCCCGGGGCAAGCGGGCCGGGGTCCGCGACTCGCTCGACGGGCTCACCGCGCGCGGTGTCCCCGCCCTCGACCCGCGCCGGTGCGGGCTCTACTCGGAGGCCTTCCACCGGGCCAACCCCCGGGTGCGGCCCTTCGCCCCCGAACGCACCATCCCCTGGGTGTGGGGCTATTCGCTGCGCGACCGCGAACCCGTCCTCGTGCCGGAGGTTCTGACGTACTATCACGCGCCCGGCCTGGAGAACCGCTTCGTACAGGAGTCCTCCAACGGCTGTGCCTCCGGCGGGAGTCTGGAGGAGGCCGTCTACTTCGGCCTGATGGAGGTCGTCGAACGGGACGCGTTCCTGCTCGCCTGGTACGGGCGGGTCGCACTGCCCGAGATCGACCCGCGCACCAGCACCCGGCGCGCGACCCGGCACATGGTCGACCGGCTGGCGATGTACGGCTACGAGGCCCGGTTCTTCGACACCCGGATCACCTTCCCCGTCCCGGTCGTCACCGGCGTCGCCGTACGCCCCGACGGCGGGCTCGGCCGGATGTGCTTCGGTGCGGGCGCAGGACTCGACCCGGAGGCCGCGCTCGCGGGCGCGCTCTGCGAGATCGCCACCGACGCCGTCAACCTCCAGGGCCGCACCGAACGCGACGAGGAGCGGCTGCGGGCCATGGCGTACGACTTCGACAAGGTGGCGGCCCTGCACGACCACCCGCTGGCGTACGGCATCCCGGAGATGGGCGACCACGCCCACTTCCTGCTCGGGGAGCCGGGCGCGCCCCGTCCGCCCAAACGCTCGTTCGCCGACGTGTACGGGGACGGCCGGGTGCTGCCCGTCTCCGCCGACCTGCGGGAGGACCTCCAGGTGTGCGTGGACGCGGTCGCCGCCGCCGGATTCGACACGATCGTCGTCGACCAGACCATGCCCGAGCAGCGGCGCCTCGGTCTGACCACCGTGAGCGTCCTCGTGCCGGGCCTGCTGCCGATCGACTTCGGCCACACGCGTCAGCGCGCGCTCGGGATGCCGAGGCTGCGCACCGCGCTCCGGGAGGCGGGCCTGCGCGAACACGACCTGGTTCCTGGGGACTTCAACCCCGCTCCCCACCCCTTCCCATGAGCCGACCGCTGCCGCCGCACCCGAAGGAGTCCCCCATGGGGTACGCCCACGACTACGCCGCCGCCATCATGCGGCGCGGCCGGGTCCCGATGCCCCCGGCCGACCACGTCCCGAACTGGGCCGACGCTCCGCGCAAGACGAAGTTCTACCCGGGCGCCGACCACCTTCCCCTGCCCGACGGCGACTACCCGGCCGAGGCAGCCCTCGACGCCGGCCTCGGCCTCGCCGAACCCCCCGTCGGGGAAGGCCTGTTCGACCTCCCCGCGCTCTCCGGCATGCTCCGTGACTCCTACGGGCTCACCGGGCGCCGCCTCGGCGTCCAGGCCAACACGGACCTGAGCGCCCTGCCCTCGTACCCGCTCGCCAACTGGTCCCGGGGCACCGCCTCCGGCGGCGGGCTCTACCCGGTCAGCGTCTATTGGGTGTCCGGCGCGAGCGGTCCCGTGCCGCCCGGTGTGCACTACTACGCGACCCGCCACCACGCGATGCAGCGCCTGCTGACCGGCGACGTCACCGGCGAGGTGCGCGCGGCGCTCGGCCAGGGGGCGCCGGGGCCGGACCTCACGGACCAGTACCTGGTCCTCGGCGTCAAGTACTGGCAGAACGCCTTCAAGTACAACAGCTTCTCCTTCCACGCCGTGAGCATGGACATCGGGACCGTGCTCCAGACCTGGCGGATGTGGGCCCGCGCCCGGGGACTCGAGATCGAGCCGTCCCTGTGGTTCGACGAGGAGCGGCTCGCCCGGCTCCTGGGCGTACGGTCCGAGGAGGAGGGCGTCTTCGCCGTCGTGCCGCTGCGCTGGAAGGGCACGCCGCAGGCGACCGCGCCCGTCGCGGCCTCGGTGCGCCGCTCCGACGTCGAGCGGTCCCGTACCGTCCTCACCTTCGAGGCGGTGACCGGCATGCAGGCCGCGACCTCCCGGCGCGCCGCCGACCGTCCCACCGCCGCCGCGCTGGCCCAGGCCGCCGTGGCGCCGCCGCGCGCGGAGTCGGCCGAGGTCCGGCTGCCCGCGCCCCGCCCCCTGACGGCGGATGTCCGCACCGCGCTGCGCCGCCGGCGCAGCAGCTTCGGCCGCTTCGACGCTCAACGACCTGTCTTTCTCGACCAGTTGACGGCGTGCCTGGCCGCCGCCACCTCCGCGTCCCGGCTCGGCGGCGACACCCGCGGCGCCGAAGACGCACCGCTTGCGCGGCTGTACGTGTTCGTCAACCACGTCGAGGGGCTCGCCCCTGGCAGCTACGCCTACGACCCCGACGCGGGTGCCCTGCGGCCGGTGAAGGAGGGGCGCCCCGGCGCCTTCCTCCAGAAGAACTACTTCCTCGCCAACTACAACCTGGAGCAGGCGGGGGCCGTGCTCGTGCCGGCCATGCGGACCACGGCGGTCCTCGACGCGGTGGGCGACCGGGGGTACCGCCTGGTCGGCGCGACCATCGGGGCCGTGTCCCAGGCCGTGTACACCGCCTCGGCCGCGATGGAACTGGGCTGTGGGGTGGCCCTGGGCTTCGACAACATCTCGTACATCGAGGAACTCGGCCTCGACGGGACGGGCGAGTCCCCCCTGCTGATCATGCTCATCGGCAACGAGCGGCCCGTCCCGGCCGACTTCCGCTACGAGATCGCCTGAGGGGGAGAGGTCATGGCGCCGTTCGTGATCCGGGTGGCGGGGCTGCCCGTGGAGACCGTACGAGAGCTGCGCTGTCCCGGCAGCCGACGCTGGGCCGACGAGGTCGCCGACGCGACCGAAGCGCTCCGGGCGGCGGGCGAGGCCGTCGGCGACCGCCTGCACGGCCTGGTCGGACGTACCGAGGACGGGCAGGAGGACGTCCGTCGGCGGCTCCTCGCGCTGCGGCGCGCCGTCTTCAACGGGCGTCCGCCTCAGGACCCGCAGGGTGTACGGGATTTGGTCGCCTCGCTCGACGCGGAGACCGGTCGTGCGCTCGACGCCTGGCTGGCCGAGCACCGCTGGCTCGCGGAACGGCGCGCCGAGGGCGCGGCGTTGCTCGCCGAGGAGACAGGGCGCGCCCGCGCCGCCCTGGCCCGTCTCGCCGACGAGGAACGGCTGCGCAAGGCCCTGCTGCTGGCCTCGCCCGTCCTGCACGGCCAACTCGACGCGTACGTACGGGCGGTGGGTCCGGATGCGGGAACCCCCGGCAAGAAGCTGCGCAAGATCGAGCGGTCACTGCTGTCGTATCTCTACCGGACCGTGTGCAAGACCAGCCCGTTCTCCACGTTCACCGGGGTCGCCCTCGGGGAGTTCGCCGCGCACGAGGACGGCCTCGCCGTCCGGGTCGACGACGAGTGGACCGGGCACGCCCGGCTGAACGTGGTCGCCCTCGGGCGGCTCGCCGAGACCATCGCCGCCGACCCGGTCCGCCGGGCGGACCTGCCCGTGTCGCTCGCCAGCGGCTGGGGGCGGGACGACGACCGGGTCCGGTACGTCCGGCGCTGGGTCACCGCGGGCGACGACGACACGGCCGTCACCTTCGACGCCGTACAGGACCGGCTGTTCTTCCTGCGGCGCAGCGGCACCCTGGAGCGGCTGCTCGGCCTCTTTGAGGAGCGCGGCACCCTGCGCCACGGCGAACTCGCCGCCTGGCTGGCCGCCGAGCACGGTGGGGGCCCGGACGGTGCCGAGGACGTCGAGCGGTATCTCGGCGCCCTCCTCGACGTCGGCATGCTCCAGGTGCCCGTTCTGCGCACCGAGGTCCACGACACCGATCCGCTCCGTGCCTTCCAGGCAGCCCTGCGCGCCGTCGGGCGCCCCTGGGCGGACGAACTGGCCGCCGAACTCGACACCCCGGTCTCGCTCGTCGACCGGTTCGCGGAGGCCGCCCCCGACGAGCGCCCGGCCGTGCTCGGCGCGCTGCGCGAGCGGCTGCGGGAGATCCAGCGCCTGCTGGGCGCCGAGGAGGGGCGCGTACCGCAGACCGTGCTGTACGAGGACGCGGCGGCGGGCACGGCCACCGGTCCCGACGCCGGGACCTGGGCGCGGCTCGCCGAGGCCCCGCTGGCGGCGGTGGAACGGGTCCTGCCCGCCTTCGATCTGACGCTCCCTCAACGGCTCATCCTCAAGGGCTTCTTCCTCGCCCGCTACGGAAAGGGCGGCCGCTGCGGCGATCTGCTCAAGCTGGTCCACGACTTCCACGAGGACTTCTTCGAGCAGTACATGTCGTTCACCGCCAAGCGCACCCCCTTCGACGCGGACGGCCGGTACGTCCCCGAGGAGAACTGGCTCGGGCAGCCCGAGCTGAAGGCGCTCGACACCGCCCGGCTGGCGTTCGTGGACCGCATGCGGTCCCTGTGGGCGGCGGCCGGCGACAGCGGCGCCGACGAGATCCTCCTGGACGACGCCTTCATGGCGGAGATCGCGGCCGAACTGGACGGCCTCGCACCGCACTTCGCGCCCATGAGCCACCACATCCAGCTCGCCGACCGGCCCGACGGCGGACCGCTCCTCGTCCTCAACGGCTCGTACGGCGGCCTTTCCTTCCCCTTCAGCCGCTTCACGGAGCTCTTCGACGGGCTCGCCGAGCGCCTGCTCGAAGCCTCGGCCGCCGTCGTGCCGCCGGGCACGGTCCTCGCCGAGGTCACCGGCGGCCCGGTGACCAGCAACCTCAACCTGCACGGCCGGCTCGTCCCGTACGAGATCGTCTGCCCCGGCGAGACCGGCACCCTGGAACCGGAGCACCGGATCGACCTCGGCGACCTGTACGTCGAGCACGACGAGGCCACCGACCGGCTCGTCCTCCGGTCCACCCGCCTCGGGCGCGAAGTGGTCCCCGTCTACCTCGGCTACCTCGTCCCGCTCGCCCTGCCCGAACTCGCCCGCACGCTCCTGCTGCTCTCGCCGACCTCCATGGCACCGCTGAACGTCTGGGGCGGCGTGCCCGAGGGCGAGCCGACCGCCGGCGTCACCTCCCGCCCCCGCGTCCGGCACGGCGGCCTGGTCCTGGCCCGCCGCAGCTGGAGTGCGCCGGCCACCGCGCTTCCGCCGCGAAGCACGGCGGGCGAGGGCGAGGGGCCTGCCGCCGACGCGGAGCGGTTCCTCGGCTGGCACCGCTTCCGGCGCGCCCACGGCCTTCCGGACCGGGTGTTCGCCACCGTCTCGGACAGCGGGGCCCGTGGGGCGACCGGGGCCAAGCCGCAGTACGTCGACTTCGACAGCGCCCTTTCGCTGGCCGCGTTCGAGGCGCTCCTGAAGAGCGAGCAGGCCCGCGTGGTCTTCCGCGAGGCCCTGCCCGACGAGGACGAGCTGCACGTCACGACCGGGCGAGGCCGCCACGTGGCCGAACTGTCCGTGGAGACCCTGCCGCCGGCGGCGGAGGCAAACCGTGCGGCCCCGGCGATCCCCGCGACCCTCGCGATCCCCGTGACCTCTGCGACCCTCGCCACCCCGCCGTCCCCGCAGACCCGGAAGGGGAACTCCCGATGACCGCCACCACCCCACCCGCGGCCCCGCCGTCCGTCACCGCGACCTCGGCGGCCGCGCAGGGCGCCTGGCAGGCCACGCACGTCTTCTACGCCGCCAACCCCCGCCCCTTCCTGCTCCAGTGCGTGCGCCCGCTGGTGGCCGAGCTCGCGGCGGACGGGCTCCTCGGCAACTGGTTCTTCATCAACTACTGGCTCCAGGGCCCGCACGTCCGGCTCCGTGTCCGCCCCTCCTCGCCCGCCGCCGAGGACGAGGTGCGCCGCAGGACCGAGCAGGCGATCGACACCTTCCTGGCCGAGCGCCCGGCGCTGTACGAGGTGGACTCGGGTTTCCTGCACGACTTCTACAACACGCTCTTCGAGATCGAGTTCCCCGGCGCGGAGCGCGCGCCCTTCGTCGACGACGACGGCCGGATGATGCTGCGGCCCAACAACTCGCGCAGCGCCGAGCCGTACGAGCCGGAGTTCGGCAAGTACGGCGGCCCGGCCGGGATCGAGCTGGCCGAGTGGCACTTCCGGCACTCCAGCGAGCTGGTCGTGGACGCCTTCCGCACCAAGAACCTGCACCTGCGGACGGTGCTGCTCGGCACCTCCGCCCAGCTGATGATGGTCATGTCGGCTGCCTTCCTGCCGGAGGAGCGGGAGTTGGCCGACTACCTCGACAGCTACTACGAGTTCTGGCACAAGGCGTTCCCCGGCACCGGCTTCATCGGGAGCGAGGAGTACGACCGCAACTACGTCGCCATGGCCCCGGACCTGACCTCCCGCTTCGCCGCCGTCCGGGCCGCCGTGGCGGCGGGCGGGCAGCGGCCCGTACGGCTGCCTTCGTTCCTCGGCGGGTGGGCCGACCACTGCCTCGAACTGCGCGAGCGCGCGGAACGGCTGGCGCGCGACGGCGACCTGGTCTTCCGTTCCTGGGACGGCGAGCGGGACGAGCGCGTCACCGACCCGGCGGTCGCGCTGCCGCTCCTGCTCTCCCCGTACATGCACATGACCAACAACCGGCTGCACGTGACCATCCGCGACGAGGCGTACCTCTCCCACGTCCTGGGCCGCTGCCTGCGGGAGTCCCCATGACGGCGGAGGTCGAGTACCGGCCGGCCCTCCGCTCGGGCGTCCTCGTGAGCGACCCCTACCTGCGCGGCCCGGCGACTGTGCACCTGATCAAGGACACCGTCGGCGGCCAGTCCTTCAAGGTCGGCGTCAAGGAGTCCTTCCTCATCTCCCGGATGGACGGCAGCCGTACGCTCGACCAGCTCGGCGAGGCGTACGCGCGGGAGTACGGGCGCCGGCTCGGCGACTCCAACTGGGGGCAGCTGCTCGGCATGCTGGGCACGCGTGGCCTGCTGGCGGACTCGGCCCCGCACGAAGCCCCGACCGCCGCCGCGGCCTCGCCGGCCGTCCCCGAGGCGCCGCCCTCACGCCGCCTCCTCGCCGGCAGCATCCGGCTCGTCGCGGACGCCGACGCCACCACCGCGCGCCTGCACCGCGCCGTCGGCTTCCTTCTGCACCCCGTCTGCATGGTGCCGCTGCTCGTCGCCGTCCTCGCCATGGAGACCGTCCTCGCCCTGCGCCTGGGCGACGCCGTGCTCGCCGCCCGGGACCTCTTCCTCAACCCCGTCCTGCTGGCCGCCACCGGCGTCCTGCTCTGGCTGAGCACCGCGCTCCACGAACTGGCGCACGGAGTGGTCGCACGTCATTTCGGTGGACGAGTCGGCGAGATCGGGCTGCGGTGGCGGCTCCCAGTGGTGATCATGTATTGCACCGTGGACAACTACCTCTACCTCCGGACCCGTTGGCACCGGATCGCGACCGCCGTCGCGGGCGCCGTGATGAACCTCCTCTTCCTGCTGCCCTTCTGCGCCCTCTGGCTCTGGGCACCGGTGGACGCGGCGACCCACGACGCCCTGACCGGACTGCTGCTGCTCGGCAGCGTGCAGGCGTTCGCGATGCTGGTCCCGCTGCCGCCGCTCGACGGCTACAAGATCGTCAGCCAGTGGGCCGGAGCCACCGAACTCGCCGCATCCAGCCGCGACTTCCTGCGCCTCGCCGTCCGCCGCGACCCGGCGGCGGCCGGCTACCCGGGCCGGGCCCGTACCGTCTACACCGCCTACGGACTGGGCACCCTGCTCGTCCTCGGCGTCCTCGCCGCCTCGGCGGCGGCCATCGTCCACCACCTGCTGACCGCGGCCCGAGCCGCGTGACCAAGGAGCGCACCATGCCCCCCACCACCCCGTCTCCCGCGCGGGAGAGCGCGGCCCCGCACGAGACCACCGAGCCGGGAGGGGGCGCCGAGCGCCGGGACGCGGCCATCGTGCTCGACTCCGTGCACAAGCGGTACGGCTCCAAGCAGGCCGTGGACGGCATCTCGCTCACGGTGGCGCGCGGCGAGTTCTTCGGACTGCTCGGCCCCAACGGCGCCGGGAAGACGACCCTGATCGAGATCGTGGAGGGGCAGCGGCAGGCCGACTCCGGCACGGTCGCCGTGTTCGGGGAGAGCCCCTGGCCCCGTAACGTCGGCCTGCTGCCCCGGATCGGCGTGCAGACCCAGACCTCCGCGTTCTTCGTCCGGCTGACGGCCCGCGAGCACCTGGAGACCGTCGCCGCGCTCTACGGCGCCGGAACGGACGCCGCCGCACGGGCCCTGGACTCCGTGGGTCTCACCGAGCACGGCGCGGTCCGCGTCGAGGACCTGTCCGGCGGCCAGCGCCAGCGGCTCGCGATCGCCTCGGCTCTCGTGCACGAGCCGGAGCTGATCTTCCTGGACGAGCCGACGGCCGCCCTCGATCCGCAGGCCCGCCGCGCGCTCTGGCAGGTCCTGCGCGAGCTGAAGGGCGCCGGCCGCACCATCGTCTACACCACCCACCACCTCGACGAGGCCGAGGCGCTCTGCGACCGGGTCGCCATCATCGTGGACGGGCGGGTGCGCGCGCTCGACACCCCGGCACGGCTCGTCTCCGCGGGCAGCCCCACCACCTGCCTGGTGGTCCCCGCCGGGCGGCTCACCCCGGAGGCCGCGCGGGCCATCCCCGGTGTCATCGGCGTCACCGAGGAGCCCGACGCCGTCGTCCTGGAGACCCTCGACGCGGGGCCCGTCCTGGCGGCGGTCGGCGAGATCGCCGGCCTCCAGGGCATCCGCACCCGTACGGCCAGCCTGGAGGACGTGTACCTCCAACTGACCGGCGACGTCACCCCGCAGCCGTAACCACGCCCCGCCCGGTCCACCGGACGTGGACAGAGTTCAGAGAACGGACACGGAGACCCACCCCATGAGCGCATACGCCGCACTGACCCGCGCGGGCTACCGGGCCTACACCCGCGACAAGACCACCCTCTTCTTCACCTTCGCCTTCCCGCTGCTCTTCCTGGTCGTCTTCGGGCTGATCTTCCACGGCAAGGAGGTCGAGCAGAGCGGGCAGCCGTACATCAACTACATCGCTCCCGGCGTGCTGTCCTGGGGTGTCGCCAACGCGGCCGTCTTCGGGGTGGGCTTCGTGCTCATGCAGTGGCGCCGCGACGACATCCTGCGGCTCATCCGGATGACGCCGGTCCGGCTGCCCTCCGTGCTCGCCTCCCGCTACGGGCTCGCCATCGCCATCGGCATCGTGCAGACCGCGCTGTTCGTGGGGGTGGCGCTGCTGCCCTGGTTCGGGCTCAAGCCGGCCGGCTCCTGGCCGCTCGTGCTGCCGGTCCTCGTGCTCGGCATCACCGCCTTCCTCGCCCTCGGCGTCATCGTCGGCTCGTTCGCGAAGACGCCCGAGGCGGTCGCGGCCGTCGCCAACTGCCTGATGATCCCGATGGCGTTCCTGTCCGGCTCCTTCTTCCCGCTGGACGCAATGCCGGAGTGGATGCAGAGCCTCGCCCACGCCCTGCCGCTCTTCTACCTCAACGACGGCGTCTCCGCCGCGCTCACCGGCAACGGCTCGGGCGGCGACATCGCCGTGGCCTGCGCCGTCCTGGCCGGAGTCGCCGTCGTCCTCGGAGCCATCGCCTTGAAGACCTTCCGCTGGAGCGACAAGTCATGACGACCCAGGCGCCGAGCACACAGTCCGCCGCCCCCGCGGGCGCACCGCTGGAGGCGGCCAGGGCGCTGCTCCAGCGCTCGCTGACCGCCCGCCACGCCGGACAGGAGCGGCTGCCCGCGCCCCTGGTGGTTCCGCTCGGCGCCGCCGACACCCTGGGCTTCGGCCGCCCCGACCCGTATGCCCGAATACGGCCCGAGGCCACTGTCCACCTCACCTCACGGGCCGTGCTCCTCGGCCCGTGGGGCGGCGACCGGGACGGCGCGCGGGTCGCCTGCGGGCAGTGCCTCGCCATGCGCTGGCAGCGGCTGCGCAGCCGCTCTGAGCGGGAAGCCCTGGAGCTGGGGTACGCGTCTCAAGGCGCCGCTGCCTGGCCCGTGTTCACCGACTACGCCCTGGACGCCGTCTGGGCCGCGTACCGGGCGACGCTTCCCGGCGACCGCACCGGCCCCTCCACAGCCTCCGCGCCCGACCGGGAGCTGCCGCAGGTCACCCGGGTCGACCTCGCGACCCTCGCCACGGCGACCTTCCCGCTGCTGCCCGAGCCGCTCTGCCCCTCGTGCGTGCGCGAGCGCCCCGACACCGCCGAGTCGGCCCGGATGACCCTCGGCCCGGCGCCCAAGCCGGACCCGTCCGGATACCGGCTGCGGTCCCTCGGCTCGTACCCGCTGCCCACCACCGCCCTGGCCAACCCGGTCTGCGGCGCCCTCGGCTCCGACGTCTGGATCAACCCGGTCTCCACCACCACCGCCCCGGTGGCCGGCACCCATTTCGTCCGGGGCTACGCGGGCCTCAACGACGTCACCTGGAGCGGCCAGGCCAACAGCTACGGCACCAGCCGTACGCTGGCCCACCTGGAGGGCCTGGAGCGCTACGCGGGCACCCACCGCCGACGCGGCACGGCGCCCGTCTCCGCCTCGTACCACGCACTCCTCGCCGCCGGGACGCCCGTCCTCGACCCCGCCGAGTGCGGTCTGTACGCCCCGGAGACGTACGAACGCGACCACCTCGTCAGCCCGTTCGACCCGGACCGCGCCATCCCCTGGGTGTGGGGCCACTCGCTGCGCTCCGACGCGCCCGTCCTCGTACCGGCGCGCCTCGCGCACTACAGCGCGGGCGTCGACGCCGACAACTTCGTCTTCGAGTGCTCCAACGGCTGCGCCACCGGCGGGAGCCTCGAAGAGGCCATCCTCTTCGGCCTGTTGGAGCTGATCGAGCGGGACGCCTTCCTGCTCGCCTGGTACGGCCGCGCCCGGCTCACCCGGATCGACCTCGCCACCTGTCGCGCCCCCGCGATCCGTTCGATGATCGACCGGGCCGCGCTGCACGGCTACGACGTGTACGCGTACGACAACCGCATGGACCTCGCCGTCCCCGTCGTCACCGCGCTCGCCGTCCGCCGTGACGGCGGCCCCGGCGCGCTCTCCTTCGCCGCCGCGGCCGGCTTCGACCCCGAGAGCACCGTGGACTCCGCGCTCTCCGAAGTCCTCACGTACATCCCCCATCTGCCCTACCAGGTGGCCGAACGGATCGGCGAACTGGAGGAGATGGCCCAGGACTTCACCAAGGTCCTCCACCTCAAGGACCACGCCCAGCTCTACGGGCTGCCCTCGATGACCGTGCACGCGGCCGAGTACCTGGAGCCGGACGGCGTCCTGTCGCTCGATGAGGCCTTCGCCGATTGGGAACCGAAGCGCCCCCGCACCGGGGACCTGATGGACGACCTGCGGCTGCTCCGCGACGAGCTGGTCCACGCCGGGCACGACGTGATCGCCGTCGACCAGACGACCCCCGAGCAGCGGCGGATGGGCCTGCACACGGTCGCCGCGATCGTGCCGGGACTGCTGCCCCTCGACTTCGGCTGGACCCGCCAGCGGGCCCTGCTGATGCCCCGGCTGCGCACCGCCCTGCGGGCGTCCGGCAGACGGGCCGCCGATCTGCGCGAGGACGAGATCAAGGCCGTGCCGCACCCGTTCCCGTGAGCTGCCTCCGTACGGGCGCCGAACGCGGGGAAGCCCCCGCCCGGGCGGTGTTCACCGCCGGGCGGGGGCTGCCGATCGCGGGGAACGCGCGATCAGGCGCTGCAGGAGGTGGTGCTGGTGGTGCTGGAGCAGGTGGAGGTCGAGGAGGACGAGGTGCACCCGGCCAGAACGACCTCGACCGCGTCCGAGTAGTCCGAGATCTCGAAGGTCTCCGACTCCAGCTCCAGGATCTCGTCGGCGAGGGTCGCGAGCTCCGTCTTGGGCGCCATGGGGTTCTCCTTCGCGTCACAGGGGTCCGCCGGCTGCTCCGGCGGCACTCCCTTGCGAGGCCTCATTCCAGCCGGGCCCGCTGTCAGATCGGCCGTCGTGCCGCTGTCAGTTCGCTGTCACCCCGTGACAGCGCCCCGCAGGCCGCACTGACCGGCCCGTACCCCACCCTCGCGAAGAGCGGGACACCCAGCCGCACCAGGACGCCCGGCCGTCCGCAGCCCCGGCAGGAGACAGACATGGACACGACGCCAGCCACCGAGGTGCCCGAGGTCGTCGAGGTGCCCGAGGAGGAGCTGCGGCCCGCCCTCGAGCTCTACCTCGACCTGCACACCCACCCCGAGCTCTCCGGCGACGAGGCACGCACCGCCGACCGCTTCGCCGCCTGGTTGGAGCTGCACGGCTGTACCGTCGCCCGTGGCGTGGGCAAGGGCCACGGCGTCGTCGGAGTCCTGCGCAACGGCCCCGGACCCACCGTGCTGCTCCGCGCCGAACTGGACGCCCTGCCGGTCACCGAACGCACCGGCCTGCGGTACGCCAGTACGGTCCCCGGCGTGATGCACGCGTGCGGCCACGACCTGCACCTGGCGGCCGCCGCCGGCGCGCTCGCCCGGCTCGCTCGCTCCCGCTCCGCCTGGCGGGGCACGGTCCTCGTCGTCGGCCAGCCCGCCGAGGAGACCCTCCAGGGCGCGCGGGCGATGGTCGACGACGGTCTTTACGAGCGGTTCGGCACCCCGGACCTCGTCCTCGCCCAGCACGCGGCGCCGTTACCCGCCGGGACGGTCGCGCACGCGGGTCCCGGTCCGCTGATGCCCGCCAGTACGGCGCTTGAGGTCGTCATCCACGGGCGCGGCGGCCACGGCGGCACCCCGCACCTCTCCGTCGACCCGGTCCTGACCGCGGCCGCCACCGTCGTACGGCTCCAGTCGGTGGTCGCGCGGGAGACCGCGCCGGCCGAGCCCGTCGTCCTCACCGTCGGCTCCCTGCGCGCCGGTGACCGCGCCAACGTCATCCCCGACCGGGCCGAACTGAGCGTGTCCACACGGGCGTTCGGGGACGCGGCGCTCGCCCGGGTCGACGCGGCCGTGGAGCGGATCGTCCGCGCCGAGTGCGCGGCCTCCGGCTGCCCGAGAGAGCCGGAGTTCACGGTCACGGCCCGCTCGCCCGTCCTCGTCCCCGACCCGGCGGCGACGGTCGCCCTGCGCCGGGTCCACGCGACCGCGCTCGGCGCGCGCCGGGTCACGCTCACGCCCCCGCTCACCGCCACCGAGGACTACGCCGCCTTCGGCACGGACGGCGTCCCCCTGGCGTACTGGCTGCTCGGCACGGTCGGGGCGACGCGGTGGCGTCGGGCCGTGGAGTCGGGCGAGCCGCTCCCGCCCAACCACGCACCGGAGTTCGCCCCGGACGTACGCACCGCCCTGCCGACCGGCATCACCGCCCTCACGGCCGCCGCCCTGCACGTCCTCACGGCTGGAGAGGGGACATGATCGTGACCGACCACGCGCTCCGATTCGTCGACGTGGTGGCCGTACGCCACGACGCCACGGCCCCGGCCGGGCCGACGACCGTGATCCGCCTCCTCTGTCTGCTGCCGGGTCACTGGGCCTGTACGCCCCAGGTGGCCGCCGACCGCATCCGGCTGCGGATCGCCCTCGACGGGGACGTCGACCACCCGGCCGTGCGACGGACGGTGGCCGCCGTCCTCGCGGACGCCGCCCTGCACGGCTGGTCGGTGCCGGGCGGCAGTCGGTAGGCCCCCGGGTTCAGATCCAGCCGCGCTCGCGCGCGAGGAGGGCGGCCTGGGCCCTGCTGTTGGCACCGAGGGTCTGGAGCAGTTCGGCCACGTAGCGCCGATAGGTACGGACCGAGACCTCCAACTCGCGTGCCCCCGCCTCGTCCTTGGCGCCCGTGCACATGAACGCAAGGACCTGTCGCTCGCGTTCGGTCAGCTCGCCGCCGCCGGGTCCGGAGCCCTCGGAGCGAGCCGAGGAGGCGAGATCCTCCGCGCCCTCCCAGATCTTCTCGAACAGCGCGATGATGTTCGTGACCAGGCCGCTCTGGTGCGCGAGCAGCGCGCCGCGCGCGGTGTTGCGCGGGTCGAGAGGTACAAGGGCGGTGGAGCGGTCGTACACGATCATCCGCTCCGCGGTGTCGCCGGTGACCCTTATCTCGGCCCCGTGGGAGGCCAGTTCGCGGAGGTAGTCGGCCGTCGGCCGGTCGTCGAGCGCGGCGCGTACGACCACGTTGCGGATCCTTACGCCGCGCCGCAAACATCGCAGGTCGAGCGGCCGGGAGCGGGCGATGTTCTCGGGGGAGAGCCGGTGGGAGGTCTCGACGGCCAGGATCTCGTCGCGGGCGAAGAAGGCGAGGTCGTCGATCCGGTTGCGGATGTTGGAGAGCCCGTCCAGCTGCTCGATGCCGACGGAGGTCTCGGTGCGGGCCGAGGTCTCCGCGCGTAACCCGTCGATGACGTGCCGGGATCGGGTGACCCGTTGCAGCTCCCGGTGCAGCTCGGTGAGCCGGCGGTCGGTCAGCCGGGTCAGTGCCGCCTCGGGTTCGGCGGGGGAGACCCGCCCGTCGGGCCGTTCGGGGTGGAGCAGTTCGAGGTCCCGTAAGCGCGCGAGGCAGGCGCGGGTCTCGTCCGGGTCGGTGTGCAGCAGCAGATGGACGTCGTCGGCGGGGGTGTCCGGGTTGCGGAGGAAGTGCCGGTAGAGCTCCTCCTCCAGAGCCGAGACTCCGAACACGGCCATCTCGTTCTCGGCCACGTGCGCATCGCCCCCAGTCCCTGATCCACGGTGGCGGTGTGCGGGTCTCGCGGGCCACCGGTGTGGTCGTGGGAACACTAGATGATCGCACCGCTGACCGTGACCGGCTCGGACCGGAGCGTGTACGAAGCGTCGGTGAATTGTGGGTGGTTCCCCCCGGGATGGGCCACATGACCGTCCCGACATCGTCCTTGTCGCCGTCCTCATCCCCGTCCTCGGCCGGGCGCCGCGTACAGTGTCGGCGGGCGCGGTGTGATCACGAGGAGTACGAGTGACCGCGGTGAGTCTTGAACACACCACCGTCCCCGCCGACAGCGGCGAGGTGACCCTGCTGATAGCCCGCCGGGTGGAGCCCGGCTACGAAGCGGCCTTCGAGCGGTGGGCCAGGGGCATCCTCGAGAGCGCGGCCGCCTTCCCGGGGCACCTCGGGTACGGGCTCTTCCGCTCGTCCGGAGGCGACGCCCCCTGGTTCCTCGTCCACCGGTTCCGGGACGCGGAGGCCTGCCGGATCTGGCAGGAGTCGCCGGAGAGGGCGGCCTGGTTCGCGGACTGCGAGGGGCACCACCACACCGAGATCGCGCGGCGGAAGCTGACCGGCATGGAGACGTGGTTCGCCAAGCCGGGCTCGACCCGGCCCGCGCCTCCCCGGTGGAAGATGGCGATCAGCGCGACGCTCGCGATCTACCCGATCTCGCTCCTCGGCGGCTGGCTCCTGGTGCCCCGGCTGACCGCGCTGCCGTACGTGCTGAGCAGCGCGGTCGTCGCGTGTGTCTTCAACGTCCTGATGACGTACGTGTCGATGCCGGCCGTGAGCAGGCTCCTCAGGGGTTGGCTGAGCCGCTGAGGAGTCGCCTTCAGGACGCTTGAGAGGTGTCTTCAGGGCGCTTGAGGGGCCGTCCTCAGAGCGCGGCGGTCGCCGTGACCCGCGCCTGGTGGACCCGCAGGTGCAGGGTGGCCAGGTCGAGCAGCGGCGTGGGCACGGACAGGGCACGCGCGCGTGCCACCAGGTCCCCGAAGAGGTGCTCGACCTCCGTCGGGCGCCCGGCGGCCAGGTCGCGGTAGAGCGAGGGCACCATGGGCGACCCGGTGGCGGTGACGATGCCGAGCGTCATGTCCCGTTCCGTCCGCGGTACGGGATGGCCTGCCGCCTCCGCGACCGCCGCCGCCTCGGCGAGGACGGCCGGGCCGAGCTCCGCGCCGCCCGGGACGGCGGTGACCTCCCCGACCGTGCCCCGCATCAGGCTCGTCACCGCGCCGAACGTGGTGATGAAGACCCACTTGTGCCACATGGACGTCATGACGTCCTCCGGCACCAGGGCGTCGATGCCGGCCTCGGCGAGGACGGACCGGACCTTCTCCACGCGCGCGGTGGGCGTCCCGTCCTGCTCGCCGATCGTCAGATGGGCGAGCGGCGCGAGGCGGACGATGTCCCCGTGCTCGTCGAGCGTGGTGACCACCTTGGCGACCCCGCCGAGGACCCGCGTGGCGCCGAAGCGGGCGTTCAGGGCGTCGATGTGGGCGAGACCGTTCAGCAGCGGCACGATCACGGTGTCCGGTCCGACGGCCGGCGCGACGTCCTCCATCGCCTGCTCCAGGGCGGTGGACTTCACCGAGAACAGGACGAGGTCGTACGTCGTGTCCAGCGCGTCGGCCGTGACGAGCCGGGGCGCGACGGACCACTCCTCGCCCGGGCCGCCCCGCCCGACGACGCGCAGGGCGCGCTCGCGCAGCTCGGCCGCGCGGCGCGGGCGGACCAGGAAGGTGACGTCCTGTCCGGAACGGGCGAGCAGCGCCCCGAAGTAGCCTCCGGTGGCTCCGGCGCCGACGACCAGGATCTTCATGAGTGCGGACCTCTCGGGGAACGTTGCGCGGTGGACGGTACGAGCAGGGGGCGGAGCAGCCGGTGCGGGCGGGCGAGGGCCGCCGTCACCGGGTCGTCGTCCTCGGCCGGGGGCGCGAGGCCCGGGCCCGGCGCCACGAGGACGTCGCCGACCGGGACCGGGGCCCCGCACCCCGTACAAAGGCCGTCCTCGGCGATCGGCGCGTCGTCGTCGGCGTGGCGGAAGACGCGGCGCGGGCCGCCGGCGGAGCCGTAGAAGTCGTCGCCCCAGGACGTGAGGGCGCGGACGGCGGGCCAGAGCGCGACGCCCTTGGAGGTGAGGGCGTAGACCTCGCGGCGGCCGGTGTCCGGAAGGCGGGCGAGGACACCCGCGTCCGTGAGCGAGGCGAGCCGGTCGGCCAGGACGGCGCGGGGGAGCCGGAGATGGGCGGCGAACTCGCCGAACCGGCGGACCCCGAAGAAGGCGTCCCGCACGATCAGCAGCGTCCAGCGCTCACCGACGACCTCCATGGAGCGCGAGAGGGCGCAGCTCTGGCCGCTGTAGTCGCGGGGGAGTGGCATGCGGCAGACAGTAGCGCGGAGAGTTCGGTGGTTGAACTCTTTTCGCGGAACAGGGAGGAACGGGGTGAAGGAGAAGGGGGCGGAGGGGGATTAGGCTCGGGGGCGATGAAGACGCCACCGACCCGGGAGCCCAAGGCCGACAAGGCGAGCGTGCGACGCCACAACCTGAGCCTCGTCCTGCGCACCGTCCACGACGCGGGCGAGACGACCCGCGCGGCCGTCGCGGCGCGCGTCGGCCTCACCCGCGCCGCCGTCTCCTCCCTGGTGGAACAGCTCATGGAGCAGGGCTTCCTGGTCGAGTCGGGCAAGACCTTCAGCGGACAGGCGGGCCGCCCGGGGACGGTCCTGAAGCCCGCCGACACCGGTCCGGCCGGGCTCGGGGTCGAGATCAACGTCGACTACGTGTCCGTGTGCGTCGTCGACCTCGCGGGGACCGACCGGGTCCGGGTCGCGGAGTCCGTCGACAACCGGGCGGCCGAGCCGGCCGAGGTCCTCGCGCGCGCCGCCGGGCTCGCGGCGCAGGCACTGCGGAGCGCGGCGGAGCGGGAGCTGCGCCCGGCCGGGGTACGGCTCGCCCTGCCGGGCCTCGTCTCGTCCGGAACCGTCCAGCAGGCCCCGAACCTCGGCTGGAACCGCGTGCCCGCCGACCGGCTCTTCGGCGAGGCCCTCGCGGAGCGGTGGCCCGGGCAGGGCGAGCTGCCGGTCACCTCCGACAACGAGGCGAACGCGGCCGCGCTCGCGGAGCTGTGGTTCGGCGCGCTCGGTGACGTACGGACCTTCCTGTACCTGACCGGCGAGATCGGGGTGGGCGGCGCGATCGTCGTGGACGGCGAACTGCTGCGCGGCGCCCACGGCTTCGCCGGCGAGATCGGCCACCTGCCCGTGGACGCCGACGGGCCGCTGTGCCGCTGCGGCTCGCGCGGGTGCCTGGAGCAGTACGCGGGCCAGTCGGCGCTGCTGCGGGCGGCGGGGGTCGCCGGGGTGGAGGAGCTGGCGCGCGCCGCCGACGCGGGGGAGCCCCGCGCGGTGGCCGCCGTCGAGGAGGCGGGCCGGATGCTCGGCCTCGCGCTCTCCGGCGCGGTGAACCTGCTCGACCCCGAGGCGGTCGTCCTCGGCGGGATCTACCCCCTGCTGATGACCCGTCTCGGCCCGGCCGTGAACGCCGAACTCGCCCGCCGCGTGGTCTCCGGCCTCTGGCCCCCGGCCGCGGGCCGCCTTCGCCCCGCGTCCCCGGCCACCCCGGCGTCCCGAGGCGCGGCCGCGTTCGTCATCCGGCAGGTCCTCGACGATCCCTTGACGTACATGACCTGAGGCTCGCGGTTGCGGCGCCCCGCCGTTCGCCGGGCGGCCCGTGCCGCACTCCTCCCTGCCGCCGGAGCGCGCCGTTCCGCGCGTCCCCCGGCCCCCCGTCGCGACTCTCATCCCACTCTCACGCAGGCCTTATCCAGCCATCACCGCGCGCCCCTAGCTTCGCGCTCATGTTCTTCACCTACCTCCGGCGCGAGCTGCGCCGTCGCAGAAAGGCGGCGCTCGTCGTCGCCTCCGGGCTCGCGCTCGGGATCGCGTTGGTCATCGTCGTCAACTCCGTGGCCGCCGGCATGAAGCAGGCCCAGACGCAGGTCCTGGAGTCCCTCTACGGTCTCGGCACCGATCTGACCGTCACCAAGGCCCGCGAGGAGCCCCAGGCCGGTCAGCAGACGCAGCGGCCGCGGTTCGAGTTCGACGCCAACGAGGACGGTGAGGAACAGAGCAGCGACCGGCTGATGGTCCAGGGCTTCCAGACCCTGGCCGCGTCGACGGTCACCACCGTCGCGAAGCAGGACGGTGTCGCCCAGGCCGTCGGCGGCCTCAGCCTCACCAACCTCAAGATCGACGGCGAGTTCAAGCGCGGCGAGTTCAAGCAGGCGCAGCCCGCCCAGCCCGGTGGCCCCGGTGGCTCCGGCAACGGAAGCGGCGGCGGGGGCCGGGTCGAGGGTGGCGGCGCCGCCTTCGACGTCAACTCCTTCACCCTCTACGGCACCGACGTCACCACCCCCGACCTCGGCCCCCTCACCACCTCCACGATCACCGCGGGCCGTACCTTCAAGACCACCGAGACCGACGCCAAGACCGTCGTCGTCGACAGCGCCTACGCCAAGCAGGAAGGCCTCGCCGTCGGCGAGACCCTCACGGTCAAGGCGGTGAAGTTCGAGGTCATCGGCATCGCCACCGCCGACAGCGGCCAGTCCGCCGCCCAGGTCTACCTGCCGCTCAAGCAGGCACAGACCCTGTCGGACTCCAAGGACAAGATCACCACCGTCTATGTGAAGGCGACCGACTCGACGCGGATCGACGCCGTCAAGTCCGCCATCCAGAAGAACGTCGCCGGCACCACGGTCACCACCTCCGCCGACCTCGCCGAGACCGTCTCCGGCTCCCTCGACACCGCCGCCAACCTCGCCACCAACGTGGGCAAGTGGCTCTCGTACGCCGTCCTGGTCGCGGCCGTCCTCGTCGCCGGGCTGCTCACCTCCTCGGCCGTCAGCCGCCGGGTGCGCGAGTTCGGCACGCTCAAGGCGCTCGGCTGGAAGAGCGGCCGGGTCACCCGGCAGGTCATGGGCGAAGCGCTCGTCAACGGCCTCATCGGAGGCGCCCTCGGCATCGCCGTCGGCCTCGCCGGCGCGTACCTGGTCACCGCCGTCAGCCCCACCCTCACCGCCGAGCTCGGCAGCGGCGCGCTGACCAGCGGCGGCCCGGGCGGCGGCGGCCGGATGCTCGGCGGACCCGGCATGGGCGCCGCGAGCCAGGGCGCTGCGGGCAACACCCTCGACATCGCCCTCACCGCGCCCGTGAGCGTCACGACCGTCGGCCTCGCCGTCCTCCTCGCCCTCGGCGGCGGGCTCGTCGCGGGCGGCTTCGGCGCCTGGCGCGCCTCGCGCCTGCGGCCGGCGGACGCGCTGCGCCGCGTCGAGTAGCCCGAACCCCCTTCACGTATCGCAGGAGTTGCACCCATGTACGAACTCACCGGCGTCACCAAGCAGTACCGCAGGGGCCAGGAGAGAGTCGACGCGCTCGCCGGCATCGACCTGACCATCAGGGAGGGCGACCGCCTGGTCATCCAGGGACCCACCGGCGGCGGGAAGTCCACGCTGCTGCAGATGCTGGGCGGTCTCGACCGGCCCACCTCGGGCAGCGTGGTCCTCGACGGTGTCGATCTGGCCAAACTGCCGGAGAGCCGGCTGACGGCCGTCCGCAGCCAGAACATCGGCTTCGTCTTCCAGTCCTTCAACCTCATCCCCACGCTCACCGCCCAGGAGAACGTGGAGACCGCGCTCGTCCCCATGGGCATCAAGGCGGGCGAGCGGCGCACCATGGCGGCGGAGGCCCTGGACTCCGTCGGCCTCGGCGAGCGCCGCGGGCACCTGCCGTCCGAGCTCTCCGGCGGCCAGCAGCAGCGCGTCGCGATCGCCCGCGCCCTGGTGAAGCGCCCCAAGGTGCTCCTCGCCGACGAGCCCACCGGCAACCTCGACGAGTCCATGCGCGACGAGATCGTGGACCTCCTCGAAGGGCTCTGGAAGGAGCACGGCCTGACCTTCGTGATGGTCACCCACGACAGCGCGATCGCCCGCCGCGCCCCGCGCCTGGCGACGATCCGCAAGGGCCGCATCACGATCAAGGAAAACCGCCACGCGGAGGCCGTGGAGGCATAGGTCCGCCACCGCGAACCCCCTGGTGATGCCATGATGTGCGCCATCACGTACGAAAGTACGAAACTCGCACAAAGGTCCTGGGGGGTTCGTGGGAACGGGAACAGGAACGGAAGCACGAGCGGGAGCGGGCACGATCGGTACCGCGCTGAGCGAGTTGCGATCCGCCCAGAAGTCCGCGAAGGGGGTCTCGCTCTACTCCCGATTCGTCAACCGCCCGGTGGGCCGCCTCCTCGCGGCAGGGTCGTACGCGCTCGGTCTGACGCCCAATCAAGTCACCTTGATCAGCGCCGGGTTCAGCTTCGTCGCTGTCGCCGCCCTGGCCCTGGGCACCCCCTCCTGGACGCTCGGTCTGCTGGTCTGGCTCGGGCTCGCCGTCGGCTTCGCCTTCGACTCCGCCGACGGGCAGCTCGCCCGGCTGCGCGGCGGCGGCAGCCCCGCGGGCGAGTGGCTCGACCATGTCGTGGACTGCGCCAAGATCACCGCGCTGCACCTCGCCGTGCTGATCGCCTTCTACCGCCACCCCGGCCACTTCGGCACCGCCGACGACGTCTGGTTCCTGGTCCCCCTGGGCTTCCAACTCACCGCCGTGGTCACCTTCTTCGGCGGACTGCTGACCGAGAAGCTCAAGCCCCGCCCGGCGCCCGGCACCCCTGCCGCGCAGCCCTCGACCCTCCGTGCGGTGGCGCTGCTCCCCGTCGACCACGGCGTCTTCTGCCTGGTCTTCCTGCTCCTCGGCGGCGGAACCGCGTTCCGCTGGGGCTACACGGCGCTCGCCGTCGCGAGCGCCGTGTTCCTCCTCGCCTTCCTCGCCAAGTGGTTCCGCGAACTCAGCGCAGCCCCTCGCTGATCCCGCTGATCCCGCCGACTCCGGTGCCCGGCTCGACCTCCTGCGTCAGGAGGTCGAGCGCGCGCCGCAGCTGCGTGCTGGAGGTGTGCATCGTGTACGGGAAGTAGACGATCTCCACCCCCACCCCCGCGAAGTCCCGCTCGAGCCGGTCCCCCTTGGGCGTGCCGCGCCAGTCGTCACCCTTGAACAGCACGTCGAATCTCACCTGTTTCCAGGTCTCCAGCTTGTCCGGCACCGTCTCCACGAACGCCGCGTCGACGTACTTCACGTTGCGCACGATCTCCAGGCGCTCGACCAGTGGAATCACCGGTCGGCGGCCCTTGGCGAGCTCCGCCATCTCGTCCGAGACCACCCCCGCCACCAGGTAGTCGCACTGACTGCGCGCGTGGCGAAGGATGTTGAGGTGCCCTATGTGGAAGAGGTCGTAGGCCCCCGGTGCGTAGCCGACGCGGTACGGCCTTCCTGCGGTCATGTGCCAAACCCCCCAGGTGCGTTCGCGCTCCCCAGCGCGAAGGAGTTCCGACGATAGCGTGCACGTTCCGTTGAGAGTGGGTGAACGACTAGGGTGAAGTCCGGTTCGCGTCACTGGGGGAGAGGGGCGGTCGCGTGGGCGAAGTGACGGCGGGGAGCGGTGACTTGGGGAATCCGGCGACGCGCAGGCGGCTGCTCGTGGTCTCCACCAACTACGCTCCTGAGCACGCCGGGATAGGGCCGTACGCCACGCAGATCGCCGAGCACTGGGCGGCGAGCGGCCACGAGACCCATGTCCTCGCCGGCATGCCGCACTACCCCGCCTGGTCCCTGGACCCGGCCTACGCCAGAGTCTGGCGCCGCACCGAGGAGCGTGCGGGGGTCGTCGTCCACCGCCGGCGTCACACCGTCCCCGCTCGCCAGACCGCCCTGAAACGCGCCGCGTTCGAGGCGAGCGTGCTCGCCCACGGACTCCTCGCGCCGCCGCGCATGGCCCGCCCGCACGCCGTGCTCGCCCAGATGCCCAGCCTCGCCGGCGGCGTCATCGGCGCCCACCTCGCGGCCCGTTGGCGCGTTCCGTACGTTCCCGTCGTCCAGGACCTGATGGGCGCGGCCGCCGCGCAGAGCGGCATCCGGGGCGGTGACCGCGCCGCCGCGCTCGCCGCCCGGGCGGAGACGTACGCGCTGCGCAGGGCCGCGCTCGTCGGCGTCATCCACGAGACCTTCGTCGACAAGGTCGCCGCCATGGGCGTCGACCCCCGCCGCATCCGGCTCGTCCCCAACTGGTCCCATGTGCACGGTCCTTCGGGCTCGCGCGCCGAGACCCGGCACCGGCTCGGCTGGGGCGACGGCGAGACCGTCGTCCTGCACTCCGGGAACATGGGGCTCAAGCAGGGGCTCGACGTCCTGGTCGAAGCGGCCCGGCGCGAGCCGAAGATCAGGATCGTCCTCCTCGGCGACGGCAACCAGCGGGCCCACCTGGAGCAGTTGGGCGCCGACGTCCCCAACCTCGACTTCATGGAGCCCGTCGGCGACGACGAGTTCCCCGACACCCTCGCCGCCGCGGACGTGCTCGCCGTCACCCAGCGCGCCTCGGTCCTCGACATGAGCGTGCCGTCCAAGCTGACCTCGTACTTCGCCGCCGGACGCCCCGTCGTCGCCTCCGTCGCCGCCGAGGGCGGAACCGCCCAGGAAGTCCTCCGCTCCGGTGCCGGAGTGCTCGTACCTCCGGAAGATCCCGACGCGCTGCTGGCCGAAATCCGTAGACTCGGCTCAGATCCGACGGCCGCCGACGCGCTCGGCGCCCAGGGGCCCCGCCACGTCGAGGCCCATCTGACCCGAGCGGCCGGCCTCGCTCGGATCGACGCACTGATCGACGAGGCTCTGGGGGGTCCGAGCACGTGACACACTCGCACGTCACCGCGGTCGAGGACGACGAACCGGAGCTGCTGCGCGACCAGTTCCGCCAACTCCTGCGCTACCGCGCGATCATCACCTGCGGCATCGGCATCGGACTGCTCGGCGGCGTCTGGTTCGGCATGTCCAACGCCGACACCTACGTGGCCACCAGCCAGGTCGTGCTGCGCGCCCCCGTCAACGACCCCTTCAACCCCAGCATCTCCCAGGACAAGACCCTCAACATGGGGTCGGAGCGGCAGACCGCCCTCAGCAGCAGCGTCGCCGAACAGGCCGCGAAGAAGCTTGGCTGGACCGGCACCATCGGCAAGCTGCAGAAGGACCTCCAGGTCACCAACCCGCCGCAGAGCCAGGTCCTCCAGTTCACCTACACCGCCGACACCCCCCAGGCCGCCGCCGACCGGGCCAACGCCGTCACCCAGGCCTACCTCGCGCTGCGCCAGAAGCAGTGGACCGACGTGCGGGCCACCATGCTCGCCGGGCAGCAGCGGCAGCTCGACGAGGTGGCCAAGAAGCACGACCAGAAGACCAAGGAACTCGACCGGATGCCCGACGGGGCGGCCCGCGACGCCGAGTACGGCGTCAAGACCAACCTGCTCAACCGCATCAACGAACTCGATGCCCGGATCAGCCAGCTCAAGTCCCTCGACATGTCGCCCGGCACCGTCATCCGCGTCGCCACCGCCCCCGGCTACTCCGACGGCCCCGGGCTGCCCATGAGCCTCGGCCTCGGTGCCCTCGTCGGCGTGGCGCTCGGCCTGCTCGCCGCCTGGGTCCGGCTCGTCTTCGACCCCGCGCCGCGCTCCGCCGGCGACGTGGCCCGCGCGGTGCGCGCCCCCGTCCTCGGCACCCTGCCCCGCGGCGCCACCGACGTCCTCCTCGCCGACGACCACACGGACGCCCGGGCCGCCGAGGAGTACCGCTCCGTCGCCTTCCGGCTCGCCTACGACCAGCGGTTCGCCGACCGCCGGCGCCTCCTCGTCGTCGCCCCGCGCGGCTGCAACGAGGCCGCCGTCTCCGTCGCCTCCCACCTCGCCGCCTCCTTCGCCGAGACCGGCAAGGACGTCCTGCTCATCGAGGCCGACCTGCGCGACCCCACCCTCAAGGGCCGGCTCCGCGCCCACGCGGCGACCGCGCCCCGCTGGAGCAGCCCGGTGGAGAAGCCGGAGCACGAGGAGAACGGCTGGCCCACCGGGCGCCAACTCTCCGTCGACGCGGGCGAGTCGGGCTCCTTCGGCCTGGTCCCCGGCGAGCGGGTGCGGAACGTGGCACGCGCCCTCACCGGTCCCCGCGTCACCCGGCTCATCGCCGAGGCCGACTCGCCGAACGCCACCGTCGTCGTCCTCGCCCCGCCCGTCCTCAACTACGCGGACGCCCTCGCGCTCGTCGACCGCGTCGACGGCGTCCTCGTCGTCTGCGACCCGCGCGCCGTCCACCGTACGGATCTCCAGCGCATCCGCGAGCTGATAGCGGGCGCGGGCGGCACCGTCCTCGGCGCCGTCGTGCACTCCGGGCGCCGGCGCCGCCGCTCCGCCAAGCAGGAGAAGAGCCATCGCGGGTCCGGCGGTGGCAGACGGCACGTGCCGCCGCCCGCCCCCGACGAGTTCGCCGCCGAACCCGAGCAGATCCTCCTCGGTGACGGCTCCGACACCGTCGCCCTGCGCGCGCTCCGCGCGGAGGACGTGCGCACCGGCGACATCCGCGCGGGCGACCGTTGAGACGTGCCGTGACCGTCGCCGCCTCGGTCCTCGACCAGGCGGCGGCGAGCCTCACCAACATCGCCGTCCTGGTGATCGCGGCGCGCGCCTCCAGCGCGGACGGCTTCGCCGCCTTCTCCATGGTGTACATCGTCTTCACCGTGCTCCTCGGCCTCGGCGCCGCCTTCGTCGGCCAGAGCGTCGTCCTGGAGAAGGGCGAGGAGCACGAGGTCGGCGCGGCGGTCCGGTCCGCCGTCACCTTCACCGCCGCCGCCTCCACGGCCACCGGAGTCCTCCTCCTGGCCGTCGGCGCCCTCATCGGCGGGCCCACAGGCCTCGCTGTGCTCGCCCTCGGCGCGGTCCTCCCGGTCGTCCTCGTCCAGGACGGCCTGCGCTACGGCTTCTCCGCCCTGCGCACGCCCCACCGCGCCCTCGCCGCCGACCTGCTCCGCCTCGCCTCCGTCGTACCGGCCCTGCTCCTCCAGCCGCACGGCAGCTCACCGGCCCGCCTCGTCCTCGTCTGGGGCCTCTCGGCCCTGCCCGCCGCGCTCCTCGGGCTGGCACTGCTGCACCCGTACGTACGGAAACGGCCGGGCACCCCCCGCCGCTATCTGCGCCGGGACCACCTGGGCCGTCGCTTCGTCGTGGAGTTCGCCGTCGGCAGCGGCTCCAGCCAGCTCGCCGTCCTCGGCCTCGGGCTCTTCGCGAGCCCCCTCGTCGTCGGCGCGCTGCGCGGCGCGACCACCCTCTTCGGCCCGCTCAACACCCTCTTCACCTCCGTCAACGCCTTCGGACCGCCGCTACTCGGCCGGACCGGCTCCCGCCGCGCGACCGTACGGGCCGCCACCGCGCTCGCCGCCGTCCTCGCCCTCGTCGCGCTCGGCTGGGCCGCCGTCCTGTACGCCCTGCCCGACCGCGTCGGCCGCCAACTCCTCGGCGCCACCTGGCAGTCCACCGCCGAGCTGCTGCCCGCCACGGGCGGACAGTACGCGGTGATGGCGGTCGGCACCTGCGCCCTGGTCACCCTGCGCGTCCTCAGCCCCCGCGCCACGCTCGGGGTCCAGGTGGTCTTCTCCCTGCTCTCCGTCGCCCTGATGCTCGCCGGGTACGCCCTCGCCGGCGCCCCCGGCGCCGCCTGGGGCCTCGCCGCGGGATCGGCACTGAAGGCTGTGGCCGCGTGGATCCGGGTGAAGCGCACCCGCCCGGAGCCCGTCGCGACGAATCCGGAGGATCAGCGCAGCGCCGCGCCCTTGTCCTGACGCCAGGTCATGACGAGGGCGATGCAGATCAGCGCGATCGCCACCCGGCCCGAGGCCTGGAGCAGCGGCCCGCGCAGCAGGATGAAGGAGTACCCCGCCACCAGCGGCACCACCAGGGAGATCAGACTGCCCGGCGGAGCCCTGCGCGTACCCCGGCGGGCGAACCGCCCGTCGACCCGGGCCGCCGCGTAGCCGAGCCCCGTCATCCCGGCCGCCATGCCCACCGCCCCGAAGTCGATCCACAGCTCGGCCCAGACGGGGGAGGAGAGATTGGTGTTCACCGTGCCCATCCACTGCCCGACCATCACCCCGGTGTCGCGCGGCTTGCCCGGCCACACCGAACGCGGCACCGCGAAGAACACGGATCCGGCCAGCTGTCGCCCGTATCGGTGCCGGCTGCCCGAGTTGACCAGCGTGATGGTGTTGGCGAACATGCCGACCTGGTCGTAGTCCTTGAGCGCCAGCGGCTCCAGGACCGATGTCGTCTCGACCGGGCGGTAGTTCTTCTCGTCGTACCGGAAGCGGTCGGAGAACGGGAAGACGATCAGCGCCATCACCACCCCCAGGCTCAGCGCCGACCGGTACATCGCCGCGCTCACCGGAAAGACCGTGAACAGCAGCGAGAACATCACGGTCAGAAACCAGTAACGGGGGTTCGAGATGGGGTTGTTCACGACGAGGTTGAGTGCCACCAGGGCCAGGAAGACACCGACCACCATGGGCCGGCGCCTGGCCCGCCGCGAGGTGACCAGCCAGCGGCTGTACACGAGCAGCGCGAAGAGCGCGGGCACGGTGCCGAATCCGCGCAGGAACGCCTGGCCGGCCTGCGAGTCCGCCTGGGAGACGCCGGCCTCCTCGATCCCCGCGATGATCTCCTGACGGCTGGAGAAGAACACGGCGGGCCCGCCGAGCTTCATGACGAACAGACCACTGCACGCGAAGGCGAGCAGCACGAGCAGATACAGCCGCCGCCGGTGCACGAGCGCCGGCCGCCCCTCCGCCCGTCGGGACGTCCCGGGCCTCCCCCGCGCCAGCAGGGACCCCACGTCGAACGCGGCGCAGCCGACCAGGACGAGCGCCACCGCCATCGTCAGATCCGAGCGCGGACCCACCACAGGCGTCGGCACCCGGCCCAGGACGGCCTGGGCGAGCGGCGCCACCCCCATCGCCATGTAGACGAAGAGCCAGAACGAGCCCTGCAGCAACTTCCGCCGGCTGGTGAGGATCATCGCCGAGAGCCGCGCCCCGGCGTACATGGTCAGCGCGATCTGAAGGAAGTACGCGGCGTCGTGCACGCCTGCGCCCGGCTGGATCGCCACTAAAAGGGGCAGGAACACCGTGAAGCCGAGCACGAGCGGGATCGAGAGCGCCCGTGACAGGAGCGTGCGCGGAGACACGGCGGGCGCGAGCAGCAAGGGCGCCGGTACGACGGGGCCGGGACCGCCGGGATCGGATTCGGCGGGGTCGGACCCGTCGTGGTCAGGTCCGGCGGAATCCGGTCGCGCCGGGGTGTTCGTTCCGCCGCGCACTTCGGTCGTCATCGCGCCCCCTGGAGCCCGGGAGCCACGGCTCCACGGATCTCGAAGTCCCCACCCCGGACCATCACTTCGCGCCAGTCTACCGACGCCCCCCTGTCATCTCCCGTCAACCGTTAGTCTGATCGGCGGGCGCCTGGGGAGGCGCCGGTGGGGGTGAACTCATGCGGAATCTACCGGCCTTCACTCTGGCCGGATACGACAAGGGCCGCGGCAGACTCGTGCAGGCCCTGTGGTTCGCGGTGATGAACACGGTCTTCATGGCCTGGTTCTGCCCGGCCCGGCTACGGGTCGCTCTGTTGCGGGCCTTCGGCGCGACCATAGGCGACGGCGTGCTCATACGGCACCGGGTCAGGGTCCTGTGGCCCTGGAAGCTGACCGTCGGCGACCACACCTGGATCGGCGAGGGCGCCTGGCTGCTGAACCTGGAGCCCATCACGCTCGGCGCCCAAGTCTGCGTCTCCCAGGAGGCGTTGCTCTGCACCGGCAGCCACGACCACCGGGCCGCCGACTTCCGCTACCGCAACGCACCGATCACCGTCGAGGACGGCGCCTGGGTCGCGGCCCGCGCCACCGTCCTGGCCGGCGTCACCGTCGGCCGGCACGCGGTCGTCGCCGCCGGTACGACGCTCCACAAGGACCTCCCGGAGCTCACCCTGCACACGGCCGACGGCCGCCGACCGGTTCCGGTGCCCGCGTGAGCGGCCCCGGGGGAGCCCGAAGCCTCAAGGTGTTGCACGCGGTCACCCTGCACAGCCCCACGCACGCCTTCGGCGGGCCGGTCCGGGTCGCCGTGAACCTCGGGAAGGGCCTCGCCGCACGCGGCCACCGAGTCCGGCTGACCGCCCTCGGTGACGGCTTCCCCGGCCCGCTGCCGACCGACGTCGACGGTGTGCCCGCCCGGCTCTACCGGGCCCGCTCCGTCCTCCCGCTCGGCTTCAGCGGCATCACCTCGCCCGCGCTCCTCGCCGGGGCCGCCGCCATGGTCAAGGACGCCGACGTCGTCCACGTCCACCTCGCCCGCGACCTCGTGACCCTGCCCGTCGCCCTGGCCGCGCTCCGGGCCGGGCGCCCGCTGGTGCTCCAGACGCACGGCATGGTCGACCCGAGCGACAAGCCGCTCGCCAAGCTCCTCGACGCGGTCGCCGTCCGGCGTGTGCTGCGCGGCGCCTCCGCCGTCCTGTACCTGACGGACCGCGAGCGCAGGGACCTGGACGCGGTCGTCGGTGCCCCGCTCACCGGAGCCGTACGCCTGGTCAACGGCGTGCCGGCCCAGGAGCCGCGCCCGGCGCCGACCGGGCCGCCGCGCATCCTGTACGCGGCCCGGCTCCAGGCCCGCAAGCGGCCGACCGACTTCGTGGCGGCCGTCCCGGAGATCCTGCGCCACCACCCCGATGCCGCTTTCGTGCTGGCGGGCCCCGACGAGGGCGAGCGGGCCGCAGTGGACGCGCTCGTCGCCGAACTGGGCGTCGGGGACCGGGTGAGCCTGCCCGGCCCGCTGACCTCCGAGCGGATGCTGGAGGAGCTGCGCCGGGCGCACGTGTACGTCCTGCCCTCGGTCGACGAGCCCTTCCCGATGTCCGTCCTGGAGGCCCTGTCGGTGGGCACCCCTGCCGTCGTCACCACCTCCAACGGGCTCGCCCGGGACATCACGGAGGCGGGCGCGGGCCGGGTGGTCACGGACGCGGCGGGCCTGGCTCCGGCCGTACGGGAGCTCCTGGAGCCGGGCGAGAACGACGCCGCGTCGACGGCGGCCCGGAAGCTGGCCGCCGAGGCCTTCTCGATGGACGCGGTCCTGGACACCCTGCTCGGGGTGTACGAGCGGGCCGCGGGCCCGCGCTGACCGACGCTCCGGACGCGGGAGAGCCCGGTGCGGTCCTCGGACCGACACCGGGCTCTCCGCGTGAGACGGCTATGCCGGCAGCCAGGCGTAGCACGCGCTGGACGTGAACTCCTTCGTCCCCGCGGGGACGTTCGCGCGCACCGGCCCCTGGGAGCCGGGCGCGGGCCCTGAGGCGAGGACCTTGCCGTCCGCTCCGAGGGCCTGCCAGGCGCAGGCGGGGTTCGTGGTCAGGGCACGGTAGGTGCCGGCCTTCGGGGCCTTGACCGTACCCTCGCCGAAGCCCGTCCTCGCGGTCGTGAGCAGCGGCTGCTGCGCGGTGCACAGGTGCGTGATCACCGCCTCGGCGTCCGGGATGTCCCCGGCGACGATCGCGCCGACGGCCGCGTCCTTGTCCCGCTTCGCGGTGCGCTCGAGCCGCTGGCAGGACTCCTGCCCGGTCTGGAGCACGGCGGCCGGGTCCGTGTTCACCGGCACCCGCCCGCTCAGATACTTCTTCTCCTTCTCCGTGAACGAACCCGTGACCGGCTTCAGCTGCGCGTCGGGCACGACCGGCCCCTTGGACGCGGAGGCGGAGGCGGTCGGACCGGCGCTCTCCGCCGCCACGGCCTGCCGGTCGGGAACGGCGGCGGACCGCGTGGGCCCGGCCGCCGTGGGCGAACCTTCGGTGGGTCCACCGTCGCCCGAGGACGAGCAGGCGGTCAGGGCGAGCAGCGCGGCGAACACGGCCGCCGCCGCTGCCGGGCGCCGGTGAAGAGGTCGACGCATGAGGGAACTCCCGTGGTACGTCGGATGCGGGGCCCGGTCGGCCGGGCCCCGCATCCGGTGGTGGAGGGACGGTGACCGGTTACGGCGCGCCGAAGGTGAGCACCAGCTGCGGAGTGCCCTCCGCCGCCGTCGCCTCGGACGACCAGAGCCAGAGCGGATCGGTCCCGGTGCTGGTCAGCGCCAGGCTGTACGAGCTGCCGAGCGCCGCCGCGACCGCCGGGGTGTCCAGCGCGGCCGAGTAGACGGTCGAGCCGTCCACGGCCCCGCTCAGCGTCCCGACCGCACCCGAGCCGAGCGCGGGCCGGTTGTTGTACGTCACCGTGTTCTGCGCCCAGGCCCCCGTGACGGGTACGACCGAGATCGAGTCGGTCGACCCCGCGCCGGTCATCGTGGTCGTCTTCACCGCGAGTCTGGCGCTCTTGAGGACCTTGCCCGCCGGGGCGGCGGGCAGCGGGAACCGCAGGTACGACTCGTACGCCGAGGTGCCCCGGACGGCCAGCGAGCTGGACGTGCCGTAGTTCGTGCCGGGCGCGCCCGCGTTGGCGTAGGTGTCCTCCGTGGCCGTGACGGTGGTGACCGTGTCGGCGGGGGCGGAGGCCAGGCTGTGGTGCTGGGCGACCTGCGTGGCCGTGAGCGCCTTCGGGTAGACGGCGGCCTCGTCGAGCTGGCCGGCGAAGAAGGAGCTCGTCGGGCGCAGCGGCCAGCTGCCGAGGTTGTCTGCGCCGACGTGCCAGTACCCGTCGTAACTCTGGTTGGTGGTCACGCTGTTGGAGCCGACCAGCTTGCCGTCGATGTACAGCCGCATGCCCTCGGGGCCCTGGGTGCCCACGGCGTGGTGCCAGGCGCCGTTGTTGTACGAGCCGAGGGAGGTGAGGGTGCGCGTGGAGCCGCTGTACACGCCGAAGACGATGGTGCCGAAGTTGGTCATGTACAGGTGCTTGTCGTAACTGCCGCTGTTGCGGGTGGTGTTGTTGCCGAAGCCGATCAGCTTGCCGCCGCGGTTCGTGGTGGTCTTGAACCAGGTCTCGACGGTGAACGGGCCGGTGACGGACTGCCGCCGGTCGCTGTGGATCTGCTCGTCCGTGCCGTTGAGCGCGACGGCCGTGGAGGCACCGGAGACGGCTCCCGGGGTCTGGCGCAGCGCGGGCGCGTTGACGTACAGACCGCTGTTGTCACCGCCGTCGGAGGAGTCGGCCGCGTACGGCGTGGTCGACTCGTCGAAGCGCCAGTAGAGCGAGGCACCGTCGGCGATCACCCGGGAGGCGTACGGCTCCGGGGAGGTCGGCACGGTCACGGTGGACGTCGCCGAGAGCGCGCTGGTGTTGCCGGCGTCGTCCCCGGCGGTCACCCGGTAGCTGTACGTCTGACCCGGGGTCACGTCGGTGTCCTTGAAGGACACCTGCGGGCGCGACCAGTGCAGCGAGTTGCCCTGGACGGTCGCGATCGGGGTCGCGGCACCGTTGCGGTAGACCTTGTACGTCAGCCTCGAGTCGTCCAGGTCGAGGCTGGAACGCCAGCGGATCTGGACCGCGTTCGGGCCGACGGCGGCGGCGCTGGCGACCGGGACGGTCGGCGCGCCGGTGTCGGGGCCGGAGGCGAAGCGGGTCAGACCCTGCGCGGGCGCTCCGTTGGTGGTGGTGAACTCGCCGCCCACCCACAGGTACTTGGTGGCGCCGGTGCCCGAGATGGTGAAGGCGCGCGGGCCGATGCCCTCGCCGATGCCGTCGTTGGTGTCGGGGAACCAGCCGAGCTTGCCGGTCGACGTGGTCGGCTGGGCGAGCAAGTGGTAGCGGCGCCCGTCGGGGAACTCGCCCACGCTGGAGCAGTCGTGGGCGTGCGAGGCGCTGTAGAGCACGCCCTCGTACGAGCGGACGGCCTGCGTGGCACCCAGGCAGGTGTCGCGCCAGCGCTGCTCGAAGTTCGACAGGTTCAGGGCGATCCGCCCGTCGAAGACGCCGCCGCCGGTGCCCTCGTTGCCGGTGTAGAAGCCGGTGGCGTCGGTCTCGATGTCCTTGACGACGGAGTTCTGCGGGATCCAGCCGTTGGGGTACGCCTTCGTCACGGCGCCGGTCGTGGCGTTCACCACGGCCAGGGCGTGCGAGTTGGCTCCGTTGACGGAGAAGAAGTCGCCGCCGAGCAGGACGTTCTGCCCGTCCGGCGTCACCTCGATCGCGCGGCCCGGCTCGTCGGCGTTGGCCGTGAACGGCAGCAGCGCACCGGCGGTGGTGATGGCCGCGAACCGCTCCCGGGTCTGCCCCTCGACGGTGCCGAAGTCGCCGGCCGCGTAGATGGTGGTGTCGGTGACGGCGAGCGCCCGCACGGTCGCGGGGAAGCTCGGGGTGAAGGAGGGCCTCGGTGTGCAGGTGGCGACGTCGATCGCGACGAGGCTGGAGACCGGGACGCCGTTGACGGCACCGAAGTAACCGCCCGCGTACAGCGTCTGCTTGTCCGGCGAGACGACGAGCGTCCGCACGGTCGCGGTGCCGCTGCCGACGGTGAAGGAGAGGGTGCAGTCGGTGGGCGCGCCCGTGGCCGCGTCCATCGCCGCGAAGTTGACGGCGCTCTTGGGAGCGCCGGCGGTGCCGTCGGGCGGGCGCACCTCGGAGAAGGTGCCGCCGACGAAGACGGTGTCGTTCGTCTCGGCCAGTGCCCAGACGACACCGTTGGTCTGCCAGGTCGGCAGATCGTCCGCGGTGAAGGCCACCGGCGGCGTCAGGGCCGCGGCCGTCGGGGCCAACGAGCCCCCGGCTCCGGCCGCGACGGTCAGGACGAGGGCAGCGGTGAGCCCCCAGGATCTACGCATGTTCCCCCCAGGCGTGATAGCCCAGTCAATGTGGCGTGAAGTGGTGCAACTGCCATCTGATGAATGCGAACTGTACGACGAACTGACAACCGGATAAGGCCACTTGGCGAATCCCGTACCATCCGGCCCCGCAGCCGCCTGGGCCGCCACCGCCCCACGGGCGTCCACCGGGCCGGAAGCCGCAGGTCAGCGGTCGATGCGCACCGTGGCGCCGGCCAACTGGTCCTCCACGAGCCGGACATCGGCGTCGACCATGATCCGGGCCAGCTCCTCCACCTGGACGGCGGGTTTCCAGCCGAGCAGCTCCCGCGCCCGGCTCGCGTCGCCGATCAGCGCGTCCACCTCGCTGGGACGCTCGTACTTGGGGTCGTACCGCACGTGCTCGGACCAGTCGAGCCCCACGTGCGCGAACGCCGTCTCCACGAACTGCCGTACCGTGGAGGGGACTCCGGTCGCCACCACGTAGTCGGTCGGCTCGTCCCGCTGGAGCATCCGCCACATCGCGTCGACGTACTCGGGGGCGTACCCCCAGTCGCGCACGGCGTCGAGGTTGCCCAGATAGAGCCGGTCCTGCAGCCCCGCCTTGATCCGCGCGACCGCCCGGGTCACCTTGCGGGTCACGAAGGTCTCGCCCCGGCGCGGCGACTCGTGGTTGAAAAGCACCCCGTTCACCGCGAACATCCCGTACGCCTCGCGGTAGTTGACCGTCGCCCAGTACGCGAAGACCTTCGCGGCGCCGTACGGGCTGCGCGGGTGGAACGGGGTCCCCTCGTTCTGCGGCGGCGGGGTCGCGCCGAACATCTCGGAGGAGGACGCCTGGTAGATCCGCGTGTCGATCCCGCTCGCCCGGATCGCCTCCAGGAGCCGCAGCGCGCCGAGACCGGTCACGTCACCGGTGTACAGCGGGGCGTCGAAGGAGACCCGCACATGCGACTGCGCGCCCAGGTTGTAGACCTCGTCGGGGCGGATGTCGCGGAGCAGGTTCACCAGCGCCACACCGTCCGAGAGGTCCGCGTGGTGCAGGACGAACGAGCGGTTCGCCTGCTGCGGGTCCTGGTAGATGTGGTCGATCCGCTCGGTGTTGAAGCTCGACGAGCGGCGGACCAGGCCGTGCACCGTGTAGCCCTTGGACATCAGCAGTTCGGCCAGATACGAGCCGTCCTGCCCGGTGACGCCGGTGATGAGTGCGGTCTTGCCCATACGTTGCTGCCCCTCCCTGACGGACCGGCCCCCAGCCAGTCCGTGTCATACGGAAATGGTGTGTTACAGGCCGTAATTCCCGATCTGGTGTACTAGAGCCCCCCTCGGCCTGGCATGATCCGGGCCATGACTGAATCGACGACCGCAGCCCTGAGAGCAACGACGTCGTACCTGCCCGAGCGGGCCCGGATATTCGTCGCGGGCCACCGCGGTCTCGTGGGCTCCGCGATCGCCCGCCGGCTCACCGCCGACGGGCACGAGGTGATCACCAGGACCCGCGCCGAACTCGATCTGCGCGACGCCGAGCGGACCGCCGCCTTCCTCGCCGAGACCCGCCCCGACGCCGTCGTGCTCGCCGCGGCGAAGGTCGGCGGGATCATGGCGAACAGCACCTACCCGGTGCAGTTCCTGGAGGAGAACCTCCGGATCCAGCTCGCCGTCGTTGCCGGCGCGCACGCCGCCGGCGTCACCAGGCTGCTCTTCCTCGGCTCGTCCTGCATCTACCCCCGGCTCGCCCCCCAGCCCATCACCGAGGACGCCCTCCTGACGGGTCCGCTGGAGCCCACCAACGAGGCCTACGCGCTGGCGAAGATCGCCGGGATCGTGCAGATCCAGGCGTACCGCAAGCAGTACGGAGCCTCCTACGTCTCGGCGATGCCGACCAACCTCTACGGCCCCGGCGACAACTTCGACCTGCAGAGTTCGCACGTCCTGCCCGCCCTGATCCGCCGCTTCCACGAGGCCCGCGAAGAGGGCAGGGAGGAGATCACCCTCTGGGGCTCCGGCACCCCGCGGCGCGAGTTCCTGCACGTCGACGACCTCGCCGCCGCCTGCGCCGTCCTGCTCGACCGCTACGACGGCGACGAGCCGGTCAACATCGGCTGCGGCGAGGACCTCACGATCCGTGAACTCGCCGAGACAGTCGCCGAGGTGACGGGCTATCAGGGCAGGATCGCCTGGGACACGAGCAAGCCCGACGGCACCCCGCGCAAACTCCTCGACGTGTCCCGGCTGACCGGCCTCGGCTGGAAGCCGGCCGTCGCCCTGCCGGACGGCATCGCCGCCACCTACGCCTGGTGGCGGGAACAGCGCTGATCTCATGCGGCGGCCGGCCCGTCAGTACGCTCCGCGACCGTCGACGACGGCGCGGAACGTACGGGCCATGACATCCACATCACTGGTGAACGACCAGTTGTCCACGTAGTGCAGATCGAGCTCGACCGTCTCGTCCCACGACAGGTCCGAACGGCCACTGATCTGCCAGAGCCCCGTCATCCCCGGCCGCACGGCGAGGCGCCGCAGCTCCACGTCCCCGTACCGCGCCACCTCCTCCGGCAGCGGCGGACGCGGCCCGACCAGCGACATCGAGCCGAGCAGGACGTTGATCAACTGGGGCAGTTCGTCGAGCGAGGTGCGGCGCAGCAGCCGGCCCACCCGCGTCACGCGCGGATCGCGGCGCATCTTGAACATCAGACCGTCGTGCTCGTTGGCGCGCTCCAGCTCCTCCTTGCGGGCATCGGCGTCCAGGAACATCGTGCGGAACTTCCACATCACGAACGGCTCCCGGCCCTGTCCGATCCGCACCTGCCGGTAGAACACCGGACCCTGCGAGCCGAGCCGCACGGCCGCGCCGATCGCCAGGAACACCGGCGACAGCATCAGCAGACCGAAGGCCGCCCCCGCCCGGTCCATCACGGACTTGAGGACCAGCTGGACGCCGCTGCGCAGCGGCGGAGCGACCCGCAGCAGGGCGAGCCCCGCCGCCGAGGTGGTCTCCAGGCGCTTGACCGCGCACTCCACCAGGCCCGGCGCCAGGGCGAGTTCGGTCCCGGCGTCGTGCAGCCCCCAGGACAGTCGGCGCAACCGCTCGCCCGCCATCGAGGGTCCGGCCGCGACGAGCACGATGTCTGCCTCCAACTCCCGTGCCGCGGTGAGGACATGGCAGGTGTCGCCGTCCGCCGTCTCCGGCGTCGCGGTCCCCAGGCGGCCCGCGACGGGGGCCCCGGTGCGGACCGGGCCCTCGCCGATCGCGACCACGCCGACCACCACGTACGGGTGCTCGGTCCGCCCCGCGAGGTGCTCGGCCACGTCACCGGCGGCCGCGGGCTCGCCGAGGACGAGGACGCGGGTGACCACCTGCGCCTCCCGGCGCGCCGCGACCAGGTGATGCCAGGTCAACTTCGAGCAGACCAGGGTGAGTACGGGCGCGGGCAGCAGCACGGCGAGGCAGAGCAGCGCCGGGTGGTGCAGATCGGCGGCGGCCCGCATTACGGCCAGGACGCCCAGCAGGATCAGCCAGTCGTGCAGCACGGGCAGACTGCCCCGCGACTCCCCGAGTTCACGGCGTGCGTACCTCCGGCGCAGCGCCCGCACCGCGACCCAGGACAGGGCGGCGACGAGGGCGCCCGCGTAGGCGTACGGCTGATGCTGGAGCCGGAGAATCAGCGCCACCGGCACGCCCACCCCCAGGGCGTCGACGGTCAGCGCGACGACCGGATACCAGCCCGCCTTCGTACGGGAACGCGTCGCCGCGGCCGGTGAACCGGCTGCGGATCCAGTGGAGTTGGTCTCAGTGGTGCGGGCATGCCACATGTACCCCCCAGGCACGTGTTGACGTTCGCCATCTTGTTCGTCGACCCCCTGATCGACGAACAAGCGTCGCAACGCCGGAACAGTACGACATACACGCGCACGTCCGCTGCAGTTCACGCGAACGACCTCAGAAGGTGATGGCGTATTCATCTCGTGACATCGGGGCCGGTGTGGACACGGCCGGACGCATGATACGTCTGTGCAAAGGGAGTTGACGCACGTGAGGACATGAAAAGAAGGGGTGGGGATGTGGTGGAGGGGGACGAGGTCGGCGTGGGGGAGAGCGACAGAGATGTGGCGGAAAGCACACCCCCCGTCACGCCGCGTAAGCGTCGAGTGAGCCCGAAACGCGTCCTGTTGGCCGCGCTCGCCCTCCTCGGCATCGGCATCCTGCTGGCGGGCGGCGCCGGCTGGTGGGCGGTCGAGCACTACACCGGCAAGGTCGACCGTATCCCTGGCGCCTTCCCCACCCACGTCCCGCCCGCCGAACAGCCCGCCCCCTCCAAAGGCGGCCTCACCTTCCTGCTCATCGGCGTCGACAGCCGCTCCGAGCTGCCCACCACCGGACGCGACGCCAAGGCCCCGACCTGGACGTACGGCGCCCAGCGCAGCGACACGATGATGCTGGTCCACCTCCCGGCCGACCACTCGGGCGCCTACGTGGTCTCGCTGCCCCGCGACTCCTGGGTCGACATCCCCGGACACGGCACGTCCAAGCTCAACGCCGCCTTCTCCTGGGGCGGCCCGCCCCTCCTCATCGACACCGTCCAACGCCTCACCGACGTCCGCGTCGACCACCTCGCGATCATCGACTGGGAGGGGTTCAAGCAACTCACCGACACCGTCGGCGGGGTCGACCTCCGCGTCGACGGCACGGTCCGCCACATGAACGGGGAGCAGGCCCTCGTCTACGTACGCGAGCGCAAGAACCTGCCGCGCGGCGACCTCGACCGCACCCAGCGCCAGCAGAACTTCCTGCGCGCCGTCCTCACCAAGGCCATGACCACCCGCAACCTGACCAACCCGGTCAGGACGGCGGAACTGCTCGACGACCTCACCGCGAGCGTGAGCGTCGACGACCGCCTCAGCGACGGCGATCTGCGCGAACTCCTCTGGGACAACAAGTCCGTTCGCCCCGGCGACATGGTCTTCATGAACGCCCCCGTCACCGGCACCGACACGATCAAGGGGCAGTCCGTCGTCCTCCTCGACGCGAAGGAATCCGGCGCGCTGTGGGCCGCGATGCGGAACGACACCATGGCCGCCTACGTCGCCGCTCACCGCACCGACCGCCTCGGAAGCGGTACGCCCTAGGTAGCCGGGACCCGCCCGCCACGCGCCCGACGGTGGTTGTTCCCCCGCCGGTCATCGGCTGTACTACAGCCAGCCCGCACGGAGCCGGAGCCGCCCGCGGGACCGGCGAACAGCTCCGAACGACCCTAAGGACGCCCATGGCTGACAGGTCCTCAGGCCGAGACCATCGGGCACCCGGACGGCGCAGGATCCTCCCGGGAATCGTCCTCGGCGTCCTGCTCCTCGGCGCCTGGGCCGGCATCGGCGCGGCGGGCGTACTCCGCGCCGACGCACCCGCCGCGTCGGCGCCGTCGAAGGCGTACAGCACCGCGCTCCCCTTCGACCTGCCGCCGACGGCCGAACTGCGCCGCTCGGAGAAGCTGGTCTTCGCCCACTACTTCACCCCGTACCCCCTCTCCCTCGACAACGAGCCCGCCGACCGCGACTACTACACGAGGAACTACCTGACCCCGGACGGCGAGAAGGGCAAGCACAGCGCCTACGGAGGCCTCCTCCGCGACCGCCCGCTCCCCGCCGCACCCGAGAGCGGGAACTGGGAACTCGCCCACCTCCGCCAGGAGATCCGCACAGCCCGCGACGCCGGACTCGACGGCTTCACCCTCGACCTGCTCTCCGACAGGGGACGCAACCGGGACCGCGCCGAACTGCTCCTCAGGGCCGCGCAGGAGGAGGACCCGGGCTTCCGGATCCAGCTCATGCCGGACATGACGGCCCTCACTTCCGCCACGCCCAGCTCCCTCGCCGACCTCCTCGCGGAACTGGCCCGCTCGCCCTCGGCGCACCGGCTGGCCGACGGCCGGCTCGTCGCCTCCCCGTTCAAGGCCGAGGAGAAGGACCCCGACTGGTGGCGGGAGATGATGCGCGAGCTGGAGACCCGGCACGGCATCAGGACCGCGCTCGTCCCGCTCTTCCTCGACTTCACCCCCGACCGGGACGGCTACGCGGCGATCAGCCACGGCCTCTCCGAGTGGGGCGCCCGCAGCCCCGACCGGCAGGCCGGCGCCGTCGCCGACGCCCAACGGGCCCACCGGCTCGGCAAGATCTGGATGCACCCGGTCTCCGTCCAGGACGCCCGCCCCAACCAGGGCGTCTTCGACGAGGCCGGCAACACCGGGACGCTGCGCGCGAGTTGGCAGGCGGCCATCGACTCCCGCGCCGACTGGGTCCAGCTCACCACCTGGAACGACTACTCCGAGGGCAGCCAGGTCGCGCCCTCCCTGCACAACGGCCACGCCTACCTGGACCTCTCCTCCTACTACCTGACCCGGTTCAAGACCGGCGCCTGGCCCGAGATCCTGCGCGACACCCTCTACCTCACCGCGCGCGTCCAGTTCGTCGACGACCTGCCGCCCGCCACGCTCCAGCCCCAGGTGATACGGCCCCGCGAAGGCACCGCCACACCCCGCGACACCGTCGAGGTCCTCTCCTTCCTCACCGCCCCGGCCGAGGTCCGCACCAGGACGGGCACCACCGCCGGGAGCTACCGCGCGCCCTCCGGGGTGCACGCCCGCCTGCTGCCGCTGCGTACCGGACACAGCTCCGCGACCGCCGTACGGGACGGCACGACCACGACCACGGTCACCAGCCGCTACCCGGTCCGCCGCCCGGTCGACCGACAGGACCTGCAGTACTACGCGGTGACGAGCGGACGAGCCCAGCGCTAGTGGCTGTGCGGGCGGTTGTCAGTGGCCGGTCCTACCGTGGGGACATGACGACGAACCGGGGGGTCTTCGAGGCGGCGACGGGGGACGGACCGCCGCTGCCGGAGGGAGACGTGGAACAGAGATCGCGTGAGGTGCGGGCGGCCCTCGACGGGCTGCTCCAGATCCGGCGGCTGTCCGGCGGGACGGGTGCGGGCGCGGGCGTCGGTGCGGGCGCGGACGACGAGCGGCGGCGGCCCGCCGAGTGGGAGCGGAGGCAGCCCGTGAGAGCGGTGGCGCTCGCCCTGGAAGCGGCGGGGATCAGGCCCTCCGCAGTCGACGCCTCGGGCGTACGGGTGTTGACGGGATACCGGGTCACGGCCGGGGAGCGGCTCGGCACGACCGTGGTGGAGTGGGTCGGACCGCCCGGTGGCGGGGCCGCGCAGGAGGAGGAGTCCGCCCTGCGCGGCTGCGTCCCCGCGCTGGAGCGGCTCGGCTGGGAGGCGTTGCTGTATCGAGGGCCGCGCCGCAGACGGTTCCTGGAGGTGGAGCCGCTGGGGGGCGGCGCGCCGAGCGCCTAGCGGGGGGCGCGCACAAGGCGCCCGGTCTCAGGCGATGGAGGCGGAGACGATCGCGGAGACCGCGAGGTTGCAGGAGGCCGTCACCCAGACCGCCGGGTGCGGCTGCGGGTCGACGAGGGTGGCGCCGAGCTTGCCGGGCGTGACCAGGTCGACCACGAGGAAGGCGACGGCCATCATGACGAGGCCGAGCAGACCGAAGGCGGCCGTCGAGGCGAGGCCCTTGCCGAAGTCGTCGTACGTCGTCCAGATGGAGGTGAAGACGATGCCGCCGATACCGAGCAGCGCGGAGCTCAGCAGGGTCGCGGCGTTGCGGTTGCGCTCCTCCCATATCTGGCGCCCGAGCTTCCCCGGCGTGAGGACGTCCACCAGGACGATGCCGAGTATCAGCAGCACCACGCCGAGGGCGCCGTAGGCGGAGGCCCGGCCGAGGCCGTTGATGATGTCGCTCATGGGTTGCCGGCTCCGAGAAATGAGGGATCGTGAGTGATCGCGGTCAAGGACCGGCAAAATGTAGCGCATACGCCGAGGGCCCCGGCCAGGTGGCCGGGGCCCAGGTCGTCCGCGGGGGCGAGGTGGGTCGTCCGTGGGACAAGGGTGGCGTCGTCCGCGAGACCAAGGTGGACGGTTCAGACGCCCGGCGGCAGGTCCTTCGCCCGTGAGCGGACCCGGAGCGCGGTGACGATCTCGACGACGCCCACGACGAGCAGCCACACACCGCCCAGGACCATGAGCACCGCCGCCGATTCGAGCGGCGACACGATCAGGACGATGCCGGCGAGGGCGTTGACGACCCCGAGGAAGATCTGCCAGCCGCGGGCCGGCATCGCGGGGTCGGAGGCGGCCGCCACGGTCTGCGTGATGCCGCGGAACAGCCAGCCGATACCGATCCAGATCGCGAGCAGCAGGATCGACTGCGTCGCGCCCTTGAAGCAGAACAGGCCCAGCAGGATCGACAGGGCGCCGCTGATGAACGCCATCACGCGCAGCGCGGTCGAGGCGTGCGTACCGAAGGCCGCCACCAGCTGCATCACACCGCTGAACAGCAGGTACAGGCCGAACAGGATTCCCGCCACGAACAGCGAGGCACCCGGCCAGACAAGGACCAGGACTCCGAGGACGAGCGAGGCGAGACCGGCGACGAGCAGCGCCTGCCAGGCGGCACCGGCCAGCGCGCCGAGCGGCCCGGGCAGCACATCCCGGTCCGGGCGCCCGCTCCCGTAGGGGTCGGACCCGTAGGGATCGGAACCGTAGGGGTCGGAACCTCCGGAGGACTGGTGAGGGGTCTGCGTCATGGAACACTCCCGTCCGCTCAGCGCGGTGTCGCGTACGTACGGAGGAAGAGCGCCTCCGCCAGCGCCATGTGCTCGATCTCCCCGGGGTCCACGCTCTCGTTGGGGGCGTGGATGAGACAGCCCGGCTCCTCCACCCCGATCAGGGCGATCTCCGCGTCCGGGAACCGCCCGGCAAGCACGTTGCAGAGCGGGATCGAACCACCCTGCCCGGACTGGACCATGTCCGTCCCGTAGGCCTCGCGCATCGCCGCGCCGAGCGCCCGGTACGCCGGCCCGTCCGTACGGGCCCGGAAGGGCTGCCCGGTGCCCTCGGCCTCCACCTCGACCCGCACACCCCACGGCGCCGCCGAGGTCAGATGGTCGATGAGCGCGCGGAGCGCGACGTCCGCGTCCAGACCGGGCGGGACCCGCAGGCTCACCCGGGCCCGTACCTTCGCCTGGACGGCCGCGGAGGAACCCACCACCGGCGGGCAGTCGATGCCGAGGACCGTGACCGCGGGCCGGGCCCACAACTCGTCCGCCACCGAGCCCGAGCCGAGGAGCGCGACCCCGTCCAGGGCCCCGACGTCGGTACGGAACTGGTCGACCGGGTACGCCACCCCGTCCCAGACCCCGTCACCGGCCAGGCCCTTGATCGCCGTGGCGCCCCGCTCGTCGCGGAGGCTGTCGAGGATCCGTACCAGCGCGGCCAGCGCGTCCGGCGCGGGGCCGCCGAACATGCCCGAGTGCATGGCGCCCTTGAGCGTGGAGACGGTGACGACGACATTGGCCAGACCGCGCAGCGAGGTCGTGGCGGTCGGCAGACCGAGCGCGAAGTTGCCGGTGTCGCAGATCAACAGACAGTCCGCGGCGAAGAGTTCGGGCTGCATCGGAACCAGCCGCTCAAGCCCGCCCGTGCCCTGTTCCTCCGAGCCCTCGGCCACGAACTTCAGCGAGACCGGGAAGCCGCGCCCGCCCGAGCCGGCCTGCAGGGCCCGGAGTGCGGTGAGGTGCATGGCGATGTTGCCCTTGCAGTCCGCCGTACCGCGTCCGTACCAGCGGCCGTCGCGCTCGGTGAGCTCGAACGGCGGGGTGGTCCAGGCGGCGTCGTCGAGGGGCGGCTGCACGTCGTAGTGGCAGTAGAGGAGCACGGTGGGGGAGCCCTCGGGGCCGGGCGCGTGCCCGACGACCGCGTCGGTCCCGTCCGGGGTGGTCACCCGGCGCATGTCCTGCAGCCCCGCGTCCGTGAAGGCGTGGACCAGGAAGTCGGCGGCCTTCGCGCACTCCTCGGGCGGGAACTGGCGGGGGTCGGCGACCGAGCGCATCGACACCAGCGCGGTCAGATCCTCCTTGGCCCGGGGCATCAGCGCCCGGACCCGCGCGCGGAGGGTGGCGGTCGCGGCGGATTCCGTGCCGACGCCGGACTCCGTGGACTCGGTGGACATGTGCACCCACTTCCTTGCGGCCTGCTCCTGGGCGGCCCGAGTGGCCCGATCGCCCGATCGGCATGAGCCCTCCCACTCAAGCAGCGCGGGAGAAAAGCCGCAAAACATCCCCATGTGGAGCAACAACAGCGAGGCCTCGGGGCGGGTCGCGGCGACAGTGGAAGACGTACGTACGCCTTCGGCTCTGCCCAGGGAGACCCCAGATGACCACCCTCAACCGACGCGACCTCGGGCTTCTGGTCCTCCGGGTCGGCACCGGTGCCGTACTCGCCGCGCACGGGACGCAGAAGCTCTTCGGCTGGTTCGGGGGCGGCGGCCTGGACGCCACGGCGAAGGGCATGGAGGCGATGGGCTTCCACCCGCCCCGCGAGAGCGCGATCGCCGCGGGCCTCGGCGAGGCGGGCGGCGGGGTCCTGCTGGCCCTGGGCCTGGCCACCCCGGCGGCCGGCGCCGCCGCTGCCGGGGCGATGGCGGGCGCGGTCGCCGTCCACGCACCGGCGGGCTTCTTCGCCGCGGGCGGTGGCTACGAGTACCCGGCGTTCCTCGGCTTCTCGGCGGCCGCCATCGGTATCGCGGGCGCCGGCCGTTACTCCCTCGACCACGCCACCGGTCACGTTCTGGACCGGCCTTGGGTCGTGGCGACCGCCTTCCTCGGCAGCGCCCTCGCGGCCGCCGCCGTCGTGGGCCGCCGCGCCCAGGGGAGGGCGGAGGCGGCGCACGAGGCGGAGGCGGAGGAGGGCGGGGCGCCGGAGGAGAGCACCGCCTGACGTGAGGACGGCCGACACGGGTTCCGGTCGGGCGTGGCCGTCACACGTTCAGCTCGCGCTCATTCCGTGCTCGGGCCATCGCCCCGAGGCGTCGTACAAGGCGTTGATCTTGCGCGAGGCCTTGAGGAACGTGTAGTCGACCGTGCCGTCCACCGGGTGGGCTCGGCGGCTGGCCGTGTCCATGGCGAGGAGCCGGGGTGTCTCCGCCGGGGCGGAACCGAAGGCGTACTCGACCGAGCCCTCCGCCTCGGTGACCTTGCGGAAATAGACGAGCGAAGCCAACTGCCGTCCCCTTGACCAGTTTTCCGGCGCCGTGCCGATCACGGACACCACCGGTCCATGGTGACGCACCGGCGCACTCACGCACGCGCGCGGGCACGCGTCAGTCGAGGAACTCCCCGTCGCGGGCGACGACGACCCCGCCATGGACGACCATGTCGCGCCGGGGCATGTCCACCACGACCTGGGGCAGGCACTCGCCCGAGACGAGCACGAAGTCGGCCGGGGCGCCGGGCGCGAGGTCGGCGTGGGCGAGGCCCATCACGTCCGCGCCGCCGTGGGCGGCGACGCGGTAACAGTTCGCCAGCTCCTCGTCGAGGCGCACGTCCGTCACCCACCCGAGCAGGTGCGCGCGGTGGAGCATGTCGGCGTTGCCGAACGGGCTCCAGGAGTCGCGCACACCGTCGGAGCCGAGCCCGACGCGGACGCCGTGCTCGCGCAGCCGGGCGATCGGCAGCACGAGGGAGTCGGACGGCGCCACCGTGGTGAGCGCGATGTCCTGCTCGCCCAAGTCGGCGGCGATGGAGCCGAGTTCCTTGTCCGTCAGGCCCGGAAGGCAGAAGACGTGGCTGACGGTGACCTTGCCGGCGAGGGACAGGGCGCGCGTCCGCTCGACGATGCCGCGCATGGCCCGCATGCCCTTGTCGCCGCGGTCGTGGAGGTGGATGTCCACCCCGATGCCGTGACGCTCCGCGATGCCGAAGACGAGGTCGAGCTGCTCGTCGAGGGCGTCGTCGAAGCCGATCGGGTCGATACCGCCGATCATGTCGATGGCCCCCGAACGCGCCGCCTCCTCCAGCAGCTCCGCCGTGCCCGGCGTGCGGACGACACCGTGCTGCGGGAAGGCCACGATCTGCACGTCGAGAGCGTGACGCAGCCGCGCCCGGGCCTCCGCGACGCCCTCGACACCCGCGAGCCCGTAGGCCGGGGCCACATCGGCGTGGGCGCGCATCGCCCGCGTCCCGCGCGTGACGGCATGGGCCATGAGCCCGTACGCCCGCTTCGCGACGGGGCGGTGCTGGCTGCGGAACAACTCCACGTCCTGGGCGACGTAGTCGGCGATCCCGCTCGCCGGCCGCCGCGAGACCCAGGAGCCGCCCCAGGTCGTCTTGTCGGGGTGGATGTGCGCATCCACGAGCGAGGGCAGCACGATCCGCCCACCCCCGTCGACGACCTTCGCCCCACGCGGCGCGGGACCGCTCGCAATCCGCCCGTCGACGACCACGAGATCGGTGGCCTTGGCGGCCCCGAACACGCGCACGTTACGGAAGACGACGGCCTTGCTGCGCCGGTCGGCGCGGCCGGAGGCCGCGGCGGTGGCGGGTGCGGCTGCGGCGCCCGCTGTGGCTGTCGCCCCGGCGAGGGCGGCGGCGCCGGCCAGCATCGTGCGGCGGGAGAGCGCGCTGGGGGAGGGGGAGGTGGGCTGCATGGGGACTCCTTGGGGAGGGGGCGGGGTACATCCGGCCAGGCCTTCGGCTGGTGGCGGCGCGGCTGCGGCTGGGAGAAGGCGGGCCGTACCGGGGCCTGTACGCGGGAGGTTGTGCGACGACCCCGTAGCGGGGTCGCGGGGCGAGGAGGTCGGAGGGCGAGCCTGGTCTGGGCCGCGCGGCGACGTCAGCGGGCGAACCCGTACGCGAGTCCGTGCGGCTGGGTCGGAGGGCGAACCCCTGCTACGGCCGCGTGGCGGCGTCAGCGGAGGACCCTGTTCGCGAGCCCGCGCGGCGTGGTCAGAGGGCGATGCCCGCCCGTACCACTCGTGTCGGTTGCTTGAGGACGGTGACGTCGGTCAGGGGGTCGCCGTCGACGAGGATCGCGTCGCCGGTGTAGCCGCGTGCGAGGCGGCCTGCCGTGCGTTCGAGGCCCAGGAGGCGGGCCGCGCCCGTCGTGGCGGTGCGGATCGCGGCCAGGGCCGGAAGGCCGGCCGCGTGCATCAACTCGACCTCGCGGCCGATCGGGCGCACGGTCCCGCCGGAGGAGTCGGTGCCGGCGGCGAGCGGGACGCCGAGTTCGTACGCCGCGAGGACCGCGCGCTTCAGGACGGGGAGGTACGTGCGGCCCCGCTCGGCGAGTACGGGGTCGGCGGACTCGGCAAGGCTGGCGATGGCGGTGAGGGTGGGGGTGAAGAACGTACCCCTGCGGCGCATCTCGTCCAACGTGCGCTCGCCGACGAACGCGCCGTGCTCCAGGGAGCGGATGCCGGCGGTGACGGCGTCGTGGCAGCCCTGTTCGCTGTAGCTGTGGCACAGGACGCCCTTGCCGCGACGGCGGGCCGCGGCGACGATCTCCGAGAGCTGCTCGTGCGAGTACACCTGGGCGAGCGGGTCCTGCTCCGGGAGGCCGGCGCGCTCGTTGACCCGCGTCTTGATGACGTCCGCGCCACGGGCGAGGTTGACCTCGACGACCCGGCGCAGGGCCTCGGCCGAGCGCACGCCCTCCTTGAGTCGGGCGAGCGGGGTGAGGTCGGGGTCGGCGAGCACGGTGTCGCCGAGGTCGGGGGTGACGAAGACGCCGGCGGCCGTCAGCCGGGGCGCGAGCGCGGGGCTGTGGCGGGCGAGTTCGCGGACGGCGATGTCCTGGTAGAACGAGGTCGATCCGCTGCGCGCGCTGGTCGCGCCCTTGCGGACGGCGTCGCGGGCTTCGGCGGCGGTGCTGAGGTGGATGTGCGCGTCGATCAGGCCCGGCAGGATCCACCGGCCGTGCGCTTCGAGGACCTCGACACCACGGGGGACGGTGACGCTGCCCTGGGGGCCTGCGGCGCGTACGGTCCCGTCCATGATGAGGACCGAGGCGTCCTCGACGACCGCGCCGGTGTCCGGATCGAGGAGTGAGCCTCCCCGGATCAGGAGGCTCCCGCCGGACCGCCGGGCGTCAGCGGCGGAGGCCGTGGTGGCCGAGGCGGTGGCGGCGGTAGCGGGCCCGGTGGCGGTGGTCACGGCCATGGTCCCGGCGAGCGCGGCCGCACCGGCGAGGACACCGCGGCGGGTCAGCCGGCTGGAGGGCGGCGGCGTGGCTTCGACGCACATGGGGGCTCACTGGGAAAGGGGACAGTGGCACTCCGTTTTGTATACCAAGCCGGGAAGAGCCAGCAAGGGTGGCAAGGATAAGAGCAGGAAATCCGAGGTGGAGGCGAGCTCTGACCCTCACCTGGTATACAAAGACCTCACTCCGGGCCGAAGAGCGAGCGAAGGGCGACCGCCCTGCTGTCCCGCACGTGCAGCAGCGTGCTCGCCGCCGCAGCCTCCGCGTCCCCGGCGGCGATGTGCCGGTACATCTCGGCGTGTTGGGCCCGCATGTGCGCGGGTTCCTCGCGCAGGCCGAAGAGCAGCCGCAGCTGCCAGCTCAGCTGCTCCATGGTCCGCGCGAGCAGCGGATTGCCCGCCAGCTCCACGACGCCCTCGTGGAACGCCGTGTGCGCGGCCACCTCCCGCGTCCCCTCGTCCGCCGCGGCCGCCGACTCGGCCTGGCGCAGGGACGCTTCCAGGGCGGCCAGACCGGGCAGCCCCTTGTCACCGCCCGCCACCACAGCCCGGGCGGCGAGCCGCGACGCCTGGACGGCGAGCGGCTCCCACACCTCGTACAGGTGCTCCACGTCGTCGCGTTCGAGCCGCCGTACGCGGACACCGCTGTTCGGCAGGAGTTCGAGCAGCCCCTCGGCGACCAGCGCGCGCAGCGCCTCCCGTACGGGTACGCGCGACATGCTCAGCTCCTCGGCGACCTCGCGCTCGACGAGCCGGGCCCCTTGCGCGTACCGCCGGTCCACGATGCGCTGCAGGACGGCGCCCCGCGCCCGCGCGCTGAGCGAGGCCGATCCGCCCGCCGCCGAGCCACTGCTGCCGCGCTCTGCCACTTCGCCGCCTTCTTCCGTCCTTCGCCACGGGCCCCTCACCGGGAGCCTGCCCGTGGCGAGAATACGTCGCTCCTGTACGTCAGCGGCCGTACGTCTTCCGGCAGAGCTCGACGACGCCGGAAGGGACGGCGCCGGACCCCTCGGCCTGCCGGCACAGGGCCCGCAACCCGGTCGGCGACTCGGTGCGCGTGGGCTTCGCGGACTTCTTCGGCTGTCGGCGAGGGGGCGGTGGCTGGGTGCCCTTGGACCGGGAGGACGAGGCGGGCGCCGACGCCCGCCCCTTGGCCTTCACCGTCGCGCGCGTCCGTTCGGGCTCGGCCTCGCGATCACCCTCCGGCCCCGTGGCGGCGAGCGTCTCCCGGGGCTCGGCCTCCCGCGGCGCGGGCCACTCGGGCAGCGGCGAGGGAGGACGTACGGCAGCAGGCGAGACCTCACCGCCCCGGGTCGACGGACCCGGGGCGGAAGGATGCGGGACGGCGACGCAGCCGCTCGTGAGCAGCGCGGTGAGCAGGACGAGAGTCGTTCGGCGGTCCATGCGGCTCACGTTGCCCGAACCCCGCCGCCGAGGCCGCGCGCACGGCCCCCGGCCACCATGACGAGTGAACGCGACCGCCCCGCCCTTACGCCCCCGTGCCGGCGCGCCCCCACGACCGACGGGACCCACGGGTCACCACCTGGCCGAGCGCCAGCAGGCTCAGCCCGAACATCAGGATTCCCAGGGGAACATGGAGCGACGGCACGTGCGCGATGCCCAGGATCACCTGCACCGAGGCGAGAACGAGGAAGCCGGTCGCGTACAGGATCGGGCGGGGCGAACCGCCGCCCGGCCGCCACGCGAGGATCGCGGCGAGGACGTACAGCATCGACGCTCCGTACATCACGCGGGATCCGACATCGTGCAGCATTGCCCCGAGCGACGAGGACAGCAGCATTCCGGCGGTGACCGCCTGAAAGAAGAGAGCGGCGGTCTGCAGGACGATCGAGACCCGCAAGAACGGTGTGGTGTCGTGTACTTCCGTCGTCCGGGTGGTGGCCATGACGGGTCCTCTTCTCTCTGTCGGTACTGTCTCGGAAGTCCGACGACGCAGGCCCGCGAAATGTGAGGCGCGGCAGCGGAGACGGACGAGACGACGTACTACGGGGAGCGGAGCGGCAACGACCATGGACAACCTGACCGAGCCGGGCCTCGGCGCGATCGTCGCGGAGCGGCGGCAGTTGACGAACCTCGCCTACCGGCTGCTCGGTTCGCTCGCCGAGGCCGAGGACGCCGTGCAGGAGACGTACACCCGCTGGTACGCGATGTCGCCGCAGAAGCGCGAGGCGATCGAGTCCCCCGGTGCGTGGCTGACGACGGTGGCCGGCCGTGTCTGCCTGGACGTGCTCGGTTCGGCGCGGGCGCGGCGCGAGCGCTACGTCGGCGCGTGGATACCCGAGCCGCTGCCCGACCGTACGGAGTGGAGCGGCGCCCGCTCGTCGGACACCGGGGCCGACCCGGCCGACCGGATCACCCTTGACGAGTCGGTCAGCATGGCCTTCCTGGTCGTACTGGAGTCGATGACGCCCGCCGAGCGGGTGGCGTTCGTGCTGCACGACGTCTTCCAGTACCCCTTCGCCGACATCGCCGAGATCGTCGGCCGGACGCCCGCGGCCTGCCGGCAGCTGGCGTCCTCGGCCCGCCGGCGCATGCGCGCCGCGAAGGACCCGTCTCCTCCGGTGGCCGGACAGGCCGGTCTCGTACGGCACTTCAAGCAGGCGTGGGAGGCACGGGACATAGGGGCCCTCGTCGGCCTCCTCGACCCCGACGCGGCGATGATCGCCGACGGCGGCGGCAAGGTCGGCACGGCCCTCCGCCCGGTCGAGGGAGCCGAGCGCATCGCCGAGTACCTGATCCAGATCGCCTCCCTCGCCCCCGGCCTCACCCTCCTGGAACGCACGGTCAACGGCCGCCCGGGCCTGGTCGCCCAACACACCGACGTCACGGTCACCGTGGCGGCCTTCGACGTCACCGACACCCGCATCACCCGCATCTGGGCCGTCCGCAACCCGGAGAAGCTCCGCTCGTGGAACGCGCCCGGCGGCGAATCCAACGAGGGCTAGCCGGTCTTGAGGTGGCAGCCGTGCTCCTTCGCAGAGCGTTCGGCGAAGGCGCGCAGGGCTGCCCGGAGGCCGGGGTGGTCGAGGGCGAGGTCGGAGGCCTCCGACTGGCGGGTTCCGTCGGGGGCGAGGGAGTAGGCGGCCCGGTCCTCACTGCCGGGGCAGTCGGCCCACAGGACGTAGTGGCCGTCCGGGGCGTCGCCCGGCGGCTCCTGGGCCAGGTCCTCCAGGCGTTCGCGTTCGAGCCACTCCAGGGCCCCGCCGTACGACGCGCGGAACGTGTACAGCGGCGCGCCCCGCAGGCCACCCAGCGTGCAGCCCTCGACCGTCTTCGGCCCCGGTGCGGTCTCCACGGCCGTACGGACTCCCCAGCGGGCGGCGGTCCGTTCGTCCACGATCCCGGCGCAGCTGCCCGACACGGACGTGAAGGGCTTGTAGTCCCAGGCGTTCACGGAGACGCCGACCTCGCGCACCGGCTCGCCCTCGGCCACCCGGCAGGCGTACTGCCGCGCGTAGGCCGTCGTCGTGCCGGTCAGCACGGAGGTGAGCGCCGATCGGACCTCGGGGCGGCCGAAGTCGGCGCGGTCGATCCTGGCGCGCACCGTGGCGACGACCGGGGCGGCCGGCTGCCCCGACGTCCGATCGGCGCATTCGAGCCGTACCGAGGCGTACGCGCGGCCCCGGGCCTCGGCGTCGGGGTCGAACGAGAAGCCGCCGGTCCACCCGTGGCCCAGGGGCGCGTCCTTCCACTCCGCGTCCGAGAGGACGGTGAGGCTCCGCCCTCCGCTCACCGTCACGCGCACGTCGATCCGGCCGTGTTCCTCGTCGTCGACCTCGCTCACCCGGCACTGCCACCAGTCGCGGCCCGTCCTGATGCCCGCCTCGACCTCCGCCCCGGCGACCAGCTCCCGGACCGGATCGGCGGCGAGCGTGCCCCCGCACGCGGAGTCCAGAGCCCGGTCGTGCTGCCAGGCGTCCCAGCCGCCCGACAGCCAGAACAGGCCGCCGGCCACCAGTACCGCGCCGGCCGTCAGGCCCGCCGCGAGCCGGGCCCGCCGGTGGCGGCGGAGCCGTTCGAAAGTCGACCACCTGGTCTCGTCGCTCATCGCCACACCTTTCCGAGGACCTTCGTGTCGTCGCAGTCGCCGGAGCCGGATGCGTCGAGGTAGTGGGTGAGGAGCGAGTCGGTGCGGGCGAGGAGCAGTTCGCGGTCCGCCCCCGTCAGATCCACCCGGTGCAGGGTCGGGCCGCCGGCGCACCGGGACTCGGCCCAGACGACGAGCGAATGGACCTTCCCCCGCGCGTCGGGCTGACCCTCGGGTGAGGAGCCGCGGCCGGCCTGGGCGAGGGCGAGCTCACCTCCGTACTCGGTACGGACCTCCGGCAGCACCTCGCCCCACCAGCTCGCGGAGCTCACCGTCACCACGCTCCCGGGCTTCTGGAAGGTGACGGAACAGGCCCGGGCCCATGCGTGCGTGGCCCCGTCGGCGGACTGCTCGGCGCCCTTCGACGCCGGGCCGAGCAGCGCGGGGCGGAACCAGGCGCACTCGGCCGGAGGCGCGTCCGAGTCCTCCTCCGGCCCGGACGGGGATACGGGCCGTACGTCCGTCTCCCGGACCGGAGCCCCGCCGCAGCGCTGGGTCGCCCGCACGTCCTCGGCCAGGGCGGCGACAAGCGCGCCGAGCCGCTCCTGCGCCGCGTCGTCCGCCACGTGGTCCGCCCGGTCGTAGGCCGAGGCGTACACCCGGAAGGACGTGACGGGCCTGGGGTACCCGGGCAGGCCGTGGGGGCAGGGGACGGTGACGAGCTTGTCCGCCCGCTTGTGCTCCTCGGCCCAGTCCGGCGCCTCCTCGTACGGCGACGGGTCCAGCAGGTGCCCCACCCGGACGCTCTTCAGGGGCGGGTCCAGGACCGGTTCCGCCGTCACGGTGAACTCCGGTTCGTCCTCGCCGGACCCACCGACGGTGCACGACACCAGTCCCCGCGGCCCTGGACCGGTCCGCAACGTCCACGACGAGTCGTCGGTCAGCAACCCGGCGGCGTCCGCTCGCGGCAGCGCCCCGCCACACGCCCGGGCCAGCACGCCCTGGTTGTCCCGGTCGCGCTGCTCACCCCGTACGAGGACGAAGCCCCCGACCAGCACCGCGAGCAGCAGGGTCACCGAGGCCTGCGGCAACCACCGATGCCGCCGGAACCGCGCCCACACCGAATCACCCATCGCCGCCCCCGTCCCCGTCTCGCCCACGTCCCCGCCCCGGCCCCGGCCCCCGGCTCGTACACCGGCATCGCACGTGCGAACCGACCACGGCACGCTATCCCACCGACCCGACCGCCTTCCCCGGGCCCTCGGCATCAGGACATGCGGGGACGCAGGACCATGAGCGAGCCCTCCTGTGCCGCCACCATGGCGAAGGGAAAGCGGTCGACCTCAAGACAGAGCGCGACGTCGTCGGGATGGGATCCTTGCCGCACCCCGTTCGCCAGATCGGCGGCGGCGCGCGATTCGCCGGCGCGGCGGAGGAACTCGGTGGCGTCCGTCCTGGCCTTGGTGGCCCTGCGAGCGATGTACTGAGCGCACGCCAGGTCTTCCTCGGCGCGCCCGTCCTCGCCTGTGACCACGAACGTGACGCCGTCGCTCGCGCGCGTCCGCAAGAGTCGGGCCGTCGCCTCCGCGACCACGAAGCTCGCGCACAGCACCAGCGGCGCGTCCTTGACGGCGAGGGCGCCGACCGTCCCCGCCGTCGTCTTCTGCACGACGGTCCGCCCGCCGAGGTCCATGGACCTCAGCAGCGCCGGGGAGTTGACGGCGTCGAACCCGGGCGCGGGCGGACCGTCCTTGATCGCCACCCAGTCCGGGTGATCACCCTTGAGCGCCAGGGCTCCGTCCAGGGACTCGGCGAGAACGATCTTCTCCGCCCCCTGGGCAAAGGCCCAGGCAGCCACGGTGAACGCACGCATGACGTCCACCACGACCGCCACGGAAGGGACTTCGGCGAGCTCGGCGATACCGAGGAAACGAGCGTCCATGCCGTTCATGATCGCGCATGCCCACTCCGTAGCGCCGGGAGATTGATGCGCATCACGTCGGCTGTCGGCGAGTGGTCCCCGCTAGCCGTTGCTCAGCGGTGAAGCCCACGAGGGATCGTGCCACGGTCCCTGCATCAGGTTGCCGAGCAGGTACTCCGCCGCGGTGTCAGCGGTCTCCTGCGGCGCTCCGGCCGAGACCAGGTCGGCGCTGAGCCGGGGCAGCGCCTCATCCGGTACGTCCATGTCGTTGAGGAGGGGGAGGAGAAGGAGGAGGCGTGCGGCCGTGTCCTTCACGCCTTCGGCCGTCGTCGACGGATTGTCGGCGATCCGGACCAGCTCGTGCCACGTGAGCCCGCTGCCGGACACGTGACCTTCGCAGCCGCCGCCCGGGTGGGTGAGCAGGTAGTCGATGCCGTAGTCGCCGACCAGGTTGCGGTAGATCACCACGGCTTCGGGGCCGTCATCGGCGGGCACGCGGAACACCGGCCAGCGTTGCGGGTCGAAGAGGACCTCGCTCATCGCGTCGGCATCGGCGTCGTCGCCCCCGAACCACTCCGGCACCGGACGCTCGGCACGCGTTCCGTCACCGGGGATCGCCAGCAGGTGGTTCGACCAGAAGCCCGGGCGAGCCGGCAATGATTCCCCCGCGACCAGCGGGCTGTCGTCGTATCCCTGAATCAGCACGACGCAAGGGTGCCACCCCTGGGAAAGTCGTAGGACGGAGGACCGTCACAGCCGCTCGGCGGGCAGCGCCGCGTACGCCTCCTGGAGCGCCACGAGCACCGGGTCGTCGGCGGCGAACCGTACGTCGTTGACGGCCTCCACCGCGCGCACCCCGATCCCGGCGCTCGTGGCGAACGCGGCGCGCAGGGAGGGCAGTTCGTCGACGTGGACGGGGCGGGCGGTGGAGCCGGGGTGGGCCGCGCGCAGCAGGCGCATGGTCACTCCGGGGAGCACGTCCGCCTCCGGCCACACCACGCGACCGGCCCGGTCCACGAACCCCACGTTCCAGGTGCACCCCTCCGACACCAGACCGTCGGGCCCGGCGAACAGGACATCGTCGTACCCGCCCCGCCGCGCCTCGCGCCGCATCCTGAGCTGACCGAAGAGCGCCGTGTGCTTCACCTCGGCGGCGTCCCGGACGTACGGGAGCGCCGCCACCCGCAGCGGAGGTGCGGGCAGGACGCCCGCCGGGCGGGTGGTCACCAGCACATGTGGGTCGGCCCCCTCGCCCGGGCGGGCGATGTCGAGGGCGGGGTCGAAGACGGTGACGCGCACGGTCGTCGCCCCGACCCGCCCGCCGACCTCCTCCCGTACCCAGCCGCGCACCCGCGCCGTGTCGAGCTCCGCCCCGAAGACGTCGGCGCAGTCCCGCACGAGCCGGTCGAGATGGAGGGAGAGTCCGGGGACCGCGCCGTCCTCCACTCGCATGGTCGTGAAGTGTCCGTAGTTGGTGAGGGCGAGGGCCGTCAGCTGAGCGACGGACGCGGGTTCTCCATTGACAGTGGCCATGCCGGGAGTCTCCCCCGCCGCCGCGCCCACCTGGCGCATTGCAGGGTTTCGGCAGGTGCCTGCGCGGGACTCGGACACGGCGATCACCCCGCGGGTTCCACCCAGGTTCACTCGCCGGACGCGGGGCGCCTCAACACTGCGTCCGAAGGCCATTGGCATATGACGATTGACGGAGGTCGTGCAAGATGAGGCGTCGTGAGCTGCTCGGGGTGGTCGGCGCGACCGTCGGTGCGGGAGTGGTGGGGGCGGGCACGGCCCAGGCCGCGTCCCGGGGCGGTCGGCCGCAGCCGTCGCACCGGACGCTGAAGGTCCTGCAGTTCAACATCTGGCTGGGTGGCAGCCAGGTCGCCGGCGGCCGGGCGGGCATCGCCGACACGATCGCCGCGGTCGAGCCGGACGTGGTCATGCTCAGCGAGTCGAACCCGGAGCGGGTCGCCAACACCCTCGCCGACCTCGCGGCCCGCGGGCTGACCTACTACGACAACCAGAACCCGACCGACCCGGCGGTGATCTCGCGCTACCCGATCATCGAGCACCAGTCCTTCCCGTCCTGGTCGAAGGCGGTCATCGACGTCGACGGCACCGAGGTCGCGGCCTACTCCGGGCACCTCGAGTACCGCTACTACGCCAACTACCTGCCGCGCGGGTACGGCGGCGGCACCCCGGCGCCCCTGGAGACCTCCGAGTACGGCTGGGACGAGATACCGACCGGGCCGATCACCGACGTCGACCTGATCAACCGGATCAACGAGGCCTCCGGCCGTACGCAGGTCACCAAGACGGTCCTCGCGGACGCCGCCAAGGAGCGCCGCCGCGGCCGCCTCACCATGCTGGCCGGCGACTTCAACGAGCCGTCCCACCTGGACTGGACCCGCAAGACGCGGAACCTGTTCGACCACAACGGCACCGTCGTCCGGTGGACGACGACCAAGGCGATCGAGGACGCCGGATTCCGCGACAGCTACCGCGAGATCCACCCCGACCCCGTCCGCACGCCCGGCTTCACCTGGCCCAGCGACAACGCGGGCGCCGAGCCCGGACAGCTCACCTGGGCGCCGAAGGCCGACGAGCGCGACCGGATCGACTTCGTCTTCTACCACCCCGACCGGCGCATCCGCCTGCTCGACAGCGTGATCGTCGGCCCGTCCACCTCGATCGTCCGCAACGAGCGGGTGGAGGAGACGGGACGGGAGCCGTTCCACGAGCCGACCTGGACCTGGCCGACGGACCACAAGGCCGTCCTCAGCACCTTCCGGGTGTCCACGTCCCGTAACAAGGGCTGACCCCCCGGCAGCCGCCACACCCCGCCGCCCTGCTCCGGAACCTCGCCCGGAGCAGGGCGTTCGGGTTCAGCTCCTCTTCCCCTTGCCGCCGTCGGCGCCGTTGCCGGGGGAGGCCGCGCCCGCCCAGAAGCCGCACTGGTGGTCGGCCGCGAACGTCGTGGACGTACGGGTGCGCTCGGGGTTCAGGGTCAGGACCGTGTGCCGCCCGAGGGTCGCCGGCCAGCGGGTCGCACCCGGGATGTTGGGGTCGCCGGTGCGGGCGAACGCTCCCCAGCGGCGCTTGATGTCGTCCGCGAAGGCGCGCTGTTCGGCGGTGAGCGGGCGGTCGGTCAGGCTGAAGTCGTGGACGTAGGCGAGTTCCGCGCTGTGCGCGTTGGCCATGTCCACCCCCGGAGGCTGGACCCCGAGGAGCGTGGGGGACCGGGGGTCGTCGAATTCGTAGACGTAGGTCGGCACCTGCGAGGCGAAGGAACGCGCCGTGTCGAGCGTGTGGCAGGCGAAGGTGGAGTCGGTGACGACCGCCGACATCGCGTCGAACGGAGTGGGGTAGCCCGCCACGGGATAGCGCGCCAGCACCTGCGGCGCCGCCGGACCGTACGTGGCGTTGATCTGGTCCGTGTACTCCCACGCCGTGAGGTACGGATGGGTCCCGGCCAGGAAGAACTTGGCCTCGGCCCGGGTGCTGCCGATCATGACCGGGACCTTGTTCCACCGGCCGGATGCGATCGCCTCGGACGGCTGGATCGGGAGCAGGCCGTCACCGTAGGCGGGCCCGGCGGAGGTACGGGTGCGGGCGGCGGCGATCAGATCGGTGGCCGGGACCGTACGGAGGCAGGCGGCGCGGGTGGCCGGGTCCGGACAGCCCGCCGCGGCCGCGAAGTCGCCCGCCGCCTCGGCGGCCTGGGCGGAGCCGGGCGCGCGGAGAAGCGTGCACGGTCCGCTCTGGAGCACGGCGCGGGAGAACAGCCCGGCGGCGCGCGGGGAGCTGAGCATGGCGCAGACCGAGGCGCTGCCGGCGGACTGACCCCAGAGGGTGATGTTGGCGGGGTTGCCGCCGAAGGCGGCGATGTTGTCGCGGGTCCAGTTCAGGGCCGCGATCTGGTCCATGAGTCCGTACGACCCGGAGCCGAGGCCGTTCTCCCGGGTGAGCTCGGGCGCGGCGAGGTAACCGAGCTGTCCCAGGCGGTAGTTGACGCTCACCACGATGCTGCCGGTGAGGTCCGCCATGGTCCGGCCGCCGAACTGGGTGCCGGTGCCGATGACGAAGGCCCCGCCGTGGTTCCAGAGCAGTACGGGCAGACGGTCACCCGGACGGGAGTGACGGGGCCGGTACACGTCCAGGTAGAGGCAGTCCTCGCTGACGTACTCCGGGTCGCTGAGCCCGACGGGCAGGAACTGCACGCACGCGGGAGCCTGCCGGGTGGCCTCCCGTGTCCCGGACCACCGCGCGGCCGGCCGAGGCGGACGGAACCGGAGGTCGTCCACGGGTGGTGCGGCGTACGGGACGCCCAGGAATTCCTCGGCCCGGCCGTTGACCTGGCCGGCGATCCGGCCCTGGTCCGTGGCGACGACCGGGCGCGCCGTGGCGACGCCCTGCCGGGACGGGGCGGCGACCGCCGGGTGCGTGAACAGGGCGGCGACGGCGAGCACCAGAGCCAGCGCCACCGAGGGAACGATCGAGCGCGTCATCCTTGTCAACTCTCCTCCATGAGGGGGTGTCGAGCACATGACAGTCGTGGGGCGGTGTCCCGGCGGACCGGTGGACCGGCGGACCGGTGGACCGGCGGACGCGGTCCGCCGGGACGGGGAGCGGGCGTGCGCGGGCGTGAGCGGGCGTGCGGGCCCGCCTACGGGCGCAGCGCCCGCCTACGAACGCAGCGCCTGCCTACGGGCGCAGGCCGCCCAGGAGCGTCGCTACCTTGGCGAACTCCGCGGTGCCGGTGTTCCAGTCGGGGGAGATGGGGGCGACGGACACCTTGTCCGCGCGGACCGCCTCCACGTCGCCGCCCTTCCGGTCGGGCGCCGTGACCAGGCCGACGCCGACCTTCCAGGTCCCGTCGCCGTTGTCGGTGTACTCCGCCGCGAGGCCGGGCTGCGGATCCTGGGTGGTGACAGAGGCACCGCGGGCGGTGCCCGTGCCGTCCGCACCGACCACGGGGTGGTTCACGTTCAGGCCCACACCCTCCGGCAGCAGCCGGCCGTTCCTCGCCTGCGCGCGCAGCCGGTCGATGAGCTTGACGGTGAAGTCGTTGGTGGGCCGCATGGCGTTGAAGATCTGCTCGGGGACCGGGACCGCGAGCTCGCCGGTGCTCACCGCGATCGCGGGCACACCGCGCTCCACGGCGGCGATTGCGCCGCCGACCGTGCCGGAATGGGTCGCCAGGGCGGCCACGTTGGGCCCGAAGTTGGTGCCGGAGACCACCAGGTCAGGGGCGCGGTCGCCGAACACCGCGGCGAGTCCGAACGACACCGAGTCGCCGGGCGTGCCGTCCACGGCCCACACCCGCGGCTCGGGGTGCTCGACCTTGACGGTGCTGCCGCTCATCAGCTTCGTCCCGGCGCCGCTCTGGTTGGTGAGCGGGGCCACGATGGTGACGTCGTGCCCCGCGGCGGTCAGCCGCTGGAACATCAGGCGGATGCCGGGGGCGTTGTAGCCGTCGTCGTTGGTCAGCAGGATGCGCAGCGGGCCGGCCGGGACGGCGGGTGCGGCCGCCGCGGCGGCGCTCGTCGGCACCGTGCCGGCCAGGGCGGGCGTGCACAGCAGCAGAGCGGCCAGGGGCAGAGCGCGCTTGCGTCTCACGGAGTTGCTCCTTCGATGCGGGAGGAGAAGCTGGGAGGAAGGAGGGGGAGGGGTGGAGATCGCCGGGCGCACGCCCCCTCGACATGCGCCCGGCGGGCTTGGTGCGGCCGTACGGCCGATGCCTCGTGCGGGCGGTACGGCCGGTAGACCGGTGTGGCCGGTGTGGCCGGTAGGGCCGGTAGGACCGGGTAGGACCAGTGCGGCGGTACGGCCGGTCAGCGGACCCCGCGGATGAGGATCACGGACAGCGCGCCCAGCAAGGACAGGGCGCCGCCGATGATGAACAGCGGCGTGTAGCCGCCGAGCGCGGTCACGATCGCGGAGGCCACGAACGGGGCGACGATCTGCGGCCCCGCGTTGGCGACGTTCAGGACGCCCATGTCCCGGGCGGCGTCCTCGGCCCGGGGCAGGACCAGGGTCACCACCGCGGTGTCCACCGCCATGAAGCAGCCGAAGCCCAGGCCGTTGAGGGCGCTGAAGACCAGCATGCCGGTCCAGGTCGGGCTGATCGCGGGGATCGCCATCGCGGCCCCGGCGAGCGCCGCGGACACGCCGACGAAGATCTTCCGCCGGTCCCAGCGGTCGGACAGCAGACCGCCGACGACCGTCGACAGCGCCATCGCTGCCATCGACACCGGCGTGAGGATCGCCATCGCCTCGGGCGGAGTCAGCCCGTCGGGCAGCGCGATGTGGTCGTCGAGGATGTACAGCTGGTAGCCGATCACCGAGAAGTAGCCGAGCACCATCAGCGCGCGGCCGATGAAGGCCCACCGGAAGTCGTGGTGGGACAGCGCGGACAGGAAGGCGCCCAGGCGCTCGCGCTTCCGTACGGACGGGGAGGGCGCGGCCGCGCGCCGCGGTACGTCGCGGCAGAAGGTCGTGAGCAGCAGCGCCGCCCCGGCCGCCAGCGCGCCGAGCACCAGGTAGCCGATCGTCGGCGTGCCCGCCGTCTGCGAGGCGATCATCACGCCGGCGGTGCCGCCGACGGGCAGCGCCAGGCCGACCAGGGCGGAGGCCGTGCCCCGGCGGGCGGCGGGGACGCGGTCGGGCACGATGGCCGTGACGGCGGCCTGGTAGATGTTCATGGTCGCCTGCACCAGGCACCACGCGATGCCGACCATCAGCACCGTCTGGACGCTGCCGAGGAGGGCGAGGCCGGCGAGGGACGCGAGCGCGCCGCCGAGGATCCACGGGTTGCGGCGCCCGGTCCGGTCCGACAGGGCGCCGGCGATCGGGTTGAACGCGGTGGCGAACACCGCGCTCACCCCGCCCACGATGCCGAGGATGGCGACCTTGTTCGCCGGATCGAGGGTGGCGATGTGCGTCGGCAGAAGCACGGAGCCGACGCCCATGTACACGGCGAGCATGGAGGCGTTCGCGAGCAGGAGGAGCAGCATCAGGCCGCGCTGCCGCGGCGCGGGCTCCTGCGCCTGCGCTGCCGCGTCCGGCTGGATCAGTTCATCTGCAGTCACGGTGACCACCGGGGGATGCGGGCGCGTCGTCCGCGCGGCGGGGGATCGGGGCGTGCATGGCGACTCCTCGGGGGACGGAGCTGAGCGGTGAGCGCTGAGCTACGAGCTGGAGCGATGAGGGGATGACGGCCGGGGGACGTGTTTCGCGCCTGGGGCTTTCGCGTGACGGCGACTACGGAGGGACGCGGTGATGCGACCACCTAGTTACACGTGTTAATTCCGGCTTGCAGCATTGTGTAGCACTCGTGAACTCCTTTGGATAGGGGTTCGAGGCATTTGAATGGCGACTGTGACCGCGCGGAGTGGCTCCGTTGCTAACACGTGTAGCTACTCACGGGTCGCTCTTGTGTCGAGTGCCGCGAAGGTTCAGCCTTGGCCTGAAAACGTCGTGCGGGTCGATCACCGCGCACGGCGGGACCGCCCCGCGCGCTCCCTGCTCTCCCTCGCCGCGCGGCCACCGTCGCCGCCCGCTCCCGCTCGCATCTCCCTCACTGCACTGCGATGTACCGCCGCACCGCACTGCACCGCCGCACCGCACCGCACCGCGCCGCACTGCACCGCCACGCCGCGTCGGCGTCGCGGTTCCCCCGCATTTCCCGGAGGTCAGCCATGTCCCTTTCGCCCGCCGTTCCCGTCCCGCCGCCTCCGCCACCTCCTCCCGAGCCGGCGCGGCACCCCGTTCTGGCCGCACCGCCCCGGCGCGCCGTTCTGGCCGGATCGGCGCTGACGGCCGCCGGCCTGGCGGTCGGGCTCGCCACCCTCGGCGAGGGCGCGCCGTTCTTCCAGCGCGTCGACGATCTTTGGATGCGCGCGATCCACGGCTCGCCGGGCGACGCGGTGACCGGGCTCGCGCAGGCTCTTGACGTCCTCGGCGGGCCCCTCGGCATGGTCGTGCCGCTGGTCCTCGCGGGCTGTCTCGCCGTCTACGGGCGCTGGAGATCGGGGGCGTTCGTCTTCGCCGCCTGCGTGGTGGCCGACATCCTGGTGGTACTTCCCGTGAAGCAGTTCATCGACCGCCCGCGCCCACCGGAGCCGTGGGTCCTGGTGGGCGGCGGCTCCTTCCCGTCCGGCCAGGCCTTCACGGTGACGGCGCTCGTGGTGACGGCCGGCGTGGTGCTGTTCCCGCCGGTCGCGCGGCGCTGGTGGTGGCTCTTCGCCGCCGCCCTGGTGGCCGCCACGATCTGGAGCCGCACCTGGCTGCACGCCCAGTGGCTGAGCGACGCCGTGGCCGGTGCCGCCCTGGGGGCGGGCGTCTCCCTGCTGGTGTGGTGCGCGTTCGCCCGCCTCTTGGAGGAGGAGGCCGCCCGTTCGGCGTCGGGCCGCCTCTGGGACTGAGGCTGCGCCCGGGTCTCCCATATAGTGAATGATTGACGATCGTCATGAGTGCTGCATAGTCTCGCTGTCCGGCCCGTGTGGCGGCGCGGATGCGCCCGGCGAACGATGGACCAAGGAGGACAGGCATGACTGACATGCAAGAGGAGGCGGCTTCCCTCGTCGTCGGGCTGCCGGCTGGGCGGCTGCGCGGCCGGACCGAGGGCGGCGTCGCGGTGTTCAAGGGCGTGCCGTACGCCGAGCCCCCGGTGGGCGACCTGCGCTGGCGCGCCGCCCGGCCGCACCCCGGCTGGAGCGGTACGCGGGATGCGACCGCGTACGGCCCGAGTGCGCCGCAGATGTACATCGAGGGCGGCGACCCCGTTCTCGGTGGCCACGGAAACCCGCCGTTCGACGACGACTGCCTGACGCTGAACGTCTGGACGCCGGCTCCCGACGCCGCGCGGCGGCCGGTGCTGGTCTGGATCCACGGCGGCGGGTTCGTCTCCGGCTCGGGATCGTTGCCCATCTACTCCGGCGAGACCTTCGCCCGCGACGGTGACCTGGTCGTCGTCACCCTCAACTACCGTATCGGGCCGCTCGGTTACCTCTCCTTCGTGGAGAGCGGGGAGGTCGACGAGGCCGACGAGGCCGAGGGGTCCGACGCCCAGGCCGGCTCGGACGGGCATCCGGCCAACCTCTGGCTCACCGACCAGTTGGCCGCGCTGCGTTGGGTGCGCGACAACATCGAGCACTTCGGCGGGGACCCCGACCGCATCACGGTCGCCGGCCAGTCGGGCGGCGCGATGTCGACGGCCGCCCTGGCCGGACACCCCGAGGCGCGGAAGCTGTTCCAGCGGGTCATCCTGCAGAGCCCGCCCTTCGGGCTGCGCATCCCCACCCCCGTCGAGTACGAGGAGCGCGTCGAGGCCTACCTGCGGTTCGCCGGGGTGAAGGACGCCGACGAACTCCGCGCCCTGCCCTGGCCGCAGTTGATCGAGGCGGCGGGCGCGCTCTTCGGGCACACCATGCGCTGGGGGTACTGGCCCACCCCGTTCCTTCCCGTACGGGACGACGTCACGCTCTTCCGTCATCCCGCGCACGCCCTCCTCGACGGGCCGGCGGCGGACGACATCGACGTCCTCATCGGCTGGACCCGGGAGGAGGCCAACTTCGGCTTCGCCCTGGACCCGGGATATGCGCAGGCCACCCGCGAGCAGGTCGTCGACCGCATCGCGGAGACGTTCGGCGCGGGGCAGGCGGCCGAGGTGTACGAGGAGTACGCGCGAACCCGCCCCGGCGCCCGGCCGGTGGACGTGCTCATGGACCTCATCACGGACGAGCTGTTCCGTGTCCCCTGTCTGGAACTGGCCGAGGCCAGGGCGGCGTCCGGGCGCCCGGTGTGGGCGTACCAGTTCGACTTCCCGACCCCCGCCCATCAGGGGAGGCTCGCCGCCGCCCACTGTCTGGAACTCCCCTTCGTCTTCGACAACTTCGCCAACTGGGCGCACGCTCCGCTCGTCGAAGGGATCGACCCGACGGTGGGGGAGGGGCTCGCGCGGAGCATGCACCGGGCGTGGATCGCCTTCGCCCGGACCGGCGACCCGAACCATGCGGGACTGCCGACCTGGGAGCCGTACCGGAAGGACGGACGCACCACCATGCGGTTCGACTCCGTCACCCTCCCCGTGGACGACCTCGCCGGGCATGCCCGGCGCCTGCACGGCCGGCGCCCGGCGGTGGCCGAGTAGGCGAGGAGTCACGGTCGTCCCAACGTCTCGTATCGCCTCACGCTCGGACGTTTCACGTGTAACCAACCGATCGTGATCACCTACGACCCGCACCCCTGCCGACCCCGGGCTGCCAGAGCGAGCCCGGGGCCGTCGGCGTCCCCGGACGCCCCGCCGCTAACGCGTGTAACCTGGACGGTGGCCGACCGGCCGACGAGGAGACCGGGCAGGGGACGTCATGGGCAAGAAGCCGACCGCCGGGGCGGCCGTCACGAGCGCCGATGTGGCGCGCCTGGCGGGAGTGTCGCGGGCGACGGTGTCCTTCGTCCTCAACAACACGCAGGCCCACCGGGTCGGCGAGACCACGCGGGCCCGGGTGCTGGCGGCGGCCGAGCAGCTCGGCTACGTACCGCACGCCGCGGCCCGGTCGCTCAGGGCGGGCCGCAGCAACCTCGTGCTCATCCCCGCGTCGGTCTCCGCGGCCGGGCGCCTCGTCAGCATGTGGGTCGACGACCTGGAGAGCGAGCTGGAGCGCCACGGGTACGTCCTCGTGCTGCACGCGGGGCGGTTCCCCGACGCGGTGAGCTCGGCCCGCGCCTGGGCGGAGCTCCGTCCCGCGGCGGTGGTGGCCCTGGACGGCGACAGTCTGTCGGGGCAGGCCGTGGAGGTGCTCAGCCGGGCGGGGGTGCGCGGCGTGCTGGCCTTCGCGTCCCGGGAAGTGGCCGGCGCCCACGTCGTCGACTTCGACCAGACGCGGATCGGCGCGGTCGCCGTCGAGCACCTGCTGGCGCAGGGGCGCCGGAGGATCGGCGTGGTCATGCCGCAGGAGCGCGGCCTGGAGACCTTCGCCCGGCCGCGCCTCGTCGGCGCCGAGGGTGTGGCCGCCCGCAGCACGGCGACGATCACCCCGGTGGAGATGTCCTACACGCACGAGTCAGCCGCCGAACTCGCCGGGCGCTGGCGGGAGTTGGACCTGGACGGGGTGTTCGCCTACAACGACGAGTACGCCGCGCTGCTGCTGCACGCCCTGCGCGACGCGGGCGTCGCCGTCCCGGAGGACGTCGCGGTCGTCGGCTGTGACGACCTGGTCCTGTCGTCCATGCAGCAGCCGCCGTTGACGTCCGTACGGCTCGACCTGCCGACGCCCGCGCAGGTCGCCGACGCCCTGCACGAGCTGGTGGACCGGGGCACGTCGCCGCAGGTGCCGGGCATGGAACCCGTCCTGGTGCACCGCCGGTCCTCGTGAGCCATCGGCCCCCGTGCTTGTCTGTACGGAGCGCGGGGCGCCGTCATGTCGGCGCCCCGCGCGGGGTGTTCGGCGACGGCGGTGCTCAGGCGCCGAGGCGGCGGGCGAGGAAGTCGACGCTCTCGCTGACGATCGGCGTCACGTCCGGAGCGCCGAGGAAGATGTGGTCGGCGTTCTCCACCGGCCGCAGGGTGACGTCTCCGCCCGCCTCGCGGAGGGCCTCGGCGAGGACCTCGCTCTGGCTGTACGGCAGCAGCTGGTCCGCGGTCCCGTGGACCAGCAGGAACGGGGGCGGGGTCGTGCCGCCCGCGTAGGTGACCGGGCTCGCGGCGCGGGCGAGCCCCGGCCGTTGCTCGGGCGTGCCGCCCAGCAGGGCGTCGAAGGGGTTGGGGTAGGCGCAGCCGTCGGGCGTGGGCGGCATCGGCAGCGGGTGCCCGAGCAGCGGGCCGATGTCCGTGGCCGGGTACCAGGCGACGACGGCCTGCACGGCGCTGTCCTGGTCCCGGACGCCGACGCCGCCCTCCAGCGCCGCCGTGTCCTGGGTGGCGCCCGGGCGCGCGAGTCCGGCCAGTGCGGCGAGGTGGCCGCCCGCCGACTCGCCCATGACCGCGATCCGGTCTCCGTCGATGCCGAGCTCGGCGGCGAACTGGCGGACGTAGCGGATGGCCGCCTTCGTGTCGTGCAGCTGCGCCGGGAACGGAGCCTCGAGCCCGTGCCGGTAGTCGATGCTCACCAGGGCGAGGCCGGCGCCCAGGACGGTGCCGTGCAGCAGCTCGACCGGCACGGTCGGCGGCGGGTAGCGGCGGTCGCCCTCCAGCCAGCCGCCTCCGTGGATCCACACGACGGCGGGCACCGGCCCCTCGGACGCCGGCACGTGGACATCGAGCAGGCAGGGCCGGTATCCCGCCGTGTTCGCGTAGGTCAGTCCGTCGAAGTGGCGCACGCCGTCCTGGCCGACCAGCGGCGCAGAGGGGGCGCGGTAGGGCGGCGGCGGCCATCCGGAATCGGGTCCGGGGGCCGGTTGTACGGCCGGGGCAAGGGGAGGTGACTGCGTCATGACCGCCTCTTTCTGCGGGTGTGTGGCCGAATTTCCATTGAATGTCCGAAATGCCTTGTGATCTCAAGGCGGTCCGTCGTACGGTGTTACACGTGTAACACAATATGTGCGGCGTAGTAAACGTCTCGGACGTCGATTGAGTCGGCTGATGTGTGACCCGGAGGTTACACGAGATATCGCGGCGTGCGTCGCCCCCTCGTCAGGGAGTTCCCATGCCTGGTCCCATGCTCGTCGCCGCGCAGTCCCCGGCCGTCCCGCTGCCGCGCTCACGCGCTGGGTCGCCCGCCCCGTCCGCCCCGTCCGCCCCGTCCGCCCCGTCCGCCCCGCCGTCCGTGCCCGCCCCGCCGTCTCCGGGGCGCCGCCTCGCCTGCTGGGCGGCGTGGGGTGCGACGTTCGAGGTCCCCCGGGTGCGGGCGCGCCTGCGCCGGACGCTCGAAGCCTGGGGCGTCGCGCTTCCCTGCGTCGACCTGCTGCTCCTGGCCGGCACGGAGCTCCTGTCCAACGCCGTCCGGCACGCGGGCGGCCGGCTGCGGGTCACGGTCTCCCTCGGGGGCGGCCGGCTGCAGCTCGACGTCGCCGACGGAGACCCTCACCTGCCGTGCCTCACCCAGGACGCCCACTCGGACGCCGACCCGGACGCCGACATGGACGTCGACGCGGAGGCGGAGGGCGGTCGCGGGCTCGCGATCACGAGCTTCCTGGTCGACGAGGCGGGCGGCCAGCTGGCGGCGTTCCGCGCGGCGACGGGGAAGGTCGTGCGGATTCGTGTCCCGATCGCCTGACGGCTGCCTCCTGACGGGCTTCCGCGTGATCTGCGATACGGGCCAACTCCGTTGGCCCGCAAGGACCGTGCGTAGGCGGCCATGTCGTCGCCGACGACCGTGGGGCGCCCGCCGTGCCGGCCGCAAACAGCTCGGACGATCGAGGGCTGTGGACTATGTTGTGGGGATGACTACCGGGACGGCATCGCGCCACACACGGATTGGTGACCCGGTGCTCTTCTGAGCGCCGTACGGGCCGGTGCGGGCCCGTTGCTCGATCGAGGATCCTGCGCCGCTGCGCGGGCTCCGCCTCCGTCGTGTTGATCAGAGGTTCGACAGATCAACCACGACAGGAGAGAGTTCATGTCCACGTCCACCAAGACGTTCCAGATTCCCACCGCCGACGGCCAAGCCGACGCATTCGCCGCGTTCCCCGACCGTGGCGAGCAGCACCCGGGGGTGCTGATGTACGCGGACGGCTTCGGCATCCGGCCCGTACTGCGGGAGATGGCCCGCGAACTGGCCGGCCACGGGTACTACGTGCTCGTCCCCAACCTCTTCTACCGGCACGGCCCGGCACCGGTGATCGAGCTTCCCGAGCACATCGGAGAAGAGGCCAGGCCCGCGATCTTCGACCGGCTGATGCCCTTGATCGAGGCGCACACCGCCGACCGCGTGCTGAGCGACGCCGACGCCTACCTCAGGTTCCTCACCGCCCAGCCCGAGGTCGGTGTGGGCCCGGTCGCGGTGACCGGCTACTGCATAGGCGGCCTCTTGGCGATGCGTACCGCCGCGGCCCACCCCGGCCAGGTCGCTGCCCTCGCCGCGTTCCACGCCCCCGTGGCCGCCGATGGGCCCGGTCCGTTCTCCAAGCTCACCGCCCAGGTCCACCTCGGCCACGCCGAAGGCGACGTGACACCCGAGGCCCTTGGCGCGCTCAACCAGGACCTGGATGCCGCAGGCGTCAGCTACACCTCCACGATCTACCCCGGCACGATCCACGGCTTCACCATGTCCGACACCGACGCTTTCAGCGCCTCCGGGCTGCAGCGCCACTGGGACCACCTGCTCCCTCTCCTGAACCGCACCCTGGGCACCAGCTGAGGCTCCGGGGCACAGGCGGCAATGCCGCAACCACCTGGGGCTGGGTCCCACTCAGCGGACGGTGAGCGGCCTGAACCGTCCTGAACCGACCTGAACCGATCCGAACCGGCCTGGACGCCGAGTCGGGCCGGAGAGTACGCCCCGGCGGGGTTGAACCTGCCCCCGCCCCCGTCCGTAGTCCACCGTGGTGCGCGTTCCCGGGTTCCCTGACCCGGCGCACACGGGCAGGTCCCGGTACCAACTCCCCCCGGGATCGGGGCCTGCCCGCACCCGCCCCGACGGGTCAAGTACGCGTGCTCCACTTCTGGTTGTCCGTGCCGCCGCACTCCCAGAGCTGGAGACGGGTGCCGGCCGCCGTGCCCATGTCCTTGACGTCCACGCACTTGCCGTTCGGGGTGACCAGATCGTGGGAGGTGTTGACGCGGAACTTCTGGGCCTGGCCACCGTTGCAGCGGGCCAGTTGGACCTGGGTGCCGTTGTACGTCTCGCCCCACGCGAGGTCCATGCACTTGCCCATCGACCGGAGCGTGCCGTCGGACATGAACTGCCAGCGCTGCGCGGACGAACCATTGCAGTCGGCCAGGACCAGGGGTGCCCCGTCGGTGCTCTTGCCGCCTGACACGGCGATGCAGCGCCCGGAGGCGTGACCGGAGATCTGGTACGTCTTCACCGCCGGGGTGGGTGAGGCTGCCGGGGCGACCTGGACGGGCTTGGCGGGCTTCGGCTGGGGGGCGGCGGAGCGAGACGGTGCCGGCCGGTTCGCGCCGGTCGGCGGGTCGACCGGAACAGCGCTGTCGGTGGCCGGACCAGGCCTCGCCCCCTGGGAGCCGCTCGGCGTCGGAGACGCGCTCTCCTTGCCGGATTCCGTACCCCCACCAGGGGCGGGCGACGACGAGTGGCTCGGGGCCGCCGAGCCGAACTCGCCCGAGGCTCCCTCCTGCCCTTCGCCCAGCGTCGTACCGGCGGCTTCGGCGGCCTTACCGGGCTTCGCGTCGTCGTCCGTGTTCGTGCTGACAAGGAAGGGCACGCCCAGCAGGACCAGTCCGGCCAGGGCCGCGGCGGCCAGCATGCTCTTCCTGGGACGGCGGGGGTCGGGCTCGGCCTCCGCCTCCGCGTCGGCAGCCGCAGCCGCGGCCGCAGCCGCTTCTGTTTCCGTATCCGAATGTGTGTCCGCGTCCGCGCCGGTCTCGGTGTTCGTCCGCACCTCGGCTTCGGCGGAGTCCGCGTCCGTGTCCAAGGACGGGTCCAAGGACGTCTCCAGGGACGTGTCCAGGGACGCGTCCAGGTCCGGGGCCGCAAGGGCGGCGGTCGGCGTCCCGGCGGACTCCTCGGGGGCCTGCGCTTCTTCTTCGTGCGGCTGCGCGGCCGCGGATGCCGAGGTGGTCATGAGGAGGCTCCAGGGGTCGACGGGACGGGAGCGGCGGACACGACGTCCTGCGCGGGAACGGTCAGCCGGGCAGGTCCGGCCGGATTGACGGCGAGCAACGCGCCCTCGGCGGCGAGGGAACGGGCCAGTTCCGCGGCGGGCAGGCTCCGGTGGGTCAGGACTCCGGCGAACGGCTGGTGCGGATCGGCGGTGAACACCGGCACGGTCGGACGGCCGTCGGGGCCCGCGGGCAGCAGCGGCTCGCCGTCGGGGGTGAGCAGTACGGAGACATCGGCGGCGGCCAGGGCACGGACCGCGTCCTCCCACCCGCCGTAGCCCGTCACGGCCAACTGGACGGCCTCGTCCACCGGGTCGGTCGGGGCCGGCCAGCCGAGGGCCTGCGGCGAGGGCCGGTACTCCTCGTTGGCCTGCCACTCGGCCACCTCGCCGTCGGGTGCGGAACGCCATTCGCCCACCAGCGCCCAGCGCGGCGGAGCGCCCTCGCCGCGCCAGCCGGGGTCGACCATGCCGAGCCAGTGGTCGGGAGCGAGTCGGGCGGCCTCGCGGACGTCGTCCTGGACCGGGGGCGGGGCGGCGTCGCTCATGCGGGGCTGCTTTCCGAAGCGGAGGGTGGAAGGGGGTTCAGGCGCTCGTACAGGGTGCGCGCGTCGTCGTCGGAGAGGAACAGATCTGCGATCTTCAGGGGCAGCGTGGGGTCGAGGTCCCACGAAGCCTGCGCCCCGTGTCCGTAGGCGAGACCGAGGACGTCGTCACGGGTGACCTCCCGGGTGCGGAAGGCCGCCAGCCGCCAGCCGGGGTCCGCCTCCGGAGGCAGGGGTGGCGGAGGTGGTGGCGGGACGTGCGTCGGGCGGGGGCGGAGCCCCAGGAACTCCCGGCCGCGCCGGAACACGGTGAGTGTGGGCAGATTCGGGAGCGCGCTCGCGCCGGGCGGCTCGAAGGTCCTCGCGGCGCCCGTCTCGTCAACCACGGTGATCCGGGCCATGTGCGCGATCGCGGCCGTCTGCGCCGCGAGGTCCGTGGTCTCCTCGTTCCATTGCCGGCCCGCCAGCAACTGCGCCCGGACCAGCCGGTGCCGCTGGCGCTGGGTGAGCCGCAGGTCGGCGGGGAGCCGGTCGCCGATGTCCCTGAACGCGCGGGACTGCGCCCGGTCCAGTCGGATGCCCGCGCCGGTGAGTTCGGCACCGGTGAAGACCGCTTCCGGGTCGATGTCGACGTCCGGGGGCAACGTCGTCCGGCTCAGCCGGGAGGCCGTCTCCTCCGGGGCCCCCGGGCGCCCGGTCAGGGCGTCCCAGAAGCCGTTGCCGTCGCCGCTCGGCTCGACCAGGTCGGACGTGGTGCCGTCCGGGGCGGTGAGGGTGCCCGGAAGGTCCGGGTCCCGGCGCCAGTCCGCGGCACCGCGTGGGGCGTTCCACGGAGCCCGGACGTGCGCGGTGCGCGGCGCCGGGACGACCGGCGCCACAGGGACGGCGGTCTCGGACTCGGAGTCGTCTTCGGGCGCGTGGGCCGACGGGTCCTGGGCCCGGTGGACGAGGGGGGAGAGCCGGTCGTACGCGTTCGGGTCGACGGCGGCGCGATAGCGGCCGCCGCCGAGGTACAGCGTGACCCGCTCGCCCGTGTCGTGGTCCGCCGGCGGTGCGAAGTCCTGGAACGTCAGGTCCTCACGGACGACGACCACGGTGACGCCGAACGACCGGGCCGCCAGGGTCGGCAGCAGGTCGGCGGCGCCCGTGTCCCAGCCCCGCCTCGCGTCGGCCGTGCCCGGTCGGCGCAGCTGCGCGGCGGCCAGGGCGGCACGCTGTTCGGCGGTGAACTCCTCGTGGAGCGGGAGCCTGCCGCCGGAGTCCTGGAACTCGTGCCGCCGCGCCGAACCCGCGCCGTCCAGGTCGACGTCGCTCGCGGTGAGTTCCCGCTCCTCGAAGCTGTCCGTGCTGTCCGGTGCCGTGAACTCGAGCAGCTCCGCGACCACGGGGTCGTTCAGCGCGTCCGGCCCTTCGAGCGAGTCCGCGAACCGGTGACGCAGGAGTCGGGCGAGTTCGGCGCGGGAGTCGGTGGGCAGCTCCTCGGGCCGTGCGGCGCCGCTGACCCGGAGGCCCTCGGCCAACGCGACGTAGAAACCCTCGCCGTCGCCGGGTTGGTCGGCGTCGGTCGCCGGGGACAACGCATGACTCGCGCCCTCGGGGGAGGTGATGAGGTCGGGCCCGCCGCGGCGGCCGCGCCGGAGGCGGTACGCGGGCTGGACGACGGGGGGCTTGGCGGCGCCCGGCGGCGTGAAGACCGGGGCGGGCGGCTCGACGAGCCCCGCCCGTCGCGGCGGCGAACCGACCGTGCCGTCCCCAACCGTTCCGTCCTCGGCCGACCCGTCCCCGACCGTCCCATCTCCGATCGCTCCTTCCCTGGCAGTCCCGTCCCCGGCTGCCCCGTCTGCGACCGTCCCGTCGGCTCCACCGGAGGACGCGGTGGTGGTGGTGGTGGTGGTGGTGGTGGTGGGCTGCGGGCCCGTGGCGGGCTGCTCCTCGGGCAGGCGGTGCCAGCGGGTCAGGCGGTCCGTGGCCGCCCGTACGGTGTGGAACTCCTCGGCCGCCGCGACCGCCGCGTCCTGCTTGGTCCGCAAGGACAGGTAGCCGGCGTCGGAGGCGTGCCGGGCCTGCCGCAGCGCGTCCAGGGCGGCCCGGACCGCGACGCGCGCGTCGGCCGTCTCCTGCGGCGAGGGCTCGTCGGCGGCCAGGGCGCTCCACAGCCGGCACTTGGCGGCGGTGACCGCCCTGCGGGCCTCGGCGTGGCGCTCGCGCAGTTCGGGCATGGCGCGGCGGGCCGTCCAGTACGCGCGGTCGGCGTCCGCCCAGGCGCTGCCGGCCCGCCCGGTGTCGGTCCAGGCGTCGGCGACCTGCTGAGGGTAGTTCGCGTCCGTGATCAGGCCGTGGGCGCGGGCCACGTCCTCGCGGACCCAGGCCAGGACGTGCCCGCTGGTCTCCACGGCCTGCGGGCCGGGCTTGACGTAACCCAGCGGGCCGAGGGCACGGCCCAGCCAGCTGCCGACCTTGGTGTCCTTGAAGCTCCGCTCCACCTCGGCGACGCCCAGCCAGTCGGTGGGGACCGCGAAGAGGAAGGAACGGCCGCCCTTCGGCTTGACGTTCAACTGGGCGCCCTCGGCACCGGTGTGCTTCGCCGTCGCCGTGTCGCCGGAGCCCACGACCGCGCCGGTGAGGCCCGGGACGGTGCTGCCCGCCGACCCGGCGCCTACGGTGGCCTGGCCGCCGAGGGTCGATTCCTGGGCGCCCCCGCGGCCGGCGGAGACGTCCTCCACGTCGGTCTGCCGCTCGGCGCTCTCCACCATGCTGTCCGGGACGACGGTGAGCAGCTGGGCACCGGCCAGGTGCGGACGGGCGAAGAGCCGGAAGTCGCCCTGGGAACCGCCCGCGAAGGTGTTCTCGCTCAGCCCGGGCACGGCGTGCCCGCCCGGGCCGCTGCTGTCGCGGAAGAACGCGGACAGGGCGGCGTTGCTCATGCCGTCGTGCAGGGCGGAGGCCGAGGCCGTGCCGGGCCGCGTCAGGTTGGTGCGGCGGGCCCTGCGCAACGCGGCGGTGAGCGGATTCCCGGTGAGCGTCCGGGGGTTCCGCGACGCGCCGACCGCCAGGGCGCCGTAGGCCAGGGCGACGGCGAGGTCGGCGCCGTCGCGGAGCGTCCCGAGGTCGGTGACCCGGCGCACGTGGAAGCCGTTCACGGGCATCTCGAACGGGCTTCCCGCGCCGTTCCCTCCGCTGCCGCTGCCGCTGCCGCTGCCGCTGCCGCTGCCGTCGCTCCCTCCCGCACCACCGGCGTTACGCCAGGCGGCGATCCGCTCCTCGGTGACCTGCCCCCGGCCCCACACGGTGGCGGTGGGCGGGCCGTCGTCCAGGGTGGGCGGGCCCAACGGGTCCGGGGCGGCCGGAGCGTCGGAACCAGGGGTAGCGGCGGGGGAGGGCACCGTAAGGCTGAGCGGGACCTGCTCGCGCAGCCGTCCGACGTCGCCGACGGCCGTGGCGACGGTGGTGCCGTCCCCGAGATCCAGCGTCAGCCTCAGCCGGTAGGGCGTGAGGTAGTCGGCGTGTGGCTCGTTCGGCACGAAGGTGTACGACTTCATGCGGGTGGACGCCTTGGAGGTCGCCGCCGACTGGGTGCTGCTGCCGGACTCTCCGTAGGACGGTCCCGAGCCGGGGACCTTGCCGTCCCCGGTACGGACCGACTGGGTGACGGAGATGCCGGCGCCCTTCGTCCGGGCCGTGGTGACCGCGTCCTCGACCGTCTCGGTCGCGGTGCGGGTGTCCCAGAAGGTGACGCTGTGGTCGAGCCGGTCGAACTCCGGCTCTCCCGCGATGAGTTCGACCTTAAGCGCGGCGGTACGGGCGCCGACCCGGACCGAGCGCCAGCCCCAGCCGCCGATCCGGGTACGGGCCCCGGCCCCGGCGCCCGTCATCTCCTCGCGCAGGGCCTTCAGCGCGCGCGGGGTGACCATGGCGTGCACCCGGTCGCGGCTCGCGTCGTCGACCCCGAGGCGGCGCAGCTCCCGGTCGAAGTCGGCCAACACCTCGCTCGCGTCCAGGTTGTTGACCGGGTACGAGCCGAACGGGTTGGCGCGGAACCAGGCCGGCTGGCTCCAGAGGCGGCTGGTGTAGCGCGGCACCTCGCCCATCCGGTCGCGGATCAGCCGCAGTTCGTGCGCGGCCTTCTCCGGCAGATGGCCGAGCCAGTCGGCGGCGAACCGCAGCCGCCGCCCGGCCCAGCTCGTGCGCAGCGCGGTCGCCAGACCGTGGGCGGGGGCGAGCACACCGCCGGCGTGGGACTCGCCGAGCACGTCGTGCTCGGTGTCCCCGGAGACGAGGACCACGTGCCCCTCGTCGTCCCGGTCGACCTCGCTGGTCACCGTACGGGTGACGCTGTGCGTGGTGGCGCGGGAGCGGCCCCACCGCCCCGTCACGCCGTAACTGCCGACCAGAGAGGGCCCGGCCTGGTGCGGGTGGGAGTAGGAGGCACCGCCCGCGACGGTGAAGGTCCGGGTCGTGGTGACCGCGCCGCCGGACTGGAGGTCGTTGCCGATGACCAGCTCGGTCTCCAGCTTGACCGGCGGCGAGACGACCTTCGGGTCGACGACCCGCGTGCGGTGCACCAGGGCACCGATCCGGTTGAGGTACGGACCCTTGCCGAACAGGCCGCCGATCCGGGAGCCGCTCGTACCGGAGGTCTGGTCGAACTCGGCCGCCAGATATGGGGGTTGGAAGGGACGCAGCATGGCGTCGTGCGCGGGAGCCCCGGTACGGGTGAAGTGCCAGGAGTTGCCGGACGTCCGGGACATCACGTCCTCGACCGCCGAGGCCAGCTCCCTGTGCCCGCCGACCCCGAGCGTCTGGACCGGGTGGTCCCCGAACGGCATGGCGTGCCCGGTCGCGGCTCCCCGGGTGTCACCCGTCGCAAGGCGCCTGGCCTGCTCCCCGCCGAGCCGCTCGTCGCTGACGAGCGTGCCCGGCCGCGGCCCGGCCGTCCCGCCGCGCGGCGCACCGTGGGGGTCGCTCTTCGGGGTGTGCTCGTCGGGTACGGAGAGCAGCACGCGCCCCCGCACGGGCGGCCCGGCCCGCCCGCCGACCAGATCGCGTTCCGGCTCCCCGACGACGAACAGACGGGTGCCGAGCAGGCCGAGCGTGGGCAGGCCGCGCAGAAGGTTGCGGGGGCGCCAGATACCGCCGCTGGACGCCCGCAGTTCGAGGTCGTAACGGTGGAGGTGGGAGGGGGCGGCGCCGGCGACGACGCCCTCGAAGGAGGCCGCTGCCCCGTAGGTGGTCTTGCGGGACTTCTGCCGGCCCCATCGAGGACCGGCGGACACCGAGACGGCGTGCCAGGCCGCATCGCCCGGGTCCTCCTGGGCCGAACCGCCGCCCAGGCGCGCCTCGAACCCTCCCTCCACGTTGTGGCTCGCCGAACGCGAGCCGTCCAGACGGTCCGTGCCGGGCATGCCGGAGCGGTGGATGAGGTCGTTCTGGGTTCCCTCGTAGCGCCGGTTGGCGAGGGTGCCGTCGATCCAGATGTGGCGGTGGGAACGGCCGAACCGGCCCGGTCCGGTCAGATCGATCCGGAGGCCGGTGGTGGTGATCGTCTCCAGGTTGCCCGCCATGCTGTGGTGCGACAACTGGTCGATCACGGTCAGGGTGTTGTGCAGGGCAAGCCGGTAGCGCTCGGGGTCGCTCCACCGCCGCGAGGTGGGGTCCAGCTCCTCCAGCGGGGCGATCATGTCGGGATGGCGACGCGCCGCCGCCCGGATCACCTGGTCGGTGAACTCCTCCAGGAGGGTGCGCCCCGGGCCACGCGGGCCGGCGGCGGCCGCCGGCTCCGGCTCAGGTCCCGGTTCCGCGTCCGGGCCCGGTTTCGCGTCAGGGTCCGGGTCCGGGTCTGCGTCCGGAGCCGGGCGCGTGGGGTCGGCGATGCGCCGGCCGTCGGCGTGGGTGAACACCTCGGGGCGGCTCATGCCGAGCACGGCCGGTGCGTCGGGCGTCAGATAGGCGGGCGCGAAGGGCGGGTTGGCGTTCCGGGCCCGCAGCGTCGTCGCGTCGTCCCAGCCCGCGTGCCGACGGGCCTCGGTCCGGGTCATCCGGTCCAGGCTCCACGTCTCGAAGGCGGTCGGCTCGGCGTCGCCGGTGGCCCGGACGTACACGGTCTTCTTCACCAGGTAGAGCGCCGTCGGCACCTTCTTCGCCCGGCCCGCGATGCGCCGGCCGCCCGAACCGCCGAACACCCCGCCGTAGGTGGCGGATCGGACGTAGCGGCCGACCGCTCCCAGCACCCCGCGCAGGGTGATCGGGGCCGGCGCGCCCCCCAACAGGTCGAAGCTGGGACCGGCGGCGGCGTTCAGCTCCTGCGTGTACGTCTTGGAGAGGCTCCGCTCGGCCTTCACGGTCTGGACGATGGTGTTGCGCAGTTCGCCGGCCGCCGTCTCGCTGAGCAGCACGGCCTCGCCGGGCTCGACCCGCTCCACGACGAACGCGCCGACCGGCGAGCGCCGCGCGTCCTCGCCGAGCAACTGGCGCCCCGCGACCGGGCCACGGGCCAACCGGTCCGCCATCCGGTGGAAGTTCTCCGTGGTGAAGAACGACGAGACCTCGGCGTGGGCGGCACTGCCGTGCCGGGCGCCGACCCGCCGCAGGGCCCACTCCCGGATGCCCCCGACCGGGCCGTAGCCCTCGGTGTGGACGAGCCGGTAGTCGTTCTCGGCGCCCAGCTTCATGTGGCGCGGGGCGCTGCCGGGGGTGGCGGGCCCGGTCTCGCTGTCGGAGAGGCGTACGGACACACCGGAGTGCACGCCGAACGTGAAATGACTCTGGCCCGGGTTCAGGGCGTGCGCGGCCCCCCGCGCGGGCCCCTGCGGGTCGCCGGTGAACCAGACCTCGTACTGGACGTCGTCCAGGTGCAGATGGGAGCCGTCCCACATACGGGTCTCGACCTGACTCAGGGTCTGGTTCTGGAGGTTGTAGTCGAACCCCTTGGCGTAGCCGAGGGAGCCGCCGATCCGGCCGAACCCGGCGTGGCCGGACGGAGGCCCGAGCGGCAGGGAGCCGGACACCGAGGTGCTCTGGGTGACGGAGCGGGTCGGGCCGGTCGTGACCTGGCTGCGCTGGGCCTCGTCGATCCTCACGGGGTTGCCGTGGACGTCGGTGAAGCGCTCCCAGACTCCGTGCGGGCGGGTGCGCACGTGCAGCACACGGACCCGGCCGGTGTCGTCCGTGAAGGGGGGGGAGGCGTACCCCTCGCCGTCGAACGTACGGGGGCGCAGCCGCAGGGCGCTTTCCAAGTGCGCCCGGGTCTCGTCGGGTATGTGGGTGCGGTCGCCGATCTCGGTGGCGACGGCGTCGATTCCGCGCAGGCGGACCGCGCTGTGACCGTAGGAGGTCTCGTCACCGCTGAGGTACGAGGGCAGACGGGAGCCGTCGGTGAAGGTCACCGGACCGGCCGGGGCGGGGGGCGGCACCATCGAGCGGTCCAGACGCGGGGGCCGGTGGAGTTCGAGGGCCGCCTCGACGGGCTCGAAGGCAGCCGGGTCGGGACCCGTTCCGCCGCCGTCACCACCGTCGTCAGTTCCCCTGTCAGTGTCACTGTCTCCGCTGTCGGAGCCGCTGTCGGAACCGCTGTCACTGTCGCTGTCACCGTCGTCGCCGCCGAGGGGGTGGGCGAGGGCGGGATGGGGGAGGGCGAAGTGCACCTTCGGCTTCGTAGCGCCGCCGGAGGGCGCGGCGGAGGCCGAAGGGGCGGAAGGGACGGGCGGGATGGGCTTGGCGGCCGGGGCCTTGGCGCCCGACGACGTACCGCCACCGGACGACGTACCGCCACCCGACGACGTACCACCGCCCGACGTTCCCGCCGACGGGAGGTTCCCCGGGTTTCCGTGGACGTCGACCGCCGAATAGTGGTTGAAGCCGTTGTAGTGCACGTGCAGTCGGGTTCCGCCGGGCGCGCCGACGGCACGGTCCGGAGCGCGGTCCTGGACGAGGACCAGTTCGATGCCCAGCGCCCGGCCGACGGCCTCCGGTGCCGCGTCGAAGAAGGGGGTGTTCCACATGCGGATGTCCCGGATCGCCGCCTCGACCAGGTCGGAGGTCGTCATCCTCCGGATGTCCGCGAGCGAGGGCGCGGCGGGCCCCCAGGCCGGGAAGCGTCGGGCGACGACGGCTCGCCAGAGGGCCTCGGTGTTCCGGTTGGTGACGGACAGCTGCTGTGCGAGCAAGGGGCGCAGGGCCTCGGCCTGGTAGCGCGCCCTGCGGGCGGCCCGCTGGGCCTGGGGAAGCGCGTCGACGACCTGCCGCTCCTGGTCGGTCAGGGCGGGGACCGGGATGCCCAGGTGCAGGCTCAGGGCGTCGGCGTTCAGCTCCGCGAGGACCGTGTCCACCGGGTCGCCCTGGTTGAGCTGCTGGGTCATGGGGCCGTCGTGGAAGGCGTCGGCCACCAGGTTCCGCAGCCGGTGGATGCTCACCTGGCTGCCGAGCCCGTCCGGCCGGACCCTCTGCAGACCGTGCCGTACCGCGTGGAACAGGCAGTTGCCGTCCGCGTGGGTACGGAGGACTTCGTACCGGCCGCCCTGCCGCTCGATGAGCCGGCCGTCCGTCAGCAGGCCCGACGCGGGGGATTCGGCGGGAGCGTCGGACGGCGTCGGCGCCGAGGGGGTGGGCGTCGCGGTGGGCGGGGGAGGGGCGGCGGGGGAGGGCAGACGCGCGGCGAGCTGCTCGACGCGCGCCCCCGGGTCGGCCGTACGGGTCGCGTGCGCGGCCGCGAGCACGGCGCGGAAGTCGTCGGGCGACGGGGTGTCGGAAGGGCGGGTGCCCAGCACGGAACGGGTGATGCGGTCCAGCAGGCCGGCGCTCATCCGGGAGTCGGTGAAGGCCGGTCCGGGTGCCTGGAGCGGGGTGTTCCAGCGCAGGGAGTTCAGCGCGGCCAGACCACGCAGGAGCTCGGGACCGTCCGTACCCTGCTCGGCGTTCGGGCCGAAGGTGTCCCTCAGCGTACGGACGAACTGGAGGGTGAACGCCTGGTCGAAGGCGGTGACTTCCCCGTCGGTCCCCAGCCCGGCGGCCGTCGCGAGGGCGTCGAGTTCGGCCCCGCTGGGTTCCGGGGTGAAGACGGCCCACTGCCCCGGGGTGCCGTCCCTGTCCAGGTGGAGGACGGACCGGATGCCGTCCGCGCTGTCCAGGGCCGTCCCGGTGTCGGTGGTCGGGGCGTACACCCTGCGGCCGGTGACGTTGGCGACGTGCTGGGCCGCGGAAAGACCGCCGTGGTCGGGCCGTTGCCCGGTGGAGCAGGACACCAGGACGAGCGGCCGGTCGGGCGCGCCGAGACCGGGCTGCCGGGCCAGGAAGCGGCCCAGTTCCCGCCCCGACACCTTGATCACCTGGCCGTCGTCGAGGGCGAGCGTGATCTGGGTGGGCGTGCCGTGCGCGGCGAAGAAGCTCGCCTTGCCGGGTTGCCAGGCGACCGGCTTGCGGGCCCCGACGAGCGTGCCCGTACCGGGATGGGTACCGGGTCGCAGATCGGTGTAGGTGTCGGCGCCGGTGACCTGGCCGGATCGCGGTTCTCGCTGGCTCCAGTCCGGCGGGAGGTACGAGGCGACACCGACGTCTCCCGGGAGCGTCTGGTGGCTGACCCGGGTGTCCGGCACGCTCACCTCCGTGACCTTGCCGTTGTCGACGGTGTGGCTGCGAAGGAGGAGCGGCGCCGGGGAGGTCGGGGCGTTGCCTGTGGGGGACGGGCCGGCTTCGACCGGGTCCGACGCCGGACGTGTGACCACGATGCGCAGGGGCGTGCGCGGCGGCGGGACGGGGATGGAGACGGGCTCCTGCGCCACGGCCGGAGGCGCGGGGCTTTCCGATGTGGGCCCGCCCAGAAGGTCGAAGACGTCCCCGTCGAAGTCGCCCATGTCCATGTCGTCCATGTCCATGTCGCTGTCGCCGCCGGCGTCCTCGGTCACCGGTTGTGCGGGGGTGGGGGACGGGTTCGCCGGTGCGTCGACACCGATCGACACCGTGGCGATGGGTGCGGGGGCGTCGGGCTCCTGTGAGGTGTCCGTCGGGGACGGGGGTGTGCCCGTGTTCGGGTTCGTCGTGGGGGTGATCGGGGTCCGCAGGCCACGGATGTACGGGTCGTCGTTCGGCTGGACATCGAGGTCGGCGGAGACCGTCCGCAGCGGCAGCGGAGCCTCCGCCCGGGCGACGTCGAGCGCCTGGAGCACCTGGTCGTTGCGCGGGTCCCGGGCCCGCTGGGCCAGGCCGTCGAAGTAGGTGTGCAGCTGTGTGCCGGGAGTCCTGGCCTGCCGGAGGGCGTCTGCGACGACCTGCACCTGTTGCGGTACGGGGGCTACCGAGTACTGCTTGGTGGCGTCCCGCAGCTTGTCCAGGTTCCGCAGGCGCACCTCCTCGACGGCTGCCCGCAGGGCGGCCTTCTCCTGCGGGCCGATCCGCGCCCGGACCGCCTCCCACTTCTTCGCGTCGGCATCCGACGTCCAGCCCGAGTACCGCACCATCCGGCTGATGTTCGCGGCGTCGGGGTGGTTCGGGCCGAGGATCGCTTCGATGCGGTCCGCCGCGTCGTCGGACTCGAGCGCGGTGACGAGGCGCTGGACCTCGTCCACGGTCACCACGACCGTCCCGTCCGTCGTCCCGGGGGCGGAGGGAAGTCCGCCGTCGAGCAGCTTGAGCGCGGTCCGCTGGCGGTCGAGGGCTTCGAGCAGGGCGTCGGGGACGTTGCGACCCCACTGGGTGCGCATCCCGAGGACGGTCGTGACCTCGGAGAGGATGTTCGCGGCCGGCTCGTCGAAGCGGTCGTACGGGGTGTGCTTGGTGAGGACGGAGAAGTACGGGCGGCCCAGCAACTGGGCCAGGTTGGCGGTGTTCGCGCCCTCCAGGACAGCTGGCAGGCTGCCGAGGCGGTACATCTGACGGAACACGTCCTGCGCCAGGTTGCCCGCCTCCAGGACCAGGACATCGCCCGGCGCCATGGTGGCGAGTCGCTGGGTGAGGTCCTCGCCGTCGAGACTCGCGTACGAGAGCCAGGGCGCGGTGTGCCGGGGTGCGCCTTCCACGGTGGCCCGGCCCAGGGCGAGGATCACCGAGGGGCGTTCGGGGGCGGAGGCGTGGATGCCCTCGGCGAGGGTGCCCAGGGTGCCGGAGCCGGCGGCGGGGGAGAGGTTGTGCATTCCGTAGGCGGGCATCAGGTCGACGGGGGCGGTGGCTGCCGGGGTCCGACCGTCGCCATCGCCGCTGCCGTCGCCGTCGGTGCCGGGCTCCGGGGCCGTCACGGCCCGTACGAGGGCGCGCAGGTTCGTGCCGCGTCGCGTCGGGCCGTCCTCGGGCTCCATCGTCCGGTGGATGAGCGTTTCCAGCTCGGCCGGGGTGAGTTCGGGCACGTGGAAGCGGTAGAGGCCGGAGCGCCCGACCGGTCGGTGGCCCTCGGACTCGCCCTCGGCGGCACCCTCGCCCGTGACGTCCAGCAGGGTTCCCAGGTCGGTGACCGTCGTCGTACCGTCAGCGCCGGACCGGCTCAGCACCATGCGGGCGCCCAGGGGCCAGGCGTAGGGCTGGAGGACGATGGCCTGGTCGGCACCGGCGAAGTCCAGGAACTCGCCCGGGGTCGTACCGTCCGGGTCGATGCGGTCGCTGGCGGCGAGGAGCACCAGGTGATCGGTCCGCTCCCGCTTGACCGGGTTCTCCCTCCCCGGTTCGAAGCTGTCGAAGACCCAGGTGATCCGGTCCCAGGACTCGGCCGGGACGAGCAGCCTCAACCGGTCTCTGACGGCCGGTTCTGCGATGACGCGGATGGGGCCCTCGTAGCCGAGCTCGTCGAGGGAGGCGATCAGCATGGTGGCGGCCGCCTGGTGGCCGAAGTTGGCCGCGTCGTCGACGACGACCGTGACGCCGGGGACGTCCTTGAGGTACGCGCCGACGCGGGCGCGCTGAGCGATCTCCTCGGCCGACGGCACGGTGCCGTTCCTGCGTGCCGCGATCTCGTCCAGGATCGCGCGGTGTTCGTTGGCCGGGGCGTTCGACAGCCGCTGCCACAGCTCGTGTTCGGGCGTCCGCCCGGCGGGGGACGGGACCGGGCCACCGCTCGTGACGGGGTTGGGGAGGGGCGCGGGAGCGGGGGCGACCTCGTCCGGCTGATGGACGGACGCCTCTTCGCCGGCTGCGTCCTCCGTCGTGTCGACCTGATGGCCGTCCACGGCGCTGGATCCGGTGGGGCCCGTGGTGGAGCTGGTGGCCGGGATCGTCGCGGCCGGGGCCGCCGTCGGGGCGGCGGCCCCCTGCTCCTGCCCCGCCGTCAGTTCCTCCTCGACGTCGGCACCCCCGCTCTCGGTCAGGACGCCACGGGCCGGCTCCTCCAGGTCGCGGGAGACCGTGCCGTTGCTGTCCGTACCGCTTGGGTCCGGGTCCGACACCGACACCGTACGAGGACGGCCGCCGGCGCCGCCCCCGGTCTCCGCGCCCGGTCGCCCGCCGGCCTCCGTGTCCCTGCCTCGGTCCGCGTACGCATCCGTGTCCGTGTCCGCGTCCGTGCCCGGGGTCACGACGTCGCTGTCGCTGTCGCTGCTGCTCGTCCGAGGGCGGTCGCCGTCCCGCTGTTGGGTCGTCGCCGTGTTGGCCTGGCGTATCTCGGCCAGGGTCGTGCCGATCCCCTCCGCACCGGCCTCCAGCATCTCCCCCGTCTTGTTGCTGATCAGGGAGCCGTAGAAGGTGTCCCAGTTGAAGGCCCAACTGCCGTGCATGAGGCCGGTCATCAGAAGTTCGGCGAGCACCTCGGCCAGGGCCTCGGTGACGAACTCGGTCGGCTCCCCGATGCCGCCGCCGTCCGGGCCGTTGTCGCGGTGCGCGTTCCGGTCCGGGTTCGGGACTCGGTCCGGGTCCGGGTCCGGGAGTCGGTCCAGGTCGCGGTCGGGGCGGGGGCCAGGGCCCGGACCGTCGGTGCTGTTGCGCGGGCCGTCGACGTCACGGTCGACATGGCTCGTGATGTCGTCCAGGTCGTCGTCGTTTCGGCGCACGTTGTCGTTGAAGAACCGCCGGTCGAAGTAGTCGTCGATGTTCCGGGTGGCGTTGCTGAAGAGCTCGGAGAAGATGCCGACGAGCGCGCCGAAGGCCGCGTCCTGGCCGATCTGGTGCCAGTCGAAGGAGTCGGGGCGCCGTCCGTCGGGGCCCGCGACCATCATCGCGAGGCGGACCACGAAGGTCATGAACGCCTCTTCGAAGGCCGACGTCAGGGTCGGCATGAGCCGGGTCCGGCTGAGGAGCTGGTCCAGGATGGTGAGGATGACGACCCGGCTCTGGGCGCGTGCCACGGCCGCCCGGCCGGCGGAGGCGCCGCCGCTGAAGAACGCCAGGATCGCGGTGACGGCCAGCTCGATGGCCAGGCGCACGACCTCGGCGATGATCTGCCACTTGGCCTCGGTGATGTCCATCGAGGTCTGGGTCCGGCCGTCCGCGATCCGGTCGAGCTGGTCGGCGAAGTCCCGCAGCACATTGGTGCCGTTGTCGTCGACGAACAGGTTCATCGCCCGGACGTAGCGCGGTCCGACCTGCGGCGGCAGGGCGCGGCCCACGCCGACGACGGAGCCCTCGATGACGTCCGAGAGCTCCCGGAATGACCTGGCCATCCGCTCGTACGCGAGTCGGCTCTGGTAGGCCTTGTCCTCGTCCGCCTGCGGGAGACGCTCCCCGACGAGCGCGAACAGCAGGTTGTTGACAGCCGGCGACGCTTGGATCGGCATGGGGGTCAGTGGCTTCCGCGGCGGCCGCGGGCGGCGGAGCCGATGGCGTCGAGCGCACCGTCCTGGGTGTTCACGATGTTGCGCAGATTGTCGTGGGTGCCGTTGGCGATCTCCACGACGGCTTCCGCGATGGCCTCGGCCGTTCGCGTGGCCGTCTCGCGTTCGTCCTTCTCCTGGGGCAGGACCTCGCGCGCGAAGCTGTCGTCGCGGCCCGGCCAGTCCCGGACGGCGTTCACCTCGGAGACGAAGTCCCGGGCGATGTCCTGGACCAGGGAGCTGATCTGGTCGATCTGCCGTACGCCGGCCTGAAGCCGGCCGGGCACGGCGAAGTACACGTCTCCCTCAGGCACGGTCGTCCCCCTCCGGGTCCTCGTGGATCTCGTCGCGCAGTCGGCGTCCGCCGCGCCGGCGGCGGGCGGCGGCCGGGTCGTCGGCCTCGTCCCCGTCCTCGTCGAGGACGTCAGGACCGAAGATCTTCGTCCAGTCCACGTCGATGCCGTGGAGTTCGGGCACGGTGGCACTGGGCCGGGTCAACGGCTCGAAGGTGTCCTTGATCTGACGGGCCATCTGAGAACGCGCCTGGCCCGCCGCGTCCAGGACGGCGACGGCCAGCGTTCCGGCCTCCATGGTGCGGTAGGCCGTGCCGAGGAAGCGCAGGCCGGTCAGTTCGCCCTGGGGGCCGACGGTGACCTCGACGGACCGGTCCTTGGACCGGACGGTCACGCTGGCCTCGCTCAGCTCGGCCTCCGCCTCGGCCACCGCCTTCTGGACGGCCTCGAGTTCCGCCATGGCCTGCGCGATGCGCTGCTCCATCGACGCTCCGCTCACCCTCGTACCTTCCTCGTCATTCCGTGCACCCCTCTCGCTCGTCGGCCGCTCAGCCGCTCAGCCGCCCAGCAGTTCGGCCGTTCCGCCACTCAGCCGATCACCGTCGGTGCGGCGCCCTCATCGGTGCCCCAGACGTCCTCGTCCTCCTCCTCGGCGAGCCAGCTGGCCCGCTCCCGGTCCGGGGTGCCGTCGTCGCTCTCGGTGGCGGGTCGCCGAGTGGTGGCAGGAGCGAAGGGGACGGCGGATCCGGTGGTGCGGGGGCGGCGACGCGAGCCGTCGGCGAGGTCCTCGTCGTCCGAGGCCGAGGAGCCGTTACGGGCTCCGCCACGGCGCCGGGAGTCGGGGGCGGAGCCGGGCTCGGCCAGGACGTTGCGGGTCCGTTCGTTGGTGCCGCCCTGCCCGCCGGCCGCGCCCGGGGCGCCGCCCATCGGGGCCATCGGCGCCCCCATCGGGCCCATGGGTCCCGTGCCGTCGGCGCCCTGCGCGCCCGAGGCGCCCAACAGTCCCGACGCCGCGAGGGGGTTCAGGAGGTTGCCGTCCGTCCGCGCGGTCGGGGCCGCCGAGAGGCTGGTGGCCGGGTCGGGTCCCGAGCGCAGCGCACCGCCCTCGTAGGGAGTGCTGTCGTACTCCTCGTAGGCGGAGCCGTCGACACCGGAACTCAGGCCGCCGGTCGGACCGTTGAGCGAGGTCGTGGTGCCGGGGGCGTCACCGACACCGGAGACCGTGTTCGGCCCGTTTCGCTCGAACAGGCCGCGCAGGTCGTCCAGTTGGTTCAGCTCGCGGTAGACGTCGATGCCCGGGCGGGGAAGGTTCAGGTCGGTCACGGACAGGCCCGGGTTGAGCTGCTGGACGGTGCTCGTGCCGTCGGGATTCGTGGTGGTGACGCGGCCGGTGTCGGGGTCGACGGTGCGGAGCGTGCCGTCGGGGAAGGTGGTGGTGAGGGTGCCGTCGGCGTTGAGGCGGGTCGTGCTGCCGTCCGGGTTGGTGAACGTCTCGCCCGGGTCGAGCGAGGTGACGGTCTTCCTGCCGTCCTTGCCGGTGACGGTCATGTTCCCGGTCTTCGGGTCGAAGACGCTCATGCTGCCGTCGGGGAAGCGCGTGGTGAGGGTGCCGTCCGGGTTGAGGGACGTCGTGCCGCCGCCGGGGTTGGTGAGCGGGCCGCCGGTCAGATCACCCAGGTTCCCCAGATTCCCCAGGCCGTTCAGGGCGGTCGGCGGGTTCCCCAGGCCGCTGCCGAGGTTGCTGCCCAGGTTTCCGAGCCCGCTGCCCAGACCGCCCAGGCCGCCCAGGCCGCCGGGTCCGTTCAGTGCGGTGGTGAGGCTGTTGCCCAGACCGTTGCCGAGGTCCCCGAGCCCCTCTCCTAGGCCGTTGCCGAGGCTGTTGAGGTTCTCGGTGAGACTGTTGCCGAAGTCGCCCAGGCCGTTGCTCAGGTTCTGGTTGAGGTTCTCGATGTTCTCGCCGAGATTGTCGTTGAGGTTGTTCAGCGTCTCGTTGAGCTGGTTCTGGTTGTTCTCGTTCTGATTCCGCTCGTGGTTCTCGGTGAGGGAGTTCGTGTTCCGGGTCTCCAACAGGTCCTCGAACTCACCCGCGTCGGTGATCCAGTTGTTGTTCAGACTGGACAGGGCGAGGCTGGCCGCGGTGATGAGGGTGACGTCGACGTAGTGGTTCCAGCGGGCGACGGCCGCGTCACCGACCTTCTTCCAGTTCTCGATCTTGTCCAGGTCCCCGTAGGCGGGGTGCAGTTCGACGTACCCGGTGTCGGTGGAGTACTCCGTGCCGCCGTCGGCGTTCGTCTTCGCCAGGATGTACGCGGCGTTGTTGGTGATCACCCAGGCGCTGATCTCGTCGAGGATCTCCAGAAGCCCCCGGTGCGGGTCGTGACGTCCGGTGGAGGCCCAGGAGGTCCAGGCGGTGCGGAGGGATTCGCCCGCGGCGGCGAGATCGCGCTGGGCCTTGAGGACGGACTCGCTGTAGTGGGAACGGGGCGCGTACCCGCTCAGCCCGGTCTGGGTGCTGGTGAACTCCGTCCCGCCGAGCTGATCCACGTAGTTGTCGTAGTTCTGGCGCAGTTGGTGGATCAACTGGTGGAAGATGCCGGCGGCCTGCCCCCGCCAGGCCGCGCCGTCGCTGCCGAATCCGTCCTCCCAGGTCTTGAGGACGGCGGCCTGGTCGACGAGGAACTGCTTGGCCCGGTCGAACGCCGCCGCGGTGGTCTCGAAGGACGCCAGGCTGACCGCCTCGGAGTCGACGACGTTCGCACCGCTCCAGGAGACGCCGCGTGTGGTGAGCGAGCCGCTGAGCAGCGCGTCGAGAGCGATCTTCGAGCCGCTGACGTACTGCGCCACCGGGCCGTTGTTCCACTCGGTGCCCGTGTAGCTGCCCCGGAACGGGCCGCCCGAGACGGTCTCTCCGGCGGACAGCAGCCGGCCACGTCCGTTGCTGTCGGTCTGTACGCCGATCATGATGATCCGGGCCTTGAGCATCCGGACACCGGTGTTGCTGGCGTCATGGGCGCCGTTGCCCTTGCCGGTGTGGTAGAAGACCAGGTCGTAGTCCTGGCCGCTGCTCTTGCCCCAGCCGCTGATCGCCGAGTAGTCGGCCGCGGTGACCGCACGCATGCTGTTCTCGCTCTGGATGTCCAGGCGGAAGAGCGGAATGCCCTCGACGCTCTTGAGGTTCTCGAAGAGCTTCTGGCGGCTGGGCATGGGGAAGCCGGTGAAGAGGGTGACGGCCTGGCCCCAGTAGTCGTCCGGATCGTGGTTGGCGGGCACCGGGTCAGTTCTCCCTCTGGCTGTCGGTCTCCCGCTCGCCGCCGCCGAGGCTGTCGTCGACGTCGGCGAACACGTCGAGGAACTCGGCGGCGTCGATCGACATCAGGCTGGAGCCCTGGGTGTTGAGGAGGGTCCGCAGGGTCTCCCGGAGATTGCGGTCGATGTCCTCGAACAGGTCTTCCTGGTCGGCGAAGACGTTGTCGACCGACTCCGCGGCCTTGCGGACGTTGGCGATCAGGGACTGTCCGTGCACGGCGTCGTCGGCGGCCATGAGACCGATGCCGAGCACGGGGTTCTGCTGGAGGGTGTTCGGATACGTACGGCCGTCCAGGATGCTCTTCAGCGCGCGGATCTCGGTGCCCTGCGAGTCCTTGCGGATCGCGGCGAGGGCGGTGAGAAAGGCCGCGAGGTCCTGGTCCGCGAACGTCCGCAGGGTGGCGGCGTCGAGATGGGTCAGGTCGGGCATGGCGACTGCGTCCTCGGAGGGTCGGAAGGTCCTGAACGGATGGCGGTACGGTCCCAGGGGACAGGCCCTAGCGGCCGACGCGCACGCTCTCCCACATCTGGGTCAGGGAGTTCTCGCTGTAGCGGTAGTTGCCGGAGATGTCCGTGAGCAGGCTCGCGTGCGAGGTCAGCATCGTCTCCATGTTGGTGACGGCCTGGTTCCACGCGGCCTGCTTCTGCTGGTACATGCTGGCGTCGTTGCCGTACCAGGTCTTGGCGAGCTCGTTCAGCTCGGCCTCGAGGGAGGCGAGGGTGCGCGCGATGGCCCGGGTCTGGTGGACCAGGTCGTCGGCGGCGTTGTTCATGTGGGCGTAGTCGACGTAGATGTAACCGTCGGTCAGGTTCTCGGGCACGGTCCCTCGGTTTCGTGTCGTCGTCGAGCGGGGCTTCGTCGAGCGGGGCGTCGTAGGGCAGGGCGTCGTCGAGCCGGCGGGTGATGGCGTCGCGGTGGCGGACCGTCAGCCCATCATCTGGTCGAACGCGGACTGCGACTGCGAATAGGCCTGGTTGATGGCCTCGTTGGCGGATCCCTGCGCCTTGCCGTGCTCGACGAGGCTCATGTTCAACTTCTCGATCATGTCCTGGAGGTTGGCGAGGATGACCTCCGTCTGGTCGCCCCACTGCTCCAGCAGACCGCCGAACTGACCGCCGTCGCTGCCGCCGTAGCCCGTGCCGAGGCCGGAGCGGGTGGAATCCACGTCCTGGCGGCACTTGACGATGCCGCTGAAGGCCAGCTCCAGTGCCTGGATCCCGTTCCGGGTGGCACCTTCCTCAGATTGCTGACCGTTCCCCACAGTCGCTTCGGACATGAAACCGGCCTTCCGTCGTTGGAGTTGGGCAGAGTGATGCTATGGCCATCGCCTGCGCTGTGACCTCAATACTTCTGCTCTTTGAGGTATTTCTGAGCCAGGCCGCGCTCGGGTGCCCGCGCCCCGGTCACGGGTGGTCGGATCCTCTCCCGCAGCCCTCGATCGGCTATACGAGGAAAACCGGCGAAAGGTTCAACTCCCGCTCGAAAAACCGCAGTCCGGCCCCGTGGTGGTGGGCGGGCGCAGACCGCGGGCCGCGCCGGTGTCGAGGTCGGGACCGGACGGCAGCATCGCGAGGAGCCGCGAGGGTACGGCCCCGGCGCTGCCCTCCCCGTAGCCGAGGGCGGTGAGCGCCGCCTGGTCGGGCACCCGGAACTTCACACCGCTGTCGGCGACCAGGTACGTGGTGTCTCCCACCGGCCGCCCGTCGGCCCCCAGGGCCCGCGCGAGGACGCCGCGGCCCGGACGGACCAGGACGGCGTCCACCTTCAGGCAGGCGGGGGCCGTGCTGTCGGCGGAGGGCGGTGTCGCGAGGGCGAGCCCCTGGACCGGCACCAGTTCGGCGGTCACCTGCGGGCCGCCGGACCCCGGCGTGATCCGGGCGCAGAGCGCCGAACCCGCCGGTACGGGAAGGGCGGCGGGCGGGCTCGTGGGCAGCCCGGGCGTCGCGGGCGGACGGCCCTCGGCGCCGGGTGCGAGGTGCTGGGCGAGGACGTCGGCGCCCAGGGTGGTGGCGGCGGGCGCCCCGCCGGCGTACGCGGTACGGGTCGCCGGATCGCCCAGGACGAGGGCGGCCCCGGTGGCGGTCAGCGGCGCCAGGCCCTCCTTGCCGAGGAGATAGTACGGCTGGTCGGTGGTGCCGGGCACGGCGACCCGGAAGACCTGGCCGACGGTGCTCGGGCGGCCGCCCAGTGCGGGGCCCGGAGTTCCCCGGCCGGGCACGGCGGGGGCGGCGAGCACGGGCCCGGTGGCCAGAGCGTCGAGGAAGGCGGCGCTGACGGGGTGGGCGGCGACGGAACCGTAACCGAGCGAGAGCGCCGCCCCGGTGGCCTGGTCCAGGCGGAGGCGGCTGCCCTGCCAGACCAGGTGGCGGACGCCGTCGGGGCCGCTCACGACGAGACCCTGTCCGGCGCCGAGACCGGTGCCGGGAGCGGGCGACCCCGCGGTGAGAACGGTCGACGGGCGGGAGCCGGTGGCGGCCGCGCACACCTGCCAGGCGCCGCTGTCCAGGTTCTTGGCGGTCGGGACCGCGTCGGGCGCGCCCGGTATGCCGGCCGGGGCGCCGAGGGGCGTGCCGACGAGCGACGCGGTGGCCACGTCCTCGGTGGCGAGCTTCCGGCCGCCGACGAGCAGCGCGGACGCGTAGTTGCGCACGGGGCGCAGCCGTCCGTCGAGGTAGAGGTAGCGGGCGCCGGTCTCCCGGTTGACGACGAGCGTGCCGGGCTTGCGCCAGGAGTCGTCGCCCCGGGGCGAGATGAGCCCGAGGACGACGGCGCCCGCGCTGATCAGCACGGCGATGACGAGACCGGTGACCGCGCCCCGGGTCGTACGGCTCAGGGGGCTTTCGGGAGCGTCGGGGTCGGCGAGGAGCATGCCTGAGGTCAGGCGGCCCATGACGAAGGCGTGGGCCTGGACCTGATCGCGCTTGGACTGCACGGGAGCCTTTCCTGCGGGGAGGTGACGGGCTGCTGCTCGGCGTGAGGAGCCTCTCGGCAGGGAAGCCGCTGGGCGTCAGGGCTTCTCCACGCCTGACGGGCTTCTCAGCCGCCCACGGACCGGAGCGCGCCGAAGACCCCGAGCACCCACAGCGTGAGCGGCACCAGGGCGATGGCCAGGGCGGAGTGCAGGAGTTCGGCCGCGCGGCCCCAGTACGGCAGCAGCCGGCGGCCGGGCACGGTCCAGGAGGCGACCGCGAGGGCCGCGGCGACCGCGAACACCCCGGCGAGGAGCAGCGGCCGGTCCTCCGGTCCCACCGCCGCGCCGGCGGCCAGACCGAGCAGGACGGCGCCCCACATGCCGGGGACGACCAGCGCGAGCCGCTGCCGGACGTTGACCAGACCGCGGCCGTGCAGCAGGAGCAGCAGACTCAGTACGGAGGCGGTGAGGACCTCGGCGAGGTCGGGGTGCCGGGCGAGGGGCGTCAGCGCGGCGGCGCACACGGCGCCGGTCGCCGCGTACAGGGCGGTCATCCAGCCGCTCGCGATCTCGGTGCGGGTGGCGACGTCCCGGCCCTGGTAGGGCTCGATGCCCTCCTGGAGCTGCGCGGCGTCGGCCGGCAGCGCGGGCATCCGCATCCCGGAGAGCCGGAAGGCGAGGCCGGGGACGAACGGACCGGTGAGCGCGAGCGCCGCGGCGAGCGCGGCGGCGGCGCCGTCGACGGGGACGTCGAGGGTGTTCATGAGGGCCCCGGCGAGCGCCGTGGCGAGCGCGGCGACGGCGCCCGCCAGGAAGAACGGCGGAGTGACGGCGGCCGCGGCCAGCGCGAGGACGGCACCGGCCGCGCCGGCGGCACCGGCCGCCAGGAGCCGGGCGCCGAGCACATGGTGGGCGTCGGGCCCGGCGATCTCCCCGCCGGGCAGCAGCCAGCCCGCGAGCGCGAGGTGGAGGGCGGCGAGGAAGCCGAGGGTGGCGGCGGCGCCGTGGTCGCCGACAGCCCGGGATGCGGAGGCCGCCCCGGCAAGGAGCAGCAGCCCGGCGGCCCCCGCGACGACGATCCGGGTCGTGACGGGACCGCCTGGCCAGGCGAGCAGGACGAGCCCCAGGGACAGCACGGTGGCGGTCATCCCGATCAGCAGCCGCCGGCCGGCGGCGGGGGACCAGCCGTGCAACCGGTCGCGGGTGACATTGGCTATGCCGTCGACCAGGTCGTCCAGGCGGACGTCCGGCAGGGCCTCGCGCATCGGCCGCAGGAACAGCACCTCACCGTCGCGCACCCCCAGCGTCTCCAGCGTGCCCTCCTCCTCCAAGGGCCGCCCGCCCAGCCGCTGAAGGGTCCAGCCGCCGTGCTCCAGGCCCTCCTCCTCCAGCTCCGCGCCCTCCTCGCCCGCGTACCGCAGGAGGGTCGGCAGCAGGTCCGCCACCGGTACGTCGGCCGGGACGGCGAGGTCGACCGTCCGGGCCGGGGCGCGTACCGTCAGGCGGCACAGGCCCGCGACCGAGGTGTCCGTCATCGGGTCAACTCCCAAGGTGTGTGCGATGGGTGGTGGTCGGTGGTGGTCTGTCCGAGAGTGTGCGGCGCCGGCCGGGTCGGATCGGTCCGCCAGAGCCGCCCCGCGCGGGGCGGATGCAGAGTACTCGGTACTCTGCCCCCGGCACTGACCTTGGGCGATGTCCCTTGCACCCTCCCCAACGTGACCGAGGAGCCTGTGCGTTGAGCGTGGTCCTGTTCCGCCGTCCCGCCCGTCGCCGCGGCCCGGACATGCCCGAGGGCGAGCTGCACCTCCAGGAGCCGCCGACCCTCCCGGAGACGGTGCCCGACACCTCGGCGGTGTGGACGTACCTCCCGATGGCCATGATGTCGGTCTCGATGATGCTGGTCTTCGTCCGGCCCGGCGGCTCCAACAGCGTCTTCACGTACCTCGCGATCGGCATGATGGTGCTCGCGACGGGCGCGATGATGGTCGGCCAGGTCATGCGCCGCAACGGGGAGCGCAAGCAGCGGCTCAGCGGCGAACGCCGCGACTACCTGCGCTATCTGGCCCAGACCAGGCGCAAGGTGCAACGCACCGTCGTGGAACAGCAGTTGGCGCTCGCCTGGCGCCACCCCGATCCGCGCGCGCTGCGGTCCATGGTGCGCACCACCCGGCTCTGGGAGCGGCGGCCCAAGGACGAGGACTTCGGAGAGGTCCGGATCGCCGTCGGCGACCAGCAGCTCGCGATGCGGCTCATCCCCCTGTCGACGCGTCCGGTGGAGGACCTCGAACCGCTCTCGGCGCACGCCCTGCGGCGCTTCATGCGGGCCTACGGCACCGTTCCCGACCAGCCCATCGGCGTCTACCTGCGGTCCTGGTCCCGGGTGCTGCTGCGCGGCGACGCGGCCGTGACGCGGTCGGCGGTCCGGGCCATGCTCAGCCAACTGGCGCTGTTCCACGCGCCGGAGGAGCTGTGGATCGCGGTGTGCGCCTCGGACGAGCGGCGGGGCGAGTGGGAGTGGGTGAAGTGGCTCCCGCACAACCTCCATCCGCAGGAGCAGGACGGCGCGGGCCCCGCCCGGATGGTGACCTCGGCCTTCGAGGACCTGGAGGACCGGCTCGGCGCCGAGTTCACCGAGCGGCAGCACTTCGACCCGGAGGCGCCACCCGGGCGGGACGAGCCGTTCACGGTGATCGTCCTCGACGGGGTGGCGGTACCGGCGGGGCACCGGATCGACGGCGTCGGCTTCCGCAACGCGGTGGTGCTCGACCTGTCGGGCGCGCTCAGCTGGCGGCCGGGCCGGACCACCCTGCGCCTGGAGATGGCGCCCGGCGCGGTACGGCTCGTACGGACCGACCGCAGCCGCAAGGAACAGGCGACGCTCCTCGGACGCCCGGACACCGTCGGACCGATGGCCGCGGAGTCGCTGGCCCGGATGCTGGCCCCGTACCGGATGGGCCTGACGACCGACGCCACCGAGCCGCTCTCCTCGGACGTGCAGCTGACGACCCTCCTGGGCATCCCCGACCTGCACCGGCACGACCCGGCGACGCTCTGGCGGCGGGCCACCGGCGCGGACCGGCTCCGGGTGCCCGTCGCCGTCGGCGCGGACGGGCGCCCCGTCGAGCTGGACATCAAGGAGTCCGCGCAGGGCGGCATGGGCCCGCACGGCATGCTGATCGGAGCGACAGGATCCGGCAAGAGCGAGCTGCTGCGCACCCTGGTGCTCGGCCTGGCCCTCACCAACTCCTCCGAGACGCTCAACTTCGTCCTCGTCGACTTCAAGGGCGGCGCGACCTTCCTCGGACTCGACGGACTGCCGCACACCTCCGCGGTGATCACCAACCTCGCCGACGAAGTGGCCCTGGTCGAGCGGATGCAGGACGCCCTGCACGGCGAGTTGATACGCCGTCAGGAGCTGCTGCGCTCTGCCGGCAACTACACCTCGGCGCTCGAGTACGAGAAGGCGCGGGCGGCCGGCGCGGATCTCGCCCCGCTGCCGAGCCTCTTCGTCGTGGTCGACGAGTTCAGCGAACTTCTCGCCGCACACCGCGAGTTCATGGACCTCTTCGTGATGATCGGCCGGCTCGGCCGCTCCCTCGGCGTCCATCTGCTGCTGGCCTCGCAGCGCCTCGACGAGGGCCGGATGCATCAGTTGGAGAGCCACCTCTCCTACCGGATCGGCCTGCGGACCTTCTCCGCCATCGAGAGCCGCGGCGTGCTGGGCGTCCCCGACGCCCACCAACTGCCCCCGCAGCCGGGCGCCGGATACCTCAAGAGCGGGGTGGAGGCACTGACCCGGTTCCGCGCCGCGTACGTCTCCGGGCCCTACCGCAGGCGGGGCGGCGCGGCCGTCCAGGCCCAGGTGGCCAGCCAGGTCGTGCCGTGGACGGCGGGATGGGTGATCAGCCGCGCCCCCGCCCCCGCACCCGAATCCGAGCCGGCCGAGGGTCAGGAGGAGGCCGAGACCCTGCTGTCGGCGGCCCTGGACCGGCTGCGGGACTCCGGTCCCGCCGCCCACCAGGTGTGGCTGCCCCCGCTGGACCTCCCGCCGGCCCTGAACCGGCTGCTGCCCGCCCTGACCGCCGACCCCGAACGGGGATTGTGCGCGGCGGGATGGCCGGGCGCCGGGCGGCTGCGGGTGCCGGTGGGCCTCGTGGACAAGCCCTTCGACCAGCGCCGGGACCCGCTCCTCGTCGACCTGTCAGGGGCCGGCGGGCACGTGGCGGTGGCAGGCGGTTCGCAGAGCGGCAAGTCGACCCTCGTCCGTACCCTGATCGCGGCCCTCGCCCTCACCCACACCCCGCGCGAAGTGCAGTTCTACTGCCTGGACTTCGGCGGTGGCACGCTGTCACGCCTCGCCGGACTGCCGCACGTCGGCGGGGTCGCCTCGCGCCTCGACGGGGAACGCATCAACCGGACGGTCGCGGAGGTGTCGGCGGTCCTCGCCCACCGCGAGCAGTTCTTCCTCGACCACGACATCGACTCGATGGCCACCTACCGGCGGCGCAGGGCCGCCGGCGAGTTCCCCGACGAACCGCACGGCGACGTCTTCCTGATCGTGGACGGCTGGGCCTCGGTCCGGCAGGACTTCGACACCCTCGTGGCCACCTTCAACCAGTTCGCCACCCGCGGCCTCAACTACGGTGTCCACCTGATCGTGACCACCACACGGTGGGTGGAACTGTCGGCCCAGATCCGCGACCAGTCCGCGACCCGCCTCGAACTGCGCCTCGGCGACACCATGGACTCGGTGGTCGACATCCGCAAGGCCGCGTCCGTGCCGCGCACCGGCGGCCGGGGACTGACCACCGAGGGGAAGCTGCACTTCCTCGCCGCGCTGCCCCGGGTGGACGGCCTGGAGACCACCGACGACCTCACCGAAGGGGTCGCCGACCTGGTCCAGCGGGTCGCCGAGGCCTGGCAGGGCCCGCCGGCCTCGCCCGTACGGATGCTTCCGCACCGGCTCCCGGCCGGTGAACTCCCCGCCCCTGAGCGGACGGAGGGCCTGCGGCTCGCGCTCGGCCTGGACGAGGAGAACCTCGGGGCGGTCTGGCACGACTTCGCGCGCACCCCGCACCTGATCGTGGTCGGCGACACCGAGAGCGGCAAGACCAACCTGCTGAAACTCGCGGCCCGCGCCATCACCGACCGCTATCGACCCGACGAGGTCCGGGTGCTCGTCGTCGACTACCGGCGCGAACTCCTCGACGCGGTCCCACCGGAGTACCGGCTCGGCCACGCCGTCTCCATGAACGTGCTCAAGGAACTGGTCGGCGGCGTGACCCGCGCGCTCGACACCCGCCGCCCAGGACCGGAGATCTCTCCCGACCGGATGCGGCTCGCGGACTGGTGGCGCGGGCCCCGGCTCTTCGTGCTCGTGGACGACTACGACATGGTGGGCGCGTCGGGCAGCACCCTGGACCACCCCTTCGCCCCCCTCTTCGACCACCTGGCCCTCGGCCACGAGGTGGGCGTGCACATCGTCGTCGCCCGCTCGGCGACGGGCGCGGGCCGCGGCATGAACGACCCACTCCTGCGCCGCCTGAGCGAGGTCAACACCCCGTCCCTGCTGCTGTCGTGCCCCCCGTCGGAGGGCTTCGTCTTCGGCACGGTCCGCCCCCGCAACCTTCCCCCGGGCCGGGCACTCCACTTCGTACGGCGCAAGTCGGGGCTCATCCAGACGGGGTTGGTCGAGTAGGCGCCGGGCCGAGGGGCGTTGTTACGGGACGGAGGCGGTGGCGGGGGCGCGTCGGCGCCGGCGGGCGCGGGCGACCGCGGTGGCCCAGGCCGCCGCGAGGAGGACCGCCACCGCCCCGGCCGCCAGGAGGCGGCCGCGGAGAACGGCCCGCTCCGCCGCGCCTGTGTCGGGCAGGGTGACGGGACCGGCCGCCGGGATCGCCGGGCTCGCCGCCGGGCCGGTCGTGCCGACGGCGGTGACGGCCGCGTACGGGTCCAGGCGTGGCACGTCGGCCGGGTAGGCGGTGGCCGTCAGCCGGGCGGCGACCCCGTCGGCGTCGAGCCCGGGATACGCGGCGCGTACGAGGGCGGCCGCCCCGGCGGTGTACCCGGCGGCGAGCGAGGCGCCCGAGCCGATGTAGTGCCCGGGGCCGGAGGGCCCGGAGCCGATCACCCCGGAGCCGGGCGCGGCCAGGTCGGCACTGAGCGGGAGCAGGGCGCCGCGCGGCCGGGCGCCCTTCACACCGACGTCCACCACGGCCAGTACCCCGGGTTCGGCGGCCGGCCAGTAGGCGCGCGGTGCCGGATCCGCGGTGGCCGCACCGGGCGGCGGCGTGGGCGCGGCGTCGGGCACGGCCGGGGCGACGACCAGCACGTCACGGGAGCGCGCGTACGCCACGGCGTCGCCGACGGCCTTGTCCCGGGCCGGGAACGCGGCCGACACGGTCAGGACGCGGGCGCCCGCGTCGACGGCCGCCCTGATGCCGGCGGCCACGGCGGGAGCCGTGGCACCGCCGCGCGGCCCCGTACCGGACACGGCAAGGACGCGGGCCTTCGGGGCGACCCCGGCGAAGCCGACGCCCTTCACGGGCCCGGCGGCGATCAGGCTCGCGACGAACGTGCCGTGCCCGACACAGTCCTGGCCCGCCGTGCCGAGCGCGGTGACCCGGCCCGCGAGGGCCGACGCCGCCGTGGAGACACCGGTGTCGACGACGGCGACGGTCACCCCGTCCCCCTGAGTCAGGGGCCAGGTCCTGGCCAGCGCGAGGGACCGCTGCTCCCAGGGCACGGCCTTGGCCTCCTGCTGGGAGGCGGCCGCGCAGGGCGCCTTGTCGGGCAGGGCCGAGGCCAGCACCGGCAGCAGAACGGTGTCCCGCCCGGGCAGCGCCGCGGACAGCCCACCGTCCAGGGCCGGTGTCGTCCCGCTCGCGGCCGCGGCCGGCACCGTGCCGGCCGCCGTGAGGGCGAGCGCGGCGACGAACCGTACGGCCACGAGCCGCGCGGCGACGCCCGGGACCCGTCCCGCCGCGCTCACGCGTGCCCCGCGACGGCCGGAACGTCCTCGGGCAGCAGCAGGCTCAGGTCGTCGACGGTCGGCGCGTCCAGGACGCTGATCCGGCCCGCCTGACGGGTCATCATCTCCTCCAGCATCCGCCTCGCCAGCCGCCCGTTGCCGAAGCTCCGGCCACGGGGCAGCGCGTCGAAGTGGACCCGGAGCACCTCGGCCGTGCCGGGCGCGCAGACGTAGCCCCCGACAGCCGCCTGCTCGGCGACGATGGTCACCAGCTCCTCGGAGCTGTAGTCGGCGAACCGCACCCGGCGCGAGAAGCGCGAGGACAGGCCCGGGTTGGAGGCGAGGAACCCGTCCATTTCCTCGGTGTACCCGGCGACGATGACGACGACCTCGTCCCGGTGGTCCTCCATGAGCTTCAGCAGGGTGTCGACGGCTTCCTGCCCGAAGTCCGACCCGCTGCCGCCCGGGGTGAGCGTGTAGGCCTCGTCGATGAACAGCACGCCGCCCAGGGCCCGTTCGAAGCACTCCTTGGTGAGCTGGGCGGTGTGACCGACGTAGCGGCCGACCAGATCGGCGCGGGCGACCTCCACGACCTGGCCGCGCGGCAGGATGCCCAGGCCGACGAGGAGCTCGCCGTAGAGCCGGGCGACGGTCGTCTTGCCCGTACCCGGCGGACCGGTGAAGACGAGATGGTGGCTGAGCCGGGGTGCGGGCAGCCCGGCCGCCTCACGACGCCTGGTCGCCTCGATCAGGTTGACCAGACTCGTCACATCGCTCTTCACGGCCTCAAGGCCCACCATGGACCGCAGCCGGGCGAGCGGGTCCTCCTCCGTGCCGTCGCCGGTGGAGCCGGGGACCTCGACCCCGACGTCCTCCGGGAGAAGAAGGGTGAGGTCGTGCTCGGAGGCCGCGGGCAGCGCGGCGAGCCGCACCGCCTGCCGGTCCACCATCTCCTCGAACACCCCGCGCGCCGCACGGCCGTTGCCGAACGTGGCGTCGCGCGGCATCCGCTCGTAGTGGACCGCGAGCGCCCGGCGGGTCGCATCGGCCAGTTCGTAGCGGTGCCGGGCGCAGATCGTCTCGGTGATGGCGAGGAGTTCGGGGACGGTGTAGTTCTCGAACTCGACGGTCCGTGAGAACCGGGAGGCCAGACCGGGGTTGGAGCCGAGGAACGACTGCATCTCGGCGGAGTACCCGGCGGCCACGACCACCACGTCCTCGCGGTGGTCCTCCATCAGCTTCAGCAGCGTGTCCACCGCCTCCCGGCCGAAGTCGGCGCCCGAACCCCGCCCGCCCGACACGAGGGTGTAGGCCTCGTCGATGAACAGCACCCCACCCAGGGCCCGTTGGAACGCCTCGGTGGTCTTGATGGCGGTCCCGCCGACGATCTGCGCCACGAGGTCGGCCCGGGCCACCTCGACCAGATGCCCGGAGCGCAGCGCGCCGAGTTCGGCCAGGACCGCTCCGTAGAGCCGGGCGACGGTCGTCTTGCCGGTGCCGGGAGGGCCGGCGAAGACCAGATGGCGGCTCATGGGCGGCACGGGCATGCCAAGCCCCGCACGGCGCTGGGCGAGCTGGGTGAGGCTGACCAGCGTACGGACCTGCTGCTTGACGTTCTCGAGGCCGATCAGCGCCTCCAGTTCGGCGAGCGGCCCGTGGTCGACACCGGCCCTCGCGGCGCCGGCCGGGTCGGTGCCGGCGGCGTCGCCGCTGCCCCAGGCGTCGCGGGCGCCGTTGCCCGTGCTCGTCAGGTCCTCGACGGAGAGCCGGTCGCCGGGCCGGGTCTGGACCAGGCCACTGCCCCGGTTGTCGCGCGCGGTGCAGCTCGTGAGCGTGACACGACCGGTCGACTCCACGCGGAAACCGTCCGCCGCGCCGTCGGACGCCTCACAGAGGTTCAGCGCGCCCGTGGAGCCGTCGGCGAGAACGAACCCGTGACCGCCCGCCTCCGAGACGCGAACCCGCGTGGCGGTCAGCGCGCCACCCTTCTCCACCTCGACGCCCGCGCCCGTGGCCGCGCCGATCTCGCAGTCGCGCACGGTGGCCGTGGCCCCCTGACCGACGACGAGCCCCGCACCCCGAGGGCCGCGCACGGCAGCGCCGGCCAGATGGACGGCCGCCTCCTCCCCGACCCGTACCCCGTCGCCGGCGGGCTGGAGGAACTCGCAGTCCTCGAGCCGCGCCCGGGCAGCGCCGAGAACCTCGGCGCCCGGCCCCTGGACGCCACTGATCCTGGCCCGCCGAACCAGCGGACCGGCCCCGCCCCCGACCCGTACCCCCGCCTCGGTCGCACCGTCCACGGCCAGCCGGTCGAGCTCGGCCAGCGAATCCCCCTCCAGCAGCACGGCGGTGGACTCACAGTCCCGTACGGTCAGCCCGAGGAACACCGGGCCCGCCGTGTCGGCCACCCGCAGCCCAGGGCTCTGCGCGCTCTCGATCAGACAGTCCTCGAACGTCCCCCGCGCGCGATCGGTGACGAGAATGCCGTGCCCGGAGGTGCGCGCGGTGCGGCAGCGCGTCACCTGCGGGTCGGCGGCGCCGGACAGCACGATCGCGGGCCCGCTGGTCCGGGTGACCTGCAGGTCAGTGACCCGGATGCGGCCCGAGCCGGTGATGTGCAGGGCGGTCGCGGTGTCATGGACGGCGGTGCGGGCGACCGTCACCGAGCAGCGCTCCTCCAGGGCGACGGCGGGCTTGTCGGTGCCGGAGAGTTCACAGTCCTCCACGGTCGCGCGGGCGTCACCGTTGACCAGGACGCCGTTGGCGCGGGCGTGGCGTACGGAGCAGTCGCGGACCACCACGTTGCCCTGCTCGCCCGCCACGATGCCGGTGGTGCCGAGGTGTTCGAGGACGGAGGAGGCGACGGAGCTCTCCTCGGACGAGGTGACGACGACGCCCGCGCCGCCCGGGTTGCTGACCCGGCTGTCCCGTATCGCGACCGACCCCGAACCCCGGGCGAGCACCGCGGTCCACGCGGCCCCGCTCACCTCGCAGCCGTCCATGGCCAGTTGACCGCGCGGGACGTCGACGACGGGCAACTCCTCGTCCCGGCCCCGGATCACCAGATCGGTCAGCATCACCGAGTCGGCCCGCAGGGCGACGGCCACACCGTCACGCGGGGCTATCTCGACGGTGCCGCGCGCCTGTTCGGCGACGATGGTCACCCGCACCGTGACGACCAGGTTCTCCGCGTACGTCCCGGGCCCCACGCTGATCACCGCGCCGTTGCGCGCACGCGCCAGCGCCTCGCCGATCGTGGCGCACCGTTCGGGTCCCGGCTCGGGGCCGACGGTCAGTAGCTGGCGAGACACGCCGGGACCTCCTGATCTGGCCCCCGGCGACGCGCGCTGCCCCCGGACGGCCCACCTGTATGGGTACGCACGCACATCATGCCGCCTCATCACCGAGACATGAGCGGGGGAGGCGGCCGGCAGCCGATCGTTCCGAGGAAGAGGCACGCTGTGATCAGGTTTCACCTGATCGGGGACTGTGCGCGGTGGCCCGGAGCTGGCTTTCATGGGCCCGGTGTCCCGCATGTGGCGGCGCACGTGTTCTTCCCGAGACTTCGCGTGAGGTGATCCTGAGATGGCGACCGACAGGTACGGCCACTTCCTGTACGAGGGGACGGCGGAGGGGGCGGCGTACCTGGACCGGGCCGTGGAATCCCTGCTGTTCTTCCGCCCCGCGGTGACCCCGGCCGTCGAGGGCCTGCTCGCGGCCGACCCGGCCTCGCCGTTGGGGCAGGCTTTCGCGGCCTACCTGGGGGTGCTGGGGACCGAGCCGACCGATGCCGCGGCCGCGCGGCGCCGGTTCACCGCGTACGCCTCGGGACTGGACCGTACGGCGCTCCCATCGCGTGAGCGTCTGCACACGGCCGCGGCCGAAAGCCTCCTCGCCGGGGACCTGTTGGGGGCCGGCAGCGTCCTGGAGCAGCTCACCCTGGCGTACCCGCGGGACGCGCTGGCCCTCTTCGTGGGACACCAGCTCGACTTCCTGACCGGCGACGCCGTGCGCCTGCGCGACCGGGTCGGCGGCGCCCTGTCCGCCTGGGACCCGGACGATCCCCACCTCGGGCCGCTCCTTGGCATGTACGCCTTCGGTCTGGAGGAGGCGGGACACTACGACCGCGCCGAGGAGGTCGGCAGGGCCGCGGTCGAACGCCATCCCGACGACGTGTGGGCCATCCACGCGGTCACGCACACGTACGAGATGCGGGGCCGGTACGCCGACGGCATCGCCTACTTCGACATGCGGACCGGGGACTGGTCGGGCGACAACTTCCTCGCGGTGCACAACTGGTGGCACTACGCGCTGTTCGCGCTGGAGGCGGGCGACACCGAGACCGCGCTGCGCGTCTACGACGAGACCCTGCACAACGAGACGTCCGCCAGCCTGGCCATGGAACTCCTGGACGCGGCCGCCCTGTTGTGGCGCTTCCGCCTGGCGGGCTCCGACCAGACTCCGCGCTGGGAGGCGCTCGCCGACGCGTGGTCGGCGCGGGCCGACCCGCCGTTCTACGCCTTCAACGACGTGCACGCCGTCATGGCGTACGTCGGCGCCGACCGTCAGGCCGAGGCCGAGCGGCTCATCGCCGACCGCAGGCGGTGGCTGGAGCAGACCCGTGCGGGCGTCCTGACCAACGACACGATGACGGCGGAGATCGGCCTTCCGGTCTGCCGGGCCCTACTCGCCCACGCGCGCGGCGACCACGCCGGCGTCGTGGAGTTGCTCTGGCCGCTGCGCCGCCGGCTCCACGAGTTCGGAGGCAGCCACGCCCAGCGTGACGCCGTCCAGAAGACCCTCCTCGAATCGTCGTTGAGCGCAGGACGGCACGACCTGGCCCGCCTCCTGATCAGCGAGCGGATCGGACTGCGACCGGACAGCCCGTACAACCGACTGAGCCAGTCCCGCCTCACCGCCGCACTGGGCGAGGCGGCGGAGTCCGCAGCCGTGCGGTCGGCGTGAGCCCTGGCACGGGTGTGTGTCCTGACGCCGTGGAGGGACGGCGGCACGGCCACGGCCAGGCCCTGGAGTTCGGCGTCGGTCAGCCGGACGCCATGTCCAACCAGGGCCGGCGTCCCGGACCCGTCGGGTGGGTCCCGGTGTTGCCCATGACCACCGAGTACAGGCTGGTCTCCGCGGTGATGAAGAGACGGTTGCGCTTGGCACCGCCCCAGGAGATGTTCGCGACCGCCTCGGGGACGTTGAGCCGGCCGATCAGGGTGCCGTCGGGGTCGTAGCAGTGCACGCCGTCGTCCATCGCGGCGACCCAGAGCCGACCGCCGTCGTCGAAGCGGAGGTTGTCGAAGCGGGCCGTCTCGCGGGCGCTCGCTTCGGCGAAGACGTCGCTGTCGGAAAGGGTGCCGTCGTCGCGTACGTCGAAGACCCGGATGACGCCCGCCCGGGTGTCGGAGACGAAGAGCTGCCGCTCGTCGGCGGAGAAGACCAGGCCGTTCGGGGCGCCGAAGCAGTCCGCGACCAGCCGCACCTCGCCCGTGGCCGGGTCGATCCGGTAGACGTTGTTGGCGCCGATCTCACTCTCCGCGCGGTATCCCTCGTAGTCGCTGGTGATGCCGAAGTCCGGATCGGAGAACCAGATCGAACCGTCGGACTTCACGGTCGCGTCGTTCGGGCTGTTCAGCCGCTTGCCCTGCCACCGGTCGGCCAGCACGGTGACGGTGCCGTCGTGCTCGGTCCGGGTCACTCTGCGATTGCCCTGCTCACAGGTGATCAACCGGCCCTCGCGGTCGAGGGTGTTGCCGTTGGTGTACCCGGCGGATCGGCGGAAATGGCCGACCGCGCCGGTCTCCTCGTCCCACCGCAGCATCCGGTCGTTGGGGATGTCGCTCCAGACGAGCTGGCGCCAGGCGGGCACGTAGACCGGTCCCTCGGCCCAACGGCAGCCGGTGAACAGGACCTCCAGCGCGTCGTCACCGTTCATGCACCTCCCCGTGCGGAACCGGTCGTCCAGCATCTCGTACAGCCCGGGGCGCTCGCCGCTCATGGAGTCCACTCCTCACGAAACCTGCCACGTACCGAATCTGAATCGGCCTCAGCGGCATGTTGCAAGATGACGTACTGTTCTGGCCAGTCCCACCCGAACGGAGAGTTGTGGATCACATAGATCGGGCGCTGTTGGAGCAACTCCAACAGGACGCCACCCAGTCCTACGCCGCACTCGGCCGGGCCGTCGGTCTGTCCGCCGGCGCCGCCCACGAGCGGGTACGGAAGCTGCGCGAGCGAGGCGCGATCCGGCGTACCACCGTCGATGTGGACCCGGCCGCCGTCGGCAGCGCCGTCCTGGCCTACGTGATGGTCGACTCGACGTCGTGGATGGGGGATTCGGGACAGGACTTCGCCGCGCTCCCCGAGGTCCTGGAGGCGCACGTCATCGCCGGGAGCGCCTCGGTGCTGGTGAAGGTCAGGACCGCGACGACCGAGCAACTGCAGGATGTGCTGCGCCGGATCTACGCCATCGACGGGGTCAGCGGGACGCAGGCCACCGTGGTCCTGGAGACCTTCTTCGAGCGACCGCTCTCGCCGCTCACCGCCGACCAGGTGTGACTTCCTCGACCGGGCCTTCGTTACGACTCGGGGCGTCCCGCCCGGGATTCGCCGCTCCGTGTGCCAACGAGCGAGAATGCTCGCCATGTTGTCGAACCGCCGCATGCCAGGATGTCGATCGTGACTGAACTGTCCTCCGAGCCCGTCGCCGAAACCAGCCCTCCTCCCGCCCGCGGCATGGGACCCCGCACCGCCGCCGTGCTCGTGTTCGGGTCGTCGGCCGCGGTCCTGGTCGTGGAGATCGTCGCTCTGCGGCTCCTGGCTCCCTACCTCGGCCTCACCCTCGAGACCAGCACCGTGGTGATCGGGATCGCCCTCGCCGCCATCGCCGCCGGTTCCTGGCTGGGTGGACGCTTCGCCGACCAGCTCGATCCGCGCAGGCTCATCGGCCCCTCGCTCGGGGTGTCGGGAGTGGTCGTCGCGCTCACCCCCGCCGCGCTGCGCACCACCGCGGAGTGGGCGCCGGGGCTGCTCCTGTTGACCGCGATGCTGACCATCCTCGTGCCCGGCGGGCTTCTCTCGGCGGTGACGCCGTTCGTGACCAAGTTGCGTCTGACCAGCCTCGCTGAGACGGGGACGGTGGTCGGGCGACTGTCCGGCGTCGGCACCCTCGGCGCCATCGTCGGTACGGTCCTCACCGGGTTCGTCCTCGTCGCGCGGTTGCCGGTCAGCGGCATCCTGATCGGCCTGGGATCGATGCTGGTCGTGGGCGCGGCCCTGTTCGAGTGGCGGACGCGCGGCTGGAGGGGCACGTCCGCCCTGGCCCTCGCGGTCGTGGCCGGCGGCCTCGCCACCCTGGTCGCGCCCGGTGGCTGTGACACCGAGACCAGGTACCACTGCGCACGGGTCGTCGCGGACCCCGACCGGAGCGGCGGCCGGACCCTCGTTCTGGACGGCGTGCGGCACTCCTATGTCGACGTCGACGACCCGACCCACCTGGAGTTCGCGTACGTGCGCGCCATCGCGGCCGTGGTCGACGCCGCCTTCCCGGCGCGTGAGCCGCTCGCCGCCCACCACGTGGGCGGCGGTGGGCTCACCTTCCCCCGGTACCTCGCGGCAACGCGGCCCGGAACGCACAGCCTGGTGTCCGAGATCGACGGCGGGGTCGTGGCCATCGACCGCGACGACCTGGGGCTGAAAGCTCAGGACGGCATCGACGTACGCGTCGAGGACGGCAGGCTCGGCCTGCGGCGACTGGACGCCGCGAGCCGTGACGTCGTCGTCGGCGACGCCTTCGGGGGAGTCAGCGTGCCGTGGCACCTCACCACGGCGGAAGCGATGGCCGAGGTACGGCGGGTCCTCGACGAGGACGGGGTGTACGTCGCCAACCTCATCGATCACGGCGCTCTGGCCTTCGCGCGTGCCGAAGTGGCCACCCTCAGCGCGACCTTCGAGCATGTCGCCGTCGTCGGCGAACCCGCGGACATCGGCCTCGATCCGACCGCGACCTCCAGGGGCGGCAATCTGATCGTGCTCGCCTCCGACCGTAAGGTCGACCTGCGCGCGGCCCAGGAAGGGTTGGACGCCCGGCGGACCGGCTGGAAGATCGCCACCGGCGACGACCTGACCTCCTGGGTCGGCGATGCCCGACAGCTCACCGACGATCACGCACCCGTCGACCAGCTCCTCCAGCCCTACAAGCCCACGGAGCGGTAGCGGTAGGGGAGGCCCGCCGGACACCCCCGACCCTCGGCACGCGGATCAGCAGCCGCGGCACCACGAGACCGAGCCGACTCGCCACGGGAACCGCGGAGACTCCCCCAGGGGAAGCTCCAAGGAGCGACCGGGGTTCGTGCACGTGCCCTCCCGGAACACGTAGTACGCCCGCCCGGAGTTGTTGATGACCGATCCGGGCGACTTCTCGACGAAGTCGACACAGCCGTTCGGCTCCTCGTTCGGCTCGGCCGGGCCGCCCCACCGGAAGCCCTGGAAGTCCGCGCCTTCCCACAGGCAGATGTGGCCCGCCGGGCAATCCGCCCTCGGTGCCGACGGCAGTGCGGAAGCCGCGTGGGCGACCGTCGTGGCGGACATCACGACCACCGTCGTGATCAGTGTGGTCAGAACGTTCCTGACGCGCATGAGAGCTCCCAGGTTCGGTGGGCGGGTCGAGCTGACCCTGAACGCCGGACGGTGGTCGTGAGCGCCCCCGAGGCGACCCGGTGCACGGCGCTCTCCACGGCCGCGGGCAGGCGCCGGACGAGGCCCGCGCGCCGTCGCGTACGGTAGCGAACTCTTGCCGCGGAAGAGGTGATCGACGCGGCGGCTCGCTCGGAACCACCACGAGCAGTCAGAAGTTCGCGGCGGCGCAGGCGGCCCGACCCGCCGCTACGGAAGGACCGATCCTGAACGCCCAGTCGGCGGAGACGCTGTCCGTGGTCCTGCTCGTCCTCGTCCTCGCCTGCGCGGTCGTCCGGCCCTTCGGTCGGTCGGAAGCGGTCGTGGCCGTCCCGGCCGCGGTCGTGGTGGTCGCGACCGGGGCCATCTCCTTCGACGAGGCGCTGGCCGAGGCGGAACGACTGGGGCCGGTGATCGGCTTCCTCGCGGCCGTTCTGGTGCTGGCGCAGCTCTGCGACGACGAGGGGCTGTTCCAGGCCTGCGGGGCCTGGATGGCGCGTACGGCGGCGGGCCGGCCACGCCGACTGCTGGCCCAGGTGTTCCTCGCCGCCTCGTCGATCACGGCCGTGCTCAGCCTGGACGCCACGGTGGTGCTGCTCACGCCCGTCGTGTTCGTCACCGCCGCCCGTATCGGCGCACGCCCCAAGCCGCACGTCCACGCCTGCGCCCACCTGTCGAACACGGCCTCCTTGCTGCTGCCGGTCTCCAACCTGACCAACCTGCTGGCGTTCGCGGCGAGCGGACTGACCTTCACCCGGTTCGCCGCGCTGATGGCCCTGCCCTGGGCGGCGGCGATCGCCGTCGAGTACCTGGTCTTCCGGCGGTTCTTCGCCACCGACCTGGACGCCGGAGCCGAGGCCCCGACCGCCGTCGAACCGCCGCCGCTGCCGCTGTTCGCCCTCCTGACCGTGGGCTGCACGCTCGCCGGCTTCGTGCTGACCTCGGTGATCGGCATCGACGCGGCGTGGGCCGCCCTGGCGGGCGCGCTGGCCCTGGCCGTACGGGCCCTGATCCGGCGCCGCACCACTCCGCGGGCGCTGGTGCGCTCCGCCTCCGTGCCCTTCCTCGCCTTCGTGCTGGCCCTCGGGATCGTCGTCCTCGCGGTGGTGGAGAACGGTCTCGACGACGCGCTGGGCCGGTTGATCCCCCAGGGCACGGGACTCCCGGAGCTGTTCGCCCTCGCCGCTCTGGCCGCCGTCCTCGCGAACGTCATCAACAACCTGCCCGCCGTCCTGGTGTTGCTGCCGTTGGCCGCCCCGTCGGGACCCGGCGCCGTTCTCGCCGTCCTGCTCGGGGTCAACATCGGCCCCAACCTGACCTACGCCGGGTCGCTGGCCACCCTGTTGTGGCGGCGTATCGTCCACGCGCACGACGGTGAGGTGGAGCTGAAGGAGTTCACCCGGCTCGGCGTGTACGCCGTACCCGCCAGCCTGGCCGCCGCCGTCCTCGCGCTCTGGCTCTCGCTGACCGTCATCGGAGCGGGCTGACCCCGGCGCACGATGTTCGGGAAGGTCTTCGATTCGAAGGTGTCCCGTTGTACAGTGAAGGCCGCCCCTGACCTGCAGAAAGCCGGCGGGGAGCCGTCTTTTCAGGAGTCTAAAGTGCTGCGCACTCTGATGAAGTCCAAGATCCACCGTGCCACCGTCACCCAGGCCGATCTGCACTACGTCGGTTCCGTGACCGTCGACGCCGAGCTCATGGAGGCGGCCGATCTGCTGCCCGGGGAGCTGGTGCACATCGTCGACATCGACAACGGAGCCCGGCTCGAGACGTACGTCATCGAGGGGGAGCGGGGCTCCGGGGTGATCGGGATCAATGGGGCCGCCGCGCATCTGGTGCACCCCGGGGACCTGGTGATTCTCATCAGTTACGCCCAGGTCGAGGACGCCGAGGCGCGGGCGCTCGTGCCACGTGTGGTGCACGTGGACGCGGACAACCGGATCATCGAGCTCGGGGACGACGCCTCCGCGCCCGTGCCCGGGAGCGACACCCGCCGCGGTCCGCACACCGTGGCCGCGCACGCCTGACCGATCGACCGTACAGAGCGAGAGGTTCCGCATGCTCGAGATTCGTGACGACCGGGAGAAGGGACGCCTGGAGGCGTTCGAGGACGACCGGTACGTCGGTGTCGTCGTCTACTTCGTCCTGGACACCGCACCCCACGCCCTCGTGGCCGTGCACACCGTCGTCGAGGAGGGCAACGAGGGCAAGGGCATCGCCGGGTCCCTCGTACGGGAGTTCTACGGCATCGCCGCCCGCGAGGGCGTCCCCGTCGTGCCCCTCTGCCCCTACGCCGCCAAGTGGGCCGAGAAGCACCCCGACGAGGCGCCCGTCCCGCCCGAGGACGTCGTCCGCGCGGCCAAGACCCAGCTCAAGGCCACGCCCGAGCTGTGGTGACCCTCGCCCTCCTGCACACCTCCCCGGTCCACGTGCCCGTCTTCGACGGGCTCCGGGACCGCCACCACCCCGGCCTCGGCCTGCGGCACGTGGTCGATGAGGAGTTGCTCGTACGGGCACGGGCCGAGGGCCCGGAAGCCGTGGCCGGCGCCGTCCGTGACGCCCTCGCCGAGGCCGTCGCCGAGGGTGCTGCGGCCGTCCTCTGCACCTGCTCCACCCTCGGCGGCGTCGCCGAACGCCACGCCGCCGAACTGCGCGTGCCCGTCGTCCGGGTCGACCGGCCGATGGCGGCCGAGGCCGTCCGTGCCGACAGGATCGTGGTCGTCGCGGCCGTCGAGTCGACCCTGGCGCCCACGCTCGACCTGCTCCGGGACGAGGCGGGCGACCGGACTCCGGGCATCACCACCCTGCTCGTGGACGGCGCCTGGGACCGCTTCCTCGCCGGCGACCACGACGGATACCTGGACGCCGTCGCGGCCGCGGTCGACCGCGTCGACCCCACCGACGGTGGTGTGATCGTCCTGGCCCAGGCGTCGATGGCCGATGCCGCCGAGCGCACCACCACCCCACTGCCCGTCCTCTCCAGCCCTCGCCTCGGTCTGGCGGCGGCTGCCGCGAGCGCGATGCCCCACCACGGATGAATGGCCCCGGCGGGCGCGGGCAGACGCTCCGGGAGAGCCTGGAGCCGTAGCCGTACGGCCCCGTCGTCGACCGAGAGGCCCGACCCCGTCATGACCCACCCGTTCCCCGATCCGGTCCCGCCCGGACCGATCCCGACGCCCGGCCCGCCCCCCAACCCACCGGCCCCGGTGCCCGAGCCCCCTCCCGTACCGCCGCCCAATCCGGTCCCCGAGCCGCCCGGGCCCGCGCCTCTGCCGGAGCCCGAACCGCAGCCCCAACCCGGGCCCGCAGGGCGCTGAACACGCTTCGAACGAGCCCTGAACCCTTGTCACGGGCTGTGACCTTCCCCTACCTTGGGCGACTGCTGATGCGTTCAGCGGACGCGCTCAAGGGGGGGCCATGGCCTTACGGGGACGACACCGCCGGTACCAGCCGAGCCGGATCAACCGTGCCTCGCTCACCGTCACGGCGGGCGGCGCCGGCATCGCGCTCCCGCTCGTCGCCGCCGGGGCGGCCCAAGCCGCCTCCCTCGACGTCTGGGAGAAGGTCGCGGCCTGCGAGTCCTCCTCCAACTGGCGCATCAACACCGGCAACGGCTACTTCGGCGGGCTCCAGTTCAGCCAGTCCACCTGGGAGCAGTACGGCGGTACGCAGTACGCGCCGCGCGCCGACCTCGCCTCCAAGGACCAGCAGATCGCCATCGCGGAGAAGGTCCTCAAGGGACAGGGCCCGGAAGCCTGGCCGACCTGCTCCCCGCGCGCCGGACTCACCCAGCAGGGGAACACGGGCGTCGTCCCCGCCTCCCTGCCCCGGCAGCGGACCGCCACCGCCCCGCAGACCAAGACCCCGGCCACCCGCGCGACCCCGACCACCGTGCCGCAGGTCCGCGAGATGTACACGGTCACCCCGGGGGACTCGCTCTCCCGCATCGCCCGCGAGGAGCGGGTGAAGGGCGGCTGGCAGCGGCTGTACGAGGCGAACCGCGCCGTCGTCGGCGACGACCCCGACCTGATCCTGCCGGGCCAGAAGCTGACCCTCCGGATCACCGCCCCCGCCCCGAAGAAGCCCGCGGCCCCCGGCAAGACGGCTCCGAGCACGGCCGCCCCGCAGACGAAGCCCCCGGCCGCGCCCAAGCCTCCCGCAGCCACGAAGCCCCCGGCCGCCACGAAGCCCCCGGTGACGAAGCCGCCCGCCACCAAGGCCCCTGAGACGAAGGCCCCCGCGACCAAGGCGCCGGTTACGAAGGCGCCCGCCCCCAAGGCCCCCGTCGCCAAGACCAAGCCCGTCTCGAAGCCCGCCGCCAAGCCCGAGACGCGCGCCGAGAGCTTCTCCGCGCCCGTCTCCGCCTCCATCGGCACCCGCTACCGCGTCTCCGGTTCCTCCTGGTCCAGCGGCTACCACACCGGCGTCGACTTCCCGGTCCCCACCGGTACGTCCGTCAAGGCCGTCGCCCCCGGCAAGGTCGTCTCCGCCGGGTGGGGCGGGGCGTACGGCTACGAGATCGTCATCCGGCACGACGACGGGCGCTACAGCCAGTACGCGCACCTCTCCGCGCTCACCGTGCGTGAGGGCCAGCGGGTCAACGGCGGGCAGCGCATCGCCCGTTCAGGATCGACCGGCAACAGCTCGGGGCCGCACCTCCACTTCGAGGTGCGCACGGGTCCCGGGTACGGGTCCGACATCGACCCCCTCGCCTACCTGCGGGCCCGGGGTGTCTCGATCTGAGACCGACGTATCTGACACCGCCGTGTCCGACTCCGGCGACTCTGACACCGACAGGGAGTCGGACCGGCCCGCGAGCCGCTCCATCGTGAGCTGGACGATGCCGAGGGCCGCCACCGCGCCGCAGATCAGCGCCGCGACGGTGCCGGCCGCGCCGTAGCGGAAGCTCTCGCCGAACAGGGTGAGGCCGACCGTCGCGGCCACCACCGGGTTGACGACCGTGACCGTCGCCAGCGGGGCCGCGAGCCCGGCGCCCCGGTACGAGGCCTGGGAGAGCAGGAGTCCGGTCACGGCGAGGGCCGAGAGGACAAGGAGGCTCGGCCACTGGGCGAGCGGGGCGCTCGCCGTCCACTCCTCGGCCACGGTCTTGGTGAAGACCGAGGCGATCCCGAAGGCGACGCCCGCCGCTGCCGCCAGGACGATGCCGCGCAGCACCGAGCGGCCCACCAGGTGCGCCGCCGTGAAGAGCACGGCCACCAGGCCGAACGTTCCCGCGGCGAGCAGCCAGCGCTCCGCGTCCGCCAGGGGCTGCCCGTCGTTGCCGCCCGTCAGGCTGAGCAGCCCGGCGAGACCCACGGTGGCCATCAGCGCGCCGCGCCAGGCCGTGCGGCCCGCCTTGCGGCCGACGAAGAGGGCCGCCATCGGCAGCGCGAAGACGATGGTGAGGGCGCCCAGCGGCTGGACCACACTGAGCGGGCCGTAGGCGAGTGCGGCCACGTGCAGCGCCGCTCCGAGACCGTTGAGCAGCACGGACCCCCACCAGGCCGGGCTGCGCAGCGGCGCGTACGTGAGGCCGGCGGCGGAGGCCGCGACCCGCTCCTGCACGATCGCCGCGGCCGCGTAGGCGACCGCCGAGACCAGGGACAGGAGCACGGACACCAAGAGGGGGCTCATACCTACAACGATCTCTCTTCCGAGCGTTCACGTCGTCAGACCTGGGAACGCCTTCGGCCGTACTACGGTCGCAGTACGGGCCCGTGACGTACGCCTGGGGATGTACGACTGCGCAGGTCAGCAGGGGTGCATTGCGAACTTTTCCGGTATCCGGGTCGAAGCGGGCGGCCATGATCGCGCCCGAACGTACGTCCCATCCCGAGCCAGTCGCCGCCTTCTCCGGGCCACATTGGCCCGCTCTCCCGAGCGCTACGGTGATCACCGGTCGGTGCGGTCGAAAACAGCAGGAGGCTGTCGCGGTGGATCTCGTGGAGAGCGGTTCCGTGGGCGGTTTCTTCGCCCTGCGGACGACCGCGCCCGATGCACCCGTCGCGCACGTGCCGCTCGCGCGTCTGTACGCGGCGGAGAGCGGGCCGCACCTCGCGCCCCTCACCGCCCGTGTCGACCGGGTCGGGGACCGCCTCGGCGCTCCCGAGCGGCGGGTCGCCGCCTCCATCGCGCACCTCGGAATCGCGGCACGGCTCTGGTCGATCGCGCTCGGACCAGCCGCGCTCTTCGGCCGGTTCCCCGACCTCGACCCGGCCGACCTGTCCTGGGACCCCGCGCTGACCTCGCCCGACGACCTGTGGTGGGCGGGCACGGCCACCCGCCCCGCCACCGTGGACGACCTGCGCGAGGCCGTCCAGTTCGCGCACCTCGTCCCGCTGCACGAGGCCTTCCGGCGCGACGGCCGGATCTCGCCCGGGCTGCTCTGGGGGAACGCCGGCTCCGCCCTCGCCGGGGCGCTGCGCGAACTCACCCGCTGGGCCCGCGCGCAGGGCAGGCCCGAGGTCGCCGCCCGCGCCGCCGAGCTCGTCTCCGGGCTCTTCGCCCACCCCGATCTCGCCCGCACCGTCGAGGGGCCCGCCCTCCGCCGTACCAGCTGCTGCCTCTACTACCGCTGCCCCGGCGGGGGCCTCTGCGGCGACTGTGTCTTCGACCACCCGCCCGCCCGAGCACGGTCCACGGGTTTGGAGACAGGGCCCAAGTCTCCGTAAAGTTCTTCTTTTGGAATGACCGGCGATCGAGGAACGGCAGAGGCCATGACGGTGACCGAAGAAACCCAGGGGTACGGGCCGGGTATCGACCCCGATCGCCTGGCCGTCTGCCTTGCTGTGCTCGACGAGCTCGACAAGCTCGACGTCGACCACCCCGACGCGATCGCCGTACGCCGCGCCACCGCCGGCATCTACCGCACGGTGAAGCAGCGCCGCCGCCAGGAGCGCCGGGCCGCGAAGACCGCCAACGACAAGGCCGTCACCGAGTCGACCGCGACCGGTTCCGCCCAGCGCATCGACGACGAGACCGAGGGCCTGCTGCCCTCGTCGGTCACCGAGGCCGGGAAGATCGCCGGGATACTCCAGCGCCCCCGGTCCTGCTACGTCTGCAAGACCCGGTACATCGAGGTCGACTACTTCTACCACCAGCTCTGCCAGCCGTGCGCGGCCGAGAACCGGATGCGCCGCGACGCCCGCGCGGACCTCACCGGCAAGCACGCGCTGCTCACCGGCGGCCGGGCCAAGATCGGCATGTACATCGCGCTGCGGCTGCTGCGCGACGGCGCCCACACCACGATCACCACCCGCTTCCCCAAGGACGCCATCCGCCGCTTCAAGGCCATGGAGGACTCGGCGGACTGGATGCACCGGCTCGAGGTCGTCGGCATCGACCTGCGCGACCCCGCGCAGGCGGTCGCCCTGGCCGAGCAGGTCGCCGAGCGCGGCCCGCTGGACATCCTGATCAACAACGCGACGCAGACCGTCCGCCGGCTGCCCTCCGCGTACGCCGCCCTCGTCGAGGGCGAGAGCGCTCCGCTGCCCGCCGGTGAGCTGCCCGCGCACCAGGTCATCGGAGCCTTCAACTCCGGCGCGGTCGACGGTCTGACCGCGCTGCCCGTCGGCGTGAGCGGCCTGGACGCGCAGAAGGTCGCCGACCTCGCGCTCGTCGCGGGCAACGCGAGCGTCGAGCGCCACCGCGACGGCAGCGCCATCGACGCGGGCGGGCTCGTCCCGGACGTGGTCGAGAGCAACACCTGGGTGCAGACCATCGACCAGATCTCCCCGGTGGAGCTGCTCGAGACCCAGCTGTGCAACTACACCTCGCCGTTCATCCTCATCAGCGCGCTGCGCCCGGTGATGGCCGACGCCGCCAAGAAGGCGGCCAGCGGGCGCGCGTACATCGTCAACGTCTCGGCGATGGAGGGCGTCTTCGGTCGCGGCTACAAGGGCGCCGGGCACCCGAACACCAACGCCGCGAAGGCGGCGATGAACATGGTGACGCGGACCAGCGCCCAGGAGATGTTCCAGTCCGACGGCATCCTCATGACCTCGGTCGACACCGGCTGGATCACCGACGAGCGTCCGCACTTCGACAAGCTGCGCCTGGCCGAGGAGGGCTTCCACGCCCCGCTCGACCTGGTCGACGGCGCCGCCCGCGTCTACGACCCGGTCGTGCGCGGCGAGGCGGGCGAGGACCTCTACGGCTGCTTCCTCAAGGACTACAAGCCCGGCAACTGGTAGCCACCCGGCTCGTCACCCCGGCCCCTCGCGTACCCCCAGTTCTCCCGATTTCCATCGCTCTGGTGTCCGGAATTCACTCGATCGCGTCACACTTCCGAGCCCCATAGAGCGCTGGCGCGCTCATTTGGTTACTGTGATGTCCACGGTCGACCACCGGGGTTTCACAAAACCCTCACGGTCGGCCTGGGGACTGGCCTGCCACCAAGGCCGCGGTCCCGCCCGCAGAACGGCGCCACCGCGACCGAACGGCCATGTCCACATAGGTACGCGACACAAGGGAGTGCGCGGTGACACCAGAACTGACGAAGCAGGAACCCTCACCGGCCGAACGTCCGGAGCGGCCCCACCGCTCCGGTGAGCTGGGAAGCCTGGACGTCTGGGCCCACGCGGCCCCGATCCGGCTGGCGGGCTACGAGGACGACCTCGCGGAGCCCCACATCCTGCCGGGTATCGACTGACCCGCTCAGGTACCGACCGAGTCGTACCGCTTCACCCGTGCCCCCGGCCGCCCCCGCGCCCGGGGGCACGGGTGTGTCCGGGGGCCCCGAGCCCGACCGGCGGCAGGTACTCCCGTACCAGCGTGCGATGCCACCAGGCCCCCGTCTCCCGCAGCTCGCGCCAGGTCGTGTACCGGTAGCGGTAGAGACGGGCCCGGACGAGGGCCGGGGGAGCGTCGGGGAAGGGGTTGTGACGCAGCAGCCGCAGGGTGTCCCGGTCCCCGTCGAGCAGCCGCTCGATGAACGGCCCGAACCAGTCGCGGGCGTACGCGGGGGAGAGGGCCGCGAACCACATCAGCCAGTCGAGCCGCAGATGGTACGGGGCGAACTGGCGCGGCAGCCGGCGCGGATCGCCCGGCTTGCCCTTGAAGCCGTACTCCTTCCACACCGTGCCCGCGTGCGGGACCGGGTCGTCGGTGCCCTCGACGACGATCTCGTCCCGGATCCGGCCGACCGTGCCGAACGCGCCGTACGCGTTGACCAGGTGGAAGGGATCGTACGAGCGGTTCATCGCCTGGCGACGCGAGAGCAGGTTGCGGGCCGGGCGGTAGCTGCGGAAGAGGACCAGGGCCGTCACGGCGACGACCACGACCACGAACCAGAGCGGCGGGTCGGGCTGCGGGTGCTCGCCCACCACGAGCGAGCCGTCCATCGCCGAGAGCGCGAGGACGATCGTCAGCCAGTTCAGCCAGGCGAAGTTCCCGGAGAGCACCAGCCAGAGCTGGGTCGCCACCATCAGCCCGGCGGCCACCGTCGCCACCGGCTGCGGGGTGAAGAGCAGGACCGGGACGAGGAGTTGGACGACGTGGTTGGCCGCCACCTCGACCCGGTGCAGCGGGCGCGGCAGATGGTGGAAGAACCAGCTCAGCGGCCCGGGCATCGGCTGGGTCTCGTGGTGGAAGTAGAGGCAGGTCAGGTTCCGCCAGCAGCGGTCACCGCGGATCTTGATGAGCCCGGCGCCGGACTCGACGCGGAAGAGCAGCCAGCGCAGCAGCCACAGGACGAGGACGGGCGGCGCGGTGTCGTCGTTGCCGAGGAAGACCGCGAGGAACCCGGCCTCCAGGAGGAGCGACTCCCAGCCGAATCCGTACCAGGTCTGACCGACGTTGACGATCGACAGGTACAGGCCCCAGAGGACCGCCCACCACACCATCGAGACGGCCAGCGGCACCGCGTCCCCCGCGCCCGCCACCAGGGCGAGGGCGAGCACGGCGCCGCTCCACGCGACCACCGAGAAGAGCCGGTCCGAGTAGTGCCAGTGGAAGAGACTGGGGGCCAGGCGCGGCTCCACCCGGCGCAGATACTCCGGTACGGGGAGCATGCCGCGCTCGCCGATCAGGGCCCGGAACTGGAGCGCGGCCGCGAGGAAGGCCACGAGGTAGAGCCCGGCGAGCCCGCGCTGGAAGACGATCCGGCTCAGCCAGTAGTCCGGTGCGCTGAACCACTCCATCGCTGCCGGTGTCGGCGCCGTCCCGGCCGGATGTCAGGCCTTCTCGTCCTCGTCGCGTGCCCGCTGGCCCTCGGCCTGCGACGGTGTGGTGCGCTCGGTCGCGGGGTGCCGGTGGTCCCGCTGCAGCGCGTCCATGTCCTCTTCCTGCCGCTCTCCCTCCGCCTGCGAGGGAGTGCTGTACATGTCGTACTGGGACTGGCTCACGGCCGCCTCCCGGGTGGGAACGTTTGCCTATAGAAGGAGCGTAACCCCGGGGTTGATCCGTGGCGCCGTCGTCCCGGGCCTCACCCCGCGACGACGTGTCGCAGCGTCTGGCCGAGGCGGCGTGCGTAGGCGCGCTGGGCGGCGGGGGCGAGCGGTCCCGCGAGCCGCGTGTACCAGGCGACGGGGCGGCTGAAGGCCGTCACGGTGAACCAGACCGTGCCGTCGGGGTGGAGGTCGACGACGAAGGACTCCTCGCCGCTCTCGGGGTGCCCCGCGCGCGTGCCGTACGCGAAACCGATGCGGTCCTGCTCGTACGCCGTCCAGATCACCTCGCACGGTGCGGTGAATCGGACGGGGCCGAGGCCGAGCGAGACCTCGACGAAGGCGCCCGGTGCGGCCCGGACGGCCTCGGTGCGCACCCGGGCGCCCGAGGCGCGGTGCATCCGCCAGGTGGTGACGGCGGCTCCGGCGGTCTCGAAGTCGTCCCGGCCGCGGCCGACGCGGACCATGTGGTGGAGGTGCTGGTAGCCGCCGGGGAGGAAGTCGTGTGCGGTGGCGCCGACCTCGCGGTAGGTGAGGGACGCCGGGGTGGCGGGCGCGGCGGGTGTGGCGAGGTCGCGGATCAGACGGGCCATGGGGCGATTCCTCCGCTTGAACGTGTTCAAACCGACTGGGTTCCGAGGGTAGGGCCTTGCTTGAACGTGTTCAAGTCGCTTTCTCGCCCGGTCGGACCCGCCTGGCTTGCGGGCGTACGCGCGGTGCGACAGACATGAAGGAATGTCTCGGGGGTGGAAAGAGGCGGGAGAACCAGGTGCGCTCACCCACAAGCCGGTCATCAAGGACCCACGTCGCCGCACGCCCCACGCTGGCCGCCGCGGTGCTGGCGGCGGCGCTGGTGCTCGCGGGCTGCTCGTCGGTCGACCGGGGCGGCGGCAACGGCGCGGACCGGTCCACCGCCACGGCCGCCCAGGAGGTCGTCCTCCAGCCGGTCGCCGCCCGGGGCCCCGACCCGTTCACCGCCTCCACGACGACGCCGGGCGCCCCGGCCGGCACCCCCGCGCCCACGGGCACGGCCGGGACGGTCCGCGAGATCACCGGCTCCACGCCCGGGCTCTACGGCGGCACCCGCTCCGTACCGAGCTGCGACGTCGAGCAGCAGGTCGCCTTCTTCGCCGAGGACCGGGCCAAGGCCCGCGCCTTCGCCGAGGCGGCCGGCATCCCCGAGAGCTCCCTCGCGGGCTGGCTGCGCGAGCTCACCCCGGTCGTCCTGCGCACCGACACCCGGGTCACCGGCCACGGCTACCGCGACGGCGTCCCCACCCCGTTCCAGTCCGTCCTCCAGGCCGGTACGGCGGTCCTCGTCGACCAGTACGGCACGCCCCGCGTCCGCTGCGCCTGCGGGAACCCGCTGCGTTCACCGATCGCCGTCAAGGGGGCCGCCGACAAGGGGCGGCCCTGGGACGGCTACCACCCCGACCGGGTCGTGATCATCAGGCCGACGACCACGGTCGTCACCAGCCTGGTCATCGTGAACGTCGTCGACAACACCTGGATCGAGCGGAAGACCGGCACCGACGGAAAGCAGGACACCCGCCCGTCCGTGACCCCGCCCTGCGCCCCCGCCGACTGCGACCTCACCGACACGCCCGCGCCCGTGCCCTCCCCCTCCGTACCGTCCCCCACGGTCACCGACGGCCCGAACCCGCCGCGCGACCCGACGGCCCCACGAGACCCCGCCTCGCCCGCGCCCCCGGAGAGCGACGGCCCCTGGAGCGAGCCGCCCGCCCAGGAACCGCCCGCCGAGCCCCGGCCGGAGACCGAACCGGTGCCCGAGACCGTGCCCGAACCGGACGTGCCCGACTTCGAGGACCTGTTCCCGAGCGACCCGGCTCCCCAGCAGCCGGAGACCTTCGAAGGCTGAGTCCGCGAGGAATGCCGAGGCCGCGAGAAATGCCGAGTCCGCGAGCGATGATCTCCGCCGTGCGGTCCGCCGGGGCTGGGCCTAGCGTGGCCCCATGAGCGCGGGAAGTGGGGGAGGCGAGGCGACGGTGCCCTGCCGCTGCGATTCGGGCCCCGGGGGTCTGACGTGCTGCTTCCTCCGGGACTACGGCCGGGCGTTCCGGATGGGCAGCTTCGACTGGGACCTGCTCAGCGGCGTCATGACCATGGACGAGGGCGCCCTGCGGGTCTTCGACATGCGCCCCGACGAGTACGACGGTGACCCGGCCACCCTCGGCTCGCGTGTCGCGCCTGACGAGGGCCGGCAGCTCGACACGCTCGTCAGCCACGCGTTGAAGGACGGCAGCGACCACTACGGCGCGTACTTCCGCGTCCGGCTGCGGAGCGGCACACCGCGCTGGACGCACACCGAGGGCCAGATCGAGCGGGACGACACCGGCCGGCCCGTCCGCATCGTCGGCATCGTCAGGGACGCCTCGGAGGAGGTCACCGAGCAGGCCGCCCGGCTCGGCCTGGACGAGGGCCGGCGCGCCCGCACCAGCGTCGTGGAGAGCACCACCGCGGCCCTCGCCCACGCCCGGACCGTCCAGGACGTCATCGACCTCCTCAACGACTCGCACGGCCTGGAGTACTTCGGCGCCACCAGCCTGGTCATGGGGCTCCTGGAGGCCGGCCGGATCCACCTCGTCGCCGAGGGACCCCAGGGAGCCTTCGTCCCCGGCACGCGATTCACCCGGGTGGACGAGCCGTACCCGATGGGTGAGGTGATCCGTACCCTCACGCCCCGGTTCATCGAGTCGCCCGAGGACTTCGCCTCGTCGTACCCGATCCTCTGGCCGCACATCAGCGGCCTCGGCATCACGTCGGCGGCCTATCTCCCGCTGATCGCCCAGGCCCGGCCGATCGGCGCGCTCGGGCTGCTGTACAGCGACCGGACCGGCTTCAGCGCCGACGAGCGCAATCTGCTGGTCGCGCTCGGCAGCAGCATCGCGCAGAGCCTGAAGCGCGCCATGCTCTACGAGCAGGACCACGACCTCGCCGAGGGGCTCCAGCAGGCGATGCTGCCGCGCCGCATCCCCGACGTGCCCGGCGCCCAGATAGCCGTCCGGTACCGCTCCGCCCGCCTCGGCCGGGACATCGGCGGCGACTGGTACGACATCATCCCGCTGCCCGGCGGCCGGGTCGGCGCCGTCATCGGCGACGTCCAGGGCCACGACACCCACGCGGCGGCCGTCATGGGGCAGCTGCGCATCGTGCTGCGCGCCTACGCCGCCGAGGGGCACAGCCCCGCCACGGTCATGGCCCGCGCCTCCGTCTTCCTGCACGAACTCGACACCGAGCGGTTCGCCACCTGCACCTACGTCGAGGCCGACCTGACGACGGGCGCGCTGCACGTGGTCCGCGCGGGCCATGTCGACCCGCTGCTCCAGGACACCGACGGCAGCTGCCGTCGCCTGCCGGTGGACGGGGGGCTTCCGCTGGGCCTGTCGGCCGAGTTCGACCGCCTCGACTACCCGGCTACCACCCTGGAGCTGTCCCCGGGACAGACCCTGCTGCTGTACACGGACGGTCTTGTCGAGAAGCCGGGCTCGGATCTCGACGACGGACTGCGCTGGCTCTCCTCGCTCGTCCGGGGCGGGCCGCGCGACCTCCAGCAGCTCGCCGACCACCTCTGCGAGGTTTTCGACGAGCGGGGCGGCGAGGACGACGTGGCGATCCTGCTGCTGCGGCGGCAGGGGGCGTACTTCCCGCAGTCCGGCGGCCGGCTCCAGCAGCACGTGGCGCAGAGCGACCCGGAGGCGCTCAGCTCGGCGCGGCACATGATCCGCGCCGCCGTCCGGGCCTGGGGCGCGGGGGAGCGCTCCGACGAGATCGAGCTGGTCGCCGACGAGATGATCACCAACGCGCTGATGCACACCGACGGCGGGGCGATCGTGACCCTGCGGATGCTGGCGGGCCCGGAACGGCGGCTGCGGGTCGAGGTCGAGGACCGCTCCAGTGCCCTGCCACGCCGCCGCGAGGCCGGGGAGGCGGGCGTCTCGGGCCGGGGCCTGATGCTCGTGGACATGCTCTCGGACGTGTGGGGCGTCGAGTCGCGCGGCAGCGGCAAGTGCGTCTGGTGCGAGTTCAATATTAACCCCGCGTATACAGACCGTACTTGACCGTAACCGACCGTACGCGATTGACTGCGGTTTCCGGCCACCCGATTCCCGCGCCACACCCGTTGATGGGGACCTTTTGAGCAGCGAGCTACTGGCACCTCTCGACCTGGCCTTCTGGCACCTCGAGTCCACCGACCACCCCATGCACCTGGGCGCCCTCGCCCACTTCGGCCCGCTCCCCGCCGACGGCGACCCGTCCGCCGTCCTGGAGCTCCTCGGCAGCCGCGCCGCCGCCATTCCCCGGCTGCGGATGCGGGTCCGCGACGTCCTGCTGCCCGTCGGCGGCGCCGCCTGGAGCACGGACAAGCAGTTCGACGTACGCCGGCACGTGCGGGAGATCGTGCTGCCCGGCGTCGACTTCGGCGCCGAGACCGCCCGCCTGGCCGGGGAACTCATGGAGCGGCCGGTCGAACGAGGGCTGCCGCCCTGGGAGATGTACCTGCTCACCGGCGCGCCGGACGGCTCGTTCGCCGTCCTCGTGAAGCTCCACCACGCCCTCGCCGACGGCATGCGGGCCGTCGCGATCGGCGCCGGGATCTTCGACGAGATCGCCGCCCTCACCCGCCGGGCGGGCCGCGCGGCGGGCGTCCGCAGGTCCCGCTCCGTACCGCCGCGCTCCTGGCTCCCCGGCCCCGGCCGGATCATGGGCGCCGCCCGCGAGCGGATCGGCGACCTCGGCCGGGCCGTCGAGGTCGGGGCCTCCGTGGTCGGCGCCTCCGTCGCCCGGGCCGGCCGGATCGAGGGGCCCGCGACGGCCGCCCTCGCCGCCGACTCCAGCGGGACCCGCCGGGTCGCCACGGCCGTGCTCGACCTCGACCGCGTCCAGCGGGTCCGCCGCGACTCGGGCGGCACCGCCAACGACGTGCTGCTCGCCGTCGTCGCCGGGGCCCTGCGGCGCTGGCTCGACGGGCGCGGCGAGCCCCTCCCCGGCGTCGACCCGCGCGCTCTGGTACCTGTCTCGCGCAGGCGCCCCGGCGCCCCGGCCGGGACCGGCAACAGCCTCTCCGCGTACCTCCTCGCCCTCCCCGTCGGTGAGCCCGACCCCGCCGCCCGGCTCGCCGCCGTCCGCCGGGACATGGACCGCAACAAGGCCGACGGGCCGATGCGGGGCGCCGGAGCCGTCGCCGTCCTCGCCGACCAACTGCCGCCGCTCGCGCACCGCTTCGGTGCCCCGCTGGCCGGGGGCGCCGCCCGGCTCCTCTTCGACGTCCTGGTCACCAACGTGCCGCTGCCCCGCTCGGCCCTCTCCCTCGGCGGGGCGCCGCTGCGCACGCTCTTCCCGATGGCCCCGCTCGCCCGCGGCCAGGCGCTCGCCGTCGCCATGTCCCCGTACGGCGGCCGGGTCCACATCGGCCTGGTCGCCGACGGCAAGGCCGTCCCCGACCTCGACGCGCTGGCCGCCGCCCTCGCCGACGAACTCGACCTGCTCGACGGGGCGGCCGGTTGAGCGCGCGCCCCGACGACGGCTGAGGCAGGGTGGTGCCATGCCCGAACTGCCCGAGGTGGAAGCGCTCCGCGCGTTCCTGGACGAGCATCTCGTGGGCAAGGAGATCGCCCGCGCGCTGCCCGTCGCGATCAGCGTGCTCAAGACGTACGACCCGCCCCTGAGCGCCGTCGAGGGCGCCACCGTCACCGGTGTCGCCCGGCACGGCAAGTTCCTCGACCTGGAGACCGAAGGACCGTCGGGCCGGCTGCACCTCCTGGTCCATCTGGCCCGCGCGGGCTGGCTCCAGTGGAAGGACCCGCTGCCCTCGGGGCCGCCGCGCCCCGGCAAGGGGCCGCTCGCCCTGCGGACCGCGCTCACCGGTGGCGACGGCTTCGACCTCACCGAGGCCGGCACCACCAAGCGCCTCGCCGTCCACCTGGTCCGCGACCCGCAGGAGGTGCCCGGCGTCGCCCGCCTCGGCCCCGACCCGCTCGCCGAGGACTTCGACCTGGCCGCCTTCACCGCCCTGCTCGCCGGAGAGCGGCGGCAGATCAAGGGCGCCCTGCGCGACCAGAGCCTGATCGCCGGCATCGGCAACGCGTACAGCGACGAGATCCTCCACGCGGCGAAGACATCCCCGTTCAAGCCGACCCAGAACCTGACCGAGGCCGAGACCGCCCTCCTCTACGAGGCCATGCGCACCACCCTGCGCGAGGCGGTCGAGCGCTCCCACGGCCTGGCGGCGGGCAAGCTCAAGGCCGAGAAGAAGAGCGGCCTGCGCGTCCACGGCCGCACCGGCGAACCCTGCCCGGTCTGCGGGGACACCGTCCGGGAGGTGTCGTTCCACGACTCCTCCCTCCAGTACTGCCCCACCTGCCAGACCGGCGGCAAGCCGCTCGCAGACCGCCGTACGTCCAAGTTCCTGAAGTAGCCCCCTCGGAGCACTCCCCTAGGGGGTGTCTCGCCGATCATGCCGGGCTGATCGACGAGACACCCCCTAGAATCCGCCGCATGCTGCGCGTACTGGCCGTCGACGACGAGGCACCCGCCCTCGGGGAACTGCTCTACCTCCTCCGTGCCGATCCCCGGATCCGCAGCGCCGAGGGTGCCACCGACGCCACCGAGGCCCTGCGCAGGATCGGCCGCGCCCTGGAGGCGGGGCCCGACGGGGACGAGGCCATCGACGTCGTCTTCCTCGACATCCACATGGCCGGGCTCACCGGGCTCGACCTCGCCCGGCTGCTCGCGGGCTTCGCCCGGCCGCCGCTGATCGTCTTCGTCACGGCGCACGAGGGCTTCGCCGTGCAGGCCTTCGACCTCAAGGCCGTGGACTACGTCCTGAAGCCGGTGCGCCGCGAACGGCTCGCCGAGGCCGTCCGCCGGGTCCGCGAGCTGGTGCACGCCTCCGCGGCACCCACCTCGCCCGCGGCTCCCGAGCACATACCGGTCGAACTCGGCGGGGTCACCCGCTTCGTGGCCGTCGACGACATCGCCTACGTCGAGGCCCAGGGCGACTACGCGCGCCTGCACACCGACGAGGGCAGCCACCTCGTTCGTATCCCGCTCTCCACCCTGGAGGAGCGCTGGGCCGCCCGCGGCTTCGTCCGCATCCACCGCAGCCACCTCGTCGCCCTCGCCCGCGTCGACGAACTCCGGCTCGACGGCGGGGCCACCTCCGTCCGCCTGGGCACCACCGAGCTGGCCGTCAGCCGCCGCCACGCCCGCCAGCTGAGAGACCTGCTGATGCGCCGCGCGGGCGGCTGACCGGTACGTGCCCCGAGGCTCTACCGTGCGTGAACACCGCTGCGTAGACTCCGGACACTTCCCAGCCCCTGCGAGGTCGCCCGATGCCGGAGCGGACACCGACGTCCGAGGACCCCACGCCGCGCAAGCCCCGGCGTGAGACCGTCACGCGCGCCTCCGCGCTCCGCGCAGGCGGGGTGCCCGCGCGGCGCTTCCCCGGCCATCCGCCGCCGGCCCGTTCCGAGATCAGCGAGCAGACCACCCTCGGCCACACCTACGTCCGCTCCCTGATGCGGAGCCAGCTGCGGGCCGCCCTCACCGCGCTCGGCGCGCTCGCCCTGTGCGTCGGCCCGCTGCCGCTGCTCCTCGCGCTGCCCGCCCCCGAGGCCGCCGTCTGGATCGCGCTCGGCGTCGGCGTGTACCCGGTCATCTGGGTCGTCGCCCACTGGTACGTCCGCCGCGCCGAGCGCAACGAACGCGACTTCACCCGCCTCGTCGAGGGCCGCTGAGCGCGGGGGCCGGACGTGAACCACACCTACGCGGTGACCGCGGTCACCGTCGTCGTCCTGACGACCGTGCTCATCGGCGCGCTCGGCCTGCGGATATCCCGGACGACCTCCGACTTCTACGTGGCCTCCCGCACCGTGCGGCCCGGCCTCAACGCCGCCGCGATCAGCGGCGAGTACCTCTCCGCCGCGTCCTTCCTCGGCATCGCGGGCCTCGTCCTCGTCCAGGGCCCGGACATGCTCTGGTACCCCGTCGGCTACACCGCGGGCTATCTCGTCCTGCTCGTCCTCGTCGCCGCCCCGCTGCGCCGCTCGGGGGCGTACACCCTCTCCGACTTCGCCGAGGCCCGGCTCGAGTCCGCGACCGTCCGCCGGCTCGCCAGCCTCTTCGTCGTCGGCGTCGGCTGGCTCTACCTGCTCCCGCAACTCCAGGGCGCCGGGCTGACCCTGGAGATCCTCACCGGGGCGCCCGACTGGGTCGGCGGCCTCCTCGTCGCCGTCGTCGTCACCGGCATCGTCGCGGCCGGCGGCATGCGCAGCATCACCTTCGTCCAGGCCTTCCAGTACTGGCTGAAGCTCACCGCCCTGCTCGTGCCCGCGCTCTTCCTGACCGCCGCCTGGTTCGGCGACGACGCGCCCCGCGTCCGCTTCGACGCCCCGGCCGTCTTCCGCGAGCACACGGTCGTCAAGGTCGCCGACACCGTACGGATCGAGCTCGACGCGCCGCTCACGCTCACCGTCACCGGCCGCGTCGACTCCCTGCCGTACGAGGGGAGGACCGTCACCCTGGACGAGGGCCCGCACCGCGTCGAGGGCGGCACCGCGCTCGCCTTCCCCGAGGGCGCGCCGGTCCCCACCAGGGCCTCCGACGGCGCCGACCCCCTCGGCTGGTCCCAGCCGCTGGCCGGCGGGCGCGACGGGCATCAGCTCTACGCCACGTACGGTCTGATCCTCGCCACGTTCCTCGGCACCATGGGCCTGCCCCACGTGGCCGTCCGCTTCTACACCAGCCCGCACGGCCGGGCCGCGCGCCGCACCACGCTGGTCGTCCTCGGGCTCGTCGGCGCCTTCTATCTGCTGCCGCCGGTGTACGGGGCGCTCGGCCGGATCTACGCCCCCGAGCTCGCGCTCACCGGCGCGGCCGACGCCGCCGTGCTCGTCCTGCCCGAGCGGATGCTCGGCGGGGTGCTCGGCGATCTGCTGGGCGCGCTCCTGGCCGGCGGGGCCTTCGCCGCCTTCCTGTCCACCGCCTCCGGGCTCACGATGGCCGTCGCCGGGGTTCTCACCCAGGACGTGCTGCCCTCCCGGGGCGTTCGGCACTTCCGGCTCGCGACCCTGCTGGCCACGGCCGTACCCTTGACCGCCGGGGTCTTCGCCTCGAAGGTCCCGGTCGCCGACGCCGTCGGCCTCGCGTTCGCGGTCTCCGCCTCCTCCTTCTGCCCGCTGCTCGTCCTCGGCATCTGGTGGCGCCGGCTCACCCCGCCGGGGGCGATGGCCGGGCTGCTGCTCGGCGGCGGCTCCGCGCTGACGGCCGTGATGGCGACCCGCGCGGGACTGCCGGACGAGGGGTGGCCGCACACCCTGATGGCCTGGCCCGCGGTCTGGTCGGTGCCGCTGGGCTTCCTCACGATGATCCTGGTCTCCCTCGCCACGCCCCGGCACATCCCGGCGGGCACCCCGGCGCTGCTCGCCCGGCTCCACCTGCCGGAGGAGTTCACGGGCCGTCCGGGACCGGTGCGCGGCGAGCCGGGCGGCCGCGTCGAGGTGCGAGGGGGAGAGGGATGACCGGGATCGAACTCGCCGCGATCGCCGCCGCCGGGGCCGTGCTCCTCACGCTCGGCTTCGCCCTCGGGCGGCTCGCCACGCGGCGCGGGGACAAGGCGGCCGACCTCGACCTCGGCACACCCGTCGAGCGCGCCACCTTCCACACCCTGCACACGGCCTCGCTCGCGGCCCCGCCGCTGCGCGCGGGGCTCACCGAGGACACCGCGCGCAAGGCGGTGCGACGGCTGCGCCCGCTGCTTGGCACGGAGGCGCTCTGTCTGACCGACCGGTCCGCCGTCCTCGCCTGGGACGGGCCGGGCGAGAGCCACCACCGCGCGCAGGTCATGGAACGCGTCACGCCCCTCCTCGACTCCGGCCGCAGCCTCTCCGCGCACACCGACTGCGCCGATGTCGCCTGCCCGCTGCGCTGGGTGGTGATCGCCCCGCTGACCGGCGAGGACGGAGTGCTCGGCGCACTCGTCGCCTACGGTTCGCGGGAGTCGGCCGTGCTCGTCCGGGCCGCGACCGAGGTCGCCCGTTGGGTCTCCGTCCAGCTCGAACTGGCCGAGCTCGACCGCTCGCGGACCCGGATCGTGGAGGCCGAGATCCGGGCCCTGCGCGCCCAGATCTCCCCGCACTTCATCTTCAACTCCCTGGCCGCCATCGCCTCGTTCGTCCGCACCGACCCCGAACGGGCCAGGGAACTGCTCCTGGAGTTCGCCGACTTCACCCGCTACTCCTTCCGCCGGCACGGCGAGTTCGCCCAGCTCGCCGACGAACTGCGGGCCATCGAGCAGTACTTGGCGCTCGCCGGGGCCCGCTTCGGCGAGCGCCTCAAGGTGACGCTCCAGATCGCGCCGGAGGTGCTGCCGGTGACTCTGCCCTTCCTCTGCCTCCAGCCGCTGGTGGAGAACGCGGTCAAGCACGGCCTGGAGGACAGCGTGCACGACTGCCGGGTCACCATCGCCGCCCGCGACGCGGGCTCGGAGGCCGTCGTCGTGATCGAGGACGAGGGTGTGGGCATGGACCCGGCAGTGCTGCGCGCGATCCTGCTGGGGGAGCGGCCCTCCGGCTCGGGCATCGGCCTGTCCAACGTCGACGAGCGGCTGCGGCAGGTGTACGGCCCCGAGCACGGTCTGGTCATCGAGACCGGGGTCGGCGCGGGCATGAAGGTGACGGTACGGATCCCCAAGTACCGCCCGGGAGTGCACCCGACGGCCCCTTGACCTCCTCAGTAGAGATGCAGGGCCAGATGGCCCAGTGGGAGCCCCAACTGCCATGCGGGGACCCACACTTGGTCGCACTCGTCCACCGGGAAGCCGAAGCCCGCGGGCGGCAGGCCGCCCAGGTCGGCCGCCCGGACGCTGGTCGCCTCCAGGAGTCGCCAGGTCTCCCTGGCCATGGCGAGATCGGGCCCGTCCTCGCCCGCGCGGGTCCGCTCGGCGAGCCGCTCCCGTACCCACTCGGGCCAGGGGTGGTCGTACGAGGTCCGGGAGAGCCACTCGTCGAGCCGGCCCGCGGTCCGGGCCCCGCCGTGGGAGTCCGTGCCCTCGCAGAGGTGGATGGTGAGCGCGAGTGTCTGTCGGCCGGCCCGGTACTCCAGGGTGCCCGGCTCGACCAGGCAGCCCGCGCGCAGTAGATCGTCGGCTATGAACTCGGCACACAGCCAGGCCATCGGGACGGCGAGTCCGCCCCCGCTGGTGCCGTTGGAACTCTCGGGCAGCAACGCTCCCACCTTCTCCCGGACATGTCGGTCGGCGATCCCGACCACGAGCCTCCACCGAGGAAGACGCGCGCGGGTCGCTCTTTACTCAACTCGCCGGTGTGGTTTCGGATACGTTCTTCCGCCGGATCGGTGCCCGTGCGCACCAAGGGGGAGCCGGGGGCTGCCGGGGCGATCGGTGCGAGGGGAGGGAGCCGTGTCCGTGGTGGCTCAGCCGAGGAGCGCGTACACCGCGGTCGCGTGCGCGGCCGTCTCCTCCGTGCCCTCGGCCGTCATGGTGATGTCGGCGAAGGCCATCCGCTTGCCCGCCTTGGTCAGCCGCGCCCGCACCAGGACGTCCGTACCGAGCACCGGCCGCTGGAAGCTGATGGACTGCTGCACCGTCGTCATCGGGACGAAGCCGCCGCGGGCCGCCGCGACCGCGATCACCGTCGCCGTGTCGGCGGCGGCCATCAGGGCCTGGCCGGAGAGACCGCCGCCCTCGCGGGCCAGCCGGTCCGACCAGGGGAGGCGGAGCACCGCCTCCTGACCGTCGACCGAGACCACCGAGAGCCCCAGATCGAGCACCCAGGGGGCGAAGTTGTCGGCGAGTACCTTGTCCGCGGCGGCGGGAGTCAGCGTCGGCGTCACCGGGTCATTGTGCGGCCGCGGCGTGCGGGCGGGCAACGGCGCGTCGGCGCGGCCGGTAGCCGGGCAGCCGGTGGCCGAGCTGGCGGAGCGCGTAGTGCGAGCGGGACTTGACCGTCCCGGCGGGTATGCCGAGGTCGGCCGCGGCCTCGTTGACGGTCAGGCCGTGGAAGTAGAGCCGGACCAGGACCGCGCGGTGCTCCGGGCTCAGGCCGCGGACCGCGGCGCGGACGTCGAGGGCGGCGACCGCCGACTCGGTCGCGTCCGCCGGGTCGGGGGTGGAGGCGAGCATCCCGTCGCCCGTCTCGACCGGCCGGGCGAGCCGTGAGCGGCGGGCGTCGATCGCGAGGCGCCGGGCCACGGTGAAGAGCCAGGGGCGCATCGACTCGAACGGCCCGTCGAAGGCCTCCGGGTGGAGCCAGGCCCGTACGAGCGTCTCCTGGGCCAGGTCCTCCGCGCGCTGCCGGTCGCCGTAGGTCAGGCCGAGCAGGAAGCCGAGGAGCGCCGGGCCGTGGTCCCGCTGCAGCTTCGCGAGGTGCCGCTCGTCCGTGGTCGCCGTTCTCGTCGCGGTCGCCGTCGTCATGGTCCACACCTCTCCTGCCGGCTCGTCGTCCCGGGGCGTATACGAACGCATTCGGGCGACAAGGGACAGGGAACGAACGAGGGTCTGCGACGAGCGGTCGCACCGAGCGGCGAATGGTGCGATGAGCGGTCGGGCGGAGGCCCTTCATCCGATTCAGCGGGGTTTAGGGGCTGATGCGGCTTTGACTCTTGACTAGGGCATTCATCCCCTGTCAATTCATCAGGTCAGATGATTGTCCTATGAATGAGGCGGAGTCGGCAGATGGCCCAGCGGACGAGACAGGGGGCGGTGGCCTTCGCGGCCGTCCTGCTCACGGCGGCGACCGGGTGCTCGGGCGGCACCGGGGGACCCGACACCCCACCCTCACGCCAGGACCCGGGCAGTCCGTCTGCCCCGTCGGCCGCCCCCGGGGGCGCCTCCGCGCGGACCGGTTTCACGCTCGTCGCCACCGGTGACGTCCTGCCGCACGACTCGGTCATCCAGAAGGCCGCCGCCGACGCGAACGGCCAGGGATACGACTTCCGCCCGATGCTCTCCGGGGTGAAGAGCGTCGTCTCCGGCGCCGATCTGGCCCTCTGCCACATGGAGACCGTGTACGGAGCCGAGGGCGGGCCCTACACCGGCTACCCCGCCTTCAAGTCCCCGCCGGAGATCGCCCCCGCGCTCAAGGAGACCGGGTACGACTCCTGCTCCACCGCCTCCAACCACACCCTGGACGACGGCCCGGCCGGCCTCGTCCGGACCCTCGACGCCCTCGACAAGGCGGGCGTCCAGCACGCCGGCTCGGCCCGCACGGCCGAGGAGGCCGCCCGCCCCACCCTGCTCAAGGCGGGCGACGCGACCGTCGCCCAGCTCGCGTACACCTACGACACGAACGGCTACCCGCTGCCCGAGGGGAAGCCCTGGGCCGTCAACCTGATCGACGAGGGGAAGATCGTCGCCGACGCCCGGGCGGCCCGCCGGGCCGGCGCGGACGTCGTCGTGGTCAGCATTCACTGGGGTACGGAGTGGCAGACCGCCCCCGACGACCGCCAGCTGACGCTCGCCCGCTCCCTCACTGCATCGCAGACCGACGGCAGGCCGGACATCGACCTGATCCTCGGCACCCACGCGCACGTGCCGCAGGCCTACGAGAAGGTCAACGGCACCTGGGTGATCTACGGCATGGGCGACCAGATCGCCGGCGACATGATCAACCACGCCGGCGCCCACGACCCCCGGGGCAACCAGTCCAGCCTGGGGCGCTTCACCTTCACCCCGCCCAGGACCCCCGGCGCGCGCTGGGAGGTCGCCAAGGCGGAGTTCCTCCCACAGTGGTACGACACGGGCCGCGGCCGGGTCGTCGACCTCAACGCGGCCATCAGGAAGGGCGAACACCTCACCGCCGTACGCGACACCATCCGCGACGTCGTCCTCGGCCGGGGCGCGGCGAAGGACGGCCTGGTGATGGGGGAGTAGTGCGCACCGAGATGCCGGAGCCGGTCACGGAACGACCGTGACCGGCCAGCGGCCCGCCTTGACCAGCCGGACCGCGACCGAGCCGACGAAGCGGTGGCCCGCCGACTCCGACGCGCCCACCACGACGGCGTCCGCCTTGAGCTCGTCCGCCGCCGACACGAGCCCCGCGTACGCGTCGCCCCGGAAGGTGTGGAACTCCCAGCGCACCTGCCAGATGTCCCGCACCTTCTCCGCCGCCTCGCGGATCTCCGCCACCAGGCCCTCGGCGATCTCGTCTGTCGTCACGGCGACGGGCGCCCCGAGCGCCGCGCCCGCGGCCATCACCGGCTGGACGTAGACGAGGGCGAGCAGGGCGTTCTGCCGCCGTGCGAGACCTGCCGCGTACGACGCGGCCCGCAGGGAGGAGTCGGAACCGTCGACTCCGGCGACGATCACCTTGGGGCCGTCCGTACCGCGTTCGAATGCCGTCACCCTTCGAGGCTATCGGCTCATCGGGTGCATTCGGATGCCCGGCCGGTGTGGATGAGGGGTGCGGAGCTTCGGCCATGCGAGCTATTAGTCATGAAAAAGGATCAGATGCCTACCGGGCGCCGGACGGTCCTGCGTTTCGCCGCCGCCCTGGGGGCCACCGCCACGGTCGGAGTCCTCACCGCCGACCGCTTCGGCGCCCCACCGGGCGCCCCGCCCGCCACCGCCCCGGAGGCCGCCGGCGGGCCCGCCCCCGGAGCACCCGGCGGCGGCCCCGCCCCGGGCGCACCCGCGAGCGCCCGCCTGAAGCCCTCCGCGTACCGGCTCCAGCCGATGACGGCGTACGCGCCCCCGGCCGTCCGCCGGGCGGTCCCGCCCGTCCGGCAGCGGCCGTTCCTCCAGATGTCCGGCGTCGGCCACTCGATGGTGCTGACCTTCGACGACGGCCCCGACCCCCGCTACACCCCCGAGATCCTCGCCACCCTGCGGCGGTACGACTGCCGGGCGATGTTCTTCGTCTGCGGCGAGATGGTGGAGGACAACCAGGACCTGGTACGGGAGATGGCCGAGGACGGGCACGTGATCGGCAACCACTCCTGGTCGCATCCCCTCATCCCCAAGCTGCGGCCCTCCCGCATCCGCGACGAACTCGGCTCCACCAGCGAGCTCGTGGAGTCCGTCGTCGGCACCGCCCCGCTCTGGTACCGCGCCCCCTTCGGGGCCTGGAACCGGCACTCCTTCGAGATCGGCGCCGAACTGGGCATGGAGCCGCTCGCCTGGACCGTCGACACCCTCGACTGGCAGGAACCGGGCACCGACAGCATCGTCCGCCGGGTCCTGGACGGGGCGGCGCCCGGAGTGGTCGTGCTCTCGCACGACGCGGGCGGAAACCGCTCCCAGAGCGTCACGGCGCTGAAGCGCTACCTGCCCGAACTCCTCGACGCCGGCTACAGCATCACCGTGCCGCGACGCTGAGCGGACCCCGCGCACGCGGAAGGCCCCCGGACTCCTCCGGGGGCCTTCCACATGGGGTGGTACGGCGGCTCAGCGCGAGCCGACCATCCGGGCGTAGACCACCACATTGCCTTCGTAGCCAGTGGCCCGCGAGTAGCCGCCGCCGCAGGTGATGACGCGCAGTTCGGGAGCCCCGGTGTCGGAGTAGACCTCTACTCCGGGGAAGTTGTTCTTGGCGTACACCTCGACGCCGTAGATCTCGAAGACGGCCACCTGGCCGTCGTACCGTTCCACCTCGACGTGCTGGCCCCTCTCCAGTGACCCGAGGCCGTAGAAGACCGCGGGGCCCGCGGAGTTGTCGACATGGCCCACGAGGACGGCGGTGCCGCGCTGCCCGGGCGCGATGCCGTTCTGGTACCAGCCCGCCAGGTTCGGGTCCTCCGGAGGCGGCGCCGCGATCCAGCCGTCCTGGTCGAGGCCGACGTCCATGAGGGGCGCCGCGACCCGGATGGCCGGGATGGTCACGCGCGAGGCGGGAGCGTACGGCAGGGGTTCGAGTCCGTCGGGCGCGGTGGGCGGCGACGCGTTCGGCTGCGGTCGCGCGGCGGCGGTCGGCTGCGGCGGAAGGTCCGTCTCGACTCCGTTGCGCATCATCGCGAGGCCGGACAGCATGACGAGAGCGAGCACGCCCCATGGCTGGCGTCTCCTCGGCACAAGGACGCTGAAGTCCTTGGGGCTCATGGTTCTCCCTTCGTGGCGTCGTCAGAACGGTAAGGGCGGACCGGCGGACCGGCGATCGGAGCAGGGCGAACGGGTGGCGGGCGAGGGCCGCCCGCACCGGCGGGTTCCGGGATTTCGTGATACCAGGCGTGCGGGAGGGTGACGAGGACGATGACCCATCCGAGTATTCGTCAGATAATCCCCCTGACAGTCTGTGACCTGCGGCTCCGTCAGATTCGCGGCCGATTCCGCGGCGTGTCGCCTCACCAGGGTGGACCAGTGCCGAAATGCGGGGATTGCCACTACTTGTGAATGTTCGTCGTGGAAGGCGTACTCGTCGAACTTCCCGGAGCACCGCTTTGGGGCGTCTTCCACTGGAGGTTCAACCATGCGTGCTGCACGCACTCTGGCGGTGACCGCCACCGCGTTCGCGGCGGTCGGGCTCGCCGCCCCCCTCGCCGCTGCCACCACCGAGCCCGTCAACGTCTCCGTCGACGCCTTCGAGGCCCCGCGAGGCGGCGACGGCAACAACGGAGTCATGGTCTCCCCCGCCGCCGTCCACCAGGGGGGACTCCTCACCATCTCCGTCCGGAACTGCGCCGGTGGCACGGTGACGTCCAACGCCTTCCCGACGACCACCCTCTCCGGCAACACCAATGGCGCTTCCACCGCCACGGTCCGCATCCACAACAACGTCACGCCCGGTCAGTACAACCTGGCCGTCCAGTGCGGCAACCGCACGCTCACCCAGTCGTTCCGGGTGCTGTCCGGTCAGGGCGCCCAGGGCGGCATCGGTGGCTCGCTCGCTCCCAGCTCCACGGAGATGGCCGTCGGCGGCTCGCTCGTCGCCGCGGCCGCGCTCGGCGGCGGTCTCTTCATCGTCCGCCGGCGCCGCATGGCAGGCGCCAAGGTCTGACCGGCCGAACCTCCCGGTCGGCCGCAACGCCCGTCGCCCCCGAATCCTGGTTCAGGATTCGGGGGCGACGGGCGTGTACGGCGGTCCCGGTGCGCGTTTCGCGGACGGGGGACCCAGGGCCTTCGCACGGCCCCGCCGTCAGTGGCGACGGCCGCTGGACGACTGCGACCTGCGGCGTACGGTGAGGACGGTGCCCGCCACCGCGGCGACCACCAGACCGGCACCGGCCGCCAGCGTTCCCGTGGAGACGCCCTCGACGGAGCCGCCGAGGCCGCCCTGCACGCCGCGCGGGGTGGTCAGGACGGTGGAGCGGCTCGTCGGGCTCGTGGTGGTGCCGCTGATGGTCAGGTTGACGGTGTCGGTGATCCCGCCGGTGCAGCGGAACGTGACCGTGTAGACGGCACCCCGCTGGGCGTCCAGGTCCACCAGGGCGGTGGCCGAGGAGCCGGGGGCGATCGTCACCGTGTCGAAGACGCCCCCCGAGGCCGTCGCCGTACTGGCGCAGCCCGGGGCGGTGAACGTCACCCGCCCGCCCGGCGCCACCAGCGAGGGCGTCACGACGAAATCGCCCGGTGCCTTCGCCTGGGCCGCCTGCGGCATCGGTGCGGGCGCACCGTCCGCCGCGACGGCGATGGGGGCGGCCAGGGCGAGGGTGGCCGCCCCCAGCAGGGCAGTGGATGCGGCACGTATCGCGCGCATGGAGTCCTCCGGTCCCCGAGGAGCAGCAGCGGAAGCGGTTTCCGCACAAGGACAGGGCGTGCACCTCGATACCCGAGACGCTAGGAGCGCACTACCACAGCCGCGATCCCAGACGGGCGAATGGGGCATTCATGTCCCCCGCATGGTCCACACGCGTGTCGCCCGGCCGCCGCTGGGCGGACGCTACTGGGTCAGGTGCGGAAAAAGAGCGGTGAACGGGCCCGCCGTCGCCGAGATCCCCCGCCCGAACGGCGCGTCGAAGTCCCAGATCAGGAAGAGCAGGAAGGCGATCAGCGCGCTGAAAAGCCCCGCGAGCAGCAGCTCCCTGCCGGTGCGCCGGATCTGCAGGGTGAAGATCAGCCCGACCGTCACAAGGGCCCCGATGATCAGGCCGAACCACACCACCCCCGGCATGGTCGCCCCCGCCCCCTCGCCGCGGGAGCCCCGCGCGTCGTCCACCACCGCCACCTGGTCCACGAGCGGCTGGTACGCCTGGCCCTCGTGGTCGGTGGCCGGCTGGTAGTCCGTCACGGACCGGCGCACCTGCTCCAGGAGCCGGGTGCCCTCGTCGCTGAGCTCGCCGTGCTCGGACATGTGGGGCCACTCCTCGTCGACCACGTAGGCGACGTACGCGTCGACATCGGCGCGGATCCGGGTCCGTACGTCCGCCGGGTACACCTCGACGCGCGCCGAGATCTCGTGCAGCGCCTGGGCCTCCTGGCGCACCGTCTCCTGGGCCGCGCCGCGTGCCTCCCAGACGCCGGCGATCGCGAGGCCCAGCACGATCGCGTAGATCACGCCGATCATCATCGTCATGTACTCCATGACGTCGGGCGTCTCGCTGGGGTCGTCGTCGTCCGGGACCCGGCGGTTGTTGATGACGACGATGGTGAGGACGACCGCGCAGGCGGCGGCCATCGCGATGGTCAGGACGAGCCATTCGGACATGGTGATTCCTTCGGCGGGACTCAGCGGGAACGGGGACGCAGGATCGCGGTCGCGAGCACGGCCGGGGCGGTGACGAGCAGCATCATCGTCACGGGCGAGGTGCCGCCCTCGGGCTGCGGTCGGGCGGTGCGGCGGTACGCGGGCAGGGCGACGGGGGTGGCGGCCGGCGGGCGTTGGCGCAGCGACGGCGGCGGGGGAGTGGGCCTGGGCGCCTCGGGCGCCGGCACGGGCTTCGCCGGCGGGGTCGGTGCCGGTTCCGGCCGCGGCGGGGCGGGCCGGGGCGGGGGTGGTGGGTCCGCCCGTACGGGAGGAGGCGGCGGGGCGGTCTTCGGCGGCGCGGGGGGCGGCGTGGGCGTCGGCCGCGGCGGCCGGGGCGGGGTCGGTGTGGGCGAGCACGCGCCCGGCCCGATGACCGCGACCGAGGTGTTCGAGCCACCGGGCCCGGTCGTGGCGTAGGCGCAGGCGTCGGCGGTCGCGGGCGCCGGTGCGGCGAGCAGCCACAGCAGCGCGCCGGTCGCCAGGGCCCGCGCGAGGAGAGATCCGTACAGAGACACGCCGAAGAGCATGATCACAGTCCTGGCGCCGCACGCTCCGAATCGGCCCGGATTCCCCGGAAGGTGGGGATCTGCGGGCGCACCGGTTTGACGATCTCCGAAAGATTCTTCGACACCCGTTGAGTGCGACGCCCGCGCGGTCCGTACTCCATGCCGGGAAGCGGCCGCGACGGCCGCATCAACTGGCAAGGAAACAACGGGAGTTGAGATGAAGACCTGGCGGAACGCGGCGCTCGCACTGACGGCGGCGGCCGTACTCGCGCTGACGACGGCGTGCGGTCAGGAGAAGGGCGACCAGACGCTCGGCGGTCAGCCGGCGGGAGCCGCGAACCCGGCCGGAGCGCCCGCCGACAGCGGCTACGCCTCCGGGGGCTACGGTTCCGGTTCCGGTGCCGCCGACGGGAGCGGGGCCGAACCGGCCGGGCAGCTGGCGGTGTCGACGACCAAGCAGCTCGGCAAGGTGGTCACCGACAGCGAGGGCTTCACGCTCTACCGCTTCGACAAGGACTCCGCTTCCCCACCGAAGGCGACCTGCGAGGGCGAATGCGCCGCGGTGTGGCCCGTGGTCGGCGCCGAGGGCGCCAAGCCCCCGGCCGGGGTGGACCCTTCGCTGCTCGGCGAGGTCGCCCGCTCCGACGGCAGCACGCAACTGACCATCGGCGGCTGGCCGATGTACCGGTACGCCAAGGACACCAAGCCCGGCGACCTCAACGGGCAGGGTGTGGGCGGCACCTGGTTCGCCTCCGCCCCCGACGGGAAGAAGGCCGCACCTGCCGCCGAGGAGGGTGCGGAGGAGGGCGCCGAGGAGGCGCAGCCGGCCGACGCGGCGGGCCTCTCGGTGCGCAAGGACCCCAAGCTCGGTGACATCGTGGTCGATTCGAGCGGAATGACGGTCTACCGTTTCAAGAAGGATTCCGCCTGGCCCATGAAGACAGCCTGCACGGGGGCTTGCCTGGAGAAGTGGCCGGTTGTCGCCCCTGTCGACAAGAACGACATCGAGGGGATCACGAAGAAGGGCTTCGTCACCTTCAACCGCCCCGACGGCATCAAGCAGCAGACGATCGACTGCTGGCCCCTCTACACCTTCGCCGGCGACGAGGCGCCCGGAGACACCAACGGCCAAGGTGTGGGCGGCACCTGGTACGCCGTGTCCCCCGAGGGAAAGCTGGTCGGAGCGCCCAAGTAACTCCCCCGCGCAGCGCTTTCGGCCGGCCGGTCCGCCGTCACCCCACGGGTGACGGCGGACCGGCGCACGTCCATATGCACGTGAAAGTGCACGCGCTGACGGCGTGAACTCTGCGTTCCTCGCGGAGTTCCACGCGCACGTGCCAATGGCGTGTGACCAAGAACGGACCGCGAATTTCCGTTTCCACTCGCTCTCTCGGCGGGCGATCAGTAGCCTCGGCTCGAACACCGGCCGCGAACACATGGCCGTATCCCCCGTGGCGACTTGTTGGAGACATTGATGGAGCGTCCCGCCTGGGCCCCGCCGGGTATCGATATTTCGGTACCGAGTGTGTCCCGTATGTACGACTTCTATCTGGGCGGCTCGCACAATTTCGAGGTGGACCGGGAAGCGGCCCGCAAGGCCATGGAGTTCATGCCGGGGCTCCCCAAGATCATGCAGGCGAATCGGGCCTTCATGCGTCGCGCCGTGCGTTTCGCCGTCGACAACGGCATCACCCAGTTCCTCGACATAGGCTCCGGCATACCGACGTTCGGCAACGTCCACGAGGTCGCGCAGGCGGCGTCCCCCGAGGCGCGCGTGGTGTACGTCGACCACGACCCGGTCGCCGTCGCGCACAGCCGCGCGGTCCTGGAGGGCAACGACCGCGCCGCCGTCGTCGCCGCCGACCTGCGCAAGCCGCGGGAGATCCTGAACAGCCCCGAGGTCCGCGAACTCCTCGACCTGGAGCGGCCGGTGGCGCTGCTGCTGGTGGCCGTCCTGCACTTCCTGGAGGACGAGGACGAACCGGGCGCGGCCGTCACCGAACTCCTCGAAGCCCTCGCGCCCGGCAGTCTGCTCGTGCTGACCCACGCCTCGTACGAGGGCATTCCGCTCTCGCAGGACGAGGCCGCCGGCACCGTCGGGGTCTACAAGAGCATCCGCAACCCGCTCGTGATGCGCTCGCACGGCGAGATCAGCCGCTTCTTCGAAGGCTGCGAACTGATCGAGCCCGGCCTGGTGTCCATGCCCGACTGGCGGCCCGAGAGCCCGGTCGAGGACGAGGATCCCTTCGCCTTCTCGGGCTTCGCAGGGGTGGGGCGCAAAGCGTGAAGGTGCCGTCGCAGCCGTCCGGTTCCGGCGCGGAGCCGGACGGCCTCGAGGACAGACTCAGGCGGTTCGTGACGATATGGAGCCGGGCCATCTTCCCGGTCACGGCCACCTCGATGACCCGCGCCGAGTTCGAGCAGCATCTGCTGCCGCTCGCCCGCGAACTGCGCGCCGCGCTCCACGACAGGTCCTTCGACACGGCACCCGCGCACCGCGCCGGAGCCGCGCTCGTCGGCGTCCACTGCACCGACCCCGACGCACTCAGCCGCACGCTCGGGGTCATCGACGCGTACCTGGTGCTGTACTGCGGTGAGGAGGAGGCCACCGCCGCCACGGGCACGGCCGCCCCCGCCGGTGCTCCGACCGTCACGGCCACGGAGGAGCTGCGGGCCCGCTGCTCACGGCTCCAGCACGCGATGGCCGCCGGATTCGCCCAGGCGCTGCGCGAGCGGACCCGGTTGGAGCAGGAGGCCATCGCACGGTCCGCGCTGAACGCCCGCAGCGCCGCCGAAGTCGCCCTGCACACCACGGAGAGCCGCTTCCGGGCGGTCTTCGACGGCGCCGCGATCGGGATCGGGATAGCCGACCTCGAAGGCAACATCCTGGAGGTCAACGAGACCCTGACCCGCATGTTCGGCGGCCTCGAACAGCACGTGCGCAGCCGGAACGTCAGCGAGTGGTCGCACCCCGAGGACGGCCCGCACGTCTGGAAGCTCTACGGCGAGCTGGTGCGCGGCGAACGCGACCACTACCGCGTGGAGAAGCCGTACTACCGGGGAGACGGCACGGTCCTGTGGACCAACCTCACCGTCTCGCTGCTGCGCGACGCGGAGGGCGTCCCGCAGTACCAGCTGGCGCTGATGGAGGACACCACCGAACGGCGGCTGCTCAACCTGCGGCTGCGGTACGAGGCGACCCATGACGCGCTCACCGGGCTGCCCAACCGGACCCTGTTCTTCGAGCGCCTGGAGAAGGCGCTCGCCCCGGCCGACGGCGGCCGCTTCGGCCTCTGCTACCTCGACCTGGACGGCTTCAAGGCCATCAACGACAGCCTCGGCCACTCGACCGGTGACCGGCTGCTCGTCGAGGTCGCGGACCGGCTGCAGAGCTGCGCCACGGCGCCGGGGGAGATGGTGGCCCGGCTCGGCGGCGACGAGTTCGTCGCGCTGACCACCGGCCCGCACACCGAGCGGGAGGTCGTCGAGCTGTCGAACCGCATCCTCGCCACGCTCGCCACGCCCGTCCGGATCGACGGCCGCGAACTGACCGTCCGCGGCTCCATCGGGGTCGTCGAGGGCCCGGCGGGGGAGCGGACCCCGGCGGAGGTGCTGCGCAGCGCGGACATCACCATGTACCGGGCCAAGTCGGCCGGCGGCAACCGCTTCGAGTTCGCCGACGCGGAGGCCGACGCCCGCGCGATCACCCGGCACGGGCTGACCACCGCGCTGCCGGCGGCGCTCGAGCGCGGCGAGTTCTTCATCGAGTACCAGCCGCTGGTGCACCTCGGCGACGGCAGCGTGCACGGCGCGGAGGCGCTCGTCCGGTGGTGCCACCCGCAGCACGGCGTGCTCGGCCCCGACCGGTTCATCCCGCTCGCCGAGAACACCGGCCTGATCGTGCCGCTCGGGCGCTGGGTCCTCCAGGAGGCCGTCCGGCAGGCCCGGTTCTGGCAGGCGCGGCACTCCGACGGGGGCCCGCTGCGGATCAACGTCAACCTCTCGCCGACGCAGTTGCACCACCCGCGCCTGGTCGCCGACACGGTCGACGTTCTGGAGCGGTCGGGGCTCGAACCGGGCGCGCTCTGTCTGGAGGTCACCGAGTCGGCGCTGATCGGCGCGGACGACGATCTGCTGAAGCCGCTGCGGCAGCTCGCGGAGATGGGCGTGGACATCGCGCTCGACGACTTCGGCACGGGGTACTCGAACCTGGCGAACCTCCGCCGCCTCCCGGTGAGCGTCCTGAAGCTGGACCGCTCCTTCACGCAGGGAATGCAGCAGCACCCGGCGGACCCGGTCGACCTGAAGATCGTGGAGGGCATCGTCTCCCTGGCGCACAGCCTGGAGCTCGCGGTGACGGTGGAGGGCGTGGAGACGGGCGCGCAGGCGCAGCAACTCCGCGACCTGGGCTGCGACACGGCCCAAGGCTGGTACTACGCTCGCCCGGGCGCCCCGGACCGCATCCACTCCTTGGTCCTGGCGGACGCGGTGTAGCAGGCCGGGGGTGGGGGTGCGTGCCCCCACCCGTCAGGAGCCCGGGCGGGACGCCAGGAGGACGCGCTGGAGCTCTCGGGCCGCGCGCGGGGGCGCCACGTCGCTGCGGTGGGCCAGGGCGATCGTGCGGCGGAGGCCGGGGCGGGCCAGGGACGTGACGCGGAGGTCGCGGCCCGCGCGGGCGGCCACCATCGCCGGGACCACCGCGACACCGAGACCCGCCCGTACGAAGCCCAGCACCGCGTCCATCTCGCCCCCCTCCACCGTGAACGACGGCTCGAAGCCCTCCGCCCGGCACGCCGCCACCGTCAGCTCCCGCAGGTCGTAGCCGTGCCGGAACATCACCATCGGCTGGTCGCGGAGGTCCGCGATCCGTACCGGCCGCGCGGGCGCCGGCGCCGCCGCGCTCGACACCACCACCAGGTCCTCCCGCAGCAGCTCCACCGTCGTCAGCGCGGGCGACGGCGTCGGCAGCGGCAGCACCACGAGCGCCAGATCGAGCGCGCCGCGCGCCAGCTCCCGTACGAGATCGTGCGAGCCGCCCTCCTCGATCAGGAGCTGGATCCCGGGATGCAGATCGTGGAAGGCGCGCAGCACGTCCGGCAGCAGACCGGTGCACAGGCTCGGCGTCGCGCCGAGCCGCACCCGCCCCCGCTTCAGCTGCACCAGCTCCTGCACCTCGTGCCGCGCCGTGTCCGTGTCCGCGAGGATCCGCCGCGCCAGCGGCAGCAGCGCCTCGCCCGCGTCGGTCAGCGCGATGTTCCCCCGCGCCCGGCTGAACAGCTCCGCCCCCAGCTCCTGCTCAAGGGCCCTGATCTGCTGCGACAGCGAGGGCTGGGAGACGTGCACCCGCTCGGCCGCGCGCGTGAAGTGCCGGGTCTCCGCCACGGCCACGAAGTACAGAAGCTGCTGGAACTGCATAGGCACAGCCTATCGAGATGAGCCGAACCATGTCTTGGACCTCTCGGGCCCTTCGGCCCTAGCGTCGGTTGCATGGCTCTGGCAACGAAGACGGCATCGAAGGAACGCTCACCGTCGCCCACCCGCTCCCGCGGCTTCTGGTCCTCGACCATCGGCAAGAAGACCGTCATGGCCGTCAGCGGTCTGATCATGCTCGGCTACCTCGTGGCCCACGTCGCCGGCAACCTCAAGGTCTTCTTCGGGCCCGAGGAGTTCAACGCGTACGGGCACTGGCTGCGCACCATGGGCGCCCCCGTCCTGCACTACTCCTGGGCTCTCTGGCTCGTCCGGATCGTGCTGCTCGCCGCCGTCGTCGGCCACGCCGTCTCCGCGTACCAGCTCAGCAGGCGTGACATCAAGGCCCGCCCCACCGGCTACGTCCACCGCCGCAAGGGGTCCTCGTACGCCACCCGCACCATGCGCTGGGGCGGGATCATCCTGGCCCTCTTCATCGTCTGGCACGTCCTGGACCTGACCACCGGCACCGTCCACCCCGGCGGCTTCCAGGAGGGACGACCGTACGAGAACGTCGTCGACACCTTCTCCACCTGGTACGGCAACGTCATCTACCTCGTCGCCATGCTCGCCGTCGGCCTGCACGTCCGCCACGGCTTCTGGAGCGCCGCCCAGACCCTCGGCCTCGGCAACGCCCGCCGCGAGCGGCTCCTCAAGATCCTCGCCAACGGCCTCGCGCTCGTCCTGACCGTGGGCTTCGTCTCCGTACCCGTCGCCGTCATGACCGGAGTGGTGAGCTGACATGCGCTTCCTCGACTACACGACCGGCGAGCCGGTCGTCGACCACAAGGCCCCCGCGGGACCCATCGCCGAACGCTGGGACACCCGCCGCTTCCAGGCCAAGCTGGTCAACCCCGCCAACCGGCGCAAGCACACCGTCATCGTCGTCGGCACCGGCCTCGCGGGCGGCTCCGCCGGCGCGACTCTCGCCGAACAGGGCTACCACGTCGTCCAGTTCTGCTACCAGGACTCGCCGCGCCGGGCCCACTCCATCGCCGCCCAGGGCGGTATCAACGCGGCCAAGAACTACCGCAACGACGGCGACTCGATCCACCGGCTCTTCTACGACACCGTCAAGGGCGGCGACTTCCGCGCCCGCGAGTCCAACGTCCACCGTCTCGCGCAGATCTCGGTCGAGATCATCGACCAGTGCGTCGCCCAGGGCGTCCCCTTCGCCCGCGAGTACGGCGGTCTCCTCGACACGCGCTCCTTCGGCGGCGTCCAGGTCTCCCGTACCTTCTACGCCCGCGGCCAGACGGGCCAGCAGCTGCTGCTCGGCGCGTACCAGGCGCTCTCCCGGCAGATCGCCGCCGGCAACGTCGAGATGCACGCCCGCACCGAGATGCTCGACCTGATCGTCGTCGACGGCCGGGCGCGCGGCATCGTCGCCCGCGACCTGATCACCGGCGCCGTCTCCACCCACTACGCGGACGCCGTCGTCCTCGCCAGTGGTGGCTACGGCAACGTCTTCTACCTGTCGACGAACGCGATGAACTCCAACGCGACCGCCGTCTGGCGGGCGCACCGGCGCGGCGCGTACTTCGCCAACCCCTGCTTCACCCAGATCCACCCCACCTGCATCCCGCGCACCGGCGACCACCAGTCCAAGCTGACGCTGATGAGCGAGTCGCTGCGCAACGACGGCCGCATCTGGGTCCCCAAGGCGAAGGGCGACACCCGCCCCGCCGTCGAGATCCCCGAGGACGAGCGCGACTACTACCTGGAGCGCATCTACCCGTCCTTCGGCAACCTCGTCCCCCGCGACATCGCCTCCCGCGCCGCGAAGAACGTCTGCGACGAGGGGCGGGGCGTCGGCCCGGGCGGGCAGGGCGTGTACCTGGACTTCGCCGACGCGATCCGGCGGATGGGCCGCAAGGCGGTCGAGGAGAAGTACGGCAACCTCTTCGACATGTACGAGCGGATCACCGCCGAGAACCCGTACGAGGTCCCGATGCGGATCTACCCGGCCGTGCACTACACGATGGGCGGACTCTGGGTCGACTACGACCTCCAGACCACCGTGCCGGGCCTGTTCGCCATCGGCGAGGCCAACTTCTCCGACCACGGGGCCAACCGGCTGGGCGCGTCCGCGCTGATGCAGGGGCTCGCCGACGGCTACTTCGTCCTGCCGTCCACCATCAACGACTACCTCGCCCGACACCCGCACGCCGAGCGGGTCACGGACGAGCACCCGGCGGTACGGGAGGTGCTGGCCGAGACCGAGGACCGGCTCAACCTGCTGCTGGCGGTCGACGGCGACCGGACCCCGGACTCCTTCCATCGCGAACTCGGCGAATTGATGTGGGAGTTCTGCGGCATGGCCCGCACGAGCGAGGGCCTGCGCAAGGCGCTCGACCGTATCCCGCAGATCCGCGAGGAGTTCTGGCGCCGCATCAAGGTCCCCGGTACGGGCGAGGAGTTCAACCAGTCGCTCGAGAAGGCCAACCGGATCGTCGACTACCTGGAGCTCGCCGAGCTGATGTGCCTCGACGCGCTGCACCGGGCCGAGTCCTGTGGCGGCCACTTCCGCGAGGAGTCCCAGACCCCGGACGGCGAGGCCGAGCGCCGCGACGAGGAGTTCTCGTACGCGGCGGCCTGGGAGTTCGGTGGCACCGGCGACGCCCCCGTCCTGCACAAGGAAGACCTCGTCTTCGAGTACGTCCACCCCACCCAGCGGAGCTACGCATGAAGCTCAACCTCCGCGTCTGGCGCCAGAAGAACGCCGATGCCCCCGGAGCCATGGCCACCTACGAGGTGGACGGCATCTCCTCCGACATGTCGTTCCTGGAGATGCTCGACACGCTCAACGAGGAGCTCATCCTGCGCGGCGAGGACCCCGTCGCCTTCGACCACGACTGCCGCGAGGGCATCTGCGGCGCGTGCAGCCTGGTCATCAACGGCGACGCCCACGGCCCCGAGCGCACCACCACCTGCCAGCTCCACATGCGGTCCTTCCGCGACGGCGACACCATCGACGTCGAGCCCTGGCGCGCCTCCGCCTTCCCGGTGGTCAAGGACCTGGTCGTCGACCGCTCCGCCTTCGACCGCATCATCCAGGCCGGCGGCTACATCAGCGCCCCCACCGGATCGGCCCCCGAGGCCCATGCGACCCCGGTCCCGAAGGCCGACGCCGACTTCGCCTTCGAGCACGCCGAGTGCATCGGCTGCGGCGCGTGCGTGGCCGCCTGCCCGAACGGCTCGGCGATGCTCTTCACCTCGGCGAAGGTCAACCACCTCAACGTCCTGCCGCAGGGCTCCCCGGAGCGCGAGACCCGGGTCCTGGACATGGTCGGACAGATGGACGCGGAGGGCTTCGGCGGCTGCACCCTCACGGGGGAGTGCGCGACGGCCTGCCCGAAGGGGATTCCGCTGCCGTCGATCGCCGCGATGAACAAGGAGTGGCTGCGGGCACGCCGTAAGCCCCGCCACTGAATCCCGGATTCCGGCGAGGGGGCGCGGCCCGCTTTCGGACAGTCGCGGGGCGTGACCCTTGCCACGCCCCGCGCTCCCGGGAGAAGAATCTTCACCAAATGCGCGTGATCGCCGTAGGATCTTCACTGTGGGGCGTCCTGCTGCCCTCCCGCAGCAAGATCAACTCCGTTCAACTCTGTACATTTCACTGCGAGTTGGCCATTTCAGAGCCAACCGGCATCTGGTGATTTCCTGCGCTCCGGCACCCTTGGGTATGCATGGTCCTGCCGGGGGCATATGACCAACCCCCGGTCCTATCCGACCATTTGGGGGGACCAGCATGTCCAGCATCACCCGCCGCAAGGCCCTCGGCGTCGCCGCGGGCGCCGCCGGTGCCGTCGCGGGCCTCACCGCCGCCGGCGCCGCGGGCGCGGCCGCACCGCTCGCCGCGGCCCCGGCCAACAGCTCCACCCCGGCGTCCTTCGACGAGACCTACCTGGGCCGGCGCATCAAGGGCGGCCCCGCGCATGGCGGCGGCCACCACGGGGGGCACCACGGAGGCGGCTACTCCGTGACCATCGACGGCAAGGAACTGCATGTCATGCAGAACGCCGACGGCACCTGGATCAGCGTGATCAGCCACTACGAGCCGGTCGCCACGCCCAAGGCGGCGGCCCGCGCCGCCGTCGTCGAACTGAGGGGCGCGCCCCTCGTTCCGCTCACCCTCGTCTGACCCGATCCAGGAGCCGCACCACCATGACCGTACGCAAGAACCAGGCCGCCCTCACCGCCGACGAGAAGAAGCGTTTCGTCGACGCGCTCCTCGAGCTCAAGCGCTCGGGCCGCTACGACACCTTCGTCACCACGCACAACGCCTTCATCATGGGCGACACCGACAGCGGCGACAGAGTCGGCCACCGCTCGCCCTCCTTCCTCCCCTGGCACCGCCGCTTCCTCATAGAGTTCGAGCAGGCACTGCAGTCCGTCGACGCCACGGTCGCCCTGCCCTACTGGGACTGGACCGCCGACCGTACGGCCCGCTCCTCGCTCTGGGCCCCCGACTTCCTCGGCGGCACCGGCCGCGCCCGCGACGGTCAGGTCCTCGACGGCGCGTTCGCCCGCAGCGGCAACCGGTGGACGATCAACGTCCGGGTCGACAGCCGTGACTTCCTGCGGCGCGACCTGGGCGCGGGTGGCCGTCAGCTGCCGACCCGTGCCGAGGTGGACTCCGTCCTCGCCATGGAGACCTACGACATGGCCCCGTGGAACAGCTCGTCCGACGGCTTCCGCAACCACCTGGAGGGCTGGCGCGGTGTCAACCTCCACAACCGCGTCCACGTCTGGGTCGGCGGCCAGATGGGCACCGGGGTCTCCCCGAACGACCCCGTCTTCTGGATGCACCACGCCTTCATCGACAAGCTGTGGGCCGACTGGCAGGCCCGTCACCCCCGGTCCGCGTACCTGCCGGCCGCGGGCACGGCGAACGTCGTCGACCTGACCGACACGATGCGCCCCTGGAACAACGTGACCCCCGCGGACATGCTGGACCACACCCGCCACTACACCTTCGACACGGCGGCCTAGGGTCGTTCCTCCGCCCTGGCGTCCGCTCCGGACCGTCAGCCGCCGACCGCGCGCAAGGTGCCCGGTCGGCGGCCCACGAGCCGGTCCAGGGCGGCGGAGGACGCCTCGTCGGCGGGCAGGCGCACCACCAGGTGCTGGCCGTCGGTCTCGGCCAGCTCCAGGATCTCGTACGCGAGACGCAGTTCGCCGACCTCGGGGTGGATCAGGCGCTCGACGCCCGAGCGGTCCGGCAGGACGCCCGAGGAGGCCAGACGGTCCGAGAACGGCGCGCCCGCGGTGATCGTCAGCTCCCTGGCCAGATCGGCCATCGTGGGGTCGGAGCCGGTGATGCCGAAGTACAGGGCCGCCACCTGCTGGTCGGCCACCCGGTCCCAGTCCGGGTAGACCTCGCGGGCCCGCGGATCGGTGAAGACGTACCGCGGCAGGCTCGGCGGATCGCCGTCGAGCAGGCCCACCGGGCCCGCGAGCCGGGCGTAGCCGTCGCTGTACGCGACGGTCTCGCCCAGCATGTTGGTGACGGCGGCCGGTGTCTCCCCGAGCCGGTCCAGCAGGGCGCGCACCGTGGAGCGCACCTCGCGGGCCGGCGCGGGGGCCGCCGAACAGATGTGGTTGTGGCCGTGGGACTTCGACAGCCGCCGCATGTGGACCCGGGCGTCGAGCGGCAGCCGCAGCGCGTCGCTGAGCGCGCCGAGGACCTGGGCGGACGGGTTGCGGTCCCGGCCCTGCTCCAGGCGGGCCAGGTACTCGACGCTGATCCCGGCCAGCATCGCCAGCTCCGCCCGCCGCAGCCCCGGCGTCCGCCGGCGCGTCCCGGCGGGCAGCCCCGCCTCGGCGGGGGTGAGGGCCTCGCGGCGGGCGCGCAGGAAGGCCCCCAGCTCGTTGTCGCTCATCCCCCGATCGTACGAGGAGGAGAGGGCGCGAGGGTGGCCCTGTCAGTACTACTCTGCGCGCTACCAGCCTGCGCACTACCCGTCCCGGTGCGGCCTTCCTCGCCGCGCCTCCGGGCCGCAGCGTTGAGGCATGACGAACGAATCACAGACCTCCACCACCACCGCGCTTCCGCTGACCGCGGGGCGCTGGACCTTCGACCCGCTGCACTCCGCCGTCGGCTTCACCATCCGCCACCTCGGCATCTCCAAGGTGCGTGGACGCTTCAACGACCTGAGCGCCGAGCTGGTCGTCGGCGAGAGCCTGGCGGACTCCTCCATCACCGCGACCGTCGCCCTCGCCTCGATCGACACCGGCAACGCGGACCGGGACGCGCACGTGCGGGCCGCGGACCTGCTCGACGTCGAGAAGCGCCCGACGATGACGTTCCGGTCCACCCGGATCGGCGGCGCGGGGGAGGAGTGGACGCTGGAGGGCGACCTCACCATCGGGGACGTCACCCGGCCCATCACCTTCGACGTCGAGTTCGGGGGCGTCGTCGACGTCCCGGTGGACGGCAGCCGGCACGCGGGCTTCGACGCGACCGGCGAGTTCCGTCGCAGCGACTTCGGCCTGGACTTCGCGCCGGGCTTCCTCGGCGACGTCATCAAGGTGAGCCTGGAGGTCCAGTTCGTCGAACCCAAGTAGCCCTGAAGGGGCGGTGTTCGACTACCCGGTCACGTCCCGTTCGTCGAGCCGGGCCGCGAGATACGGCGCGGTCCGGCTCGACGCCGTCCCCGCCACCTCGTGCGGCGGCCCCTCGGCGACGATCCGGCCGCCCTCCTCGCCGCCGCCCGGCCCCAGGTCGATCACCCAGTCCGCTGTCGCGACCACGTCCATGTCGTGCTCGACCACGACCACGGTGTGACCGGCGTCGACCAGGCCGTGCAGCTGGCGCATGAGGACCTCGACGTCGGCCGGGTGGAGGCCCGTCGTCGGCTCGTCCAGGACGTAGAGGGTGTGGCCCCGGCGGGGGCGCTGGAGCTCGGAGGCCAGTTTGATGCGCTGGGCCTCGCCGCCGGACAGCTCGGTCGCCGGCTGGCCGAGCCGCAGGTACCCGAGGCCGACGTCGAGCAGCGTCCGCAGGCTCCGTGCGGCGGCCGGGGTGTCCGCGAAGAACTCGGCCGCCGACTCGACCGTCAGGTCGAGCACCTCGGCGACGGTGAGCCCGCGCAGCCGTACCTCCAGCGTCTCCGGGTTGTAGCGGGCGCCCTGGCAGTCCGGGCAGGGCGCGTACGTGCTCGGCAGGAACAGCAGCTCGACCGAGACGAAGCCCTCACCCTGGCAGGTCTCGCACCGCCCGCCGCTCACGTTGAACGAGAACCGCCCCGCCTTGTAGCCGCGGGCCCGCGCCTCCTCGGTGTCCGTGAACAGCTTCCGTACGACGTCGAAGAGGCCCGTGTAGGTCGCCAGGTTGGACCGAGGAGTCCGTCCGATGGGCTTCTGATCGACCGTCACCAGGCGTCCCACGCCTTCGAGTTCCTCGCTCAACGCGCCGACCAGCGTCGACTTGCCCGAGCCCGACACCCCGGTCACCGCCGTGAGGACCCCCGTCGGGAACGCCGCCGACACGGCGGTGAGGTTGTGCCGGGTGACGGGCCCGACCCGCAGCAGGCCGGTGGCTGGGCGGACCGCGCGCTCCGGCACGGGCGCGCGGTCGAAGAGGAAGCGGCGCGTCGCCGACTCCGCCACCTTCGCGAGGCCGCCGGGCGGGCCGCTGTGCAGGACCCGGCCGCCGTGCACACCGGCCCCGGGCCCGACGTCCACGATCCAGTCGGCGTGACGGATCACGTCGAGATGGTGCTCGACCACGAACACCGTGTTGCCGGCCGTCTTCAGCCGGTCCAGGACCACCAGGAGCGCCTCGGTGTCGGCCGGGTGCAGACCGGCGGAGGGCTCGTCGAGGACGTACACGACGCCGAACAGGCCCGAGCGCAACTGGGTGGCGAGCCGCAGGCGTTGGAGCTCGCCGTTGGAGAGGGTCGGGGTGGCGCGGTCCAGGCTGAGGTAGCCGAGGCCCAGCTCGGTGACCGTGCCGATCCGCGCCACGAGGTCCTCGGTCAGCACCCGCGCCGTCTCCGAGCCGTCGTGCTCCACCAGGAGCCCGGCCAGGCCCGTCAGCGGCAGGGCGGCCAGTTCGGCGATCGTCCGGTCCGCGAACGTCACCGCGAGCGCCTCGGGGCGGAGCCTGCCACCCCGGCAGACCGGGCAGGGGTTGCTGGTCAGGAAGCGTTCCGCCTTCGCCCGCAGCGTGGCGCTCTTGGAGTCCGCGAAGGTGTGCATCACATAGCGCCGGGCGCTCATGTACGTCCCCTGGTACGGGCGTTGGATGCGCCCCGCGTCCCGTACCGGATGCACCGTGACGACCGGCTGCTCGTCCGTGAAGAGGATCCACCGCCGGTCCTTCGCGTCCAGCTCCCGCCACGGCCGGTCGACGTCGTACCCCAGGGCGTCGAGGACGTCGCGGAGGTTCTTCCCCTGCCAGGCCCCGGGCCAGGCGGCGATCGCCCCGTCCCGGATCGACAACTCCGCGTCGGGTACGAGCAGTTCCTCACTGGTCTCGTGCACCCGGCCGAGACCGTGGCACTCGGGGCAGGCGCCGGCCGCCGTGTTCGGCGAGAACGCGTCGGAGTCCAGCCTCTCGGCGCCCGCCGGATACGTACCGGCGCGCGAGAACAGCATGCGCAGCGAGTTGGAGAGCGTCGTGACCGTACCGACCGAGGAGCGGGCGCCCGGCGAGGAGCGGCGCTGTTCGAGGGAGACCGCCGGCGGCAGCCCGCTGATCTCGCCGACCTTCGGCGCCCCCACCTGGTGGATGAGGCGCCGGGCGTACGGCGCGACCGACTCGAAGTAGCGGCGCTGCGCCTCCGCGTAGATCGTCCCGAACGCCAGGGAGGACTTGCCGGAGCCCGACACCCCCGTGAAGACGGCGATCGCGTCGCGCGGGATGTCCACGTCGACACCGGCGAGATTGTGCTCGCGGGCGCCGCGCACACGGACGTACGGATCGGAGGTGCCGGGGGAGCTGTGGTGCATGGCTCGATTCTAGGTGTTTGCCCTGGTCAGGCCGGTCCGAGCCCCGCCGTACGGGCGAGTCGGCGGTACGAGTCGAGCAGCGCCGCACGGTCGTACGTACTGGTCGTCACCAGCACCTCCCGCGCCCCGCTCTCCTTCACCACCCGCTCCAGCGCGTCCCCGACCTGCTCCTCCGCGCCGTGCAGATGCCCCTGGAGCCCCGAGGCGAAGAACTCGCGCTGCTTGTCGGTCATGGCGAGGCGCCGGATCTCCTCGGCGGGCAGGAGCGGCGGGAAGGCGCCCCGCGTACGGGAGTGCGCGAGCGACCAGGCCTCGGGGACCAGGAGCTCCCGCGCCTCCTCCTCGGTCGCGGCGACCGCGATCGTGCCCGCGATCACCACGTACGGCTCCGCGGACCAGGGAGAGGGCCGGAAGGCGGCGCGGTACTCGTCGATCGCGCGCAGCATCCGCTCCCGGCCGCGCAGATCGCCGATCACCAGCGGCAGCCCGGCCCGGGCCGCGATTGCCGCGCCCTCGCCGGTCGCCAGGACGTACGGCGGGACCCGCAGGCCCTCGGCCGGGCGGGCGTGCACCTGGGGGTGGGCGGTCTGGGTCCCCGTGAACCAGCCGAGCAGCTCGTCCAGCTGCTCCGCGAACCGGTCGGCGTCGTCCTTGTCCCGGCCGAGCGCCCGCCGGATGCCGTCGGTGAAGCCGACGGAACGGCCGAGGCCCATGTCGATCCGGCCGGGGAACAGCGACTCCAGAACGCCGAACTGCTCCGCGACGACCATCGGCTGGTGGTTCGGGAGCATCACCCCGCCGGTCCCGACCCGGATGGCCGAGGTGGCGGCGGCCACGGCGGCGGCCAGGACCGTCGGCGCCGAGCCGGCCACACCCGGCACGCTGTGGTGCTCCGAGACCCAGAACCGGTGGTAGCCGAGCGCCTCCACCTCCCGCGCCAGGTCCACGGTCGCGCGCAGCGCCACGGAGCCGTCCTCGCCCTCCCGGGTCCGGGAGCGGTCGAGAACGGAGAGACGGATGCCGTCGGCGGAAAGAGTCACATGGGGTTCAACGCACCGGGTCGCCGAGGATTCCCGGCGCGGCCGGACAGGCACGCTCCGGGGCGCCGCGGCCGGACAGGGCATGCTCCGGGGCGCCGCGGCCGGGGCACGGTACGGCGTTGCCTAGGCTGTCCGGGTGACCCGTACCAGCAGTGCCGACAGGCCCCTCGCCGTCTTCGACCTCGACAACACGCTCGCCTCCACGGCGCACCGGCAGCGCTTCCTGGAGGGCAAGCCGCGCGACTGGGCGGCGTTCTTCGCGGCGGCGCCCCAGGACCCGCCGCTCGCCGAGGGCGTCGCCCTGTGCCGGGAGGCCGCCGAGGAGTGCGAGACCGTGTACCTCACGGGGCGGCCCGAGCGCTGCCGCCGGGACACCGTCGCGTGGCTCGCCGCGCACGGCCTTCCGGAGGGCGCCCTGCACATGCGGCGGGACCGGGACTTCCGCCCCGCGCGGGTGACGAAGCTGGAGATCCTGCGCCGGCTCGGCCGCGACCGTGAGATCCGGATGCTCGTGGACGACGACGAGCTGGTCTGCGACGCGGCCGAGGAGGCGGGCTTCACGGTCGTACGGGCCCGCTGGGCGACGGCGTCGGAGGCGCTCAAGGATGCCCAGGAGAAGGAGGGCCGGACCTGACCGGCCCCATCGGCCGCCTCAGTCGCCTTCCTCGAGCCGGAAGCCGACCTTCAGGCCGACCTGGTAGTGCGCGATCGCGCCGTCGACCAGGTGGCCGCGGACCTGCGTCACCTCGAACCAGTCGAGACCGCGGAGCTTCTGCGAGGCCCGCTCGATGCCGTTGCGGATGGCCTGGTCCACGCTCTCCGTGGACGTGCCGACGATCTCGGTGACGCGGTAGGTGTGGTTCGACATGGGGGCCGGATTCCTCTCCGTGGGGGTCCCTCCACGGTGCCCCACGGCGCCCGGGTCCGCGACACGTCGGCTGCCGGCGGTGGCGGGGAGTCTTGTCGCATGGGGTGTCCCACCGTCCCCGTTCCGGCCTCCTGGTACGTCACGCTCTGGGGCCCGGCACCCGGCTCAGGTTCCCGGGAGGATACGGCGCGTTTCGTAGGCCCACATGGCGATCTCGACCCGGTTGCGGGCGCCGAGTTTGGCCATCAGGCTGGCCAGATGCGTCTTCACCGTGCTGAGGCTGATGTGCAGCGCGTCGGCGATCTCGGTGTTGGTCAGCCCGCGGGCGACGGCGAGGAGCACCTGCTCCTCGCGGGCGGTGACGGGTGAGACCGGCTGGGCCGCGGGCCGGCCGGCGGGCAGGTCCGCGAATGTCTGGAGCAGACGGACGGTGACGCTGGGCGCGATGAGCGCCTCACCGTCGGACGCCGACCGTACGGCCTGCGCCAGAAGGTCCGGTCCCGTGTCCTTGAGGAGGAATCCGCGGGCGCCGGCACGCAGTGAGCCGTAGACGTACTCGTCGAGGTCGAACGTGGTGATGACGACCACGGCCGGCGGGTCGGCGACGCCCGGGCCGGCGACCAGCCGGGTGGCCTCGAGCCCGTCGAGTACGGGCATGCGGATGTCGAACAGGCAGACGTCGGGGCGTAGTTCGCGAGCCAGACGTACCGCTTCCCGCCCGTCGGCGGCCTCGCCGACCACCTCGATGCCGGGCTGGGCGTTCAGCATGATCCGCAACCCGGTGCGGATGATCGTCTGGTCGTCAGCGACGAGGACGCGAATGGACACCGCGATCGCTCCTCGCTCTCGGCAGTTCGGCTTCGACATGCCAGCCCCGGTCGGTACCCGGGCCGGCTCGTAGTGTGCCGCCGAGCAGGGTCGCGCGCTCGCGCAGTCCGGTAAGTCCGTATCCGTCGCGACCCCGGCCGGTGCGCCGGCCGTTGTCGCGCACGCTCACCCGTACCGTGTGCCGTTCCGCGGCGACCCGGACGACGAGTTCGGTCGCGTCGACCGCATGGCGCAGCGCGTTGGTCACCGACTCCTGCACGATCCGGTAGACGGCCGCGTCCACGGCCGGGGGCAGCGCGTCCAGTTCGCCGTCGAGCCCCAGGTCGACACTGAGGCGACCGCCCGGGGTGCGCACCAGGCGCTCCAGAGCCGCGACTCCGGCAGGGGGCGCCAGCTCGGCGCCGACCCCGTGGTCGCGCAACGCGGCGACCATGGCGCGCATTTCCTCCAGCGTGCGCGCCCCTTCCTCCTCGACCCCCTCCAGCGCCTCGACGGCGGCGGACGGTTCGGTGCCCGCGAGCACCCGGCCCGCCTGAGCGATGATCACCATGGCCGACACGTGGTGGGCCACCGTGTCGTGCAGTTCCCGGGCGAGCTGCTCGCGCTCGCGGGAGCGCACCTGCTCCAACTGCCGCTCGCGAGCGGTCACCCGGAACCGCACGGCAGCCCCGACCACGCCGGGCAGCAACAGGAAGGCGAAGCCCACGACATTTTCGACGACGGGGGTCTCGTCCGTGACGGAACACAGCGCGCCGGCCGCGAGGATCGCCGCGCCGCCCAGCACGATCTCGCGTCCCGATCCCCACCGGGGCAACGCGTACACCAGCACGAGCACGACCGCGCCGGTGTACAGGCCGACGGGCTCGCGCGGTGCGGCGACGAGCGAGGCCGCCTGAAGCAGGATCACCGAGCCGAACGCCAGCGTCACCATCGCCAGCGGGCGGGTCCGGCGCCACAGGGGCAGCAGGCACAGCCATACGGCGAACACCACCGCCACCGGCCGCCACACGACGTTCTCGCGCAGGGTGGCCTCCAGCGCCACAACGGCAAGGCCCGCTGCGAGCAGCGCCCAGTCCCGCCGCAGCCGGGCGGGCGCGTCGGGCGGCCGGGGTTCGGTCCACAGGGTTCGCAGGTCGTCTCGGAGCACGGTTCTCAGCCTAGGGACCGCGGCGCGCCGCGCATCGGCCGAAAGGACGGGTCGTCACTCCGCCCCGGGGCCGACGGATCCGCGGCCCGCGAGCCGATGCCGCGGGGCGCCGTGGCGACGAGCCTCGGCATCGGCGGCCGTACAAGGACGGCCGACGAGGTGGTTGGAGGACCCGATGCTCTCGAAATCCCTGTTGCGCCTGGGCGGGGGCGCTGCCCGCCATCCCTGGCGGGTGATCGCGGCATGGCTGATCGCCGCCACGCTCGCCGTCCTCGCCGCCGTCGCCTTCGGCGGGCGGACCGCGGACTCGATGACCGCTCCTGGACTGGACTCCCGACGGGCCGCGGAACTGATCGAGCGGGCAGGCACCGGCCAGGAGGGGATGACCGCCCAAGTGGTCGTCACCCCCCTCGGCGACGGTGCGACGTTCCTCGACGACGACGGCGCGCGCACCGCTCTCACGCGGCTGCGGGCCGAGGTGCAGCGGCTGCCCCACGTGCTCGGCACGAGCGACCCGGCGGGGGCGCTCGACGCGGGCGGGGACACCGCCGTGCGCGGCGGCCTCGTTTCGGCCGACGGGCGGATCGCGGTCGTCCGGGTGCAGTACCCCGACCAGAGCAGACTGTCGGCCGACGACCTCGACGCCCTCGTCGATCTCGGCGACCGGCTGCGCGCCGAGCTGCCGCTGCGCATCGAGATGGGCGGGAACCTCTTCTACGCCTTCTCCGACCCCGACGGCGGCGCGAGCGAGCTGATCGGCCTCCTCGCCGCGGCCGCGATCCTCTTCCTGGCGTTCGGTTCGCTCGTCGCCGCCGCGCTGCCGATCGGCATGGCGGTCTTCGGGCTGACCGTCGGGGTCGCCACGATGACAGTACTGGCGGGAGTGACAGAGGTCCCCACCTTCGCACCGGTCCTGGGCAGCATGGTCGGGCTCGGTGTGGGCATCGACTACGCGCTGTTCGTGCTCGCCAGGCACCGGGAGTACCTCGCGTGCGGGCTCGATCCGCAGGCGGCGGCCGGACGAGCGGTGGCAACGGCGGGGCGGCCGGTGGTCTTCGCCGGCGGCACCGTCGTCGTGTCGATCCTCGGCCTGGCGGTCGCGAACGTGCCGTTTATGACGGTGGGCGGGGTTGCCGTTTCGATCGTCGTCCTGACGATGGTGCTCGCGTCGGTGACGCTGCTGCCGGCCTTCCTCGGCGCGGCGGGCCCGCGGCTCGGCCGGGCCGGCCGGATCGGCCGGGCACTTCGGGCAGGGCGGTCGGGCCGCCTCGGCCGACGGCGGGACACTGCGGCGGGCGCCGTCCCCGCCGTCGGGTGGCGGCGCTGGCTCGGGCACGTCGGCCGGCACCCGGTGCCGTACGCGGTCGGCGCCGCGGCGCTGCTGCTGACGGCGACGCTGCCCGTGCTCGGCCTGCGCGTCGGCCTGCCCGACGACGGCTCACTGCCGCAGAGCCGAACCGAGCGCCGGGCCTACGACCTCGTCGCCGAGGGATTCGGCCCTGGCACCAACGGTCCCCTCGTCCTCGCCGCGGACCCCGCCGGTGATCCGGGAGTGGTGGACCGGCTCGTCGGGGCGGTCGTGGCGGATCCGGGGATCGCGTCCGTCGCGCCGGCGCGCATCGACCGGGCCACCGGCATCGCGACCCTCGTGGTGTTCCCGACCACCAGCCCTCAGGACGAGGCCACGACCGACACCCTCGCCCGGCTGCGCGCCGAGGTGCTGCCCGCGGCGATCGGACAAGGCCCTGCCCGGGCCCACGTCGGCGGCGCCGCCGCGAGCCTGTCCGACGTGGGCCGACGCACCAGCGACCGCCTGCCGCTGTTCGTCGCGGCCGTGCTGGCGCTCTCGTTCCTGCTGCTGATGCTCGTCTTCCGCTCGGTCGTCGTACCGCTCAAAGCGGTGCTGCTGAACCTGCTGAGCATCGGCGCGGCCTACGGCGTCATGGTCGCGGTCTTCCAGTGGGGCTGGGGAGGCGCGCTCATCGGGCTGGAAGCGACGGTTCCGATCGTGTCGTTCATCCCGATGTTCCTCTTCGCCATCCTGTTCGGCCTGTCGATGGACTACGAGGTGTTCCTCCTCTCGCGCGTGCGTGAGGAGTACGTGCGCACCGGCGACAACGGCACGGCGATCGTGGAGGGCGTCGCGGGCACCGCCCGGATCATCACGTCGGCCGCGCTCATCATGGTGGCGGTCTTCCTGTCCTTCGCCGTCGCCGATGACCCCTCCGCCAAAATGTTCGGGCTCGGCCTGGCCACCGCGATCTTCGTCGACGCCACGGTCGTACGCATGGTGCTGGTACCGGCGACCATGACACTCCTCGGCCGGACCAACTGGTGGCTGCCGAAGTGGCTGGACCGGTTGCTTCCCCGCGGCCCGGTCGGCGCCGACGACACCGACGCGGAATTCACGGGTGGGGCCCCGCGTCCACGGCTGGTTGACCGTTGACTCGACTCGTGCCCGCCCGTGGCGTTCCGACGCTTTTGAGCGAGCGGACTGGCGAACTGGTCCACGTCGACATCAAGAAACTCGGCGATATCCCCGACGGCGGCGGCTGGCGAATCGTCGGCGAGACGACCGGCGACCACAACCGGCAGGCCACCACCGACGAGCGCCGCGGCCGCAAGCCTGTGATCGGCTACAGCGTCAACAACCCTGCGGGTCCACACTCCTAGTACGCGTCCCCCTCCGTCGAGGACGTCACGACGCCGTCCTGGGTGAAGTCGAGGCGCGAGACGATCCGGTACCGGTCGCCCCGGTACACCGAGTGGACGTACTCGACGGGCCGGGCCGAGGTGTCCAGGGTGAGGCGCTCGATCAGCAGGGCCGGGGAGAGTACGGGGATGTCGAGCAGCTTCGCCTCGTCCTCGCTGACGACGGTGGGTTCGATGGACTGCGTCGCTTCCCGGACGTGGATCCGGTGGTGGTCGCGCAGATGCTCGTAGAGATCGCCCGCCTCCAGTTCCTCCGTCGTGAGCGTCGAGGACAGCAGGTCCGCCGGGATGTGCAGGTGCTCGATGGCCATGGGGGAGCCGTCGACCAGGCGGAGCCGGGCGATGTAGAGCAGCTCGGCGGCCGGAGAGATCCGGAGCTTCCGGCCGATCCGCGCCCCGGCCGTCGTCCTGGCGCACTCCAGGACCCGGCTCGACCAGGTGCCCGACGCCCGGGGAACCGTGAACGCGCTGTCCAGCGGCATGAGTTGCTGGGTGATCTTGGCCGGTGCGACGAACGTGCCGCGCCCCTGCTCCCGTACGAGCGCGCCCGTCGCGACGAGTTCGTCGACCGCGGCGCGCAGCGTGGGGCGCGAGACGCCGAGGTCGGCGCAGAGCGTGCGTTCGGACGGGATGGGGACGCCGGGCCCGCGCGCCTCGATCAGGCCGAGGAGATGCTCCCGTACCCGCTCCCGCTTCAGCACCCCGCCCGAGGGGCTGTCCTTCATGTGCTCTCCCTGGCTCCCCTGACTGGCCAACTGGTAAAGGACCAATCAACTGGTGAGGTCCATCCTAGCCACGGTCGGTGCCCGTGATTCCGTGAACAGCGCATATTTTTCTTGGGGTTGACGGCCGGATTGGTCCATGCCACCTTCTGGGCACGCAGCTGACCACTTGACCAATTGGTCAATCCTTCTTCTCCGAGGTGCCCGTGAAGATCAGCTCCCTCGCCGTCCCCGTCGCCCTCGCGACCACTCTCGCCCTCACCGTCACCGCCTGCGGCTCGACGGACGACCCGAAGGCCGGCGGATCCGGCAAGGTGACCGTCTGGATCATGAAGGACAGCGTCACCGACGACTTCCTCAGCCGCTTCCGCGCCGACTTCGAGGCGACGCACCAGGGCACCACGCTCGACATCCAGATCCAGGAGTGGGACGGCATTGGGGAGAAGGTCACGGCGGCCCTGGCCAGCAAGGACGCCCCCGACGTCATCGAGGTCGGCAACACTCAGATCGCCCAGTACGCGGCGAGCGGCGGCGTCCGCGACCTCAGCGACAAGGTCGCCGATCTGAACGGCGCCGACTGGCTGCCCGGACTCGCCGAGCCCGGCAAGGTCGACGGCAAGCAGTACGGCATCCCCTGGTACGCCGCCAACCGGGTCGTCATCTACCACAAGGACCTCTTCGCCCAGGCCGGCGTCACCGCCCCGCCGAAGACCCGCGCCGAGTGGCTCACCGTCACCGCCAAGCTCAACAAGGGCTCGACGCAGGGCATCTACCTGCCCGGACAGAACTGGTACGCCCTCGCCGGCTTCATCTGGGAGGACGGCGGCGACCTCGCCGTACCCGACGGCAAGGAGTGGAAGGGCGCCCTCGACACCCCGCAGGCGCTCGCGGGCATGGACTTCTACCGGCAGCTCCAGGCCCTCGGCAAGGGGCCGAAGGACTCCGACGAGGCCAAGCCCCCGCAGGCCGACGTCTTCGCCAAGGGCGACGTCGCCCAGATCATCGCCGTACCCGGCGGCGCGAAGATCGTCGAGGAGGCCAACCCGGCCCTCAAGGGCAAGCTGGGCTTCTTCCCGATCCCCGGCACGACCGCGGACAAGCCGGGCGCCGTCTTCACCGGCGGTTCCGACCTCATCGTCCCCGAGGCCTCCGCCCACCCCGAAGCCGCGTACGAGGTCGTCAAGGCGCTCGCCGGCGAGAAGTGGCAGACGGAGATGGCGAAGACGATGAGCTACGTCCCCAACCGCACCTCGCTCGCCCGCGTCATCCAGGACGACGAGGGCACCGCCGCCATGGCCGCGGGGGCGGCGCAGGGCCGGGCGACGCCCAACTCCCCGCAATGGGCGGCCGTCGAGGCCACCAACCCGATCAAGCAGTACATGACCGCCGTGCTCACCGGCACCGACCCGGCGCGGGCGGCCAAGGACGCGTCGGAGAGCATCACCAAGACCCTCGGCTCGTGAGCGGGCGGCGCCGGGCCGCGCTCTGGCCCTACCTCCTCGTCGCGCCGACCGTCCTCGGCGGCGCCCTGCTCCTCGGCTACCCCCTCGTCCGCAATCTGCTGATCTCCTTCCAGCACTACGGCATGGGCGAACTCATCAGGGGCGGCGCCCCGTTCGTCGGCCTCGCCAACTACCGGACCGTGCTCGCGGACCCGGAGTTCTGGGAGGTCGTCCGCCGCACCTTCTGGTGGACCCTGATCAATGTCGTCCTGATCATGGTGATCGGCACCCTCGTCGCGCTGATGATGCGCAGGCTCGGCCGGCGGATGCGGATCCTGGTGACGAGCGGGCTCGTCCTCGCCTGGGCCAGCCCGGTCATCGCCACCACCACCGTCTTCCAGTGGCTCTTCGCCTCCCGCCTCGGCGTCGTCAACTGGGTGCTCGTACGCCTCGGGTTCACCTCCTACGAGGGCTATTCCTGGCTCGCCGACGGCACCGCCGCCTTCACCGTGCTCGTCCTGCTGGTGGTGTGGCAGTCGGTGCCGTTCGCCGCGATCACCCTGCACGCGGCCCTGATGACGGTGCCCGAGGAGATCTACGAGTCGGCCCGGCTCGACGGCGCCGGGGCGGGGCGGATCTTCCGCTCGATCACCCTGCCCCTGCTCCGCCCGATCTTCGGCCTGGTGCTCTGCCTCGAAGTCATCTGGGTCTTCCGCTGCTTCGCCCAGATCTGGGCCGTCACCCGCGGCGGCCCCGGCGACGCGACGACCACGCTCCCCGTCTACGCCTACCGGGTGGCCCAGTCCCTGCACCGTTACGACCTCGGCTCGGCCGTCTCGACCCTGACCGTGCTCCTCCTGGTCGCCGTCCTGATCGCCTACTTCCGTCAGCTGTTCCGCCAGGAGGCCGACCGGTGACACCCCGCGCCCTGCGCCGCGTTCCCCTGAACACGGCCGCCTCGATCGTCTTCGTCCTCGCCGTCTTCCCCGTGTACTGGATGGTCCTGACGGCCTTCAAGCCCACCCCCGACATCCAGGCGGAGACCCCCGTCTTCCTGCCGACCTCCCTCACCCTGGAGCACTTCGCGCATGCCGTCGAGGCGGACGGCTTCTGGCTCTTCTGGCGCAACAGCCTGCTCGTCACCGCCGGTTGCGTCCTGCTCGCGCTGATCGTGGCGCTCGGCGCGGCCTTCGCGGTCGCCCGGATGCGCTGGCGCGGCCGGCGCGGCTTCGTCCTGATGGTCTTCGTCGCCCAAGTGGCGCCGTGGGAAGCGCTGTTGATCCCGATGTACGTCATCGCCCGGGACGCCGACCTGCTCGACCGGCTTGCCACCCTGACCCTGATCTACTTCATGATCACCCTGCCCTTCACCATCGTGACCCTGCGCTCCTTCCTCGCCGCCGTCCCCGCCGAACTCGAAGAGGCCGCGCAGGTCGACGGCTGCACCCGCGCCGAGGCGTTCCGCCGGGTCACGCTGCCCCTGCTCGCCCCCGGGCTCATGGCCACCTCGCTCTTCGGATTCATCACCGCCTGGAACGAGTTCGCCTTCGCCAACATGCTGATCATCAAGAACCAGGACGACCGGACCCTGCCGGTCTGGCTCTCCTCCTTCTCCAACGTCTTCGGCACCGACTGGGGCGCCACCATGGCCGCCTCCACCCTCTTCGCCCTGCCCGTCCTCGTCCTTTTCCTGGTCCTGCAGGGCCGGGTCGCCGCCGGGATGACCGGCGGAGCCGTGAAGGGATAGCGAGCCTCACCATGCGTACACTCCGCGCCCTCCGCACACCCCCGCTCGTGCCCGAACCCACCCAACTCACCGCACTGCCAGGCCGGTTCACCTTCGACGAGACCACCGCGCTCAGGGTCGCCCCCGGCGCCCACGGCGCCGCCGCACTGCTGCGCACCCTTCTCGGGCCGGCCACCGGGCTGCGGCTGCCCGAGCGCCCCGACGGGCCCGTCGTCCTCGCCGTCGACCCCGCTCTCACAGGCCTGGGCGACGAGGGCTACGGCCTGACCGTCGGCGAGCACGGCGTGCTCTTACGGGCCGCCACCCCACGCGGGCTGCTCGCGGGGGTCCAGACGCTCCGTCAACTCCTGCCCGTCGAGGCCCTGCTGGATCACCCGGTCGTCGGGGTCGAGTGGAGCGTGCCCTGCGTCCAGATCACCGACGTCCCCCGGTTCTCCTGGCGCGGCACCATGCTCGACGTCTCCCGTACGTTCCGGTCGATCGACTTCCTCCGGCGATACGTCGACCTGCTCGCCCTCCACAAGCTCAACGTCCTCCACCTCCACCTCACCGACGACCAGGGCTGGCGCATGCCGGTCGCCGCCCACCCCCGGCTCACCGAGATCGGCGGCCATCCGCACGGCGGCGCCTACACCCGCGCCGAACTCGCCGCCCTGGTACGGCACGCGGCCGAACGCGGGATCACCGTCGTTCCCGAGATCGAGATGCCCGGCCATGTCAGGGCCGCCCTCGCCGCCTACCCCTCGCTCGGCAACCGCCCGGACCGCCGGCTCCCCGTCTGGGACCGCTGGGGCGTCTGCGACACCGTCCTCGGCGTCCACGACGAGGCCCTCGACTTCTGCCGCGACGTCCTCGACGAGGTGATGGACGTCTTCCCCTCGCCGTACGTCCACATCGGCGGCGAGGAGTGCCCCACCACCGAGTGGCACGCCTCGCCCGCCGCCCTGCGGCGCGTCGCCGACGAGGGGCTCGACGGTCCGGACGCCCTGCACGGCTGGTTCATGGAGCGGATCGGCGGCCATCTCCTCGCCGCCGGCCGCCACCCGCTCGGCTGGACCGAGACCGGCGCCGACCTCCCTCCGTACTTCACCGTGATGCCCTGGCGCGACTCCGCCCACGGCCGCACCGCCGCCCGCCGGGGCCACGAGGTCGTCATGGCGCCGCACCGCTCCACCTACCTCGACTACCCCCAGTCGGCGAGCCCGGACGAGCCGCCCGGCCAGCCCGGAGCCGTCGTCGACCTGCGCACCGTGCTCCGCACCGACCCCGCGCCCGCGCACTGGAGCCCGGAGGAGAGCGCGCGCGTCCTCGGCACCCAGGCCCAGTTGTGGACGGAGTACGTCCCCACCGGAGCCCACGCCGAGTACCTGGCCTTCCCCCGGCTCTGCGCCCTCGCCGAGACCGCCTGGACCGGGCGCCGGGACTGGCCCGGCTTCCAGGCGCGGCTGCGCCACCACCGGACCCGGCTCGACACCCTCCGGGTGCCGCGCCGCCTTTCCCCCACCTCCGCGCAAGGAGAGGAAACCTCATGAGTGCCCGAACGAGCACCCGAACCAGCACCCGAACGAGCACCCGCCAGACGACACTGCGGATACGCGCCGCGCTCGCCGTCGCCGGCGTGACCGGCCTCGGCGCCACCGCCCTGACCGCGCTCCCGGCCGCCGCGGCCGGCGAGGCCGTCACCGTCCAGTACCGGCAGAGCGCCACCGGCGGCGACCAGGTCGAGCCCTGGTTCAAGGTGGTCAACTCCGGTTCGTCGAGCGTCCCGTTGAGCCAGGTGAAGCTGCGGTACTACTTCAAGGCCGACGCGGGAGCCTCGTACACCTACGCCTGCTCCTGGGCGGTGAAGGGCTGCGCGAACCTCACCGGCACCTTCGGCACCCTCGCCAACCCCACCGCGACCGCCGACCGCTATCTGGAGGTCGGCTTCACCGCCGGGGCCGGCAGTCTCGCCCCCGGCGCCGACACGGGCGACATGCAGCTGCGCTTCCACCGCTCCAACTGGCAGCCGCTGAACCAGAGCGACGACTACTCCTTCGGCCCGACGCAGACGACGTACGCGAACTGGAGCAAGGTCACCGCCACCGTCGGCGGCGTCCAGGTCTGGGGCACGGCGCCCGCGGGCAACGAGCCCACCCCGACGCCCACCGACCCGACCACCCCGCCGCCCACCGGAGGGGCCGCGCTCTTCGACGACTTCGACTACACCGGCCACACCGACCCGTCGATCGCCGCCCACGGCTGGAGCGTGCGGTCCAACTCCGGCGGCCCGGGCGTGCCCGGGGCCGGCTGGGCGCCCGAGAACGTGACCTTCGCCAAGGAGGGCACCAACTCGATCATGAACCTGCGGACCTCGACGGCCGGCACCGCCGAGTCGACCCGGCAGACCGAGATCCTCACCCGGTCCATGAAGTTCAGGAACGGTACGTACGCGGCACGGGTCAGGTTCTCCGACGCGCCGCTCTCAGGCCCGGACGGCGACCGGCTCGTGCAGACCTTCTTCACCATCAACGACCTCAAGGCGCCGATGGCCGACGACTACGCCGAATACGACTTCGAGTACCTGCCCAACGGCGGCTGGGGCGAGCCCGCGAACATCCTCTACACCACCTCGTGGGAGACCTACCGGCCCGACCCGTGGGAGGCCGTCAACCAGCACTCCGAGGTCCGCGCGAGCTACGCCGGCTGGCACGACCTCGTCCTGACCATCGACGACAGCACGATCGTCTACTACGTCGACGGCCAGGAGTTCGGCCGGCACGACGCCCGCTATCTGCCCGAACGCCCGATGTCCATCAACTTCAACCAGTGGATCATCGACCTCCAGGGCCAGACCTCGACCACACCCCGGTCCTACGACCAGAAGGTCGACTACGTCCTGCACGTGAAGGACCAGGTCCTCACCCCGGCGCAGGTGGCCGCCAGGATCGCGGCGTACCGCACGGCGGGCACGGCCTTCGAGGACTCCGTACCGGCCGTCTGACGTCACGGCCCACCCAGTCCTACCCGCGGTAACGGACGGGCGCGTGTCGCGCGCCCGTCCGGAACCGGAACGTCCGGGGCTTGACCGCTCCGTTGGTCCAGACCAGAATCCAACCCACACACCCGCACGAACACGCCGTTCGGTCCCCCCACGACGGGTCAGCTCCCCAACCGCAGTCCCTTCTTGGGACGCAGAAGGTGACCTACGTGAAGAACCGACACCTGGTCTGTCCGCTGGCGGCCGCCACCGCCCTGGCCCTCGCCGGCTGCGGACTCCTCCCCGGCTCCGGCGACGAGACCCGCACGGTCAACGTCTGGCTCATGCGGGACAGCGTCAGCGAGGACTTCCTGAAGCGCTTCACCGCCGACTACGAGGCCCAGCACAAGGGCGTCGAGCTGAAGTTCACCATTCAGGAGTGGACGGGCATCGGCAAGAAGGTCACCGAGGCCATCAAGGGGGAGGGCGGCCCCGACGTCATCGAGGTCGGCAACACCCAGGTCGCCCAGTACGCCGACACCGACAAGCTCTACGACCTGACCCTGGAGTCCATACGCGACCTCGGCAGCGCGGACTGGCTGCCCGGCCTCGCCGAGCCCGGCCGCATCGGCGGCTCCCAGTACGGCATCCCCTGGTACGCCGCCAACCGCGTGGTGATCTACCACAAGGACCTCTTCGCGCAGGCCGGCGTCACCAAGCCGCCCGCCACCCGGGCCGAGTGGCTCGAGGACACCGAGAAGCTCAACCGCAACGGCTCGCAGGGCATCTACCTCGCCGGTCAGGACTGGTACACGCTCTCCGGGTTCATCTGGGACGAGGGCGGCGAGCTCGCCGTGGACAAGGGCGGCGACTGGACCGGCGCTCTGGCCAGCCCCGCCGCGCTGCGCGGCATGGACTTCTACAAGGACCTGCAGTCGCTCGGCTCGGGACCCAAGAACGCGGACGAGCAGACGCCTCCCCAGGCCGAGGTCTTCGCCAAGGGCGACGTCGCCCAGATCATCGCCACCCCGAGCGCCGTCGCCGCCATCACCAAGGCCAACCCGGAGCTCGAGGACAAGCTCGGCTTCTTCCCGATACCCGGCAAGAAGGCCGGGCAGCCCTGCGCGGTCTTCACCGGCGGCTCCGACCTGATCGTCCCGGAGAACGCGCCGCACCGGAACGCCGCGATCGAGGTCGTCAAAGCCCTGGCCGGCGAGAAGTGGCAGACGGAGCTGGCCCGCGCCATGAACTACGTCCCCAACAAGACCTCCCTCGCCTCGGTCGTCGAGGGCCAGGAGGCCACCGCCGTCATGGCCGTCGGCGCCGCCCGCGGCAGGGCCACGCCCAATTCGCCCCAGTGGGCCGACGTCGAGGCGACCAACCCGATCAAGCCCTACATGACCGCCGTGCTCCAGGGCGAGGACCCGAAGAAGGCCGCCGAGGCGGCCTCGACGCAGATCACGGAGGCGCTCGCGGAGTAGCGGGGAGCCCGGTGCTGTCCGGCCTTGATCCGCCGGACAGCACCGAGTCGAACCGGCAGGCGGCGCGGGGTCCACCGACCAGCATTCAGCGCCTACACACCCGCGATCCCCCGAACGGTCATGTCGAATCCAATCGGCCACGGAAGAAGTAAGGAGCCGGACCACCGCTCACCCGGTCCGGCCCTCACCGTCCCCCTTCCGTACGCCGGAGGAGCCCGACATGCCCGCACCGTCACCCGCAGCCACTGTCGCACCCGCTGTCCCCGTCCCCGCCGGTCTCCCCCTCATGAGCGCCCCCCTGACGGGCGCCCCGCTCAGCGGGGTCCCGGCCCAGCCGCAGCCCCAGACCGCGGCCGCGCCTGCCGAGGAGCCCCGCTACATCGTCTGCCTCGCCCGCGACCAGGACGACGTCCGCGCCGCCCAGCGCCTGCGCCACCAGGTCTTCGCCGGAGAGATGGGTGCCCACCTCGACGGACCCGAGCCGGGCCTCGACATCGACGCCTTCGACGCCTACTGCGACCACCTGCTCGTCCGCGAGGAGACCACCGGCGAGGTCGTCGGCACCTACCGGGTGCTGCCGCCCGACCGCGCCCGGATCGCCGGCCGCCTCTACTCCGAGAGCGAGTTCGACCTCGGCCGCCTCGGCCCCATCCGCGACGACCTCGTCGAGGTCGGCCGCTCCTGCGTCCACCCCGCGCACCGCAACGGCGCCGTCATCGCCCTCATCTGGGCCGGGCTCGCCCGCTACATGACCCGCACCGGCCACAACTGGCTCGCCGGGTGCTGCTCGATACCGCTGAACGACGGGGGTACGCTCGCCGCCGCCACCTGGGACCGGGTCAAGGCCAAGCACCTCGCCCCCGAGGAGTACTGGGTCACCCCGCACAAGCTCTGGACCCCGGACGGGATCGCCCGCCCCGAGGGCCGCGTGGAGCTCCCGCCGCTGCTGCGCGGCTACATCCGGCTCGGGGCCTGGGTCTGCGGCGCGCCCGCCCACGACGTGGACTTCGGGGTCGCCGACCTCTACGTCCTGCTGTCGCTGCGCAACACCAACCCCCGCTACCTGAACCACTTCCTCTCCCTCGCCCCGGCGCAGTGACCACCGCCGGCCCCGTCTCCCCCTGGCTGCCGACGTCGCCGTGCGCGCCCGACCCCTGCGCACGGCACTCCGGCCCGGTCGCCGGGTCCGTTCTGGCGGTGCTCCGGCTGGTCGCGGGCATCGTCGCCGTCCTCGCCGGGGTGCTGCTCGCGCCCCTGGCGGCGCTGCTGCCGGCGGCGGGCCGGCAGGCGCTCGTCCGGGTGTGGTGCCGGCTGGTCCTCCGGTCCTTCGGCGTCCGGATCAAGGTCACCGGGGTCACCGTCCCGGCGGGCGCGCCGTTCCTGATCGTCGCCAACCACATCTCCTGGCTGGACATCCCGCTCGTCGCCTCCGTCCTCCCCGGGCGCATGCTCGCCAAGCGGGAGGTCCGGCAGTGGCCGGTGCTCGGCCCGCTCGCGGCGCGCGGCGGCACCCTCTTCATCGACCGCGACCGGCTGCGGGCCCTGCCCGGCACCGTCCGCGCGATGGCGGGGGCCATGTCCGGCGGGGGCCGGGTCATCGTCTTCCCCGAGGGCTCGACCTGGTGCGGCCGCGGCGGTGGCGCCTTCCGGCACGCGGCGTTCCAGGCGGCTCTCGACGCCTCCGTACCGGTGCTACCGGTACGGCTCGATTACCGGCCGGTCGGGCCCGCGGCCTTCGTGGGGGAGGATCCGCTGGGCGCCTCGCTCTGGCGGGTCGTCGCCGCCCGCGGACTCACCGCCGAAATTCGGATACTGGATCCCATATCCACGATCCAGTATCCGAACCGTCGTGCGCTCGCTCAGGCGGCTCAGCGCGCCGTCGCCAGCGACAGCGCGAACCGCCCTTCCTTGTCCGTCCACCAGCGGGTCAGCTCAAGCCCGGCCTCGGCCAGCTCCGCCCGCACACCCGCCTGACGGAACTTCGCCGACACCTCCGTCCGCATCTCCTCGCCCGCCTCGAACGGCACCACGAGATCCAGCTGCGGGATCTTCACGGTCAGCGCGTGCCGCGCCCGCAGCCGCATCTCGATCCACTCCCGCTCACGGTCCCAGCGCGCGACGTGCTCGAAGTCGTCCGGCTCGACGTCCGCCTCCAGTTCACGGGCGATCACGGCCAGCACGTTCTTGTTGAACGCCGCCGTCACCCCGGCCGCGTCGTCGTACGCGGCGACCAGCGTCGCCTCGTCCTTCACCAGGTCCGTGCCGAGCAGCAGCGCGTCGCCCGGCGCGAGCATCGCCCGTACCGAGCGCAGGAACGTTTCGCGCTCGGCCGGCAGCAGATTGCCGATCGTGCCGCCGAGGAACGCCACCAGACGCGGCCCCGGAGTCCCGGGCAGGGCGAGCCCCCGGGTGAAGTCGGCGACCAGGGCGTGGATGTGCATCTGCGGCCGGTCCACGAGCAGCGCGTCGGCCGCCCCCTTCAGCGCCGACTCGCTCACGTCCACCGGCACGTAGCTGTCCAGCTCCGGCAGCAGGGCGTCGATCAGGAAACGGGTCTTCTCCGAGGAGCCCGAGCCCAGTTCGACCAGGGTCCGTGCCCTCGTCGCCGCCGCGATCTCCGGCGCCCGGTCGATCAGGATCTCCCGCTCGGCGCGGGTCGGGTAGTACTCGGGCAGCCGGGTGATCTCCTCGAACAGTTCACTGCCGCGCGCGTCGTAGAACCACTTCGGCGGCAGCTCCTTGGGCGTACGGGTCAGTCCGTGGAGCACGTCGGCGCGGAGATCGGCCTCCGTGGCGTCCTCGGGAAGGGTGCGGGTCAGCTGGAACGGACTCACGAGGAGGGCTCCTTGAGCGAGGTGAGGGTGACGTCGGTACGGGTGGCGGTCAGCAGGGTGCGGTCCGGCACCTCGTGCCAGTGCGGATCGTCGTCGTACGGTTCGGAGGCGACGACCGTGCGGGCGGCGCCCGGCGGACCGGGCTCCGTCCGGTACCAGAGGGAGTCCCCCCAGGCGGTCGCCGCGATGGTGGCGCCGTCGGTGAGCAGCAGGTTCAGGCGTGACGCGGGGGCCGCCTCGGCAACCTCCACCACGGTGTCCCCGAGCGCCCGGTCCAGTCCGTCGCCCGCCCGCAGTCGGTGCAGCACCAGCGCCCACACCAGGGCCGAGTCGGTACGGGCCTCCAGGGACAGCAGCTCCTCGGCCGGGAGCGTCGCCGCCACGGGGGCGAGGGAGCCGGGCCAGCCCCGCACCGCCCCGTTGTGGCTGAACAGCCACGGCCCGGACGCGAACGGGGCCGCTGCTGCCTCCCCGTCCGCCCCCGGCACCGTCGCGTCCCGTACGGCCGCGAGGAACGCCCCGGCGCGCACCACGCGCGCGAGGTCCATGAACGGGGCGTCGGCCCAGATCGGCACGGCCCGCCGGTAGCGGGCCGGCACGGGATCCTCCTCGGCGTACCAGCCGACCCCGAAGCCGTCCGCGTTGACCGTGCCGTACCGCTGGCGGCGCGGCTCCCAGGACTGCCGGTACAGCGCGTGCGGCGGCTCCGTCAGCAGCTCGCCGAGCGCCACCGAAGGCCCCAGATACGCCAGATGACGGCACATCAGGTGAGCTCCGCGTCGCGTGCGGTCCGGAAGCCGGAGAAGATCTGCCGGCGCACCGGCAGGTCCCAGTTGCGGAACGTGCCCCGGCAGGCCACCGCGTCCACCGCGAACGACCCACCGCGCAGCACCTTGTGCGCGGGACCGAAGAACACCTCCGAGTACTCCTTGTACGGGAAGGCCGTGAACCCCGGGTACGGCAGGAAGTCGCTGGCCGTCCACTCCCACACGTCCCCGATCAACTGCCGTACCCCGAGCGGCGAAGCGCCCTCCGGGTAGCTGCCGGCCGGGGCGGGCCGCAGGTGCCGCTGACCGAGATTGGCGTGCTCGGGCGCAGGGTCGGCGTCGCCCCAGGGATAGCGGTGCGAACGTCCCGTCGACGGGTCGTGCCGGGCCGCCTTCTCCCACTCGGCCTCCGTCGGCAGCCTGCGCCCGGCCCAGCGGGCGTAGGCGTCCGCCTCGTACCAGCTGACGTGCACCACCGGCTCGTCCTCGGGCACCGGCTCCGTCACGCCGAACCGCCGCCGCGTCCACTGGGCGCCGTCCCGCCGCCAGAACAGCGGCGCGGCGATCCCGTGCTTGCGGATCTGCTCCCAGCCCTCCGCATGCCACCACCGCTCGTCCGTGTAGCCGCCGTCGGCCAGGAACGCCATGTAGGCGCCGTTGGTGACCGGCACGGTGTCGATGAAGAACGAAGGGACGACCCGGGTGTGCGCCGGACGCTCGTTGTCGAGCGCCCAGGCCTCGTCCGATGTACCCATCGTGAACGCACTACCGGGGACCAGGACTTCGGAGGGGAGCGGACCGGTCTCCGTCGCGGGCGGCGGGGGAGCGGTCAGCGCCTGAGGACCCTTCCGCAGCTGATGGGTGATCAACATGGTCTCGTCGTGCTGCTGTTCGTGCTGGGCGATCATCCCGAAGGCGAACGCCGCCTCCACCAGCGGCCGGCCCTCCAACGGGGTCCGCTCCAGGACGTCCAGGACCCGGCCCCGTACGTCCGAGGCGTACGCGCGGGCCTCGGCCGGCGGCAGCAGCGGCAGCGTGGGGCGCGTGGCGCGGGGGTGCTCGAAGGCGTCGTAGATCGAGTCGATCTCCGGGCGCAGCGCGTCACGTCCCGCGACCGCCCGCCACAGCCACTGCTCCTCCTGGTTGCCGATATGGGCCAGGTCCCACACCAGCGGCGACATCAACGGGGAGTGCTGCGCGGTGAGTTCGTCGTCCTCGACACAGGAGGTGAGCAGCGCGGTACGGGCCCGCGCGGTGGTGAGCGCGTCCAGCGCCCGCGCCCGCAGGGCCGACGGGTCGTCGGTCACGGTCATGACGCCACCTCCAGGAGATCGTCGGCGGGACAGCTGCCGGGCAGGACATAGCGCTCGTGGAAGGCGGCCACGGCGGCGACGACGGCCGGGCTCGCGCCGATCCGGGGCAGCGCGTCGAGCGCCGCCGGGAACGCGACGAGAGCCGCGGCGTGCAGTTCGGTGTCCTTGAGGCCGTCCTTGGCCGCCGCGAGCCAGAGCGGATTACGGGGAGCGGCCACCGAACCCGCCCGCTCCGCGAGGGGCTTGACCGCCCGGTAGACCGTCTCGGCCGCCTCCGGGTCCTCGAAGAGCGCCGTGGTCACGGCCACCGGCACGACCCAGCCGTCAGGACCGGGCTGAGCGTCGATCATCCGCAGCTCCAGATGCCCGCGCGGTCGCACCGGCGGGAAGAGAGTGGTCATGTGGTAGTGCAGATCGTCCACGTCGGCAGGCCGGGGACGCCCGGTGCGCAGCCACTCCCGGAAGGTCAGCCCCTCCGGCACGGCCCACGGCGCGTCCTCGCCCCGTACGCACATCACCGGGGTGTCGAGGACGTGCGCCGCCCAGGCGTCGCGCGGCTCGCGGTCCGGGTCGGGGGCGAGCGCCCGCGCCGGGTCGAGGTCGGTCCACAGGGCCTGCCGGGTCGAGCGCCATCCGGTCCGGCGTCCGCCGTGGAGCGGAGAATTCGCGAACGCGGCCACGAGCACCGCGCCCAGCAGATGGGCCAGCTGCCAGCGGCGGTGGTAGCCGAGCGGACCCGGTTCCTCGTGACCGGCGTCCAGGCAGACCTGCACCGACGCCGAGTCGCGCATCATGGCCCGCCCCGCGGGGCCCGTACGGTCGAGGGCGGTCTCCATCGCGTCGTAGCGGGGCTCGCGCAGGAGCCGCTCGCGCGGCGCGTTCCAGGGGTCGACCCCGTATCCGCTGAGAGTGAGTCCGAGAGGGGAGAGCGCGTCACGCACCGTGCGCAGATCGGCCGAGAGAGTGTCGACGCAGCTCATGAGGGAGTCGGCGGGAGGCGAGCTGAGCTCCAGCTGTCCGCCGGGTTCGAGGGTGAGCGACGAGGCGAGGGGCAGGGACCGTACGGCGTCGAAGGCCGGAGCCAGCCGTTCGGCCGGGACGGGGAGCCGCGGGTCGCGCAGCTCGTGGACGAGCCATTCCACCTCCACCCCGACGGTGCGGGGTGGGCCCGTCTTGAAGCAGATACATCGCAGCAGGCCTTCCGCCTCGTCCTCGTTGATGGCGGGACCGCTCCGCGGTATACCGCTCGGCGACATGTCGTTCCCTCCTGTTCCTGTTCCTGTTCCTGTTCCTTGTTCCGACAGGTGTTCCTATGGGGCGCCCTCATAGGCGCTGATTCCACCTAAAGCCACCGCCGACGGGCGTGCAAGAGCGCCTCATCGGCCTCAGGGTGAATAACCCGTTGCCCCCGGAGTGCGGAGTCGATCATGCTTCCGGGCATGAGCGCACGACTGCGGGGGATCGCGAAGCAGACCGAGGAGATCGTCGAGGCGGGCCGGTACCGGGCCCCCGGCGGCCGGTCCGTCTCCCTCGAGGAGGAGCTGAGCGCCGCGGTGGCCGGAACCAGGATGTACGGCCCCGGTCCCGTCCCCGTGACCCCCGACACCGACCGCGCCACCGCGATCGAGGTCACCGACGAGAGCAGCCTGGTCGCCGCCCGCCGGCTGACCCGGGCCGATCCGGCCGCCCCGGTCGCCGTCCTGAACTTCGCCTCCGCCCGCAACCCCGGAGGTGGCTATCTGAACGGCGCCCAGGCCCAGGAAGAGGCGGTCTGCCGGGCCTCCGCCCTCTACACCACCCTCCTGCGCGCCCCCGAGTTCTACGCGCACCACCGGGCCGAGAAGGATGCCTTCTACACGGACCGCGTGATCCTCTCGCCCGGCGTCCCGGTCTTCCGCGACGACCGCGGCGGACTCCTGGACGAGCCGTTCACGGTCGGCTTCCTCACCTCGCCCGCCCCCAACGCGGGCGTCGTCCGGCGGCGGACCCCGGACCTGGCCGAACGGATTCCGGCCGCCCTCGCCGCCCGTGCCGAGCGGGTCCTGGAGACCGCCGTCGCGGGTGGTTACCGGCGGCTCGTCCTCGGCGCCTGGGGGTGCGGTGTCTTCCAGAACGACCCGGCCGAGGTCGCCGAGGCGTTCCGGGCGCTGCTCACCGACGGTGGCCGCTTCGCGGGCCACTTCGACGAGATCGTCTTCGCGATCCTCGACCGCACGGCCGGTCGGGCGACACTCGGCGCGTTCCAGGACGTCCTCGGTACCTGACCGGCGGAGCTCCTGACCGGCACCGTCCCTGACATGCGGTGCTCGTACTCGCGTGCGAGGCTGAAAACGGCCCCAGAGGCCGAAAACTGCCCCAGCGTCCGAGTACCGCTGTCAGGAGGCACGATCGTGGGCAAGAAACAGACCCGGGTGAACAAGGGCGCCCGTACGGGCGGCCACGAACACCGGACCGAAGCGGCGGCGAAGGAATCGACACCGGTCGTGCGGGAGACGCCGCGGCCGATCATCGAGCAGGTCTCCCACAAGAAGGAACGGAAGTTCGGCCACAACTGACCTTCCGCTCGCCACGACCGGGGCCCGGCGCCATCACGGCACCGGGCCCGGCCCTCAGGGCTACGCCTCGTCGGCGAGCGGGATGGATTCCACCGGGGGAGCCGGCGCGGCCGCGCCGTTCAGCTTCAGCGCGGGCGCTTCCGCCGCTGCCGCCGCCGGGCTCATGTTCGCGAGCAGCTGCCGGGCGAGACCCAGACCCGTCCCGCCCATGGTCAGGGCCTTGGCGAACATCTCGGCCATGCCGTCCGCGCCGTTCAGCAGGATCATCTGATCCACGTTGCCGAAGGCCGACGCACCGGCCTCGACGATTTCCGGCCACTTCTCGGCCAGCTGCTGAGCGACCACGGCCTCCTGGTTCTCGGCCAGGGCCGCCGCCCGCGCCTTGATCGACTCGGCCTCGGCGAGACCCTTCGCCCGGGTCGACTCGGCCACGGCGAGCCCCCGCGCCTGCTGGGCCGCCGCCTCCGCCTCACCCGTCAGCCGGGTCGCCGTCGCCCGCGCGGCGCTGGCGAGCTCGGTCTCCTTCGCCTCCGCCTGCGCCGCCGAGATCCGGGCGTCGCGCTCGGCGTCGGCACGGGTCCGGGTCTCGTACGCCTTCGCGTCCGCCGGCTTGCGGACGTCCGCCTGGAGCTGCTGCTCCTTGCGGTGCGCCTCCAGCTCCGCGACCCGGGTCTCCTGGACGACGACCTCCTGCCGCGCCCCCGCCTCGGCCAGCGGCCCGGCCTGCCGGGCCTTCGCGGACGCCTGGTCCCGCTCCGCCTGGTAGCCGGCCTGCAGGATCTCGCTGTCCCTGGTGGCCTCCGACATCCGCGCCGCGGCCTGCTGCTCGGCCTCGGTGGCCCGCCGGTTGGCCTCGGCCTGCGCGATCCGGGCGTCCCGCTGGACCGCCGCCGCGTGCGGCGCGGCCAGGTTCTTGATGTACCCCGTCGGGTCCTCGATCTCGTGGATCTGCAGCGAGTCGACGATCAGACCGAGCTTCTCCATCTCCGTGCCACAGGCCGAACGCGCCTGCCCGGTCAGCTTCTCCCGGTCACGGATCATGTCCTCGACCGTCAACCCGCCGACGATGGCGCGGAGATGACCGGCGAAGACGATGTGCACACGCTCCGACATGAGCTTCTGCTGGTCGAGGAAACGGCGGGCGGCGTTGGCGATCGACACGAAGTCGTCACCCACCTTGAAGATCACCACACCCCGGACCTTGAGCGGAATGCCCTGGTGGGTCACGCACTCCACCTGCAACTGCGTCTCGTTGAGGTCGAGCGACAGCTTCCGTACCGCCTGGACGCCCGGCATCACGAGCGTGCCGCGACCGGTGACGATCCGGAAGCCCATGCCTTCGCCGAGCCCCTCCATCTTGTGGTTGGAACCGGAGATGATCAGCGCCTCGTTCGGTTCGGCGACGCGCCACATGAGTTTGAACAGTGCGATGAGGACGAGGACGGCGACGACCACGCCGCCCGCCACGATGCCGATGGCCATGGGCAGCTCCCCCTTCACCGGAGCCGTGCGGATCCGGTGAAGGGAGTGTGCGCCTCGACGGACGAGCGCTCAACGCTTCGGTCAACTGTCGTACGCGGCTGTGACATACACGGTGCGTGGAGGGAGATGTTCCACGACCATCACGACCGTTCCGGGATGGATCCGCTCCTTGGCGTCGGCCGCGTACGCGAGGAAGTGCTCGGCGCCGCCCCGGATCCGGACGATCACCTCGCCGACGAGGCCGGGCCCGACGGTGCCGGTCACCCGGCCGAGCAGGCCCACCATCGAGACGTCGTCCATGACCACACGGTACGTCAGATCCAGCCCTCCAGGGCGGCCATGAACCCGTCGAAATCGTCACGGTGGATCGTGTGTCCCGCGCCGACTACGGTACGGACGTCGAAGCCGCGCTCCTCCAGCATCCGCGCGTTCTCCGGCGAGACCAGCCAGCTCGGGTCGGACAGCGTGACCAGCGCGGGGACGACGGGCTTCGCGGGCCACAGATCACGGCCCACGCACGCCGCGAGTCCGTGGGTGGAACGCTCGTCCCAGAGCCGCAAGGTGGCCATCTCGACGTCGAGATCCTCCTCCTCCCAGCGGGGGTTGAACATCGCGATGTGCTCCCGCGCGAGCGACTTCGCCGCGACGAACAGCTCCATGCGGTCGCCCGTGTCCCCGGCCGACATGTGCCAGGCCGGATCCACGTACACGGCGCGCCGCGGCGCGAGCCGGTCGACGGCGCCGGCCAGGGCCAGCCCGCCGAGCGAGTGACCGAGCGCCAACTCGGCCCGGGCGGGCAGGGTTTCGACGAGATCGTCGGCGTAGTCCCCGGGTCCGTACCCCTCGGGCCCGGCCGCCCGGCCGCTCGCGCCGTGACCGCGCAGATCCACCGCGATCACCCGGTAGCCGCGCTCGGCCAGCGCCGGTCCGACCCGGCGCCAGGTGCGGTGGTCGGACATGATCCCGTGGATCAGGAGCGCGATCCGGTCACCGGATCCCCAAGTACGGGTGTTCAGCAGCACGTCAAGGCCTCTCGCGGATCGGGCGTACGGGTCGTACGGGTGGCCCGACGAGCGTACGGGTGTGTGCGCGTACGGAATCGGCCCACCCCGGCCCGACCCGGCCCGCGCGCCCCGGGCTCAGCGCACGCCGCGGATCGGACGCACGGCGAGCGCCCCGAGGACCGAAAGGACGGCCGCGACCAGGAAGAGGGTCGTGTACCCGCCGCTCAGCGAGACGACGAGCGAGGCGACGAACGGTGCGACGATCTGCGGCCCCGCGTTGGCGACGTTGAGCACACCCATGTCGCGGGCCGCGTCCTCCGCCTTCGGCAGCACCATGGTCACCAGCGCCGTGTCGACCGCCATGTAGCAGCCGAATCCGAGGCCGTTGACGGCGGAGAAGGCGAGCATCGCGGTCCAGCTCGACGAGACGGCCGGGATGACCAGCGCGACGGCGGCCAGCGCGGCGGAGGCGCCGACGAAGAGCTTGCGGCGGTCGTAGCGGTCGGAGAGCCAGCCGCCCAGGACGGTGGAGACCACCATGGCCACGGAGTTGAGCGGCATGAGGATCGCCACGGCCTCCTCGGGAGAGAGCCCGGCCGGCAGGTCGGTGTGGTCCTTGAGGATGTACAGCTGGAAGCCGGCGACCGCGAAGTAGCCGAGGACGAGCAGCGCGCGGCCGATGAACGCCCAGCGGAAGTCGTGGTCCTTGAGCGCGCTGCCGAAGGCGGCGAGCTGCTGCTTCACGGGCAGCGGCGCCTTGGCGGGCATCCGCTCCTCACGGGCGAAGGTGGTGAACAGGACGGCGGTGGCCGCCACGATCACGCCGAAGACCAGGTACCCGGTGCGGTAGTTCTCCGAGAACGCGGCGCCGACAAGGGCGCCGATGGTGGAACCGATCGGCAGACCGAGCCCGACGGCCGCCGAGGCCTTGCCGCGCGCGGCGAAGGGGACCCGGTCGGGCACGACGGAGGTGATCGCGGCCTGGTAGATGTTCATGACGGCCTGGCCCAGACACCAGGCGATGAGCACGAGCAGGATCGTATGCACGCTGCCGAGCAGGAACATCACCGGTATCGCGAGTAGACCGCCCGCCAGGATCCACGGGTTGCGGCGGCCCGAGCGGTCCGACAGTGCGCCGGCGACCGGGTTGAAGATCGTCGCGAAGATCGCGGAAACGCCGGAGATCAGACCGAAGTTGGCCACCTTGTTCGCCGGGTCGATGTCCTCGATCTGCAGCGCGAGCAGCAGTCCGGGCACGCCGACGTAGAGCGCGTACATCGCCGTGTTCCCGGCGAGGAGCAGGGGCAGCAGCCCACGGGTGGGCCGGGGGCCCGACGGGGCCTCGGCTCCGGTGGTGCCGACTCTTCCGGATTCGGAGGAGGAAAGGGCCACGTTGCCCTCCTGGTGAAGATCGCCCGGTGCGGGGGCGAGAGCGGAAGTTTCGAGAGAGTTACACGTGTCACTGACGCGTGTAATCACTGTGTAGCACTCGAATCCGGCCATCCGCCAGACTCGGGGCCGGATTGTTCTGGAAAGATGCCGGAGCGATGAGCCAGTCACCCAAACAGTCCGCCGAACGTCCCGTCCCGACGAGCGCCGATGTGGCGCGGCTCGCGGGCGTCTCCAGAGCCACCGTCTCGTACGTCCTGAACAACACGGCGGCCGTACGGATCAGCGAGCCGACCCGGCAGCGGGTCCGCGACGCGGCCGAGGAGCTGGGGTACGTCCCGCACGCCGCCGCCCGCAGCCTGCGCGCCGGTCACAGCCGGATGGTCCTGCTGCCCACCGCGCACGTGCCGATCGGCCCCCTGTACAGCCAGTTCTTCAACGAGTTGCAGTGGGCCCTGCGCCGCCTCGACTACACCGTCGTGCAGTACGGCAGCCTCGGGCTCGAGGGGGACGAGGCCGCGCGCGCCTGGGCGGAGCTCCGGCCCGTGGCGGTGGTCTCGCTGGGGGAGGTCCAGCTCTCCCCGGGCGGTGTGGAGATCCTCAAGCGCTCCGGCGCCAAGGCCGTCATCACTGTCGGCCCGCACCGCGTCGAGGGCGCGCACGCCCTGGTCATGGACCAGGGGAGGGTGGGGCGGGTCGCCACCGAGCACCTGGTGGAGCGCGGGCGGCGCCGGATCGGCGTGGTGCTCCCCGAGGAGCCGGGCCTGGAGATGTTCTCCGGACCCCGCCTCGACGGCGCCCGCCAGGCGGTGGCGGGGACCGACGCCACCGTCGTACCGCTGCCGCTGCGGTACGAGGAGGGGGCGGCCAACGCACTCGCGGGGCGCTGGCGCGACCTGGGCCTCGACGCGGTGTTCGCGTACAACGACGAGTACGCGATGCTGCTGATGCGCGCGCTCCAGGACGCGGGGATCGACATCCCCGGGGAGACGGCCGTCGTGGGCTCGGACGATCTGCTCCTCGGGCGGCTGCTGCGGCCCCGGCTCACGACCGTGGAGATCGACATGGTCATCGGCCGGCACCTGGCCGAGCTGGTCGACAGCGCCGTCCGCGACCCCGAGGCCACCCCGCGCGCGCAGGAGCTGATGGCCTCGCGGGTGATCCCCCGGGAGTCCAGCTGATCCCGGGCCTTTCACGGCGGGCGTGCTGTCGTGGCGGGCGCCCGGGGGCGAAGCGGCTTAGCGTCGAAGCATGAGCACACTGCCGCGGCGTTTCGAGATCCTGCTCGTTTCCGAGCACGTGGAGGACCGGGGCGGCGCGTCCGTGGAGGACAGCGCGGTCCGGTCGGCGGTCGTGGAGGCCACGGGCCGGACGGGCTCCTCGGGCTACCCGCGCTACGAGGGGCACGGCATCGCCGCCGACATCGACCCCGAGACGCGTACCGTCGAGGCGCTCCTGGTCGACGGCCGCGAACTGGACTACGGCCTGACGGCGCTGGTCCGGCCGGCGCCGGCGGCGTGACCGGGTTCTTTCGCCCACCACGTATCGCCGCTCGGCACCGTTGACAGGAACCCACGCCGGGCGGAGACTCTGCGCGCACGTCAACGAAGGAAAATTCACCAGGCGAACGCACGGGTGGGCGGTCGGTCGAAGAGGACCGTCCCCAGGGCACGTGGGAGAGAACCGATGAGCATCCGCGACGTCTACATCGTCGACGCCGTCCGCACCCCGATCGGCAGGTTCGGAGGCGCGCTCTCCGCCGTACGCCCCGACGACCTCGCCGCCCACGTGGTCAGGTCGCTCGTGGACCGCGTACTCGCGCTCGACCCGGCCCGGATCGACGACGTCTACTTCGGTGACGCCAACGGTGCCGGCGAGGACAACCGCGACGTGGCCCGCATGGCCGTCCTGCTCGCGGGCCTCCCCACCTCCGTCCCCGGCGTGACCCTCAACCGCCTGTGCGGCTCCGGCCTGGAGGCGGTGATCCAGGCCGCGCGCGCCATCGCGCTGGGCGACGCGTCCGTGGCGATCGCGGGCGGCGTCGAGTCGATGTCCCGCGCGCCCTGGGTCATGCAGAAGCCCGAACGCGCCTTCCCGGCCGGCCACCAGCAGATGTACTCCACGACCCTGGGCTGGCGCATGACCAACCCGCGCATGCCCGCCGAGTGGACGGTCTCGCTCGGCGAGGGCGCGGAGCTCGTCGCCGACAAGCACGCCCTCACCCGCGAGCAGCAGGACGCCTTCGCCCTGGCCAGCCACCGCAAGGCGGCCGAGGCGTGGGGCAAGGGGCTGTACGACGGTGAGGTCGTGCCGTACCCGGGGGTGGAGCTGACCCGCGACGAGTGCATCCGCGACACCACCTCCATGGAGGCCCTCGCCAAGCTGAAGCCCTCCTTCCGGAGCGAGGGCGGCACCGTGACGGCGGGCAACGCCTCGCCGCTCAACGACGGCGCCGCGGCCCTGCTCCTCGTCGACGAGGAGGGCCTGCGGGAGACCGGTCGCGAGCCGCTCGCCCGGATCCGCGCCTCCGCGGTCACCGGAATCGAGCCGCAGCTCTTCGGGCTCGGGCCCGTGGAGGCCGTCCGGCGCGCGCTGGACAAGGCGGGTCGCTCCTTCGCCGATCTGACGACCTTCGAGCTGAACGAGGCGTTCGCCGCCCAGTCCCTCGGCTGCCTCGCCGAGTGGCCGGAACTCGACCCGGAGATCGTCAACCCGCGCGGCGGCGCCATCGCCATCGGGCACCCGCTGGGCGCATCCGGGGCGCGGCTCGCGGGCGCGGTGGCCCACCAGTTGGCGGCGGCCGGCTCGGGAACGGGGCTCGCGGCCCTGTGCATCGGCGTCGGCCAGGGTCTCGCGCTCGTCCTGGAGCGCTGACCGGACGCAGCGTCGGGCAGACGAAGCGGGGGCGGTACGGGAACTCCCGTACCGCCCCCGCATGGTGCTGCCGCAGCCGCCCCTACTGGCCCTGCTGCTGCTTCGCGTCCTCGATGGACTTGCGCACCTCGTCCATGTCCAGCTTCCGCGCTTGGCCGATCACGTCCTCCAGAGCCGCCTCCGGCAGCGCTCCGGGCTGGGCGAACACGGCCACGTTGTCACGGACGATCATCAGCGTCGGGATCGAGCGGATCTCGAACGCGGCGGCCAGCTCCTGCTGCGCCTCGGTGTCCACCTTGGCGAAGACCAGGTCCTCGTGGCGCTCGGAAGCGGCCTCGAAGACCGGCGCGAACTGGCGGCACGGACCACACCAGGAAGCCCAGAAGTCGATCAGAAGGAAGCTGTTCTCGCTCACGATCTGGTCGAAGTTGTCCTTGGTGAGCTCGACAGTGCTCATGTTTTCTACCTCTCCGGGTCTCCTGGCGGGTGTCCATCACGGTCCCCTGGGGACTCGCCCCGCACAACCGCGTATCGAGCCGCGCTATTCCGCGCCGCCCCACGCGTGCGGAGGCCGAGTTCCACGGGTGCACCGTGCGTATCCCCTGCGTGCACGCCACGCCTTCCCCTGTGGCCACGGCGCACACCTGCCACCAGACTGGGGCCCATGACACATGAGGTGGAGCACGAGTACGACGTGGTGGTCCTGGGCGCGGGACCCGTGGGCGAGAACGTGGTGGACCGGGCCCGGGCGGCGGGCCTGAGCGTGGCCGTCGTGGAGAGCGAACTGGTGGGCGGCGAGTGCTCGTACTGGGCCTGCATGCCCAGCAAGGCGCTGCTCCGGCCCGCCATCGCCCGCTCGGACGCGCGCAAGGTCCCCGGGCTGCGGCAGCTGGTCCAGGGTCCCCTGGACGCGGCGGCGGTGCTCGCCCACCGCGACTACTACGTCTCCGACTGGAAGGACGACGGCGCCGTCGGCTGGCTCGACTCCACCGGCGCCCGCCTCTACCGCGGCCACGGCCGGCTCGACGGCGAGCGGAAGGTCACCGTCGAAGGGCCCGAGGGCGACCGGCACGTCCTCACCGCCCGGCACGCCGTCGCCGTCTGCACCGGCAGCCGCGCCGCCCTGCCCGACCTGCCGGGGCTGACCGGGGCCCGGCCGTGGACCAGCCGCGAGGCGACCAGCTCCAAGGAGGTCCCCGAGCGGCTGATCGTGGTCGGCGGGGGAGTGGTCGCGGCGGAGATGGCGACCGCCTGGCAGGCGCTCGGCTCCCGTGTGACGGTCCTGGTGCGCGGCAAGGGCCTGCTGCCCCGCATGGAGCCCTTCGTCGGCGGCCACGTCGCCGACGCGCTCACCGAGGGCGGCGCCGACGTCCGTACGGGAGTCTCCGTCGCCGCCGTCGTACGCGACGGGGGCACCGGTCCCGTCACCGTGGTCCTGGAGGGCGGCGACCGGGTCGAGGGCGACGAGGTCCTGTTCGCGACCGGGCGCAGCCCGCGCACCGAGGACATCGGCCTGGAGACCGTCGGTCTGAAGCCCGGCTCCTGGCTCCCGGTGGACGACACCCTCCGGGTCGAGGGCAGCGACTGGCTCTACGCCGTGGGAGACGTCAACCACCGGGCGTTGATGACCCATCAGGGCAAGTACCAGGCGCGGATCGCTGGAGCGGCCATCGCCGCCCGCGCCTCCGGCGCCTCGCTCCCGGAGAACGGGCGCTGGGCCGCGCACACGGCCACCGCCGACCACGCCGCCGTGCCGCAGGTCGTCTTCACCGACCCCGAGGCCGCGGCCGTCGGGCTCTCGCTCGCCGAGGCCGAGCGCGCCGGGCACCGCGTCCGCGCCGTCGACCTGGACCTCACCTCGGTGGCCGGCGCCGGCCTCTACGCCGACGGCTACCGCGGCCGCGCCCGGATGGTCGTCGACCTGGACCGCGAGACCGTCCTCGGCGTCACCTTCGTCGGGCCGGGCATCGGCGAACTCATCCACTCCGCGACCGTCGCCGTCGTCGGAGAGGTCCCGATCGACCGGCTCTGGCACGCCGTCCCCTCCTATCCGACGCTGAGCGAGGCCTGGCTGCGGCTCCTCGAGGCGTACCGGGACGGTGCGGGGACCTCATGAGCCCCGGGGCCCCCGACCTCACCAACGAGTACGACGGTCCCTGCGCGGTCTGCGGGGCGGTCGTACCGGCCGGGACGGGGGTCCTCCGGCACGGCCATGGCCCGTCGGACGGCTGGCAGGTCTTCCATCCGGGGCACGTGCCCGAACCGGCGCCGCCGGCCCGGCAGAATCTGCCGGGCTGGCACCACCGCCGTCTGCTGGCGGTGGACATCGTGTCCACCGGCTACCGGACGGCGGTGGATCGGATCCTTTCCGCGTCGGTGCGGGGCTCCGACGGACATATCGGAGATTGGATCATGGATATTGGATCCAATCTCCGCGTTCCGGTCTCCGAAGAGGGGGCGGCGCTCGGCGCCGCCGTCGAGCGGGCCCGCGCCGAAGGCGTCCCCGCGCCCCAGGCCCTCGACGAACTCGCGACCGTCCTCACCGACCACCTCGCCGCGCACGAGGTGCTCGTCGTCTGGTTCTCCCCGTACGTCCTGACCACCCTCCACGCCGAACTCCGGCGCCACGGCCTGGCCCCGCTGACCGAACGGCTCCCGCAGGGGGTCGCCCCCGTCTGCGACCCCCTGGTCCTGGACCGTCACGCCGACCGCTACCGCCCGGGCCGCCGCTCCCTGCGCGCCGTCGCCGAGTGGTACGGCGTCCCGCACGCCCACCCCGGGGACGCCGCGTCGGACGCCGAGGCCGCGCTCGCCCTGGCCCAGGTGATCGCGGACTCGTACCCCGCCGTCGCCAAACTGTCCCGGCCGGCGCTGCACACCGAGCAGATCCGCTGGTACGCCGAGCAGATGCGCCGCCACCCCGACGCCCCGGACTGGCCCTTCACCGACACCGCGCCCGAACCCTGGGAACCGCCAGGGGGCGCGCCCTGAGTCGCCTCAGCCGCGCGGCACCAGGAGTGCCGCCGCCGACCGGGCGGCGTCGAGCGCAGGGCGCGCGGCCGGGCCGGACTGCTCGCCGAGCACCACACGGGTACTCAGGCCGTCGAGGAGTGCGAGGAGTTCGGAGGCGCGCGCGGCCACCTCGTCCGTGTCCATCGGCGCGAAGCGCGACTGGGCCACGCCCTTGGTGAGCAGGGCTTCCAGGTCCTCCTGCCAGCCCCGGTCGAGGTCCCGCTGCGCCTCGCGCAGCGCCTCGTTCGCCGGTATGCGCGCCCAGAGCTCGATCCAGAGCATCCACCGCGGATCGCGCGGACCATGCGGCAGGTAGAGCCGCAGGAACAGGTCGAGCTTGCGCTCCGCGGTCAGCCGGCGTGCAAGGAGCGCCCGGCGCTCGTCGGCGAGGGCGGCCTCGCTCCAGCGCAGCACGGCGAGCAGCAGCAGGTCCTTGCTGCCGAAGTAGTAGAGGATGTGGCCGCCGCTGGTCCCCAGGCGCTCGGCCAGCGCCGACATGGTGAGCGCCGCGAGGCCGTCCTCGGCGATGGCCGCCATGGCCTCCTCGAGCATCCGCTCCTGGGTGATGTGCCCGTCGCGCCGCCGTGCTGACCCAGCCACCCGTTCCGCCTCCGTCCCCGTCGCCCGACAGGTCACGACTTTAACCGCAGGTCCCCGAGGTCTTGACGCGGCCGCCACCTCTCGCACATCTTGAACCCTGTTCTAAGTTCTAGAACGTCATTCAAAGTCTGGGGAGTGGGCATGCTGCACCAGGAGAGAGCACCGGACACCGGTCGTGACGAGAGCTTCCGCGACGAGGTCCGGAAGGACGAGGTCTTCCAGGTGGAGGGCCACGGCATCGACCCCATTCCCGACGCCGAGCGCCACGGCGGCGCCAAGGACCTCTTCTGGCTCTGGTTCGGCTCCAACCTCACCTTCACCTACGTCATCAACGGCGCCCTCGCCGTCGCCTTCGGCCTCTCCTTCTGGCAGGCCACCGCCGTCGTCGTGATCGGCGGTCTCTCCTTCTTCGCGATCAGCGCCGCCGGACTCAGCGGCGTCCGCACCGGCACGGCCACCCTCGTCATCTCCCGCGCCGCCTTCGGCGTGCGCGGCAACTGGCCCGCCGGACTGCTCAACTGGATCGTCAGCATCGGCTACACCATCGTCAACACGGTCGTCGGCACCCTCGCCCTCGAAGCCTTCTTCGCCGACCTCGGCTGGGCCGGCGGCCACACGGCCCGCGCCCTCGCCCTGCTCGTGACCCTCACGATGACATTCGCCGTCGCGCTCTGGGGCCACGCCACCGTCCAGTTCGCCGAACGCTGGATGGCCTACGCCCTCGCCCTCGGCTTCGCCGCCCTGCTCGTCTTCGTCCTGCCCGGCGCCGACACGGCCGCCCCCGCCGAGATCCCCGGCGTCTCCGCCTGGAGCCTCGCCCTCGTCGTCATGTTCGCGGGCCCCATCTCGTACGTCCCGATGCCCGCCGACTACACCCGCTACCTGCCGCGCACCACCTCCCTCAAGGCCCTCACCTGGAGCGGCGCGCTCGGAGGCTTCCTCTCCTCCGTCGCCCTCGGTGTCGCCGGTGTCGCCGCCGCGACGCAGACCGACATGACCGACGCGGTGGCCGGCGCCGAGGGGCTGCTCCCCGGCTGGTTCCAGCCGCTCTTCCTCGCCCTGGTCCTCGGCGGATCGGTGACGAACTCGATCATCACGCTCTACTCCTCCAGCCTGAACCTCCAGGTCCTCGGCATCCCCTGGACCCGCGCCCGCGCCATCGTCGTCAGCGCCGCCGTCACCGCGCTCGGCTCGCTCGGGGCGCTGTTCCTCATCGACTTCACCACCTCGCTGCTCGCCTTCCTCTCCCTCCTGATCATCGTCTTCGCCCCCTGGGGCGGAGTCTTCCTCGCCGACATGGTGCTGCGCCGCTGTACCTACGACTCCGCGGCGCTGCACGCCGGCGAGCACGGCGCCTACTGGTACCGGGGCGGCTGGCACCCCGCCGGTGTCGTCGCCCTCCTCGCGGGCATGGTCTTCGCCGCCCTGACCTGCGACTCCGAGCTCTGGACCGGCCCCCTCGTCGCTCCGCTCGGCGGCGCCGACCTCACCCTGCTCGGCGCCCTCGTCTCCGCGCTCGTGTACGTCGCCCTCGCGCGCCGCACCACCACCCCCGTACAGCCGTAACCCCTCCGTACAGCCGTAACACCTCCGTCAGGCACAGGAGTTCACCGCACCATGACCACGACCCCCACCCCCGCCGACCTCGTCCTCACCGGGGCCAGGATCCACACCGTCGACCCCCGTCTGCCCGAGGCCGAGGCGCTCGCCGTGCGCGACGGACGCATCGTCTGGCTCGGGTCCGACGCGGAGGCCGCGCGCTGGACCGGACCCGACACCACGGTCGTCGACGCGGGGGCCCGCCTGGTCCTGCCCGGCTTCATCGACGCCCACAACCACGTACGGCTCGGCTCCGACGACGCCTGCGTCCAACTCGCCGGTGCCCGTACCCTCGACGCGATCCACGAGCGGATCCGCGCGTGGCGGGCGGCCCACCCCGACGCCCTGTGGATCGAGGCCGAGGCCTTCGACTACTCCGCGATCCCCGGCGGCCGCATGCCCACCGCAGCCGACCTCGACCCCGTCACCGGCGACACCCCCGCCCTCGTCCTCAGCTACGACGTGCACACCGCCTGGCTCAACACCGCGGCCCTGCGCGTACTCGACGTCACCCGCGACCGGACCGACCTGCCCTTCGGCACCGCCGTCACCGACCCCGAGACCGGTGAACCCACCGGATTCGTCAAGGACTTCGCCATCAAGGGCCTCTCCCGTGCCGGTCACCGCGCCCTGCGGGAACTCGGCGTGCCGTGGGCCTCGCCCGACCGCCAGTACGGCAGGCTCGCCAAGTCCCTCGACGACGCCGTCGCGTACGGCATCACCACGGTCGTCGAACCGCAGAACTCCCTGGACGACCTCGCCCTGTTCACGCGCGCCCGCGCCGAGGGCCGGCTCCGCTCGCGGATTGTCGCCGCCCTGTTCCACCCGCGCGGCACCACCGAGGCCGAACTGGACGAATTCGAGGCGGCGGCCAAGGAGTTCGCCGACGACCGGCTGCGGGTCGGCCCGCTCAAGCTGTACATCGACGACGTCGTCGAACCCCGTACGGCCGCGCTCCTCGAGCCGTACGCCGGCTGCGGCCACCACCGCGGGGACACCTTCTACCCGCCGGAGGAATTCGCCGACCTGCTCACCGGTCTCGACGCGCGCGGCTTCCAGTGCTTCGTGCACGCCACCGGCGACCGGGGCATCCGTACGGTCCTCGACGCCGTCGCCCGCGCCCGTACCGTCAACGGCCCGCGTGACGCCCGCCACCAGGTCGTCCACGTCGAGTGCCTCGACCCGGCCGACACCCCGCGCTTCGCCGAACTCGGCGTCGTCGCCTGCATGCAGCCCCGCCACGCCGCCCCCGACATCGCGGGCCCCGGCCAGGACTGGGCCGAGAACATCGGCCCCGACCGCTGGCACAAGGCCTGGCCCCTGCGCAGCCTGCACGCCGCCGGCGCGGTCCTCGCCCTCTCCAGCGACTGGAACGTCGCCGAGATGGACCCCATGGTCGGCATCTACACCGCCGTCACCCGGCGGGCGCTGAACGGTGGGGGAGAGGCCTGGACGCCGGAGGAGACGATCGACGTCGCGACCGCCGTCGAGGGCTACACGATGGGGTCGGCGTACGCCAACTTCCTCGAGGAGGAGCGGGGTTCGCTGACCGTGGGCAAGCTCGCGGACTTCGTCGTGCTCTCGCGCGACATCCTCCGCATCGACCCGGAGGAGATCCCCGGCACGGTGGCCGAGGTGGTCGTGGTCGGCGGTGAGGTGGTCCACGCGCGCGTGGGCGCCTGAGCCCCCGCACGCGCGCGTGGGTACCGGCGGGCCCCCGGGACACGGGAGCCCGCCGGGTCGGCACCGGGGTCAGAGCCGGCCGAGGATCTTCTTCAGCTCGGTGATCTCGGCGGACTGGGTGCGTACGACGTCATCGGCGAGCTTCCGGGCCGTGGCGTCGCGACCGTTCTTCCGCTCCGCCTCGGCCATCTCGACCGCGCCCTCGTGGTGGGCGATCATCAGCTCGGCGAACTTCCGGTCGAAGGCCTTGCCGCGCAGGGCCGCGAGAGCCTTCATGTCCTGCTCGGACATCATCCCGGCCATGGAGCCGGCGCCTTCGCCGCCACCGCCGTGACCGCCGTGCCCACCGGAGGCTGCGGAGCCTTCGGGGGCCTCGGGCTTGCCCCAGGCCTTGAGCCAGCCCCGCATGGTGCGGATCTCCGGGTCCTGGGCCTTCTCGACGTCGGCGACGATCTTCTTGACGCCGGCGTCCTCGGCCCGGCCGTCGGCGAGCCGCGCCATCTCCAGGGCCTGCTGGTGGTGCGGGATCATCGCCTGGGCGAACGCGACGTCGGCGTCGTTGAACGCGCGATCGGTGCTGGACGCGGACGGCTTGGCGGCCGCGTCGGGCTCCGGCGCGGTACCGCAGCCGGAGAGCAGCAGACCGGCGACGACGACGGCGGTGACGGCGCCCGCGCCGCGGACCGCGAGCTTGCGGGCGTTGGGGTAGTCGGACATGTCTGTGGACACCTCGTGTGCTGTGTGAGTGCTGTGCTGTCGGAAGGGCTGAAGCCGGTATCTGCGGGCAGCACGAGGCGGCCCGCGGCGGCGATTCGGCCTATATCCGCAGGACGGACAGCTGAGCGAGGTCGGGAGGTATGGGCGGCGGGGCGTTCGGCCCCAGCGCCGGCCGGAGCCGGTCGAGCAGCCGGACCAGCCAGTCGGGGTGCCGCCCGAGGGCGGCGAGGACGACCCGGGCGAGGGCCCACACGCCGAGGACGGCCACGCAGAGCGTGGCCATGTCCCCGTGCGCATCGGAGTCGGGGGCTTCGGAGCCGGGGGTCTCGGAACCGGACGTACCGGTGGTGTTGCCGTGGTGCGCGGGAGCGGAGGCATGCGTCATGCGGTCCGCCCCGCTCTCGGAGGCGCCCTCCGGGTGGCCGAACGCGTGCATCACGAAGACGCCGAGGGCGAGCACGACGACGAGCAGCAGGTGCGCGAGGGCACCCGCCACTCTGAGGTCGCTCCGCCCCACTGGTCCCGTACGCACGCCCCGCACCTCCTGCGAGGAGCCTACAGAACGGCCCCCGGGCTCACTCCGGAAGGTCGCCGCTCATCGCGGCGGCGAGCCGCAGATGCGGGGCGGCCTCGGCGTGGCGGCCCTGGCGCTCGAGGGTGCGGCCGAGCATCAGGCGGGCGTAGTGCTCCACCGGGTCGCGGTCGAGGACGGTGCGCAGCTCGCTCTCGGCGCGGGAGAGCTGGGCGGAGTGGTAGTAGGCGCGGGCGAGCAGCAGGCGCTGGGCGTTCTGCTCGGGGTGCTCGGCGACGAGCCCGCGCAGGATGCGGGCGGCGGTCATGTACTCCTTGGCCTCGAAGAACAGCTGTGCGCGGTCCCAGCGCTCGCCGGCCGTACCGAACTCGTAGTACGTGTCGTTCACTTGCGCTCCCTAGTGGCGTCCCTACCCTGCCACCCGAAGGGATGGCACTCGCGTCAACGCCTGAGGTTAGTTGAACATTCCACTACTATTTCGGCGTGGAGACACACCCACGTCGTACCCCGACAGGAATAGGTTGAGCGTCATGAGCAATCTTGATCGTCAGGCCGCCCTGACCGTCTGCGGCGGCCGCGGCTTCGTCGTCGCCGAGCCGGTCCGGGAACTCCTCAGCCCCCGTCACGTCCAGCTCGGCGAGTCGACCGAGGTCCGCCGCCTGCTCCCCAACCTCGGCCGCCGCATGGTGGGCGCCTGGGCCTTCGTCGATCACTACGGCCCCGACGACATCGCCGACGAGCCCGGCATGCAGGTCCCGCCGCACCCGCACATGGGGCTGCAGACGGTGAGCTGGCTCCACGAGGGCGAGGTCCTGCACCGCGACAGCACGGGCAGCCTGGAGACGATCCGCCCGCGCGAGCTGGGCCTGATGACCTCGGGCCGGGCGATCTCCCATTCCGAGGAGAGCCCGAAGTCCCACGCCCGCTATCTGCACGGCGCCCAGCTCTGGGTGGCGCTCCCGGACGCCCACCGCCACGTCGAGCCGCACTTCCAGCACCACGCGAACCTCCCGCAGGTCACCGCCGCCGGTCTCACCGCCACGGTCATCCTCGGCGAACTCGACGGCGCCGCCTCGCCCGGCACGACGTACAGCCCCCTGATCGGCGCGGATCTCGCCCTGACGGCGGGCACGGAGACGAGCCTCCCCCTGGACCCGGACTTCGAGTACGCGGTCCTGTCGATGTCGGGCGAGGCCCACGTCGACGGCGTCCCGGTCCTCCCCGGCTCGATGCTCTACCTCGGCTGCGGCCGCCGCGAACTCCCCCTCCGCGCCGTCTCCGACGCGGGCCTGATGCTCCTGGGCGGCGAGCCGTTCGAGGAGGAGATCGTCATGTTCTGGAACTGGATCGGCCGATCGCAACAGGACATCGAAGAGGCCCGCGAGGCCTGGGCGACCGGCACACGCTTCGGCGAGGTCAAGGGCTACGACGGCGCCCCCCTCCCGGCCCCGGAACTCCCCGCGACTCCGCTGAAGCCACGGGGGAGGGTGCGCTGAGCAGGGCTGACGGGACGCGGTGACGAAGGCCGGGCCGGCGGCGTCCGGACTCCCTTTCTGAGCTGTCGTGAAAGCCTTCGAAGGCGGCGCCTTCGCGCGCGCCTTGGACGAGTGCATCCGAAGTCGGGGATGATCAGTGGCATGCGGACGGTCCTGCGCGGAGCCCTGGTGACGCTTCGCCCGTCGACGGTGGGCGATATCCCGGCGCTGGCCGCGATCCGAACCACGCCTGAGGTGTACGCGCGCTGGCGGGGCGGCGACGACTTGACGGCCGCTGTGGCCAAGGACCTTGAAGATCACGGGGCCCGGACCTTCACGGTCGAGCACGGCGGCCGCGTGGTCGGCGCGATCCAGTGGGGCGCCGAGGACGAGCCGGACTACCGGCATGCCAACATCGACATCTATCTCGACCCGGCGGTGCACGGGCGCGGCCTCGGCGCAGACGCCGTTCGCGTTCTGGCACGCCATCTGATCGATGATCACGGATACCACCGACTGGTGATCGACCCGGCCGCCGACAATGCGGCCGCCATCCGGTGCTACCGCAAGGTCGGCTTCCGCCCGGTGGGCATCATGCGGCAGTACGAGCGCGGCCCGGACGGCAGCTGGCACGATGGGCTGCAGATGGACCTGTTGGCGGAGGAACTGGAGTAAGTCTCACGTTCGGCTCCACCAAGGCGGCGAGGGCCTCAGTGATCCGTGTGTGACGGCAGACCTTGAGACAACGTGACCGCACTCTACGTGAAGATCGACGACGAGATCGCAGGCACGGCACCCGGTACGGCCAAGGCGCCGCCGGCGCCGCGGCCGCCTTCCCCACGACGGACCGTACGAAGCAGCCTCGGCGTTCAGCTGCCGGAGCTCGGGGAGTTCGGTGAGCGCGCTGCGGATGTCGCGGGCCCGGATGGGTGGGAACGACTTCGCCACCCCGGCGAGGGCGAAGAGTTGCTTTCGAGCTGGCCCCGGGAGGGGCGTCTACGGGGGCCGATCTGTCCTGCTCTCAGGGGCGCCTCCTTGCCGTCTGCGGGTGGACCGCGCAGGTGAGGCTGTCGCACACCTCCGAAAATACCCCCCTGGGTATCTCTGTTACGGTGGATCCAGATACCCCGGGGGGTAAAAGTGTGACGAGGGAGAATGCCGTGTTCTTTGCCGACATCCTTGAGACCGAAGGTCTGGGCAACCGCAGCTACCTGGCCGGGGGCGCCGCTGCCGCGGTGGTGGTGGACCCGCCTCGGGACATCGACCGGGTGATCGCTGCCGCCGCGCGGCGTGGAGTGCGGATCGCGGTGGTCGCGGAGACGCACGTGCACAACGACTACGTCACCGGGGGCCTGGAGCTGGCTCGGCTGACCGGCGCTCGCTACCTGGTCCCTGCGGGGGCGTCGGTGGCGTACGAGCGGGTTCCCGTGTCCGACGGGGATGTGGAGGAGGTTGCCGAGGGCCTCGTCCTGCGAGCCGTGGCGACTCCGGGGCACACTCCGCACCACACGTCCTACGTGTTGGAGGAGGACGGGCGGGCCATGGCCGCCTTCACGGGCGGGTCGCTGCTGATCGGCAGCGTCGGGCGGCCGGATCTGGTGGAGCCGCGGCTGACCGAGCCGTTGGCCCGGGCCCAGCATGCGTCCGCGCACCGCCTCGCGGCGGAGCTAGACGATGAGGTGGCGGTGATGCCCACCCATGGGTTCGGCAGCTTCTGCTCCTCCAACCAGGCCGGCGGGCCGCGCAGCACCATCGGTGCGGAGAAGGCGTCCAACCCGGCGCTCGTTCAGGACGTGGAGACGTTCGTCGAGGAGCTGCTGGCCGGACTGGACGATGTGCCCGCGTACTACGCGCACATGGGCCCGGCCAACGCCGCGGGTCCCGCGCCATTGGACCTGACCGCACCGCTGTGTGCTGACGCGTGCGAGATCGCGCGTCGTCTGGCGGCGGGCGAGTGGGTCGTCGATCTGCGCAACCGGGTGGCGTTCGCCGAGGGCCATGTGGCCGGTTCCTTCAACTTCGAGGTCGAGGGGCAGCTGGCGACCTATCTGGCGTGGATGATTCCGTGGGGCAAGCCGGTGACGCTGCTGGCCGAGAGCGTCGAGGACGTCTCCCGCGCTCAGCGTGAGCTGGTTCGGGTGGGCATCGACCGACCGGCCGCGGCGGCCGTCGGCTCTCCGGCTGACTGGGTCACCGGACAGGACATGCCGGCGTCGTTCCCGCGGGCGACGTTCGCCGACCTCGCCGCCGCACGCGAGCGCGGTGAGGACGTCGTGGTCCTGGATGTGCGCCGCGCAGGCGAGCGGGCCGGCGGCTGGATCGAGGGCAGCGTGCACATCCCCATTCACCAGGTCCACCAGCGCCTGGACGAGGTGCCCGCGGGCACGGTGTGGGTGCACTGCGCGGGCGGGATGCGCGCGGCGATCGCCGCCTCGGTGCTGGACGCCGCAGGCCGTGACGTGGTGGCCATCGACGACGGCTACGCAGCCACCGCCGACGCCGGTCTCGCGCTGGTCACGGCTGCCCAGAACTGATTCCCCAGCCTCGTCTGCCGGACCGCCGACGGCCCGGCAGACGAGGTGAACCGAAGGAACGCGCGCGATGCTCTTCTCCCACAGCGACCCAGGCTGTGTTTCCCCATCTCAAGCCCAACGCCTTGTCGGGCAGGGTGCGGCCGTGCTGCTCGACGTCCGGGAGGCGTACGAATACGAGGCCGGTCACGCGCCCGGCGCGCTGGCTGTGCCGCTGTCGACGCTGGCAGCAGCCGCGGCGGATATGCCCGGCGCCAAGGACGGGCGCAGCCTGGTGCTGATCTGTCGATCGGGCAACCGTTCCCGGCAGGCCGCGCGGCTGCTCGCCGGGCGCGGCGTGGAAGCCGTGGACGTCAGCGGCGGCATGGTCGCCTGGGCTGGAGAGGGACTGCCCATCCAGGGCGCGCACGGGCAGGCGGGGGCGGTCATATGACCGCGCTCGTCCTCGCGCTCCTTGCCGGGGCGCTGGTCGGCCTGGCGCTGGGCTCACTGGGGGCGGGTGGCAGCATCCTGACCGTCCCCGCCCTGATCTACCTGCTCGGTTTCAGTCCCGTCGAGGCGACGACCGCCAGCCTGGTCATCGTGATCGTCACCTCGGTCACCGCCCTGGTGGCCCATGCTCGCGCCGGGAACGTGCGCTGGCGGGCCGGGCTTCTGTTCGCGGCGGCCGGACTTCTGCCCGCCGCCGCGGCCGGTGTGCTGTCCGCGCACCTCCCCGCCACCATGCTGACGCTTGCATTCGCGGTACTGGCCGTCCTGGCGGGCCTGCGGATGCTGCGTCATCGCGCACCGCCCAAGAACACGAAGGTGTCCGCCCCACGCGCTGCGGGCGCGGGGGCCGGGTTGGGGGCCGTGACCGGCTTCCTCGGGGTCGGCGGCGGCTTCCTGGTCGCGCCTGCCCTGGTGGCCGTGCTCGCCGTACCCATGAGTGCTGCCGTGGGCACCAGCCTGCTGGTCATCATCGCCAACGCACTGGTCGCCCTCGCCGCGCGTGCGACCACCGAGGCCGGCCTCGACTGGGCGCTGATCATGCCGTTCATCGCGACGGCGGTCCTGGGCGCGTGGGACGGCAAGCGGCTGGCCGCGAAGGTCGCACCCGCCGCCTTGCAGCGGGTCTTCGGCGCCCTGCTGCTGGTCGTGGCCACGGTGATGACCGCCGGCGTGGCACTGTGAAGCGGCCATGGCCGCGCCCGTCGGCTCTAGGCCAGGGACAAGAACAGCTTCTCCAACCGGGCCCGCATCTGCGTGGAGTCCCGCACCTCCGGGTCCTCGCTGGTCATGCACTGCTGCAGGCCCGTCGCGATGATCGAGAATCCAGCCCTGTCCAGCGCCTTGGAGACCGCGGACAACTGCGTGACGACGTCCTCGCAGTCCCGGCCCTCCTCGATCATCTTGATCACTCCCGCGAGCTGGCCCTGCGCCCTCCGTAGCCGGTTCAGCGCCGACTTCAGCTCCTCGGCGCTCATGTCGAGTTGCACACCAACCTCCTCGTATACCCCTGTGGGTATCTTACCGTGGGGGAACCATCCAGAAAGGCATCCGCTCCGTGACCACCGCCGCAATGACTCCCGCCCAGGCCACCGGACGTTTCGGTGAGTTCACCGTCATCGACGTCCGCGCCCCCGGTGAGTACGCCGCCGGCCATCTGCCAGGCGCACACAACATCCCCCTCGACCGCCTGGCCCAGGCCGCCGACGTTCTGAAGGCGGCAGCCGCCCGTACGCCGCTGCTCATCGTGTGCGCCTCCGGGGCACGCTCCGCGAAGGGCTGTGCTCAGCTCGCCGCCCTCGGTATCGACGCCGCCACCCTGGAGGGCGGTACCGCGGCCTGGGCCGCCGCCGGGCATGAGGTCGAGCGTCCCGCCGGGGCGCGCGCCGTCTGGCCCATGGACCGCCAGGTCCGCCTCGCGGCCGGCGCGCTGGTCGTCGTCGGCTTCCTGGCCGGCCTCGCCTGGACGCCCGCCCACTGGCTGTCCGGAGCCGTCGGCGCCGGACTGGTCTTCTCCGGTGTGACCAACACCTGCGGCATGGCCGCCGTCCTGGCCAAACTGCCCCACAATCGCCCTCGCGATGGCGCGGCCTCCCTGCAGCAGACCCTGCGGCGTCTGGGCGACTGAGGCGGGGACGTAAATGGCGGCGGCCGATACGGGATCCCGGTGGTGTGGAGTTGGTGGCCCGGCCGTGCCGGACTGCCAGAACGACACACCCCGGAGTCGAAGGCCAGCTGGAGGGACGCCTGTTCGCGCTGTGGCCAAGCCGAACAAGGCCGCACCCGGCCCGGTCAACAGGGTCAGACGGTGGGTGGGCAGGCGACCAGTAGGGGCAGCAGAGGCATCAGTGGGGCGCTGAGTGCGATGGAGGCGAGCGAGCCCCTCAGGGCCGGGTGGGGCGCCGGGCGTGGGCCCAGGATGCGCTTCAGGCGGAGGAGAGCGGTCGAACCGCCTGCGGCGAAGGCCCCTTTGGGGACGCGGCCGGCGGCCAGCTCGTACAAGGCCGTGGCGAGCATCTCGTCCGAGTGGCTTCGAAGCGCCCGGTCGTCCGCGATCATCTCGAGGAGGACCGCCATCTGCTCTCGTGCCCGGCGCGCGAGCGGGACCCAGGGGAAGACGGAGGCGAACGCCTCCGCTGCCGCGATCAGCACATGGTGGCGGCCCGAGACGTGTGCCCGCTCGTGTTCCAGTACGGCTCCGAGCTGTTCCTCGGCGAGCAGCCGCACGGCCGTGTCGCTCACGACGACGCGGGAGCGGAAGCCCGGGAGGCAGTAGGCCGCCGGTGTGCCGTGTGGGAGGACACTGGCGCGCAGGCGATCGCAGCGTACGGCCACCTTGTCGAGGCGGTCGCGGTGCCGGGCGCGCACCATCGCCGCGCGGGCGAGGTGAAAGAAGAAGGAGCCGACGAAAGCGATGATCACCGCGAACGGCATGGCCAGAGCCAGTTGGTCGGCGGTGCTGGGGTCGGGTGCGGGTGCCTCTGTGCCAATGCCGCAGGCGTGCAGCAGACCTACGAGTCCGGCATGCAGGTGCTCGGTGGGCGTGGCCAGGTGGGAAGTGGCGAGTGCGGTCGCCAGGGTGAAGGACACCATGAGGGCGAGCCACACGGCGGCACCCAACGCGGGTGCCCGGTACGGCCATGAGCTGCGCACCATCAGACGCGGGACGGCGACACCCACGACGATCGCGTAGGCGACGAGGGCGGCGGCCGCGGTCATGGCTTGTCCCGTCGTCCCACGCTACGGAGGGCTTGGCGCAGCGCGGCGATCTCGTCCTCGTCGAGATTCTCGACGAACTGCACCAGGGCGCCCTTCCGGTCCTCGCTCGCCTCCAGACCGTCCTCCATGAGCGCTGCCGCGTACGCTTCGCGCGTCGCGGCCGGCTTGTACATCCAGACCCGGCCGTCGCGGGTACGGGTGAGATGGCCCTTGTGGAAGAGAATGGTCGTGACGGTCGTGACAGTCGTGTACGCGATGTCCCGATGCAGCTGGATGTCGTCGACGATCTCGCGAACGGTCGCCGGCCGGTTCCACCTCCAGAAGCGGTCCATGATCTCCGCCTCCAGTTCCCCCAGGCGACGCATGGACGTGTTCCTCTCCGCTGTGCCCGCGATTCGGTCACATCGTAGACGGGCCGTCCTGTGTTCGCCGCGTCCGAGATGCACGGCCGCGCCTGCGTGTGGCACGGTCGCCGAGCCGGCCGCCGCCATGACCGGAGAACCGGCGCCGGTCGTACGCGTTCCTGGGCGGAGGTCAGCCGATGCGGACGCCCCACATGAAGGGCATACCGCTTCGAGCGATGGACTCGTACCGGACCTTCGCACCGGGCTTGGGGGAGTGGAGGATCTGACCGTTGCCCGCGTAGAACCCGACATGGCTCAGGTCGGTACGCATGATGATGAGATCGCCCGGCTTGAGGTCGCTCAGTGAGTTGATCCGCGTGCCGACGCCTGCCTGCGCCTGTGACGTCCGGGGTATCGAGACACCGGCCTGGCGGAAGGCCCAGGACGTGAGCCCGGAGCAGTCGAAGGAGTTGGGGCCGGTCGCCCCCCACACGTACGGCATGCCGACCCGGCTCTGGGCGGCGCTGAAGGCGGCCGCGGCACGTTCCGAGGCGCTGGCCTCGTTGCCGAGCTCGACGCGGGCGCTCGACCGGTTGGCCCGGTCCTCCTCGGCCGCGATCTTGGCCCGCTCCTTGGCGGACAGCGTGTTGAGCAGTCGCTGGGCCTCACGGAGCTTCCCCTGGATCTCCGTCTTCCTCTTGCCGAGTTCTCGCTGGGTGGAGTCGAGGTCCCCGAGCTTCTCGGATGCCTCCCGCTGCTGCTGCTTGAGCGCGCGCTGCTGCGAGAGGAACTGCTTGAGGAGCGCGGACTGCCGATCGCCGACCCGGTCGAGCGCGGACGCCTTCTCCAGATAGTTGTCCGGGTCCTCCGACAGGAACAGCTGCAGCGCGGGGTCAAGGCCGCCCGACCGGTATTGACCGGCCGCGACGGTGCCCAGCCGGTCGCGGAGCTCATTCAGCTCACCCTGCTGACGAGCGGCCCCGTCCTGGAGGGCCGCCACCTGCTTCTGGAGAGCGTCCGCCTTCTCCTTGGCCCCGTTGTACTTCTCCGTGGCCTGCGTCGCCGATTCGTAGAGGCGGTCGATCTGCGCCTGGACGCCCTTCTTGTTCGGGTCCGGCAGTGGGTCGGCGGAGGCCGACTGCGTGGACATGGCCACAGCCGCTGCGGCGGTCACGGTGAGGACGCCGGTGTAGCGCTGAGTCGGTTGTTTCGGGCGACGATGCGAAGCCACTGCGGTGAGCTCCTTCTTCTCGGCGGGCGGCCGACCGTGTGACGGCTCCCGACGGTCGCGAATACTAATCTCTTTAGAAACTTAGATTCAACGAGGGGCGTCGTCCGCATCGCTCCCCGGGCGGGATAGTGTGCTGGGCGGTATCCACGACGTGCACCAGCCGGGCAGCCCCTACCCCGGAACGACCGAAAGCCCTGAACTGATGTCTCCTGTGCTCCGGACGATGCCCGCAGCGCAGAGCCACGGTTTCGTGCGGGGGCTCCGGACGGCGGGCCTCGGTGCCGTGTGCGTTCTCCTGCCCATGGCAGGGCACCTGCTGACCCAGGGGCATCTACCCCTGTGGATGATCGTCGCCGTGTTGCTGGGCGGTGCGGGGGCAGGTGTGGTCGGCCTCTCGCGCCGCCGGCTTTCGGATGCGCAGCTGCTGGCCGCGCTCGTCGGTGCGCAACTCGCGTACCAGGTGGCCTACGCAGTGCCCGGTGTGTGCGCGGTGGTCGGGGAACCCAGCGGACTGGCTTCGGCGACGGGGCACGCAACCGTGTCCGGAGCCCCGCCGGAAGCGTTCCTCGTCGGTCACCTGGTCACGCTCGTCCTGACGGCGCGACTGCTCGGCGTGGCTGAACGGCTGCTCTGGCACACCCAGCCCGTGCTCGCCTCCATCGAGGCGCTGTGGCTCTTGTTCCGGCCACTCCCGGCGACTTCGGGAACCGGCCCGACGCCGAAGGCGCGCGCGTCGCGGAACGACGCACTGCCGCCATCGGCTCTCGTCATCGGGCTGAACGACGGTCGTGCGCCGCCGCGCGCCGGGCATGGCCTGCACGGCCGTGCCCCTCATCTTGTCCGGGCCGCGGCCCGCCGGTGGTCTCCGTACGCCCTCGTGGCGTAGGCACGGGATCGGCAGGCGCGGCGCTCCCGACCTGCCCGTATCCGGGTGGGTCCGCAGAGAGAGACCCCAGCCTTCATGCATCCCCGAACCTCAGCGAGCCGAACTGCTCGCGTGGCAGCGCGTGTTCTGACAGTTCCCCTCAGCGCTGTGCTCGTCTGGTCCGCAACGGTGCCCGCATCCGCCCACACCGACCTCGTCTCCAGTACACCCGAGCAGGGTGCGTCTCTCGACGCCCCGCCCCCCAGCATCCGTCTGACCTTCAGTGACGAGATGGCCGAGCGCTACGCGAAAGTGGCGCTGACGGCACCGGACGGAACCCAGGCCGGCCAAGGCGGGCCCGAGGTGGAGGGCAAGAGCGCGATCCTGGCGGTGAAGCCCGGGCTCGGCGCCGGGCAGTACACGGTCGGGTACCGAGTCGTGTCGGCCGACGGGCATCCGGTGACAGGCTCGTACAGCTTCACGGTGAAGGCGGCCCCCACGCCGTCGCGGTCGGCGAGCACAGCGGTGCCGCGACCGAGCCGATCGGCGCCGCCCCCCGCCGCCGGCGGGGCGTCCTCGGCATCGGTCTCCGCTCCCGTCCTCGCACTCTTGGCCGTGGGCGGAGCTCTCGCCCTCGCAACCGCTGCCGCGGTCGTGTGGCGACGGAGGCGCCGCCATGACGGGTGACAGACTGCGCGCCCCTCGCCCTGCCTTGCTCCTCGTAGGTGCCGGCGCTCTTGCCGTGGTCGTCACGGCGGTCGGTGTCGGCGTCGCCGGGGGGAGCGCTCAGGCGGTACCCGGAATCGAGGACGCGAGTGAGCTGACCGCATGGGGGCTGCCGATGGCCCGAGTGGTCAGTGACATCGCCTCGGTCGCCACGATCGGCGCACTCCTCCTCGCCTCTGTCCTGCTGCCGAGCCGTCGACGCCTGAGCACCACCCAGCTGCGGTACGTGGCCGCCGCTTCCGTCGCGGCAGGCATCTGGGCGCTCGCATCGGCAGCTCTTCTGGTGTTCACGCTGTCGGACCTGTTCGCCCAACCCGTCGCCGCCGTGCTGGAGCCGGCGGTCGTGGCGGATTTCGTCGCCAACGATACGCGGGGACGCTCCTACGCGATCATGACCGGCGCCGGTCTCGTCCTCGCGACCATGGCGATGGGGGTCACGACCGTTCGCTGGGCCAGAGTTGCGGTCGTGCTCGCGCTCGTCGGCGTGCTCCCGCCCGCGTTCACGGGTCACTCCGCCGCGGCGTCCAACCACGATGCCGCCGTCACCAGCCTCGCCTTGCATGTGGCGGGCGTCGCGGTCTGGGTCGGCGGACTGGTCTTCCTGGTGGTCGCCGTTCTCCGTCGCGAGGACGGCGTGGGCGTCGCGGTGCGGCGCTTCAGTGTGCTGGCCGGTGGCGCGTTCCTGGCTGTGGCGGCGAGCGGACTGGTGAACGCGGTGGTCCGGCTGCCGTCGCTCGACGTGCTCTTCTCCAGCGCGTACGGCTTGATGGTCATCGCCAAGCTGATCGCTCTGGCCGCGCTCGGTGGCCTGGGCTCGTGGCACCGGCGCCGCACCCTGGCAGCGCTCGGCGACGGGGAGCGGCGACCGTTCCTCCGCATCGCGATCGGCGAAGTACTGATCATGGCGACCACCATGGGCCTGGCCGTCGCACTGTCGCGCACGCCCGCTCCGGGTGCCGGCGGCTCCGAACCGAGCCCGGCGGAGGAACTCCTCGGCTTTCCGATGCCCCCGCCGCTCGGGGACTTCCCGTGGACGCCTCTGTTCACGCAGTGGCACTTCGACCCGCTCTTCGCGTTCGGCACCGCCGCGGCCGCCGCCCTCTACCTCGCCGCGGTGCGCAAGCTGTGCGCCCGAGGTGACGCGTGGCCGGTCGGCCGGACGATCTCATGGCTGGCGGGCCTGGCGGTCACCGTGCCGGCGACCATGAGCGGACTGGCCGTCTACGGCAAGGTCATGATGAGTGTCCATATGGGCCAGCACATGATCCTCGCCATGACGGTCCCCATTCTGCTCGTACTCGGAGCGCCGGCCACGCTTGCGCTACGAGCAATGCCGTCCGCGGCCAAGGACGGCCCGGACGGCCCACGAGAAGCCCTTCTGCGTCTGCTCCACAGCCGCTACGTGCGGATCATCTCCCACCCCGCGGTGGCGAGCATCGTATTCATCGGCAGCGCTTTCGCCGTCTACTACACCTCGTTGTTCGAGACGCTGATGCGCAGCCACCTCGGGCACATGGTGATGCTGATCCACTTCCTCGCGGCCGGCCTGCTCTTCTTCTGGGTCATCATCGGAATCGATCCGGGCCCACGCAGGCCACCTCACCTCGGACGCCTCTTCGTCCTCATGCTGACGATGCCGTTCCACTCCTGGTTCAGCATCTCCCTGATGAGCTCCGTCAGCGTGATCGGCGAGGACTGGTGGACCGATCTCGCGCGCGGCTGGGGGCCGTCGCTCCTGGACGACCAGTACAACGGGGGAGCCATCGCCTGGGCGACCGGCGACATCCCCGTCCTGATCACCACGATCATCCTGGCGATCCAGTGGGTCCGCTCCGACGCCCGCGAGGCCCGGCGCGTGGACCGTCAGATCGACCGGGGCGACAGCAACGACCCACTCGCTGCCTACAACGCCTACCTGGCGAGCCTCCACGCACGCGACCGCGCTCCGCAGATCGCCAAGGTCCCCGGACAGCCCGGTCCGGCGGCCTCCGACCACCCCACACCTGAGGAAGCATGACGAAACTCAAGAAGAACCTCCTGGCCGCCGCGGTCCTCGTGGCGGCGCTCGCCGTCGCGTTCGGCTCCTTCCTCCTCTTCGCGCCGAACGACATTGGCTCCGCGGCCATGAACGCCAAGCCGGCCGTCGATGCCCAGCCAGTACGGGACAACAGCCACAGGCTCACCACGCCCCAGCGCAGCGAGTTGACCGTCGTGGAGTTCCTCGACTTCGAGTGCGAAGGCTGCGGCGCGGTCCACCCGACCGTCGAGAAGCTGCGGGCCGAGTACAAGGACCGCGTGACGTTCGTCGCCCGCTACTTCCCCATGCCCGGTCACCACAACAGCACCACCGCCGCCCTCGCGGTCGAAGCAGCGGCCCAGCAGGGGAAGTTCGAGGGCATGTACACCAAGCTCTTCGCGACACAGAAGGAGTGGGGCGAGGCCCAGGAGTCCAAGGCCGACCTCTTCCGTACGTACGCGGCCGGTCTGGGCCTCGACATGGCGAAGTACGACGCGACCGTGAAGGCGCCGGCCACCCTGGAACGGGTCAAGGCCGACCAGCAGGACGGACTCGGGCTTGGTGTGCAGGGAACGCCGACCTTCTTCGTCGACGGGGTGAAGATCCAGACCCCGGGCTCGTACGAATCGTTCAAGGCCCTCATCGACTCCCGGCTCGCCCGGTGAGTGCAGACCGGGAGTTCGCCGAAGTGGAGTGCTCGCTCCGCGCACCGCATGAGACGGGACCGTCCCACATGACGACCAGAATCTCGCCCACCTACGACGAGTGGCTCACCGCTCCTCGTTCCTACTGGGTGATCGCCGCGCTGATCGGCTTCGCCTCGGCCCTCATCGTCTTCCCGTACGGTCTGCCCGCAGCGCTCGGTGGATTCGTCGTCGGCACGGCGGTGGCGTGCTCCTGGGTGAACGCTCAAGGATCCTCGCGGATCAGGATCGTGGGCAACCTGCTCGTCGCCGACGACGCGAGGGTACCCCTCCTGGCCCTCGGCAAGGTCGAGGTCCTGGAGGGCGAAGAGGCCCGTGCGTGGCGTACGTACAAGGCCGACCTGCGGGCTCACATGCTGATGCGGGGCTTCGTACCCGACGCGGTCAGGATCGAAGTGGTCGATGCTGACGATCCGACGCCGTACATCTACCTGTCCACCCGTTCTCCGCAGGCGCTGAGCGACGCGATCTCCGTCGCGCGCGGCGAGTGAACTTCGCTGAGATGTGCGCCCTTGCCGCTCTCCTGCTCGCGGTGACGGCGTGCGATCAGGTGGTGGGCAGTCAGCCCGACACTTCCGCGGTGGGAGCGCCGGCGGCAACGGGCAGCCTGCCGGAAGAAGGCCCCACGGGGCCGCTCAAGGGTGGAGCCGGCGGCGGCGCGTCGGGTCGGCTTTCTCGCGACACCCCTCGCTTCTTCGAGGGGGTCAGCGTCCAGCCCTTCGGCCCGCCCTTCAGCACGACGGCTTCGGGCGTGATGCCCTCGGGCAGGACGATGCGGAGGGAGTCTATGCCCGCCGTGTCCGACTCCGCCGCGCCCCCCGGCGCCGGCTGGCGTGCCGCCTGGCCGTCGAGGGCGGAGACGGGCGGCCGTGGGTGTCTGGGTAGCATCGAGGCCATGCTCGTCCGCCCTGTCCGGAAGCCCTGGCCTGCTGTCGCCGCCCTCGTGGCCGGTGCACTGCTCGCCTGCGCCTATCTGATGTGGGGCCCCGGGCACGGTGCGATGGTTATGGCCGACACCATGCCCGGCATGACGGCCACGAACGGGAACGTCGGTACGGCCGCGCCGCCGACCGGGAAGGCGCTCCAAGAGGTCGGCCCGGCACACGGGGGCTGCCCCGATACGAGCATGGACTGTCCGCTCGCGAACGCGCACCCTCCCTCGGCCGTCGGGCTCGCGGCAGCTCCCGGCCCCGAGGCCCTCGCGGAGCCGCGTACAACGGCCGTGCAGCCGCCCTGGGCCTCTGGGGACGGATGCGCCTGGCCCCGGGCACCCGATCCCGTCGCTCTCCTCTGCGTCAGCCGGACCTGATGTCACGCGCACCCGCCCGCCCCTCGTCGTGCGGCGGGTGCCTTGCCGTGTCCTGATCCGGCTTTCTCACCAGGGGAGTTCTCCCTCCATGGCTTCCACCACCACCTTGTTCGTCACCAGCCTCGCCACCGGTCTCTTCGCCGGCGGTGCCTCATGCGCAGCCGTCCAAGGCGGCCTGCTCGCCAGTGCAGTCGGCCGCCGCGCCGCAGCGGGGACCCCCGAAGCAGGGGAACGCGGCGGCCTGTTCGCGCCCGTCGGCGCGTTCCTCGGCGGCAAGCTCGCCTCCCACACCCTCCTCGGCGCCGCCCTCGGCCTGGCCGGTGAGTCGATCCAACCCGGACCCCGCACCCGCGCCGTCCTGTTGGTGGCCAGCGCCGTACTGATGGTGCTGTTCGCGCTCGACATGCTCGGCGTGCGCGCCGTGCGACGTTTCGTCCCTCGGCCGCCCGCCTCATGGGGGCGACGAGTGCGCCGGTCGGCGAAGTCGACCGCCGTCGGCACTCCGGCCGTCCTCGGCTTCCTCACCCTCCTCATCCCCTGCGGCGTCACGCTCAGCGTGGAACTGATCGCCGTCACCGCAGGCTCCCCACTCGCCGGAGCCGCTGTCATGGCCGGCTTCGTCCTGGGCACCGGGCCCCTCTTCGCCGTCCTGGGCTTCTTCCTGCGCTCGGCCGCCCGCCTCTGGCAGGGCCGTCTCACCACCATCACCGCCGTGGTCATCCTTGCCGTCGCCCTGTGGACCGCCGGCTCAGGACTGCGACTCGGCGGCTGGTGGCCGACTCCGGCGCCTGCCGCGGCGGCCGCTGCCACGGTGCCGGGCGAGACCGTGACCACTGTGCGCGGGGAGCAGACGATCACCATTCAGGCCCGTACCAACGCCTACACACCCACCGCGATCACCGCGACCGCCGGCCTGCCGACGAAGCTGGTCGTCGCCACCGACGACACCAACGGCTGCGTCCGTGCCTTCGTCGTCCCCGACCGCAGCGTCCAGGAGATCCTCCCCGTCACCGGTCGGACAGTGATCGACCTCGGCACCCCGAAGCCCGGAAATCTCGCCTTCACCTGCGGCATGGGCATGTACGGCGGCGAGATCACCTTCCAGCAGCCCAGCGGAGCCCAGACCCCCACTCCCAAGGAGACCGACCGATGACCCTCCGTCTGGAATTCGCCGTCACCGGCATGCACTGCAACAGCTGCGGCCTCCTCATCGACGACGAGATCGAAGAGGTGCCCGGCGTCACCAGCAGCAGCACCAACCTGCGCACCGACCGCACCGTTGTCGAACTCGACCACCCGGTGCCGACGGAGCGGATCCTCGCCGCGATCGCCTCCGCCGGATACTCCGCCACGGCTCTTGGCTGATCGCCTCCTCCGGGGTCCCGACGGACGGTTCGGGACCCCGGAACCGCGACGGCTGGGGTGCCCCCACCGGGTGCGGTGAGCCCGCCGAGCGACGGGCGGCGGTCAGTCCTTCGTCGTCGGCGCCGTCCGCGTGAAGTGGCGGGCCGTGGGTACGAGCGCCGCTGCGGCCGGTACGAGGAAGCAGGCGGCGGCGCATGCCGCGAGGACGGAGGTGACCCCGAAGGCGTTGATGGCGGGCGCGATCAGGGCCAGTCCCACCGGTGCCAGGCCGTAGGACACCAGGAAGTCCAGTGAGGAGACGCGGGCCAGCTTGTCCGGGGCGACCTCGCGCTGAGTGGCCGTGAACCAGGGGACGTTGAACAGCTCGATCCCGATCCCGGCGACCGCGTACGCGGCGACGACCACGACCGGGTGGACGGGCAGCATCAGGCTCAGTGGTGCGAAGCCGTACACGGCGAGTCCGGCGAAGGCCGCCCAGCCCTGGGAGCGCGGGCGCCAGCGGGCGATGACCAGGGCCCCGCCGAGCGCGCCGACGGTGTACGCGGTCATGGCGGCGGCCAGCACCCACTCGGTGTCGTAGCGGTCCCGGCTGATCAGGGGCAGCGCGACGCTCGTGGCGGAGTAGCCGAGCGCGATGACGGCGACGAGGGCGCCGAGTCCGGCCAGGAACCAGGGGTGGCGGCGGGCCTCACGTATGCCTTCGAGGAACTCGGCGCGGAAGCCGGCGCGCGGGGTGGGCTCGGCGGTGGCCGGGTCCGCGGTCGTGGCGTGCGCGCCGGCGCCCTTGCCCGGGACGAGCGCGGCGACCAGCCAGAGCAGGCCGATGCCGAGCAGCAGCGTCCAGACGTCGAGGAAGGCCGCGAGCAGCGCGGTCAGGGCGGGGCCCGCGAGCGTGGAGCTCCGTACCGCCATCGTCATGGCGGCGTTGGCCTGCTGGCGGCGCTCGGGGTCGACGGTCTCGGCCGTGAGCGCCTGGAACGCCGGGCGGCAGGCGCCCTGTCCGGCGCCCGCGAGGGCGGCCGCGACCGTCATCAGCACGAGCGAGCGGCCGAGCCCGGCGGCGAGGAGGGGCGCGGCGACAGCCGCCGCGAGGGCGGACCAGAGGACGACCGCGCGGCGGGAGTGCCGGTCGGCCAGTACGCCGCCGACGGCGACGGCGGCGAGGAAGCCGGCGGTGCGGGCGGCGAGGACCAGGCCGAGGCCGGCGGCGCCGAGGTCGCGGTGGAGTACGGCGAGTCCGAGGACGAAGGGCAGGGCCCAGGTCGCGAGCCCGGAGGCGGTGGTGCCCGCCCACAGGCGCAGGAACGCGGGGTCCCGGAGGACTGAACGCGGGGGCGGGGCCTCGGTCTTGGTGGGTGTCGGTACGGGTGTGGTGGCCACGGTGTGGTTGCTCCTCGGGGCGGGGGAGCGGCCTGCTGAACCGCACCCCTGTGTTCTTAATGAAAATGAATGCCATTACAGTACCCTTTCGAACGCGGCATTCCTGCCCGGTGCACGACAACGCCCACGCCCGCCCTCCCAGACCGGAGAACCCATGCGCCACCCCGCCCGCCTCGGCATCGCCCTGACCCTCGCCCTCGCCACCGCGGGCTGCTCCACGGCGGCCGACCATGGCTCGAAGACGGACACCAGGCCCGCGGCCAAGGCGGCCTCCGTCACCAGCTGCGGCCGACAGGTGTCCTTCACCGCGCCGCCCGAGCGGACCGTCGCCCTGGATCAGACCTCGACCGAGACCCTGCTCGAACTCGGTCTCCAGGACCGGATGGCGGGAACCGCCAACCTCAAGACGAAGATCCCCGCGCAGTACCAGGCCGCGTACGCCAAGGTCCCGGTCATCGCGCCGAAGATCGCCACCGGTGAGCAACTGCGCGCCGCCACCCCCGACTTCGTCGTCGCCGGTTCCTCGGACCTCTACACCAAGGACCGCGCCGGCACCCGCGAGGAGCTGGGCGCCCTCAAGGTCCCCACCTTCGTCAGCGCCGTGGACTGCCCGCAGCAGAACCCGGCCGGCAAGACCCCCTTCGAGCTGCTCTTCTCCGACTACGAGAACCTCGGCAAGGTCTTCGGCGCCCAGGAGCGGGCGGGCAAGCTTGCCGCCGACCAGCGCGCCGCCATCGCCAAGGCCGGGGAGAACGCCTCCAAGGTCCCGCAGGGCACGGACCGGCCGACCGTGGTCTACCTCTACTCCGTCTTCAACGGCATGCCGTACGTGGCGGGCAAGACCGGCCTGCCCAGCGAGATGAGCCGGATCGTCGGCGCGAAGAACGCCTTCGACGACGTCAACGAGGACTGGCCGGAGGTCTCCTGGGAGGAAGTCGCCGAGCGCGACCCCGACTTCATCGTGATCGGCGACCTGTCCGAGCGCGGCCGGCCCGGCGACAGCGCCGCCGAGAAGCGCGCCACGATGACCCAGCACCCGGTGATCTCCAAGCTGGCCGCGGTCCGCGACAACAAGATCCTCACCGTGCCCGGCATCGAACTGGACCCCTCGGTGCGCTCCGTGCACGCCCTGGGGCTGCTGGCCGAAGGCATGAAGGACCTCGGGTATGTCCGCTGACCCGGCGACCCCGAGGGGCCCGGTGGATCTGCTGCTGCCGGCGGCCCGCGGGCGGGTGGTGACGGGGGGCTCCCCGGGAGACTCCGTCACCACCCGGCCCCTGCCGCCCGGAACGGCCGGCCATCCCGGCCGCTCCGCGGCGGCCCAGGCGGTCCTCTTCCTCCTGGCCGCGGGCGCCCTGGCGGGCTCGGTGGCGGCGGCCGTGCGCATCGGCGTCGCCGACGTGGGCTGGGCGGACCTGGGCCGCGTCCTCGGCGCCCAGCTCGGCCTGGACGTACAGCCGTTGCCCCCGCTGGTGGACTCCCTCATCTGGGACCTGCGCCTGCCGCGCGTGCTCATGGCAGCCCTCGTCGGCGCCTCGCTCGCCGTGTGCGGCGCGGTGCTCCAGGCGGTCACCCGCAACGCGCTCGCCGACCCCTACCTGCTCGGCGTCTCCTCGGGGGCGTCGACGGGCGCCGTCACCGTGGTCGTCCTCGGGGTCGGCGCGAGCACGCTCGGAGTCACCGGCGGTGCACTCGCCGGTGCGCTGCTCTCCTTCGGGCTGCTCCTGCTCCTGCTGCGGCGGACCGGCCTCGACTCCGTACGTATCGTCCTCACCGGCGTGGTCGTCGGCCAGCTCTTCACCGCGCTGACCTCGCTGGTCCTGATGGCCTCGGCGGACGCGGACACCACGCGGGCCGTCACTCACTGGCTGCTCGGTTCGATGGCGCCGGCCCGCTGGGACACGGTCGTGGTCTGCGCGATCGTCACCCCGCTGGGTCTGGCGGCGGCGTGGCTGTGCGCGTACGCCCTCGACGGGCTCGCGTTCGGCACCGACACCGCGGCCTCCCTCGGCATCGGCGTACGGCGCACGAGGATGTTCCTCCTCGTGGTCACGGCCGCGCTGACCGCGGTGGCGGTGGCGACCGTCGGCGCCATCGGTTTCGTCGGGCTGATCGTCCCGCACGGTGTGCGGTTCCTCGTCGGGCCGCTGCACCGGGTGCTGCTGCCGTACGCGGCCCTTGCGGGCGCGGTGTTCCTGGTGTGGACGGACGCGCTGGCGCGGATCGCCTTCGCACCCCGCGAGGTCCCCGTGGGCGTGATCACCGCTCTGCTCGGCGTGCCGCTCTTCCTCCTCGTCCTGCGCAAGAGGGGTGAACTGTGAGGATCACCGTCGAAGCGCTGAGCTGGTCGGTGGCGGGCACGCCAGTCGTACGCGAGGTCAGCGCGGACATCGCCCCCGGTGAGACCGTCGGACTGCTCGGCCCCAACGGCTCGGGCAAGTCCTCGCTGCTGCGCTGCCTGGCCGGCCTTCGGGCGCCCGACGCGGGCACGGTCCGTTACGGCGGGGAGTCGGTACGGGACTGGAGCGCGCGTCGCATCGCCCGCCATGTCGCCTTCGTCGAACAGGATTCGGGCGCGGACAGCGATCTGCGGGTCGCCGACGTCGTGGGCCTCGGACGCACCCCGTTCCGGGACCGCTGGCGCGGGCCGGACGCCACCGACCGGGCGGTGGTCGCCGCCGCGCTGGAGCGCGTCGGACTCACCGCACTCGCCGACCGCTCCTGGAAGGCGCTCTCGGGCGGTGAGCGGCAGCGCGCCCACATCGCCCGCGCACTGGCTCAACAGCCGTACGCACTCCTGCTCGATGAACCCACCAACCACCTCGACGTCAAACACCAGTTGGAACTGATGGAGCTGCTGACCGGCACCGACCAGACGGTCCTGGTCGCGCTGCACGACCTGGCGCTCGCCGCCCGGTACTGCGACCGGCTGCTGCTCCTCCACCACGGCCGCCTGATCGCCTCCGGCACCCCCACCGCCGTCCTGACCACGGAGCGGCTCGCCGAGGTCTTCGAGGTGGACGCCGAACTCACCACCGACGCCTTGGGCAACCCCACGGTCACGTACCGCGGCCCGCTCGGTGCACCAGCCCCGGCGATGGCGCCGACACCTCAACCCGCCCTGTGAAGAAGAGAATCCCCATGAACCGGACAACCCAGCTCTCCAGCATCGCCACCGACACCGCGGCCCCGACCGTCGACGCGCTCATCGAGGCCGTCCTCGCGGGCGAACACGGCCCGCTGCCCTCCGAACTCGTCGCCACCAGCGTGTTCTGGATCCACCACGGCACCCGCCTGGCCGGCGGCAACACCACCTACCTCAACCAGTACGTTCTGGTCCGCCTCGGCGGCTCCTTCGGCGGCTGCGCCTTCGAGGCCGGCGAGATCGACCCGTCGATCTGCCGCGACTCCTCCGGCACCCCGCTCGACGTCCTGCTGCGCGAGGCGCCGCGCCCGCTGCGGATCGCCGCCCTCGACGCGTACCTCTCCGAGACCCGCCCGCACCGCGTGGCCGCCGAGGCGGGCGACGCCGAGCCCGTGACCCTCCCCACCGGCACCCCGGAGGTCCGCGCGAAGGCCCGCGACGCGGCCATCGCCGGGCTCCTGGACATCGAGGAGGGCGCCAAGGTCGGGCTCATCGGCGTCGTCAACCCGCTGGTCGCGGCGATCCGCGAGCGCGGCGGCGAACCGCTGCCCTGCGACTTCAACCTCAAGGCCACCCAGTGGGGCGACCCGGTCACCACCGACATGCACGAGGTGCTGGAGAGCGCCGAGGCCGTCGTCGCCACCGGAATGACCCTGAGCAACGGCTCGTTCGACACCATCCTGGAGCGCTGCCGCTCCCGGGGCATCCCGCTGATCGTGTACGCGCAGACCGGCAGCGCCGTCGCCCGTGCCTTCCTCGGCTCGGGCGTGACCGCCCTGTCCGCGGAGCCGTTCCCCTTCTCTCAGTTCAGCGCCGAGGAGACGGTCCTGTACCGCTACCGGACGGTGGGCGGCGCGTGATCCCCGCCGCCCACCCGGCCGTACCCGGTGCCGGTGCCCTCCCTACCGGCACCGGGTACGCGCCCTGCCACCACGGCGAGATCCTCCAGGGCGTCTTCCTCGACGAGGACGGGCGCCGGTGCGCGGGCCTGGTCACGCTCCCCATGGCCGGCCCCGGCAGCACCGCCGAGTTCGTCCGCCGGCCCGGCACGGCACCCGAGGCGCTGACCGTCGTACCCGTCGGGCGCACGAAGGCCGCCCGGGCGGCGGCACTCGCGGTGGCCGAGTGCGCGGAGCGGACCGGAGAGCGGCCCTGCGGCGGGGAGTTGCGGCTCACGTCCGCCATACCCGTGGGCCTGGGCATGGGCAGCTCGACCAGCGATGTGATCGCCGCCGTGCGCGCGGTCGCGGACTCGTACGGACTGCGGCTGGCGCCGGACACGGTCGCCCGGGTCGCCGTACGGGCGGAGCTGGCCTGCGATCCGCTGATGCTGGACGGCCGCCCGGTGCTCTTCGCCCAGCGGGAGGGCCGGGTCCTGGAGGTCCTCGGCCCGGCCCTGCCACCGCTGGTCGTCGTGGGCTGCACCCTCGGCGGGGGCGCACCCGTGGACACCCTCGCCCTGCCCGTGCGGGAGGCGACCGATGCCGACATCCGCGCGTTCGAGCGACTGCGCACCCTGCTCCGCCGGGCCGTGGCCACGGGCGATGCCCAACTGCTGGGCGAGGTCGCCACTGCCAGCGCCCGACGCGGCCAACAGGTCCTCGCCCACGCGGAGTTCGACGCACTGACGGCCATCGCCAGGCGGGTCGGTGCGGCGGGTGTCCAGATCGCGCACAGCGGCGCGGTGGCGGGCGTCCTCTTCGACCCCGCCGCCCCGGGCCTGCGGCACCGCATGCGCAGCTGCTTGCGCGCCCTGGACGCCCACGGCATCCCCGCCACCCGGGCCTTCACGACCTTCACCACCACCAAGGAGATCCTGAATGGACCAGCACATCGCGGAGGCGATCGGCCGGCCGGACCTGATACGCCTCGACGACCGGCTCGTCTGCCTGCGCTTTGAGACGATGAAGGTGGTCTCCGCGCTCGCGGCGGTGCGCCACCTGCTCGACACCGGAGTCGTACGGCGCGGGGACACGCTCCTCGACAGCTCCAGCGGCATCTACGCGTACGCCCTCGCCCTGGCCTGCCACCGGCACGGCATGCACTGTCACATCGTCGGCTCGACGACGGTCGACCACACGCTGCGCACCCAACTCTCCATCCTCGGCGCGACGCTGGAGCAGATGGACCCGTGCAGCGACCTCAAGCTCGACCAGAAGCGACGCGTCGAGCGGATCCACGAGATCCTCGCCGAACACTCCGAGTACCACTGGATGCGGCAGTACCACGACGACATCCACTACCTCGGCTACCGCGCGATCGCCGACCGGATCCGGGAGTCCACCGGCGTGGAGGGCTTGACCATCGTCGGCGGCGTCGGCTCAGGCGCCTCGACGGGCGCCCTCGCCCGCTACCTGCGCGCGGCGCCCGACGGCCCGGCCGACGTCGACCTCGTGGGCGTCCAGCCGTACGGCAGCGTCACCTTCGGCGCCGAGCACGTCTCGGACCCGGAGATCATCATCGCCGGGATCGGCAGCTCCATCCCCTTCGAGAACGTCTCGCACGAGCTGTACGACACGCTGCACTGGATCTCCTTCGAAGCGGCCCTGGCCGGCAGCGTCGACCTGCTGCGGCGGCACGCGGTCTTCGCGGGCCTGTCGACCGGCGCCGGCTACCTGGCGGCCCGCCACGAACGCGACCGCTCCCCGAACCGCACGATCCTCTTCATCGCCCCCGACACGGGCCACCGCTACGTCGACACCGTCTACGCCCGCCACGGGCAGGCCGCACGGATCGAGGACCTCGCCCCGCGTGAGGTGTCCAACCAGAGCGACCTCGCCCTCCCGTGGTCCCGAATGCACTGGAACCGCGCCCCGGCGGCCGTACGGGCCATGGCCTCGTAAAGCCCCGGCAGCCCGGCGCCACGCGAGAGAGCTGTCAGGTCCACCCTGCCGGATCGCTTAAAGGAGCGAATGGACGCAGAATGCGGTAGAGGGGCCCGTGCGGTGGCGTGGGCCATCGGGGAGTGATGGTGTGCTTGAGGTCCCGCTCTGGCTGTGGGTGGCGTTCGCCGCAACGGTAGTGGTGTCGCTGACGGTGGACCTGCTCGCCCACCGCACCGCACACGTCATCGGCTTCAAGGAAGCAGGGGCCTGGAGTGCCCTGTGGGTGGGCCTTGCCCTGATCTTCGGTGGAGTCGTATTCCTGGTCCTCGGCACGACTGCGGGCACGGAATACACCACGGCTTGGCTTCTGGAGAAGAGCCTGTCGGTCGACAACCTCTTCGTCTTCGCCGTGATCTTCGCCTATTTCAAGGTGCCCCGCGCCTACCAGCACCGCGTGCTGTTCTTCGGCGTCATGGGCGCCCTGGTCTTCCGGGGGATTTTCCTCTCCCTCGGCGTCGCCGTGGTCAGCCGCTTCACCGCCGTGCTCTTCGCCTTCGCCGCCGTCCTCTTCTACAGCACCTACAAACTTCTCAAGGACGAACAGGAGAGCTTCGACCCGGGAAAGAGTTTCGCCGTACGGATGCTCCGCAAGATCATGCCGGTCCGCGACGAGTACGCCGGCATGAAGTTCTTCGTCAAGGAAGCCGGCAAACGCGTGGCCACCCCGCTCCTGGCGGTCGTGGCCGCCATCGAGGCGGCCGACCTCGTTTTTGCCGTTGACAGCGTGCCCGCAGTCCTTGCTGTCAGCGACGACGCCTTCATCGTCTACACCAGCAACGCCTTCGCCATTCTCGGACTGCGGGCCCTCTATTTCATGCTCGCCGGTCTCCTGGACCGGTTCCACTACCTGAACAGGGGCCTTGCGATCATCCTCGCCTTCATCGGCGTCAAGCTCGTCCTTCAGGCATCCCACAAGACGATCAGCAGCAGCATCCCGGAAATCCCCTCACCCGTCAGCCTGGCGGTCATCGTCGTCGTGCTGGCCGGCTCTGTGGTGCTCAGCCTGCTCCGACCCGCCCCACTCCCAGCCCCTGCCGTTCCCAGCGAGGAGGCGACCTCGCCGTCCGATGTGGCGGCCACGGAGGACCCTCGCCCCGGGGGCGGGGTGCCTACCGAGCAGGATGATGCGAGTGATGATCCGCCCCGAGCTGCGGACTGATGAGACGGGTTTGCGGGTACATCTTCCCGTTTACTCCCATTTCGTTAAATTTGAGCATATTGTCAAAGAATGAGTAAAGTCGAGCGTGAGACCCGCCCCCAGCGAACGCTTGTCTGTCCAGCCTGCAAGCAGCCCGTTACGGCGATCGCCAAAGGACGGCACAAGGCCTTCGGAATCTTCGTGCCCGTATGGCGGCCCGGCCCCTGCAGTAATCCCGACTGCCCTGAATCTCGGGAAGGCCCGGCGCACCAGGACAGCTGACTCGCCCGCACGGAGCATGCCCGCGCCCGGGGTGAGGCGGTGCTGTCGCAGTGACGTGCCGGCGCCCCAGGGCGGAAGGAATGTGCGATGACCCAAACCGGCAGCAATTTCGACGACCGTCGAAAGCCGCTCGCGACATGGGCAGTGTCAGCGGACGGAGGACGTCCCGAGGGGCGCACCTGCTCACACCTGGCAACGCTGCCCGCTTGCCCGAGCACACCGTCCCAGGCTTGTGCAGAATGCCAGGAACGCGGCTGGACCTGGAGTCGGCTGAGATGGTGCACCACTTGCGGGCACGTCGGATGTTGCGACAGCTCTCGGGGCCGTCACGCCTATGCCCACCACGCGCAGACGGGTCACCCGTTGGTCCTGTCCCTTGCCCCGGACGAATCCTGGGCATGGTGTTTCGTCGACGAAGTCTTCCTGGTCCGGGTCGAAGGGTCTGAGGGCGCGATCGGCTGAGACAGTCCCTGGCACCGTCACTGAGGTCAGATTGCGGCCTGGCGCATCCAAAGTCGCTGAAGTCGGGAAGGGCTGGTGGAGGTGGATGCGATGAGTGACGAGTCGGGCGCGCATGGCCCACTGCCGACGGAATCGGTCTGGCACTATCCTCGGCCACCCCGTGTGATGCCTGACGCGCGACGCGTGGTGGTCGAGCATCGCGGAGTGAAGCTAGCCGAATCCCGGAACTGCAAACGGGTCCTGGAAACGAGTCACCCACCTGTCTTCTACGTGCCTCGCGGCGATGTGCGCACCGACCTCTTTTCGCCGTCGGAGGCGACGTCGACCTGCGAGTGGAAGGGGGTGGCCACATATTGGACCTTGGTTGTGGAAGGGCTCGCCGTCCACGACGTCGCCTGGAGCTATGAGGCTGCCTCGTCCGGGTACGAGAGCATTTCCGGCCACCTTGCCTTTTATGCGGGAAGAGTTGACCTTTGCACGGTCGACGGGGAGCGCGTGCGAGCCCAGGGCGGTGACTTCTACGGAGGGTGGATCACCGACGAAATCCTCGGCCCCTTCAAGGGCGGTCTGGGATTCTCCGGCTCTTGAACCGGGGTCTGAATGCCCGTGGCTGTGAGGTACTGGAGGTCCGAAAGATGGCCGGTGGCAAGGTGCTCGTTGTGGGTGGGACGGGAATGATCGGAGGTCTCGCGGCGCAGATCCTGGCTCGCAGAGGAAGCTCTGTGGCTCTGGCGGGCCGAGACGGCCACCTGCTGGCGGAGCGGTCGAGACTGCTGGGCCACTGCCCGTACAGGTCTTTCAACGCGTATGACCTTGAAGGCTGCGCCTCTCTCGTTCCTTGGGCCGCAGAAGCCCTTGAGGGGCTGAACGCGGTGGTTGTCGCCATCGGCGTAGCCGGTTTCGGCCGTGCCGAAGAAGTCGATGAGGCGGCCGCAGAGCACCTCATGACAGTCAATGCGCTCGCGCCCATGGCCGTCGTACGCGGGGCCCTGCCGGTACTTGAGCCCGCGAGCGTCGTCGCGGTCGTCACCGGAGTCATCGTCGACAAACCAATGCGCGGAATGGCCGACTACACGGCAGCCAAGGCAGCGCTCGCCGCTTGGCTGGGCGTGGTGGAGCGGGAGCAACGCAGCCGCGGGATTCGCATCGTGGACGTGCGCATGCCGCACCTTGGCGGCGAGTTCGTTGACCGGGCGGTGATCGGCAGCGCGCCGAAGATGCCCACGGGAGCCGACCCCACCCAAGCAGTGGAAATGCACCTGATCGCTGCGATCATGGCAACTGCTGCGCAGGGTCAAGGGTGACTGAGACCGAACTCGCAGGATTCATAGCCGCCGATCCACGCTGACGCGCGCGTCGTCCTCGCCCCTCATCGCTCAGCCCGGCCCGTACGTGCCCGCCCTCCACTCGTACCCCGCCGGATCCAGAACACGAGCGCGTCGCGATCTCCATGCCGTGTCTTCGGGCTCGATGACGGGAGTCGCGCCGGCGTTCAGGCATCTTGCGAACCACTCGTCGACTTCGAAGCCGTCAGGTGCGCCCGCGCCCGGCTGCTGCGGCGGTCGGCAGGCGTGCGGCCACCTCGTCGGCCAGCCGCTCGAACTCCGTTCGCAGGAACGGTGATGCCAGCTTCGCGAGGCCTTTGAAGGCCAGCGAGGCCTTGTACGACAGCTGGGTGCGGTCGCCTTCGTCATCGAAGCGGAGGTCGTCGACGGCGGTCACCGTCTTGTTCTCTCCGACGAACACCAGCCGCCTGGGCTCACGCACGTCGAGCCGGTACTCGAGTTCGGTCGTACGGCCCCGGAAGACCGACGTGTTGCGCCAGCGCGCACCCGTGCGCACAGGCCCGTCGTCCAGCCGTACGCAGGACACCGTCCCCGGATCCCATTCCTCGGTACGGACGAAGTCCTCCAGATACGTCACGAGCTCGGCCAAGGGAAGCCGTACCTCGATACTGCGCTCGACACTGATCACCGCATGGTCCTCCGTCTCCCACACCAGGGCCCTCCGGCCCCCCAATCCCGACACTGATGCTTCCGTGTGAGTGGGAGCATCGGATGCATCGGACCAGGCTTGACGAGACCTAGGACCGCCTGGTCGGTGTCGGTCAGTTCAGGAATCCAGGTCCTGGAGCACCTCGCGGGCCGCGCGTGCCCCCGAAGCCAGCGCTCCCTGCAGTGAGCTGGTGGCGCGGTGGTCGCCGCACACGTACCGGCCCGGCCCGAAGCGAGTTCTTCTTGAGAGGGGTGCTGGACCGGGCATGGCCGGCAGGGCGTCGGGGACGGTGACCCGGTGGACGAGTTCCCAGTCCGTCGTGTCCGTGTCGTACACCTCGTCGAGGGCGCGCAGGACAGCCGCTGTCTCGGTCGGCCCGGGGGAGCCGAGCACCGAGGTGGACACCAGAGCCCGGCCGTCGGTCGAGAAGCGGGGATGGACGGCGCTGAGGACACACGTGTTGAGGAACCTGCGCTGCGCGTCGACGACGAGTACGGGCTCGGCCAGCGGAGCCCTGGCCGTCGCGTGGTAGAACGTGGTCACGGTACGGCCCTCGGGGACGCGAAGTCCCGGGAGTAGTTCGCTCGCCGCCCGCTGGCCGGTCGCGACGACGACCGCGCGGGCCGCCACCTCGCCGCCGCTCGCGAGGGTGACCCCCTCCGGCGTCACACCCCCGACAGGGCTGCCGGTCCGCAGCACGTGTGAAGGCAGCTGGGAGGCGAGCTGCGCGGGAACCGCCCCGATCCCTTCTGCCGGAAGGCAGAGAGTGCCGCGCAGCATGCTCCGCCACACCAGGTGGAAGAAGCGGGCGGACGTCTCCAGTTCGTCCTCCAGGAAGACACCGGAGAGGAAGGGCCGGAAGAAGGTCTCCACCAACTGGGGTGACACGCCGGCCTCGGCCAGGGCGGTGACTGTGCTGCCGTCGGGGCCACGCCGCAGCACGGATGCCGGCGCGAGTGCGTCGCGGGCCGACAGCGCGCCGAGGGCGAGCAGATCACGGCCGGACACGAGCCGGCCCGGCAGAAGATCACGGCTCTCTCTGGGCCGTCGGGTCGGGTCGGTGAACCGACGGAACCCGTCACGGGTGTGCACGAGTACACCCGGGGTGAACGGCCGCAAACGGAGCGCCTTCAGGTCGATACGCCGCTTGACCTGCGGATAGGACGTGTTGAAAACCTGAAAGCCTCGGTCGACCGTGAAGCCCGCCACGTGGTCGGTACGCATGCGCCCGCCCACCGTGTCGTCCGCTTCGAGCAGGCGGACCCGCAGGCCCGCCGCGCCCAGGTCGCCCGCGCAGGCGAGCCCCGCTGCCCCCGCGCCGACGACCACTACGTCGTACCGCCCGCTGTCCGTCTTCCGCATGGCGTCCTCATCCTCGTTCCTCGTACGTGGCCTTGACCCGCATGTCCCGCATGTCACCGCGAACAGGGCAGGACCGCAGTCCCGGCCGACTCACGGCGGTTCCTCGCCTCGTCCTCGCTCCTGCTCAAGGAGCGCAGCCAGGTCCTTGAGCCGGTCGAGTCCGTGCACCGATCTGGAGATCCGGGCGTTGTGTTCGAGCAAGTCGCGATGGCGGTGCAGGAAGCTCCAGTAGCCGGCCGTGAACGGGCAGGCGTCCGCCCCGACTCTCCGGTCCGGGCGGTAGGCGCAGGGGCCGCACAGGTCGCTCATGCGGTCGATGTAGGCACCGCCGGACGTGTAGGGCTTCGTCGTCATGCGGCCGCCGTCCGCGTACTGCGACATGCCCACGACGTTGGGCAGCATCACCCAGTCGTATCCGTCGACGAAGCAGCGGTGGAACCAGTCGGTCACGGCGGCGGGATCCCAGCCTTGCTGAAGCGCGTAGCTTCCCAGCACCATCAGCCGCGGAATGTGATGGGTCCATCCGGTGTCCCTGACCTGGCGCAGCATCGTCGTCAGGCAGCGGGCCGACACGGAATCCGCGTCGAGTTCGTTCCACCAGTCGGGCAGGGGCGCGGTGTGGCCGAGCACGTTCGACGCTCTGTAGTCCTCGCCGAAGTGCCAGTACAGCTGCCAGACGTACTCGCGCCAGCCGGCGATCTGTCGGACGAAGCCCTCGACCGAGTTCAACGGTGCCTCGCCCGCTCGCCACGCGGCCTCCGCGCCCTCCACACACTCGGCAGGGTCGAGCAGGCCGAGGTTCAGGGAGGAGGACAGCAGGCTGTGGCTCATGGTGTCGTCGTCGGCGAGCATCGCGTCCTCGTGCGCGCCGAAGCCGGGCAGGCGGTGCCGGAGGAATCCGCGCAGCGAGGCACGTGCTTCCCGGCGGTCTGCGGGGAACAGCCGCGGCCCGTCGCGGCCGACGAAGGCGACATCCCCGTCGCGTTCCCAGCGGTCCAGGTCACGGCGGACCTCCTCGTCGACGGAGTCCTCCCGGGGCCGATACGGAGCCGTGGTTCCCAGCGTCCGCGCACCCTTGGGGGGCGGCTCTCGGTTCTCGTGGTCGAGGTTCCACGTGCCGCCCGCCGGTTCCCCGCCCTCCATCAGGAGGTCGTGATCGCGTCGGACCTGCCGGTAGAAGGCCTCCATCCGGAGCCCCCGCTGCCCGTGTGCCCAGACGGAGAAGTCCTCCTGACGCACAAGAAAGCCGCGCGGCGGGAGGACGGTGACGTTGTCCAGGGATCGTACGAGGGCGAGCGCCGCCCGGGACGTGGGGTGGTGCACGGTCACCCCTGCGTCGCCCACGGCCCGCCGCAGCCCTTCCCGGTAGGTGTCTGCCCGGACGTACGTCACGCGTGCGCCCAGTTCGGAGGCACGGTGCCGCATCGCCGAGAGGACCAGGTGGGCCTTCGCCCGGTGAAAGCGCCGACGGCGGAAGACGCCACGCGACTCGATCATCACCACGGGGACGTCACGCGCGAGACGGTCACCGTCCGCCGCGAGGAAGGCCGGGGCCAGCTGGTCGCCGAAGAGCCAGTGCGTACCAGTACCAGTACCAGTACCTGTACCTGTACCTGTCATGCGGTCTCGATCCGTTTTTCTGCCTCGTGGCGCGTCGTGCGCTCACCTCCACCTTCGGCAGGCGGGCGTACTTCGGATGCGTTCCCCTCGCGCGGAGCGTTGGCGCCTCTGGCTTCGGCCCATGAGGGCGACAGAGGGGGTGGTGCGGTCCCCGCGCCCCAGTGCTCACCTCAGAGGTCGGCCGTCGTGCTCACCTCAGGAGTCGGCCGTCGTCCCCCGAGCCCGTCCCGTCCCATCCACGGAGTTCGCCGGAGCCGGGCACTGTTCCGGTCAACGTCACCGGGCCGTTCGTGGTTGTGCGTACGGCCAGGAGCGGTCCCCGTGCCGTCGCGGAGACGGCCCCGCCGGCGGTGACCGAGGTCAGTCGGCGGCTACCCGCTGCCAGGTAGTGGCGCGCTCCGGAGGGCGCCACCCAGTACGTTCCGGCGAGCACGTGCTGGCCGAACCTGCTGCACGCGGCGGTGTCCGCCGGCACGGGTGAGGGGCCCGATACCGCATGACTCGCTCCCGTCGGCTCCTCCAGAGCCACCGCGACGCGGCCACGGCCCTCCCAGTTCTCCGCTCTGAGACATGTCCAGGTCGCCCGGCCACGCTGCTCGGGGAGGTTCTGCTGGGCGAACTCCCAGCGGTTCACCGCCCGTACCCCGGTTCCGCGCAAGGCGGGCAGCGAACAGACCGACCTTCTCCAGGCGGTCAGCCCGGCCGGAGAAGTCGCTTCGCGGGGTTGACGCGCCGGAGCTCCGGCGCCCGGAGGAGGCGTCCACGTCAGGTGTACGGGTGTCAGCTCCCCGAGCTCCGTCAGGAGGAAGGAGTGATCCTCGACGATCCGCGCGGAACTGCGCAGCTCAAGAACGGGCGCGCTGCCACAGTCGCTCGGCATCCGGGACATGGGATCGGTGACTCCGACGTCGGACACGCCCAAGGGCGCCGCGGTGGCGTCGCGGCGAAGAAGGTCTCGTACCCCGATCTCTTCGATCCAAGGCGCGACGAGAAACCGGACCATCCCGTCCGCACTGCTTACGACGACGGCCGCGCCCGTTGTGACGTCCGCGTCGTCCGTCCGCGCCAGTTCGAGGGCGGCCGGTCCTCCGCCCGCGAGCGGTTCGGTGTAGCGAATGATCCGGTGGCCGTCGTGCAGGAGTACCACGGCCGAGTTCCCGACGGTGTCGGCGAAGAGCAGCTGTGCCGGCGTCAGGGGCGGGGTTCTGGGAGTTCCCGGTGCGACCGTGACCGCGACCGCGACCCGGCTGCCGCTCGCCGCCCGTGTCCCGCCAACCCCCGCCTCCCGGAACCAGGTTCGGAGGGCGCGGGTCAGGAGAGCCGTGTCACCGGTACGGGCACCACGCGCGGGCCACGCCGAGAAGTCGACGCGAGCGGTATCGGCCCACCGCTCCCCGGGCACCCGCACCAGATGCCGTGCTTCGGAGGCACGAACGAAGGCCTCAGCGGAAGCCAGGGTGGGGACGGCGACGGCAGGCGGCCGGTCGTCCCACTGGCTGCTGCCCTTCACGACCACGGCCCCGGCGGTGGCAAGGAGGGCCAGAGCCACCGTGAGCCCGGTGAGCCGTGTCCGTCGCCGACGGCGCAGCAGGTCCGTGGGGCGAGCCTGCACCGTGCAGGGGTCGAACTCGACTCCCTGAAGAAGCGATTCGGCTTCCCGACCGAAGGAGGCCCGGAGCCGATCGGCGGAGACAAGTGCCTTGTCCGGGTCCGCGACACCGGCGTCCGTGAGCAGGCGTGCGCTTGCCTCGGGTGCCAGGCCTTCGAGGAGCAGCAGTACGAAGGCGGCCCGTACCGCGGGGGTCACACCGGCCAGCGCACGGTCCAGCGCGGGCTCTCCGTCGCTACCGGCCGTGGGGAACAGCCGCAGCCCAAGGACTGCCGGAAGCGTGGGCCACGCGGGGAATCGTCGGGAGCGCCCGGGGGCGCGGAGCGCGGCGGACACGACGTGCCCCCGCAGCCAGAGGAAGGCTTCGCCCGACTCGCCACGCGGGGCCGGAACTGTCGGCCCCGAGCGCGTACGTCCCGCACCTGAGAGGGACTTCTGCACGAGGGAGTGTGCGGCGAGCAGGCGCCGGTGTCTTCCCAGTTCGGGCGTGAGGATCAGATAGGCGAGCCGTACGAGCCGCGGATACTGCTCGACGAGCGCGGCCTCGGCGTGGTCCAGGGGAGGGCGCTTGGGTCCTGTGGTCCCGGCGGTGGATATTCCGATGGCGTGGAAGATGCCAGTCAACATGACTGCCCAACGAGAAGACCCTCGGACGGGTCACCCCGGGCGGGCGGCCCGGATCGGGTCTGGGCGCCGGCTGGTCAGATATCGAGTCGTTGGTGGGACCCGGGGGGAGGGGCGGGGCCAGGGCGGTGATTGGTGTGCAGGTGGGCGTGGCGATAGGACTAATGCGGCCGTTGGGGGGTTGTCGCGCCGAGCTCGCAATCCGCGCCCTGCGGGGCGCCGAAGGAGGCGCATACGTGCCTCACGGTTGAGGCTCGCAAAACCGATCGGAGTCCTCTTGTGCGTACTCGTCGAGTCGCCGCCACCTCTGTCGCCGCTGCCGCGATGGCTGTCTCCCTGCTCTCCCCGGGCCTGGCTGCGGCGACCGCGGAGGGCGGCGATCCGTTCGGGCTGGAGGGCCGCGCTGCTGGGCACGGTCTGTTCAGTGTGGGTCTGACCGCGGACCAGCGCCTGGTCGGTTTCGACGCCGCAGACCCGACCGACACCTGGTCGCGGGGGAAGGTCTCCGGCCTCGGGGGCGACGGCAAGCTGGTGGGGATCGACTTCCGCGTCCAGAACGGCAAGCTCTACGGCGTCGGCGACAAGGGCGGCGTCTACACGCTCACCAGCGATGCCAAGGCCGTCAAGGTCTCGCAGCTGACCGTGGCGCTCCAGGGCCGGTACTTCGGTGTCGACTTCAACCCTGCCGCCAACCGCCTGCGCGTGATCAGCGACACCGGGCAGAACCTGCGCCACAACATCGACGATCCCGCCGCCCCGAAGACCACCACCGTCGACGGCACACTCACCAACCCGACGATGCCGCCGTCGACGGCACTCGGCGTCACCGGTGCCGGATACACGAACAACGATCTCGACGCGGCGACCGCGACCACGCTGTTCGACATCGACACCACCAACGACCGCGTCTCGCTGCAGTCCCCGGCCAACGCCGGCACCCTGGCACCCACCGGCAACCTCGGCGTGAACACCGGCCCGTCGGCCGGGTTCGACATCTACTACCAGGCCTCCGACGGCTCGAACCGCGGCTACGCGACCCTGTCCACCGGCGGCAAGCAGCGCTTCTACAAGGTCAATGTCCTCACCGGCAAGGCCACCCTGGTCGGCGACTTCCCGGCCGGTCGCCAGGTCGTCGACGTCGCCCTCCCCCTCAACCAGCACTGACCAGCCCTGACAGTGGAGGCGGGCCCACACAGCCCGCCTCCACCTCACTGAGGGTGGTCTCCAGGCTGGGTTGTGGATCAGCGCATTACGGAACGTGCGATGCGGAATCCGACGTCGTCGACCCGAAACGTGGGGTGACTGCGGCGCCTTACGGACGCCCGGCAGCTCCAGCGCTCGTCGAACCAGCCGCCGCCTCGCAGAACTCGGTAGGTGCCGTAGACCTCGGCGTCGTAGACGTCCCAGCACCACTCCCACACGTTGCCGAGCATGTCGTGAAAGCCCCAGAGGTTCGGGTGCTTGCCTCCCACCTCATGGATGGTCTCGGCCGAGTTGCCGCGATGCCAGGCGATCTCGTCAAGAGAGCCATAGCGCGGCCCCGCCGTACCGGACCTGCAGGCGTGCTCCCACTCCGCTTCGGTCGGCAGCCGGTACCCGTCGGCCGTCACGTCCCATTCGATGTCCTGGCCGCCGACCTGACGATAGGCGGGCCTGAGCCCCTTGCGCTGCGACAAGGCGTTGCAGAATTGGACCGCGTCCCACCAGGAGACGCCTTCGACGGGCAGACGGTCCCCATGGACGGTACTTGGGTGCTCGCCGGTCACGTGCGCGTACAGCATCTGGGTGATGGGGTACATCGCAAGCTGGTAGGCGTCCAGCTCCACCACCCAACTGCGCTGCGTCCGCCGGTCCGACAGTGTGACCTGCCCGGCCGGAACTGCGATCATCTCGGGCCCTGCACTCGCATCCATGAGCAGAAGATCCTAACGGCGCTTCACGGAACTGCGGGCAGAGCCGTTTTCAGGGATCCACACGCTCGGACGATGGGCCCCGATGGACCCAATGTGGTCGCGACGGTGAACAGCCTTCGCTAGGCTCTCCGTTGATCTGTCGAGAGCTACATGGAGTACCGGCGACGTGTCCGACTGGGGGACGGTGTTCCGGCCTCGATCGAGAACAGATCACGGATGAGTCTCTAATCGTCGCGGAGTCTCAGCAGGCCATCGAAAGCGGTGGTCGAGCTGAGGCTGCCTGCCGACTGGTCGACCACCCTCTTGCGGAGGGATCGACTGGTGAGGCTGACATTTCCCGTTCAGGTGCTCCTCGTGATCGTGTCGTTCATGTCGTCATTGCTCGTCGGCGTACTGGCGGGCGTTCTGTCTCGCTTGACAGGAACCCAAGTAGCCGGCGCCGTGCTGTACGGCGGCGGTGCGTTCATCGCCTGGATGACGTTGTGCGTCACTGTTTTGACCGCGCTCGGCCTGCTGGGACATCCCCGTGAGGACGCTCGAGCAGACGGCCAGGCCGACTAAGGCGTGCCGACACATGGTGTGTAGGCCGACCGGGCCGGTCTGGTCGAGACCCTCGGCGAGATACGCGGGAGCCGGAAGCCCTGCAGATGACGGTGGCCGTTGGTTACGGGGAGCCCAGAGTGTCGTTCTCCCCTGGCACCAGCCTGCCACTCGCCGCCAGTCGCCGGGACCGGCCCGGTTGACCCCGGCGGGCGCCGCGCGCGGCGACGCCCCGCGCCGTATGCCGCGCGGGGCGTCGATCCACCGGCCCTGCCGGGCCGGGTGAGTGGCCGTCAGCGGTGGCCACGCAGCTTGGTGAGGAGGCGCTGCACCTGGGTGCGCCTGCGAGGGTCGGCGGCGGCCCGGCGGACGGACGCCACCGCGCTACGGCCCTGCGGGCTGTGGGCGAATCGCTTGATACGGGTCAGCAGTGCGCTCATGGGATTCTCCTTGGGTCGCAAGGGCGGGACGTTCCTGCGGGGGTCGCCTATCGGAAGAACGCCAGGTAGTAGTCGACGAGCCCCATCCGGTGCGGCTCGTCGTCGTCCAGGTCGCGGTCGGGTCCGGGCTCGAACGGCGGGGCGTCGGCGATCTGCTGCTTGGTGCAGCCGATGTCGAGCCTCTCGGCGCCGGGGTCGACCGTGGTCACGACGCCGGCCGGAACGATGACGCGTCTGCCGGGGATCCAGGGATCCGTGTCCACGACGACATGGGCGCGGCCGGCCGTGGGCTCGTGCGTGTCGACGGTGCCCGCGAAACCGTCCAAGGCCTCGACCCTGTACCCGGTCAGGTCGAGATGCGCCGCAGGGGCCGCGGTCTCCCTGTAGGTCCAGATGTCGTACGCCATGGGTGTGTTCCTTCCGCCGGGGGCGAGGGGCAACGGGCTTCGTGTTCTGTCACTCCGTGTTGCCCGTCGCAGCCGTCCCACACCATCCGGATCCGCCGGATCGCGAACCTGTCCGTGACGATGCGGCCTGTGCGGCTTCGGGTGGGTGCGGCCGGGCCCGTGCTCGGTGCGAGCCGAATGATCCCCGGGGGACCGGGTACGCGGACGCTGTCCAACCCGTTCGGGAAGGACCAACGGAACCGCCGTGCACACGAGCGTCCTTCGCCGCCGCCGCCGGTTGGTTGTTCCGCCCGTGGCGCCCCACGGCGCACCGATGACCGGCGTGACCTGATCTGAGGCGGCCCGCGCGTTCGATGCCGTGACAGACACGACGTAAAGCGACAGAGGAGTGACAGTGATGACCGATCGCATCTGGGCCTACAGCACGGAGTCCGGCCACCTGGCGGGCGTCGACCTCATCGGGTGGCGGGTCGAGGCGTCCGACGGGCACATCGGCAAGGTCGACAAACACTCCGACGAGGTGGACGACTCCTATCTGGTCGTCGACACGGGCCCCTGGATCTTCGGCAAGGAGGCGCTGATCCCGGCGAGCGCGGTGACCCGTGTGGACCTCGAGGACCACACGATCCACCTCGCCCTGTCCAAGGAACAGGTCAAGGACGCCCCCGAGTTCGTCTCCGACAAGCACCTGGCGGACCGGCAGTACCGCGAGGAGATCGCCCAGCACTACCGCACTGGCGGCCCCTTCTCTGGCGGCACCGGTGCCATCTGACAAGCGGTGGCCCTGCTCCTCCAACGCCACTTCTGGCGGGGCGAGGCTCCCCCTCACGCGTACACCTCGTACCCGTCCGTTCGGCTCCTTCACCACCGTCCTTCAGGAGGTAGATACGTATGATTCCCCTGCTCCTTGTTCTCCTGCTCGTCCTGCTGCTCTTCGGCCTCGGCTTCGCGGCCAAGGCGCTCTGGTGGATCGCCGTCCTCGTCCTCGTCCTGTGGCTGCTGGGCTTCGTGGCCCGGCCCAAGGGAGGCACGGGCCGCTGGTACCGCTGGTAGTCGGCCCCGGTCGTCCACCGGCGGTGTGGACCGATCCCTCCCACATGAACGAGCCCGGCACTCCCCGTTCGGAGCGTGCACGAGATCGCCGACGTCGAGCAGGCGCGTGACGCGGTTCGAGGACATCGTTTACGTCCCGGTGTGATCCCTTTGAGCGGTGTGGAAACCATGAAGAGGGGAAAAGCGATGTACGAGGTGCCCTGCGCACCCACCGGACGAGGGGAGTACCAGCGCCATGACGGATGCGATGACCGCGGCACGGGACCCCTTGCTGTCCGCGAGTGTTGTCTACGACAACTCCTCTGGCGGCGGTGCGATCTCCTCCGCGCGCGCCTTCACGGCCGACTTCCTCGCGGCGGTCCCGTGCGTGCGGCGTGAACCTGTGGCCGACGAGCGCGTCGAGTTGGCGCAGTTGGTGGTCAGCGAGCTCGTCACGAACGCGGTCCGGCACGCGGTCGGCCCCTGCCGACTGGTCCTGGAGCTGCTCCAGGACACGCTGGAGATCTCGGTGTTCGACCGTGAGGTGGCCGCTCCCGTGCCCCGCGGACACGATCCCGGCCGGATCGGGCAGCACGGCGTCGAGATCGTCGTCGCCGTCTGCGAGAGCCTGAGCGTGGAGCCGCACCCGGAGGGGAAGCGAGTCCGGGCGCGTCTCTCCCTCCTGCGGGAGTACGCCGACACGGCGACCCCGGCGGACTGGCGACCGCACTGACGTACCCCGAGCAGCGCAGCGAACGGGCCACGGCTCGCCGGCCCCTGACGGGCCCAACTTCACAGCCCCGACAGGCAGCGCGGGGAGGCCTTCTGAATACCCCTCGGGAAGGCTCTCGACAGATTCGGCCGTGTGCGCTGCGCCGCTCCGGGTAGGCGACCTGACACGGAGCCACGATTTTCGGCTCGGGGACACACGTGAAAGGGGAATGGCGTGACGCTCACCACGATGTCGGCCAAGGGAATTGAGGCCGGAACGGGAACGCTGCCGGTGATCCCGGACGCGTTGGCGGTCGCGCCGAAGGACGCGCGGGCTCTGTCGAAGGTCTTCTTCCAGGAACTCACGGTGCTGGAGGAGGGGACGCACGAGTACCAGTACGCGCGCAACACCCTCATCGAGATGAACATGAGTCTGGTCCGCTACGCGGCCGGGCGGTTCCGTCATCGCGGCGACGAGATGGAGGACATCGTCCAGGTCGGCATGATCGGACTGATCAAGGCGATCGACCGCTTCGAGATCTCGCGGGAGGTCGAGTTCACCACGTTCGCGGTGCCCTACATCGTCGGGGAGATCAAGAGGTTCTTCCGAGACACCTCCTGGGCGGTGCACGTACCCCGCCGGCTGCAGGAGGCCCGGGTGGAACTGGCGAAGGCGACCGAGGAGCTGAGCACGCGCCTGGGCCGGACACCGACGGCCTCGGAACTCGCCGAGCTGATGAGCCTCACGGAGGAAGAGGTCACCGAGGCCCGGCTGGCCTCCAACGGTTACAACTCCTCGTCGCTCGACGCCGCGCTGAGCGGCGAGAACGAGGACAGCGAGGCCTGCCTGGCCGACTTCATCGGCAGCGAGGACCCCGCCATGGAGCTGGTGGAGGACTTCCACGCCCTGGCCCCGCTGATCGCCGACCTCGACGAGCGCGACCGGCAGATCCTCCACCTGAGGTTCGTCGAAGAACTCACCCAGGCCCAGATCGGGGAACACCTGGGCTGCTCCCAGATGCACGTCTCCCGCCTCCTCTCGCGCACCGTGAAGCGCTTGCGCGAGGGCCTGCTCGCAACCGGCTGATACGGACAGCCGCCAGTACTGTTCCGTACCCCGCGGACCGTACCGGGGCGGTCACGCCCTCTTCGGTCGCCTACCGCACGCACCTGGGCCGCAGTCCCTGCGGGGCGCCTCTCGCCCCTGTCGCCGGCGCCCCGCGGGCCCCTCCGGCGTGACCTTCTGGCTGCCTTGACCTGCGGAGGAGATGGGCGGACATCCGGATGCCACCGCACGGCCCGATGGGCAGTCAGTAGCCGGCCTTGGTGTGGGCGATGGTTTCGAAGGAGCCGTAGCGGGCGTTGGCGTAGCGGACGCCGGAAATGATCGAGTCGACCGGGTTGAGGATGTTGGTGTGGCCCGGCAGCGCGTACGCGGCGAACGTCGGGCGGATGGTCTGCAGCAGCCCGTACGTGCCGCCGTACTGGGCCTGGTTCGCGTCCCAGTGGTTCTCGGCCCGGGGGTTGCCGGAGGACTCGGTGAGCGCGCGGGCCTTGATGGCGGCCGCGGAGGGAACCTTGTCGCCGTGTGCGGTCAGGATGGCGCGAGCCTGGGCGATCCAGCTGTCCAGGCCACCGGAAAGGCCGACCGCGGAGGTCTGGACCTGAGCAGCGGGCCGGACCGGGGCCTGGGCCTCTGCGTGCGCGGTTCCCGGCACCGCGACAGCGGTGACAGCGCCGGCGGCGACCAGGCCCAGCGTGGCGATCTTGCGGGTCAGGCTCTTACGGACAGTGGTGGAACGGGTACTGAGAGGCTTCACGGAGAGGTTCCTTCCGGGACAGCGGGGCAGAGCGGCCGCGCGCGGCGGCGCGACGCCGCTGAAGGGGGCAGGGTGTGCGCACCGTCTGCAGAGCCCGGCGGGCCGCTGAGCGGCCCCGGCCGGGGCTTGGTGCGCCCTTCTCTCTCCAGTGTTCCGGCCCTGGCACCGCGGATTCCGGGACTTGTTTCCAGGGTTCGAGTGGCGAAAGTTGCACCTGCCGCACGGCAGCGAGCCGTGGAAGGTACGCGCGGGTGCGGCCCCGGGCCCCTCCTCCGTGATGGTGACCCCGAGGTTGCGGAGCTAGGGGAGGTAGGCGACGGGGTCGAAGTCGTTCCAGGTCAGCCCGTCGCTTCGCGGACGTCTTTTCCCTGTTCGGCGAACGCCTTGAAGTCCTCCATGTGCTGCAGCGACTGCTTACGGAAGGTGCTGGGCATCAGGAGCCCCACCAGCCGCATCAGCACGCCGCTGAACCGGTACTCGCTCTCGCTCATCCAGAGCGTCTTCTCCGGACCGGCCTCGGTCAGCCGGTCGCGCACGGCGCTCCACATGCCCTTGCCGACGATCTCTCGGTCGAAGTGAACGACGCTCCCCTTCGGGATCCCGTGCAGGTCCGCCGGCTCCCGGCGTGTGATCGTCTCGGTGCCCTCGAACTTCTGCTGCCCCATCTGCATCACGACCCGCGACTTGGTCCCGACCTGCCCGTGCACCCCACTCAGCGGCTCGTGCACCACCAGGCCCCGCAGCCACTTCGGCAGGTGTGCCGGGTCGGCGAGCATCTGGACCACCCTCTCCCGTGGCAGGGCGATCTCGATCGAGACGGTGTACTTCACAGCGGAGCCCTCCAGGTTCCTGAGTGAACGGGCGTCATGAGCTGATGGGGATGATGCCGAGGGGTTCGGTCGTGGGTTGGGTGGAGCCGCCTGCGGGTTCGACCGTGATGCCTACGGCTACCGCGTTGGCCAGGGGGCCGTCGAGGACTCGGGTCGCTCGGTCGCCGGTGTTGTCCAGGAGGCCTGCGGGGCGGAGGTCGCCTGCCTCGGCGGCGTACCAGAGTTCGTAGACCTTGTCGCTCGGCAGTGCCGGGAGGTCGCGGGCGGTGAACGCGGCCTGCGCCTGTTGGCGGGAGACGACGACCGCCGCATCGGCTCCGTCGGCCAGCGTGCCGGTGTGCACGGTGGCGTCCGGGGCGGTGAGGATTTCCGCGAAGGCGGCGCTCGCCGTGCGGGCCTGCTGCTGGGCTCGGTCCGCGCGGGCGCGCGCGTCCTCGGCCTCCGAGTGCTGCCAGACGGCGATCGAGCCGAGCGCGGCCGCCGCCGCGAGGCTCGCGGCGAGTGCGAGGCGCAGTGCGCGTTGGCCGCGGGCCTTGGCATGGGGCCGGGCGATGTGATGCGGGCGGTCCTGGGGGGTGCGGGAGACCAGCTCCATCACGCGTGCGCGCAGCTCCTCGGGGACCGGGGCCGTGTCGGAGGCGACGAGACGGGCGGCGGTCTCCTCGAACTCGGCGACGTCCCGGCGGCAGGCCTCGCAGCCGGCGAGGTGCTTCTCGAAAGCGGCTTCCTCCACGGGCGGGAGAGCGTGCAGAGCGTACGCCGCGGCGTTGAGGTGTGGATCTTCCGGCGTTGTCATGAGCCGGCCTCCAAACAGGCACGCAGCTGCTTGAGGCCGTTGCGCATGCGGGACTTCACCGTTCCCTCGGGGGTGGAGAGGGAGCGGGCGACCTCCAGGTAGGTCATGCCCTGGTAGTAGGCGAGGACCAGCGGCACCCGCTGGAGGCGGGCCAGGGCCGCCACGCAGCGATGGACCCGGCGCCGTTCGTCATGGCCCTCGACGGTCTCGGCGACGTGGTCGAACTCCCTGTCCGCCGACAGCATTCCGGCCAGCTTTTCCCGGTCTGTGCTGGCCCGGACGCTCCGCACCCGGTCCACGGCCCGCCGATGAGCGAGAGTGAGCACCCACGCCTTGGCCGTACCGCGGCCGGGATCGAATCGCCCGGCCGTACGCCACACCTCGATCATGACGTCCTGCGTCACCTCTTCGGCCTGGGCCGCGTCCCGCAGGATCCGGCATGCGAGCCCCATCACCGACTTGGCCAGTGCGTCGTACACGCCCGCGAACGCGTCCCGGTCACCGTCCGCCGCCCGGAGCAGGAGCGTGTCGACGTCGGCGTCCGATTCGGATGCTGCGTGCGGCAATGGTCGCTCCCCATCATGCCTCTGGTGGTCGGTCGCCGGAGTGACGCAGGCCGAGCCGACCTGCCCGGGGCGGCTCGCCCCGACCGACTCTGCCGTCTGCGACGGGGTCGTGTCGCGTGGCCGCGCCGCTCGGGTGAGGTCGGCATGGAGCGGACGAGGCTTCACGGTGGTCCCCGCCGGTCGTGTGCCGACGCATGGACCTGGAGTGCGACATGCACGGTCTTGCCGCCCAGACGGGGGACCACCCTGATGGATCCCCCCAGGCGGCGCACGATCTCCAGGCCGAAACCGCCTCGCCCGTCGCCGCCCGAATACCGGTGGAGATCGGGGATCTCCTCGCTGTGGTCGGTGACCGCGATGTCCAGGGAGCTGTCGTGCGAGGTCAGGGTCAGCTCACAGGGGCCGCGGGTGTGGCGGACCGCGTTGGTGACGAGTTCGGACACGATCAGGACGGCGTCGGCCGTACGGGCGTATTCGGCCGCCTCCAGCCATCGGGCCGCGATGCGACGGGCGACGGCCGGGCTGCGCAGTCCGCAGGGCAGGGCCACGACGTGGCGCGTCATGGTGGGTGCTGAGGGTGTTGAGGGTGCTGGCGGTGGTGCGGTGGTGGTCATGACCGCTCCCTGGAGGCGAATCCTGCTGTGTGAGGGATTCGTAGCCGTACGGAGCCCGGATGAGTGATCGGCGACGACAGCACGCTCACGTCGTGCGGGATTCCCGCCGAATTCTCATCCGGCGGTGGTCCGGTTCCGAATCCCTGGTGACCCCGCACGGCGAGTCGGCCGTCGGATCCGCCCTGCCGACCGGTTTCTCCGGTCGTCCTGGCCGCCGTACGACCCATCTCGACGTGCTCAACGATGTCGATCAAGCGAGGGAGGTGCGTCCGATGACCGCGTCCATACGTGCCCGTCGTCTGGTGGCGAGCGCCGCGGCGGCGGGACTGCTGGCCGGCGGTGCCGCGCTCGGCATGTCCGGGACGGCCACCGCGGCACCCGCGCCCACATCCGTCTCGACCGTCGTGGCCGGTGACCATCACGAACGTCACGACCGGTGCGAGTGGAAGAAGGGGCACTGGGAGAAGAAGTGGGTGAAGGGCCACTGGGAGAAGAAGTGGACCCACCACAACACGTGGCACAAGGGCCATCACGACAAGCACGGCAACTGGCACAAGGGCTACTGGAGCATCGAGCACCAGTACAAGTGGGTCTACATCCCGGCCCACTGGGAGCACCACTGGGTGAAGGGCCACTGGGACTGCCATCACGGCTGACCCGAACTCCTGCCACTGAGGACCAGGCCCCGGGGCCTGGTCCTCACCACCGCCCGGGAGAGGCGTCGGGCGATGGGTCACGCGAGGGGTCGGTCCGTGGCGCGGATGGGGGCCGGCAGCTCGGTGGCGCCACGGAGGTAGCGGTCCGCCGCGGCCGCGGCCGCTCTGCCCTCCGCGATGGCCCAGACGACGAGGGACGGACCGCGCCCGGCGTCGCCGGCGACGAAGACGCCGGCGGTTTCCTCCGCTCCCGGTGTCGTCGCCGATGACGAGAGCGCGGCGAAATCCGGGGTGCGTGCGAAGGTTCCCCCGGGGCTGGGCGCGAGACCCAGGGGGCCGGTCAGGTCCGGATGGTGGCGAGGGCCACGGAAGCCGAGCGCGAGCAGCACCAGTTGGGCCGGCAGGACGCGGGTCGTACCAGGGCGGGGGCGTCTGGTCCTGGGTTCGACCTCGTTCAGCACCACGGCCACGACCTGTCCCGACCCGTCACCGTCGAAGCGAACGGTGACGGAGGAGAAGGACCTGGGGTCGGCGCCGTCGCGGGTGCACGCCTCCTCGTGGGCGTGGGACATCCGGTAGACCTTCGGATGGACGAGCGGCCATGGCTCGTCGGCCGTACGGCCTTTGTCGGGCAGCGGGTTGATGTCCATCTGGACGACGGACGACGCGTCCTGGCGCAGCGCGGTGCCCAGACAGTCGGAGCCCGTGTCGCCGCCACCGACGATCACGACATCCTTGCCTCGCGCGGAGAGCACCGAGGGTACGGGTACGGGGGAGGGCCCGGCGGAGCGGTTGGCGGCCGTGAGGTACTCCATGGCGTGGTGGATGCCTCCCAACTCCCGCCCGGGGCAGTCGATGTCACGCGGTTCCGTCGCTCCGGTGGCGACGATCACAGCGCCGTGGTCAGCCCTCAGGCAGACCGCGTCGACGTCATGGCCGACATCGACACCGGGGCGGAATCGCGTCCCCTCCTCCTCCAACTGGGCGATCCTGGAGTCCAGTCGGTCCTTGGACATCTTGAAGTCGGGGATGCCGTAACGGAGAAGCCCGCCGACACGGTCGGCTCGTTCGTACACCGTCACCGCGTGCCCCGCGCGGGTGAGTTGCTGAGCCGCCGCGAGTCCTGCCGGCCCTGACCCGACGACGGCGACCGAGTGACCGGAGGGCCGGGGCGGCCGCAGGGGACGCACGAAGCCGCGCGCCCACGCCTGATCGGCGATCGCCTGCTCGACGTTCTTGATCGTCACCGGTTCGCCGGTGAGGGCGAGCACACAGGCGTCCTCGCAGGGAGCGGGACAGAGCCGGCCGGTGAACTCGGGGAAGTTGTTGGTGGCGTGCAGCCGTTCGGAGGCGGTGGCCCAGTCGCCGTGGGCGGCGTACACGTTCCACTCCGGTATGAGGTTGCCGAGCGGGCAACCACCGTGGCAGAAGGGCACGCCGCAGTCCATGCACCGCCGCGCCTGGGCGGAGACCACCGGCAGCAGCGGCTGGCCCGTGTACACCTCGTGCCAGTCCCCGACGCGTTCGTCGGGGGGCCTGGAGGGGGCGGGTCGCCGGGGTATGTGGAGGAAGCCGAAGGGGTCGGTCATGGTGCCCTCGACACGGCTGATCGGGAATGCCGGTGTCCGTGGCCTTCATCGTACGTCCGGGGGCCGACCCGGTCCGCGCAGCGGATCGGTCCGCGGAACGGAACGGAACGGACGGACGGATGAACGGACGCCGAGAAGTCTCGGCATCAGCTCATACCTGCCGGCGTCGGCAACGAATCACTTGTACGACACCGGACACCGTCCAGGGAGACCTCATGAGAGGCAAGCAGCTCGACATGACGGCGACAGCCCCCGTCGCCGTGGCCCCGGCGCGCACCGATCAGCTCGACACGGCCGCCGTGGAGGAGCTCCTCACCCGCCTGTTCTCGGAGGTCGCCGGGCTGGAATCCGTACCCCCGGACAGTGACTTCTTCCATGATCTGGGAGCGGACTCGCTGCTCATGGCCCACTTCTGCGCGCGCGTTCGGAAGCAGCCAGGACTGCGGCCGGTGTCCATGAAGGAGGTCTACCAGCATCCGACGATCCGCGGACTCGGCGCCGCCCTGGCGGAATCGGCCGCCGCACGGCCCTCCGCACGTCCGGGGGCGACGAGCGAGGCGCCCTCCGACGTGCTGCCCGAGACACCCGACATGCCCGAGACCCCCGGCATGCCCATCGCGCCCACCAGCCGCCTCGGCCGACCGCGACCTGTCCTCTGCGGACTGCTGCAACTGCTGAGCTACCTCGGCTACGCACTTCTCCTCGCCGTCGTCGTCACGCGCGGATACGAGTGGATATCGGCCGGCAGCGGTCTGCTCGACGACTACCTGAGGTCCGTGGTGTTCGGTGCGGCCGTGCTCCTGATCCTGTGCACCCTGCCCATCGCGGCGAAGTGGCTGCTCATCGGGCGCTGGCAGCCGCGCAGGATCCGTGTCTGGAGCCTCGGCTACCTGCGGTTCTGGCTGGTCAAGACGCTGGTGCGGGCGAATCCGCTGGTGCTTTCGGTGGGGTCGCCGCTGTACTCGCTCTACCTGCGGGCGCTCGGCGCGCACCTGGGCCGGGGCGTCACCGTTCTGTCCCGCAGCGTTCCCGTCTGCACCGACCTGCTGTCCATCGGTGACCACACGATCGTCCGCAAGGACACACTGATCAACTGCTACAGCGCCCGCGACGCCGTGATCGAGACCGGCCCCGTCTCCCTCGGCCGGCGCGTTCTCGTCAGCGAGTCGACGGTTCTGGACATCCGGACGTCGATGGGCGACGGTGCCCAGCTCGGCCACGCGTCGTCGCTCCACGCCGGCCAGACCGTTCCCGACGGCGAGCGCTGGCACGGGTCGCCCGCCCAGCCCGCCGACACCGACTTCCGAGGGGTCGAGGACACGCGCTGCGGCCGCGTACGGCGTGCCTCCCACGCCGTCGGTCAGATCCTGTTCGCCGTGTTGTTCGTCGCGCCGCTGGCCGTCGGCGGGGTGGACGTCCTGCTCTCCAAGGTCCCGCAGCTGGCGGTCGTACTGGAACCCGGGCCCGCGGCCCTCACCGACGGGGCCTTCTACACGGACCTGCTCGCGGTGACAGCCCTCGTGTTCTTCGGCGCGATACCGCTCGCCCTGCTGCTCCTGGCCACCGTGTCCCGCCTGGTCGGCCGCATCGTGGTCCCGGGCCGTGTGTACCCGCTCTTCGGCCTCCACCACACGCTGCACCGCCTGTCGACGGTGCTCACCAACCGGAAGAGCCTGACACGGCTCTTCGGCGACAGCACGGCCATCGTGCACTACCTGCGGTGGGTCGGATACGACCTGTCCCACGTGGAGCAGACAGGGTCGAACTTCGGCACGGTCGTGAAGCACGAGAGCCCGCTGATGAGCCATGTGGGCAGGGGCACGATGGTCGCCGACGGCCTCTCGCTCATGAACGCGGACTACTCCAGCACCTCGTTCCGCCTGTCACCGACCCGGATCGGTGCCCGCAACTTCCTCGGCAACAAGATCGCCTATCCCGCGCGTGGCAGGACCGGTGACAACTGCCTCCTGGCCACCAAGGTCATGGTCCCGGTGGACGGGGAGATCCGGGAGAACGTCGGTCTCCTCGGTTCCCCCAGCTTCGAGATCCCGCGTTCGGTGCTCCGCGACAGTACGTTCGACGACGTCCGCGACGGGGAGGAGCTGCGTCGCCGGCTCGCGGCGAAGAACCGGCACAACGCCATGACCATGGTCTGGTATCTGGCCACCGCCTGGCTCTACCTCTTCTTCGTCACCGTGCTCTTCGCCGGCGCGGCGGACCTGTACGGGTCCATGGGGGTGTGGGCGCTCGCCCTGGCCAATGGCGTTCTGCTCCCGTTCACGATCCTCTACTACGTGCTGGTCGAGCGGATCGTGACCTTCTTCGCCCCGCTCGGGCCGCTGTTCTGCTCGATCTACGACGTTCGGTTCTGGCGGCGCGAACGGTACTGGAAGGTCCCGTCGGAGGCGTATCTGCAGGTGCTGAACGGCACGCCGTTCAAGAGCGCCGTCTGGCGGATGCTGCGGGTCCGGATCGGCAGGAACGTCTTCGACGACGGCTGCGGCCTGCCCGAGCGGTCCATGGTGACGATCGGCGACGGCTGCACGCTCAACGCGGGGAGCGTCGTCCAGTGCCACTCGCAGGAGGACGGCGCCTTCAAGTCCGAACCGAGCACGCTCGGCCCGGGCAGCACGCTGGGCGTCGGTGCCTTCGTCCACTACGGAGTCGAGGTCGGCGCGCGTGCCGTGCTGGAGGCCGACTGCTTCCTGATGAAGGGCGAGACGGTGCCCGACGACAGCCGGTGGACGGGGAACCCCGCCCGACCCGTGGAACTCCATGACGACGGCGCCGACGGAGGCGGATTCCGATGACGGTCACACGCGACGCGCTGCCCGACGGCACGCAGTCCACGACGGGATGGACCGAGGTCCCCCGGTGGACCACGGCTCCGATGCCGGGCTCGGCCGAGCACGCGATCGCCCTCCCGGACGCCATGGCGACCGGCTTGCGGACGCGTGCCCAGGAGCTGGGCGTGCGGGTCTCGGCGCTCCACCTGGCGGCGCACGCCAAGGTCCTCGCCGCCCTCTCCGGGGATCCGGTGGTGACGACTGCCCGTCTGGTGGAGCCGGGACGGTACGTGCCCTGCCGGATGACTGTCGCTCCGAGCACGTGGCGCGACCTTGTCGGGGACGCCGTACGTGCGGAGGAGCTGCTCGGCGGCGAGGAAGGGGCTTGCGACGGGGAAGGGGCTTGGCGCCCCCGCCCCGAAGCGTCCGACACCGGCCGCGCGGTCCGCCCCGAGGCCGTGTTCGACCCGGACGGGTACGGGCCCGTCCTGCCCGACGGCGCGGTCCTCTGCGCCACGGTGCGCGAGGACGCCGACGGACAGGCGCTGAGCCTGCGCTTCCGTACGGACGCGCTCGACGGCGACGCCGCGGCGCGCATCGCGGGCTACCACCTCACGGCACTCCGAGGCCTCCTCGCCGACCCGGACTCGCGCCACGACCGCCACTGCCTGCTGTCCTCCGAGGAGATCCGGTTCCAGGTCGACGGTCTCGCCGGACCCTCAAGGCCCCTGCCGGACAAGAGGTTCCACGAGTTGTTCGAGGAACGGGCACGCCGGCACCCGGACGTCGTCGTCGCGGTGCATCGCGGACGCCGGTGGACGTACCGGGACCTGAACCTCCGTGCCAATCGCCTCGCACGGGCCCTGCTGGCCCAGGGGCTGCGGCCCGAGGACCCGGTGGGAGTGGTGCTCCCGCGGGACCTGTACTGGATGGCCTGCGTCCTCGCGACCTTCAAGGCGGGCGGCGCCTATCTGCCCGTCGACCCGGACTACCCGTCCGAACGCATCGGCACGATGCTGGGACGCGCCGAGTGCCGCTTCGTCCTCACCGAGCCCGGCAGTTCCGGCCACCTCGCGGCGGCACTCGCGTCGTCGACCGCCCCGCGCGTCGTCGACGCGCCCTCCGTCGCCGAGCGCGAGAGCGAAGGCCGTGACCTCGGCATCCCCGTACCGGCCGACGCCCTCGCGTACATCTACTTCACGTCGGGATCGACCGGCGAGCCCAAGGGAGCGATGGTCGAGCACGCGGGCCTCCTCAACCACCTTCTGGCGAAGGTCGAAGACCTTCGCGTCGGACCGGGATCCGCCGTGGCGCAGACGGCGTCGCAGTGCTTCGACATCTCGCTGTGGCAGCTGTTCGCCGGCCCCCTGGTGGGCGGACGGACGCTGCTGGTGGAGCAGGAGGCGGTCCTGGACGTCCACCGATTCCTCGACCTGATCGCGCGGGAGCGGGTGAACGTGCTCCAGGTAGTCCCCTCCTACCTCGATGTACTGGTCTCGGCACTGGAACGCACGCCACGAGGGCTGCCGGACCTGGAAAGCGTCTCGGTGACCGGCGAGGCCCTCCGCGCGGAGCTGGTGCGGCGGTGGTTCCGCGTCAGGCCCGGGAGCCGCCTGGTCAACGCGTACGGGCTGACCGAGACGTCCGACGACACCCATCACGAGGTGATGGAAGCCGCGCCACCGGGGGAACGGATCTCCCTGGGGCGGCCGATCCCCAACGTGCGCGCCTATGTGACGGACGCCCATCTGATGCCCGTCCCACTCGGCGCCCCTGGGGCGATCGCCTTCTCCGGGGTCTGCGTGGGCCGGGGTTACGTCAACGACGCCGACCGCACCGCCGAGTGCTACCGGGCCGATCCGCTGCGCCCCGGCGAGCGGCTCTACCGGGGAGGGGACTTCGGGCGCTTGCTGCCCGACGGGAAGCTCGAGTTCCTGGGCCGACGCGACGCGCAGGTCAAGATCCGAGGCTTCCGGGTCGAGATCGGCGATGTCGAGAGCGCTCTGTTGCGCGTGCCGGAGGTACGCGACGGCGCCGTCGTGGTCACCGGGGCGGAGGGACACGGGCGCCAACTGGTCGCCTTCCACACCGGCGACCCGGCGCTCGACTCCGATCACCTGCGCCACCTGCTGGGGGAGTTGCTGCCCGCCTACATGGTGCCGGCCTCGTGCCACTGGCTGGACGCGCTCCCGCTGACACCCAACGGGAAGGTCGACCGCAAGGCGCTCGGCTCGCTCGCCGAGGCGTCCGGCCGCGGTGACGGCCGTGGGGAGGGCCGTGAGAAGGGCTCCGGGGACGGCTCCGGCGACGCTCCCTTCACCGCGACCGAGGAGCGACTCGCCGACGCGTGGGCCGCGGTGCTCGACGTACCGGCCTCCGGGATCGGGCGGAGGGACGGCTTCTTCGACCTCGGTGGAACATCCCTGACCGCCGTGCGCCTCGCCGTCGTGCTTGACCGAGTGGTGTCGCTCCGCGACCTGACGGCATGTCCGGTACTGGAGGAACTGGCCGCGCTCATCGACGCACGCACCGGGGCGAACGCCCCTACAGGAGAGAGGAATTCGTCATGAGGTCCGCACTCTTCCACCGACAGCACGTATCGGCACCGACGATCCTGCCCGAGATCGAGAGCGCGACCGGTGGCGCGGGAGCGGCGGCCTGGGTGGCCGAGCACCGTGGAGAGGTGCTCGCCGTCGTCGCCGAGCACGGCGCCGCCGTCGTGACAGGCCTCGGTCTGCACAGCGTCTCCGACGTCGAGGCGGTGCTCGGGCAACTGGGTGTGCGTCCGGTCCGGGAGGCCGAGGGCTTCGCCGCCCGCACGGAGCACGCGTACGGCGTCTACTCCTCGGCGGCCTGGCCGCCCCGGCAGCCGATGTGCATGCACCACGAGCTGAGCTATGCGGGACAGTTCCCCGGTCTCCTGCTCTTCGCATGCCTGCGGGCTCCCTCCACGGGCGGAACGACCGCCCTCGCCGATGCCACCGCGGTACTGGACGCTCTGCCCTCGGAACTCGTGGAACGTTTCGAGCGGGAGGGCTGGCTGCTCACCCGTGCGTACCACGAGGAGATCGGAACCAGCCTCACCCAGGCCTTCGGCACCACCGACACCCACGCCATCGACCGCCACTGCCGGGACAGGGACATCGTGGCCGATTGGCAGCCGGACGGGTCACTGCGCACCCGGCAGCACCGCAGTGCCGTCGTGCGGCATCCGGGCACCGGAAGGCGCTGCTGGTTCAACCAGATCGCGTTTCTGAACCAGTGGACGATGGACCGGGAGGTACGTGACTTCCTGGTCGAGGAGTACGGCCCGGACGGGCTGCCGTTCAACACGTCCTACGGCAACGGCGACAGCGTCGCCGCCGAGACGGTGGAACAGATCAACAAGGTCTACGAGGCCCATACCGTCCGCAGGCCGTGGCAGGCCGGCGACCTGATGCTCGTCGACAACATCCGCACCGCCCACAGCAGGGAGCCCTACGAGGGGCCCCGGCAGGTGGTGGTGGCGATGGCCGACCCCAAGCGGCAGGCATCGCCCGCCGCGCAGCTGAGGAGTGCAGCGACATGACCGTCACCCAGCCCCTGTCCGACCCCGCCCAGCCTCTGTCCGACGCCGTCCGGTCCACGGAGGACACCGCCCGGTCCACCGAGGACCCCGCGGTTCCCCCCTTCGCGGTCGTCCCGGGGCGCCAGGTCAAACAGGTCCTCGACGGCAGGGAGGCGACGGTGAAGGACGTGGTGGAGTCGGCCTATCACCTGCACGCCGCAGGCCGGACGGTCAACCCCGCCTCGACCTTCCTGCGCTTCCCCGACCGCCCCGCCTCGCGCATCATCGCCCTCCCCGCCTCCTTGTCCGGCGACGCGCAGGTCGACGGGCTCAAGTGGATCTCCAGCTTCCCGGCGAACGTCAGGTCCGGTATTCCACGGGCATCGGCGGTCCTCATCCTCAACGATCCCGTGACCGGCTACCCCTTCGCCTGCATGGAGAGCTCGGTCATCAGCGCCGCGAGGACGGCGGCGTCCGCCGCCTCCGCCGCCAACTGGCTCAGCCTGGGCCGCCCCCGGGCCTCCCGCGTCGGATTCATCGGGGCGGGCCTGATCGCCCGCTACATCCACACCTACCTGCGAAGGACCGGCTGGTCCTTCGACGACATCGGGGTCCACGACCGCTCCGCGGACAGCGCCGCGGGCTTCCGGCTCTACCTGGAGCAGTCCGCCATGGAGGGCCGGGTCACCGTGCACCGAGACCCCGAACAACTCGTCCGCAACAGCGATCTGGTGGTCATCGCCACCGTCGCGAGCACGCCCCACATCACCGAGCCCGCATGGTTCGACCACCACCCGGTGGTCCTCGACGTCTCCCTGCGCGACCTCGATCCGCAGATCCTGTTGTCCGCCACGAACATCGTCGACGACACGGACCACTGCCTGCGCGCCCAGACGTCACCCCACCTCACCGAACAGCTCACGGGGAACAGGGACTTCGTGCACGGCACGCTCGCCGACGTCATGTCCGGCCGCGTGTCCGTGCCGGCGGACCGTACCGCGATCTTCTCGCCGTTCGGACTCGGCGTCCTCGACCTGATGGTCGGCAAGTACGTCTACGACCAGTTGGCGCGCTCCGGCGAACTGACCATAGTCGAGGACTTCTTCGACGAGCTGAGCCGGTACGGATGAGACGGGCCCGACGAGCCAGAACGCGAGTCAGAACGCGAGTCGGAACGCGGAGTCAGAACACGCGTCAGAACCGACCGGCCGAAGCGTCGCCCGAGGAGGAGAGCACCGTGCCCGTCATCACCGCCCCCCACGCCTTCAATCAGGACGACCTCTACGTCGACCTGATGCCGACGCTCGGCCGGCCCCTCTTTCTCAAGTGCGAGGGCTTCAACTTCGCGGGCTCCATCAAGCTCAAGGCCGCTGCGGAGATGGTCGAGTCCGCCGAGCGGCGGGGCGTTCTCACCCCCGAGTCCATTCTGGTGGAGTCCTCATCCGGCAACCTCGGCGTGGCACTCAGCGTCATCGCGGCGAGCAAGGGGTACGAGTTCGTCTGCGTCACCGACTCGCGATGCAACCTCACGACCCGGTTGATGATGGAGGCGCTCGGAGCCCGCGTGCACATCGTGTCGGAGGAGAGGGACGGCAGTCTGTTGGGCGGCCGGCTCGCGGCCGTCCGGCGCCTGTGCGCGTCCGATCCGCATTGTGTGTGGCTCAGCCAGTACTCCAATCCCGACAACTGGAAGGCCCACTACCGCCGGACGGCGCCCGCGATCGCCCGTGCCTTTCCCCAGATCGACGTCCTGTTCGTCGGCGTCGGGACCACCGGCACCCTGATGGGCTGCGCGCGCTGGTTCCGCACCTGGAACCGACCCGTGCGCATCGTCGCCGTGGACACCATCGGGTCGGCGATCTTCGGGGACCCGCCAGGTCGCCGGTTGATCCCCGGCCTCGGCATGAGCATGCGCCCGCCTCTGCTCGACCAGCGGTACGTGGACGAGGTGGTCCGGGTCGAGGAGTCCGACACGATCCGCACCTGTCGTGCCATGGCCGCGCGGGGATTCGTCTTCGGTGGGTCCACCGGGACGGTCGTCAGCGGCGCGACCGGCTGGCTCGACGCCCATCAGGCGGAACACCTCACGTGCGTGGCGATCTCGCCGGACCTCGGCGAGCGCTATCTCGACACGATCTACCAGCCGAACTGGGTGCAGGCTCTCTTCGGCGAGGACGCCCTGGACTCAGCCGCTCGCTGACTCAGCCGTGTTGCTGAGGGGAAGAGGCGGAAGCCGTGCCGCTGAGGGAAGTGGTGAAACCCTCCAAGCACGGCCGGTCATCGTTGTGCCGACCAAGATCACTGTCTTCGTCCGCTCGGTCACAGACTTGCGGGAGGCAGCCGCCGAGCCCGAGCGCGGCCGCCGTGACCTTGTCCGTACGACACCTGGGGGAACCACACCGTGAGCGAACGCGTCATTGCAGCCAAGAGCCGGGGCTTCCTGTTCCTCGACTCCCATCCCGGTGGTTGCCGGCAGCTGGTGGACGAGATGTGGCAGGCCGTTCCCGCCCCGGCCCCCGCCGGGAGCGAGGGGCCGGTGGCCCTGGTGATCGGCTCGTCCGCCGGGTACGGGCTGGCCGCTACGATCGCGGGCCTGGCCCGGGTCGGTATCCGCGGCATCGGGGTGTGCTTCGAGAAGGCGCCCGCTCGGCGCACCGGCACGGCCGGCTGGTACCGCACCGACGCCACCGCACGGCTCGCCCGACAGCACGGGCGGGACATGGTCTTCGTCAACGGCGACGCCTTCAGCGACACGGTCAAGGAGCAGGTCGCCGATCTCCTGGCCGAGCGGTTCGGGGGACGCCTCGACTACCTGATCTACTCGGTGGCCGCTCCGCGCCGCACCGACCCGGACACCGGCACCGTGTACGCCTCGGTCCTCAAGCCGGTCGGCTCGCCCCACACCACCAAGACCCTCGTCTTCGACGAGCACGGTGAGCCGGAGGTGAAGGAGGTCACCACCGCGCCGGCCGAGGGCGACGACATCGAGCAGACCGTGGCGGTGATGGGCGGCGCCGACTGGGAACGGTGGATCACCTTCCTCGCCGACCGTTCCCTGCTCGCCGACGGCTTCACCACCGCGGCCCTGTCCTACATCGGCTCGCCGATCACCGCGGCCGTCTACCGGCAGGGCACCATCGGCGCCGCGAAGGCCCATCTCGAAGCCACCGCACGCACGTTGGACGAGCGCCTCGGCAAGACCGTGGGTGGCAGGGCCGTGACCTCGGTCAACGCGGCCGCGGTCACCCAGTCCTCCACCGCCATCCCCGGCATCGCCCTGTACGTCGGACTGCTGCGCGGTGTCCTCGGCGACGGCATGGTGGCCCCGATCGGTCAACTGGTGGAGCTGTGGGACCAGTTGACCGGTGCCCGCCCGCTCGACCTCGACGACGAGGGCCGGGTCCGCCTCGACACCTGGGAACTCGACCCCGCCGTGCAGGACGCCGTCGCCGGACGCTGGACCACCGCGACCAGCGACACCATCGCCGAACTCGCCGATCTGGACTGGTTCAGCGACGAAGTCCGCCGCCTCTACGGCTTCTCCGTGCCCGGCGTCGACTACACAGCCCCCGTGGAAACCGACGTCCCCTGGCCCACCCTCTGAACCCCGCCTCGGAGGGAGCGAGGGCGGCCGCGTTCAGCCGCCCTCGCGGAACGTCAGTCGGAACAGCGCGCCGCCGCCCGGCGCGTTCTCCGCGACCAGTTCCGCTGCGTGGGCCCGTGCGATCTGCCGGGCCATGGCCAGGCCCAGGCCCGACCCCGGCAGGGCGCGGGCCGCGCCCGCGCGGTAGAAGCGGTCGAAGACGTACGGCAGGTCCTCCGCCGCGATCCCCGGGCCGTGGTCCCGTACGGTCAGCTCCGCGCCCGCGCCGAGGCTCACCAGCTCCACCTCCACCGGCAGCCCCTCCCCGCTGAACTTCGCCGCGTTGTCGAGCAGGTTGCCCAGCAGCCGGCTCAGCCGCGCCGGCACCCCCGGCAGGACCACAGGCTCCGTCCGCACGCCGAACGGCACCCCCGGCCAGTGGGCCCGCGCCGCCTCCACGCCGTGCTCCACGAGCGCGTCCAGCCGGACCTGTTCCACCAGCGGGGTCGGCTCCTCGTCCCGCGCGAGCTCGATCAGGTCGTTGACCAGGCCGGTCACCTCCCGCAGCTGCCGCCCGAGCGCGGTCGACGCCCGCGTCCGCTGCTCGGGTGTGAGCCGGTCCGCCCGCGCGAGGAGTTCCGCGTTGGTCCGCAGCGCCGTCAGCGGGGTCCGCAGTTCGTGCGAGGCGTCCGCGACAAGCCGCCGCTGCGCGGTGACGGACTGTTCAAGCTCCCCGAGCATGGTGTTGAAGGTTCCGGCAAGGCGCGTGATCTCGTCCTCCCGCCCGGCGGCTCCCCGAGCCGGAAGCTCGATCCGGTGCCGGGGATCACGGGTCGCCGCGATCCGCTCGGCCGTCGCCGTGAGCCGGGTCACCGGGGCGAGTCCGGTCCGGGACACCCAGTACCCCAGGACGGCCGCCAACAGCACCCCGGCCGCCGCCGTCAGCAGGAGCCACCACGAGGCCTCCTCGATGCCCGCCTCGACGGTGTCGGCGCGCAGCGCCACCTGGAGCGCCCGCCCCTTCGCGTAGTCGGTCGTGAGCATCCGCGCGGGGTGCCCGGCCACCGTGATGTTCGTGTAGTACGGGGCCCGCTCCCCGGCGGCGACCTCCCGCGCGGCCGGCGCCACCGGCAGCTGCCCCGGCGGACGCGGGTCCTGGGCCGGGTCGGCCGACACCACCTCCGCACAGGCCGGGGCGGCCAGGAAGCGGCACTCACCCGCCAGCGTGCCCGGCGGGTGCCCCGGATCGCGCTGCGCCGCGAGCCGCGCGGACTGCGTCAGGCTCAGGTCGAGCTGGTCGTACAGCGCGGACCGTACGACGACGTAAGCGGCCGCGCACACCCCGACCGCCACCAGGGCCACCGCCGCCGTGACCGCCAGCGCGAGCCGGGTCCGCAGCGGCCGCCGCCTGCGCCACACGCCCCCGAGCCGCCGCCGGCCGCCCCCGCTCACAGCGTGTCCAGCCGGTAGCCGACCCCGTGCACGGTGTGGACGAGCCGCGGCTCGCCCTCGGCCTCCAGCTTCCGGCGCAGATAGCCGACGTACACGGCCAGCGAGTTGGAGTCAGGACCGAAGTCGCGCCCCCACACCAGCTCCAGGATCAGCTCGCGCGGCAGCACCTGACCGGGGTGGCGCAGCAGCAGTTCGAGCAGCGCCGCCTCGGTACGGCTGAACTCCATCGGCCGGCGGCCGCGCCGCCCGGTGCGCGTGGCGGGGTCCAGGACGAGGTCGGCGAAGGCCAGGGGGCCGCTGCCCGGCGGCTCGGGCGCGGCCCGCCGCAGCAGGGCCCGGACCCGGGCGACCAGTTCGTCCAACGCGAAGGGTTTGACGAGGTAGTCGTCGGCCCCGGCCTCGAGCCCGTCGACGCGCTCGCTGACGGAGTCGAGCGCCGTCAGGACGAGTACGGGCGTACGGTCGCCCATCGCGCGCAGCTGACGGCACACCCCGAGCCCGTCGAGGACCGGCATCATCACGTCCAGGACGAGCGCGTCCGGCTCCCAGCGCGCCACCTCGCTCAGCGCGGCAAGGCCGTCCGCGGCTCCCCGTACCTCGTACCCCTCGACGGCCAGGCCGTCCTGGACGGCGGCCCTGACCTCGGGCTCGTCGTCGACCACCAGAATGCGTTGCATGGGGCAAAGCCTGCCAAAGGCGTCGGCGCGATCCTCTTAGAACGTTCTTAAGCCGCACCGCGAGTGTGCGTCCATGACCACTCGAACCCCTCGACACGCACCCGCGGCCCTGTCCGTCGTGATCGGTGCGGGCGGCACCGGCGGCCACATCTACCCGGGCCTCGCCCTCGCCGAAGCGCTGCGCGCGGCCGTCCCGGACGCCGTGATCTCGTTCGTCGGTACCGAACGGGGCCTGGAGACCGAGCTGATCCCCGGCGCCGGATACCGCCTGCACACCGTCGATATGATTCCCTTCGACCCGGCGCTCGGCGCGAAGCGGTACCTGCTGCCCGCGGCCCTGCTGCGCTCGGCGCACCAGGCCCGTTCCGTGATCCGGGCGCAGGGCGCGCAGGTCGTCGTCGGCATGGGCGGCTATCCGAGCGCGCCCGCCGTGCTCGGCGCCCGGCTGGCGGGCGTGCCCGCCGTGATCCACGAGTCCAACGCGGTCCCGGGCCGGGCCAACCAGTTCGCGGCCCGGCTCACCGAGCACGTCGCGGTGGCCTTCGACCGCAGCCGCCCCCATCTGGCGGGCGGGGCGCGGGCGCTGACCACGGGGATGCCCATCTCCGCGGCGCTCTCCGGCCTCGCGGGCCTGCCGGGGCCGGAGCGGGCTGCGCTGCGCACCGAGGCCCGGCGGGAGCTGGGGGTCCCCGACGGGAAGCGCCTCGTCGTCTTCAACGGCGGCAGTCTGGGGGCGGTCCGGCTCACCGGGGCCGCGGTCGCCCTGGCAGGGCTCTGGCAGCACCGGGACGACGTCCAGCTGCTGGTCAAGACGGGCCCGGCGGCGCTGCCGGACGCGGCGCGGGACCTCGCGGCGTCCGGCGGGCAGCGGATCGCGCGGGCCGTGGCGTACCTGGACCGGATGGACCTGGTGTACGCCGCCGCCGACCTGGTGGTGTGCCGGGCGGGCTCGGCGACGGTCGCGGAGCTGGCGGCGACCGGGGTCCCGGCCGTGCTCGTCCCCTACCCGTACGCCCCTGGCGACCACCAGACCCACAACGCCCGGGTGCTGTCCGACGCGGGAGCCGGGCTGCTGCTGCCCGACTCCGAGACCACCGCCGAGCGGCTCGCCGGTCTCATCGGCCCGTTGCTGGCCGACCCGGCCCGGCTGGCGTCGATGGCCGGCGCCGCCGACCCCGGCCCGCACGCGCGGGCCGCCGAACTGCTGGCCGCGGAGGTCCTCCGCGTGGCCGGCATCCGCCTTCCCCTTCCCACCTTGGAGCACGCATGAGCACCGACATGACCACGACCATGAACAGGAACATGGCCACGAACTGGTCCGGCCGCACCGTCCTCGTCACCGGGGCCGAGGGCTTCATCGGCTCGACCCTGGTGGACCTGCTGGTGGCGCGGGGCGCCCGGGTACGCGCCTTCGTCCACTACAAGCCGTACGCGGAGAAGGGGCACCTGGCCCGCTACCTGGCCGACCCGGGCGGCCCCGTGGAGATGTGGGCGGGCGACATCCGCGACGCGGGCCGGGTCAGCGACGCGGTCGCCGGCTGCGACACCGTCTTCCACCTGGCGGCCCTGATCGGGATTCCGTACAGCTACGCCTCGCCGGGCGCGTACGTGCAGACGAACGTCACCGGTACGGAGAACATCGCGGAGGCCTGCCGCCGCCACCACGTACGCCGTCTCGTGCACACCTCCACCAGCGAGGTCTACGGCACGGCCCTGACGGCCCCCATCGCGGAGGACCACCCGCTCCAGCCGCAGTCCCCGTACTCCGCGTCGAAGATCGGCGCGGACATGATGGCGCTCTCCTTCCACCACGCCTTCGAGCTGCCGGTGACGGTGGTACGGCCGTTCAACACGTACGGTCCCCGTCAGTCGGCGCGCGCGGTCATCCCCACGATCCTGGCCCAACTCCACTCGGGCTCCCGGGAGATCCGCCTGGGATCGACTACGCCCACCCGGGACTTCACGTACGTGACGGACACGGCCGAGGGCTTCCTCGCGGCGGCGGAGTGCGACCGGGCGCTGGGCGAGGTGGTCAACCTCGGCTCCGGCCAGGAGATATCCATCGGCGACCTGGCGAAGGCCCTGATCACGGCCTCCGGCCGGGAGGCGGACGTGGTGGTGGACCCGTCCCGCCTGCGCCCCTCGGGCAGCGAGGTGCACCGCCTCCTGTCGGACAACTCCCGCGCCCGCGAGTGGGCGGACTGGAAGCCGCAGGTCTCCCTCTCCGAAGGCCTGGCCCGCACGTCGGACTGGGTCGCGGCCAACCTCAACCTCTTCGCCCCGGACCGGTATCAGGTGTAGGGCGGGGCGGCGGCTCGCCGTCGGGCAGGCGCCAGAGCAGGCAGCCCGGCTCTCAGGACCACTCCAGAACGAGGTAGCCGCGGTGGGGCACCTCGTCCTCGATCGTGATGACGTGGTCCTCCCGTACCGCCTCGACCGGCCTGGGGGTGGACAGCGGGGACAGGAGGGTCGCCGTGATGTCGCCCGTCACGTCCTCGATCGTCACGCGTGGACGGGAGGGGTCGGCCGAGCCGTTGGCGACGGCCAGGCGGTGGCGGGGGCCGAGGCGGGCGTACTGGGGGATCAGGTGGGGGCCGCCCGTCACGAAGGGCATGTGGGCGCCCAGGAAGCGCAGGACCCGGTGGGCGAGTCGTCGGCCGTCGTCGCAGCGGCCGAGGGTCTCGGGGCGGCAGGCCGCCATCGTGACCACCCTGCCCCCTAGGGAGTTCGCGTAGGCGACCCGCCCCGCTCCCCAGGGCTCACCGCGCGGGGTGAGGATCTCCGTCCATGTCTCCGCCCCGGGCATGGCGGTCATCCGGACCACCGACGGCTGTACGTTCACGCTGAGGAGCGCTCCGCCGTCCAGGATCCGTTCCATGCTGTACGGGGCGGGCAACGGCGTGTCCCGGGCCACCTCCTCGTGGAGGGTGACGCCCAGCAGCTCACCGAACCCGCGCCGGTCCAGGATCGCCGCGGCCGTTCCGTCCAGCAGGAGCCCGCCGAGCAGCAATTGCTCCACCGAGGCATCGGGCACGCCCCACGCGACCGTGCCGAACAGGGCGTTCACCTCTGCGACGCCCGCCTGGATCGGCACGCCGTACGGGAGGAGATACTCCGAGGCCCTTAGGGGGTCGGACTCCAGTCCCTGCATCGTGCCGTCACCGTGTACGCAAGCGGCTGTGTCCTGCTGCCAGGGAATGCCTATGCCGACCGACCGCGGGCGATCGGTGGCACAGAAGTCCAGCGCCGCCCGGGAGTTCGCGAGCATCCGCCCGATCCGGGGATAGCGCGCCGGATCACCCGTGACGAACGGGAACACGTCGAGAAGCAGGGCGTCCGCCCCGGACAGGGTCGCCGTGACCATCTCCGACCAGGTCTGGGTGTCGGACTTCGTCCACCCGGTGTGGGGCCAGTTCTCGATCTCGGGCGCCACTTCCACCGACGGGGCCCGTAGCCCGTTCTGGAGTTCCAGCATGGCCACCGAGCGGGCCAGGCCGGCGGCGGGGCTGTCGCTGTACGGGGCGAAGTGCGGGCGGTGGGCGCCGATGCGCTCGAAGAGCTGGTTCCAGTCGCGTCCTTCGACCGAGGCTATGCCGAGCCCTGAACTCATCAGGCCGAGCGTGGAACGGCCGGCGATCGCCTCGCGCACGAGATCGACGACCTCGAGCTGCGCCGTCCGCCAGGTCCGCTGGAGCAACGCCCGCCACGGGTGCGGCTCGCCGGGCGCGGTGACGGCGGCGACGAGTTCCTCCCGCGTCACGTCCAGACCGAGCCGAGCCAGCATTTCCGGCTCGAAGCCGCCGCCCCAGGTCAAGGGGGAGTGATTGTGGAAGCGGAAGTCGTCCTCCAGCCACATCACCCGGAACCCGAGCTCGGCGAAGCGTCCGTAGTGGGCGGCGATCCAGGCGCGCCAGACCGGGCAGGCGAAGGAGGCCGCCGCCGTCGAGACCTCGCCGGTGGGGGAGACGAGCGGCGCGAACCCCAGGTCCTGGACGCGGCCCCGATCGGCGTGCCCGGACGTGACCCAGGGGTTCAGGCTGACCCCGATGCCCCGGTCGGCCAGGACCTCCCGTGCCGCGCGCGTGGCGGCGTACCAGCGGTCCTCTTCCACGCCCGCCAGGTGTCCTGCGTACAGCTCCTCCGACCCGATGATCAGTACGACCTCGTCGACGGAGTGCTTCACGCAGAAGTCCGCGAGTGCGGTGGGGTCCTGATCGGGCATCACCTGGTAGCGCAGGTGGTATCGGCTCATGGCGCGGCTCTCCGGTAGTGGCGGTGCGGGAGTCGTGTCGGCCGGACAGCGGCGAGACGGTCCGCCGTCCGGCCGACACGGGTTTACGGTCGGGCAGCCCGGCCCGTCGGCGTGAGCGTCAGGGTCTGCTCGGCAGCCGTCCTCGCGCCGCCGACCTGGCCACCGGTCGTGTCGGTCCAGGCCCGCGTGGGCGTGGTCTCGACGAGTCGGCCTGAGACTCCCGACATGCCGATCACGAGTCCGCTGTAGCGGTTGACCAGGCGGAACGTACCGGTGGACGCGCCGTCGACGGTCTTTCCGGGGATGACGAACCACTGCTGGCCGACGGTCGGGCCGCCGGGCCGTGCCGCGGCCACCGTCGGCTGCGCGCCCCAGGCACGGCCGCTGTCGCGGGTGGAGTCCACACCGAGGAGCTCCCGGCTGCCGGCGTTGGCGATGCGGTACGAACCGTCGCCGTTGGAGGAGAAGATCCACTTGCTGCGGCTTGACCCGTCACCCGTGGGCAACGAGGTGGTCGCCCGGCTCCCGGTGGCCTGGGCGAGGACGCGGCCGTTGCCGCTGGCGATCGTGTAGGCCGACCCCGAGACGACCGGTGCGGCCGGGGCGCTGGTCTCGACGGTGGTGTTGTAGTACTCGCCGTCCGCCCCGTTGGAGCAGAAGAACGAGCAGTAGCTGCGGAAGGTCTTGCCGACGATGGTGGAGCCGGTCTTGTTCACGGAGTCCAGCATCCAGCGGTACCAGGAGCCCGACCGGTAGTCGCCCGAGTCGCCGATCAGCCGCCACTTCTGGGTGGAGAGGTCGTCGGTGACGTAGAAGCGCTGAGCCTCCGAGCCGTCCTGGTGTACGGCCTCGGGCTCACCGAAGTACAGGCCGAGGTGGGCGTTGTAGACCACACTCATGGTCAACAGGTCGGACTTGGCGGGCAGTTCGCCCGCCGCCTGCTGCTCGGCGACGCTGCCTGGGGTGGCCGGGTCGTAGTCCTTCTCGACGGGGGTGTAGCCCGTCGGGTTGTCGGCGTCGACCGGCTCCATGTTGCTCTCCAGACCGCCGACTCCCGGCTGGGACCAGGCGCCGTCGTACCACTTGCGCCAGGAACTCGGGGCCATCTTCGCGGACATGGGGGCGCGGGCCACATGGCCCCGGCTGCCGTCGGTCCAGCCGCCGGGGACGCCGCCCTTCGGGATGGCGCGGGAGTTGTAGTAGACGTAGAAGTAGCCCGATGCGGTGTCCACGAACAGCCGGGCGTCCCCGTTGCCGTAGTGGTACGTGTCGTGGGGGAAGGCCTCGTCGTCCCCTCGCTCGGTGCTGTACGGCGAGGTGAGGACGTGGTCCTTGATGTCCCAGGTCTTCCCCTGGTCCTTGGAGACGGCGTAGTCGATCGCGTCGTAGTGCAGGTTGTCCCCGAAGGGGTCCGGGGTGAACTCGTTGTGGACCAGGCCGTACCAGTCGCCCGAGTCCGGGTCCACCCACACACCCATCAGGTCGCAGTAGTTCCGCTGTGAGTAGTGCGAGCCGGCGGCCGCGTACGTGGACTCCCGGCCGGTGGGGCTGTTGTTGCACCGCCACGTGGTGTCGTCGTTTCGGTCCAGGGCGTTGGCCGGGTTGACCGCCTCGCTCAGCGCGGCGTCGCGCTTGGCGCCGTCGAAGTCCTTGCCCCGGTAGAACGTCCAGGTGCGGGGGTCGTTCTGGGCGTACAGGGCGTGCGCGGACTGGTAGTAGAAGGAGCCGTCCTTGTCGATGTACGTGGCGGCGGGGGTGTCGTCAGGGTGGGTCCACGAGCCCTTGGACCCGATGGTGACCGAGTACGTGGGATCGGCGGCGGAGGCCGGCATGGCCGCCGCCGAGCCGGTCAGCGCCACGGCCGCCGCGACGAGAGCACCGGCGATTCTGATCCTGGAACGAGCCGACAACAGAGACTCCTCTCCGGCTGGACCGCCCGAGAGGGCGCGCCCGCGGGTCCTCGAATTAGTTTGAATAAAATCCGAACTAATAGGGGGTGTCAAGGCTCCGGGAGAGGCTGGGGGAGACCGTCGAGGCTCCGGGAGGCCGATGCCGGAGACTTGCCATCATGAGAGCCGTCCCGCCCGGCGAGAGACGAGGAACGAGGAACGAGTGAAGGCTGACCCGCGAACGGCGGCGCCTGCGAACGCCGCCCTGTCCGGGCCCGCGCAGCCGCGCGACCGGCGGTCCCTCCGGCGCACCAACCTCGGTGTGGTGCTGCGGATCCTGCGCGACGCGGGGCCGCGTTCACGCGCCCAACTCGCCGGCGACACGGGGCTGCCGAAGCCGACCATCACCAACCTGGTCGCCGAACTCGTCACCCTGGGCCTCGTCAGCGAGGGGCCCGCGCAGCGGGAAGGCGCCGTCGGCCGCCCCGGCACCCTGGTCCACCTCGACGGCCGGGACATCTGCGGGATCGGCGTGGAGATCAGTACGAGTTACGTGTACGTCCTCGCCCTCAGCCTGACCGGCGACATCGCGTACGAGCACCGCAGCCCGGTCGACGTCGCCCGTGCCGGAACCGACGCGGTGCTCGACCGTGCGGCGCGGTCCGTCCAGGCCTGCCTGGCCGCCCTGGAACAGGACGGCAAGCGACCGATCGGCCTCACGCTGGCCGTACCGGGAGTGGTGGACCCGAGCCTGGGCGCCGTCGCGTACGCACCCGCCCTCGGCTGGCGGAACGTCCCGGTCGCCGAGGAGCTGCTCGCCCGCCTGGCACCGGCCCCGCCCCGTCTCACCGCCGAGAACGTCGCCGTCGAGAACGACGCGAAGGCCGGCGCGATGGCGGAGTACGTACGGGTCCAGGACATGGCCGGGCAGGACGTGGCCGGGCAGGAGTTGGGTGCGGGTGGGGGTGTGCACGACATGGTCTGCATCACCGGCGAACGCGGTATCGGCGCCGGCATCATCAGCGACGGCCGTCTGCTGCGCGGCCGCCGCGGCTTCGCCGGCGAGGTCGGCCACATGCCGCTCGGCCCGCGCGGCACTCCCGGGTCTCTCAGCCCTCTCGAGTCTCTCGGCCCTCTCGGCTCCGAGCCTCGCGTCTGCGTGTGCGGACGATACGGATGCTGGGAGACGCTGGTCGGACTCGACGCCATCCTCCGCCTCGCCGCCGACGACGGCGACGAAATCCGCGACCCGGCCGTCGAGTTGGAGACCCGGCTCGCCGAACTCCACCGCCGCGCCGAGGACGGCGACCCGCGCACCCTGGAGGCGCTCGACCGCGTCGCGGACGATCTGGGTCTGGGCATCGCGGTCCTCGCCGACGTGCTGAACCCCGGCGTGGTGGTACTCGGCGGCTACTTCACGCACATCGGCGACCTCATGCTCGACCGCGTGCGACACGTGGTCCGCGACCGGGTGATGGCGCCGGACGCCGGCGGCTGCGAGGTCCTGCTCTCCACCCTGGGGTTCACGGCGGCGGCCCGAGGGGGCGCGTATCTGGCCCTCGACGCGGTGTATCAGGACCCGAGCGCGGTGTGACGGACCGGTGCCTGAGGGGTCCCTCTGGGGTGAGGCGCCCCACAGGACCTAGGTCACGTACGAGGCGGCATAGGAGAGAGCGCATACCCTCCTAAATCCCCACACACCCGTCGTCGACCTGCGGAAACGTCCCATCCCCCGCCCCGTGACCTTCGTCGCGGGTCCGACTCCGCTTCGTACCGGGGGTCGTTGCGTCGCCCGTTCGGCCCTGCTTGTCTGGTGGACGTCGCCAGGCAGCAGCGCTCCAGCGCAGTTCCTCGGTCAGGCGGATTCCCCCAGTCTCCGGGTTCCCCGGTTCTGGTTCCGTCTTGCCGAAATCGCCCGGCGCGCCCCTTGTCCCCGACGTTAGGTCGCTTCGTGTTCCGCTCGCTCTCCGCTCGTGTCTCGTCCCGCAAGAAGACCTTCGCCGTCTCCGCAGCCGTGCTGCTGGGCGCCTCGGGTGCGGTGCTCGGCACGACGTCCACGGCCTCGGCCGCGACGCCGCAGGAGATTGCGAAGAAGATCGTCCCGGCTTCGCAGTACGCGTCGTTCAGCAAGATCGTCAACCACGAGTCCGGCTGGAACCCCTCCGCCACCAACTCCTCCAGCGGCGCCTACGGCCTCGTCCAGGCCCTCCCGGCCTCCAAGATGTCCACGGCCGGCAAGGACTGGAAGACCAACCCCGCCACCCAGATCAAGTGGGGCCTCAACTACATGAACGAGCGCTACGGCTCCCCCAACGCCGCCTGGGCCTTCTGGCAGGCCAACGGCTGGTACTAAGAGTCACCCCACCGACTCCCAGCCACCACAGCACACGCTGCGCCCGGCAGCACACGCAGCGCCGGCAGCACCCGCAGCACCCGCAGCACCCGCAAGGCCCCGCCCTCCTCACGGAGGGGCGGGGCCTGCCGCGTTTCCGACGCACGGAGGGGCGGGGCCTGCCGCGTTTCCGACGCGCTCAGAGCCCGCCCATCACCGCCCGCGCCGCCGTGAAGCCGCTCGCGACGCAGGCCGAGACGCCGACCCCGTCGTAGGCGGCGCCGCACACGGCCAGGTCCGGATGCCCGGCGAGACCGCCCCGTATGCGGCGGACCCGTTCGCGGTGGCCCACGTGGTACTGGGGGAGGCCCCTGTCCCAACGGGTCACCTCTGTCGCGAGGGGGCCGCCGAGCGGGCCGATCGCCGCGGTCAGGTCCGCCAAGGTGGCCCGGATCAGCTGCCGGTCGGTGAGTGACGACACCGTGTCGTTGCCCGCCCGGCCCAGCGACGCGCGCAGAAGGAACACGTCCGGAGCCGCGTCGGACTGCCAGCTCCACTTCGTGGACAGGAACGTGGCGCCCTTGACGGCGCCTCCCTCGCCTGGGGGTACGAGGAATCCGTTGCGCTCGGTGAGGGCGCCCGGAGTCGTCCCGTCCCGGCTGAACGCGAGGGTGACCACCGCGCTCGTCGCGTGATCGATCCCGGCCAGGGCTTCGGCGGCGAGAGGGGCGTGCGGCCGGAGCAGAGGCGCGGCCCCGTGGGCCGGCAGGGCCAGGACCACGGCGTCCGAGTCGATGGTGAGGAGACCGTCGGCCGTCGCCGCGTGCGTACGCCAACCGCCCGCTCCCCGCGGCTCGGTGTCCAGCGCCAGGGCCGCGGTGCCGGTCAGGACCGTGGCGCCCGAGGCCCGCGCGACCTCCTGCGCGAAGTGGCCCAGGCCGCCGGCCATGCCCCGTACCGGCGCGGGACGCGGTGCGTTCCCGCTCGTGGAAACCTTGCGGCGCAGTGCGGCGAGCAGCGGCTCACCGTCCTGGGCTATCGCGGCCAGCTGGGGCATCACCGAGGCGAGCGACAGACGGTTCACATCACCCGCGTGGATGCCGCCGAGCAGTGGCGCGATCAGCCGCTCCACCGCCTCCTCACCCAGTACGGGCTTCAGGTATTCGCCCACGGTCACATCCGTCGACGTCGTCGGGGGTACGAGGTCCTCGGCGCGACGCAGTCGCGCCATCCCGTCGTCGGACAGCAGGCCGGAGGCCGCGAGTTCGTCGAGCCGGGTCGGGATCCCCATCACGTGCCCGGCTGGCATGGTGCGCAGGGCGCCCCTGCTCCAGATGGTGACCGGCGCGGGCCGTGGTGTGCACAGCGCGTCGGCGAGGCCGACGTCCTCGGCGAGGCGCACCGCCTCGGGCCGCATCGCCGTCATCGACTCCGCGCCGAGGTCGACGGGGACGCCTGCGACATTTCCGGTACGGAGCTTGCCGCCGACCTGGGGCGCGGTGTCGAGCACGACCACGCGGGCGGTGTCGCGCAGGGCCCAGGCCGCTGCGAGACCGCTGATGCCTCCGCCGATGACGGTCACGGTGCGCATGCCGCGAGCACCTCCTGCAGTTCGGTCCGGTGGGGGAACGTGCCGGGTTCGTAGGCGCACCAGGGGTCGGTGGCGAACAGGTCGCCGTGCACGGCGTGCGCGCGCGAACGGGAGCCGCCGCACAGCCGGTTGAACTCGCACTGCCCGCAGGCACCCCGCAGGTTCCCCACCTCGCGCAGGGAGGTGAACAGGTCGGAGGTGCGGTAGAGCTCGGTGAGGGAGCGGTCCTTGACGTTTCCGGCCGACACGGGGAGGAAGCCGCTCGGGTGCACCTCACCGGTGTGGGAGACGAAGACGAAGCCGCGCCCCGACGACACGTCCATGGGCGGCCTGCGGACGCCGCGGTGCGGTCCGTCGAAGAGGCGCAGTTCGTCGGCGCGCGCGGTGAGCCGGCGGTGCAGCGGGCCGAGTGCGGGCCGGGTTCCGCACCGCTCGTGCAGGGTGCGCTGGAGCACGACGCGCCGGAAGTGATGGGCCTCGGTTGTTTTCGTCGCGATGACGGATCCGCAGTCGTAGAGGAAGTGCAGGGCGTCCTCGACCTCCTGCGGGGTCAGCGCGTCCAGGCCGGCGCCGCGGCCGGTGGGCACGAGGAGGAATCCCGACCACAGCATGGCGCCCTCGCGGCGTACGAGGGCCGCGATGTCGGCCAGATCGTCGAGGCTGTGCCGGGTGAGGGTGGTGTTGATCTGGACCTTCAGGCCCAGTTCCCGGGCCGCGCGCCACGCGTCGACCGTCCACTGGAACACGCCGTCGACACCGCGGAAGGCGTCGTGCCGCGCTGCGGTGGAGCCGTCGACCGACAAGGACAGGGCGACGGCGCCCGCGTCGCGGACGGCGGTGAGGTTGGCGCGGGTCAAGGTGGGTGTCCCCGAGGGGGACACGGCGACGCGAAGCCCGAGCGAAGTGCCGTAGGAGATCAGATCGTTGAGGTCCTCCCGCTGGAACGGGTCACCTCCCGTGATCACGAACAGGGGCGAGGGGCGGCCGAATTCGGCGACCTGGCGCATGAGGGCACGCGCGTCGGGGCCGTCGAGTTCGCGCGGGTCGCGGGCCGGCTGGGCGCTGGCACGGCAGTGGTGGCAGGCGAGGGGGCACGCCCGGGTGGTCTCCCAGATGACGATGAAGGGTCGCTCCGCGATGCTGTGGCGCGGTGAGCGGATGGCGCGGCTCATGAGACGCGCTCCCAGCCCCGCCGCTTCGGCCGCTGGGCCTGCTGCCGCGGGTCGCGGCGGCGGTAGACGACGTACGGCCGGAACAGGTAGCGCACCGGGGCCGTGAACATGTGGACCAGGCGCGAGTACGGGATGAGGGTGATGAGTGCGAAGCCGAAGAGGATGTGCAGCTTGAAGGCGAGAGGGGTGCCGGCCATCAGCGCGTAGTCCGGCCGGAGGACGAATAGGGAGCGGAACCAGACCGAGATGCCCTCGCGGTAGTTGTACTCCCCGGTCGCCCCCACCGAGTTGAGGACGGTCGCGGTCAGGCCGAGCAGCATCGCACCGATCAGGACCGTGTACATCAGGTGGTCGCTGCGCAGCGTCGCGCGGCGCACGGCCGGCACGCTGAGGCGGCGGTACACGAGGATGCCGATGCCGGCGATCGCCGCGACGCCCGCCAGCGTGCCGGTGCTCACGGCGAGGAGGTGGTACAGGTGGTCGTCGACGCCGACGGCGTCGGTCCAGCTCTGCGGGATCAGCAGGCCCACGACATGGCCGACCACGACGAACGCCATGCCGAAGTGGAACAGCGGCGAGCCGATCCGCAGCAGCCGTGACTCGTGCAGTTGCGAGGAGTGGGTGGTGATGCCGAACCGGTCGTGGCGTCCCCGCCACACCAGGCCCGCGACGAGCAGGACGAGGACGGTGTAGGGCAGGACGCCCCACAGCAGCAGGTCCATCATGCCGAGGTCCTTTCGGGCAGCTTGGGCCAGGGCAGGTCGACGCCGGGGCCGAGGGGTTCGAGGCCGACGCTCTCGCGGGGAGGCCCCTTGCGGGCCAGGGCCTTGGCCTCCTCACGGGTGGCGGGTGTGGGTCCGGGGAGGGTGGCGCTGACCGCCTGGAGGAGGAGTGCGTACGGCGTGCCGTGGTCGGTCAGGGCGAGCCGGAGCAGTTCGAGACCGGCCCGGTGATCCTCGAGGAGTGCGGTGCCCGCCTCCTCCTCCAGGGCCGCGAACTCCAGCATCACGGGCAGGAAGTCGGGCAGTTCACCGCCGTCGAAGCGGTGGCCGTGGTCGCGGTAGGTGCGCTGGACGCGTACCAGCGACAGGCCGCGGTTGCGGGTGTCGCCGTCGGTCCACCACGTCATGTACAGACACCGGCGGTTGCGGGTGTCGAAGACCGAGGTGTAGTGCGCGGCGAGGTCCAGGGGCCGCTCGCCCTCCACGAAGGCCAGGAACCGCGTCAGCTCGGGGATCTCCACCTGCGCGGTGAGCTTCCGCAGGAGGGGCAGTTCCCCGTACAGCTGCTCGTCGGGGTGGACCAGCAGCCGGGCGGCCGCGAGCCGGATCCGTGCGTGCGGTGTCATGAGGACCTCCGGGTCCTGGAAAGGTTGAGCAGGACGGGCTGCCCGGGGGCGGACGCCACGGGGCAGTCGCCGTCGAGTGGCTGCGAGCCGTCGAGGGGATGCGAGTCGGCCAGCGCGTCCGCGTCCGCCCGCGCCGCCGAGGGGACCACGTAGCGGTCCTCGTACTTGGCGACGGCGAGCAGCCGGAACATGTCCTCCAGTTCCTGGCCCGTCAGCCGTGCCGCGTCGGCGATCGCCGGATCCGGCTCCTCACCCAGGTTCCGGCTGCGCATATGGGCCCGCATCGCGGCCATCCGCCGCAGCACCGCGTCGACCGGGTACGTGTCACCCGCCGTGAGGAGTGCGGCCAGGTACTCGACGGGGATGCGCAGGTTGTCGATCGCGCCGAACAGATTGCCCGCGTCCTCGCCGTCGTGACCGGTCGCGGCCACCGCCTCCACGACCGGGGACAGCGGCGGGACGTACCAGACCATGGGCATGGTGCGGTACTCGGGGTGCAGCGGCAGCGCCACCTGATAGGTGCGGATCAGGTCGAAGACGGGGGAGCGGCGGGCGGCGTCGAGCCACTCGTCGGTGATCCCGCTCGCCCGCGCCGCCTCGGCGACCGCCGGGTCGTTCGGGTCGAGGAAGCACTCCAACTGGGCCGGGTACAGGTCGTGTTCGTCCTCGACGGCCGCGGCCTCGGCGACCTTGTCGGCGTCGTACAGCATCACACCCAGGTAGCGCATGCGGCCCACGCACGTCTCGGAGCAGATGGTGGGCATGCCCAGTTCGATGCGCGGGAAGCAGAACGTGCACTTCTCGGCCTTGCCGGTGGCGTGGTTGAAGTAGACCTTCTTGTACGGGCACGAGCTCACGCACATCCGCCAGCCGCGGCACTGGTCCTGCTCCACCAGGACGATGCCGTCCTCCTCGCGCTTGTACATCGCGCCCGACGGGCAGGCGGAGACGCACGCCGGGTTGAGGCAGTGCTCGCAGATCCGCGGCAGGTAGAACATGAAGCTCTGCTCGAACTCGAACCGGATCCGCTCGCCGACCTGGTCGCGCACCTGCTCCACCAGCGGGTCCTTCGGCCCGTGCTCGGGGGCGCCACCGAGGTTGTCGTCCCAGTTGGGGCCCCACTCGATGGTGTCCATCGGCAGGCCCGTCGTCTGCGAGTACGGGCGCGCCACCGGCATGTCGTCGCCCGCCGGGGCGTCGGTCAGATTCTTGTACTCGTACGTCCACGGCTCGTAGTAGTCGTCGACCGTCGGCAGATCCGGGTTGGCGAAGATCGTGCCGAGCCGCTTCAGACGGCCGCCCGCCTTCAGCCGCAGCCGGCCGGAGCGGGTGCGCTCCCAGCCGCCCTTCCACCGTTCCTGGTCCTGCCAGCGGCGCGGATAGCCCTGGCCGGGCAGGGTCTCGACGTTGTTGAACCACACGTACTCGGTGCCGCGCCGGTTGGTCCACGCCTGCTTGCAGGTGACGGAACAGGTATGGCAGCCGATGCACTTGTCGAGGTTCATGACCATCGCGATCTGTGCGAGGACACGCATCAGTAGTCGACCTCCTGGCTGCGACGGCGGATCACGGTGACCTCGTCACGCTGGTTCCCGGTCGGGCCCAGGTAGTTGAAGGCCCACGTCAACTGGGCGTAGCCGCCGATGAGATGGGTGGGCTTGATCATGATTCGGGTGAGGGAGTTGTGGATGCCGCCGCGGCGGCCCGTCTTCTCCGTCTTCGGCACACCGACCGTGCGCTCCTGGGCGTGGTTCATGTAGACCGTGCCGGGCGGCATCTTGTGGGACACGATCGCGCGGGCCGCGACGACACCGTTGCGGTTGACGGCCTCCACCCACTCGTTGTCCCGGACCCCGATCGCCTCGGCGTCCTGCGGCGACATCCAGACGGTCTGACCGCCGCGACCCAGGGTCATCATGTAGAGGTTGTCCTGGTACTGGGAGTGAATGGCCCACTTGTTGTGCGGGGTGAGGAACCGCACCGCCACCTCACGCCCGTCGGTCACCGAGCCGAGCTCGGGCTCTCCGTACAGGCGGTGCATGTTCAGCGGTGGCTTGTACACGGGCAGGGCCTCGCCGACCTCGTGCAGCCAGTCGTGGTCGAGGAAGAAGTGCTGCCGGCCGGTGAGGGTGTGCCAGGGCTTGAGGTGCTCGGTGTTGATGGTGAAGGCGGTGTAGCGACGGCCTCCGGACTCGCTGCCGGACCACTCCGGTGAGGTGATGACCGGCACCGGAGCGGCCTGGGTGTCGGCGAAGGTGATGCGCTTGCCCTCGTGCTCGGCGGCCAGGTGCGCCATCTCCTGTCCGGTACGGGCCTCCAGGGTGTGGAAGCCCTGGGTGGCGAGGCGACCGTTGGAGGTGCCGGACAGGCTCAGGATCGCCTCGCAGGCGCGCTGCGCCGTGTCCAGGCGCGGCCGCCCGTCGGCGACACCGCCGCGTACCGCGCCGTTCTTCGCGCGCAGATGGGCGACTTCATCGCCGACGTCGAAGGTGACCGCCTTCGTCGTCACGCCGAGGGTGTCGACGAGCGGGCCGAGCGCCGCGAACTTCTCGCCGATCGCGCCGTAGTCGCGCTCCACGACGGTCAGGTTGTACATGGTGCGGCCGGGCACCGGTTCGCACTCGCCGCGCGCCCAGTCACGGGCTACGCCACCGGGCTGTGCCATCTCGCCGCCCGCGGTGTCGTGTTGGAGGGCGGTGGCGACCAGGTCCTTGCGTACGCCGAGGTGCTCGCGTGCCAGGTCGCTGAAGCGCCGGGCGATCGTCAGGAAGGCGTCGTAGTCCGTACGGGCCTGCCACGGCGGGTCGATGGCCGGCGTGAACGCGTGCAGGAAGGGGTGCATGTCGGTGGACGACAGGTCGTGCTTCTCGTACCAGGTGGCCGCCGGCAGGATCACGTCCGAAAGCAGGGTCGTCGACGTCATCCGGAAGTCGAGTGAGAGCAGCAGGTCGAGCTTGCCCTCGACGTCCTCGTCCCGCCACCGGATGTCGCGCGGGCTGCAACGAGGGCCGTCCGCAGGCAGGTTGGAGTGCGTCCCGAGCAGGTGCTTGAGGAAGTACTCGTTGCCCTTGGAGCTGGAGCCGAACAGATTGGCCCGCCACACGGTCATCACGCGCGGCCAGTTCTCCGGGGCGTCCGGGTCCTCGGCGGCGACCTTCAGCGTGCCCGCCTTGAGCTCCCGCACGGCGTCCGCGACGGGGTCCTCACCCGCGCCGAGTTCCAGGGGGTTGCGGTCGAAGGTGGGGTACGAGGGCATCCAGCCCATGCGCGCCGAAGCGGCCAGGCAGTCCGCACCGGTCATCCCGGCGAACCGCCCCTCACCCGTCTGCGCGGCGAGCGACTCGGCGGGCAGGGTGTCGTAGCGCCACTGCCCGGTGTGCAGGTAGAACCAGCCCGCGCCGATCATCTGACGCGGCGGACGCGACCAGTCGGAGGCGGCCGCGAGAGTGGCCCAGCCGGTGACGGGGCGGCACTTCTCCTGGCCCACGTAGTGGCCCCAGCCGCCGCCGTTGCGCCCCTGGCAGCCGGTGAGGGTGAGGAGGGCCAGGAAGGCGCGGTAGATGGTCTCGGAGTGGAACCAGTGATTGGTGCCGGCGCCCATCAGGATCATGCAGCGGCCGTTCGAGCGCTCCGCGGTGTCGGCGAACTCGCGCGCCACGCGCACGGCCTGGGCCGCGGGCACGGAGGTCAGCGTCTCCTGCCAGCCGGGGGTGCCGGGCGTCGTCGCGTCCTCGTACGAGGTGGGCCACTGCCCCGGAAGGCCCGGGCGCCCGACCGCGTACTGGGCGAGCATCAGGTCGAACACGGTCGTGACGAGCCGGCCACCGACGCGGCGCACGGGCACGCCACGCGTCACGGTGCCGGGCGCGCCCTCCTCGAAGCGGGGCAGGACGACTTCGGCGCGGTCACCTTCGGTGCCGTCGCTGCCGGCCTCGTACAGACTCAGCCTCGGCACGACATCGCCCAGGTCGAGGTTCCATTCGGGCTTGTCGCCGTCGCTCCAGCGGTGACCGAGCGTCCCGTTGGGGACCGTCGGATCCCCTGTGGCGTCGTCGAGGAGGACCGGCTTCCACGCGGCGTTCTCGACGTCCTGGCCGAGGTCGGCGGCGGTGAGGAACTTGTCCGGGAGGAGGCCGGAGTCCGACTCCTTGAGGGTGACGAGGAACGGCAGGTCGGTGAACCGGCGCACATAGTCGGTGAAGAACGGCGTCTGCCGGTCGACGAAGAACTCCTTGAGGACCACATGCCCCATCGCCAGCGCGAGCGCGCCGTCGGTCCCGGGGTGCGGGTGCATCCACTCGTCGGCGAACTTGGTGTTGTCCGCGTAGTCCGGGGACACGGCGACGACCTTCTGGCCGCGGTAGCGCGCCTCGGTCATCCAGTGGGCGTCCGGGGTCCGCGTGACGGGAACGTTGGAGCCCCACATCATCAGATACGCGGCGTCCCACCAGTCACCCGACTCCGGTACGTCGGTCTGGTCGCCGAACACCTGAGGTGAGGCGACCGGCAGGTCGGCATACCAGTCGTAGAACGACAGCATCGGCGCGCCGATCAGCGAGTGGAAGCGGGCGCCGGCCGCGTGCGAGGCCATCGACATCGCCGGGATCGGTGAGAAGCCGGCGACGCGGTCGGGCCCGTGCTGCTTGATGGTGTGGACGTGCGCGGCCGCGACGATCTCCACGGCCTCGTCCCAAGTCGCCCGCACCAGGCCGCCCTTGCCGCGCGCCTTCTGGTAACGGCGGCGCCGCTCGGGGTCGTTCTGGATGTCCGCCCACGCGAGCACGGGGTCCTTCAGGCGCTTTTTCGCCTCGCGGTACATCTCCAGCAGGGCGCCGCGGACGTACGGGTAGCGCACGCGGGTCGGCGAGTACGTGTACCAGGAGAAGGAGGCGCCGCGCGGGCAGCCGCGGGGCTCGTACTCGGGGCTGTCCGGGCCGACGCTCGGATAGTCCGTGGCCTGCGTCTCCCAGGTGATGATGCCGTCCTTGACGTACACCTTCCACCGGCACGAGCCGGTGCAGTTCACACCATGCGTCGAGTGCACGACCTTGTCGTGGCTCCAGCGGTCCCGGTAGAACGACTCCGCTTCACGGCCGCCGGTGCGCGTCACGGTCCGCAGGTCGTCCGAGACCGTGTCGCGGCTGAAGAACCGTCCGGCCTTGATCAGGAGGTCGGCGGGGTCACCGCCCTGCTTCTTCTGCAACGGGACTCCTCTTGAGCATGTGCGAATGCGCCTGGGTCGTGCTCGACGGGGCATGAGCGCCGCAAGGCCACGACCTGGTGAGCCTATGAGGGGTATGTGAGGGGTTTTGCCGCCATTGGTCCCGTCATCCCGGGCCCAATGGAGCAACCTTCCGGTCCCGAGGACGTACGAAGGCCACCTGGTGGGACCCCGGTCACCTCACCGGCAGGACCTTCGCCCCTCGGCGGCGGGCCCACAGCACCTGCACGCCGTACGGCTGAGCAGCCAGCCTGAAAGGCGGCGACCGTACGACCGTTTCGGGACGGCGCATCGACACCGCACTTGAGGGGATGGACCGGATGGCTTCGCGTGCCCTGCGCCGATGGCTCCCGCAACAGCACGGCGCCTGGGCGATGCTGCTCGTGCCGCTGCTCGCGGGGATGCTGCTGGCAGAGCCGAGCCCCTGGCACGCCGTGCTGCTGGCCGCATGGCTGCTGACGTACATGGCCCTCTTCCACGCCCAGCAGTGGCTGCGCCTGCGCCGCCACTCCCGCAACCCCCGGGCCGCCGGCCGCCATGCGCGCCCCGCCCTGGTCTTCACAGCGGCCCTACTCCCTCTCGCCGCGGCACTCGTCGTCCACGCCCCGTGGCTACTGCTCGCCACCGCCTGCGCGCTGCCGCTCCTCGCGGTCAACTGCTGCTACGCACGGGCCAACCGCGAGCGAGCCCTGGTCAACGGCCTCGTCGCGGTGGTCCCCGCGTGCGGAGTACTCCCGGTCGCGGTGCTGCTGGGCGGGGGTACGTGGGTACAAGCAGGCCTGCCCGCGCTCGCCTGTCTCCTCTACTTCACCGGCACGGTCTGGTACGTGAAGACGATGATCCGCGAGCGCGACAGCCGTGCGTACGGATGGGCGTCGGCACTGTTCCACGTTGTGGCGCTGGCGGTGGCCTGGTTCTACTTCTCCCCCTGGCTCACGGCCTTCTTCGCCGTCTGCCTCGCCAGGGCGCTGCTGATGCCGCGGCTCGGCAGGATGAGGCCGGCGGTGGTGGGGGCCGTGGAGGTGGTGCTGTCCGTACTGCTGCTGATGGCGGTGGTCGCGTACGGCTAGAGGGTGTCTCCTTGATGGTTCGGGCAGTCACTGGACTCGCCTGCCCGGTTAGTCATTGATGCGATATGGGACATCCGAAGGCCCAGCGAGGACCCGTACATCGAAGGGGCTCATGTCGTTGTCGTGGTCCTTTGCGGTGAACCCGGCCGCTGACAGGATGGCGATTACCGCAGCGGCCATCGCGACTTTGGCCTCACCGGACTGCCGGATCGCCGCCGTCACTCCCAGCCCCAGCTTCAAATCTTCAATGGCGGTGTTCCGCAGGTGAAGGCTCACCTGCCAGCTCACTACGACTTCGGGGTCCTGACCGTGCAACGGATGGTTCCAGGTGTCCACCGTGACCAGGGCGCCGACAGAGATCTCGGGTGCGAGACCAGGTTCGACCACGGGCAGCCCGGCCGTGGCAAGTTCGTCGCGGACCCGCTGGGCCAGCAGCTCGAGCGGAGCCCAAACGTCTCCATCGCCTGTCTTCACCATGCCTGCAACATATCCAACCGCTACGAACGAGGACACGACGTTTGGTGAGCCGAACACCCCAACGTGCACTTTGACCAGCGGAAACTCTGCGCCGGAGCGTACAACCGACACATTGGGCACCCGGTCGGCCCGCCTGGATCACTGGGCCGGAGCCCTGGACGGCATCGATGCGGAGGAGCTTCGGGCTGCAAAGACGATTACCTCTGCTTCATCGCGGACGATCCCTGTGTGGTGGAAGTCCGTGAAGAGGCACGCTCTAGAGCCCTTGGTGGTCCCGCAGGTCATTGGTCCCGTCCAGTGGGGCCGTTCGACGCCCGCGGTCCTCTCCGATATGCCGAACAATGAGGACATGGAGAACCTACGGTTCCGTAGGTTACGAGGCGAGAGCGATGAGAGCCCCATGCCGACGACGAACGCAGCACTGCCCCAGGTCATCCAAGGCGGCATGGGGGTGGGTGTGTCCGGCTGGCAGCTCGCGCGGGCCGTCTCCCGTACGGGACAGCTCGGCGTCGTTTCCGGCACCGCGCTCGGCACCGTCCTCGCCCGCAGGCTCCAGTTCGGCGACGCCGACGGGGACGTCCGCCGCGCGCTGGCCGCCTTCCCGGTGCCCGCCCTCGCGGCCGCCGTCCTGGAGCGCTACTACGTACCCGGCGGCCTCCCCGACGGGGAACGTTTCCTCACGGAGCCGATGCTGCGCGTCGAACGCGGTGAGCCGGCGGACCTGCTCACCGTGATCGGCAACTTCGTCGAGGTATGGCTCGCCAAGGAGGGGCACGACGGACTCGTCGGCGTGAACTACCTGGAGAAGATCCAACTCGCCCTCGCACCGGCGTTGTTCGGCGCCATACTTGCCGGAGTCGACCATGTGCTCGTAGGCGCTGGTGTTCCCGGGCACATACCCGACCTCGCCACTCGGCTGTCCCGTGCCGAGCCCGTGACGGTGAAGATCGCGGTCGACGGGGACGAGGCGGCGTACGAGCACCACTTCGACCCGCGAGCGCTGCTGCAGACGGAACTGCCCGCTCCGGCGGCCGAGTCCGAGTCCGAGTCCGAGTGCGGCGGGGGCGAGGGGCCGTGCAAGTGCGGGGGTACGGGCAAGGGGCGTCAGGCCGGGGAGGGCCGGGTTCAAGAGGTGGAGATAGGCGCGCGACCGACACCGGTCGGCGGCCTCGGCGCGGACGTGGTGGCCGGCAGCCTGGGCGCGGACGTCGTGGCCGGGCTGAAGCGTCCCGACGTGCTCGCCATCGTCTCGCTGCCCGTCCTCGCCTCGTACCTCGCCCGTGACGAGGCCACCAAGCCCGACGGGTTCGTCATCGAGACCCACGGGGCCGGCGGCCACAGCGCCCCGCCGCGTGGCGCGCTCACGCTGGACGACGACGGCAACCCGATCTACGGCCCGCGCGACATGCCCGACCTCGCCAAGATGAGCGCGCTCGGCATCCCGTACTGGCTCGCGGGTGGCGTCGCGCACCCCGAGCGGCTTGCCGCTGCGCGCGCGGCCGGTGCGGCGGGGGTACAGGTCGGCAGCGCGTTCGCCCTGTGCGAGGACTCCGGCATGACGGCCGAACTGCGTACGGAGGTCACGTCCCGTGCGCGGCAGGGCACGTTGAAGGTGCGGAACAACCCGTCCGCGTCCCCGACGGCTTTCCCCTTCAAGGTGGCCGATCTGCCGGGCACCCTCTCCGAACCCACGGTGGCCGAGAACCGCCGCCGCGTCTGCGACCTCGCCTACCTCCGTACGCCCTACCGCACCCCCAAGGGCGGCATCGGCTACCGCTGCCCGGCCGAGCCCGAGGCCGCCTACGTCCGCAAGGGCGGCCATTCCGCGGCCACCGACGGCAAGCTCTGCCTGTGCAACGGCCTCCTCGCCACGATCGGCCTCGGCCAACGCCGCCCCGGCGGCACGGTGGAACCCCCGGTCGTCACCCTCGGCCAGGACCTCGACTTCCTGAACGACCTCAGCCCGAGCGGCGAGGAGTACACGGCGTCGGATGTCGTGGAGTGGCTGGTGGGTGCTCGCGGTTGAAGTCGCTGCAGAGGGAGGCCGCCGTTCCTACTTGATCATGTGGAAGTCGGGGTGGCCGAGCCAAGCCCTCAGGAAGTCCCGGTCGCCGACGTGGCTGTACCAACTGCCGCCGCCGTATGCGGCGTAGGGCATCTCCCAGACGCGGCCCGGCAGCGAGGACACCAGAGCCCGGGCCTCCGCGAGGCGTACGGCCTCCTCCTCGGCATCGACGTCGTGGAGGGAGAAGCGGTACCCGAGCAGGCCGCCGAAGTCGATCAGCGCGTCGAAGCGGTTCGCCAGAGCCAGGGCGAGGTGCCCAAGGGCCAGGTGGTTCTGCCGCCCTGAGCAATAGGAGAACAGGGTCAGTTCAACAATGGGTGGGCTGGCGAGCCCAGGGAACCCCAGCTCTTGGTAGTCCTCCAGAGATGCCGGACCAAGATGGAACGGTCCGAGTGGGTCGTCCAGCAGCTCAAGTCCGATTGCGGCGGGCCGAATGACGTCGAACTCAAGCGATTCGTCGTTCCCCGCTCGCACGTCGCAGAAGCTCTCCAGCCACGGGAGGGCATCGAGGGCACTACGCTGCTCCGTCAGCCACAGCCCTACCGCAGGCCCACCCATCGCATCCTCCTCAACACGGCGATGCCGCTCAGCGTGACGCTCGGGGAGTGGATCCACCACTGGATTTTCACCGCCCCTGGTGGGTGGCTTCGACCACGACGGTCCGGCGCACGGCGAAGCCGGGAATCGCGTCGACGTGCTCGGCCCGAAGGCCCGGGCGGCGCCTGCCTTTCTGTCGTACCCCGCTTCTATGCTCCTGCGATGACCTCTTACCAAGGCACGCACCGCACCGTTCCTGTCCGGGTGGGTGGCCGCCAAGCCCAGATCGACGAGCAGCTCGCACCCACGATCCAGGCGATCTGGGAGTGCGGGTTCGACACCTTGACCTGCTGTCAGGATCTCGCGGAGAGCAACGCGGACTGGCCGGAGAAGCTACCGCACATGGCGGAGTGGGTGGACTCCCGGCGTGGATGGATGCTCATCGACTTCCCGGTCGACGACGGACTCGCGTTTCTCTCCGCCGTCGCGAACGCCGGTCCGCGGGATGCGTTCTACGTGCGGATGACGCACTGGGCAGCCCCGGACGCATGGGACGTGACGATCAAGCCGATGGACGCGGCCATGTTCGACGAGGATCTCCCCTCGCGATTCCGCCAGCAACTGCTCCAGGTGAGCTTTCCGGCCTCTGACCTGCCGGAACTGACCCGGCGCCTCCGCGAACACGCCGCAGGCCGCTCGGTGCCGCCGGCACCCGCCGACTGGAGCACTGTGGGCCGCTAGGTATCGGGGAGGACCAGGGCGGGTCCGCGTGAGCAGATGGCCCGCCAGGCAGAAGACGGGTACGGGTCCCCACCTCGCCACCGAGGCTCAAGCCCCAGCCGGCCCTGGCCATGGATCGGCGGCGATCCGGCCTACGACGGCCGAGGCCAGACGTGGGTTCTCTGCCAACCACGTGATCAGGTGTTTCTGGACGGCCGACGCGATGGATGCGCGCACTTCGGCATTGCCCAAGATGGCGCGTGTGGCGCCTTCGAACTCGGGACGGTCGAGTTTCACCGAGACGACCGCGGTGAGGCCGTCGAAGATCCGGTCAGGGCTGAGATCGGTGTCCGTCTCAGGCAGCAGCTGCCTCCCTCGTACGAAGGTGTTGATCGCCGCAGCAACCCCCTCTCTGAAGCCCACCACGTGCGTCCCACCCCCGGGCGTGGGCTTGCTGTTCGCGAAGCTCTGGATGCCGCCTGTGAGGGTGCGGCTCCACATCAGGGCGACCTCGACAGACCCGGGGATCCGAGGATCCTCGTGCTCGAAGCCGAAGACGTCCGTCGAATCGGCTGTCCCGGCCTGCGCGGCGATGAAGGCGACGAAGTCCTTGGCGCCGCCCGGGAAGAGGAATCGCTCCGATCGTGGCTCCCTTGGAGGGCGACGGTCGGTCAGGGAGATGCTGAGGCCGCGGTTCAGGAACGCCAGCGTTCTGAAGCGCTCCGCCAGCGCCTCGAACGAGCACTCCGCCGTACCGAAGATGTCGGCGTCGGGCCGGAACGCAATGACGGTTCCGGTTCCCGTCGTGGGCCCCTCGGCCGACGGTGGGCCGGCCGGAGTGCCGCAGTCGAAGTGCTGTACCCAGCGCACCCCCTCGCGCCGGACCTCCGCCGTCAGGCGGCTCGACAAGGCGTTGGCGACGAAGGGGCCCATGCCGCAGAGGCCTACCTCCACGAAACGGTGGCCGTCGCGCCGCGGCCCGGCGTGCATTTGAGTCAGCAGCTCTTCGAGAGCAGGTCCACCCGCATGCCCGGCGGCCTCGACAGGAACCCCGGGTCCGTCGATGGCGACCCGCACCCAGCCGTCGGGTTCCAGCGCGACGTCGACGTGGTCGGCACGACCGGCGAGAACCTCGTTCACCGCCCAGTCGGAGACCTCATACACCTGGTTGTGCAGCCCCCACTCACTGGTCGAGCCCACGTACATCCCTGGGCGTTTCCGGATGGCCTCCAGCCCCTCCCACACCTGAATGTGGGCGGCCGTGTACGGATTCGTGGCGTCACTCATGAAGTCCCCCTCCAACGGGTGTCCAGCGCAGCCTCCAGCCTAGAGAGTTGGGCGGAAAGCACCAGGTCAGGGGCCTACTTGTCGGGGCCGTGGGTGGGCGGGTGGTGGACTGTCAGGAGTCGGACGGCCTGGGGCTCGTGAACGCCGGTCGGAGAGCGCCCGAGGTGCCAGTATTCGCGCTACCGAGCCCATTCTTGGCAGCCTTGAGGCCTCCGATTTCGTAGTGTCGCGCCGCGCGGCGTACGGCTACGTGGTGGCCTCTATCGACGGCTGTGAGAGCGGGCCACGCAGGGCTCGACCTGACGGACTCTCGGGGTGTGGACCCCTTCCGACGCTGCCGTTCGCGTCAACATCAGGCTGATTCCATTCGAAAACCTTCGTATGCCACGGGTGTTGCGGCGTGCCCTCCACATGGGCGCATTACTCTTCGTTGACTCGCCCTTGGGCTTGCTTTGGTGAAGTTGGGTGATGGCGCGACCGGAGGGAGGTGTGTTCGCGATGTCTTCCTCCCGCGTGTCCGTGGCCCTGCGCGCGACGCTCCTTCTCGTCCTCGCGCTCCTCTGCGGCACGTGTGTCCTGCCCACCTCCGTCGCCGGGCCCGTGGTGCCCCAGCTCCAGCAGCCTCGCGTTCAGCAGGCCGCGTCGGCCGTGGCGTACGAGTCCGTGCATGCCGGGGGCGGCGAGGTCGATGCGCCCAGGGGCTCCGTCCTCCATCGTGACCGGCGCCGGGCCGTCACCGCGCCCGTGGGCCCTCCCGGCCCGCCGCCGCTCGTCGCGCGCACCGCACCGCCGGTCACGCATCCCTCGGCCGGTGGTCCGGACACTCGGCCGAGACCCCTCGCCGCCCACGAACCCTCCGCCCTCCAGGTGTTCCTCTGCTGACAGGCGGCACCACTCCGCGCCGACCTGTCAGCCCGACGCGCCCCCACGGCGCGCCAGGAGGAAACATTCATGCAGCCCCTCATCGACAACGCCCGCCGATTCGGACAGCGCCCTGAGGAGTTCGCCCCGCCCACCGCGGGCCAGTCCCCGACCGATGCCACCACCCCACTGCGCCGGCTGCGCAGCTGGTCCGCGCAGTGAGGAGGGACGTCCGGATGCCGCGCTCCTTCCCCTCCTTCTCGTTCCCCTTCCTGCGGCAGGACTTCGCCGCCTCGCTCGTCGTCTTCCTCGTCGCCCTCCCGCTCTGCCTCGGCGTCGCCGTCGCGTCCGGTGTCCCCGCCGAACTGGGCCTCATCACCGGCATCGTCGGCGGAATCGTCACCGGCCTCATGCGGGGCAGCAGCCTTCAGGTCTCCGGACCCGCCGCCGGGCTCACCGTGCTCGTTCTCGAGGCCGTGCGGGCCTTTGGCCTGCCCGCGCTCGGAGTCATCGTGCTGGTGGCCGGCCTGCTGCAGATCGCCATGGGCCTGCTCCGGTGGGGGCGCTGGTTCCGTGCGATCTCCCTCTCCGTCGTCGAGGGCATGCTTGCGGGCATCGGCCTGATCATCATCGCCGGCCAGCTCTACGCCGCGGCGGGCCTGCCCGCCCCGGCTTCCGGTCTCGACAAACTGACCGGCCTGCCGGGCGCCCTGGTCGGGGCGCTGGGCAGCCGTACGGCCCTTGTGTCGCTCGCCCTCGGGACCGGCACCGTTCTCGTCATCGTCGGCTGGCGGCGGTTGCCGCGCCGGGCGCGGGCGGTGCCCGGGGCCCTCGTGGCGGTCCTGCTGGCCGCCCTCGCGACCGCCGTGTTCGGCCTTCCGATGGAGACCGTGCGGGTGAGCGGCGTACTGGAGGCCGTCCATCTGCCGGGCGTCGAGGCCCTCTCGTCGCTCGCCGATCCCGCCCTCCTCGGCACGGTCCTCGCGTTCGCCCTGATCGCCTCCGCCGAGTCGCTGTTCAGCGCGGCGGCGGTCGACCGGCTCCACTCGGGACCGCGGACGGACTACGACAAGGAACTCGTCGCCCAGGGCTCGGGCAACGCGCTCTGCGGCCTGCTCGGTGCCCTGCCGCTCACCGCGGTCATCGTGCGCAGCTCGGCCAATGTCGAGGCCGGCGCCCGGACGAAGGCGTCCCGAGTCCTCCACGGTGTCTGGCTGTTGCTCTTCGTCGCCCTGCTGCCCGCCGTCCTCGCGTACATCCCGTTGGCCGCGCTGGCCGGGATCCTCGTGCACGCGGGCTGGAAGCTCATCCCGTTCAAGGGCGTCATGACGCTCTGGCACCGTCACCGGGGCGAGGCCCTCGTCCTCGTGGCGACGGCGACGGCGATCGTCGCGGTCGGCATGTTCGAGGGCGTCCTGATCGGCCTCGTCCTGTCGGTCGCGAAGGCCGCCTGGGAGGCCTCGCACCTGCGGATCGAGCACAGCGACGACGGACGCGGCGCGGTCCGCGTACGGCTCCAGGGGACGGTCACCTTCCTGCGGCTGCCGCAGATACTCGACAGCCTGGAAGCCCTGCCGACCGACCGACGCGTGGTCCTGGACCTCTCCGGGGTCCACCACCTCGACCACGCCTGCCGGGCAGCGCTGGAGACGTGGGCCGAACGGCACAGCGGCGCCGACGCCGAGGCCGTCCGCGCCGAGGGCGCGTCCGCAGGCTCGGTGAGCAGCCCGCGCTGAAACCGGTGGGCACACGGGGGCGACGCGCGCCGCGTCGCCCCCGTTCGCGGTCCTCCCATGTCTGCCGTAAGTCAATGACCAGAATAGTTGCGTAGATAGACTCACTAGTCGATGCTGGGCGCCGTGGATTTCGTCCGATGCGCCGCGTGCCCACCGGCGAGCCGCACGAACTCGCCTGCCCTGCAGCGCGGTTGCTCGCGACGTGACTTCAACTACGGAACGTAGGAGGCGACAAGCCCATGGAGTGGACAGGCGCACGCTACGCGGACAAGCCGACGGTCGAGGTGCCGATCTGGATCGCCGCCCCGCCCGAACGGGTATGGGAGCTGGTCTCCGACATCGAGTTGATGCCGCGTCTGAGCGCGGAGCTGCAGTCGGTGCAGTGGCTGGACGGCGGGACACGACCCGCCCCGGGGGCCCGCTTCGTGGGCCGCAGCAGGCACGAGGCGCTGGGGGAATGGGCCACCACCTCCCACGTCGTGCAGTGCGAGCCGCCCAGGGTGTTCGCCTGGGCGGTCGAGGACCCCGAACAACCCGCGGCGATCTGGCGGTTCACCCTCCAACCCGAGGACGGCGGAACGCTGTTGCGGCAGTGGATGCAGCTGGGGCCGGGCCGCTCCGGACTGTCCGTCGCCATCGACAGCATGCCGGAGAAGGAACAGAAGATCGTCTTCGTGCGGATGCGCGAGTTCGAGACCAACATCGGCGTCACCCTCACGGCGATCAAGAAGCTCGCGGAAGAGTCCGGAAAGGCGGATGTGTGATGCGTACGTCGACCACGATCGAGGCGTCCGGGGCCGACTGGCAGGAGACGGTGGACTTCGTCACCGAGGCGGAGAAGCTGGGCCTGGACATCTGCTGGGTGGCGGAGGCCTGGGGCGCGGAAGCGCCTTCGCCGTTGGGGTACCTCGCCGCCAAGACGGAGCGCATGCTCCTCGGTTCGGGGATCATCCAGCTCGCCACCCGTACACCGATGGCCATCGCCCGCGCGGCGATCACCCTGTCGCACATCTCCCAGGGACGCTTCCTCCTTGGACTCGGCCCGTCCGGCCCGCAGGTGATCGAAGGGCTGCACGGCGTGCCTTTCGACCGGCCGCTGTCACGGATGCGGGAAACCGTCGAGATCGTCCGGCAGGCCGCAGCGGGGGAGAAAGTCTCGTACTCCGGGCGGGAGTTCACGATCCCGCTGCCCGGCGGAGAGGCCAAGCCCATGCGCGTGGCCGTACGCTCCGAGCACCCCATCCCGATCCATCTGGCGACCCTCTCGCCGAAGATGCTGCACCTGACCGGCGAGATCGCCGACGGCTGGCTGGGTACGAGCTTCGTGCCCGAGGGCGCCAAAGAGGCCTACTTCGACCACCTGGACGCGGGCCTCACCGCTTCCGGCCGCTCACGCGCGGACCTCGACATCTGCCAGGGCGCCGAGGTGGCCTTCGCCGAGGACGAGGACGCGCTGCGGGCGATGGTGGCCGGCCGGAAGAAGGAACTGGCCTTCAGCCTCGGAGGCATGGGCTCCGCGAGCACCAACTTCTACAACAACGCCTACAGCCGCCAGGGTTGGGCCGACGTCGCCGCCGAGGTCCGCGAACGCTGGCAGGCCGGCGACCGGGACGGGGCGGCGGATCTGGTCACCGACGAGATGGTCCTGGGTACGACGCTCATCGGCACCGAGGACATGGTGCGAAACCGGCTGCGGGTGTGGCGCGAAGCCGGCGTCGACACCATCCGCTTCTACCCCGCCGGCGAGACGCTGGAAGACCGGCTGACCACTCTGGGCCGTGCGCTCGACCTGGTACGAGAGATGGATGGCGAGGGGCCCGATAGCGCTAGGGCCTGAGCCCGAGAGTCCGAGGGCTCGCGCGCGGCGGGCGCGTCCAGGAACGCGGGCGACCTGCTGAGTCCCCTCATGAGACCTTATGCTGAGCTCATGAGGCGGACCTCTTTCGCGAACTGGCCGTGCTCCGTCGCGCGCACCATGGACATGCTCGGGGACTGGTGGACGCCGCTCGTCCTGCGGGAGGCCTTCTACGGGATCAAGCGGTTCGACGCGTTCCAGCAGGAGCTCGGCATCGCCCGCAACACCCTGACCGACCGGCTCCGCCGCCTGGTCGACGAAGGCCTCATGGAGAAGCAGGCCTACCAGCACGAGCCGGTGCGCTACGACTACGTCCTCACGGAGAAGGGCCGCGACTTCTTCGGCGTGCTCGCCGCCATGAACACCTGGGGCAACCGCTGGCTCAGCGGCGAGCAGGGGCCGCCGGTGGTCTTTCACCACGACCGCTGCGGGCACGAGGGCGACGCCGAGGTCGTCTGCGCCTCCTGCAAGGAGCCGATGACGGCCGACGACACACGCCCGCGCCTCGGCCCCGGCTACCCCCAGCACCTCGCCGAACGCCCGGACATCCGGCGCCGCTTCACCACCTGAGAGGGCTGCTTCACGACGACCGTTTGAGGAGCATCCGCAGCACCGGGCGGGCCGCGTCGACGGCGTCGGCGCCCGGTGCCGGTCGTAGCGCCCCGCTGATCCACAGATTCGCGAAGCCGTGCGCGATGGACCACGCGGCGAGCGTGGTGTGCTCGGGGGCATCGTTCGAGGTGGCGGCCGCCGCGCCGGCCCCCTTGCGGAGCGCGTCACCGGCGCGGGTTTCCGCCTGCTGGAGGGCCTCGTCGTCCGCACGGTACAGGCTGGGCTGGAACATCACCGCGAAGTGGACCGGATGGTTGACGGCGAAGTCCACGTAGGACAGGCCCGCGGCGAGGAAGTCCGACTCCGCGGCTTCGAGGGCGTCGCCGAGCAGCGTGAACCCATCGGTGGCGATGGCGGTCAGGACGCCGGTCTTGTCGCCGAAGTGGTGGGCGGGCGCCGCGTGGGAGACCCCCGCGCGGCGAGCGAGCTCGCGCAGGCTCCACCCGTCGAGGCCGGACTCGTCGATCGCCGCGACGGCGGCGGCGACGATCGTCCGGCGGAGATCTCCATGGTGGTATCCGCTCTTGGGCACAGGCGCGATCCTCTCAACTTGTCATTGACAAGATACCGCACCGGGCTTACGCTCGACCCAAGAACTTGACAATGACTAGATCCCCGGAGCGCGAAGATGACCCTGCCCGTTCTCCTCACCTCGCTGGCCCTGCTGCGTGGCCTCGGCGCACTCGGCGTACGGCGCTTCGCGACTTGGCCCGCGGCGGCGGCCCATGCGGTCGCGGTCATGCTGTTCATGACCGCCAGTGCTCACTTCGTCCCGGCGAGCGTCACCGTCATGCCGAACCATGCCGACCTCGCCGCCATGGTCCCGTCGGCCGTACCGTTCGCCTCGGCGATGGTCTACCTCACCGGCGTGCTGGAGTTCCTCGGCGCGGTCGGGTTGATCATCGGCCGGACCCGCCGCGCCGCCGGCTACTGCTTGGCGCTGCTGTTCGTCGTCATGCTGCCGGCGAACATCCACGCCGCCGTCGCCGAGATCCCGTTCGCGGGCGAGCCCGCCTCGCCCCTGTGGCAGCGCATCCCGGAGCAGATGCTCTACATCGGCGTGACGCTGTGGGCCACTCGCGGAGCAGAGCCGCTGCCCACCTCCTTGCCGCGCAAGCCCGTTGAATCAGGCCGCCGTTGAGTCCGCGGGTTCGTGTGCACAGACGTCGTCGATGCCGTACGTCTCCCAGGCCGGGCAGCCGTTCGTCGTTCGTGCGGGGCGTGGGCTCAGCCCTCGGGGTGCAGGAGACCGCGCTCGTACGCCTTCACCAGGCGCTGCGGCACCTGATAGACGGAGCCGTCGACGGTGATCGGCACCAGCTGCGGGGTGGTGGCCTTCCACTGCGCGCGGCGGTGACGGGTGTTGCTGCGGGACATCTTCCGCTTGGGGACGGCCATGGGAGCTCCTGGGTGTGGCGAGGGCGGTGCTGTCCCCGAGAACGTATATGAAAATGGATTCCATTAGCAAAAGGGCCTCGGTCCGTCGGCCCGGCGAGGAGGCCGTCAGTCGCCGAAGGAGCCGTGCCTTCCCTGGCCCGCGGTGAAGCGGGCGGCTCCCGAGATCGTCTCGCCCGCCGACAGGGGCACCATCCCGTGCCGCAGCTCCGCCGCGAGGGCCTCGGGCTCGGGCAGGCCGTGCTGCTCCCGTACGGACAGCCGGTCGTGCCGCAGGCACAGCTGGGGGAAGGCGGCGATCTCCCGGGCGAGCTCTTCCGCCGCCGCCCGGGCCCGGCCCGGTGGGACGAGGCGGTTGGCGAGGCCCATGGCGTACGCCTCGGCCGCCGGTACGGCTCGACCGGTCAGGATGAGGTCCATCGCGCGGCTCTCGCCGATAAGCCGGGGGAGCCGGACCGTGCCGCCGTCGATCAGGGGGACGCCCCATCGGCGGCAGAACACCCCGAAGACCGCGTCCTCCTCGGCCACGCGGAGGTCGCACCACAGGGCGAGCTCCAGCCCGCCGGCCACGGCGTGACCGGCGACGGCCGCGATGACCGGCTTGGAGAGGTGCAACCGGGTTGGGCCCATCGGGCCGTCGCCGTCCGGCTCCACCCGGTTGCCGCGCTCGGTGCCGATCGCCTTGAGGTCGGCGCCCGCGCAGAACGTCCCGCCCTCGCCCCACAGAACGGCGACCGAGGCGTCGGGGTCCGCGTCGAACGCGCGGAAGGCGTCGGCCAGTTGGCGGGCTGTCGGTCCGTCCACGGCGTTGCGGGCGGAGGGCCGTGACAACACGACGGTCGTCACTGGCCCCTCACGCTCGACGCGGACGGCGGGATGCGCTGAGTCATCGGTCATGGCCCGCATTCTCGCGGGGCCGCGAACCGGGGGCCAGCGTCAACACCCTCCGCCGGGCAGGGCCTTTCGGCCTTTCAAGCCTTGCGGTAGTTGCGCGCGTCCTCGCCGGCCGCCACGACCATGTCGATGTCCCCGCCCACCGAAGCGGTGACGACGACGCCGACAGCTCCCTCGACGAAGGGCGCGTCCACGATCCGGGAGTCGGCGGGCATCGTGCGCTCGTCGCCCTCACCGAGCAGCGCCTGGACGGTGAGCACCGCGCTGCCCATGTCGCAGAGGATCGCGACACCCTGGCCCTCGTCGGCCTTCACGGCCGCGGCGTGGATGCGTTCCGCGCTGGTCCCGATCCGGCCGTCGTCCGTGCCGCCGGCCGCCAGAACCGGGGCGATGTCGCCGGAGCCGACCATGGCCTTGGCCAACTCGGCTGTGGATTCGGCCACTTCACGGCTGTGCGAGACGAGTACGACACCGACGCGCCCACCGCCCGACCGGGGTGTGCTCTGAGCCGTCTCGACGGACTCCTGCGGCGCCGCGGTGGTCGCCGGGGCCGGCTCCCACGAGGGGTCCGCCGCCATGGTGAGGGCGTCGAAGAGGAGTACGACGGAGTTGGCGCCCGCGTCCTCGTGGCCGATGGAGCGCTCGCCGAGGTAGCTGGCCCTGCCCTTGCGGGCCTGCATCGGGCCGGTGGCCTCGGCGCCTCGCTCGGCCGCCGCGCGCGCCGTCCGCAGGGCCTTGGTCAGAGGGCTACCGGCCGCGAGCTCGCCGTCGAGGGCGTCGAGCGCCGGGAGCAGGGCGTCCAGCAGGGTCGCATCACCGACACCCGCGCCGCCGAGCTTGCTCACGGCCTCGGCTCCCGCACGCAGCGAGAACGCGAACTGCTCGGCGGGGACGTCGATCTCGGAGCCGAACCGCTTGCCGGTACGGCGCAGCGCCATGCCGAAGAGAGGGCCGGACGCGCCGCCCACGGTGTTGGTGAGGGTGGTGCCGGCCTGGCCCAGGAGCTCACCGGGAGTCGCTGCCGGGGACTCGTCGGCGGCGGCGCGGGCCGCGGCGAAGCCTCGCACCATGTTCGCGCCGTGGTCGCCGTCACCGATCGCCGCGTCCAGGGCGGTCAGACGTGCCTCGTCCCGCTCGAAGAGCTGGGAGGCCGCGGTCAGCCAGCGGCGGAAGTACGTGACATCGAGAGCGGGGTCGGGGGTGGGGGTAGCAGCCGTCACGGGATCGTTCTTCCTGATGGGGGGCCTGCGGGTGAGGGGAGGGGGCCGGATGGCGGGGGTTCAGACGCCCCAGCGCAGCGAAGGCGTCTGCACCGGTGAGTCCCAGAGGTCGAGCATCGACTCGTCCGCGCGGCACAGGGTCAGGGTGCAGCCGGCCATGTCGAGACTGGTCACGTAGTTGCCGACCAGCGAGCGGGCCGTGCGGATGCCACACGCGGTGAGAATCCGCTCGACCTCGGCGCGTACGACGTAGAGCTCGACCGGCGGGGTGGCGCCCAGGCCGTTGACGAGGAGGATCACCGGGTCGCCGTCCGCCTCGGGGAGGTCTTCGAGGATCGCGTCGAGCATGATCTCGGCCGTCTCGGCCGCGGTCGTCAGGCGAGCGCGGCGGCGGCCCGGCTCGCCGTGGATGCCGACGCCGATCTCGATCTCGTCCGCGCCCAGTTCGAAGTTGGGGGCACCGTTGGCGGGTGTGGTGCATGAGGTGAGGGCAACGCCGAAGCTGCGGCTGCGCTCATTGGTCCTGCGGGCCAGTGCGGCGACCTCCGCGAGCGGTGCACCAGTCTCGGCGAGGGCGCCGGCCAGCTTCTCCACGAAGAGCGTCGCGCCCGTGCCTCGGCGGCCCGCGCCCTCACCGCGGGCGACGGCCACGTCGTCGTCCACGACGACGGTCTCGACCGCGATGCCCTCGTCGTCGGCGTCCTCCGTGGCCATACCGAAGTTCAGGATGTCGCCCGTGTAGTTCTTGACGACGACCAGCACACCGGCGCCGGAGTCGACGGCGGTGATGCCTTCATGGATGCGGTCCGGGACCGGTGAGGTGAAGACCGGGCCCGCGACGGCGGCGTCCAGCATGCCGTGGCCGACGAACCCCGCGTGCAGCGGCTCGTGCCCGCTGCCGCCGCCGGACAGGATGCCGACCTTGCCCGGAACCTTCCCGCCGGCCCGGGTGACGATCCCGGCCACCGCGTCCACATTCAGCTCGCGATGCGTCGCCGCCATGCCCCGTAGTGCGTCGGAGACCACACTTTGAGGAGTGTTGATGAGCTTCTTCAAGGCGGGTGTCTCCCTCGTGCGGCTTTATTCGTAGCTAAATTGCCGCGAGGACGCGGCGGCGCGGCGGAGTTCTGCACGGCGGCTTTTGGCGTCCGCGGCAGAACTGATGACGGAAATATCGAAAAGAGATGTGTCGCTCCGAGTCTCACCCGCTCGGTGCGCCTGAGGAACGAGGCGTTGGTCCCTCCTGGCCCTGGGCGAAGGTCCTCATCTCGCAGGGCCCTTGGCATTCTCGCCCGCATTCCCCTTCGCCATCGTATTCGGTGCTCGAATTTCCTGTGCCATACTCCGTTCGAAGGCTCCGTGAATCCTCCGGATGCCCGTCTCATTTCTTTCCCTGATTCCTCCGGACAGCAGGAAGAAGGGCGAGCAAGCGCCTGGCCCCCACAGGAGGTCTCCCTTGAACACCGTCACCACGCGCGTCCTGATCAGCCCGCCCAAGTACGTCCAGGGCGCGGGGGCCATGCGGGAGTTGGGGCAGCACGTGGCCCAACTGGGCGACCACGCGCTGGTCCTCGCCGACGACGGCGTGTGGGGCTTCGCCGGGGAGACCGCGGAGAAGTCCCTCGCCGGCGCGGGCGTCCGGATGACGCGGGAGACCTTCGGCGGCCGGTGCACGCAGGTGGAGATCGACCGGATCGTGGCCCGGGTCCGCGAGGTCGGCGCGAACGTCGTGATCGGGATCGGTGGCGGCATGACCGTCGACACCGCGAAGTCGGTGGGCTTCATCTGCGACGGCATCCCGTCCGTCAGCGCACCCACGGTGGCGTCCACCGACGCGCCGACCAGCGCGCACGCGGTCATCTACACCGAGGACGGAGCGTTCGACCGGTACTTCTTCGGGCTGCACCGCAACCCGAACCTCGTCCTCGTCGACACCACGTACATCGCCAACGCCCCGAGCCGCTTCATCGTCTCCGGGATGGGTGACGCCCTGGCCACCTGGTACGAGGCCCGCGCCTGCGTCCAGGCCCGGAGTGTCGCCATGGCCGGAGGACTGGCCACCGACGCCGCCCTCAGCCTCGCCCGGCTGTGCTGGGAGACCCTCATGGAGTACGGCGTCCAGGCCAAGCTCGCGGCCGAACAGCACGTCGTGACCCCCGCCCTGGAGAAGATCACCGAGGCGAACACCCTGCTCTCCGGGCTCGGGTTCGAGAGCTGTGGCCTGGCCGCCGCGCATGGCATCCACAATGGCTTCACCGCGTCGCCGAACACCGGCGCCTTCATGCACGGCGAGAAGGTCAACATGGGCACGCTGGCCCAACTCGTCATGGAGGGCTCCCCGACCGAGGAGATCGACACCTTCCTCCGCTTCAGCCGTGAGGTCGGTCTGCCCACCACCCTCGCCGAGATCGGCCTCGTCGACGCGGGCCGCGACGAGCTCCTCGCCATCGCCAGCGCGGCCACCGCCGAGGGCGAGACGACGCACAACATGCCCTTCGCCCTCACGCCCGACATGGTGATGGACTCACTCGTCGCCGCGGACGCCTACGCCCGCGCCTACGCGAAGAAGCACGGCTGACCCGGGCGGCGTCGTGCGGAGCGCCCGTACGGTGCGTCAGTCGACGTCGGCGCGCGTCGTTCCCATCTTCAGACCGTCGACCCAGTGGACCGACTCGACGTCGAAGATGGTGGAGCCGTACGAGCCCCAGCGCGGAACGTTGCCCTTGAGGTCCCAGGTCCGCGCGTTCTGACGGTCGACGACCAGCTGGCCGTTGACGTACAGGGCGAAGGAACCGCTCGTCGAGGTCTGGGCGTTGATGCCGAGCTCGATCTTGTTCCAGGTGCCCGGCGTCCAGGCGACGCTGCCGGCGGAGATCCACTGTTCGCCCGGGGCGACGTACCAGATCTTCAGCCGGCTGTCCTCGACCTTCATGAGCACCGGGTAGTTCTGGTCGTGCTCGTCGCCGGTTCCCCAGGACTTCCACTGGAACACGGTCTGGGCGTTGCCCGTCTTGGTCATGGACTCCCAGCCGAACCAGTACGTCCGGCCGGACGTGAGGGTACGGCCGGCGATGCCGTGCCCCTCGCACCGCTCGGAGCCCGCTGCCTTGGTGAAGCCGAAGATCTTCCCGCGACCGTCGTTCCAGTCCGGCTGGTACACGTACGAAGGGGAGTCGCACAGGATCGAGGCGAACACGGCGGTGCCGCCGTTGTCCGCGTCGCCGTCCCATTCGACCGCGGCGTGCGCCGGAGTCGCGAGGACGAGGGAGAGCGCCGCGGCGAGGGGGAGCGCGGAGCGGGCGACACCGTGGACGTTGCTGAGACGCATGGATTCCTCCGGTGGGGTGGGGGGAGCGGGTTTCCGCGCGAGGTGCCCGCCCCGGCCGGGGCGGGCACCTCGCGGTCTGGGGGTCAGCCGAGGCGGACGGTGATCTTCTGAGGGGCGCCGGCCTGGCCGGTGAGGTCGCCGAAGGTGAGCTTGAGCGACGAGCCGGTCGTGGTGGCGGTGACCGTGGCGGGCTTCGAGAGCACCTTGCTCACGCGCCGGTTCCAGACGACGTCCAGGGACGTGGCCTGCCGCGCCGGGTCCGAGACGACGATGGTCGCCGTGCCGTTGCGGTGCTCCCGCACGAGGACGGAGGCGGGGGCACTGGCGCGGAGCTTGTCGACGGTGCCCGCTGCCCAGAAGTTGACGGCCATGAAGCCCGACTTCGGTACACGTACGCCCTGCTGGTCAGCCGAGTTGGCGAGGATCCTCAACCAACCCCTGTCGCATGCGCGTTGAGCGGTCGCCCGCGCGCTGGCCCCGGGCAGAAGGACGTAGGCGTAGTCGCCGTCGGTCGGGTCGACGCCGTGGTCGGTGAACAGGGTCAGGTAGCGGCGGGTGATCGGGTCGGGGGAGCCACCGGTGTTGATGTCCCGCCAGGAGCCGGTGCGTTCCTCGCGCACGGCGTGAAGCTTGGCCCCACCGGGGAAGACGTAGCCCGCCTGCCCGGCGATGTGAGCCCACTCGGCGTCCTCGAAGGTGCCCGTCCAACCCTGCGCCTGCGACTGTGCCTTGCCGTCGACGGTGAGGACCGGGGCGCCGGTGGCGCCGAGTGCGCGGTTGTCGACGGTCGTCTCGACGGCGTGGCCGTCGGCCGAGGTGATGCCGGCGCCGAGGCAGACGACGGAGTCGTCGAGGAAGAACCAGGACTTCCTCGCGACCATGGTGCTGGAGATGCCCTTGAGGTGCTGGCCGACGGCGGCGTACTCGCCGTCGGTGGTGCCGCCGACCCAGGCGGCGTCCGGCATCGGCTGCCCCCAGTTGCCGCCCTCGCCGTCGGCCAGCGGCTTGCGCGACGCGGTGATGCCGGGCAGGCGGTACGGGTCGACCGTGGGCCAGTAGGCGTCCGAGTACTGCTCCAGGCCGAAGTCGCTGCCCCACCAGGAGAGCCAGCCGGCGCCGGTGTGGTAGCCGCGGGCGTGCTCGCCGTTCCCGAACTCGTAGTGGGCGATGCGGTTCGAGGCCATGGAGACGGAGGCCGCCCAGTCGCGACGGCGGTGGGTCGCCCGCGCCATGTTGTGGAACAGCCGGTGTTCGACGGGCTCGGGGGCGGCCTTCACAGAGGTGTCGTCCTGCAGGGCCTGCAGGAGTGAGGCCCTGATGAGGCTCAGGCCGGGGTTCTTCAGCGCGGGGTAGTAGTAGTCGCGCTGCAGCCAGCCCTTGACCATCGCGCGCCAGCGGGCGTTCTCCTCGGGGCTCGCGCCCTGGCCGAGCAGCAGGATGGTCGCCATCAGGCCGTGCGCGCGCTGGTGTTCGTTGGTGCCGATGCGGCTGATGCCCCGGCTGCTGACGTTGTCCATCATCAGGCCGTTGTAGATGAAGGGGGCGACGGCCTTCTCGATCGTGTCGAGGAAGAGCTGTGTGCCGGCGCCCGTCACCTCCCAGCTCGACCCGCGCAGCAGCGCGAGCAGTCGGCCCACACCGTCGTGGAGCACCGCGCCGTAGCCGCCGATGTAGGGGACGTTGCGGTGCTGGACGAACGAGCCGTCGTCGTAGAAACCGTCGCCCGAGGTGACGTACGGGAACACCGGGGCCAGTGCCTGCGACGCCCGCGCGATCTTGGCCGCGTCCTTGCCGACGATCCCGCGCAGGATGACCCCGCGGCACAGGTCGACCCGGTTGGCACCCGTACTGGTTCCGGTGTACGAGTCGAAGACCGAGTCCGGTAGGAAGGCGTCCACGGCCCGGCAGTAGCCGGCGATCTGCTCCGCCGACAGGTGCTCGTACATCAGCACGCAGGTGTCCATCAGGGCCTGCGGGGCGCCGATCTGCCAGTTGTACCAGTTGCCGTAGCGCGTGGTGGTCTCGTTGTAGACCTCGGCGCGGAGGTGGTCGAGGCCGGTGAGGATCGCGTCGCGGAGGCCGGTGTCCCCGGTCAGTCCGGTGCCCGGCTGGGAGTACGCCTCGGCCATGGTGCGCAGCCGGTTGTAACTGTCGTTCATGGTCGCCGAGAAGGCGTACGACTCGGCGTCGAGGTCCGGCTCGGGGTCGGTCCAGGAACGGCCGGGCCAGAGTGAACCGCTCGCCGGGGCCATGGTCGCGGCGAAGCCGGCCGCGGTGGTGCCGAGGGTGGTGAGGATGGTCCGGTACGGCTCTGCCGTGGGGCTGAAGCCCGTACCGAGGATGAGGTCACGCCACTTGGCGCGCAGCACGTCGAACTCGGCGTCGGACGCGAGGACTTGCTGGGGCATGGCGGCGGCCGGACGGGCGAGCGTTCCGGAGAGTCCGAGGGCGAGCGCGCCTCCACCGGCGGCGTGGAGGAAGGTGCGGCGGCGCCAGGGAGATGGCATGGGAGACGACCTTTACGGGAGGAGCGCGTCGTTGCCTCGGCGCTGTCGCTGGCTCGTAAGCGTGGGGTTTCTAACACGCTGAAAATCAACAAGGCAACGGTTTGGACAGAAACAGCCTCACGTTGTCCGTACAGACAGAAACAATCAGAATCGATCGATGGGCTTGGGGGTTGCTCGCTACACTGCGCCTGAACTGGGGTGTCCTAGGAGGGGAGCGGGGCAGTGCACGCGGAACACAGGCACCAGGCCATCCTGCGCAGGCTGCGGGAGGAGGGTTCGCTTCGAGTCAGCGACTTCGCGGCCGAGTTGGGGGTGTCTCCGGTCACGGTCCGCCGGGATGTCGAGATCCTCGCCGACCGTGGCCTCGTCGCGCGGGTGCACGGCGGGGCCATGCTCCCCGAGACCTGGGCGGAGACGGCTCCCGCCGAGACGGCTGGTCAGGCGCCTGGGCGCCCGGGCCGGGAGCGGGTCGTCGGCCTGATCGTGCCGGCGGCGGACTACTACTACCCCGAGGTCATCAAGGGCGCGCGGGAAGCCGCCGCGGCTCGCAACGTCCGCCTGATCCTCGACATCTCGGGGTACGACGCCGACGAGGAGCGCGCGCAGGTCGAGCGGATGATCGGCGACGGGATCGACGGGCTGCTCGTGGTCCCGTCGGGGCCGCGCGGCTGGTACGAGGAGCTGCCCGTCCCGGTCGTGATCGTGGAGCGCCGCCCGGACGCGGACGAGTCGGCCGGGATCGACCATGTCGTCTCCGACCACGTCCATGGAGCGCGCCTCGCCGTACGGCACCTCGCGGACGCGGGCCGTCGCCGCCTCGTCCTGCTCGTCCGCGGGGCGAGCCCGACCGCGCCGTGGATCATCGAGGGCTTCGAAGCGGGGGTACGCGCGGCGGGCCTCGAAGCCCCCGTCCCGGCGCCCGTCCTGGACATCCCCGACACGGGCCCCGGGGACCGGGGGTACGACGGCCCGATCGAGGAGCTCCTCGACGCCGTGGCGGAGGGCCGCGTCGACGCGGTCATCGCCCACCCCGACAACGAGGCGCTCGCGCTGCTGCGGCGGTTGCGTGCGCGGTCGATCCAGGTGCCGGGCGACGTCGCGATCGTCGCGTACGACGACGAGGTGGCGGGCCTCGCCGACATCCCGCTGAGCGCGGTCGCCCCCGCCAAGTACGAAGTGGGCGCGTCCGCCGTGGAGTTGCTGGTACGGAGACTCGACCAACCGGACGCCCCACGGCACCGGCTCTTCGTACTCCCGCAGCTACGGGCCCGCTCGTCGAGCGGCGGCTGAGCGACGCGCAAGGGGCCTGCTTCGTAGCGGAATTCGGAGGTGGTGCTCCGGGGCTTGGGTTCGTCGGAACCCAAGCCCCGGAGTCTTCGGAATGCCGGGGTGGTTCAGCAGTTGACGTAGCCCATGGAGTACGTCACCGTGCCCCAGATTCCCGAGAAGGAGAAGTTCTTCTTCGCCCCCTTGGGTCCGACCCACGGACTGTGGATGGCGCCGCCGCTGGTGTTCAGGATCACGTACGGACAGCGTCCGTCGGCCTTGGTGTCCTCCACCCAGCCGGACACGACACCGTCGGAGCAGTGCGTGCCGGAACCCTTGCCCTGCCCGCTGCTCACGGTCCAGTTCTGGCAGGTCGCGGCGGACGTGGGGGAGGGGGAGGCCGCGTGCGCGGCGGGCGCGGTGAGGGTCATTCCGATAGCGGCGACGCCGAGAACGGCCGCTGTGGCCAGCCTTGATTTCATGAGGCCCTCATTCCTTTGCGGTTGATGGACGTGGAAATCGTGCGCGTGCTCGCTGGATCGACAGGAAAGGTAGCTTGAAGCGCTCTGCGATGGCCTTGTCAGTCCAGGCCAATTCGGGGCCCGGTGGCTGAGTTGAAGGTCTTGATGCCCGGCAGCATTTAGCTTTTTGGCCATGGCTCAGCCAACTGGCGGATATTGCCGTCGGCGCATGAGAAAAGTGGCGGCGGAGGGGCGGACAGGTGCTGAGATCTGGGACGCCGCCGAGCACTTCAGTGAGGAGCAACTGGGCGCGATCACCCTGGAGATCGCGATGACCAACTTCTTCAATCGGATCAACCGCACGGTCCGCGAGCAGGCCGGCCAGACCTGGTGAGTCCCTGACCCGGGTTCCTCGTCCTCAGCCCCCGTCCGATTCGAACGTGCGGAGCAGGTCCGCGGCGACGCTCACCGCGATCGTCGCGGGCTCCTTGCCCGTGATGTCCGGGAGGCCGATCGGGGTCTTGATGCGGTCGATGGTGGAGTCCGCGTGGCCGCCCTCCGTGGCGAGGCGTTTGCGGAAGCGGGTCCACTTGGCCGCCGAGCCGATGAGGCCGATCGAGCCCAAGTGGGTGGTCCGCAGGGCCGCGTCGCACAGGGCGGCGTCCTCCGCGTGGTCGTGGGTCATGATCAGGACGTGGGTGCCGGGCGGCAGGTCCTCCAGGACCTCCTCGGGCAGCAACGGGGTGTGGTGGACGTGCACCTGCGCGACGGCGTCCGCCAGGACGTCGAGGCGCTCCTTGGTGAGGATGTCGGCGCGGCTGTCGATCAGATGGAGGTCGAGGTCCTGGCGTGCCAGGATCCGCGCCAATTCCAGGCCGACGTGGCCGACGCCGAAGATTGCCACCGCTCGTACCACCGGCAGCGGTTCGAGCAGCACCGAGACCGTACCGCCGCAGCACTGCACGCCGTGCCGGTTGGTCACCTTGTCGTTCAGGGCGAAGTCGATCAGTTCCGGCTCCGGCGCGGGCTTGGGGACGGAGATCATCTGCCGGGCCCGATCGATCGCGACGGCCTCCACATTGCCGCCACCGATCGAGCCCCATGTCTCGGTCAGCCCCACCACGAGCTTCGCGCCGGCGTCGCGCGGGGCATGGCCGCGCACGGTCGCGACGGTCACCAGTACGCCGGACTCCCGGCGTGCTCGCAGCCGTGCGACCGCGGCGACCCATGTCATGTCAGGCACCGCTCAGCACTTCGGCCCGCCGCGGTGCGACGCCCGCGCGAGCCGCCTCGATCGCCCAGTACACCGCCTCCGGCGTCGCGGGCGAGGCCAGTTCGACAGCGACCCCGCTCGGCCCGAACGCGGCGGCGGCCTGCCGCAGCGCCTCGCGTACCGAGAACGCCAGCATCAGCGGGGGCTCACCCACTGCCTTGGAACCGTAGACCGCACCCTCCTCGGTGGCGTTCTGGAGCAGCGTCACGTGGAACTCCTCGGGCATCTCCGAGAAGCTCGGCAGCTTGTACGTGCTCGCCGCCTGCGTCAGCAGCCGACCCCGGTTCGGCCCCTCACCGGCGTCCCAGCGCAGGTCCTCAAGCGTCAGCCAGCCCGCGCCCTGCACGAAACCGCCCTCCACCTGACCGATGTCGATCATCGGGGACAGGCTGTCGCCGACGTCGTGCACGATGTCCACCCGACGGATGCGGTACGCGCCGGTGAAGCCGTCCACCTCGACCTCGGCCGCCGCGGCGCCGTACGAGAAGTACTTGAACGGCGAGCCCTTGAACGCCTTCGCGTCCCAGTGCAGCCCCTCGGTCCGGTAGAAACCGGCCGCCGACAACTGGACCCGCTGGAAGTACGCGGTGCGCACCAGATCGTCCCAGGCCAGCTCCGTGTCGCTGCCCAGGGTGCGCGCGACGCCCTCGACGATGCGTACGTCCGAGGCGTTCGCGCCCAGCTGGGTGGCGGCCACCCGCAGCAGCCGCTCGCGCAACTGCTCGCAGGCGTTCTTCACCGCCGCGCCGTTGAGATCCGTACCCGCGCTCGCGGCGGTGGCGGAGGTGTTGGGCACCTTGTCGGTACGGGTCGGGGCCAGCCGCACCTTGTGCAGCGGGATCCCCAGCGTGGTCGCCGCCACCTGCAGCATCTTGGTGTGCAGGCCCTGGCCCATCTCGGTGCCGCCGTGGTTGATCAGGACCGAGCCGTCCTTGTAGATCAGCACCAGCGCGCCGCCCTGGTTGAAGGCGGTGAGGTTGAAGGAGATGCCGAACTTGATACCGGTGATCGCCAGCGCCCGCTTGGTGTGCGGGTGGGCGGAGTTGAAGGCGGCGATCTCGCGCTTGCGGTCGGCGATGCCGCCGTTCTCCTCGACCTGCCGCCAGACGGCGGTGATCCGCTCCGGCTGGGTGACCAGTTGTCCGTACGGCGTCGACTGGCCGAGCCCCGGCCGGTAGAAGTTCCGCTTCCGCAGCTCCATCGGGTCCAGGCCGAGCAGCGGGGCGCAGCGGCCCATGATGTCCTCGATCACCAGCATGCCCTGCGGCCCGCCGAAGCCGCGGAAGGCCGTGTTGGAGACCTTGTTGGTCCTGGCGATGCGGCCGGTCACGCGCGCGTTGGGGATCCAGTACGTGTTGTCGATGTGGCAGAGCGCCCGGGCGACCACGGGCTCCGACAGGTCCAGGCTCCAGCCGCCGTCCGCGGTCAGGGTGGCCTCCAGGGCCTGGATGCGGCCGTCGGCGTCGAAGCCGATCTTCCACTCGGCGCGGAACCCGTGCCGCTTGCCCGACATGGTCAGGTCCTGCGTCCGGTTGAGCCGGACCCGGACCGGCCGGCCCGTCAGCTTGGCGCCGAGCGCGGCGACGGCCGCGAAGCCGTGCGGCTGCATCTCCTTGCCGCCGAAGCCGCCGCCCATCCGCAGGCACTGCACGGTGACCTCGTGGCTGTGCAGACCGAGGACGTGCGCGACGATCTCCTGGGTCTCCGAGGGGTGCTGGGTGCTGCTCTGGACGAACATCTGCTCGGCCTCGTCGACGTAGGCCAGCGCCGCGTGCGTCTCCAGGTAGAAGTGCTCCTGGTCGGAGAACTGGAACGTGCCGGTGAAGACGTGGGCGGACTCGGCGAAGCCGGCGTCGACGTCACCGGTCACCATCGTGGGCCGGGCGCCGTGGAAGCTCTCCGCCGCGATGGCCTCCTCCAGCGTGATCACGGAGGGCTTCTCGTCGAGCTCCACCTCGACGGCTGCCGCGCCGAGCCGTGCCGCCTCCAGGGTCTCGCCGAGCACCCAGGCGACCGCGTGGCCGTGGAACATGACCTCGTCGGGGAAGAGCGGCTCGTCGTGCTTCATCCCGGCGTCGTTGACGCCGGGCACGTCGGCACCGGTCAGCACGCGGACCACGCCCGGTACGGCGAGCGCGGGCTCGGTGCGCAGCGCGGTGATCCTGCCGTGGGGCTTCATGACCTGGACCGGGTGGGCGTGTAGCACGTCCTTGGTGCGGTGCACCAGGTCGTCGGTGTAGAGCGCGGTGCCGGTGACATGCAGAGCGGCACTCTCGTGCGGCATCGAGACACCGACGACCGGCTTCTCGGGTCGAGCGGACAACTGGCTCATGACGACACCGCCTCGGTGGTCTGCGCGTACAGTTTCAGCAGGCTCTGGCCGAGCATCGCGGAGCGATAACCGGCGCTGGCGCGATGGTCGTTCATCGGCGTCCCCGCCGCCCGCAGCAGCTGCGCCGCGGTCTCGACGGTCTCCGCCGTCCACGCCTCGCCCTCCAGGGCCTCCTCGGCGGCGAGGGCACGGATCGGGGTGGCGGCCACGCCGCCGAGGCCGATCCGCGCCTTGCGGACGGTCCCGTCCTCGATGTCGAGCGCGAAGGCGACCGCGACGCTGGAGATGTCGTCGAAACGCCGCTTGGCGATCTTGTGGAAGGCCACCACCGGCGACAGCGGCAGCGGGACGCGCACCGCGCGGATCAGCTCGCCGGGACGGCGCACGCTCTGCCGGTAGCCGGTGAAGTACTCCGCCAGCGGGACCTCGCGCTCACCGTCGACGCCGGCGAGCACCACCGCCGCCTCCAGCGCGAGCAGGACGGGTGGGCTGTCGCCGATGGGGGAGCCCGTACCCAGGTTGCCGCCGAGGGTCGCGCCGTTGCGGATGAGGCGGGACGCGAACTGGGGGAACAGCTCGGCGAGCAGGGGCACGCTGCCGTCGAGGCGGCGCTCGATCTCGGTGAGCGTGAGCGCGGCGCCGATCTCGATGTGGTCGGACTCGACTCGCAGCTCCCGCAGTTCGGGCAGCCGGTCGACGGCGACGACACAATCCGCCCTGCGGGAGCGGATGTTCACCTCCACGCCCCAGTCGGTGGAGCCCGCGACCACCACCGCGTCGGGCCGCTCGTGCAGCAACCGTAGTGTCTCGGCCAGGGTTTCCTTCCGGTGGAAGGCGCGGCCGTCCTGGGTGTACTCGGTGACGGCCGGCGCGGGCGGGGACTGCTCGCGCCGCCGCGCCAGCGGGTCCTCATCGGTCGGCTGACCGACGGCGAACGCGGCGTCGCGGATCGGGCGGTAGCCGGTGCAGCGGCACAGGTTTCCGCTGAGCGCGTGGAGATCGAAGCCGTTCGGGCCGTGCTCGGGGTCGGTGTGGTCGGCAGATACGGCACTCGAGTCGGCCGCCGACTCCGCGTGCGCGCAGCGGTCGGGGCGGTAGTACTCGGCGGCCATGCTGCAGATGAACCCCGGTGTGCAGTACCCGCATTGGGAGCCGCCGCGGACCGCCATCTCCTCCTGCACCGGATGCAGGGTGGGCGGCGTGCCGGGCGGGCCGGGGGTGGCGAGGCCTTCGGAGGTGACGATCTCCTGACCGTCGAGCGAGGCGACCGGGACGAGGCAGGCGTTGACGGCCACCCAGTCGGTGGGCTTGTTCACCCCCGGACGGGCCACCAGGACCGAACAGGCCCCGCACTCACCCTCGGCGCAGCCCTCCTTCGTACCGGTGAGGCCACGCTCGCGCAGGAAATCCAGCACGGTGGTGTGGGGTGCGGCCGGGGAGATCGGTGCCTCGTTCCCGTTGACGGTGATCCGCGCCGTTTCCATGTCAGACCCTCGTTCCGGGGCATGATCGGTCGATTCAACAGTATTCGCCAGATTCGCCAATTTCAGGCAGCTTTCTGTGTTCAGCGGCGCCACGTGGCAGGAACGGGCGCGCGAAGCGGCGCGCGGCAGGGGCGCGCGCCGGTGGCGTGCGAAGAGCAGGGGGCGGTGAAGAGAAGCCCGGAACGCGCCGCGGAAGGGCGCATGGGAACGGCTTCGGCGGCCGGCGTGTCAGCAGCCGTGCGCGATGCGACCCGTGACCCAGACGGTGATGTGGGCGAGGCGAGCCAGGTCAGAGCTGGTGTTCATCTGCCGGTCGCCTCCTCTCGGTCGTTGGGTCCGACGCTGAGCGCAACGTAGTTGCTGATGCCACTGAGGTCAAGGAGCGGCGGTCGTGGCCGACGTCGATCGGTGGCGGGAAAATGATTGGCACCCGTCGCCGTTGAGTGGTGATGATGCCTCTGTTTCCCAGACGGAGGACGTTTGTTCGTTTTCGTGTGTGTGGGGTGCGGCGCCGAGCTGACCGCCCCGCTGTCCCAAGTCGCCCTGCCGGCTCATGCTCATCAGAAATTCGGGAACGGGCTTCAACTCCCCGTCCTCATGGACCCCGGAACGTTCGCCGTCGACCCGGAGCCCTGGGGGCCGCCGTGGCGGCGATGGGAGGACGTCGATCCGGACGAGGCGCTCGCCCGAGGGTTCTACGCGCCGGTCTTCGCCCTCTCCTACGGCGCGCCCGGCGCGATCGTGATCGCCCCCGGTGATGTGCGCGGAACCGTGTTGATCCCGGAGCAGGCGGGCGGCTACTGCTGCGGCCTCGACGGGGCCGACGGTCCCAACATGGCCTGCGAGGCCTGCGGGCTGCCGGTCGCGAGCCGGATCGACGACTGTTCGCTCTGGCAGGCGGTGTGGCTCGCCCCGGACGCCGTGCGCCGCCTCCCCGTCGACGGTGCCGAGGAGGCCGTACCGCTCTCCTGGGCGGAGCTGATGGCGGAGTGGGAGGGCACGCCTCCGTTCGAGCCGATCACCTCGTGGGGACTGCCGGCCGGGTTGCAGTACTGGTGGTCCTGGAGCCCGCGTTGGGAGGCGGCCGCCGGGCGGGCGTTGGCCCACCTGCTGGTCGCATCGGAGGGCCGGCCCGTGCAGGTTCCTGACGGTCTGACCAACGAGGTGTTCCAGCGTGCCCTCGACGCGCTGCTTCCCGTGGGCCCACCGCACCTGCGCGCCGTTCTCGCCGGGCCTGGACTGCCCGCTCCTGACGCGGACGCCGACATCCTGCTGGTGCCCGTCCATCCGCAGACGGGGGAGACCTGGACCCCGGCCGACCTGGCCGCTCCGGCCGGCCGAGCCGGCGCCTCGGCTCACCTGGTGCCGGTGTCGTTCGGTGTCTGGCGGTGGCTCGTCCTCCCCGAGCCGCACCTGCCCAACCCCGCATCGGGCGGCATGCCCCACGGCGTCCTCCGCGACGAACCGCCTTTGCCGCGCGCGCACAGCCTGTTCGGTCACGACGTGCGGGTGTTCGAGCGGACCCTGGCCCGGCTGCCGGCCGCCCGCAGCCCTTGGCTGCGCCGGCGGCTGACGACCTGATGGACCACATGCGCGCGGGAGTCTTCTGGCGCCCGTACAACACGAGAGCCCCCACCGTTGTGCGGTGCGGGTTCTCGGTCCGGGGGAGGGCGCGCGTGGCTACGCGTCCTTCGGGTCCTGGGTGGTGAGGGTGATGGCTTCGGCGGGGCAGAGGCCCACGGCCATGCGGGCGGCGGCGCGCTGTTCGGGGGCCGGGACGGGGTGGAGGAGTACCACCAGGCCCTCGTCGTCGTCCTGGTCGAAGACCTCGGGGGCCGTCAGGGCGCACATCCCGGCGCCTGCGCAGCGGTCGCGGTCGACGCTGAGGTGCAGCGGCTCTCGGGTGTCGGTCATGCGGCTACTCCTTGTCCCAGGTGACGGGCAGGCTGATGACACCGTAGATGTTGGAGCGGTCGCGCAGTTGAACCTCCTCCGCCGGTACCGCGAGCCGCAGGGTCGGGAAGCGGGCGAAGAGCGCCGGGAACGCGACGGTCATCTCGACGCGGGCCAGCTGCTGCCCCAGGCACTGATGGGCGCCGTGCCCGAAGGCGATGTGGCCGGTGGCCTTGCGGTGGATGTCGAGCCGGTCGGGCTCGGGGAACTTGTGCGGGTCGCGGTTGGTGCCATGGACGGAGATGGTCACCGTCTCGCCCGCCTTGATGAGGTGGCCCTCCACCTCGACGTCCTCCAGGGCCGAGCGGGGCAGCGGGTCGGCCACGCTGAGGTAGCGCAGCAGCTCCTCCACGGCCTGCTCGGCGAGGCCCGGGTCGGCGCGCAGAGCGGCGAGTTGGTCCGGGTTGCTCAGCAGGGCGAAGGTGCCGAGGCCCAGCATGTTCGCGGTGGTGTCGAGCCCGGCGGCGAGGAGCAGCCCGCCGATCCCGGCCAGCTCCTCGTCCGTGAGGTCGGAGGTGGTCAGATCGCTGAGCAGGTCGTCGGTGGGCTCGGCGCGCTTGGCGAGGACCAGCTCGTTCAGGTACTGGAGGAGCGCCATGTACGCCTCTCCCATGGCCTCGGGGCCCGCGGTCTGGTCGAAGATCGTCGCCACGTGGCCCTGGAAGAGCTCCCGGTCGGCGTACGGTACGCCCAGCAGCTCGCAGATCACGAGCGCGGGTACGGGGTGCGCGAACGCCTCGACGAGGTCGACCCCGGGTCCCGCCTCCTCCATCGCGTCGAGCCGCTCGGCGGTGAACTGCTCGACCCGCTCGGTGAGTTGGCGCATCCTGCGGACGGTGAACTTGCCGGTGAGCAGGCGCCGGTAGCGGGTGTGCTCCGGGGCGTCCAGGCCCACGATGTCGCCGACCTGCGCCGGGGGCAGCTGCTCCGGCGCGCCCTCCATCGGCATCGGCATGTGCATGAGCTCGTACCGCGAGCTGAAGCGAGGGTTGGCCAGGATCGCGCGGGCCGCGGTGTGGCCGGTGACGAGCCAGCCGATGTGCCCGTCCGCGTACTTCATGCGGCGGATCGGCCGGTCGCTTAACGAGGTGAGTTCGGCCGGCGGGTCGAAGGGGCAGCCGGTGCGCCGGTCGGTGGGGAGGGTGGGTATTGCGTCGGTGTTCGGGCGGATATGTGTCGGGTCGTTGGACATGGGTCCTCCTACGATCGTCGGACGTGCTCGGGATGGTGCGGGTGGTCGGGGAAGCGGGCTGAGGAGGGGTGAGCCTCGGTCAGCGCTTTCCGCCGGTCCTGAAGGAGCGGCGGGCCCACACGTAGCCGACCAGGGAGAGCCCCAGCGTCCAGGCGAGCCCGATGGCCGCGCTGGAGCCGATCTCGGTGCCCAGCCACAGGCCGCGCAGGGTCTCGATGATCGGGGTGAAGGGCTGGTACTCGGCGAACCAGCGCAGGCCGGTCGGCATCGATTCGGTCGGCACGATGGCGCTGCCGATGAACGGCAGGAACGTCAGCGGCATCGGGATGTTGCTCGCGCTCTCCACGGTCTTGGCGACCAGGCCGATGCCGGCGGAGAGCCAGGTGAGCGCGAGCGTGAGCAGGGTCAGCAGGCCGGCGGCGGCGATCCACTCGACGGGCGTCGCGTTCGGGCGGAAGCCCAGCAGGAGCGCGACGCCGATGACGAGCACGATGCTGGTCATCGTCTGGATCACGCTGCCCACGACATGGCCGGTCAGGAAGGAGGCGTGCGAGATCGGCATCGTACGGAAGCGGTTGACGATGCCCTCGGTCTTGTCGACGCACACGCTGATCGCCGTGGTCAGCGCGCCGGACGTGGCGGCCATCAGGATGATGCCGGGCGCCAGGTAGTTGATGTACGCGCCGCTGCCGGTGGGCAGTCCGCTGATGCCGGCGCCCAGGGCGGAACCGAAGGCGTAGTTGAAGAGCAGCAGCATCATGATCGGCATGACGGCGACCATGAGCGTCAGGGACGGGTAGCGCATGGCCTTCTTGAGGTTCCGCCGCAGCATCGTCCTGGCGTCCCTGGCGGCGAAGGACACGGTGGCCATCAGACGTTCTCCTTGGTCGAAGCGCCGGTCGCAGCGACGGTCGAAGCGCCGGTGGAAGCTGCGGTCGAAGCGGCGGCGTCGGCCGGTCGGGGCTGGCCGGTGAGCGTCAGGAAGACGTCGTCGAGGTCCGGGGTGTGCACGGTCAGCGACTCGGCCTCGACGGCGGTGGCCTCCAAGGTGTCGAGGACGGCCCGCAGGTTCGGGATGGAGCCGTCGCTGGGGATCTGGAGGGTCAGGGACTCGTCGTCGCGGGTGGCGACGCCGAAGATGCCCGCGGCGGTGTCGAGGCTCAGGACATCGGCGAACCGGACCTTGATGTGACCGCCGGGGATGCGCTGCTTCAGCTCGTCGGCTGTACCCTCGGCGATCAGCCTGCCGTGGTCCAACACCGCTATTCGGTCGGCGAGTTGGTCGGCCTCTTCGAGGTACTGGGTGGTGAGGAAGATGGTCACGCCCTCGTCGGCGACCAGACCGCGGATGATCTCCCACATGGTGCGCCGACTGCGCGGGTCGAGTCCGGTGGTGGGCTCGTCGAGGAAGATGATCCGCGGGTCGCCGACCAGGGTCATCGCCAGGTCCAGCTTGCGGCGCATACCGCCCGAGAAGGTGACGGCGGTCTTGCCCGCCACGTCCGACAGATCGAAGCGGCGAAGGAGGTCCTTGGCCCGGAACTTGCCTTCGCGGCGGTCGAGATGGTGCAGGTCCGCCATGAGGAGCAGGTTCTCCTCGGCGGTCAGCAGGTTGTCGACGGCCGAGAACTGGCCGGTGACGCCGATCGCGGAGCGCACCGCGTCGGCGGCCCGGGTCAGATGGCGGCCCGCGACCCAGGCCTCGCCCGCGTCGGCGTCGATGAGGGTGGAGAGGATCTCCACGGTGGTGGTCTTGCCGGCGCCGTTCGGCCCGAGCAGGGCGAAGACGGTGCCTTCGGCGATGTTCAGGTCGATGCCGTCGAGCACGACCTTGTCGCCGTAGGACTTGCGCAGACCGACGGCGGTGATCGCCGCTTCCGCCCTGTGTGCGGCGATCGGCACGGATGTCTGAGTGGTCGTCATGCCGCTTCCTTTCAAGGGAGTTGGGGAGAGCGGTACGGGGTACGGGACTCAGGCGCGGGTGATGATGACGTCGCCGGCCCCGGTGCGGGCGTGCACCTCGACGGTCTCGTCGGAGGCCTCGGGTCCGGCGGTGGAGCCGAGCGAGTTGCGTACCGTGCCGTACTTCGCGTTCACGTCGAGCCAGGCGGCGGTGCCCTCGTGGATGCCCACTTCGAGGTCGCCGACCGTGGTGCGCAGGTCGATCCGGCCGCGCGTGACGTCGCCGACCCGGATGCCGCCGTTGGCGCAGGAGGCCTCGACGTCGGCGTGGGCGACGCCGACGTCGATCCGGCCGTTGGCGGACTTGGCGCCGGCGTTGCCGTGCACGACGCGGACGGTGATGTCGCCGTTGGCCGCGTTGGTCTTCAGGTCGCCGGTGACCTCGCCGATGGACGTCGAGCCGTTGGAGTTCTTGACGATCGCCGCGCCGGCGACCGTGTCGATCTCGATCCGGCCCGCGCCGACGACCTCGATGTTCCCGGTGGAGCGGGTCAGGCGGATGTGGCCGGTGTCGGTCCTCAGGTTGGCGCCCGCCACCTCGTCGAGCTGGAGGTCGCCGAGGCCGGTCTTGAGCACCGTCTGACCGAGGCGGCCCTCGCAGTGGAAGCCGCCCATGCCCGTGGAGCCGCGGACGTCCGATCCGGCCGGCAGTTCGATGCTCACCTCGACGGCGCCGGGCTTGCCCCACGGGGACCGCTTCTTGGGCGTCTTCACCGTCAGACGGCCGCCCGAGAAGGTCACCTGGGTCTGCTGCACGGCGCGGACGTCGTTGTCCTCGGAGCCGTCGCGCGGCAGGACCTCGACGACCGTGTCGGTGCGCTTGCCCGCGGTGATGCGGGCGGTGCCGGCCTCCAGTTCGAGGACGGCGGAGATCGGCTCGGGGGTCTCGTACGTAGGCATGACTGTTCCGTCCTCTTGGTTCGGGTGGGTGTTCCCGCTGGTGGGGCGGGTGATGAGTGACGTCGGCGGGTGGGTGACCCGCCGGTGAAGTCGGGTGGGGTCCGGTGGGCCCGGACCCGGTGCCCTGTTGGTGTTAGCGGACCCAGCCGGTGAAGCCCCGGCTGCCCGAGTCCTTGCCGCGGCCCGGCGGATTCGCGCGTTCCCGGCCGTCGAGGGCGGTGGAGACCGCCCGTACCAGCCAGGCGTTCACCGACAGGCCCTCCGCCGTCGCGGCGCTCTCGGCGCGCGCCTTGAGGTGGGCCGGGAGGCGGAAGTTGATCCGCGCCATGGTGCCGTCGTCGGCATCCGAGGGTGCCTGGAGCGGCGCGGACGCGGCGGGGGCCGTGACCGGTGCCTGTGTCTCCTGGAACGGCTCGGGTGCGGGCGGCGGCGTCACGACGAACTCGGGGTCGAGTCCGCGCAGCCGCACGTCGACCGAGCCGGGTGCCAGCTCGCGGGTGACCTCACCCATGGCCGCGGACAGCGCGTTGAGCAGGGTCAGCCGCGTGGCGGACTCCAGAGGTGCGGTGAGCCGCTCGGCCAGGGCCCGGGCTTCTTCACCTCCGGCGTCCGCCGCGATGGCGAGTTCGTGCCGGAGGTTGTCGACGTAGGGGGTGAGGTCCATGACGCCATGATGGCACACTCGTGGCGCTATGGCGAGCCATGGTGGATTCTTTGTGGCGCATCGGCTGCTGACCTGCTGTTTCCCGGCTTCCGGGGCGTGGCGTGGTGGCGCTGCAGCGGGAAGGTGGCTTGCGGTGGCGGCGCGGTGATGTCATGGTGGCACCACTCCAGCGGCGAACGTGGCGCCATCGGGGCGCCCGGTTGGTGTCATCTCCCAGGGTGTCCCTCGCGTCACCGGATCCCGCTCGGCCTACTTCGTACCGCTTCGCAGCGCTTTCGTACCGCTCTTCCTTTTCCGGCCCACCGACAGGAGTCCCAGCCGTGGCTACCTTCCTCTACAAACTCGGCCGTCTCGCCTTCCGGCGTCGATGGCTGATGCTCCTGCTGTGGGTGGTGATCTTCTGCGGTGCGGGCGTCGCCGCCTCCTCCGCGCCGATGCCGCCCGCCGACACCTTCTCCATGCCGGGCACGGAGTCGCAGAAGGCCTTCGACCTCCTCGAGGAGAAGTTCCCGGCCGCCAGCGCCGACGGCGCCAGTGCGCGCATCGTGGTCCGCGCGCCGCAGGGCGAGAAGATCTCCGCCCCCGCGCAGAAGGACAAGGTCGCCGCGCTGGTCACGCAGTTGAAGGCATCCCCGCAGGTCGCCTCGGTGAGCGACCCCTTCACGACACAGGCGGTGAGCAAGGACGGCACCACCGCCTACGCCATCGCCACCTACAAGGTCTCCGCCACCGAGGTCGGGGACAGGGCGCACGACGCGCTCGACGACGCACTGGCCAAGGCCCGCGCCGACGGCCTGACCGCCGAGGCCGGCGGCGACGCCGTCAAGATCGAGGCCGCGATGAGCGGCACCGGCGAGAAGATCGGCATCCTCGTCTCCGCGGTCGTCCTCGTCCTCACCTTCGGTTCCGTGATCGCCGCCGGAATGCCGCTGCTCACGGCCCTCATCGGCGTCGGCGTCGGCATCTCCGCGATCACCGCCCTCGGCTCCACCCTCGGTCTGTCCAGCACCACCTCGACCCTGGCGATGATGCTCGGCCTCGCCGTCGGCATCGACTACGCCCTGTTCATCGTCTCCCGCTACCGCGCCGAGCTCACCGAGGGCCGCGACCGCGCCGACGCGGCGGGGCGGGCGGTCGGCACCGCGGGCTCCGCGGTCGTCTTCGCCGGACTCACCGTCATCGTGGCCCTCGCCGGCCTGGCCGTCGTGAACATCCCGATGCTCACCAAGATGGGCATGGCCGCCGCCGGCACCGTCGCCATCGCCGTGCTCGTTGCCCTCACCCTCGTACCGGCCCTGCTCGGCCTCGCACCCGTCAAGGTGCTCGCCCGCCGCGACCGGGCACGGTTCTCCGGCAAGCCGCTCAGCCCCCGCCGGCAGCGCAGGGCCGCGAAGCGTGCCGAGAAGGACGCCCGCCGCAAGCCCAACCTCGGCTCCCGCTGGGCCAGTTACGTTCTGCGCCACCCCATCGCCGTCCTGCTCCTGGCCGTCGTCGGCCTCGGCGCGGTCGCCGTACCCGCCGCCAGCCTGGAGCTCGGGCTGCCCGGCGAGGGCACCATGGCGCCCGACACCACCCAGCGCAAGGCCTACGACATGCTCTCGGAGTCCTTCGGCGCCGGGTTCAACGGGCCGCTGATGATCACCGTGGAGGGCCCGGACGCGCCCGCCGCCGCCAAGACCGTCGCCGAGCGCCTCGCCGCGCAGGACGGCGTCGCCGTTGTCACCCCGGCCACGCCCAACGAGGCCGGCGACACCGCGATCCTCAACGTCGTCCCGACCACCGGTCCCACCGACGCCGCGACCGAGGACCTCGTCCGCTCGATCCGCGGCCTCGCCGACGGTTTCCAGGCCGACACCGGCGCGGAGGTGCTCGTCACCGGTCAGACCGCGATGTTCATCGACTTCTCGCAGACCCTGAACGACGCGCTGCTGCCCTACCTCGCCCTGGTCGTCGGCCTGGCGTTCCTGCTGCTCATGGTCGTCTTCCGGTCGATCCTCGTCCCGCTCAAGGCCGCCCTCGGCTTCCTCCTCTCCGTGACGGCGGCGCTCGGCGCGGTGGTGGCGGTCTTCCAGTGGGGCTGGCTCGCCGATGTCTTCGGCGTCGACCAGCCGAGCCCGATCATGAGCACGATGCCGATCTTCATGATCGGTGTGGTCTTCGGTCTCGCCATGGACTACGAGGTGTTCCTCGTGACCCGCATGCGGGAGGCGTACGTCCACGGGGCGCGGCCCTCCGAGGCGGTCGTCACCGGCTTCCGCTACGGCGGCCGGGTGGTGGCCGCGGCCGCCGCGATCATGATCAGCGTCTTCTCCGGCTTCATCGTGGAGGACAACGACTTCATCAAGATGATCGGCTTCGGCCTCGCCGCCGCGGTCCTCTTCGACGCCGTCATCGTCCGCATGACGATCGTGCCCGCCCTGTTCGCCCTGCTCGGCAAGAGCGCCTGGTGGCTGCCGCGCTGGCTCGACAAGCTGCTTCCCAACCTCGACGTCGAGGGCGAGAAGCTCTCCCGCATGGCCCCGTCCGGGCGGGTGGCGACTCCGCGCCGGGAGCGTGAACTGGTCGACTAGAGACTGACAGCCATCACCACACCTCAGGCCCAGCGGCACGCTGCCGCTGGGCCTGAGGGCGTGGCTCCGCCGCACCTTGACCTTGACGCGACGGCAGGGTTTCTACTGGGCCGCAAGCCGACCGGAGCGCTCAGCTCGCCCGTCGGGAAGCCCCCTGGAGAGGTCATCAGAGATGAACACCACCTACGAACACCGCCACCGCGCACACCACCACGGAGAAGAACCTCGCCCTGATGCGCGCCGCCTACAAGACGGTCGAGAGCGGCGATCTCGACGCGTCCGTCGAGCTGCTGACGGAGAACTTCATCGCCAACCTCCCCGGGCTGCCCGACCCCCTGATCGGCCGGGAGATCTGGCGCCTGGGGAGCCAGGCCATGTGGGAGGCGTTCCCCGACCTGAAGATCACCGTCGAGGAGATGTTCGGCGTCGACGACAAGGTGGTGGTCCGGGTCCGCTTCCAGGGCACGCACGGGGGCACCTTCCAGGGCGTCGCGGCGACGGGCCGGGCGGTGAGCTTCCGGAGCATCGAGATCTACCGCTTCGAGGGCGACAAGATCGCCGAGGAGTGGGTCGCCCCGGACCTGATGGGAATCATGGGCCAGATCGCGCCCGCGCCGGCGGCCGAGCACTGACACCGCGCCCGTGTCGGGGGCCGTCGCGCCCTTCGACACGGGCACGCTGTCAATGGCCCAGGCTCAGGAGGGTCTCCACCGTCTCCCCGGGGTCCGTGAACCTGCCCCACGTGTACGCCTTGTCGTACGCGTCGTCGCCCGCCGCCTGCCGGGCCGAACGCTGGGACCGGGCACGGAGCGAGGCCAGTTCCGGGGTCCCGCGCTGGGGGTGTCCCACGCTCTCCCACAACGACTGGCCCGCCCCGAAGGCCTGCGCGGAGATCTCGCCGTCGCCGCGCGCCGCCAGGGCCGCGGCCATGATGTCGAGGCCGAGGGCGATCCCGAAGGCGTCCCCGATCGTCCGCTTCTCCTGGATCATCGCCCGCGCGTGCTCCGCGGCGGCGTCGGCGCGGTCCTCGTACAGGGCGATCACCGCGAGCTGGTACTCGGTGTACGAGCGCGTCCAATGCTCGCCGATCGCCACCGACCGGGCCCGCAACGCCTCCGCCTCCGCCCTCGCCTCGCCCAGGTGCCCCGACCCCGTCAGCCCGAACACCCGCACCAGACGGCACCGCGCGGTCGCCGCCTCGTCGCCCGGACGCGCGGCCAACTCCCGGTCCGCGATGTGCAGGGCGGCGAGCGGCCGTCCCCGTAGCAGCATCACCAGACCCTGCAGATAGCCGGCGTCCGCGACCAGCGCACCGGAGCCCGCGGCCCGCGCGGCGGCCCGCGCCTCCCGGCCGAGCCGCGCCGCCCCTTCGTAGTCCCCCTGCAGGGAGCGCACCACGCCGAGCGCCCACAGCGCCTTCGCCCGCGCCCAGGGTGACGCCGGGACCAGTTGGAGGAACTCGTTCAGGTAGTGCCCCGCCTCGTGCAGGCGGCCGCAGCAGGCCCAGAAGAACCCCACACGGCCCACCATGCGCACCGCGCCCTCCGGTTCCACCAGGAGCAGCCGCTCCATCGCCGCGCACAGGTCCGCGTGCGAGGACGCCACCGCCGCGTACGCCGCCCCCTGGCCCGGCCCCCACCAGTTCTCCTCCGCCCGGGCCACCAGCTCGCCGAAGTACCGCGCGTGCCGATCGGCCACGGAGTCGTCCTCGCCGAGCTGCGCCAGCCACATCGCCCCGTATTCGCGGACGGTGTCGAGCATCCGCACCCGCCCGTCGACCACGGACACCAGGCACTTCCGCTCAAGACCGGCGAGCGCCTCGGTGAGCCCCTTCGGCGTCAGTGGACCGCCCGCACACACCCGCTCGACCGCCTCCAGGGTCGGTTCGGCACGGAACACGGAAAGCCGGGCCCACAGCAACCGCTCCACCGGCTCGCAGAGTTCGTGGCTCCACCCGATGGTCGTCCGCAGGGTCCGGTGCCGTTCCGGCCGTACGCCCGCGTCCTTGGGGGCCGCGAGCGCCAGCCGCTCGCGGAGCACCCGCGCCATGACCCGTACCGGACGCTGCGGCAACTGGGCGGCGGCCAGGCGCAGAGCGAGCGGGATGCCCTCGAGGCGCCGGCAGATCTCGACGGCCACGACCACGTCCTCCGGACCCGCCCACCGCACCCCGACGGCGGCCGCCCCGGCCGTGAACAGGGCCAGCCCGTCGGTGTCCGGATCGAGCGGGTCCACCTGATGCACCCGCTCCTCGGGCCGCCCCAACCGCTGCCGGCTCGTGGCCAGCACGGCCACACCCGGGCAGCGCGCGAGCAGCTCGGCCACCAGCGTGGCGCAGGCGGCGACCACGTGCTCGCACGAATCGAGGACCAGCAGCACGCGGCGCGCACCGATCCACGCGCAGAGCGCGTCGAGCGGATCCCGCGGCGAATGGTCGGCGAGCCCGCACGCGTCGGCGACCACGGCGTCGAACAGGGCCAGGTCGCTCAAGGGCCACAACGGAGCCCAGTACACGGTCTCGAACATGCCGGCGGACGCTTCCTCCGCCACCCGCGCCGCCAAGCGGGACTTGCCGACCCCGCCGACCCCGACCAGGGTCACCAGCCGGTGATCCGCCAGTACGGAGACGAGTTCGGCGACCTCGTCGCCCCGCCCGAGGAAGGGGCCGGTCCCGGGCTGCAACCAACTCTGCACGCTCGCATTGTGGACCCGCGCGCCGCCCGCCACGCCTCGCCCGCACACGTACGGGTGACCTGTCCGGGGCGGATCAGGCGCTTCAGCGCGTCGAGGACCGCGGGAGCAGCAGAGGCGTCGCCAGGAGGAGGGCGCCGGCCGCCGCGATCGCGACGCGGGGGCCGGTGACGGCGGCGAGGAGACCCCACGCGGCGGTCAGGGCGGCGATGGCGGCGCTCGTGCTGACCGACCAGGCGGCCAGGGTGCGGGCAAGCCGTGCGGGGTCGGCGTGCTGAAGCCGATAGGTGGCGAGAACCGGGTTGAACAGGCCGCAGCAGGTCACCAGGCCGAACTGGAGGGTGATGACGAGCACCATCCCGGGGACGCCCGGCTGGACGAACGCCAGCCCCAGGGGCCAGATCGCGCGCAGCGTCCCGGCCGTGAGGAGCACCGTGCGCTGCCCGTACCGGGCCACGAGCCGGCGGGCGAGGCGGGCGCCGACGAGGCCGCCGAGGCAGGGGGCCGCGAAGACGAGACCGTACTGCCACGGCGAGAAGCCGAGTTCGCGCAGCAGGAGCAGGGCGAGCAGCGGCTCGGGCGCCATGATCAGGCCGTTGACCACGATCGTGTTGAGGAAGAGCGGGCGCAGCGTGGGGTGGGTGAGGATGTGACGCCATCCCTCGAACAGATCGCGCGCTCGCAGGCGCGGTCCGGCCGCCTTCGGGGGCTCCGGTTCCGTGCCGCCGATCGAGCGGATGCCGAGGGCGGAGAGCAGATAGCTGACCGCGTCGGCCAGCACGGTCGTCACCGGGCCGAACACGCCGATCGCGGCGCCTCCGAGCGGTGGCCCGACCATGGTCGCGCTCCACATCGTGGACTCGAACCGGCCGTTCGCGACGAGCAGGTCCTCCGGTGGCACGAGCGCCTTCAGATACGCGCCGGAGGCCGCCCTGAAGGCGATGTCGGCCGCGGCGACGACGATCGAGACGACGAGGAGCTGGGTGAATCCGAGCCACCCGAGCGCGAACGCGACGGGGACGCTCGTCAGCGCCGCGAACCGGGTGAGGTCCATGGCGACCATGACTGGCCGCTTCCGCCGGAACTCCACCCAGGGGCCCAGCGGCACCGCCACCAGCGCCCCCACCGCCCGCCCCGTGGCGGCCAGCGCCGCCACCTGGGCCGGACCGGAGTCCAGCACCAGGACCGCGATCAGGGGAAACGCGCCGAACCCGAGCCAGGTTCCGTACGTACTGACCGCGTACGCCGCCCACAACCGCGCGAACCGCGGCCCCAGCGACCGCCTCGCACCGGCTTGCTCGTGCGGTGGGGCGGTCGTCATGGGCGGAGAGTCTAATCGGCCGGTTGTCCGGCCGGTTATCCGTCTGGACAACCGGACGGATAACCGGATGATCCCCCGCAAAGCGGACGCTATGACGCCCCGAGAGGCTGACGCGAGGCTTCGGTGTGGAGGGTGGCCACTCCGTCGTCGTCGATCACACAGCTCTCCGTGGCCGCCTTGTCCCTGAGCCGGGCGCGCACATCACTCTGGTCACCCGCGATGCAGAACTCTGCACGCAGGGGCGGCGTGCCGAAGTACACGCCGTTGTCGCCGGGGCAGTCGAACACGGCCGGGTTGGGCGAGGCACAGCTGCTCCCCGCGGGAGCGTCACGCCGCTTGGGGTGGGTGAAACCCGCGCAGTGCATCATCTCGTGGATGAGGGTCTGGGAGATCTCCTCATCGCCCTGCGGGAACAGCACCCCGAAGTTGACGTTGAGGCTCGAGCCTCCGACCGTCGCGCTCGCGTTTACGCCGGCCGTGGTGAGGGTCGTGTGGTGGATCGCGCGGTCGTAGGCTCCGTGGAGCTTCGTCCGCTCGTCCGCCGACAGGTTTCCGCACGCCGCGATGCGCGTCAGCGCGAACCTGTGCCGGTCGAGCGTCCGCTGCCGGTTCCCGGCGGAGATGTCGCCCGCGAAGGTGAAGTGCGCGAGGACGAAGTTCATCGGGAAGGGCGGCCCCACGGTGGTGCCGTTGATGTCATGCGCCCATGCGCCACCGTCCTGCGTGGTGACGATGATGCGGTTGCCCGTCGTCACGACGAATCGGTCGAAGGCTCCGTTGAACGCGACCTTGGATCCGCCGAAGGCGAAGGGCGGTCCGACGGTGGTGCCGTTGATGTCGTGCCCGAAGACGCCACCGTCCTGGGTGATGACCATGATGCGGTTGCCCATGGTGACGACGAAGCGGTCGAACGCTCCGTTGAACGCGACCTTGGATCCGCCGAAGGCGAAGGGCGGTCCGACCGTGTTCCCGTTGATGTCGTGCCCGAACACACCGCCGTCCTTCGTGATGACGATGATGCGGTTGCCCATGGTGACGACGAATCGGTCGATGGGGCCGTTGAAGGCGACGTTGGATCCGCCGAATTTGAAGGCGGGTCCGACGGTGTTGCCGTTGATGTCGTGGCCGAATACGCCGCCGTCCTGGGTGGTGACGATGATGCGGTTGCCCATGGTGACGACGAATCGGTCGATGGGGCCGTTGAAGGCGACGTTGGATCCGCCGAATTTGAAGGCGGGTCCGACGGT
>NZ_JBSFEN010000002.1:0-229143 GCF_053594455.1 Streptomyces sp. NPDC001927 | reverse complement strand
GGTGTTGCCGTTGATGTCGTGGCCGAATACGCCACCGTTCTGGGTGGTGACGATGATGCGGTTGCCCATCGTGACGACGAACCGGTCCACAGGTCCGTTGAACGCGACGGGGAAGGGGGCGGAGACGGACATGATCCGTACCTCTCCTGTGCTGCCTGCTTGAGAATGCACCAATGCCGGAAGCTGCTCCGCCCCCCGACTGCACAGTTTCCGGCTCGGGCGCCGCCAGTCGAGGTGCCTGCACCGGTCGATGTACGCCGGCGCGTCCCGAGCAGCCTGTGTTCCTGGGCATGAACTGCGGGACTCCCGCCTCTCTCCACGTTACTTCGCCACCGCCTGCTCGGCATGTCCGGTGGGGTGCGCACCCGCGCGTGTGCGTGGTCCGCGCGGGCCGAGGGTAGGCCGACCGTGAAGGGACGGAGGGCGGCGACACATGAGCGACGAAATCGTGGGCGGGGCGGAGGAGTTCGCCTCGGCGGTGGAGTTTCTGCGCCACGAACTGGACGCCGTCGCGTCGGCCGTCGCCCCCGACGTCGAACCGCGCGTGCAGACCCGGACCGACGACCGGCGCACCACGCGCGGTGCCATGGGGAAGCGGTACTGGATCTCCCTCCACCTGCCCGACACGTCGTACGAGACCGCCGTCGACGTGGCCCGTGAGGTGCTCGTCGCGGCGGGCTGGACCGTCTCGATCGGCGAGGCCCACGGCGACCGTCCCTTCCTCAAGGCGACGAAGGACCGCTTCGAGGTGAGCGTCGGCGCGGAGGTCTCGACGCTGCGGATCTCGGGCCGGGCCCCCGACATCTGGATCTCCTCCCACTGGCTACGTCCCCCACCCGCGGCAACCCCGGAGACCCTGCGGCCCGGCCATCAACTCTGTGGCGAGTGCGACGGCTGGGGCACCTGCTACGCGTGCGAGGGCCTGGGCTTCTACAACGGCCGAGCCTGCCCCTGGTGCGGCCTCGGCACCACCTGCCCGAGCTGCGAAGGAACGGGCCAGGAGCCCGTGGGGGAGCAGGGGTAGGAGCAGGAGCAGGAGTAGGACCACGGACGGGCTGTGCTCGCGTGGGCAACTCCTGTGCGCGGAGGGGACACACGGCTGCTCGGGCCGCTCCTCCTGGCACATCGGCGCGAACGTCGGACGATCGCCCGCGTGTCCGAGGGCGGGGTTCACGAGGAACCGCGCGAGGATCCCCTCTGTGCCCTGGTGGTCATGGCGTGTGCACGGACGGCACATTCCGCGGCTTCGCCGGCTTCCGGCGTGAGGCCGTCCCCCAGCCAGGGGCCCGTACGAGGAAAGGCAGTTCGCGCATGTCCGACGAGCAGAACAGGAATCGGCCCGTGCTGGAGAAGGCCGCGGCGGAGTTCGCCGAGGCGACGGCGAAGCCGCCGTACCTGTACGAGATCCCGGTGAGCGAGGGCCGCAAGGCGGTCGACGAGGTGCAGAGCGGCGCCGTCGCGAAGCCGGAGGTCGACGAGGAGTGGGTGACGGTCGAGGGCGGTCCGACAGGCCGGGTCAGGGCGCGGATCGTCCGCCCGGTCGGGCAGGAGGGCCCGCTGCCCGTCGTCCTCTACATCCACGGCGCCGGCTGGGTCTTCGGCAGCGCGCACACCCACGACCGCCTGGTGCGCGAGCTGGCCGTCGGAGCCCGCGCGGCCGTAGTCTTCCCCGAGTACGACCTGTCGCCCGACGTCCGTTACCCGGTGGCGATCGAGCAGAACTACCTGGTGGCCCAGTGGATCGTGAGCCAGGGCGGGGGCCACGGCCTCGACGCGACCCGGATCGCGGTGGCGGGCGACTCGGTCGGCGGCAACATGTCGGCCGCGCTGACGCTGATGGCGAAGGACCGCGGTGATGTGTCCCTGGCCGCCCAGGTGCTGTTCTACCCGGTGACGGACGCGGCCTTCGACACCGAGTCGTACCGGCAGTTCGCCGAGGGCTACTTCCTCCGCCGCGACGGCATGAAGTGGTTCTGGGACCAGTACACGACGGACGAGGCGGACCGCGCGCAGATCACCGCGTCCCCGCTCCGCGCCACCACCGAGCAGCTCACCGGGCTGCCGCCGGCGGTCGTCATCACCGCCGAGGCCGATGTGCTGCGCGACGAGGGCGAGGCGTACGCGGCCAAGCTCCGCGAGGCCGGGGTCCCGGTCACGGCCGTCCGCGTCCAGGGCGTCATCCACGACTTCGTCATGCTCAACGCGCTGCGCGGCACCCAGGGCGCCGAGGCCGCGATCACCCTGGCCGTGGACGCGCTCCGCAAGGCCCTCCGTACCGTCTGACCCACCGTCGGCTTCAGCCGCCGCGGCCCGCCGCGTCAACTGCGACGTCCGGGTCCGGCCCCTCCGGTCGGCGGGTCCTTCCCCCGCGCCCGGAGGGGCCGCACGTCAGGGCAGGGCACGGCGTGGCTCCGGGGTCGTGGTGGCGGCCGTCGGAGGGGTGTCGTCGTTGAGGAGTTGGGCGAGGAGGAGGCCGGTGGCGCGGTGGCTCAGGGAGTGGGCGGCGGTGAGGAGGCGGGGGTGCTGGTGGGCGGGGAGGGAGAGGGCGACGCTCGTGGCACGGCCGGGCAGCCCCAGGGAGTACGCGACGCACACCTCCGACCGGGAGTATTCGAGCAGGTCGAACTGGGCGGCGTGCGGGCCGTGTCCGTCGAGGGTCTCGATCAGGGCGCGCGGGTTGGTGATCGTGCGGTCGGTGAGCGGGATGGAGGGGTAGCGGGTGAGGTGGTCCATGCGGGAGTCGAAGTCGAGCTGGGCCAGGAGGCTCTTGCCGACGGCGCTGGCGTGGCCGGTGTCGGTGAACGGGGCCCACTCGTCGACCGGTGGGGCGGTCGCGCTGTGCGCGGCCTCGTGGATGCGGATCTCGCCGTCCGTGTAGCTGCTGAGGTAGACGGCGGCGTCGAGTTCGTCGCGCAGCCCGGCCAGGGTCTGCTTGAGCAGCAGCCGGTCGGGGTCGGGTGCGGTGACCAGCTCCATGACCGGTCCGGGGTGGTGGACGCCCGCGACGGTGACGACCAGACCCTGGGCGCGGAGCCACTCCAGGAGCAGCGCGGTCGCGTTCAGGGACATGCCTCCGCGCTGCGCGAGGGTGCGGGTGTCGGTGCCGCCCTCGCCCACGATGAGGTGGAGGAGGTCCCGGGCCCGTTGGGTGGCCTGCCAGCGGGCGGGGATCACGGCGGGGGAGTGGTGCCGCCTGGCCATGTCGTTGAGGACGGCGGGCCGCAGGGCGTTCGCCGACCACCACGGCTCCTCGGGGCGCCGGCCCGGTCCGGCCGCGGGGAGCGGCGTGAACAGGGGCGAGCTCTCGGCGGGGAGTTCGGGCAGGGCGAGCGCCGGCCCGGATTCCTGTCCGCCCGTCAGCGCGGTCAGCCGCGGCCGCCCGCTCTCCGCCCCCGCCGCGTCCGCGGGCGGGTGCCGGTACTCGCTCGGCACGTGCGGCGCCGGTACGAGGAAGAGCTGGGGCTGCGCGCCCGCTTCCCCGTCGGCCGCCCCGGGAAGGGGAGGCTCGGGCTCGGTGTGGGGAGTGGTGGAGAGCAGGTACTCGGGCACGCCCAGCCCGGTGCGGACCTCCTCGTAGAACTCGGTGTCCTCGTCCAGGGGAGTCGCCGTGCCTGGCGATGGGCGTCGGTTCCCGAGCGCGGCGATCAGCCGGGCCGCGTCCCCGTGTCCGTGCCTGGCCGCCTCGGCGACGAGATAGCTCGCGTCGTCGGCCCATTCGCCACCGGCCCGCAGCGCGACCACGGCGAGCCGGAACAGGGCACCCGGGTGGCCGACGGCCGCCGCCTCGCCCAGCCACTGCGCCGCGCTCGTCAGTTCGTCCCGGCCGAGGGCCTTCGACCCGAGCCGGTACAGCGAGTTGGCCCGTTGGCGCTCCTCGCGGCCCGTCTCGTACGTCTCGGCGAGCGGGCCGAACTCTCCGTCGGGCCGGTCCCAGAAGTCCGGGGGCCCGGCGAGCCGGCTCATCAGTTCCACGAGCCCGGCCGGGACGTCCGGCGCGGGGCGGCCGCCGCTGACCTCGTTGAAGCGGCTCACAACCGTCACCTGTCCTTCTTCAAGCATCGTGTCGTCCTTCGGTGCTCGTCGCGGATGAACGCGCCGAGCGCGTCCCGCAGTTCGGTCACCGCCTTGTGCCGCTCCTTGTGGAGTCGGTCCGTGCGCATGCCCAGCGAGGCCGCGATCTGCACGTCGCTGAGCCCCTGGCTCTGGAGCCGTACGACCTGGCGCCGCCGGCTCTGCGGCATGGCGTCGATGGCGGGCAGGACGAGATCCCGCAAGGGGTCGAACTCGCCCACTGCCTGCCGCTGTTCGGGCAGGGCGACCGTCAGGGCGTCGCCCGCGAGCTCCAGCCTGCCCTCGCTGCGGAGCCGGTCCTTGGCGAGGTTCCAGGCGGCGGCCCGCAGATACGCCGGGACGTTCACCTTCTCGTCGAGCTCGCCTTTCGCGGCCTTGCGCGCCACCCGCAGGAACGCCTCCTGCGCCACGTCCTGGCAGGCCTGGAGGGAGAGCTTCTCGTCGCTCCGCCTCCGCAGGAAGAGCGGTTCCCGGCTCATGAACACGGTGTAGTGGTCGTACAGCCGCTGTCCGACCCCGCCGTCCACCGCGCGCGGTGCCTGCCTCGTCTCACCGTCTACCACGGGGCGCGCTCCTTCGCCGAGGACGCCGAGGCACGCCGGTCCGCCGCGTCCGGCATCAGCACGACCTCGACGGTGACGTGCGTGACCGCCCCGGTCTGCCCGGCTGGGCGCGCCGAGGATCCCGGTGCGTCCCGCTGGTCGTCGGCGGGCCGCTCGGCGCCTCCCCGGGACCGCCGCCGGTCCACGTACAGGTGCACGGCGGCGGCGAGTCCGGGGATCACCACGCTCGTCAAAGCCGGGGCGAGCCCGGTCCACTCGAAGGGCGGCGTCATCTGAGTCGTTCTCCATCTGCTCCGAAGGGGACGCGGAAAGCGCCCTTGCCCCACAGACGGCCGACGACGGCCGGTTCTCCCCCCAGGACCGCAATGCTCCGAAACTGATCGGACGGCTGAGCGGAATTGACCGACCTTGCTCTGGCCCTCGGCCCAAGGTTCTGCCCCCTGGTCCACACCGGAATTAGGTTAGGCTAACCTGTGCGGCGTGAGAGTTGGTGAAGAAAGCCCGCAGGTCACGCCCGTACGCGGCCATGCGCTGTCGGCCACGGACGTCACCGTCGCCTACGACGGCGTCGATGTCGTGCACGGCGCGTCCCTGACGCTGCGGCCCGGCGACGTGACCGTCCTGGTCGGCCCGAACGGCAGTGGCAAGTCCACGCTCCTGCGGACGATCGCCCGCCTGCAGCGCCCCCGGAGCGCCGCCCTGACCCTCGACGAGGACACGGACGGCCTCGCCCTGACACCCCGCGAGTTCTCGCGGTACGTCGCCCTGCTGACGCAGGGTCGCCCCACGCCCAGCGGGCTGACCGTACGGGACGTGGTCGAGTTCGGCCGCTACCCCTACCGGGGCCGCTGGGGCAAGGCGGACCCGGGCGGCAAGGACGCCGTGGACCGCGCGCTGCGCATGACGGGCGTCCAGGAGTTCGCCGAGCGCGGCGCCGAGCACCTCTCCGGAGGGCAGCTCCAGCGCGTCTGGCTCGCGGGCTGCCTCGCCCAGGAGACCGGCGTGCTCCTCCTCGACGAACCCACCACCTACCTCGACCTGCGCTACCAGATCGAACTCCTCGACCTCATCCGCGACCTGGCCGACGACCACGGCATCGCCGTCGGCGTCGTCCTCCACGACCTGGACCAGGCGGCCGCCGTCGCCGACCGGGTCGTGCTGCTCCAGGCCGGACGGATCATCGCCGAAGGCCGCCCCGAAGACGTCCTGACCGCGCCCCGCCTGACGGACACGTACGGCATCCGCATCGAAGTCGACACCGACCCCTCCACGGGCCGCCTGCGCACCCGCGCGATCGGCCGCCACCACACGCGAAGCGAAAGGCTCAGCCCCACCTCATGAGACGCCTCCTCCTCACCGCCGCGGTCGCCACCGCGGCGGCGCTCACCCTGACCGCCTGCGGCACGACCGAGCCCGCCAAGGACGACGCGAAGAAGTCCGCCGAGCCGATCACGCTCACCGACGACACCGGCGCCAAGGTCGAGCTCGACGGACCCGCCAAGAAGGTCGTCGGCACCGAGTGGAACGTGGTCGAGACCCTGATCTCCCTCGGTGTCGACCCGGTGGGCGTCGCCGACGTCAAGGGCTACAAGACCTGGGACTCCGCCGTCCCGCTGAAGAACGACGCCAAGGACATCGGCACGCGCGGCGAGCCGAGCGTGGAGACCATCGCCGCTCTCAAGCCCGACCTCATCGTCGCCACCAGCGACCTGCCGCCGGCCGCCGTCAAGCAGCTGCGCGGGATCGCCCCGGTCCTGAACCTCACGGCCGCCGACGCCGCCGACCCGATCGGCCGGATGACGAAGAACCTCGACGCCATCGCGAAGGCCACCGGCACCACGGCCCAGGCCGACAAGCTCAAGAAGGGCTTCGAGGCGAAGCTCGCCGAGGGCAAGAAGGCCCTGGCCGACGCCGGTCTCGGCGGCGCCAAGTACGCCTTCGCGGACGGCTACCTGGTCTCCAACCAGGTCCAGATCCGGCCGTTCACCAGCGGTTCGCTGATCGGCGCCGTCAACGAGAAGCTCGGCCTGAAGAACGCCTGGACGGTCAAGGGCGACCCGGCCTACGGCCTCGGCACCACCGACGTCGAGGGCCTCACCAAGCTCGGTGAGGGCGTGCACTTCGCGCACATCAGCAACGACGGCGACGAGAGCAGCAACCCGTTCCAGGGCGCCCTCGCCAAGGACAAGGTGTGGACCTCGCTGCCGTTCGTCAAGAAGGGCGACGTGCACCGGCTGCCCGACGGCATCTGGATGTTCGGCGGCCCCGAGTCGATGAACCAGTACGTCGACTCCGTCGTCAAGGCGCTGACGAAGTAACCACGATGGCCGTCACCGCACCTTCCTCCGCCACCCTTCCGTCGGCTGTCGCGTCCCGGTCGGGCGCGGCCGCGGTGACGGCCCTCCTGCTCCTCCTCGTCGGGGGCCTCGCCCTCGTCGACATCACCCAGGGCACCGCCGCCGTCGGCGCCTCCGAGGTGTGGAAGGCGTTCACGGGCCAGGCCGATCCGGCCGACGCGTCCGTCGTCATCGCCTCCCGCCTGCCGAGGATGGCCGCCGGACTGCTCGTCGGCGCCGTCCTCGGCATGGCGGGCGCCGCCCTCCAGGCCGTCAGCCGCAACGTCCTCGCCTCGCCCGACACGCTCAGCGTGAACGCGGGCTCCTACCTGGCCCTCGGTCTCGTCTCCGCGAGCGGGCTCTCGCTCCCGCTGCTCGCCTCCTCCGGCATCGCCTTCGTCGGCGGCCTCGCGGCGGCGGCCGTCGTCCTCGGACTCTCCGGCCTCGGCGCCGGCACCGTCCGGCTCGTCCTCGCCGGCAGCGCCCTCACCCTCGGCCTCACCGCCGTCACCGAGGGCCTGATGCTGCTCTTCCCGCAGGAGACGGAAGGCCTGTTCACCTGGAACCAGGGCAGCATCTCCCAGAACGGCTTCGACGGCGTCCTGCAGATGGCGCCCATCGGACTCCTCGGCCTCGTCGGCCTGCTGCTCGTCTCCCGCAAGGTCGACGCCCTCGCCCTCGGCGACGACGCGGCCCGCGGCCTCGGCGTCCCGGTCCGCGCCACCCGTGTCACCGCCGTCGTGCTCGCCGCGCTGCTCTCGGCCGCGGCGGTCACGCTCGCCGGCCCGATCGGCTTCGTCGGCCTGTGCGCCCCCGCCCTCGTCCGGCCCCTCGTACGCCGGTTCCGCGCCTTCTCCCGCGCGCGTGCCGCGCTTCCGATCGCCGGTCTCGCCGGTGCCGCCCTCGTGCTCGGCTCGGACGTGCTGTTGCGCGCCGTCATCCCGGCGGACACGGCGGTCGCCGTGCCGACGGGCGTGGTCACCAGCCTCGTCGGCGCCGTCTTCCTGATCGTCATGGCGACCCGGGTCCGCGACACCGCGGGAGCGGCCGCGGTCGAGCGGCTGCGCATCCGCAGCCGCGCCGTCTTCCTGACCACCACGGCCGTCCTCGTCGCGGCACTCGTCGGCGTGACGATCGCCGCCGTCCTGCTCGGCGACAGCAAGCTGCTCCTCGGCGACGTCGTCAACTGGGCGCAGGGCAACGCCGGCAGGACCGTCTCCTTCGTCCTCGACACGCGCGTGCCCCGGGTCCTCGCGGCGCTCCTCGCGGGCGCCGCCCTCGCCCTGGCCGGCACGCTCGTCCAGGCCGTGACCCGTAACCCGCTCGCCGAACCCGCGACACTCGGCGTCTCCGGCGGCGCCGCGCTCGGCGCCGTCCTCCTCGTCACGTCGGTGCCGCTGGCCGCGTCGTGGAGCGTGGCGGGTGCCGCGTTCGCGGGCGCCGCCGTCAGCTCCGTCATCGTCTTCGGCCTCGCCGCGCGGGGCGGGTTCCAGCAGAACCGGCTGGTGCTCGTCGGCTTCGGCGTCGCCACCGGCTCGGCCGCGCTGATCAGCCTGCTCATCGTGCTCACCGACCCGTTCAACGCGACCAAGGCCCTCACCTGGCTGTCCGGTTCGACGTACGGGCGGACCATGCCGGACATCGTGCCGCTCGCGGTCGTGCTCGCCGTGGGCGTGGTGGCCGGGTTCGCGCGGCGCACGGAGCTCGACCTCGTCTCCCTCGACGAGGACACCCCCCGGCTCCTGGGTCTCAGCCTCGGCCGGGGCCGTCTGGGCTTCCTCGCGCTGAGCGTCGTGCTCAGCGCCACGGCCGTCGCCGCCGCGGGCACGATCGGCTTCGTGGGCCTGGTCGCCCCGCACGCGGCCCGCGCCCTCGTGGGCCGGCAGCACGCGCGCGTGGTCCCGGTCGCGGTCCTCCTCGGAGCCGTACTCGTCTGCACGGCCGACCTGTTGGGCCGTACGGTCATCGCGCCCGGCCAACTCGGCGCCGGCCTGATGACGGCGGTCATCGGCACGCCGTACTTCCTCTACCTGCTGGTCCGCAGCCGCCGATAAGGACAACCCGTACGAGAGCCCCGCCCCGGGACCACCCAGGGCGGGGCTCTCGCGTACAAAAGGCCGGATCAGCCTCCGACGTACGCCGCGAGGTGCTCGCCGGTGAGGGTCGAGCGGCCGGCGACGAGCTTGGCCGGCGTGCCCTCGAAGACGACCTTGCCGCCGTCGTGGCCCGCACCCGGACCGAGGTCGATGATCCAGTCGGCGTGCGCCATCACGGCCTGGTGGTGCTCGATGACGATCACCGACTTGCCCGAGTCGACCAGCCGGTCGAGCAGCCCGAGCAACTGCTCCACGTCCGCGAGATGGAGCCCGGTGGTCGGCTCGTCGAGGATGTACACACCGCCCTTGTCGCCCATGTGGGTGGCGAGCTTGAGCCGCTGGCGCTCGCCGCCCGAAAGGGTGGTGAGCGGCTGGCCGAGGGTGAGGTAGCCGAGCCCGACGTCGGAGAGCCGTTCGAGGATCTTGTGCGCGGCGGGCGTCTTCGCCTCGCCCTCGCCGAAGAACTCCTCCGCCTCCGCCACCGACATCGCGAGCACCTCGCTGATGTCCCGCCCGCCGAGCCGGTATTCGAGCACCTCCGCCTGGAACCGCTTGCCCTCGCAGTCCTCGCAGGGAGTGGCCACGCCCGCCATCATCGCCAGGTCCGTGTAGATGACCCCGGCGCCGTTGCAGGTGGGGCAGGCGCCCTCGGAGTTGGCGCTGAAGAGCGCCGGCTTGACGCCGTTCTCCTTGGCGAACGCCTTGCGGATCGGGTCGAGCAGACCGGTGTACGTCGCCGGGTTGCTCCGGCGCGAGCCGCGGATCGGGGTCTGGTCCACCGACACCACGGTCTCGCCGGCCGGGATCGACCCGTGCACGAGGGAGCTCTTGCCGGAGCCCGCGACCCCGGTGATGACGACCAGCGCCCCCAGCGGGATGTCGACGTCGACGTTCCGCAGGTTGTTCGCCGTCGCGCCGCGGATCTCCAGCGCGCCGTTGGCCGTGCGCACCGTCTCCTTGAGCGAGGCCCGGTCGTCCAGGTGCCGCCCGGTGATCGTGTCCCCGGCCCGCAGCCCCTCGACGGTGCCCTCGAAGCAGACGGTGCCGCCGCCCGTACCGGCGCCGGGGCCGAGGTCGACGACGTGGTCGGCGATCGCGATCGCCTCCGGCTTGTGCTCCACCACGAGCACCGTGTTGCCCTTGTCCCGCAGCCGGAGCAGCAGGTCGTTCATCCGCTGGATGTCATGCGGGTGCAGGCCGATCGTCGGCTCGTCGAAGACGTACGTGACGTCCGTGAGCGAGGAGCCGAGGTGCCGGATCATCTTGACGCGCTGCGCCTCGCCGCCCGACAGCGTGCCCGCCGGCCGGTCAAGGGAGAGATAGCCGAGCCCGATCTCCACGAAGGAGTCCAGCGTCCGCTGGAGCGCTTCCAGCAGCGGCGCCACCGACGGCTCCTTGAGGCCGCGGACCCACTCGGCCAGGTCCCGGATCTCCATCGTGCAGGCGTCGGCGATGGAGATCCGCTTGATCTTCGAGGACCTGGCCCCTTCGCTGAGCCGCGTCCCGTCGCACTCGGGACAGGTGGTGAAGGTGACCGCCCGCTCCACGAACGCCCGGATGTGCGGCTGCATCGACTCCTTGTCCTTGGACAGGAACGACTTCTGGATCTTCGGGATCAGGCCCTCGTAGGTGAGGTTGATGCCGTTGACCTTGATCTTGGTCGGCTCCCCGTAGAGGAAGGCCTGGAGCTCCTTCTTGGTGTACTTGCGGATCGGCTTGTCCGGGTCGACGAAGCCGGACTGCGCGTAGAGCTGCACGGTCCACTGGCTGTCCGACTTCCAGCCGGGGATCGTGAACGCGCCCTCGGACAGCGACTTGGAGTCGTCGTAGAGCTGCGTGAGGTCGATGTCGGTGACCGAGCCCCGGCCCTCGCAGCGCGTGCACATGCCACCAGTGCGCTGGAAGGTCGCCTTCACCGTCTTCGTCTTCGCGGCACCGCGCTCGACGGTGATCCCGCCGCTCGCCCGGACCGACGCCGTGTTGAAGGAGTACGCGCTGGGCGGGCCGATGTGCGGCTTCCCGAGCCGGCTGAACAGGATGCGCAGCATCGCGTTGGCGTCGGTGGCGGTGCCGACCGTGGAGCGCGGGTCGGCGCCCATCCGCTGCTGGTCGACGGTGATCACCGTCGTCAGGCCCTCCAGGACGTCGACCTCGGGCCGGGCGAGGGTCGGCATGAAGCCCTGGACGAAGGTGCTGTACGTCTCGTTGATCAGCCGCTGCGACTCCGCCGCGATCGTGTTGAACACCAGCGAGCTCTTGCCCGAACCGGAGACTCCGGTGAACACCGTCAGCCGGCGCTTCGGGATCTGGATGCTGACGTCCTTGAGGTTGTTCTCGCGCGCTCCGTGCACGCGGATCACGTCGTGGCTGTCGGCACCGTGCGGCGCGGGCGGCTGCGCGCCCTTCCTCGTGGCCATGCTGATCGTGTCTCTCTGTCCGTGGGCCGGGGCCGCGGGCACGCGACCGCCGTCGTTCCGTCTCTGCTTCCGGTTCTACGTCACTTCCCGGTTCTACGTCTCCGGGACGGCCCGAGGCAACGCTCCACCGGCGCGTCGCGCGGGCTCACTGGTCCTGGACGAGACCCAGCACATTGCCGTCGGAGTCCGTGAACGTGGCCACGAGACGGCCGCCGCCGACATCCTTGGCGGAGTCCCGCACGGTCCCGCCGGCGGCCGTGACCTCGGCGAGCTTCGCCTCGATGTCCGTCACGTGCCAGTAGGCCACGGGCGAGGTCATGCCCTGCGGGCCGCCGCCCGGGACGAGCCCGATGTGCTGGCCCTCGACGTCGAAGCCGACGTAGTACTCGCTCTCGGTCTGCGGCCGGACGCCGAGCAGCGCGGCGTACACCTCGGTGGCCTTGGCCAGGTCGGTGACGGGGTGCAGCACGGTCTTGATGCCCTGGGTGGGGGTGCCGGTCATGATCGCTCCTGAAGTCGTGGGTCCCCGGGACCCGGTCCGTTTCGTGCGGACATCGGCCCTCCGACCCGCACGCCAGCCACGCTACGTGCGGCCCGGGGACGGCGCTTCTCGATTCCTGACCGGTTCGTCGGCGTCCTGGTCGACATCGCTCGGATCGAGTCCGAGGGCGGAAAGGAAGGCCGTCGCCGCCGGGGTGCGCCCCGCCGCGTTCCACACGGCGTACTCGACACGCGTCGGCGCGTCCGTCACCTCGATCGTGGAGACACCGGTGAGCTGGTGCACGTACAGAGAGGGGAGCAGGGCGATCGCCAGGCCCTGGCCGACCAGGCGGGCCATGAAGAGGTCCGCCGTCGTCACCTCGAAGGCCACGTCACGGGTGAGCCCGGCGGCCGCGAAGGCCAGGTCGGACTGGACGCGTCCGGCCGTCCCGGCGGGCAGGTCCACGAAGACCTCCGCGGAGAGCCGGCGCAGGTCGACCGCCGCTTCGCCCGCGAGGGGGTGGTCCGGGGCGACCACGGCGACCAGCCAGTCGTCGGCGAGCACGTGCGAGGCCACCCCGCGCGGCGGGTCTGCCGCCGTGGGCAGGCCCAGGAACGCCACGTCCAGGGCGCCCTCGCGGACCTGCTCGGCGAGCTCCTCGCTCGCACCCACCCTCAGACCGATCCGCACCCGCGGATACCGCCCGCGGAACGTGCGCAGCGCCCCGGGGACGTCGACCGCCGCGACGGTGGGGATCAGCCCCACGGCGAGCCGTCCGCGTACCTCACCGACTGCCGCGGCGACCTCGGCCGACGCCCGCTCGGCGGCCTCCAGGCACTGCCGGGCGGCCGGCAGGAACGCCGCTCCCGCCGGCGTCAGCCGCACCCTGCGGCTCGTCCGCTCGAAGAGCCGCGCGCCCAGCTCCCGTTCGAGACGGGCGATCTGATGGCTGAGGGCGGACTGGACGACCAAGCACCGCTCGGCGGCCCGGGTGAAGCTGTTCGTCTCGGCGACGGCGACGACGTACCGCATCTGCTGCAGGTCCATCGATCCATCGTGAATCATGATGGATAGCGTGACAAGCATGTGTTGGACTCATCGATCGCCGTCGCCGCAGACTGCGAGCATGACCAGTCCGGCAGTCCTGTCGCGCACCCTCCTGACGGCGCTCGCGCCCGTCTCCTGGGGCACCTTCTACGTCGTCACCACCGAACTCCTCCCGCCCGCGCACCCCCTCTTCGCGGGGCTCCTGCGGGCGTTGCCCGCCGGGCTCATCGCCCTCGCGATCGGCCGGACCCTGCCGCGCGGCGCGTGGTGGGGCAAGGCCGCCGTGCTCGGCGTCCTGAACGTCGGGCTGCTCTTCCCGCTCCTGACCGTCGCCGCCGAACGCCTCCCCGGAGGTGTGGCCGCCACCCTCGCGGCGGCCCAGCCGCTCGCCGTCGCCGTCCTGGCCGTGGCGGTCCTCCATGAGCGGTTCTCGGTCCGGCGCCTGGTCTGGGGCCTTGTCGGCGTGGTCGGCGTCGGCCTGGTCGTGATCGGACCGAGCGCCGCCTTCGACCTCGTCGGGATCCTCGCCGGCCTCGGCAGCGCGGTCACGATGGCGCTCGGCGTGACGCTCACCAAGCGCTGGGGACGTCCCGCCGGAGTGGGCCCCACCGCGTTCGCCGGCTGGCAACTCACGGCGGGCGGACTGTTCCTGCTGCCCCTCACCCTCCTCGCGGAGGGCGCGCCGCCGGCGATCGACGGGCGCGCCGCCGCCGGCTACCTCTGGCTCGGCCTGGTGGGCGGCCTGCTCGCCTTCGTCCTCTGGTTCCGCGGGGTCGGCGCGCTCCCCGTCACCTCCGTCGCGGTGCTCGTCCTGCTCTCGCCGCTGGTCGCCGCCGTCCTCGGCGCCGCTCTGCTCGGCCAGACCCTGGGCCCGGTCCAACTCCTCGGGTTCGGGCTCTGCCTCACGGCGATCGTCGCGGCACAACTGCCCGCCCCCGCGGCCCGGAGAGCGGTCGCCTGAACTGCGTAAACGCCGCGCCTCCCGGCCAGGGGGATTCACCCGCTTGCCGGTCATCGAGTTGCGGCTAATGTCGTATTAAGGCCACATGTGCACCCCCTCGTCTCCCGCGCTCACGCGGAAAGGGGAAGGGGGCGTACGGAAGGAGCCCCCCATGACCCGCACATTGCGTGGCGCGATCGCCCTGGCCGGAGCCGCGGCCCTGTCCCTGGGCGCGGTCTCGATGAGCGGCGCGGCCCAGCCGGGCGCGGCCACCGCGGCGCAGGACGAGGTGAAGATCGGCCTGCTGCTCCCCGAGAGCAAGACCACGCGCTACGAGAAGTTCGACCGGCCGTACATCGAGCAGAAGATCAAGGAACTCGCGCCCGACGCGCAGATCGACTACTACAACGCGGCCGAGAGCGCCACCACCCAGCAGCAGCAGGTCAACACCGCGCTCACCAAGGGCAACCAGGTGCTGATCCTGGACGCGGTGGACTCCAAGTCCATCCAGTCCTCCGTGCAGAAGGCCCGTGACGCGGGCGTGAAGGTCGTCGCGTACGACCGCCTCGCGCAAGGCCCCGTCGACGCCTACGTCTCGTACGACAACCGCAAGGTCGGCGAGTTGCAGGGCAAGGCGCTGCTCGACGCGCTCGGCGACAAGGCCGAGACCGGCCAGATCGTGATGCACAACGGCTCGCCCACCGACCCCAACGCGGCCGAGTTCAAGGCCGGTGCGCACTCCGTCCTCGACGGCAAGGTGAAGATCGGCAAGGAGTACGACACTCCCAACTGGGACCCGAACAACGCCAACCAGCAGATGTCGGGTGCCATCAGCGCACTGGGCAAGGACAACATCGTCGGCGTGTACTCGGCCAACGACGGTCTCGCCGCCGGTATCGCCACCGCCCTCAAGTCGGCCGGTATCAACGTGCCGTTGACCGGTCAGGACGCCCAACTCGACGCCATCCAGCGGATCCTGCTGGGCACGCAGACCATCACCATCATGAAGCCGTACAAGCCGGAGGCGGACATCGCCGCGACGATGGCCGTCGATCTCGCCGAGGGCAAGGAGCTCCCGAAGGACCTGGTGCCCCTCACGGTCACCAGCGGCAGCGGCGAGAAGGTCCCGGCCAACCTGCTGACCCCGATCGTGGTCGACAAGAACAACATCGGCGACACGGTCGTCAAGGACGGTCTGTACACGGTCGACGAGATCTGCACACCCACCTACGAGGCCGCCTGCAAGGAGGCCGGACTGGAGTAGCCGCGGCGGCTGCGACGTGACGGGGGCCGGGTAGGAGGCGGTTGACCATGCCCGAAACACCTGTGCTCAGTCTGCGGGGGATCTCCAAGCGGTTCGGCGCCGTGCAGGCTCTGTCGGACTTCGACCTGGAGGTCCACGCCGGTGAGGTCGTCGCGCTCGTCGGCGACAACGGCGCCGGCAAGTCGACCGCCGTCAAGGCGATCGCCGGGGTCAACCCGCCGGACGAGGGCGTGATCACCTGGGAGGGCCGCCCGGTCACCGTCCACCGGCCGCACGACGCCCAGAACCTCGGCATCGCCACCGTCTACCAGGACCTGGCGCTCTGCGACAACCTGGACGTCGTCGGCAATCTCTTCCTCGGCCGCGAGATGAAGCGCTGGGGCGTGCTCGACGAGGTCGGCATGGAGCGGCGCTCGCGCCAACTCCTCGACACCCTCTCCATCCGCATCCCCAGCGTCCGTATCCCGGTCGCCTCCCTCTCCGGCGGCCAGCGCCAGACCGTGGCGATCGCCCGTTCCCTGATCGGCGACCCAAAGGTCGTCATCCTGGACGAGCCGACCGCCGCGCTCGGCGTCGAGCAGACCGCCGAGGTCCTCGACCTCGTCGAACGGCTCCGGGAACAACGTCTGGGCACCATCCTGATCAGCCACAACATGGTGGACGTGATGGCGGTCGCCGACCGCATCGCCGTGCTGCGCCTCGGCCGGAACAACGGCTTCTTCGACAAGCGCTCCACGACCACCGAGGAGATCATCTCCGCCATCACCGGGGCCAGCGACAGCGCGGTCACGCGCCGCCAGGCACGTAAGCGGGAAGAGGAGGAGCGATGAGGCGTGACCGAGGCCGCCACGACCCCTCCGACCCCTACCCCGGACCCGGCGACGGATCCGGCAACGGCTTCGGCCAGGAGCCGGCGCACGACGCCGTACCCGCCGTCGACACCCGGCTGATCGTCCGGGAGGAGGGCTTCAAGGGGTACCTCGGGGAGTTCGGGCGGAAGCTGCGCAGCGGCGAACTGGGCTCGCTGCCCGTCGTCATCGCCGTCATCATCATCTGGACGGTCTTCGGCACGCTGGACAGCGCGTTCCTCTCCGCGCAGAACCTCTCCGACCTCAGCCAGCAGATCGTCGGCACCGGGATGATCGCGATCGGCATCGTCTTCGTCCTGCTGCTCGGCGAGATCGACCTCTCCGTCGGCTCGGTCAGCGGCCTTTGCGCCGCGATCTTCGCCGTCCTCAACGTGCTGAACGGCATGAACGAGTGGCTGGCCCTGCTTGTCGCCATCGCCGGCGGAGCCGCCGTCGGACTCATCCAGGGCTTCTTCTTCGCCAAGGTCGGCGTGCCCGCGTTCGTCGTCACCCTGGCGGGCAACCTCGCCTGGAACGGCCTCATGCTGCAGGTGCTCGGCACCAGCGGCACGGTCAACATCCCGAGCGAGAGCATCGTCTCGGAGCTGTACTCGACGATCTTCCACAGCCCGGCCGCCGCCTACATCACGGCGGCCGTCGGCGTGGGGCTCTTCCTGGCCGCCTCGCTCCTCGACGCCCGGCGGCGCCAGCGCGCCAGGGTGCCGTTCCGGCCGATCGCCGAGATCGTGATCCGAACGGTCGTCATCGCCGCGATCGCCTTCGTCTCCGCGTACATCCTGAACCAGTACCAGGGGCTGCCGCTGGCGCTCCTGGTCTTCCTGATCCTCCTGGTCATCGTCGACTTCGTGCTGCGCCGCACCTCGTACGGGCGGCAGATCTTCGCCGTCGGCGGCAACATCGAGGGCGCCCGCAGGGCCGGCATCAGCGTGGCGTTCATCCGGATGAGCGTCTTCTCCATCGCCGGCACCATGGCGGCGGTCGGCGGACTCTTCCTCGCCGGTCAGATCCAGTCCGCGAGCCAGACGTCCGGCGGCGGCAACCTGCTGATGAACGTCATCGCCGCCGCCGTCATCGGCGGCACCAGCCTCTTCGGCGGACGCGGCTCGGTCTGGTCCGCCCTGCTCGGCGCGCTGGTGATCGGCTCGATCCAGTCGGGCATGAACATCATGGGCGTCAGCAACGCCGTCCAGTTCATGATCACCGGAGCGGTCCTGCTGGCCGCCGTGGTCGTCGACTCCCTGTCCCGGCGCAGCCAGAAGGCGGCCGGACGCGCGTGAACTCCGCCCGTGCCCGGCGTGCCTACGCCCCGCGCGCGTGCAGGGCGTCCAGGGAGGCCAGTTCGTCCTCGGTGAGGCGCAGCGCGCCCGCCGCGACATTGGCGGCCAGGTGGTCCGGGTCGCCGGTGCCGGGGATGGCGAGCACGTGCGGACCCCGGTGCAGCGTCCATGCGATCCGGACCTGGGCGGGGCTTGCCCCGTGCGCCCGGGCCACGGCGAGCACCTCGTCGTTGGCGCCACCGCTCGCACCGCTCTCGCCGCCCGTGCCGGCGATGGCGTAGAAGGGCACGTACGCGATGCCCTGCTCGCCGCACTCACGGACGAAGGCGTCGTGGTCGGGCCGGATCCCGATCCCGTACCGGTTCTGCACGCAGACCACCGGAGCGATCGCGCGGGCCTCCGCCAGCTGGTGCGGATGGACGTTGGAGAGGCCCAGGTGGCGGATGAGACCCGCCTCGCGGAGTTCGGCCAGCGCCCCGAACCGCTCGGCGACCGAGTCGGTGCCGACGACGCGCAGATTGACGACGTCGAGGTGGTCGCGGCCGAGCTGACGCAGGTTCTCCTCGACCTGCCCGCGTAGCTGCCCCGCCGTCGCGTGCGGCACCCAACGGCCCGACGGGTCGCGGCCGGGCCCGACCTTGGTGGCGATGACCAGGTCGTCCCCGTAGGGGGCGAGGGCGCGGTTGATCAGCTCGTTGGCGGAGCGCAGGGGAGAGAAGTAGAACGCGGCGGTGTCGATGTGGTTCACGCCCAGCTCGACCGCCCGGCGCAGTACGGCGACGGCCTGGTCCCGGTCGCGGCTCACGGCGTCCTCGACGAGGGCCTCGCCCGTCTGCGGCAGGCGCATCGCGCCGAAACCGATCCGGCGGACCGTGAGGTCTCCGAGAGTCCAGGTGCCCGAGGCGGCGGCGTTGATCGTTTCCGTGGTCATGCCCGGGATGATCTCCCGGCGGGGGCACCAAACGCCAGTGCGTCCGGCAGGCTCCCCTCGTGACGGTGCGCGCCCGGGGTGTAGCCGAAGGCGTGGCGGAAGACCTCGATGAAGGCGCTGGGGGACGACCAGCCGCAGCGGTGGGCGACGGTGGTGACCGGGATGCCGTCCGCGAGGAGCCGTAGCGCGTGGTAGAGCCGGGCCTGGGTGCGCCACTGAGGGAACGTCATGCCGAGGTCCGAGCGGAAGAGCCGGCTGAGGGTCCGTTCGCCCGCCCCGGTCGCCGCGCCCAGCTCGGCGAGCGTCCGGGGGTCGGCCGGGTCGGCGCGGAGGATCGTGCAGACGGCGACGAGGCGGGGGTCGGTCGGGGCCGGCAGTCGTAGGGGCTGCTGGGGCGAGCTCCGCAGCTCGTCGCGGAGGACCGCGAGGAGCCGGCCGCGCGCGGGACCGGTGTCCTCGGGCGAGCGGGTGTACGCCAGGATCAGCTCGCGCATCAGGGGACTGACGGCGAGCACGGTGGGCGTGTCCAGACCGAGCGGGTTGTCGTCGGCGGGCAGCCCGATCAGGTGCAGATCGAGGCGTCCGTGCGCCCGGTGGGCGTGGACGGTGCCGGCCGGGACCCAGATGGCGCGGGTGCCGGGCGCGAACCACGTACCGGCGTCGGTGGTGACGGCGAGCACGCCCGAGCCCGCGTAGACGATCTGATGCTCGTCGTGCCGGTGGGCGTCGATGCGCTCGCCCGCCGTGAGGAGCTGGGCACGGGTCGGGGCCTGCGGGGTGTGGCGGACGGACGGGTCAGGTGCAGGAGGACGTCGTGATCGGCGGAAGTTCGACACAAGTAGGCAGATTATCGAAAGCGCGACAGCCGCCGTCTCGCCAGGATCGAAGGGTGCCGACGAACACGTACACGAAGCCCATCAGCTCCCCTCCTCGCCGACCCCTCGCCCTGCTGTCGTGGGGACACGCCTGCGTGGATGTCTACCAGGGAGCCGTCGCGGCCCTGGTGCCGTACTTCGTCGCCGAGCGCGCATACGGCTACGCCGCCGCCTCGGCCGTCGTCCTCGCCGCCTCGCTGCTCTCGTCGGTGGTCCAGCCGTTGTTCGGAGCGCTCACCGACCGGCGGCCGCTGCCCTGGCTGCTGCCCGTGAGCGCCCTGCTCGCCGGCGCCGGGGTCGCCCTCAGCGGCGTCGGCGGCTCGTACGCGATCACCCTGGCCGCGGTCGCCGTGTCCGGGATCGGCGTCGCCGCCTATCACCCGGAGGCGGCGCGGGTCGCACGCCGGGCGAGCCGCGGCAGCCACACCGGGATGGGCTGGTTCTCCCTCGGCGGCAACCTCGGCTTCGCCACCGCCCCCGTCCTGGTCGCCGTCGTCGGCGCCGTCGGCGGCCTGGCCGCCACCCCCCTGCTCGTCGTCCCGGCCCTCGCGGGCGCCGCCCTGTGCGCGGCCGCGCTGCGGGCGATGGACGCGCCGACCGCCGGGACACCGACCCACGCCGCCGGGACGACCGTACGCCCGAACGACTGGGCCTCGTTCGCGCGCCTGTCCGGGGCGGTCGTCTGCCGCTCGATCGTCTTCGTCGGGCTCAGCGCCTTCCTCTCCCTGTACGCCCGCCAGCGCACGGGCGGCGGCGAACTCGCCGGTACGGCCGCACTGTTCGTGCTCTACCTCGGCGGCGCCGTCGGCACCGTGGCCGGCGGGAAGCTGGCAGGCCGCCACCCCCGCGTGACCGTCGTCCGGTGGTCCTACGCCCTGAGCGTCCTCGCCGTGGCCGGTGTGGTCCTCGTCCCCGGCCCGCTCCTGTACGTCTTCGTCGCGCTCACCTCGGCCGGCCTGTACGTGCCCTTCTCCCTGCACGTCACCCTCGGGCAGGACTACCTGCCCGGGCGCGTCGGCACGGCGAGCGGGGTGACGCTGGGCCTGACCGTCAGCGTCGGCGGCATCGCGACCCCGGTCGTCGGAGCCCTCGCCGACGCCACCTCCCTGGGCACCGCCCTCGCCCCGCTGATCGCCCTGCCCGCCCTGGGCTGGTGGCTGCTGCGCGGCCTGCGGGAGCCGGCCGCGCCAGCGGGAACGCCGCCGTCCGCGTAGGCTCGTGGGGCAGGGCCAGGGTGATCGCGGCGCGACGGAGGGAAACGGGCGCGGGCCATGAAGATCGATCTCACGGACACCACATCCAGCAAGATCAACAAGGCGATCGTCGAAGGCCGCCGGGCCGTCGGCACCCCCGCCGTCGGCATGGTGCTCACCCTCGTCATCGTCACCGACGAGGAGAACGCCTACGACTCCCTGAAGGCCGCCACCGAAGCCTCCCGCGAGCACCCGTCCCGCACGCTCGTCGTCATCAAGCGCCACGACCGCTCGCCCCGGCGGCGGCACGAGGCCCGCCTCGACGCCGAGGTCCGCGTCGGCAGCGACGCCGGGTCGGGGGAGACCGTCCTGCTCCGCATGCACGGCGAACTCAGCGCCCGCGCCGACTCCGTGGTCCTCCCGCTGCTGCTTCCCGACGCCCCCGTCGTCGTCTGGTGGCCGGTCGACGCACCCGAGGTGCCGTCCACGGACCCGCTCGGCTCGCTCGCCCAGCGCCGGATCACCGACGCGTACGCGGTCGAGGACCCGCTCGCCGCGCTCGACGTCCGCGCCGCGTCCTACGCCCCCGGCGACACCGACCTCGCCTGGACCCGGCTCACCCCGTGGCGCTCGATGCTCGCCGCCGCGCTCGACCAGGCCCGGGCGACGATCGTCTCGGCCGCCGTCGAGAGCGAGTCGGACAACCCGAGCGCCGAACTGCTGGCCCGCTGGTTCGAGGACCGGCTGCGCGTCCCGGTCGAGCGGGTCACCACGGACGGACCGGTCGTCACCGCCGTCCGCCTCGGCACCCCGGACGGCGAGATCCGCATCGACCGCCCCGAGGGCCCGGTCGCGCGTCTGTCCATCCCCGGCCAGCCCAGCCGGGTCCTCGCCCTGAAGGTCCGTACGACGGCCGAGCTGATCGCCGAGGAACTGCGCAGGCTCGACCCCGACGAGATCTACGCCTCCGCGCTGCGGACGGTCGTCTAGGGCCTGTCGATCGGCAAACCCACGTAGTTCTGGGCCAGTTCGGCCGCCGCATGGCGTGAGTTCGCGATCCGGTCCAGCTGGGAGAGCTGGAGCCGGGTGTCGAAGCCGGACTGGTCGGGGTCGGTGTGCAGGGTCGTCGTCATGAAGTACGAGAAGTGCTCGGCGCGCCAGACCCGGCGCAGGCACGTGTCGGAGTACGCGTCGAGCAGCTCCGTGGAGCCCGTGGCCGCGCGCTGAGCGAAAGCTCGCGCCAGGACGATCACGTCGGCGGCGGCGAGGTTGAGCCCCTTCGCGCCGGTCGGCGGCACGATGTGCGCCGCGTCCCCGGCGAGGAAGAGCCGGCCGTACCGCATCGGCTCGGTCACCGAACTCCGCATCGGCAGCACCGACTTCTGCGTGATCGGGCCGCGCTTCAGCCGCCACTCGGGCGCGTCCGCGAGCGCGAAGCGCGCGTCGAGCTCGTCCCAGATCCGCTCGTCGGACCAGTCCGCGGGGTCGGCGCCGTTCTCCACCTGGAGGTAGAGCCGGCTCACGGCGGGGGAGCGCATGCTGGCCAGCGCGAAGCCCCGCTCGGAGTGGGCGTAGATCAACTCCTCGTACACGGGCGGTGCCTCGGCGAGGATCCCGAGCCAGGAGTACGGGTACGTCCGCTCGTACGTCGTCCGCTCGCGCTCCGGGCCCGCCGTCCGGGCGACGCCGTGGAAGCCGTCGCAGCCGACCACGTAGTCACAGGTCAGGGTCTGCTCGCGGCCCTCGTGCACGTACCGGATCACCGGGCGGTCCGTGTCCACGCCCTCCACCGCGCGCACCTCCGCACCGAACAACAGCGGTCCACCGTCGGCGAGTTGAAGGGCGATCAGATCCTTCACCACCTCGGTCTGGGCGTAGACCCAGACCCGGCGGCCGTCGGCCAGCGCGGGGAAGTCGACCCGGTGGGCCCGGCCGTCGAAGCGCAGCTCGATGCCGTCGTGAGGGATCCCCTCCTTGTCGAGGCGGGCGCCCACGCCCGCCTCGCGGAGCGCGTCGGCCGTGGCCTGCTCCAGGATCCCGGCGCGCTGCCGCCGCTCGACGTAGGCGCGGTCGCGGGACTCCAGGACCACGCTGTCGATACCCGCGCGGTGCAGCAGGCGCGCGAGCAGCAGCCCGGCGGGGCCGCCGCCGACGATGCCGACGGTGGTGTGCATCTGCCCTCCATGTTCGTATAGTGAAGAAAACTTCACCTCAGAGTGGGGTGAGTCTGCGCCCGCCGTGTCGGGCTGTCAACGGTGGGATCCGTCGGCAAGACCCGTCGGCGAGACGCGCCAGCGACGACCGTCGGATCCCATCCGTCAGGGAGAGTCCATGTCATCGATCGAGAACGCGCCGCCCGAGGCCGTCGCGCCGCTGATGCGCGGGCTCATGCTGCTGCGCCGGCTCACCGACGCCGACGGGGTCCTCAGCCTGAGCGACCTGGAGCGCACCACCGGCCTGGCCCGGTCCACCGTCGACCGGATCACGGGCACGCTCGCCCGCATGGGATACGTACGCCTCGACGGCCGTGACGTCTTCCTGGCCCCGCGCCTGATGGAGCTGGGCAACGCCTATCTGGGCGCCCTCGGGATTCCCGGGGTTCTCGGCGGGCCCGCGGACGCGCTCGCCGACGAGCTGGACGAGTCGGTGTCGCTCGCGGTCGCCGACGGCGACGGCATCCGCTTCGTCCACCAGGCGACCCGGCGGCGCGCGATGTCCCTCAGCTTCCGGATCGGCGATCCGCTCCCGGCCGAACGGACCGCTCCGGGCGCGCTGTTCGCCGCCGACTGGACGGCGGCGGAGTGGGAGCGCCGGCGGGCCCGCCGGGCCGTCGACCCGCACGACACCGGGTTCCCCGCAGTGCCTGTCGGAGCCCGGCCGGACGAGGCGGAGTTCGCCGCGCGCGTGGCCCGGGCCGCCGAGCGCGGCTGGGCCCTGGACGACCAGCTCATCGAACCCGGCCTGGTCGCCCTCGCCCTCCCCGTACGGGACGCCGACGGCGCCGTCGCCTGTGTGGCGAGCGTGGTCAGCCACACCAGCCGGCACACCGCCGACTCTCTCCGCGAGGCGCTCCTGCCGCGCCTGCGCGCCGCGACCGCGGAGTGGGAGAAGCTGCTGGCGCGCGAGGCGCCCGAGACCCCGCGTGCGTACCCCGCCGTCGGTCTCGCCGACTGGACCCATGCCTCGAAGCAGGAGCTCGGCCGGGGCTTCGTCGAGTCGCTCGCCCGCGGACTGACCGTCCTCACCGCGTTCGGCGAGGGCCGGGCCGCGCTGCCCCTGAGCGCCGTCGCCGAGGCCACCGGGCTCGCGCGGGCCACCGCGCGGCGGGCGCTGATCACCCTGGAGCACCTCGGGTACGTCACCGTCGAGGGGCGGCTCTTCCGGCTCACCCCCCGGGTGCTCGCGCTCGGTTTCCCGTACCTCTCCCGGCTGCCGCTCCCGCAGATCGCCGCGCCGCACCTGGCCGAACTCTCCCGGCGCGTCCACGACTCCGCGTCCCTCGCGGTCCTCGCCGGGCACGACGTCCGCTACACCGCCCGCGTCGCCACCCGACGGATCATGAGCGTCCACATCACCGTCGGCACCCGCTTCCCCGCGCACGCCACCTCGCTCGGCCGCGTCATGCTCGCCGACCTCCCGCCCGAGAGCCGCGCCGCCTGGCTCGCGGACATCGAGCCGCGCGCCCTCACCCCGCACACCGTCACCTCGGGCCCGGAACTCGCCGCCGTACTGGAACGGGTACGGGAGCAGGGGTACGCCCTCGTCGACGAGGAGCTGGAGCAGGGGCTCCGCTCGATCGCCGCGCCCGTGCGCGACCGGACGGGGGCTGTCGTGGCCGCCGTCAACGTGGCCATGCACAGCAGCCGCCGTACCGTCGAGGAGTGCGTCGGGGAGGTCCTGCCCGAGCTGCGCGCGGCGGTCGCCCGCATCGAGGACGACCTGCGCACGGCGGGGCGCTTCGCCCGTGTGTCGGAGACGTGAGCGCCGCCGAGGATCGGCTGTGATCAGGAGGACGTCATCAGCGTCCGCACACGCGACGCGAGCAGAGGCATCAAGCTCTCTCGCCAAGTGTCGAGCGAGACCATGCCGCTGGACATGCCGCCGTGGGCGAACGACTCCCGGTACACGGACGACGCCGGGTCACCGGCGAGGTCGACCCCGACGAGCTCGCTGAACGTCACCCGCAGGAGTGCGACCGCTTCGCCGAGCGTGGGCGGCACGTCCGTACCGGACAGCCGGTCGCGAAGGGCCCGCCAGACATGGGGGTCGCCCCGCAGGCCCCACCTCTCCGGCTCCGGATCGAAGAGAGAGGCCATCGTCACCGCTGTCGCGTCATCGTGTGCCATGCCGGAAGTCTCCCAGAGCCCTGCCCCCGACCGGCGTGGCTCAGGACGCGACCGGCTCCGCTGGGTCGCGCAGGCGCTCCGCCGCGTCCGACACGCGTAGCAGCAGGCTCATGAACTGAGCCTGTTCCTCGGCGGAGAGCGGGGCGAGGAACACCTGGTTCATCCGTGCCGTCCGTACCGTCAGCTTGCGGTGCGTCCGTTCGCCGTCCTCGGTCAGCCGCAGGAGGAAGCGGCGACCGTCCTCGGGATCCCGCACCTTGTCGAGCAGCCCCCGGCGGGTCAGCCGACTGACGACTTCGGCGATGGTGGAGCGGTCGAGGCCCACGCGCTCGCCCACCGTCCGCTGATCGAGGCCGGGTTCGGCCGTCAGGGCGTTCAGGACACCGAACTGCGGGGAGGTGATCTCCTCGGAGACCATCGTGGTCCACAGCAGGTGGTGCGCCTGCTGGAGCCGCCGGGCCAGGTGCCCGGGATGGGTGGTGAGATCCACCGCGGTCATCGTCGGCCTCCTGTGTCCGGTCCGTATTCGTCGGTGTACGGAACGATACGCGCTCACTCCGGCCACCCCGGCCCGCGCCCGCGTGCTCTTGACGCTCGCCGGACCCGCACCAGATACTCAGTGCACTGACTAAATGGGAGGCTGGCCATGGACAAGGTGGTCGCCGGCGCCGCCGAGGCGGTGGCCGACGTCGGGGACGGGGTGTCGCTCGCCGTGGGCGGCTTCGGCCTCAGCGGTGTGCCGAACGTCCTGATCGACGCGATCCACCGGCGTGGCGTCGGCGGCCTGCGGGTCGTGTCGAACAACTGCGGCGCGCTGGACACCGGCCTCGCCGTCCTGCTCGCCGCCGGGCGGATCGCGCGCGTCACCGGCTCGTACATCGGCGCCAACAAGGAGTTCGCGCGGCAATACCTGGCGGGCGAGCTGGAGGTCGAGCTCATCCCGCAGGGGACGCTCGCCGAGCGGCTGCGGGCCGGGGGCTGCGGGATCCCCGCCTTCTACACCCCGGCCGGCGTCGGCACCCAGGTCGCCGACGGCGGACTGCCCTGGCGCTACGACGGCGACGGAGGCGTCGCCCTCGCCTCGCCGCCCAAGGAGGTGCGGGAGTTCGACGGCCGCGCGTACGTCCTGGAGCACGGCATCCGTACCGACTTCGCCCTCGTCCGCGCCGCGCGCGGCGACCGCCACGGGAACCTGGTCTTCAACAAGGCCGCCCGGAACTTCAACCCCCTGGCGGCGATGGCCGGGAAGATCACGATCGCCGAGGTCGAGGAGCTGGTGGAACCCGGCGACATCGACCCCGACGCCGTCCACCTCCCCGGGGTCTTCGTCCAGCGGGTCGTGGCCCTGACGCCCGAACAGGCCGCGCACAAGCGGATAGAGAAGAGGACCACACGATGAGGCCGGTGACGGGCTGGACCCGCGAGCAGATGGCCGCCCGCGCCGCACGCGAGCTGACGGATGGTCAGTACGTCAATCTGGGCATCGGACTTCCGACGCTGATCCCCAACCACCTCCCCGAAGGGGTCGAGGTGGTCCTCGAATCCGAGAACGGCATCCTCGGCACCGGCCCGTTCCCCGGCGAGGACGAGGTCGACCCCGACCTCATCAACGCCGGCAAGGAGACCGTCACCGTCCTGCCGGGAGCCTCCTTCTTCGACTCCGCGCTCTCCTTCGGGATGATCCGCGGCGGCCACATCGACGTCGCCGTCCTCGGCGCCATGCAGGTCTCCGCCCGCGGCGACCTCGCCAACTGGGCCGTCCCGGGCAAGCTCGTCACCGGCATCGGCGGCGCCATGGACCTCGTCCACGGCGCCAGGACCGTCATCGTCGTCATGACCCACACAGCCAAGGACGGCACCCCGAAGATCGTCGACGAGTGCACCCTGCCACTGACCGGCCGGGCCTGCGTCGACCGGATCGTCACCGACCTCGCCGTCCTCGACGTCACCGACGACGGCCTCGTGCTCACCGAGACCGCCCCGGGCGTCGACCCCGCCGACGTCCTCGCCAGGACGGCAGCGCCGGTCCGCCTCGCCCCCGGGCTCAGCGCTCCCGAAGGCCGCCCGCTCGACGCCCCCGCCCACTGACCCCCGGAGCCCCCATGGCCCTCACCCAGTCGGACATCGACACCGAGATCGGCCGGCACCAGGCCGCGTACGACAAGGAGCTGGCCGCCGGGGCGGCGCCCCGCAGCCACCCGGCCCGCGACTACGCCCCGTACCGCAGCTCGCTGCTCCGCCACCCCCAGCAGCCGCTCGTGGCCGTCAACGGCGGCGACCCCGAGACGGTGGAACTCGCCGGACCCGTCTTCGGCCCCACCGACGTCACCGAGATCGACAACGACCTCACCCGGCAGCACGCGGGCGAGCCCCTCGGCGAGCGCATCACCGTCTCGGGACGCCTGCTCGACCGCGCCGGCCGCCCGGTGCGCGGCCAGCTCGTCGAGGTGTGGCAGGCCAACGCCTCCGGCCGGTACGCCCATCTGCGCGACCAGCACCCGGCGCCGCTCGACCCGAACTTCACCGGCGTCGGCCGCACCCTCACCGACGACGACGGCCGCTACACCTTCACCACCGTCAAGCCTGGTGCCTACCCGTGGCGCAACCACACCAACGCCTGGCGCCCGGCCCACATCCACTTCTCCGTCTTCGGCACGGCCTTCACCCAACGGCTCGTGACACAGATGTACTTCCCGGGCGACCCGCTCTTCGCCCACGACCCGATCCTCCGCTCGGTCACCGACCCGGCGGCCCGCGAACGGCTCGTCGCGCGCTACGAACACGCCCTGTCCCGGCCCGAGTTCTCCCTCGGCTACGCCTGGGACATCGTCCTCGACGGACCCTCCGCCACCTGGATCGAGGAAGGACGCTGACCGCCATGTCGCCGCTCCCGACCCCCTCCCACACCGTCGGCCCGTTCTACGGCTACGCCCTGCCCTTCCCCGACGGCGACCGGATCGCACCCGAGGGCCACCCGGACCGGATCGTCCTGCACGGCCATGTGTACGACGGCGAGGGTGCCCCGGTCCCCGACGCGCTCCTCGACTTCTGGCAGGCCGCCCCCGACGGTTCCCTCACGGGCGCGCCCGGATCGCTGCGCCGCGACCCGGTCACCGGTGGCCATCTGGGGCGCAGCGCGACCGACTTCACCGGCTTCGGGCGCGCCCCCACCGACGCCGACGGCCACTACGCGCTCACGACGCTGCCCCCGGGCAACGCGGGCCTGCCGTACATCAGCGTCTGCGTCTTCGCGCGCGGGCTGCTCCACCACCTCTTCACCCGCGCGTATCTGCGCGACGGCGCCGACCCGCTGCTCGACGCGCTGCCGGCCGCGCGCCGGGCCACGCTGCTGGCCAGGCCCGACGAGCGGGCGGCGCCGCCCCGGACGTACCGCTTCGACATACGGCTCCAGGGCGCGGGCGAGACGGTCTTCCTGGAGTTCACATGAGCTCCGACCTCACCGACGTGGGCCTCCTCGCCCCGGGGCGCGCGGGCTCCCCGGCCGAGGCCGCGACCGGCGACACCGCGTTCCTGCGGGCGCTGCTCGACGCGGAGGCGGCCCTCACGCGCGCCCAGGCCGCCGTGGGGCAGGCGCCGGCCGAAGCGGCCGAGGCCGTCACGGCCGCGGCGGACCCGGCCCGCTTCGGCGCGCGGGACATCGCCCTGCGCGCCCGGTCCGGCGGCAACCCCGTCATCCCGCTCGTCGCCGACCTGACGGCCGCCGTGCCGGGGGAGTGGCGCGCGTACGTCCACCGGGGCGCGACGAGCCAGGACATCCTGGACACCGCGGCGATGCTGGTCGCGCGGCGCACGCTCGACCTGATCCTGGCCGACCTCGACCGTACCGAGCGGGCCCTTGCCGCCCTCGCCGCCGCCCACCGGGACACGGCCATGCCCGGCCGCACCCTCACCCAGCACGCCGTGCCCACCACCTTCGGCCTCAAGGCGGCCGGCTGGCGCGCGCTCGCCCTCGACGCGCGCGACCGGATCCGTACGGTACGAGACTCGCTGCCCGCCCAACTCGGCGGCGCCGCAGGGACCTTGGCCGCCTTCGACGCGTACGGCGGCGGTGCGGAGTGCGGCGCCGAGCGGCTCGTGGCCGCCTACGCGCGGGAGACCGGTCTCGCCGCGCCCGTACTGCCCTGGCACACCCTGCGTACGCCGATCGCCGACCTCGCGGGCGCCCTCGCCCTCACGGCCGGGGCGCTCGGCAAGACCGCGGCCGACGTCCTCACGCTCTCCCGCACCGAGATCGGCGAGGTCACCGAAGGGGCGGGCGGCGGCTCCTCCGCCATGCCGCACAAGGCGAACCCCGTACGCGCCACGCTCGTCGCCGCGGCCGCGCGCCGCACCCCGCACCTCGCCGCCACGCTGTACGGCTCTCTGGTCGCCGAGGACGAACGGCCGGCCGGGGCCTGGCACGCCGAGTGGGAGCCGCTGCGCGAGCTGCTCCGACTCGTCGGCGGCGCCGCCCGGGACGCCGCCGAACTGGCCGAGGGGCTCCGGGCCCATGCCGGCGTGATGCGCCACCACCTCGACCTGACCGGCGGGTTGATCGTCTCCGAGCGGCTGTCCGCCGCCCTCGCGCCGCTCGTCGGCCGCGCCCGCGCGAAGGAGATCCTCACCGAACTCGCCGGGCGCGCCCGCGTGGAGGCGCGCCCGCTGGACGACCTGCTCGCCGAGGTAACCGAGTTGAAGGACGTCGACCTCCGCGAGCTGACCGACCCCACCCGCTACACCGGCTCCGCCGGAGCCCTCACCGACCGCGCCCTGGAGCGACCGTGACCACCGCCACCACCCCGCCGCCGCACGCAGGGCTGCACCATCGCGTCGAAGGGCCGGGCACCGCGCCCGTCCTGATCCTCGGCCCCTCGCTCGGAACGTCCGCCGCCCTCTGGGACGCGGTCGCGCCCGAGCTGTCGGCCACGCACCGGGTCGTCCGCTGGGACCTGCCCGGGCACGGCGGCTCCCCGGCCTCGCTCATCGGCCCCGGGGCGACCGTCGCCGACCTGGCCCGGCTCGTTCTCGACCTCGCCGACGCGCTCGGCGTCGACCGCTTCTCCTACGTGGGAGTCTCGCTCGGCGGCGCCGTCGGTCTGCACCTCGCCGCCCACCACCCCGACCGGGTGGAACGGCTCGCCGTCGTCTGCTCTTCCGCCCACTTCGGCGGCTCCGCGCCCTGGCGGGAGCGCGCGGCGACCGTGCGCCGTGAGGGGCTCGACGCGCTGGCGGCGGGCGCCCCCGCCCGCTGGTTCACCCCCGGCTTCACCGTGCCGGAGCTCGTGGCCGACCACCGCCGCGCCGACCCCCAGGCGTACGCGGCCTGCTGCGATGCCCTCGCCGCCTTCGACCTGCGGGACCGCCTGGCGACGATCACCGCGCCCACGCTCGTCCTCGCCGGACGGGAGGACCCGGCGACCCCGCCCGCCCACGCCCGGGAGATCGCGGACGCGATCCCCGGTGCGGCGCTCACCGAGATCCCCGGCGCCTCCCACCTCGCACCGGCCGAACGCCCCGAGGCCGTCCTCGCCGCGCTCCGCGGCCACCTCACGGACGGCGCCGCGGGGAAGCGGGGCATGGAGGTCCGCCGAGAGGTCCTCGGCGACGCCCACGTGGACCGCGCCCAGGCCGGGCAGACGGCCTTCACGGCCCCGTTCCAGGACTTCATCTCCCGCTACGCCTGGGGCGAGATCTGGACCGACCCCACCCTGTCCCGGCGCGAGCGGAGCATGGTCACCCTCACCGCGCTCGTGGCCCACGGCCACCTGGACGAACTGGCCATACACGTCCGTGCCGCCCGCCGGAACGGCCTCACGCCCGAGGAGATCGGGGCCGTCCTCCTCCAGACCGCCGTCTACTGCGGCGTACCCGCGGCCAACGCGGCCTTCGCCGTGGCACAACGCGTCCTCGCGGATCCGGTGTACTGAGCCCACCAGTTCGTACAAGAGGAGCCACACCCATGGGAACCCCCGCCCGCGCCGCCACCGCCGTCCTCGTCCTCAACGGGCCCAATCTCAACCTCCTGGGCCTGCGCGAGCCCGCGATCTACGGCACGGACACCCTCGACACGATCGAGCGGCTCTGCCACGACACCGGCGAGGGGCTCGGCCTCCGCGTCGACTTCCGGCAGTCCAACCACGAGGGCGTCCTCATCGACGCCATCCAGGAGGCCCGTACCGCCCACCGGGGCATCGTGATCAACCCGGCCGGCTACAGCCACACCTCCGTCGCGCTGCGCGACGCCCTCGCCGCCGTCGGACTGCCCGTCGTCGAGGTGCACCTGTCGAACATCCACAAGCGCGAGGAGTTCCGGCACCACAGTTACGTCTCCGGTGTCGCCGACGCCGTGATCTGCGGAGCGGGCGCCCACGGCTACGCCCTCGCCCTGACGCACCTCGCCCGGCTGACCACCACGGAATGACCCCTGCGGCGCCCGCGCGCCGGGCGTCCGGCGTGCGGGGGAACCTCCGAGGGCGGAGCATGAACGTGAGGAGGGTGCCGCGGGGCGGCGACAGGAGGCTGCCATGTCCGACGCGCTCGTCGTGCTGAAGAACGTCGACAAGCACTTCGGCGCGCTGCACGTGCTCCAGTCCATCGACCTGACCGTCGGCCGGGGCGAGGTCGTCGTCGTGATCGGCCCGTCCGGTGGCGGCAAGTCGACGCTCTGCCGCGCCATCAACCGGCTGGAGACCATCGACTCCGGCGAGATCGTCATCGACGGCAAGCCGCTGCCCGCCGAGGGCCGCGAGCTTGCCGCGCTCCGCGCCGACGTCGGCATGGTGTTCCAGTCCTTCAACCTCTTCGCGCACAAGACCGTGCTCGAGAACGTCACCCTCGGGCAGGTCAAGGTCCGCAAGAAGGACAAGAAGACCGCCGAGCAGCGGGCCCGGCAGCTGCTCGACCGGGTCGGGGTCGCGACCCAGGCCGACAAGTACCCCGCCCAGCTCTCCGGCGGCCAGCAGCAGCGCGTCGCGATCGCCCGGGCGCTGGCCATGGACCCGAAGGTGATGCTCTTCGACGAGCCGACCTCGGCTCTCGACCCCGAGATGATCAACGAGGTCCTGGAGGTCATGCAGCAGCTGGCCCGGGACGGAATGACCATGGTCGTCGTGACCCACGAGATGGGATTCGCCCGCTCCGCCGCCAACCGCGTGGTCTTCATGGCGGACGGCCGGATCGTGGAGGAGACGACCCCCGAGCAGTTCTTCAGCAACCCCAGCAGCGACCGCGCCAAGGACTTCCTCTCGAAGATCCTGCACCACTGACTGAAGAGACGATTTCGCACCACTGACCGGAGAGACGATCTCGCACCACTCACCGGAGAACCGAACGCACCACCGACCGCGGCGGCCCCACGACCGCCCAGCAGCCCCAGGGGTGACCCCATGAACCCTCGCAAGCTCACCAAGGCCGGCGTCGCCGCGGCCGCCGCGCTCGCCCTCTCCTTCTCCCTGGCCGCCTGCGGCGACGACGGAGGCAGCAGCTCCGGGAGCGGCGACGAGAAGATCACCGTCGGCATCAAGTTCGACCAGCCCGGCGTGGGCCTGAAGACGCCGGACGGCACGTACACCGGCTTCGACGTCGACGTGGCGACCTACGTCGCCAAGCAGCTCGGCCACGATCCCGGCGACATCGAGTGGAAGGAGGCCAAGAGCGCCGACCGGGAGACCCTGCTGCAGCGTGGTGACGTCGACTTCATCGCGGCCTCGTACTCGATCAACGACGAGCGGGCGCAGAAGGTCGACTTCGCCGGACCGTACCTACTGGCCCACCAGGACGTCCTGATCCGCGCGGACGACAACTCGATCACCAAGCCCGAGGACCTCAACAACAAGAAGCTCTGCTCGGTCACCGGCTCGACCTCCGCGCAGAACGTCAAGACCAAGATCGCGCCGCAGGCCCAGCTCCAGGAGTACGGCGGGTACTCGGAGTGCCTGACCGGGCTCGAGAACGGCGTCATCGACGCCCTGACCACGGACGACGCGATCCTCGCCGGCTACGCCTCGCAGCCCGAGTTCGAGGGCAAGTTCAAGCTCGGCGGCTTCGACATGAGCAACGAGAACTACGGCATCGGCGTGCAGAAGGGCAGCGAACTGAAGGAACAGATCAACGACGCCCTGGAGCAGATGGTCGCCGACGGATCCTGGGACGCGGCCGTGAAGAAGAACTTCGGCCCGGCGGAGTACCAGAACGAACCCGCACCGGAGATCGGCGTCGTCGTGAAGTGAGTGGGCCGCCGTGTTCGACTTTCTCGAAGGCTACGACCTGCTGGGAGCGTTCTGGGTGACGGTGCAGCTCACCGTCTACTCCGCGATCGGCTCCCTGATCTGGGGGACGCTGCTGGCCGCCATGCGCGTCAGCCCCGTCCCCCTGATGCGGGGCTTCGGCACCGTCTACGTCAACATCGTCCGCAACATCCCGCTGACCGTTATCATCGTCTTCACCTCGCTCGGCCTGTTCCAGACCCTCGGCGTCAACATGGGCGCCAAGGACTTCACCACGATCAACTTCCGGCTCGCCGTCCTCGGACTGATCGCCTACACCTCGGCCTTCGTCTGCGAGGCGCTGCGCTCGGGCATCAACACCGTCCCCCTCGGCCAGGTCGAGGCCGCCCGCGCGATCGGGCTCAACTTCCCGCAGGTCCTGCGCCTCGTCGTGCTCCCGCAGGCGTTCCGCTCCGTGGTGGGACCGCTGGCCAACGTCCTGATCGCGCTCACCAAGAACACCACCGTCGCCGCCGCCATCGGCGTCGCCGAGGCGGCCCTGCTCATGCGGGAGATGATCGAGAACGAAGCCCAGCTGATCCTCATCTCGGCGATCTTCGCCGTCGGCTTCATCTGCCTCACGCTCCCCACCGGGCTCTTCCTCGGCTGGCTGAGCAAGAAGGTGGCGGTGAAGCGATGAAGCCCGTGGCGGTGAAGCGATGAAGAAGCCGACGGTGAAAGCGGCGAAGGAGCCGGCGGTGAAGGCGGCGAAGGAGCGGCCCACCGTTCTCTACGACGTCCCGGGACCGCGCGCGAAGCGCCGGAACGTGCTCTACACGCTGCTGTTCCTGATCGCCGTCGCCGCGGTGATCTGGTGGGTCCTCCTGGCCCTCGCCGACAAGGACCAGCTGGAGGCCAACAAGTGGGAGCCCTTCTTCACCGACTCCCGGGTCTGGACCACGTACCTCCTCCCGGCCCTGGAGAACACCCTGATCGCCGCCGCGCTCTCCATGGTCATCGCGCTGCCCCTCGGCGCCATCCTCGGCATCGGCCGGCTCTCCGACCACCGCTGGATCCGGGGCACGGCAGGGACGGTGGTGGAGTTCTTCCGCGCGATCCCCGTCCTCATCCTGATGCTCTTCGCCAACGCCGCGTACTCCGAGTTCACCGACGTCAGCCCCGAGAACCGGCCGCTGTACGCGGTCGTCACCGGCCTCGTCCTCTACAACGCCTCGGTCCTCGCCGAGGTGTTCAGGGCCGGGATCCTCTCGCTGCCCAGCGGCCAGACCGACGCCGCGAAGGCGATCGGCATGCGCAAGGGCCAGACCATGACGTACGTCCTGCTGCCCCAGTCGGTCACCGCGATGCTCCCGGCGCTCGTCAGCCAGCTCGTCGTGATCGTCAAGGACACCGCGCTCGGCGGCGCCATGCTCGGCTTCTCCGAGCTGCTCGCCTCCGTGCGCCCGATGAGCGCGAACTACGGCGCCAACACCATCGCGAGCTTCACCGTCGTCGCCGTCATCTTCGTCATCCTCAACTTCGCGCTCACCACCTTCGCGAGCTGGCTGGAGCGCCGGCTGCGGCGGGCCAGGAAGTCGACGGGCGCCGTCGTCGGCGTCGACGCGGTGGAGGACCTGAACCGCCCGGGCGAGCACCTGGGGCCGACGAGCCCGGGGAAGTGAGGTCCTGGTCGGAGGTGTCGCGCGGCGGCCGCGTTTCGGTGTCGGGGGACCGGCCGCATAGAGTCGACCTGGCCTTCCGACCGGCCTTTCCGTACCGCCGACCCTCCCCGAGGAGCTTGACGTGACCGACGCGGCGTCCACCGCCCTGCAGCAGCAGATCGCCGAGGAACTCGAGGTGTCCCCGATCTTCGACCCGCTGGTCGAGATCGAACGCCGGGTGGCCTTCCTCACCGAGCGCCTCACCTCCACGGGGCTGCGCAGCCTGGTCCTCGGGATCAGCGGCGGCGTGGACTCCACCACCGCGGGCCGGCTCTGCCAGCTCGCCGTGGAGCGGGCCAGGGCGGCCGGCCACGACGCCACCTTCTACGCCATGCGGCTGCCCTACGGCGTCCAGGCCGACGAGAAGGACGCCCAGCTCGCCCTGGGCTTCATCGCCGCCGACCGGGTCCTGACCGTGGACGTCAAGGCGTCGAGCGACGCCGCCCTGGAGGCCTCCGTGGCCGGCGGGGTGACCTTCCGGGACGCCCACCACCAGGACTTCGTCCAGGGCAACATCAAGGCCAGGCAGCGCATGATCGCGCAGTACGCGGTCGCGGGCGCCCACGACGGCCTGGTCGTCGGCACCGACCACGCGGCGGAGGCGGTCTCCGGCTTCTTCACCAAGTACGGCGACGGCGCCGCCGACGTCGTCCCGCTGACCGGCCTGACCAAGCGCCGCGTGCGGGCCTGCGCCGACGCGCTCGGCGCCCCCTCCGAGCTGGTCTGGAAGACCCCGACGGCCGACCTGGAGACCCTCGACCCGGGCAAGCCCGACGAGGACGCGCTGGGTGTCACGTACGACGAGATCGACGACTTCCTGGAGGGCAAGCCGGTCGGGGAGGCCGCGTACGCCTCGATCGTGCGCCGCTACGAACTCACCGATCACAAGCGCCGACTGCCGATCGCACCCTGAGGCCCTCCGGCTTTATGGCCCTGCGGCCTTGAGCTCCCTGCGAGTGACAGGCGGCGACCATCCGGACGCGAGCGCGCGTGTCGGGCGTCCGGATGGTGGTCGAGTGGGTGTGCCCTCGGAATTCCCGAACGGCACACGCGAAGGAGACAACGGCATGTTCGGACAGTCGAAGGCGTTCAGCGGCTTCTCGGTCGACGATCTCGACCGGGCCCGTCAGTTCTACGGCGACACCCTCGGCCTCCAGGTGGAGGAGACCGGTGACGCGGACATGCGGATGCTGACGATCAAGCTGGGGAGCGGCGCGAGCGTCTTCGTGTACCCCAAGGACAACCACTCGCCCGCGTCCTTCACGATCCTGAACTTCCCCGTGGACGACATCGACGTGGCCGTCGACGAGCTGGCGAAGCGGGGTGTCTCCTTCGAGCGCTACGCCGAGTTCGAGCACGACGCCAAGGGCATCGTGCGGGGCCCGGGCGGCCCGTCCATCGCCTGGTTCACCGACCCTGCCGGGAACGTGCTGGCCGTCCTGAAGGAGTAGGACCCGCAGGTCAGAGCGCGGTGGCCACGGCCCGTACCAGCCAGGCGTTGACCGAGAGACCCTCCTGTCCCGCGGCCTCCTCCGCCCGGGCCTTCAGGTGGGCCGGAAGCCTGAAGTTGACGCGCGCCGTGGCCGACTCGTCCCCGTCCGCCGGCAGCGGAGCCGGTACGGGTACGGGGGCCGGCTTCCTTACCTCGGAGGGGGCGAAGGGCGGCGGGGTCACGACGAACTCCGGGTCGTTCCCCCGCAGCCGTACGTCGACCGAGCCGGGCGCCAGCTCGCTGGTGACCTCGTCCATGGCCGCGGAGAGGGCGTTGAGCAGGGTGAGCCGGGCGGCCGACTCCAGCGGCGCGGCGAGCCGCTCGGCGAGCGCACCGGCCTCCTCGCCGCCGGTGGCCGCGGCGACCGCGAGCTCGTGGCGGAGGTTCTCGACGTACGGCATCAGGTCCATGGCGCCATGGTGGCATCATTGTGGCGCCACTGCAAGGGGTGCTTGGCGCCATGGTGCTGGCGTGCGGGCGCCCGGGTTTCCGCCGTCGCCCCGGGCCGGGCTTCCCTCACACCGCAGGCCGGGTTTCCGTCCCCGCGCGGAGGGCAGCCGCCCGCCGAGGAGGTGCGCCATGGACAGTGGCAGCGAACGGGACGGCAGGGGCCGCGAAGGCGAGGCGGCGCACGCCCACGCCCAGTACCAGCGCGACAAGGCCGAGAACCTCCTCCAGCGGGCCCGGCGGAGCGCCGACCCCGAGGAGGCGGACCGGCTGCGTGAGCAGGGCGAGCGCCTCAAGGAACGCAGCGAACGCGCGCTGCGCGAGGAGCACGCACCCTGGCCCGACGACCTCCACGAGCGCTACCCCGGCTGAGTACGCGAACGGCGCGCGGCCGCTGGGCATCCGGGTGGCGCCGGTGAGGCCCCGAACGGCCCGGCCCGGCGTGCGCCGTAGGGGGCCGCGACCTGGAATGGGGGGATGACCGCGCCTCCCGACGACTGCCTCGCGCGCAACGAGTGGATCTGCGGCGAGTATCTGTCCTCCCGGAGCGAGATCCTCGGCGACGCCACCCTTCAGCACCTCCAGCTGACCTTCGTCGCGGTCGCCCTCGGACTGCTCCTCGCCGTCCCGCTCGCCGTCGCCGCCCGCCGTTGGCGCTGGGCCGCGGGACCGGTCCTCGGGATCACCACGATCCTCTACACGATCCCGTCCCTCGCGATGTTCTCGCTGCTCCTGCCCGTCTACGGGCTCAGCGCCTCCATCGTCATCGCGGGGCTCGTGCTGTACTCGCTCACCCTGCTCGTACGGAACATCCTGGCCGGTCTCCGCGCCGTCCCCGAGGAGACCCGGCAGGCCGCGCGCGGCCTCGGCTACGGCCCCGTCCGGATGCTGCTCACCGTCGAGCTGCCGCTCGCGCTCCCCGCCGCGATGGCCGGGCTCCGCATCGCCACCGTCTCCGCCGTCTCCCTCGTCACCATCGGCGCGATCGTCGGCTACGGCGGCCTCGGCAACCTCATCTACGCCGGGATGAACACCTACTTCAAGGCACAGGTCCTCACCGCCTCCGTCCTCTGCGTGATCATCGCGATCGCCGCCGACCTGCTCCTGCTCGGCCTGCAGCGGCTGCTCACCCCCTGGACCCGCAGGCAGGCCGCGTGAACACCCTCGCCGCCACCTGGGACTGGCTCACCACATCCGCCAACTGGTCCGGCGACAACGGGGTCTGGAACCGGCTCGCCCAGCACCTCTACCTGACCGTCGTCTGCCTGGCGCTGAGCTGCGCGATCGCGCTCCCGGTCGCGCTCGTCCTCGGCCACCTCGGCAAGGGCGGGGCGCTCGCCGTCAACCTCTCCAACGTGGGCCGCGCCGTGCCCACCTTCGCCGTCCTCGTCCTGCTGCTGCTCAGCCCCATCGGCACGTACGGGGACTGGCCGACGATCATCGCGCTCACCCTCTTCGCGATCCCCCCGCTGCTCACCAACGCGTACGTCGGGATGCGCGGGGTCGACGCCGATGTCGTACGGGCCGCGCGGGGCATGGGGATGACCGGCCGGCAGATGCTCTTCGGGGTGGAGCTGCCGCTCGCGCTGCCGCTGATCCTCACCGGGGTCCGCATCGCCGCCGTGCAGCTCGTGGCCACCGCGACCGTCGCCGCGCTCGCGGGCGGCGGAGGACTCGGCCGGATCATCACGGCCGGGTTCAACCTCGCCTCCACCCCGCAGGTCGTCGCGGGCGCCGTGCTCGTCGCCCTCTTCGCGCTGCTTGTCGAAGCAGTCTTCGAGGGTGCCCAGCGGCTCGCCCCGGCCTGGGCGCGGGGGACCGCGGGATGAGGGCGCGGCTCGTGAGGGTCGCGGCCGGGCTTGCGCTGCTCGTCCTCGCCGGCTGCGCCACGGGCCCCTCCCTGGAGAACCAGGGCGAGGTCACCGCATCGCCCGGCGACAGCCGCCATCTCACCATCGGCTCGGCGGGCTTCACCGAGAGCGACCTGCTGGCCCAGATGTACGCGCTGCTCCTGGAGCAGGCCGGCTACAGCACGAAGATCATCTCGGTCACCAACCGCGAGATCTACGAACCGGCCCTGGAGAACGGCCAGATCGACGTCGTACCGGAGTACGCGGCCACCTTCGCGGACTGGCTGAACGCCAAGGCCAACGGGCCGGACGCGCCGACCGTCGGCTCGCCCGACCTGGCCACGACGATGACCGCGTTGCGCGGGCTCGCCACACCCCGGGGGCTCAGGGTCCTCGACCCGGGCCGGGCCGTCGACCAGAACGCCTTCGCCGTCACGGGCGCGTACGCCGAGGAGCACGGGCTCAAGACGCTGAGCGACCTGGGCGCGGCGAAGCTGCCCGTACGGCTCGCGGCGGGTGACGAGTGCGTCCAGCGGCCGTACTGCGCGCCGGGGCTGCGCGAGACGTACGGGATCGACGTCACCGGCGTCGACCCGAAGGGCGTCGGCACCACACCGGCCAAGCAGGCGGTGCAGAGCGGGCAGGACCAGATGGTCCTGACGACGAGCACCGACGGCACCCTCGACGAGTTCGGCCTGGTGCTGCTCGCCGACGACAAGAACCTCCAGAACGCCGACTACATCGTCCCGGTCGTCAACCACTCCCGCGCCGGGAGCGAGGGCGTGACGAAGGCACTCGACCGCCTGAACACGGTCCTGACCACGGCAGACCTGGCCGCCATGAACGAGCAGGTGGACAGCTGGCGCCGGCTCCCCGAGGACGTCGCGCGGAGCTACCTCCAGGAGAAGAAGCTGATCCCGGCCGGTTAGCTTCTCGCGCGCGTGCAGGCCTGCTCAGGCGCCCACGCCTCACGCGGCCACGCCTCTCACGCGTCCGCGACCGAGTCGAAGTCCACCTCGTCCCGCGCCACGCCCTGCGCGTCCGCGTCCACCGAGCGGCGGAGCGCCTCGTGGAGTTTGGCCGGGGTGAGGACGCCGAGGAAGCGCGTCCCATCGAGGACGGCCACCCAGCCCGCGTCGTGCTGGAGCATCTCGCTGAACGCGTGCTTCAGTGGGGCGCCGACCGGCACCCAGGCCTCCATGCGGCGGGCCAGGTCGCCGACCGTGCCCTCCTGGCCGGCGAGCGCGAGGGCGTCGGCGGCCACCCAGCCGTGCAGATCGCCGTCGGCGCCGAGCACGACCGCCCAGCGGCCCGCGTCGGTGCGCAGCCGGGCCGCCGCGTCCGCCGCCGGCTCGTCGAGGCGGGCGACCGGCGGCTGCTCCAGGTCGTCCGGTTCGATCGTGGTCACCGAGAGCCGCTTCAGTCCCCGGTCGGCGCCGACGAACTGGGCGACGTACGGCGTGGCGGGCGTGCCGAGCACGGCCGCCGGGGTGTCGAACTGCTCGATGCGGCCCTGTCCGTACACGGCGATACGGTCGCCCATCCGGACGGCCTCCTCGATGTCGTGGGTCACCAGGAGGACGGTCTTGCGCACGGTGGCCTGGAGGTTCAGGAACTCGTTCTGGAGGCGCTCGCGGACCACGGGGTCGACCGCGCCGAAGGGCTCGTCCATCAGGAGGACGGGCGGGTCGGCGGCGAGCGCGCGGGCCACGCCGACGCGTTGGCGCTGCCCGCCGGAGAGCTGGGAGGGGTAGCGGGAGCCGTACGTCTTCGGGTCGAGGCCGACCAGGTCGAGCAGTTCGGCCGCGCGGGCGCGGGCCTTCGCCTTCTTCCAGCCGATCAGCGCGGGCACGGTCGCGGTGTTGTCGAGGATCGTCCGGTGTGGGAAGAGCCCGACCTGCTGGATGACGTAGCCGATGCCCCTGCGCAGTTTGACCGGGTCGACCGAGGCGATGTCCTTCCCGTCGACCAGGATCCGGCCGGAGGTCGGCTCGATGAGCCGGTTGACCATCATCATCGTGGTCGTCTTGCCGCAGCCGGACGGGCCGACCAGGGTGACCAGTTCGCCCTCGGCGACCTCGAAGCTCAGTCCGTCGACCGCGGTCGTGCCGTCCGGGTACACCTTGCTGACCTGCTCGAACCGGATCATGGATCCACGCTAGGAGCCGCGCGGGCCCGGCGCACGGGGACGGGGCCACTCGGGGACCGCCCGGACGCCCCACCGCACCGCCCTTGTCATGACCCTTGCGAGCGACTCGGCGAGGCTGCTATTCATCTTTCGTTAGGAAAGTTTCCTTCCAATACCCCCCCGTCCCGGGAGTCCCCATGACTTCGGCACGATCAGCACGTCTCCGGCTGCGCTCCCTCGGTGCCGCAGGCACCGCCGCGGCCGCGCTCCTCCTCGGCCTGGCCACCGCGCCACCCGCGGCCGTCGCGGCCCCCGTCACCCACGAGGCGGAGACCGCGACCGTCTCCCAGGGCGTCGTCGAGTCCAACCACACCGGCTTCACCGGCAGCGGCTTCGTCAACTACGACAACGTCACCGGCAGCTCCGTGCAGTGGAACGTCAACGCCGCCCAGGCGGGCTCCGCGACCCTGACCCTCCGCTACGCCAACGGCACCGCCACCAACCGGCCGATGGACATCGCCGTCAACGGGACCGTCGTCGCCGCCGGCAAGTCCTTCGCCGGCACCGGGGCCTGGACCAGCTGGGCCACCACGACCCTCACGGCCAACCTCAAGGCCGGCGCCAACACCGTCCGGGCCACCGCGACCACCGCCAACGGCGGCCCGAACGTCGACCACCTCAAGGTCGACACCGCCACCACCCCGCCCGTCACCGGCACCCCCGTCGAGATCAACGGCCAGCTGTCGGTCTGCGGCACCAAGCTCTGCAACCAGTACGGCAAGCCGATCCAGCTGCGCGGCATGTCCAGCCACGGCACCCAGTGGTACCCGCAGTGCCTCACCAACGGCTCGCTCGACGCCCTTGCCACGGACTGGAAGGCCGACATCCTGCGCGTCTCCACCTACGTCCAGGAGGACGGCTGGGAGACCGACCCGACCAAGTTCACCAACCTCGCCAGCACCCTGATCGACCAGGCCACCGCGCGCGGCATGTACGTGATCGTCGACTGGCACATGCTCGACCCGGGCGACCCGAACGCCAACCTGGCGAACGCCAAGAAGTTCTTCACGGACATCGCGGGCCGGCACAAGAACAAGAACAACGTCTTCTACGAGATCGCCAACGAGCCCAGCGGCGTCAGCTGGTCCACGGTGAAGAGCTACGCCGAGCAGATCATCCCGGTCATCCGGAACATCGACGGCAACGCCCCGGTCCTGGTCGGCACCCGCGCCTGGTCCTCCCTCGGCGTCTCGGAGGGCGGCAACGAGACCGAGGTCGTGAACAACCCGGTCAACGCCTCCAACATCATGTACACCTTCCACTTCTACGCGTACTCGCACCGCGAGGAGTACCTGAACACCCTGTCCCGGGCCGCCGACCGCATCCCGATGTTCGTCACCGAGTTCGGCACCCAGAACTACGCGGGTGAGGGCGCGAACGACTTCGCGATGACGCAGAAGTACATCGACCTGATGGCGAACAAGAAGATCAGCTGGACCAACTGGAACTTCTCCGACGACCACCGCTCGGGCGCGGTCTTCAAGATCGGCACCTGCGACAGCAACGGTCCCTGGACCGGCACCTCGTCCCTGAAGGAGGCCGGCGTCTGGATCCGGGACCGGATCAGGTCGGCGGACAACTTCCCGACCTCCTGACACCCCTCGGTGCGCCCCCGCCCGGCCCCCTGTGATGGACTGGACGGGCGGGGGCGTATCGAACAGGAGCACCGTTGACCAGCTACCGCCAGCCCGGCCTCGTCCTCACCGACCACCGCTTCACCGTTCCGCTCGATCACGCCGTCCCCGACGGCGAGCGGATCGAGCTGTACGGCCGCGAGGTCGTCGCGGGCGGCCGGGCGGGCGAGGACCTGCCGTGGCTGGTGTACCTGGAGGGCGGGCCCGGCTTCGGGGCCCGCCGCTTCATCGGGCCGCAGGCCTGGCTCGGCCGGGCCGTCCAGGAGTACCGCGTCCTCCTCCTCGACCAGCGCGGCACCGGCCACTCCACCCCCGCCAACCGCCAGACCCTCCCGCTGCGCGGCACGCCCCGGCAGCAGGCCGACTACCTCGCGCACTTCCGGTCCGACGCGATCGTCCAGGACTGCGAGACCATCCGCCGCCGCCTCACCGGCGGCGCCCCCTGGACCGTCCTCGGCCAGAGCTTCGGCGGCTTCTGCGCCACCCACTACCTCTCCGCCGCACCCGAAGGCCTGAGCACCGTCCTCGTCACCGGCGGGCTGCCCTCCCTGCACGCGGGCGCCGACGACGTCTACCGGGCCGCCTTCCCGCGGATCCGGCGCAAGGTCGAGGCCCACTACGCCCGCTACCCGCAGGACGTCGCCCGAGCCCGCCGAATCGCCGCCCACCTCCTGGACCGCCCGGCCGCCCTGCCGAACGGCGGGCTCCTCACCGCCCGGGCCTTCCAGTCCCTCGGCATCCTGCTCGGCGGCGGCGAGGGCACCCACCAGCTGCACCTGCTCCTGGAGGACGCCTTCGTCCCCACCGCAGCGGGCCCCGCACTCTCCGACGCCTTCCTGGAGAACGTCCAGGCCCAGCTCTCGTACGCCGGGCACCCGCTCTACGCCGTACTCCACGAGGCCATCTACGCCCAGGGACAGGGGCCGACCGCCTGGGCGGCGGAACGGGTCCGCGCGGAGTTCCCCGAGTTCGACGCGGAGAAGACCCTGGCCGGAGACGGGCCCCTGCTCTTCACCGGCGAGACCGTGCACCCCTGGCACTTCGAGACCGACCCCGCGCTCCGCCCGCTGCGCGAGACCGCCCACCTGCTCGCCGAACGGACGGACTGGGCGCCCCTCTACGACCCGGCGCGGCTCGCCGTCAACGAGGTGCCCGTCGCCGCGGCCGTCTACCACGACGACATGTACGTGGACACGGCCCACTCCCTGGAGACCGCCCGCGCGATCCGGGGCCTGCGAACCTGGGTGACGGACGAGTTCGAGCACGACGGCGTACGGGCGGGCGGCCCGCGCGTCCTGGACCGGCTGCTGTCGCTGACCAGGGGCGAGGTCTGAGGATTCGTGGCTCTCGGCCGTGTCCGCGTGGAAAAGTCCAAGCGGTGCGGCCTGATTGCTCATTGGCGGGTGCGTGGTGCGGCCGGTAGAACTCCTCGAAGCGCACCGAGGAGAGGACCCGGACATGACCACCCACGTCAGTGCCGAGATCGCCGCCCAGCCCGACTGCTGGCGCAGGGCCGGTGACACGGCCGCCGACCACGCCCGGCTGCTGCCCCGGCCGGGCGAGCGGGTCGCCGTCGTCGGCTGCGGGACCTCGTACTTCATGGCCCGCGCGTACGCCGCCCTGCGCGAGTCCCTCGGCGCGGGGGAGACCGACGCCTTCCCGGCCTCCGACGAGACCCCGCTGGGCCGTGCCTACGACCGGATCGTCGCGCTCACCCGCTCGGGCTCGACCACCGAGGTGGTGACCCTGCTCGCCCGCGCCTCCGGCCGGATCCCGACGCTCGTCCTGACCGCCGTCCCCGACAGCAGGGCCGCCCACCACGCGGACCGGGTCATCGGCCTCGGGTACGCCGACGAACGCTCCGTCGCCCAGACCCGGTTCGCCACGACCGCCCTCCAACTGCTGCGCGCGGGCCTGGGCGTGGATCTCGGCCCCTCGATCGCCGACGCCGAACTCGCCCTCTACGAACCGCTGCCGGCGGTCTGGGAACGGCGCGCCCAGTTCACCTTCCTCGGCGCGGGCTGGACGGCCGGACTCGCCGACGAGGCCGCGCACAAGCTGCGCGGGGTGGCCCGCGCCTGGGCGGAGTCGTACGCGGCGATGGAGTACCGGCACGGGCCGATCGTCATCAGCGACCGCACGAGTCTCGTGTGCTGCCTCGGGCCCGAACCGGCCGGACTCCGGGACGAAGTGGAGGCCACCGGGGCGCTGTTCGCCGCCGACGCGATCGACCCGGTGGCCGCCCTGGTGCGCGCCCAGCGGCTCGCCGTGACGCTCGCCGCGCGGCGCGGACTGAACCCGGACCGCCCCCGGCACGCCTCGCGCTCGGTGATCCTCTCCGGAGCGCTCGGGCGTTGAGTGGTCGTATCCTGCGCCCATGATCGAGGACACGAACGCCACGGACCTGGCCGACATGCCCGATGACTGGCAGCGTGCGCTCGCCGTCGTCGCCCACCCGGACGACCTGGAGTACGGCTGCGCGGCCGCCATCGCGGGCTGGACCGACGGCGGCAAGGAGGTCGTCTACGTCCTCGCCACCCGGGGCGAGGCCGGCATCGACACCCTCGACCCCGCCACCTGCGGCCCGCTGCGCGAGCAGGAGCAGCGGGCGAGCGCGGAGGTGGTCGGGGTGTCGACGGTGGAGTTCCTCGACCACCGGGACGGCGTGATCGAGTACGGGCTCGGCCTGCGCCGCGACATCGCGGGCGCGATCCGGCGCCACCGCCCCGAACTCGTCCTCACCCTCAACCACCGCGACACCTGGGGCCCGGGCGCCGGAGGGTTCTGGAACACCCCCGACCACGTGGCCGTCGGCCGCGCCACGCTCGACGCGGCGGGCGACGCGGGCAACCGCTGGATCTTCCCCGAACTGACCGAGCGCGGCCTGGAGCCCTGGAACGGCGTCCGCTGGGTGGCCGTCGCCGGCTCCAGCACCCCCACCCACGCCGTCGACGCCACCCCGGGCGCCGAACGCGCCGTCCACTCCCTGCTCGCCCACCGCGCCTACATCGAGGCCCTCACGGACCAGGCCCCGGAGGAGTACGTCCGCACGTTCCAGGCCTCCAACGACCAGCGCTACGCGTCCCGCTACGGCAACCGCCCGACGGTCGCCTTCGAGCTGTTCTCCCGCTGAGAGACGGTCCACCGGGTGGGTGATGTCCGTGGCCAAGGGCGGTGTCAGTGGCGTGGCCTAATCTCGCCGTCATGACCACACTGCTCCTCCACGGCGGCGCGACCGACCCCACCGCACCCGTCTCCCGCGCCGGCGGCCTGCCCCTCGCCCCCGAGGGCTTCGGCTGGCCGCGCTGCGCCGAGTGCGCGGGGGCGATGCAGTTCATCGCCCACCTGGACCGCGGCACGGACGTCGTCGCCGTCTTCATGTGCCAGAACGAACCGGGCCTCTGCGAGGAGTGGGACGCGGCCGCCGGCGGCAACCGGGCGTACATATTCCCGGCGGAGGGGCTCACGCCGCTCGCCGCCCCGGCCGAGGGCGAGACGCTGCTCGACAAGGTCTCCGTGCTGACGGCCCGGCCCGTCGAGGCCGAGACGTACGGCAAGGAGGACACCTTCGGACCCGTGGACGGCATGGCCGTCCTCGGGCAGCTGGGCGGGGAGCCGTACTGGCTCCAGTGGGACGAGACCCCGGACTGCGGCGGCTGCGGCAAGGAGATGGGGTTCGTCGCCCAGCTGGACCAGGTCGCCAACTTCGGCGGGGGATACGCCTATGCCTTCGCCTGCGACGCGTGCGCGGAAGCGGCCTTCCTCTGGCAGTGCTGAGCCCCTAGCCTGACCCCTGTCTGACGGATCGTCAGCGGTCAGGGGGTGCGCGGTGATCGACACGCTCGACAGGGAGATCCCGGAGGGCGAGGAGCGGTTCACGTTCGTCGTCGAGGACGGCGTCGGTGTGCTCACGCTCTGTCGGCCCGAGAAGCTCAACGGGTGGAGCTGGGAGGCCAGTCGGCAGCTCGGGATCATGGCCGACCGCATCCGGTTCGACGAGAGCGTACGCGTCGTGCTGCTGCGGGCCGAGGGGCGCGCGTTCTGCGCCGGCATCGACGTCAGCGCGCCCGGCGGCGGGATCACCGGCCGGACGACGCCCGAGAAGATCCAGCGGTACGACGAGGGCATCCGCTGGGTCCACGAGCGCTTCGCCGTCCTCGCCCGGCTGCCGCAGCCGGTCGTGGCCGCCGTCCAGGGCTACTGCCTGGGCTTCGGCTTCGAGCTGGCCCTCATGGCCGACATCCGGATCGCCTCCGCCGACGCCGTCTTCGCCCTCCCCGAGGCCGGCCTGGGCGTCGCCGTCGACGCGGGCGGCGATCTGCGGATCGCCCGCGACGCCGGCGCGGGCTGGGCCAAGTACCTGGCCCTCACCAGCCGCCGGATCGACGCCGCCACCGCCGAACGGCTCGGCCTCGTCCAGCTCGTCACCGAACGCGACGAGCTGGACTCCACCGCCCGCGCGACGGCGGCCGCCATCGCGGCCGCCGCGCCGCTCGCGGTCCGGGCGATCAAGCGGAACATCGACGCCTACGCCGACCAGGGCCTGGCCGCCGCCCTCGACCGCACGGCCTCCGCCGCCGCCCTGACCCTCTCCTCCGCCGACGCCCGCGAGGGCTACGCGGCGAAGGCGGCACGCCGGACCCCGCGCTTCGAAGGCGGCTGACCTACTGCTGCGGGGCGGGCTTCAGGACCGCGAACGGGGCGCCGAACGGGTCGGCCAGCCAGGCGATGCGCCCCACGTCGGGGATGTCCGCCGCCGGCATGAGGACCGAGCCGCCGTTCCCCTGCGCCCGGGCCACGATGTCGTCCGCGTCGGCGACCGCGAAGTACGGGATCCAGCGGGCGTGGTCCCCGCCCTGCTGGAGCTCGGCGACACCGCCGAAGGAGGTGTCCTGCAGATCCCCCTCGGCCGTGGAGAGCACCCGGTACGTCATGCCCGGCGCGTCCATCTCCTGCGAGCGCCAGCCGAACAGCTTCCCGTAGAAGTCGATCGCGGCCAGTGGCTCGGGCACGTGCAGCTCCGCCCAGCACAGCGTGTTGTTCTCGGAGGTCCGCTGCAGCCCCTTCGTCGTCCCCGGCTGCCACAGCGCGAAGTCCGCGCCCGCCGGGTCCGACAGCTGCGCCATCCGCCCGGCGTCCATGACGTCCATGGGTTCGGCGCGCACCGTCCCGCCCGCGCTCTCCGCGGCCTTCGCCGTGGCGTCGGCGTCGGGCGTCTGGAAGTACAGCGTCCACGCGCTGCTCGCCCCCTCCTCGGTCAGCGGACCGAGAGCGGCGACCGTCTGCCCGTCCTGCTGGAAGAACCCGTAGCCGCCCGCGTCCGGACCGGCCGAGGCGAACTCCCAGCCGAAGACGGCGGTGTAGAACGCGGCCGCGCCCACCGTGTCGGGGCTGCCGAGGTCGACCCAGTTGGGCGAACCCTTCGTGAAGTCCGTACCGAGCATGTGGTGTGCCTGCCTTTCGGTGTCTCAGGAGGTCCGTCCGGCCACCCTCGCCGATCCTCGCCCCGTTCCACCGCCCTCGCAGCCGCAGTCGCGCGGGTTCATCCGCGTGGACCAACCCACCCGCGTCACTCCCCGAACGGCCCCCGCCCCAGCTGCTCGCGGACCGGCACCACGGGATCGTTGACCAGGACCCGCCGCTGCCAGTTCGCGCCGTCCACCACCAGCGTGTGCCCGGAGACGAACCGGGCGTACGGAGACGCCAGGAACGTCGCCGCCCAGCCCAGCTCGCGCGGGTACCCGACGCGGAGCGCCGGCTGCCGGGCGTCCTGGAGCGGCGCCCGCGCCAGCGCGCCCCGGATGTCGGCCGTCATGTCCTCGTGCGGCATCAGCCCCGGAACAAGACCGTTCACCTGGATCCCGTACGGTCCCCACTCCACCGCCAGCGTCTCCACCAGGTTCTTCACCCCGGCCTTCGCGGCCGCCGAGTGGGCGAAACCGGGGCCGCCGGTCCAGGCGTAGGAGGCGCCCACGTTGACGACGGAGGCGGGCGTCCGCGCGGCGAGATGGCGGCGGGCGAACTCCCGGGTCATGAACCAGGTCCCGGTCAGCGTGATGTCGACGACCGCCCGCCAGCCGTTCGGCGACAACTCCTCCGCCGGTACGGGGAAGTTGGCCGCCGCGTTGTTGATCAGGACGTCCGGCCGGGCCCCGAGGGCGCTCTCGCAGGCGTCGAAGGCGCCGGCGACCGAACCGGGTTCGCGGATGTCGCAGACCGCCGCCGCCACCCGCGTCCCGGCGATCTCCGTCAGCTCCCGCCGCGCGGCCTCCAGGCGGGCGGCCGTCCGGCCCACGATCATCAGCTCCGCCCCGAGCCGCGCGAACTCGGCCCCGATCGCCTTCCCGAGCCCCGTACCGCCACCCGTCACCAGGACCACCCGCCCCTCGTACGTCCCCGGCGGCAGCGCGCTCGCGCCGAGCGGGGGAGGGGCGGGCAGTCCGGGTGCGTCCGTCGCTTCGTTCGTCGTTTCGTTCGCCATGCCGCATCGATAGCGTGGCGGGGGCAAGAACTGAAGACCCGTCAGTTCATCCCGGACGTCCGGCGGCCCCGACCTTGCGGTCCAGGTCCTCCATGATCAGCTCCATGTTGATCGCCACGCCCGCGCGGTAGCCGCCGCTCGCCGCGTTGATCACCTGCTCCTGCGCGCCGATCGCGTTGCCCGCCGCCCACACACCCGGCACGCTCGTCCGGCCCGTCTCGTCCACGGCCACGAACGCGCCGAGCGGCGTCTCGCGGGTCTCGGCGCCGAGGGCCGTCAGCAGACCGTCCCGGGGCGTCATGCGCGTACCGACGAAGAGCACGTCACGCTCCACGACCCGGCCGTCGGCCATTCGTACGCCGACGAACCGGTCGTCCTCGACGGCGAGACCGGCCACCTCACCCTCCACCACCTGGATGCCCGCCGCCGCGACCTGGGCGCTCTGCTCGTCGGAGAGCGGGCCCGCCGTGTGGAGGAAGAGGGTCACGTCGGGGGACCAGTGGGAGACGATCAGCGCCTGGTGGGCGCCGACGACGGGGTGCGCGAGCACGCCGAAGGCCCGGTCGCGGACCTCCCAGCCGTGGCAGTACGGGCAGTGCAGCACCTCCCGCCCCCACCGCTCGGCCACCCCGTCGATCGCGGGGAGCTCGTCGACGAGCCCGGTCGTGACGACGAGCCGGCGCGCCCGGACCCGGCGGCCGTCGTCCACGGTCACCGTGAAGCCCTCGGTCCCCCCGTCCCGTACCGCCTCCGTCACCCGGCCGGCCGTCCACTCCACGCCGTACGCGGCGATCTCGTGCCGCCCCTTCTCCAGGAACTCCGCCGGGCTCATGCCGTCCCGGGAGAGGTAGCCCTGCATGTGGGCGGCCGGGGCGTTGCGCGGCTCGCCCGCGTCGACGACCAGGGTCCGGCGCCGCGACCGGCCGAGGATCAGGGCCGCGCTCAGGCCCGCCGCGCCGCCGCCGACCACCACGACGTCGTACCGCTCGGGTGCGTGTGTGTCCGTGTGCTCGCTGGATTCGCTCATACGGGAAGCGTGCCCCCGGGCGGTGGTCTCGACAAACATTCTTGCCGTTTCGGCAACCCGAGGCATGATGGAGGCATGACGGAACAAGCGACCGAACCAGGGACCGAAGCGGCGGCCGACACCGGAGACGACCGCATCGACGCCGTGCTCAACGAGGTCGGCCCGCGGCTGCGCCGGATCCGGCGCGAGCGCGGCGCGACCCTGGGGGACCTCTCCGCCTCCACGGGCATCTCCGTGAGCACGCTCTCCCGGCTCGAGTCCGGTCGGCGCAGGCCCAGCCTGGAGCTGCTGCTCCCCATCGCCCGCGCCCACCAGGTGCCGCTGGACGAGCTCGTCGGCGCGCCGCCGGTGGGCGACCCGCGGGTCCGGGCCAAGCCGATCGTGCGCCACGGCCGCACGATGTATCCGCTCACCCGCCAGCCGGGCGGCCTCCAGGCGTACAAGGTGCTCCAGGAGAAGCCGTACGAGAACCCGGACCCGCGGGTGCATGAGGGGTACGAATGGCTCTACGTGCTCTCCGGGAAGCTCCGGCTCGTGCTCGGTGAGCACGACGTGGTCCTGGGGGCGGGGGAGGCGGCCGAGTTCGACACGCGCGTGCCGCACTGGTTCGGGCCCACGCCGGACGGTCCCGTGGAGTTCCTGAGCCTCTTCGGGCCGCAGGGCGAGCGGATGCACGTAAGGGCTCGGCCGAAGCAGTCCTGAGGGCCGGCCGGGCCGCCCCGGCCCGCTGCCGGGAGCCGCGGCCAAGAAGTCCGCCGCGTATGGTTCCACCAGGCACAAGCGACCGCTTAGTATGCGACCGACCGCGCAGTACGGACGACGGCTGGTGGAGGACCGCGATGCAGGCATGGCGAGTGCACGAGAACGGCGAGCCGGGCGAGGTGATGCAGCGCGACGAGGTGGAGACGCCCACACCGGGCGCCGGGCAGCTCCTCCTCAAGGTGCGCGCGGCCAACGTCAACTTCCCCGACGCGCTGCTCTGCCGGGGCCAGTACCAGGTGCGGCCCCCGCTGCCGTTCACCCCGGGGGTGGAGATCTGCGGCGAGACCGAGGACGGGCGGCGGGTCATCGCCACCCCCGCCCTCCCGTACGGCGGCTTCGCCGACTACGCGGTGGCCGACGCGGCGGCCGTGCTGCCCGCCCCCGAAGCCCTTGACGACGCGGAGGCGGCCGCGCTCCACATCGGCTACCAGACCGGCTGGTTCGGGCTGCACCGCCGTGCCGCGCTGAAGGAGGGCGAGACGCTGCTCGTCCACGCCGCCGCGGGTGGCGTCGGCAGCGCCGCCGTCCAGCTCGGCAAGGCGGCCGGCGCCACCGTCATCGGCGTCGTCGGCGGGTCGGACAAGGCCGAGGTCGCCCGGGCGCTCGGCTGCGACGTCGTCGTAGACCGGCGCTCGGAGGACGTCATCGCCGCCGTCAAGGAGGCCACCGGCGGCCGGGGCGCCGACGTGATCTACGACCCCGTCGGCGGCGAGGCGTACGCCCAGTCGGCGAAGGTCGTCGCCTTCGAGGGCCGGATCGTCGTGGTCGGCTTCGCGAGCGGGGCGATCCCCTCGCCCGCCCTCAACCACGCCCTCGTCAAGAACTACTCGATCGTCGGCCTTCATTGGGGTCTGTACAACCTCAAGGACCCGGCGGCGATCCTGCGGTGCCACGAGACGCTCACCGAGTACGCCGCCAAGGGCCTGATCAAGCCCCTGGTCAGCGAGCGCGTCCCGTTCGAGGCTGCCGCCGACGCCGTGCAGCGCGTCAGCGAGGGCGTCACCACCGGCAGGCTCGTCGTCCTCCCGGAAGGGGCCGCGTGATGGCCGCCGCGATCGACGCCGACGAACTGCGCTCCCGTACCCGCCGGTTGCTCGCCGAGCACCCGCCCGCCACCACGGACCGTACCGACTTCCTCCGCGCCCGCTTCGACGCCGGGCTCGCCTGGGTCCACTACCCCGAGGGCCTCGGCGGACTCGACGCCCCGCGCTCCCTGCAGGCCGTCGTGGACGCCGAACTCGCATCCGCCGACGCCCCCGACAACGACCCGCGCCGGATCGGTATCGGTCTCGGCATGGCCGCGCCGACCCTCCTCGCGTACGGCTCCGACGAGGTCAAGGAGCGCTTCCTCAGGCCGCTCTGGGTCGGCGAGGAGGTGTGGTGCCAGCTCTTCAGCGAGCCCGGGGCCGGCTCCGACCTCGCCGCGCTCGGCACCCGCGCCGTTCGCGACGAGGCGACCGGCGAGTGGGTCGTCAACGGCCAGAAGGTGTGGACGTCAAGCGCCCACGTCGCCCGGTGGGCCATCCTCATCGCCCGCACCGACCCCGATCTGCCGAAGCACAAGGGCATCACGTACTTCATCTGCGACATGTCCGACCCCGGTGTCGAGGTGCGGCCGCTGCGCCAGATCACCGGCGAGGCCGAGTTCAACGAGGTGTTCCTCACCGACGTCCGCATCCCCGACGCCCACCGGCTCGGTGAGATCGGCGACGGCTGGCGGGTCGCCCAGACCACGCTCATGAACGAGCGGGTCTCGATCGGCGGCGCCCGCATCCCGCGCGAGGGCGGCATGATCGGGCCGGTCTCCACGACCTGGCGCGAGCGTCCCGAGCTGCGCACCCACGACCTCCACCGGCGGCTCCTCGACCTCTGGGTGGACTCCGAGGTCGCCCGCCTCACCGGCGAGCGGCTGCGCCAGCAGCTCGTCGCCGGGCAGCCGGGCCCCGAGGGCAGCGCCATGAAGCTGGGCTTCGCCCGCCTCAACCAGGCCATCAGCGGACTGGAGGTCGAACTCCTCGGAGAAGAAGGGCTGTTGTACGGGGACTGGACCATGCGCCGCCCCGAGCTCGTCGACTTCACCGGCCGCGACGCCGGGTACCGCTATCTGCGCTCCAAGGGCAACTCGATCGAGGGCGGCACGACCGAGGTCCTGCTCAACATCGTCGCCGAACGCGTCCTCGGCCTGCCCTCCGAGCCCCGCAACGACAAGGACGTCGCCTGGAAGGACCTCGCGCGATGACTGACCTCCTCTACTCCGACACCGAGGACGACCTGCGGTCCGCGGTCCGCTCCCTGCTCACCGACCGGGCCGACCCGAGCGTGCTCCTGGGCCGGATCGAGACCGGCGACCCGTACGTCCCCGGGCTCTGGAAGTCCCTCGCGGGCGAGATCGGCGCGGCCGGGCTCCTCGTCCCCGAGGAACTGGGCGGCCAGGGCGCGAGCCACCGCGAGGCGGCCGTGGTCCTGGAGGAGCTCGGGCGCGCGGTGACCCCGGCTCCGTACCTGACGAGCGCGGTCGTCGCGACCGAGACCCTGCTCGCCCTGGACACCGGGAGCGCCCCGGTCGCCGAGCTGCTCGCCGGTCTCGCCGCGGGCCGCACGGTCGCGGTGCTCGCGCTGCCGCTGTCCACGGCCCCGGGCGCCCGGCCCTCCCCGGCGGACACCGCGACCGGCGTCGCCGACGCGTCCGCCGCCGACGTCCTCCTCGTCCGGCGGGAGGACGGCCTGTACGCGGTCCCGGCCGACGAGGCCACGCTCGTACCGCAGACCCCGCTCGACCTGACCCGCCCCCTGGCGACGGTGACCACGGCCGTCGGCACGGGCACCCGCCTCGCCGACGCGGCGACATCGCAGGCGGCGGTCGAACGCGGTCTCCTCGCCGGAGCCGGACTCCTCGCCTCCGAGCAGCTCGGGCTCGCCGAGTGGTGCCTGGAGGAGACCGTCCGACACACCCGCACCCGCTACCAGTTCAACCGGCCGGTCGGCTCCTTCCAGGCGCTCAAGCACCGCATGGCCCAGCTCTGGCTGGAGATCGTGAACGCCCGCGCTGCGGCCCGCGCCGCCGCCGACGCCCTCGCGACCAACAGCCCGGAGGCCCCCCTGACCGTCGCCGTCGCCCAGGCGTACTGCGCGAAGGTCGCCGTCCACGCGGCCGAGGAGTGTGTCCAACTCCACGGCGGCATCGGCATGACCTGGGAACACCCCGCCCACCTCGCCCTGAAGCGGGCCAAGTCCGACCAGATCGCCCTGGGTTCGACAGGACACCACCAGAACACGATCGCCACCCTGGTCGACCTTCCGGCCCCCGCCTGACCGCAGGACAGGGGCCCGGGAGGCCGAAGTAAGGGTCCCGCTGTGCCCGCACCCCTTTACATACTGTTTAATTGCATGTTGTTCGCAACAACAGTTGATCTTCAAGAGGGGTGTGGGCACGATGACCGCCCGATCCATACGCGGCACCGCCGCCGTCGCGCTGGCCGGGGCACTGGCCCTCACCGCGGCCGCCTGTTCGAACCCGGGCGGCGGCGCCGCGGGCTCCGGCGGGGCGAAGGACTCCGCGGTCGTCGGCATCGCCTACGAGCCCGAGACGCTGAGCCCGCTCCTCGGCTACGGCAAGGACGGCAACTCCAAGATCTTCGACGGGCTCCTCGCCTTCGACGCGGACATGAAGCTGAAGCCGGCCCTCGCCGTCAAGCTGCCCCACATCAGCGACGGCGGCCTCACCTACACGTACACCCTCCGCGAGGAGGTCGCCTTCAGCGACGGCGCCCGGTTCACCGCGAAGGACGTCGTCTTCACGTACAGGACGATTCTCGACCCGAAGACCAACAACCCGTCCAAGACCGAGCTCGACGCCCTCAAGAGCGTCGAGGCGGTCGGTGACGACACCGTCGTCTTCCGGCTCAAGTACCCCTACGCCCCCTTCGCCGAGCGCACCGTCCTCGGCATCGCGCCCGAGCACGTCGCGGGCAAGCAGGACGTCAACACCGGGGCCTTCACCACGAAGCCGATCGGCACCGGGCCGTACGTCCTCAGCGACTGGTCCAAGGGCGAGAAGCTCAGCTTCAAGGCCAACCCCACCTACTGGGACGGCTCGCCGAAGGTGAAGAAGTTCACCATGGCCATCATCAAGGACGACGACGTCCGCGCCACCCGACTTCGCTCCGGTGACCTCGACGGCGCCATCCTGCCGCCGAACCTGGCCGCCGGGTTCAAGGGCGACAAGGCGAAGAAGACGTACGCCGCGAAGACGTACGACTACCGGACCGTCACGCTCCCCACGCACAACAAGGTCAGCGGCGACGTCGCCGTCCGCCGCGCGCTCGACGTCGCCGTCGACCGGCAGGCCATGGTCGACAAGATCCTCGAAGGCGCGGGCAAGCCCGCCTACGGGCCCGTCCCCACCGGCAGCGAGTGGTTCGCCAAGGGCACCGAGCGCCGCCACGACCTCGACGCCGCCAAGGAGATCCTCGACGAGGCCGGCTGGAAGCCCGGCGCCGACGGGGTCCGGGTGAAGGACGGCGTACGGGCCGAGTTCCCGCTCTGGTACCTCTCCGGCGACAAGCTCCGCCAGGACCACGCCCTCGCCTACGCCTCCGACGCCAAGAAGGCCGGCATCGACATCAAGACCCAGGGCGGCACCTGGGAGGTCATCGAGCCCCGGATGAAGACCGACGCGGTCCTCGCCGGCGGCGGTTCGCCCGGCGACCCCGACTTCGACCAGTACCTGCTGCTGACGTCCAGCCTCGGCGGCGACGGCTTCAACAACATGGCCTGGTACGACAACAAGACCGTCGACAAGGCCCTCGTCGACGGCCGCCGGACCAACGACCCGGTCAAGCGGCACGCCGCCTACGACACCGTGCAGCGCGAACTGGTGAAGCACCCCGGCTACACCTTCCTCACCCACATCGACCACCTCTACGTGGTGAACGACAACTGGGACGGCCTGTCCACCCAGACCGAGCCGCACGACCACGGCCTCGCGTCCGGCCCCTGGTGGAACGTCGAGAGCTGGAAGCCCAAGGACGCCCAGAAGTGAGCCGGCGCCTCCCCTGGGGGGCCATGGCGAGGATGACGGGACGGCGGGCCCTGTTCGCCGTCCCCGTCCTCCTCGGCGTCACCTTCGCGGTCTTCGCCGTCGCCGAAGCCTCCCCCTTCGACCCCGTCAAGGCCTACGCGGGCACCGCCGGGCTCACCTCCTCGCAGGAGAACCTGGACCAGCTCCGCGCCAACCTCGGCGTCGACCAGCCCCTCACCACCCGCTGGTGGGAGTGGCTGACCTCCGCGCTCCAGGGCGACCTCGGCGACTCCAGCGTCATGCGCCAGCCCGTCGCCGACGTCATCGCCGAGCGGATCGGCTGGTCGGCGCTGCTCGCCACCACCGCCTTCCTCGTCGCCATCGCGCTCGGCACCGGCCTCGGTGTCCTCGCCGGGCGCCGCAGGGGCGGACTGCTCGACCGGGCCGTCAGCTCCGCCGCGTACACCCTGGAAGCCGCCCCCGCCTTCTGGCTCGGGCTGCTCGCCATCTGGTTCTTCGCGCTCAAGCTCGGCGCCCTGCCTGCCGGCGGACTCACCGACACCGCCAGCGACACCGTCACCTTCGACCAGGTCGCCACCCACCTCGTGCTGCCCGCCCTCGTCCTCGGCGTCTCCCAGCTGCCCTGGTTCTTCCTGTACGTCCGCCAGGGCGTCGGCGACGCCCTCGAAGAGGACCCCGTGCGCGGGGCACGCGCGCGTGGCCTGCGCGACCGGACCGTCCTCCTCGGCCACGCCCTGCGCTCCGGAATGCTCCCGATGCTCACCCTCGTCGGCTCCCGCGTCCCCGAACTCATCACCGGGGCGCTGCTCGTGGAGACCGTCTTCAGCTGGCCCGGCATCGCCGCCGCCACCGTCCAGGCCGCCACCTCCGTGGACTTCCCGCTGCTCGCCGCGCTCACCGTGCTCGCGACGGCCGCCGTCCTCCTCGGCAACCTTCTCTCCGACCTGCTGTACGGGCTCGCCGACCCGAGGGTGGGATTCGATGGCTGAACAGCGCACCCGGCGCCTGCGCCTGTGGTCCTCCGCCGGGATCACCGGCACCGTCCTTCTCGCCGTCCTCCTCGTGCCGCCGATCGTCCAGCTCGACGAGCAGGCCGTCGACCTCTCCCTGAAGCTGCTGCCGCCGTCCTGGGAACACCCCTTCGGCACCGACGACGTAGGCCGCGACCTGCTCCTGCGCTGCGTCTACGGGCTGCGGATCTCGCTCCTCGTCGGCGTGGTCGCCGCCCTCGTCGCGACCGTCATCGGCACCGCCGTCGGCGCGGCCGCCGCCTCCCTGGGCGGCTGGACCGACCGGGTCGTGATGCGGATCGTCGACGCCTTCTCCTCCGTACCGCACCTGCTGCTCGGCATCTTCATCGTCGCCATGTTCCGGCCGGGCGTCTGGCCGGTCATCGTCTCCGTCGCCCTGACCCACTGGCTGTCGACCGCCCGGATCGTCCGCTCCGAGGTCCTCTCGCTGCGCTCCCGTCCGTTCGTGGACGCGGCGATCTCCGGCGGCGCCTCGCGGTGGCGGGTGACCGTGCGCCATCTGCTGCCCGCCGTCCTGCCGCAGGCCGGACTCGCCGCCGTCCTGATGGTGCCGCACGCCATGTGGCACGAGTCCGCGCTCTCCTTCCTCGGCCTGGGCCTGCCCAGCCACCAGGCCAGCCTCGGCAACCTGGTCCAGTCCGCGCGCTCCTCGCTGCTCGCCGGCGACTGGTGGCCGACGCTCTTTCCCGGACTGCTCCTCATCGTGCCGACCCTGGCCATCGCCGGGCTCGCCGGCGCGTGGCGGGACCGGCTCAACCCGCGCCGCCGATCGGAGCTGATGCTGTGACCGCCCCGGACTCGCGTGTCGTACGTGCCCTGGAGGCGGTCACCGCCGAGCGCGCCGACGGCGCCGTGCTCAGCGTGCGCGGCCTCTCCGTCCGCTTCCGGATGCGCGGCGGCCGCCACGTCGCCGCCGTCAGCGACGCCGACTTCGACCTCGCGGCGGGGGAGTGCCTCGCCCTCGTCGGCGAGAGCGGCTGCGGCAAGTCCGTTCTCGCCTCCGCGCTCCTCGGCCTCCTGCCGGGCAACGCCGAGACCTCCGGAACGGCCCTGCTCGACGGCGTCGACCTGCTCGCCGCCGACGAGAAGACCCTGGCCCGTACGGTACGAGGACGGCGCGTCGGTCTCGTGCCGCAGAGCCCGGCCGCCCACCTCACGCCCGTACGGACCGTGCGCGCCCAGCTGGAGGAGACCGTCCGCGAGCTGACGGGCACCGCATGGCGGGAGCGCCGCGCGGCGGCCGAGAAGGCGGCGGAACGGGCCGCGTTCCCGGCCGGGCACCTCGACCGGTACCCGCACGAACTCTCCGGCGGCCTCGCCCAGCGCGCCGCCACCGCGCTCGCCCTGATCGGCGACGCCCCGCTCCTCCTCGCCGACGAGCCGACCACCGGGCTCGACCGCGACCTGGTCGACCGGACCGTCGACGAACTGCGCCGCCACGCCGACGAGGGCCGGGCGCTGCTGCTCATCACCCACGACCTGGCGGCCGCGGAGCGGATCGCCGACCGGGTCGCGGTGATGTACGCGGGCCGGATCGTCGAGTCGACCCCCGCGCACCGCTTCTTCGGCGAGCCGGGCCCGAGCCACCCGTACGCCCGTGGCCTCCTGAACGCCCTGCCCGACCGCGCGTTCACCCCCATCCCCGGCATGCCGCCCGAGCTGACCGCCCTCCCGCCCGGCTGCGCGTTCGCCCCGCGCTGCCCCCGAGCGACGGAGGCGTGCGACACGCCACCGGCCCTCCTGGCGGGCGTCGCCTGCCACCACCCGGAGGCACGGCCGACCGACGCACCCGGAGCGCCCCGTGCTTGAACTCGACTCCATCACCGCCGGATACGAACGCCGCAACCCGGTCGTCAGGGGCGCCTCGCTCACGGTCGCGCCCGGCGAGTCCGTCGGCCTCCTCGGCCCCAGCGGCTGCGGCAAGTCCACACTCGCCCGGGTCGCCGCGCTGCTGCACCGCCCGGAGGCGGGGCGCGTCACGATCGACGGGGAGTCCGTACGGGGCTGGCGCCACCGGGCACCCCGGCCGCTGCGGACGGCCGTCGGCGTGGTGTTCCAGCAGCCCCGGATGTCCGCCGACCCGCGGCTGCCGCTGTACGACCTCATCGCCGAACCGCTGCGCGCCACCGGCCGCCGCGCGGAGGTCGAGCCGCGCCTCGCCGAACTCGCCCCGACGGTGGGCCTCACGGCCGACCTGCTGGCCCGCCGCCCCCACGAGGTCAGCGACGGCCAGCTCCAACGCGCCTGCCTGGCCCGGGCGTTGGTGCTGCGCCCGCGCTGGCTCATCTGCGACGAGATGACGGCGATGCTCGACGCGTCCACGACGGCGGCGCTGGTCGCGGCGGTGGAGGCCTACCGTACGGAGTCCGGCGCGGGCCTTCTCGCCGTCGCCCACGACCGCGTCCTGCTGACCCGCTGGTGCGACCGCACGGTCGAGTGGGCGGACTGCGTGGCCGCCGACAAGTCCTGACAGCGCAACGCGTCGTAGGAAGCCGCCCGTTCAGGGGGATGCGAACCATCGGCGGACGGCCGGCGTCCGGTCGGCCAACTCCTCTGGAGGGCGGGCAAGTTGGTGTCTGACTCCGGTCATACTCGGTCGGGTCCGCGTCGACCCGTACCCCCAGGAGTCTCCCCATGGCGCCCCTGTCCCGGCGTTCCACCGTCGCCGCCCTCGCAGCCGGAGCCGCCGGAGTCGCCGGCCTCGTGCTGCCCGGCACCGCCGTCGCCGCCCATCGCGTCAGGCCCCTGCCGCAGGCGCACGCGCACAACGACTATCTGCACGCGCGGCCCCTGCACGACGCCCTCGCCCATGGGTTCACCAGCGTCGAGGCCGATGTCTTCCTGGTCGACGGGGAGTTGCTCGTCGCGCACGAGCCCGCCGAGCTCGACCCGAGCCGTACGCTCCGTTCGCTCTACCTCGACCCGCTGTTCGCCCGCGTGCGCGCCAACCACGGGGCCGTGTACCCGGGTTACCGCCACCCCGTGCAGCTCCTCATCGACATCAAGGCCGACGGCGTCGCCGCGTACCAGGAACTCCACCGCCAACTCCGCTCGTACCGGCGGATGCTGTCCACCTACGCCGCCGGTCACGTCCGGCTCGGCGCCGTGACCCCCGTCATCTCGGGCGACCGCGCCGCCCGTGCCCCGATGGAGGCGCAGGACTTCCGCCACGCCTTCTACGACGGCCGGCTCGACGACCTCGCCGCCCCGGCCCCCGCGCCCGCCTCCTTCATCCCGCTCATCAGCTCCAACTGGACCCAGTCCTTCGGCTGGACCGGCGTCGGCCCCTTCCCCGCCGAGGAGCGCGCCCGGCTCCGCTCGATCGTCCGCACCGCCCACGCGCGCGGACAGCGGGTCCGCTTCTGGGCCACTCCCGACGCCCCCGGACCCGCGCGCGACGCCCTCTGGGGCGAACTGCGGGCCGCCCGGGTGGACCACATCAACACCGACGACCTCGCCGGGCTCCGCGCCTTCCTGAACCGCTGACACGGAATCCCACCCGTTCGGCGGACATGCCGTACGGCCGGACGGCGCTCCCGCTGCGCCACACTGGCCGCCGAACGCCGCGATTCCGGCGCGGCGCAAGGAGGGTGTGGGCGATGGCCGTGTCCGTTTCTGTCGTACTTCTGCTGCTCGTCCTGGCGGTGATCTTCCTCCGCAACGGTGGCCTCAAGTTCTCCCACGCGCTGGTCTGCGCCCTGCTCGGCTTCTTCCTCGCCGGCACGAGCATGGCGCCGACCATCCAGAACGGGGTCGCCGCCACCGCCAACGTCGTCAGCAGCCTCAAGCCGTAACGTTTCGCGACTCCTCGGTCGGTTCGTTGCGCGATCATGAAGTGGGTATGAAACCAGCGGCAGTTCCATGTACATCTCACGCACTCGGGCCTAACGTCGGCCGCCGGCGCGACCGACGTACGCATCCGAGGAGCCGCATTGACCACCCCCACCGGACGAGCCCGCGCGCTCGCCCTGATCGCCGTGGCGAGCGCCATCGCCCTCGCGTTCGCCACGCCCGCCGCCCTCGCCGACGACATACCGAAGGCCCCCGGCCACCGGCTCGTCGACCAGTACCAGGGCGCCCCCGCGCCCGCCCGGCCCGTGCCGGGCGACGCGCCCGACCAGCATCCGTACCTCGCGCCGAACGGGCGCAGCGGTATGCACGCCGACGGCGCCGGCAGCGGTACGCACCCGTTCTCCGGCCCGCTCGGGCGTGACCCGCGGGTCTCCAGCGAGAAGATCGCCGCCGTCGGCGGAGAGTGCGCCACGGCCACCTTCGACGCGGGCGGCCGTCTCGTCACCGTCTGCGGTACGTTCTCCGGCTTCCTGCTCAAGCTGCTCGACCCGCGCACCCTGGACACCCTCGCCGAGTACAAGCTGCCGCAGCGCTCCTCGACCGTCGAGGCGATCACCCGGCTCGACTTCGAGAAGATCTTCAAGGACACCTCGGGCGGCGCCTACTTCTACCTCGACAACCAGGACCGGGTCGTCCTCGCCGACTCCCGGCAGCACGTGCTGCGGATCGCACACCGTCAGAAGACCGACGGGGCTTGGGAGTTCGTCGTCGAGAACGACTGGGACCTCACCCCGCTCGTCCCGCACGACTGCGTCACCTGGACCAACCTCTTCCCGAGCGGCGTCTGCGACCCCATCACCTCCGTCATGCCGGACTACGACGGCCGCGTCTGGTGGGTCACCCGGCTCGGACGGGTCGGCACCGTCGACCCCGCCACGGGCACGCTCCGCTCGATCCGTCTGGACGGCGAGGAGATCCAGAACTCCTTCTCGGTCGCCAGGGACGGCGTCTCCATCGTCTCCGACCACGCGCTCTACAGCTTCCGCGCCGACCCCGACGGCACCCCGCGCGTCCAGTGGCGGCAGACCTACGACCGGGGGACCGGCACCAAACCCGGTTCGGTGAACCAGGGTTCGGGCACCACGCCCGACCTCTTCGGCACCGGTGACCAGTACGTCGCGATCACCGACAACGCCGACGACCGGATGAACGTCCTCGTCTACCGGCGCGGCGCCGACGTCCCCGACGCCGAACGGCTGGTCTGCAAGGTGCCGGTCTTCCGTTCCGGCGCCTCCACCACCGACAACTCCCTGATCAGCTGGGGGAACAGCCTCGTCGTCGAGAACAACTACGGCTACGAGAACCCCACCACGCTCACCTTCGGCCGCAGCGTGGTCGGCGGCGCCACCCGGATCGACGTCCGGGCCGACGGCAGCGGCTGCGACACAGTGTGGGAGAGCGACGTCCGCTCGCCCTCCACCGTCCCCAAGCTCTCCACCGCCAACGGACTGCTGTACTTCTACGAGAAGCAGCCGAACCCCCTCGGCGTGGACGCCTGGTACCTGACGGCCGTCGACTTCCGCACCGGCAAGCGCGCCTGGAGCCGGCTCACCGGCACCGGTCCGGCCTACGACAACAACTGGGCCCCGATCACCATCGGGCCCGACGGCACGGCGTACGTCGGCGTCTTCAACGGGATCGTCGCCGTCCGCGACGGCGGCTGACGACGACCACGGCTGACGGCGACTGACGGCGCCACGGCATGAAGGTGCCCGGGGTCTCCACGGCCCCGGGCACCGTCGCGCGTACCGCTCAGACCATGTCGGGCATGTCACCCACGGTGGTCTTCGTGTCGATCACCGCGAACGCCGCGCCCTGCGGGTCCAGGATCGCCGCGTACCGCCCGAAGGGGCTGTCCATCGGCCCGAAGACCTTCTGTCCGCCGAGCTTCACGGCCCGGTCGGCCGCCTGGTCGCAGTTGTCGACGACGAAGTAGACCTGGATGTACGACGGGACCTCGGCCGGGAAGTCCTCCTCCGTCATCTTCATCCGCCCCAGGACCGGCATCTCGGAACCCAGGTCGAAGACCTTGTAGTCCATGGTGTCGTCGGCCATCTTCTGCGCGTTGTAGCCGAAGACGGAGGTGAGGAAGTCGTCGGACTTCGCGGGTTCCCGGGTGAAGACCTCCGCCCACACGTAGGAGCCGGTCTCGCCCTCGAGCTCGAACCCCTCGTGCGTGCCGGGCTGCCAGACGCCGAACACGACCCCGGCCGGGTCCTGGGCCAGGCACATGGAGCCGAAGTCGCCGACGGCCATCGGCTCCATCAGGATGGTGCCGCCGCTGCTCCTGATCTTCTCGGCCGTGGCGGCGGCGTCGGGCGAGGAGAAGTACAGACACCAGGCCGACTGCGGCTCGCCGTCCTGGCCCGGCATGGGCGGGACGACGGCCGCGACCGCTTTGCCGTCGCGGTACGCCTGGGTGTAGTTGCCGAATTCCGAGGAGGCTTCACCGAAGGTCCAGCCCAGCACCTCGCCGTAGAAGGTCTTGGCTCCTTCGACGTCGGTGAACGCCGCGTCGGTCCAGACCGGTGTGCCTTCAGGTCGTGCGGCCATGACGGGACTCTCTCTTCCGATCGATGGTGGTTCGAAGACGTTTCGATGGGGTGGTGAGTCCCACGCTATCGACGGCTCGCGCACCCCGCTCGGTGACGGAGCGTGTCCGGGCGGGGTCGGCGAAGAGGCGGCGGCGGGTCAGCGGCGGGCGAAGATCCCGACGCCGTTCGGCACCGGGCGTTCGGCGCCTCCGGCGGGGTGGTTGCGCACGGTGACCGACGGGGCGTCCCGATCCCGGGTGACGAGCGTCGAGGAGCCTCCGCCGTCGAGGCTGAAGCCGTCGACCGCACCCACCTGGTCCAGTACCGTCGCCACTTCGGCGATCGTCAGGCCGGTCCGGAACTCGGGGCCGCCGTCCAGCGCCATCAGCAGCAGACGCCGTCCACCGTCCGCGAGGCCGGCCGCCGTGCGGACGGCGGACGTCCTGCCGTCGAGGCCCGGCAGCGGCTCGCCCGCCCGCAGCACCGGATAGCCGCCCACCGCGAAGACGTACGGGACGCGGGAACCCTCCGCGACAAGACGGTGGCGGATGCCGACCCGGTCGCCCACCTCCAGTGTCCGCAGGCTGCGGGCGCCCGCCTCGCGGCCCACGAGGACCTCGGAGCCCTCCGCGATCGGTCCCCGCCCGGGCGTGTCGGCCACCGCGACGACCCGTCCGTCGCGCACCGTCACCTCGTACGTCTCCGTGGAGCAGGGGGCGGCCCGGTCGGTGTCCGTGCCGCAGGTGGCGCGGACGCGCGAGACGGCGCCCCAGTCGGCGGTGAACGCCCCGACGGTCCCGACCGGCAGCGCGTACGCGTTGAGCCCGCCGAGCGGGAACAGGACGTCGGGCGTCGACACCGTGCCGTCCAGGGTGAGCCGGCCGAGCCGGGCCCGGCCGTCCACGCCCACGCCCAGGACCTCGCGGGTGTCGGTGCCCGGCGGCAGCGCGGGCCCGAACCGCTGGCCGGTGGGCACCGCCGACTTCAGCCCCCGCCGGGCGGCGATCGCGGGGCCGACGGGGGCGCCGGTCGCCTCGACACCCGGGTGCTGGGTCTCGGTGATGTTGAAGAAGTCCCCGTTGACCCCGGCGACCGCCCCGCGCGCGTCGGCGAGCTCCGACAGCGGGGCGCGGGCCGCGACCGCGCCGGGCGTGAGGAGATCGACGCCGACCCCGGGCGCGCGCAGATCCACCGAGACCAGATGGACCCGGGCCGGACCGCCGACACCGGTCACGTCGAAGGTGCGGTACGCGACGCCCCGGGCGACCTCCGTCCAGACGGCGTCGGCCGTACCGGGCGTGGCGGCCGCGAGCAGCGCGCACCAGGCCAGCAGGACGGTGGCCAGCGCTCGGTCGCGTGAAACCGGAACTCGCACAGTCTGCCCCTGACGTACCGTCACTGTGTCGGAATCACAAGGGAGTTGACCAGGCGTAGATGACAGCGAGGGGGTCAGGAGTCGAGTGTCGGGGAACGGATGGGGAAACGGACCGAACTCGTTCCCGACTCTAGGAACTGACGGTCCGTCAGGTTACTCTTCCCCGCATGATTCCGACCGTTGTCTGGGGTACCGGAAATGTCGGCCGCGCGGCCATCAGGGCCGTCGACGCCCACCCGGGGCTCGCCCTCGCCGCCGTCCTCGTCCACGACCCCGCCAAGGTCGGCCGTGACGCGGGCTCCCTCGCCGGACTCGACCGCCCCCTCGGGGTCGCGGCGACCGACGACATCGACGCCGTGCTCGCCGCCCGCCCCCGCGCGGTGGTGTACGCCGCCTCCGGGGACATCCGCCCCGACGAGGCCCTCGCCGACGTGGTCCGGGCCGTCCGGGGCGGCGCCGTCGTCGTCACGCCCGCGCTCTACCCGCTCTACGACCAGCGCGGCGCCCCGCCCGAGTTCCGCGACCCGGTCCTCGCCGCCGTCGCCGAGGGCGGCGGCTCGCTCTTCGTCTCGGGCGTCGACCCGGGCTGGGGCAACGACGTGCTGCCCCTGCTGATCAGCGGCCTCGGCTCCACCGTCGACGTCGTCCGCTGCCAGGAGATCTTCGACTACTCGACGTACGAGCAGGAGGACTCGGTCCGCCATCTCATCGGCATGGGGCACCCCATGGAGTACGAGCCGCTGATGCTCGCCGAGTCCATACCGACCATGGTGTGGGGCGGCCAGATCCGGCTGATGGCCCGGGCCCTCGGCGTCGAACTCGACGAGATCCGCGAGACCATGGCGCGGCGCGCGCTCGACACCACCGTGACCACCCGCACCATGGGCGTCTTCGAGGCCGGCACCCAGGGCGCCGTACGGTTCGAGGTCCAGGGCATCGTCGCCGGCGAACCCCGGATCGTCATCGAGCACGTCACCCGGATCCACCCCTCCTGCGCCCCCGACTGGCCCACCCCGCCCGACGGGGTCGGCGCCCACCGGGTGGTCATCGAGGGCCGCCCGCGCATCGAGGTCACGGTCGAGGCCACCGACGAGGACGCGAACCGCTCCGCAGGCGGGAACGCCACGGCCGTCGGCCGGCTCGTCAACGCCGTCGACTGGCTCGTGGACGCGAAGCCCGGCCTCTACGACGCGCTCGACGTCCCGCTGCGCCCCGCAGTGGGCAGACTGGGAAGGAAGCGACCATGAGGATCGACGTCCCCGAGGGCAAGCACCCGATCGAGTACGTGTGGGGTGAGATCGTCCCCGAGATCGGGACGGCCGCCGCGAACTTCTCCCTCTCCGTCTACGCCCATACGACCCTGGGCCTGCGCGAGTTCGAGGCCGCCCGGCTGCGCGTCGCGCAGATCAACGGCTGTCTGTTCTGCCTCGACTGGCGGACCGACCGCGACGGCGAGAAGGTCGAGGAGTCGTTCGCGGACGCCGTCACCCAGTGGCGTACCACCGATGCCTTCGACGACCGGACGCGGCTGGCCGCGGAGTACGCCGAGCGGTACGCCCTGGATCACCACGGTCTCGACGAGGACGAGGACTTCTGGACTCGTATGACCGCGCACTACAGCCAGCCCGAGATCGTGGAGCTGACGATGAGCATCGGTTCCTGGTTGTCGTTCGGACGCCTCAACCGGGTCCTCGGACTCGACGCGGCGTGCGTGCTGCCGACGTCCTGAGCCGAGGCCGAGGCGGTCCGCGGCTCAGAGGTCGGTGGCGATGATCTTCTCGATGTTGCGTTCGGCGAGCGCGGTGATCGTGACGAACGGGTTGACGCTGGTGTTGCCCGGGATCAGCGCGCCGTCGATCACATAGAGCCCCGGATGCCCGTGCAGGCGGCCGTAGTTGTCGGTGGCCCGGCCGAGCACCGCGCCGCCGAGCGGGTGGTACGTGAGGTGGTCGCCCCAGATCTTGTAGGCGCCGAACAGGTCGGTGCGGTAGATCGTCCCCTCCTTCGCGTTGATCTTGTCGAAGATGGTCTTGGCGGCGTTGATCGACGGCTGCTTCCAGGCCGTCTGCCAGTTCAGCTCGACCCGGCCCGTCGCGGGGTTCCAGGCGAACTCGGCGCGGTTCGGGTTCTTCGTGATGGAGAGATAGAACGAGGCGTACGTCTCGATGCCGGTCGGCAGCGGCGCCACCTCGGCGAACGCGCCGCCCGCCGCCCAGTTGTCGATGCCGGCGGTGGGCATGGACGACTGGAGCTTGCCGGTCGCGTCCCACATGTGGTTGGCCCGGCCGCACATGACGTTGCCGTTGTCGCCCCAGCCCTTGCCGATCTCGCCGTTGAGGCCCGGCAGCGCGCCGGTGGCCCGCAGCTTGGTCAGCAGCTTGCTGGTGCCCACGCTGCCGCACGCGAAGAAGACGCGGTCCGCGACGACGGTCTCGGTGGACGTGGCGTTGCCGGCCGTGTCGAGCCGCTCGATGTCGACGGTGTAGCCGCCGCCGGACGCGGGCGTCACGGACGTGACCCGGTGCAGCGGTGAGATGGTGACCCGCCCGGTCGCCCGGGCCTGCGCCAGATAGGTCTTCTGGAGCGACTTCTTGCCGTGGTTGTTGCCGTACAGGACCTCGCCGGCGAGCGCCGACTTGGGGACGGCGCCGGCCGCCTCCTGCTTCATGTACTCCCAGTCGTAGACGTTGGGCACGAAGACGAAGGGGAAGCCGGAGCGCTCGGCGTGCTTACGGCCGACCCGGGCGTACTGGTAGCAGGCCGTGCTCTCCCACCAGTTCGGGTCGACGTGGTTGACGCCGAGCCCGGCGTTGGCGCGCGGGTAGTAGACGTCGTACATCTCGCCGGCGTCGACGGTCGGGAGGATCGCGCCGAAGTTCTCCCGGCGCGGGGTGACCGCCATGCCGCCGTTGACCAGGGAGCCGCCGCCGACGCCCCGGCCCTGGTAGACCGTGATCCCGGCGAACTCCTCGGCGTCGAGGATCCCGGTGTGGCGGGGGACGTCCTTGTCGAGCGGAAATCCCAGGAACTGGCTGAGTGGCTGCTTCGTGCGGGTGCGCAGCCAGAAGGACCGGTGGTCCGGGGTGGTCGTGTTGGCGAAGATCTTTCCGTCGGGGCCGGGGGTGTCCCAGGCCATGCCCATCTCGACCATGCGCACGTCGACCCCCGCCTGGGCCAGCCGCAGCGCGGCGACGGAGCCGCCGTAGCCGGTGCCGATGACCAGGACGGGGATGCGGGACGAGGTGGCCGAGGCGTAGGCGTGGGCGGGGAGTGCCAGAGTGCCGAGAATAGAACCTGTTCCCGTGATGAATCCACGGCGTGTAACAGCCATGAGGAGCCCTCACTGTCGGTGGAATGGGAACGAGTTCTACTGCCGCCTGCCTGGGAAGTCACGGCATACCTATGGGTAACTTTTGGCTGGATCGCTCAAGAATGTTCCGGACAAAGCCGACATAACGATGAGTCGAAGATCCGCCGATCCCGGAGCGCACATGCCCCTCGCGACCCTTGCCCCCGACGATCTGGACCGTGTCGCGGTCGAGCTCCACGACACCGCCGCGTGGCAGGAAATCGTCCGTCACTGGGACGCCCCGCCGGCGCCCGCGGGTGGCTCGAAGGCACCGGAGGCTGCGCCGATCGAGTCGGAGCCGGTTGCGGGGGACTGGCGTCGGTTGCTCTCCGTGCCCGTCGATCAGCTCGTCGCCGCCGCGCTACGGGACATCCCGCCGGCCCCGCCCGCCGAGCGGCCCCTCCCCGGCAGGCTCGGCGCGATCCTGCCCGACCGGCTGCACGCCTGGCGCCGCCTCGGGCAGCCCGACGTACGCCCCTCCACCCACCTGGCCCACGCCCGCCGGGTCCTGGTGGAGTGGGGCTGGCAGAACCAGCCGTACCGGCTCCGTGACGCCCGGGGCGCACGCTGCCTCTGCGGCGCGCTGCTCACCGCACACCGCCTCGGTCACGGCAGCGCCGACACCATGAACCGCTCCGCCGCCTGGATCGTCACCGAACTCCGCGCCCAGGGCTGGACCGACCTCATCGGCCCCTGGAACCGCGCCCCGGGACGTACCGCCGACCAGGCACTCGCCCTCGTCGACGCGACGATCAGGCGCGCCGCCCTCGCGGGGGAGTGAACCCGGGGGCCGGGGGGCGGGGCCGGCGTCACTCCACGCTGTCGGCCACCGTGAAGAGCGCGCCGTCGGGGTCGCGGAGCGCCACGGACCTGCCGTTGCCCGACGGCCGGGCCGGCGAGGCCGTCGTTCCGCCGAGACGGATCGCCGCCTCGACGGCCTCGTCGATGTCGGGGACCCGGAAGTGCACGTGCCAGCGGGGTCTGACCTGCGGGTCGGGGGCGTCCTCCACCGCGCCCCCGTAGAGCCGCGCGACCGTGATGTCGGCGTGGCTCAGGACGACGTGGTCGTCCTCGTAGCTCACCTGACAGCAGCCGGGCAGCTCACCGGCCCAGTCGAGCACCTCCGCGTAGAAGATCGCCGCGTCGAACGCGTTCCTGGTCCGCAGCTCCAGCCAGGCAGGGGCGCCGCCCTTGCCGACGCTCCAGTCGGGGATGATCTCGCCCTCCCAGATGCCGAAGACGGCCCCTTCGCGGTCCGAGGCGAGCGCCGCTCGTCCCGTCCCGAACCGCAGCGGCCCCACGGCCACCGTCGCGCTGCGCTCCCGGATCCGGGCCGCCGTCACGTCGGCGTCGTCGACGGCGAAGTACGGCGTCCAGGCGACGGCCACCGCGAGGCGCGGCGCCAGGGCGCCGATCCCGGCGACCGGGGCGCCGTCATGCAGCGCGACGGAGAACTCCTCACCCAGTCGGGTGGGCCGGAACTCCCAGCCGAAGACACCCCCGTAGAAGGCTTCGGCGGCGCCGAGGTCGCGGGCCATGAGACTGACCCAACAAGGGGCGCCGGACACCGCATGGCTCGAGGTCGACACAACCTATCCATCCGTCGTGGACGCGTGATCGCTCTCATCCCACCGTAACCCCGGCGAGATCGCCATTCCGGCACGCCCGTCCCCGCGCCCGACCGATGTACGCTCCGCGCACGGCATGCGAAGAGTCGCCCCTTGCGAAAGCCTGACAGGGTGAGGGACGTGCGCGCGGCGCTACGACGAGCCGGGACCGAGCTGTGGGCGCGCCGCCGGGAGCCCGTGGTCGTCCAGACCATCCGGTCGACCGCCGCGGCCACCATCGCCTATGTCGTCGCCCTCCAGCTGAGCAGCGAGGCCGCCCCGCTGACCGCGCCGCTCACCGCGCTGCTCGTCGTGCAGGTCACCCTGTACTCCACGCTCACCACCGGCATCCGACGGGTCAACGCGGTGGTCGTCGGCGTCATCATCGCGATCGCCTTCAGCGCCCTGGTCGGCCTGACCTGGTGGAGCCTCGGGCTGATCATCCTCGCGTCGCTGGTCGTGGGCCGTTTCGTGCGCGTCGACGAGTTCGTCCCCGAGGTCGCGATCAGCGCGATGCTCGTCCTCGGCGTCACCCAGGTCACCAACACCGCCTGGGACCGGGTCCTCGAAACCCTCATCGGCGCCGTCGTCGGCCTGCTGTTCAACACCGTCCTCGTCCCGCCGGTCTGGGTCGACACGGCGGGGGAGTCCATCGAGGACCTGGCGCGGCGCATGCGCCGGCTCCTGCTCGGCATCGGCGAGGACCTCACCACCCCCACACCCGTCGCCCGTGCCGCCGCCCGGCTGCACGAAGCCCGCCGCCTCGACAACGACGTGGCCGACGTCGACGCGGCGCTGCGCCAGGCCGAGGACAGCCTCCGGTTCAACCCCCGGGTCAAGGAGAAGGAAGGCGCCCTGTACCGCATCGTGCTCCGCACCGGCCTCGACACCCTGGAGATCTGCGCCGTCGTCCTGCGCGTCCTCGCCAGGACGCTCACCGACCTCGCCAGGGAACGCGAGGACGACGAACTCTTCCCGAGGGACGTCGCGGTCGCCCTCGAAGACCTCCTGGCCCGGATCGCCGACACCCTCGTGAGCTTCGCCGTCCTCGTCTCGACCCACGTCAGCGCGGACGCCGACGCGGCCGAGGAACGGCTCGCCGGTGAACTCCGCGCCGCCCGCGCGGTCCGCGACCACGCGGCGGAGCTGCTGCTCCGGGTCGTCCAGCGCGACCCGCGCCAATGGCAGCTGTACGGAGCGCTGCTCGCCGAGATCGACCGGATCCTCGACGAACTGGACCTCGACCAGCGAGGACGCCGCCTCATGGAAGAACTCGACCGCCACTCGCGCGAACGCGCCGAGCGGCGGCCGAGGCTGTCGGCGTTCTACGACCGACTGGGGGTGTGAGGGGGCGTGAGGGGTCGTGGGGGATCGGGCACAGGGAAATTCCGGCAGTCACCGCCGGTCGTTCATCAGCTCCTGAAAAGAACTCATACAGGGGGTGCAGTGACGGTCGGTCCTCTCACGCTCCTCGAGCGGCTCCTCGTGGAGCGACTGCCCGCAGAGGGCGGTCGCCTTGCCGATGGCGGCCACGTGCCAGACGAAGACCCCGTCCCGGGGTGCTATGCCGACGTGCATTTCGTACATGGTCGTCTCCATGCTCGGCGGACGGTTGCCCCTCCAGTGCACCCGACCGACCGTGGGTTGCACGCCCGGAGGGCGGCTGTTCGGGTGACGCGGCACGTGAGGCCGCCCGAGTGCCTGATGGCTACCCTGGAGCGAGGGGCGTGACGGCGACCCGGTCGGAGGCGACCCCATGAGACGACGCCACCATTTCCACATCGACCACGCGGGGCACTCGGTCAGCGTCACGGTCCAGACCGGCCACAAGGCCGTGGTGGAGGTCCTGGTCGACGGCAAGGAGACCGGCTACGCCACGACGAGTGGGGACCGCCCGGTGACCGTGCACATCGAACTGCCGACCGATCCGCCGACTCCGGCGTCGGTCCGGGCCACCGCCGGGCCCGGCATCCCCCGCTGTGTCCTGGAAGTGCCGGGCGCCGACGCTCAGGTCATGTCCCCGCGGCTCTTCTGACCGCGCAACCCTCAGCTCGACGGGCAGCTCAACCGAGAGCTCTACAGGCAGCTCAACCGACAGCTCAACCGACAGGTCTACCGGCAGGTCGTGCCGGGTCGGACCGGCTTCAGGTCGACGAGATACGCGTCGACGGCGTCGCCCACGCAGGAACCGCCGCGACCGTACGCGGTGTGGCCCACGCCCTCGTACGTCAGGAGCATGCCGCCGGGGAACTGCGCCGCCAGGCTCTTCGACTCCTCGTACGGGGTCGCCGGGTCGCCCGTGGTGCCCACCACGAGGACCGGCGGCACGCCCTCCGCGCGGACGCGGTGCGGCAGCTGTGTCCCGGCCGGCAGATCCTTGCACGTCAAGGAGTCGAGCACGCTGGTGGTGCCGTACCGGCCCGCGGCCTTCTCCGCCGGGGCGAGGGCGTCCCAGTACGGCTGGGCCGCCCGGGGATGCGGGGTGTCGGCGCAGTTCACGGCGAGGAGGGCGGCCTCCTCGTTGTCGGCGGGCACGGCGGGCGCAGCAGGCCCGCCTTCGGGGGCCGCCTCACCTTCGGAGTCCTCCGCCCCGCCTTCGGGATCGGCCTCTCCTTCCGCCAGCGCCGCCAACTTCGTACCGTCGCCGCCGTCGGCCGCGGCCAGCGCCTCCGAAAGGCCCTTCCACTGCTCCTCGGGCGTGTACATCGCCATCGACAGCACGTCGATCAGCATCCGCTCGTCGACGCCGGCCTCGGCTCCGTCCACGGGGAGCGGGGAGCGCGCGGTCCGCGTGAACAGTCCGTCGATCACCGCGCGTATCTCGTCCGGGGTGGCCCCCGGGCAGCTGTCGGCGCCGACGATCTCGGCGCAGTGCGTGGCGTAGTCGTCGACGGCCCGGCGGAACCCGACGGCCTGGCCCTGCGCCCGGGCGCGCCAGTCGAGCGCGGGGTCGATCGCCCCGTCGAGGACCAACGCCCGTACGCGGCGCGGGAATTGTTCGGCGTACGAGGTGCCCAGGCTCGTCCCGTACGACCAGCCGAGGTAGGTGAGCCGGGGCTCGCCGAGGGCCGCCCGGAGCACGTCCAGGTCACGGGCCGCGTCGCGGGTCCCGACGTGCCGCAGGAGGGAGCCGCTCCGCTCGACGCACGCGGCCGCCGCCGCTCGGGCTCCGTCGAGGACGTCCGCCCGGTCGGCTTCGGTACGGGGGCTCAGCGGGTGCCCGGCGCTCGGGGCGTCCGAGCCCTCCGGCGCCTGCTCGGTCTCCTCCTTGCCGTCCTCGCAGGTCAGGGCCGGGGTACTGGCTCCCACGCCGCGCGGGTCGAAGGAGACGATGTCGAAGCGCTCGCGCACCGGGGCGCCGAAGGAGTCGGCGCCGCCGTCCTTGAGGTGGTCGACCCCGGAGCCGCCGGGACCGCCGGGGTTGAACACGAGGGAGCCGATGCGCCGCTTCGGATCGGCGGTCGTCGCCTTCGCGACCGGCAGCACGAAGGTCCGCCCGTTCGTCGGGTCGTCGTAGTCCATGGGGACGGTGAGCCGCGCGCACCGGAAGTCGCCGCAGGCGGTCCACTTCAGATGCTGCGTGTAGAAGCGCCTCAACTCCGGTCGTGTGGCCGGGTCGACGGCGGCGGTGGGGCTGCCGTCGTTCGGCGCCGCCGGTGTCTTCGGCCCCGCCGCCGTGCAGGCGGAGAGCGTGGTGGCGCCGAGGACGGCGAGGGTCAGGGCGAGGGCGGTACGAGGACGGGCTGCGCGCTTCACGGGAGTGCTCCTGGGAGACCTGGCGGTGCGGTACGCCTCAGCTTCGCGGGGCGATGCTGAGGTTTTCGTGAGGAGACCTCAGCCGCCATCGACCGGCAGCCGCAGCACGAACCGGGCCCCGCCACCACCACTGCTACTGCCGCCCTCTCCGCTCATGGCCGTCAGGCTCCCGCCGTGCGCGTGGGCGACCCAGGTGGCGATGGACAGGCCGAGCCCCGTCGACCCCGACCTGCTGCGGAACCGCTCGAACAGCGTGTCCGCCACCCCCGGCGGCAGACCGGGACCGGCGTCCTCCACCGTCACGGTCGCCTCCCGACGCTCCCTCCCCGTCAGGGCGACCTCGATCCGTACGTCGGCGGCCTCGCCCGGAGCGTGCCCGTGGGTGAGGGCGTTGCCGAGCAGGTTCGCCACCGCCCGGCGTACGAGGTCGGCGTCGGCCACGACGACCGTCTTCTCGGTCCGTACGGTCACGCGATGCCCCTCCGTCGGGGCGTCTTCGACCACCGCCTCCACCAACTGGTCGAGCCGCAGCGGCTCCCGCGCGAGGGTCTGCACCCCGGTCATCAGGCGGGCCCGGGTGAGCAGCCCGTCCACGAGGCCGCCCATGCCGTCCGCGAGCCGCATCGTCCGGCGCAGCACCTCCGTCCTGTCCGTGTCGCCGCGCAGCGCGGTCTCGGCGAGCATCCGCAGCGAGGCGACCGGGGTCCGCAGGTCGTGGGCCGCGTCGGCGAGGAAAGCCTCCTGCTGCCCAAGGGCCGTCAGTGCCGGGCGGATCGCCCGACCGGACAGCACATGGCCGACCGCCGCCGACAGCACCACGAGGACCGCGCAGCCGGCCGTGAGCAGCCACGTCGTGCGCCGGTGGTCGGAGAGCGCCTCCGTGGCCTCGTAGAGGGTGACGACCGCGCCGTCCCTGCCCTCCGGGCCCTCGGCGTCGGGCGCGAAGAACGGCTCTGCGAAGAGCCGGACCCGCCGCCCGTCCACCGACCGCCCGTCGACGGCGACGGCCTCCTCCCGGCGCACGGCGGTCTCGGCGAGGCCCCGGACGTCGGCCGGGCGCGCCTCCAGACAGGGCCGCGGCCCGGAGTGGTCGACGACGGCGCCGGAGGACCTGTCCCGGGGCACGGAGAGCACGGTCAGCTGCGGGCAGCCGGTGTCCATCGTCCCGACGAGGTCGGTGGTGTCGAGGCGGTCGTCCTCGTCGTACCTGAGCAGGCCGATCGCCTGCGTGGTGTCGAGGTTCATCCCCTGGTCGAGCTGGTCGCGCCAGCGCGCGTCGTCGCTGCGCACGGCGAGGACGGCCATCGTGACGAGGCCGGCCGCGCTGGTGAGCGCGAACAGGGCGGTGATGCGCAGGCGCAGTCGCCGGACCCGCCCGGTCGGCGTGAGCGCCCGGCGCCCGCTCACTCGGGCCCCGGCGGGGCAAGGCGGTAGCCGAGGCCTCGTACGGTACGGATGAGGGGCGGGTCGCCGAGCTTGCGGCGGAGCTGGGAGACCAGGACCTCCAGGACGTTGGAGCGCGGCTCCGCCATCTCGTCCCAGCAGCTCTCGATCAGCTCGGCCCGTGACACCGCCTGGTCGCCGCGGGCCGCGAGGACCTCCAGGACGGCGAACTCCCTCCCGGTCAGGGTCAGCAGGACCCCGGCGCGCCGGACCTGGCGGCGCGCGGTGTCGATCTCCAGGTCGGCGACGTGGTGGACCGGCGGCCGGAGGACGGCCGCCCGGCGGCACAGACTGCCCACCCGGGCGACGAGTTCGGGCACGGCGAACGGCTTGACCAGATAGTCGTCACCGCCGCTCGCGAAGCCCCCGACCCGGTCGGCGACGGTGTCCCGGGCGGTGAGGAAGAGCACGGGCACGGCGCCGCCCCGGCGGCGCAGCCGCGCGACGTACTCGGCCGCGTCCCCGGAGGGCAGCATCCGGTCGAAGACCGCGCAGTCGTAGGGCGTGACGAAGAGCGCTTCGTCCGCCTGCGGAAGGTCCGCCACCTCGTCGACGGCGAACCCGGCGGCGCGCAGCGCGGCGGCCACCCCGAAACGCAGATCCCCGTCGTCCTCGACCAGCAGCACCCGCACGGCGCCCACCCTAACGAACCGCCCAACGGCACCGAAATCCACCTCACCTGATGTTCCATCAGGTCAACACTGTGTAACGCCAACAGGCTTGTCGGACTGAAGGCTTCCTTCCGCTCACGCCCTCTGGGATCTTGCGTCCACCCCACACATCACAGGGCCCGGCCGGCGCCACCAGCGTCACCGGGCCATCGGAGGACGCATTGTTTTCCCACATATCCAGCAGGCTGAGACTCCCGGCCACGGCCGTCACCGCCCTCGGAGCGGTCGTCGCGCTCGCCGCGCCCGTCGGAGCCGCCCAGGCCGCTCCGGCCGGCATCCCGGAGCCCAGGTCCGCCTCGGCGACGCCCCTGACCACCGCAGCGTCCGCCGCGTCGGCAGCAGCCGCGGCGACCCGCGCGGCCGCCGCTCCCGCCGCCACGGCGGCCTGGGCGGCCGGCACCCGCGCGTACCTGGTCATCACCGCTCCCGGTGACACCACGGCCGTCCGCACGGCGGTCGCGAGCAACGGCGGCTCGGTCTTCTCGTACTTCGACGCCATCGGCGTCGTCGTGGCGCACTCCACGTCGAGCACCTTCGCCTCGACGATGCGTACGGTCTCCGGCGTCCAGCAGGTCGGCGCCACCCGCACCTCCGACGTCCCGGCCGACGCCTACAACCCGACGCTGCCGAGCAACCCGTCGCAGTCGGCTCCGCCGGCCACCGAGCCGGTCCGCTCGGACATGACGCAGATCAAGGCCGACCAGGCCTGGGCCGTCACCACCGGCTCGCCCACCGTCAAGGTCGGCATCCTGGACACCGGCGTGGACGACCAGCACCAGGACCTGGCGCCGAACTTCAACGCCGCCGACTCGGTCTCCTGCGCCTACGGCAAGGCGGACACCCGGGCCGGGGCCTGGCGCGACGTGGACCAGCACGGCACGCACGTGGCCGGTACGGTCGCCGCCGCCAAGAACGGCAAGGGCGCCATCGGCGTCGCGCCGGGCGTGAAGATCTCCTCGGTGCGCATCGCGGAGCCGGGCAGCACCCTGTTCTTCGCGGAGAACACCATCTGCGGCCTCGTCTGGTCCGGTGATCACGGCTTCAAGGTCACCAACAACAGCTACTACACGGACCCGTGGCAGTTCAACTGCCCGAACAACCTGGACCAGGCGGCCATCCTGGAGGGTGTGGGCCGCGCCCAGAAGTACGCGGAGGGCAAGGGCTCGCTGCAGGTCGCGGCGGCCGGCAACTCCAACGTCGACCTGGCGAACAAGACCACGGACACCTCCTCGCCCAACGACTCCACCCCGGTGAGCCGGACCATCACCAACGACTGCCTGGACATCCCGGCGGAGCTTCCGGGTGTCGTCACGGTCGCGGCGAACGGCACCAGCGGCTCGTCCAAGGCGTCCTTCTCCAACTTCGGACGGAACGTCATCGAGGTGTCGGCGCCCGGTGAGTCGGTCTACAGCACCGTCCCCGGCGGCAAGTACTCCTCGCTGAGCGGCACCTCCATGGCCGCCCCGCACGTCGCGGGCGTGGCCGCGCTCCTCGCGAGCGCGAACCCGAGCGACACCCCCGCCGACATCCGTACGAAGCTGGGCGTCCAGGCCACCGACCTGGCCTGCCCGTCGGACAGCCGGTGCACCGGCACCACGGCCAACAACAGCTTCTTCGGCGAGGGCCGGGTCGACGCCCTGAAGGCCGTCGGCGGCACCACCCCGCCGCCCGGCAAGTACTTCGAGAACCTCGCCGACGTCACCATCGCGGACAACGCGACCGTCGAGAGCTCGATCACGGTCAGCGGGGTGACGGGCAACGCCCCGGCCACCCTGAAGGTCGGCGTGGACATCAAGCACACGTACATCGGTGACCTGAAGGTCGACCTGGTCGCCCCCGACGGCACCGTGTACACCGTGCACAACCGGACCGGTAGCGGCACGGACAACATCGTCCAGACCTTCACCGTCAACGCCTCCTCCGAGGTGGCGAACGGCGTCTGGAAGCTCCGTGTGAACGACAACGCCAGCCAGGACACCGGAAAGATCGACGCCTGGAACCTGACCTTCTAGAACCTTCTAGGCCTTCCCCGGGCGCCCTCCGCCGTCGCGGCGGGGGCGCCCGGACTCCTTGCCGGAGTAGAGGTGGTCGACCTCGGGCCGCAGATCGAGTATGTCCAGGAACTCCGCCAGCTCGGCCGCGTCGGCCGTCCGGCCGGCGACGGCCCGCCGCGCGGCACGGCGCCGGTCCCCGGAACCCTCGGGCCCCGGCGAACCGTCGCTCGCCTCTGTGACGTCCATGCGCCGATCCGACCACACCCGAGGGCGGCGCGCACGGCCAGCACGCGCGGGGCGTGCCGTAACCGCCGTGTGTCAGTACACGCCGAGGAAGATGCCGCCCGGGGTGTTCAGGTTGTCGTTGTGGAGATGGAAGGCGCGCAGCGACCGCGCGATCTCCCGCTGCGAGAGGTACGCGTCCCGGTCCAGGTCCAGCCGTTCGAAGGCAACGGACCCCTCGTCACCGGAGACGCCCCAGACGGCGAGGTAGGCGGCGAACTCGTCCCCGCTGACCCGCTTGTCGGCCTTGGTGTCCATGATGCGGAAGATGGCCGTCGCGAGGTTCTCCAGGAGCTCGGGCCGGTCGTCGTCGTAGCCCACGGCGCGGTGCGCCGCCACGAACGCGTCCTGGTCGAGGCGCTCGATGCCCGGCACCGACTGGGTGAGCAGGCCGAGCCACTGCGCCCAGTACGCCCGTTCCAGGGCCTGGATCCGGGGCTCGTCCGTCGGCAGCCCGTACGCGGTGGCGTACGCCTCGACGACGCGCCGGTGGTCGGACCAGGTGACGAATCCGTCCTCGTCGGTGTCCAGGACCGCGAAGAGGCGCCTGAGCCTACGAGTGATGGGATCGAGCGTCGCCATGCCGGGGGTCCTTCCGGTGGAGGGGATCGTATGGAGAGGGACGGCATAACCCCCAGTGTGGTTGCCCGGACGCGCACCCGCGCGCCACGTGCGCGACCATCGACGGCATGGAGGCAGGCCCCGACGTGCCCGGCCTCGTCCGGGAGCTGACCCGGCGGGCGGATCCCTCGCGCCTCCGGGACGATGTCGCGTTCCTCGCCGACCGCCCGCGCGGCCGGATCCACGCGCCCGAGGCCATGCTCAGGGCCGAGGCCCATGTGGCGGAGCGACTCGCGGAGGCGGGCTGGACGACCGAACGGCAGCCGTTCGACGTCCGGTGGCGTCCGGGCTGCAGCGACCGCCCCGGCGGCGGCAACCTGTCACCGCTCCGGTTCCGCCTGCACCGACGGCTCACCGGGGCCAACCTGCTGGCCGAGCTGCCGGACGCGGACGACGGCCCCGCCGTGCTCGTCGGAGCCCACCTGGACACCGTCGTGGGCAGCCCCGGCGCCGACGACAACGCCTCCGGCGTCGCCGCCCTCCTGGAGGTCGCCCGGCTGCTCGGCGGGCTGCCCCGGCCGCCCCGGGTGCGGCTCGCCTTCTTCGACATGGAGGAGCTGGGCTTCGTCGGCGCCCACGTCGCCGCCCGCGCGGCGCGCCACGGCCGACGCGTCTCGGGCATGCTCTGCCTGGAGGCCGTCGGCTGCTTCGCCGACGCGCCCGGCACGCAGGCGATCCCGACGGGCTTCGGCACCCTCTTCCGGGGCGCGGCGGGAGCTGTCGAAGCCCGCGACAGCCGCGGCGACTTCACCCTGATCGTCCACCGCCGCTCCTCGGACGCGGCGGCCGACCTCTGGCGGCGGGCGGCCGGCGCCGCCGACCCGCGACTCCCGGTCGTCACCCTCCGCGACCCCCGCCCGGACGGCCCCCTGGGCACCCTCGCCGGCCTCGCGGTACCCCCGCTGAACCACCTGGGCCGCAGCGACCACGCCGCGTACTGGAGCGCCGGCATCCCGGCCGCCCTGCTCTCGGGCACCGCGAACTTCCGCAACCCCCACTACCACCGCCCCACGGACACCCCCGACACGGTCGACCCCACGCGCCTCACGGCCGTAGCCGTCGCCACGGCGGTCACCGCCGCCCTCTGGCGCCCACCCGGTCACGACCGGTAGCCGCCTCGGAGGCGGAACCGGCGCCCCCGACCTACCGTGGTCGAAGGAGCACGACAAGGAGGCCGCGATGGAGCAGCGCTTTGTCTGGGTGACCACGCGCCGCATCAAGCCGGGCACCCTGCACGAGTTCGAACGAGCCTGGCGCCCCGGCTTCGCCCCCGACGGCCTGCACCGGGCCTACGCCTACTGGACCGAGGACGGCCACGAAATCACCGGCGTCTCCCTCTGGGACTCCCAGGAGGCCTGCGACGCCTGGCGCTCCTCAGAAGCCGAACGCTCCCGCCGCGAGACGATGGCTCCGTACGTCGTGGAGGAGACGGAAGCCTTCTACCAGGGCGGCGAACTCGGCCTTCCCGGGCGGTAGCCGCCGGTCGCACGCGGCGCCGCTACGGATACGTCCGTACGTCGTCCGTGTACTCGCGGGCCCTGTCCTGGACCAGTTCCGGGAGGGTGCCGGAGGCCAGGTCCGCGAGGGTGGTGCCTTCCAGGACGTGGCGGAGGCTTGCTCGTACCGCGCGCCAGACGTCCGGCATGGGGGCCGCCGCGCCTCGGTACTCCAGGCCCGTCAGTTTCAGGTCGCGGACGCTCACCAGGGGGCCGTCCATCGCGCGGAGGACGTCGGCGAGGGTGATCTCCGTGGCCGGGCGGGCGAGGGTGTAGCCGCCGTCCGGGCCGCGCACGCTGCGGACCAGGCGGGCCTGGCGCAGTTCGCTGAGGACGACGAAGAGGAAGCGGACCGGGATGTCCTGGCGTCCGGCGACTTCCTCGGCCTTCAGCGGCCGGTCGGGGGAGGAGGCCAGCTCCGCCATGGCCCTGACCGCGTAGTCCGTTCGTGCTGAGATCCTCACCGCCTCAATGTCTCACGGCTGGCGCGAAACCGATCAGGCCGGCGGGTGAAGGGACGGTGCGCTCTTGTCGATTCATATTGTTCATCGACATAGTGCAGTACGTAGTGCGCACGACGTGTGCGTGCTCGTCCGGCCGGAGGTTCCTCGTGCCCACGTCCCCCACCGCGTCCCCCCGTCCGCGACCGACCGTGGCCGTCGTCGGCGCCGGCGCGGCCGGGGCTCTGGTCGCCGTTCAGCTGTGCGAGACGGCCGCCCGGCGGCGGACCCCGGTCGATCTCGTCCTGATCGACCCCGCGGCCGAGGCCGGACGCGGTACGGCCTACGCCACCGAGGTCGCCGAGCACCGGCTCAACGTGCCGGTGGGAGGTATGAGCTGTTATCCCGACGACGTCGGGCACTTCCGGCGCTGGCTCTGCCGGCACGGCGAATCCACCGTCACCGCCGCGGACTTCGCCTCCCGGTACCGCTTCGGCTCCTACCTAGCCGACACCCTCGGCCGCGCCGTCATCACCGCCCACGGCACCGTCTCCGTACGGCGGGTGCGGGCCCGGGCGACCGGATGCGCCCAGACCGGCGACGGACGGTTCGAGGTGAGGGTCGACGACGGCCCGAGCGTCACCGCCGACAGCGTCGTCCTCGCCACCGGGCCCACCGCCGGGGCCGCCCGCTGGGCGCCCGCCGAACTGCTCGGCTCCGCGCGGTTCATCGCCGCCCCGTGGGCGCCCGGCGCGCTCGACGTCGTCGGTGCGGACGAGGACGTGCTGCTCGTGGGCGCCGGGCTGACCGCCGTCGACCTCGCGCTGGTCCTCGACCGGCCCGGGCGCACCGTGCACGCCCTCTCCCGCAGCGGGCTCCTGCCCCGGCCGCACGCCGTCGCCCCGCTGCCGCCCGTACCCCCGCCGGCCGGCCTCACCGCCCTCCCGTTGCACCGGCTGCGCACCGCGCTCCGGCGCCACTTCGCCGCCTCGATGCGTGACCACGGCGACTGGCGGCCCGCCCTCGACGGGCTGCGGCCCGTGATCGGCGCGCTCTGGCAGGGCCTCACCGACGAGGAGCGGGCCGAGTTCCTCGAACGGGACGCGACCCGTTGGAACGTCCACCGCCACCGGATGGCCCCGGCCACTGCCGAGGCGATCGCCCGGGCGCGCGCCGCCCACCGGCTCCGCGTCCACGCCGGCCGGATCACCTCCGCCCAGCCGCTGGACGACGGGACGATTCGCGTCGGGCTCGCCGACGGGCGGGAGATCGACGTCGCCTGGGTCGTGGATTGCACCGGGCCCGGGCTGCGGCTCGACTCCGCCGCCGATCCGCTCTGGGGCAGCCTGGTCGACGGCGGACTCGCCGTGCCGGGGCCCCTCGGCATCGGCGTCGCCACCGACGCCGGCCGCCTGCGCGACGCCCGAGGCGGCACCCACCGGCCGCTGTTCACCCTCGGCGCGTCCCGGCGCGGCGAGCTGTGGGAGACGACCGCGATCCCCGAGATCAGGGCCCAGGCCCGGGAGGTCGCCGAGGCCGTGCTCGCCCCGCTCACCCGCGCCCCGCAGCCCACCCGCCGCCGGCCCACCGACCAGTTCGGGCTGCCGCTCTCCACCCACGCCGCCGCTGCCGCCGCCTACCGCAGCGGTCTCGGCCGGGTGGTCACCGTACGGGCGAAGGCGGCCGAGGCGTTCGCCCGGGCCACCGCGCTCGACCCCGGCTTCGCCCTCGGCCACGCCGCGCTCGCCCTCCTCGGCCACGAGTGCGGCGCCGACGTCGACGTCCACCGCGAACTCGCCGACGCCCAGCGTGGAGTCGCCGAGCGCGGGGACGAGCGGGAGCGCTCGTTCGTGGACGTCGTGACCCGCAGGATCGAGCCATCGGGTGACGACGGGGACCGGGCGCTCGTCGACCACCTCGACCGGCACCCGGTCGACGCCTTCGCCCTGTCCATCGCCGTCCCCACGATCGCCTTCTCCGGCGTCGGCGACCTCGACGGCACCCTCGCCCAGCGCCTGGTGGAGCACACCGCGCCCGCCTACGACGGCCACTGGTTCCCCACCTCGCTGCTCGCCTTCCTCCGCCAGGAGCAGGGGCGTGTCGACGAGGCCGGCTTCCTCGCCACCGCCGCCCTGGCCGCCGAACCCGCCTCCGGGCACGCCGCCCACGCCCTCGCCCACGTCCACTACGAGTCCGGCGCCCACCGCGCGGGCCGCGACTGGCTCGACGGCTGGATCGGCGGCCAGGGCAGGGGCGCCGTGCACCGGGCCCACTTCTCCTGGCACGTGGCCCTGCACGAACTCGCCCTGGACGACTCCGCGGCGGTACGCCGCCGTTGGTTCGCCCAGCTCGCGCCGCGCCAGGTCAACGGCGTACGCGCCCTCGTCGACTCCGGCTCGCTGCTGTGGCGGGCCCGGATGACCCGGAACTGGACCGGCGACGTCCCCGTGGACGGCGTGCTCGACGCCGTCGCCCGCGATCTCCTCGAACGGCCCGCCACCGCGTTCACCGCCCTGCACAGCGCGGTCGCCCTCACCGCCGCGGGCGACCTGGCCGCGCTCCGGCGCCTGCGCACCCACGCCGCCGGGGCCGACGCCGTCCAGCGCGAGGTCATCGCCCCGCTCTGCCACGCGCTCGAAGCCGTCCTGGAGGAACGGTGGACGGCGGCGGTCGACGGACTGCGCGGGCTGCTGCCCACCCTGCGCCGGGTGGGCGGCAGCGCCGCGCAGCGCGAGGTCGTCGAGGAGACCCTGCTCCACGCCCTCCTGGAGGCGGGCCAGTGCGACGCGGCCCGCCACCTCCTGGAGGAGCGCCTCGACCGCCGCTCCTCCCCGCTCGACCGCCGCCGCCTGGCCGACCTCCCTCACTGACGGGGAGGCTCGTGCCCCTCGATCAGGCGGTGCAGCAGCTCGGCCGCCGCGCGGCCGAACGTCGGGTCGTTCAGGTGGGTGTCGTACTCGACCACGTCGACCGGGCTGCCCCGCAACCCGTCCCTGACCGCGTCGAACACGACCTCGTCCAGGACCGGATCGTGGTACGGCCCGCCCGGCGCGCCCAGCGTGGACAGGCCGCGCAGCGGCAGGCACACCGCCGTGGGCCCGGTCGCCGAGAGGAGTTTCACGGCGACGCGTGCGCCGAGCTCCGCGCACTCCTCGGCCGTCGTCCGCACCACCGATATCGACGGGTTGTGCACCCGCACGTCCCGGTCCAACACCCGCTCAGGGACCGTGTCCAGCGGCCCGAACTTCACCATGTCGAGTGCGCCGGGGCTCACCACCTGCGGGATCCCGGCGCGTCCGGCGGCGAGCAGCCGGTCGGGTCCTGCCGTCAGGATGCCCCCGCAGAAGTCGTCCGCCAGCTCGCAGAGCGTCAGGTCCAGGACGCCCGCGAAGAGCCCCTGCTCGGCGAGCGACTCCAGCGTCCGGCCCCCCGCCCCGCTCGCGTGGAAGACCAGCACCTCGTAGCCGAGTTCGGTCAGCCGCGCCCGGGCCGCGTCCACCCCGGGGGTCGTCACGCCCGCCATGCTCGCGGCGACGAGCGGCCGGTCGTCCCGGGCCGCGGGCGCCGTCGTCTCGGCGTACCCGCGCGCCATGCCGGCCACCGCGTCGACGGCGTTCGCCAGTATCGGCGCCGAGACCCGGTTGACCCCGGCGATGTCCACCACGCTGTACATGAGGGTGATGTCGGACGAACCGACGTACGGCGCGACATCGCCCGAGGCCATCGACGAGACCATCACCTTCGGCACCCCGAGCGGCAGCGCCCGCATCGCCCGCGTCGCGATCGACGTGCCGCCGCTGCCGCCGAGCGCGAGCACCCCGTGCAGCCTGCCCTCCGCGTGCAGCCGCCGCACGACCTCGGCCGCCCCGCGCGCCATCGCGGTCACCGCCGCGCCCCGGTCCCCCTCGCTACGTAACCGGTTGAGCTCCACGCCCGCCGCCCGCGCCACCTCGGCGCGGGGGACGTCCGCGGGTATCCGCGGAGCCCCGATCACCCCCGTGTCGACCATGATGACCTCGACCCCGCGGCTCTCCAGCCGCTCGCGCAGCCACCCGTACTCCAGACCTTTGGTGTCCAGCGTGCCCACCAGCACTACGATCGCCATCCCCGTACTGTCCGTCCAAGTCGACATGACGACAAGACTGTGGCAGCGGGACGCCAGACGGCATACTGACCCCTCTTGATCACCCACAAGGAGGAATGTCATGGCCGCAAGTTTCAAGACCGTCATAGAGGTGGGCCCGGACCATCTCGACCAGGCCCGGGCCATCGACCGGCTGTTCCAGCAGGCGATCGCGCCCGCCACCGTCAACTTCGACTTCGAGAACATCCATCGGGCCGCCGCCGCGATCCCGGACAGCGCCGTCGTGAAGATGGTGCGCGGCTGGGGACTCCAGGAGCAGGCCCCCGTCATGGTCATGGTGCTCTCCCTCAAGGAGGCGGTGCGCCAGGCGCTGCCCGGCGAGTTCGCCGAGGCCTCGTTCTGGGACACGGTCGAGAGGGAGCTCGCCGACGCCTTCACCGGCCTCGCCGCGCAGGAGGGCGAGCCGGGACTCTCGTACTACGAGGAGGGCCCGGACCGGACGCGTTACTACCGCGACCTGTTCTTCGCCCTCCAGGACGAGGAGACCGGGGACCACATGTACGCGATCGCCTTCTGCATCGACGTGACCGTCGATCTGGCGAAGGAGCGGGCCGCCGCCCTGGAGCTGATGGACATCGCGCCGTACGCGATCCGGCTCAACGCCATAGTCCTGCGCCAGGAGTTGCGCCTCGCGGCCTGACGGTCGCCTCCCCGTCGCCCGAACGTGCGGGGAACCGCACCGGCCCGCCGTCCCGGGCCGGAACCGCCGAAGAACCTAGACTGCCCCGCATGGCGAAGTACTTCGACGTGCACCCCGAGAACCCCCAGCGGCGCACCATCAGCAGTGTGGCGGACAGCATCCGCTCCGACGCGCTCATCGCGTACCCGACGGATTCCTGCTACGCGCTGGGATGCCGCATCGGGAGCCGCGACGGCATCAACAGGATCCGCGCGATCCGCGAGCTCGACGACCGCCACCACTTCACGCTGGTGTGCCAGAACTTCGCGCAGCTCGGCCAGTTCGTGCACATCGACAACGACGTGTTCCGCGCTGTGAAGGCGGCGACGCCCGGCAGTTACACCTTCATCCTGCCGGCGACGAAGGAAGTCCCGCGGCAGCTGCTGCACCCGAAGAAGAAGACCGTCGGTGTCCGCATCCCCGACCACGTCGTCACCCAGGCCCTCCTGGACGAGCTCGGCGAACCGCTGCTCTCCAGCACGCTCCTCCTGCCCGGCGAGGACGAGCCGATGACCCAGGGCTGGGAGATCAAGGAGCGGCTCGACCACGCGGTGGACGCCGTCCTCGACTCCGGCGACTGCGGTACGGAGCCCACGACCGTCATCGACTTCTCGGAGGGCGAGCCGGAGATCGTACGCCGAGGAGCCGGCGACACCTCGCGGTTCGAGTAGCCCCGCCCCGCCCGTGCCGGCCGCCGTGTGATGATCGCGGGATGACCGTCATATCTCCGCGGCACGGCATGGTCCTGCTGGCCGCCGCCCTCCTGACCGCCGGGTGCGGCCTCGGGGCCGAACTCGACCGCGAGGCCGACCCCGAGCGGACCGGGGCCCACGCGACCGACGGGGCGGACGTGGCCGCCGAGCCGCCGGTCGCCCCGCCGCTGGAACCGCCCACCGCCACCGCCCCGGAGGGCTGCCCGGCCACCGGGGTGAACGTGACGACCGGCATGGTCAACGCGGCCATGGGACTGCGCGCGATGCCGGTGACCATCACCAACTGCGGTACGGGGGAGCAGCTCGTCAACGGGTATCCGGACGTACGCGTACGGGACATGAACCGGCGGCCGATGGACGTCACCGTCCTCAAGGGGACGGGCCCCATCGCGCAGATGGAGGACCCGGGACCGCACCCCGTGACGCTGAAGCCCGGCGAGTCCGCGCGCTCCGTCTTCGCCTGGCGGTACTCGGCCGTCGACCCGGCGACCCAGCGGGGCAGCGGGGTGTACGTCGAGATCGCCCCGGCCCCTGGCGTGGCCCGCCAGACCGTGGTGCCGGAGGGCGGTCTCGACGTCGGCGAGACCGGCCTGCTCGGCACGACGGCCTGGGAGAAGGTCGCGGACTGACAGGTTCGCGCACTGGCAGGTCAGTCGAGGAGGCGCAGACGGGGACGGCGGGCCGTCGCCACCAGGGCGGCCACCGTGGCGAGTTTGACGCGTGGGCGGCCGGTCTCGCGGCCCTTGGCCCGTTCGGCGCGGTCGATCGCGGCCAGGCCGCGGGCGTCGACGACCTCGGCGCGTCCGCGCACCAGGCGCCGGAACGCCCGGGCCGTACGGGACGGAGCGGGCAGGGCCCCCGCCACGGCGTCGGCGAGGAGCGTGCCGACCGTCTCGGCGGCGCAGGTCCGGTTGGCCCCGATCCCGCCCGAGGGGCCGCGCTTGATCCAGCCGACGACGTACGTCCCGGGCATCCCGGCCACCCGGCCGCGCTCGTGCGGCACCGTGCCGGTCGCCTCGTCGAAGGGCAGCCCCGGCACCGGCACGCCCCGGTAGCCGACCGCCCGCAGGACGAGCCCCGCCGGGATCTCGCGCTCGCCCGGCCCCTCCGTCACCCGCGCGCCCCGCACCGTGTGCTCCCCGACCAGGGCCACGGGCGTCGAGTGGAACCGGAGGACGATCCGCCGGTCCGGGCCCGCCGGCCGCGTCCAGTCGACGGTCTCCCGCGCCACGTCCCGCAGCAGCGCCGCCTTAGCTCCCGGCGCCGCGCCGTCGATCGCCGCGCCGGTGCGCGGGTCGTGGTCGTCGACGACGAGGCGTACCCCGGACAAGTGGGTGAGGGCGCGGAGTTCGGAGGCCGTGTACGCGGCGGCCTCCGGGCCCCGGCGCCCGAGCAGCACGACCTCGCGCACCCGGGATCCGCGCAGGGCCGCGAGCGCGTGGTCGGCGATGTCGGTGCCGGCCAACGCCTCGGGGTCCATGACGAGGAGCCGGGCGACGTCGAGCGCCACGTTTCCGTTGCCGACCACCACGACCCGTTCGGCGCCGGTCAGGTCGATGGCGTCGGGGGCGGTCTCCGGGTGGGCGTTGTACCAGGACACGAACTCCGTCGCCGGGACGCTGCCGGGCAGCTCCTCGCCGGGGACGGAGAGCCTGCGGTCGGCGGAGGCGCCGACGGCGTACACCACCGCGTCGTGGTGCGCGGCGAGTTCCTTCGCCGTGACGTCCTTGCCGACCTCGACGCCGAGGCGCAGCCGTACCCGGGGGTGGGTGTGGAAGCGGGCGAAGGTGTCGCCGACCTTCTTGGTCGCGGGGTGGTCGGGCGCCACGCCGTACCGGACGAGACCGCCCGCCACGGGCAGCCGGTCGACGAGGGTCACCTCGGCGTTGGTGTGGAGCAGCAGGTCCTCCGCCGCGTACATCCCGGCCGGGCCTGTCCCGACGATCGCGACCCGGATCGGCGCGAAGTCGGACGGCAGGCTCCGCTCGAAGGCAGGAGCGCCCCAGGAGTGGAAGTTCGGGCCCGGCGCGACCGCTTCGAGCGGCTCCTTGTCGGCGAAGTACGCGGCGTTGACGGCCGCGTACCCGGCCTGGGCGGGGGAGAGGCTGTCCACCGGGAAGATCGCGTCGACCGGGCAGGCGTCGGCGCACGCGCCGCAGTCGATGCAGGTCGCCGGGTCGATGTGGAGCATCTCGGTGGAGCCGAACTCCCGCTCCTGGGGCGTCGGACGGATGCAGTTGACGGGGCACACGGCGACGCAGGTCGCGTCGTTGCAGCAGGTCTGGGTGATGGCGTAGGTCATGTCGTCGGCTCAGCTCGGGTCGCTACGGCTCGGATTGCTACGGCTTCGGGCGGGGGCGGGCCTGGGGCGGGTCGCGTGGGTCCGCCCGCGGTCAGATCAGGTGGGCGCGCCGGTAGAAGGCGAGCGCCGGCCGGGTGAGCAGCCCGGCGGAGGCCAGGAACTCCATCAGGCCCGCGCAGCTCGACCGCATCAGGGACTTGTGGTGCTCGTTCGCCTTCGCCTCGGCGACGGCACGTTCGACGTCGAGGCCCGCGCTCTCGTAGACCTTCCGGCCCACCATGCTGGTGACGATGACGTACGAGGCGATGGCGATCACCAGCGCGTGGAACCGGCGGCGTGCCCCGCTCGCGCCCCGCAGCCGTCGGCGGGTCTCCTCGCGGGCGAACTTCATGTGCCGCGACTCCTCCACGACATGGATGTTGTTGATCGTGCGGACGAACGGCACGACCCGCTCGTCGCGCATCCAGTCGCGCTGCATCACGTCGAGGACCTCTTCGGCGACCAGGATCGCCGCGTACGCCGCCTCGCCGAAGGCGACCGTCTTGAAGGCGCGGCCGAGTTCGATCGCGAGCCGGTGCGGACGGTAGGCCGGGGCGCCGAGCTTCGCGGCGCCGCGCGCGAACATGATCGAGTGCCGGCACTCGTCGGCGACCTCGGTGAGCGCCCACTGGAAGCGGGGGTCGGTCGGGTCCTTGGCGTACATGTCGCGCAGCACCATCTGCTGCAGGATCATCTCGAACCAGATGCCGGTGGAGGCCACCGACGCGGCCTCCTGGCGCGTCAGCTCCTTGCGCTGCGCGTCGGTCAACTCGCCCCAGTACGCGGTGCCGTAGAGGGTGCTCCACTCGGGGCTCGCGCCGTGGAAGTCCTTGTCCAGCGGGGTGTCCCAGTCCACCTCGGTGGCCGGGTCGTAGGAGAGCTGTGCGGCCGAGTCGAGCAGCCGCCGGGCGACCTCCTGTTCGACGTGCCGGTCCTCGCTCTCCCGTGGGGCGGTGCTGCGCGGCATGTGCGGCTCCTTGGCTCTCGGCTCGGATCGATCGGATCGAGACGCCGCACGACTTATTAGATGTGGCGTCTAGCAAGCTGTTAGACGGAACGTATAACAAGCGGGCCCGGCGGGCCTACCCCCGTGCAGCGATTTCCCGCCGATCTCTCCACGCGCCCGGTCTTCTCCCGCCTCACGAGGCAACCCACGCCCACCGGTTGCCGTCCTCCGGTCACGAGAGGGAACCCCGAGGTGTCCTGAGGTGCCACGAGGTGTCCCGACAGAACCGATCGTGAGGAAGACCGCTTTGATACGTGTCACACGTGTGGTGACCACGGCCGTGGCCTTAGTCGCCCTGGCCGCGGCGGCGCCACTCCCGGCGTACGCGGAACCGTCCCCGGGCCCCCTGTCCCGAGCGGGCGGCGAGAGAGCCGGTGGCGTCGACGGGACGCTGCCGGACGGCTGGCGGGTCACCGGCGAGGGCGCCGACCGGGAGCTCGTCTGGACGGCCGCCGAACCCGTGCCCATGGGCGACGCCCGCGTCGAGTTCTATTCGGGCAAGAGGCTCCTCGGCAGCCCCGCACCGACCGCCGACGGACGCGCGTTCCGGCTGAAGGCCGACGGCGTACGGCTGGGCGCCGCGAAGGACCTGCGGGTCATGGCCGCCGGGCGCCGCCTGGACGCCGGCACCCCGGGCGACGCGGACGCCGCGAGCAAGGCCCCCCGGAGCAGGCCCGACGCCCCTTCGGCGCGGGTGGAACCGCCCCTGCCGCTCAACCCGGTCGACCCCGGCAAGCCCGGCGCGTACCGCACCGTCAGCGGCGAATACGACCTGCCGGCCGTCCGGTTGCCCGGATACGCCGAGCCGATCGAGATGCGCGCCGTCGTCGTCGGACCGACCGGCGCACCCGGGAAGCGACCGCTCGCGCTCTTCCTGCACGGCCGCCACGGCACCTGCTACGGCGCCGGGGAGGAGGTGACCGGCGCCTGGCCCTGCGGCCCCGGCACCAAGCCGATCCCCAGCCACAAGGGCTACCTGGCCGCCCAGAAACTCCTCGCCTCCCAGGGCTATGTGACGGTCTCCATCTCCGCCAACGGCATCAACGCCCAGGACCACGCGGCGGACGACGCGGGCGCGCAGGCCCGCTCGTCGCTCGTGCGCCAGCACCTGGGCCGATGGGCGGACTGGGCCGCCAAGCCCGCCGGCGCCCCGGCGGCCGTCCGCGCCACCGCGCCCGCCGACCTCTCCCGCGTCCTGCTCGTCGGCCACTCCCGGGGCGGCGAGGGCGTGAACCGCGCTGCGCTCGACAGCCTGCACCGGCCCCCGGCCGACCAGGACGGAGCCCCGGGCCGAGCGCGCTGGACGATCCGCGGCAACGTCCTGATCGGCCCCACGATCTTCGGCCAGAACCCGGCCCCGGACGTTCCCTCGATGACCATGCTGCCCGGCTGCGACGGTGACGTCTCCGACCTCCAGGGCCAGATCTACGTCGACGGCACCCGTGGTGTGAGCCGTGGCGCCGCGCTGCAGAGCGCGGTGTACATGGTCGGCGCCAACCACAACTACTTCAACAGCGAGTGGACTCCGGGCCAGGCGGAGGCGCCCGCCTTCGACGACTTCTCCTCGGAAGACGCGCAGGACCCGGTGTGCTCGCCCGGCACCAAGACCCGGCTTACCGCGACACAGCAGCAGACCGTGGGCGCGACCTACATCGCCGCCGCGGCCCAGCTGTTCGTCGGCGGTGACGACCGGGTCCGTCCGCTGCTCGACGGCACCGGCCGCCGTGTCCTCTCGGCCGGTCCCGCGCGCGTCCTCAGCCACGCCGTCGGCGGGCACCGCGCCCCCGGCTTCCTGCCCGGCCCCGGCCTCACCGTGACCGGCGGCGGCCGGCTCTGCGCGCAGATCGATCCTGATCCGGCCCGCGCGTGCCTGCCGGAGAACCAGGACGGCACGGGCGGCCGGTCGCCGCACTTCGCGTTCTGGGAGGCCTCGCCCGAACCGGGCCGCGACGCCGTCGCCCTGCGCTGGTCGGGTACGGGTACGGGGACCAAGGCGACCCTGCGCTCAGAGCGCCCGGTCTCCCTCAAGGGCTCCGGCTCGCTGGCGCTCCGCGTCATCGTGCCGCCCAACACCACCGGTACGCGCCTGGACATCGCGCTCGTCGACGCCGACGGCCGCCGCGCACCGCTCGGCCGGGCGCAGATCGACGGGCTCCCGGGCAGCGACCGGACCGCCTCCCACTGGGGCCGTGAGGTCCGCGTACCGGTGGCCCTGGCCTCCCGGTCCAAGCTGGACCTGACGCGGATCACGAGCCTCGAACTGACCCCGAGGGGCGGCTCGGGCCAGGCCTGGCTGATGGACGCCTGGGGCTGGCGCCCCGGCACCCCGGCCGTCAAGCCCGGCGCGATGCCCCGTATCGACATCGGCCGGCTGACCGTGGACGAGGGCGACTCCGGCGTGCGCACCTACCGCGTTCCGGTCCACGTCACCGGCCAGGGCAGCGGCCAGGTCCGGGTGTTCACCCCGAAGCCGGACTCGGACGAGGTCTCGTCCCGGATCGTGACGGTGAGCCCGGGCAGCCAGTCCATCGACGTGCCGGTCGAGGTCAAGGGCAACACCCGCTTCGGCTACGACCTCTCGCGGGACATCTCCGTCAAGGCCGTCAAGGGCGTGGCCGTCGGCTCCCACCGAGGCGGGGTCACCGCGAAGAACGACGACGCGAAGCCCACGGTCACGGTGACCCCGGTCGCCGACGACGTCACCGAGGGCAAGCCCCTGACCTGGCGGGTGAACCTGTCCACGCCCGCCGACGTCGAGGTCGGCGGCGTCCTCGAACTCCTGCCGGTCACCGGCGGCCCCGAGCTCTCCAGCGCGGACGTCGCACCGGCCTGGCTGGAGGAGTTCTTCGGCGCCGTCCCGAACCCGCCCAAGCCGCTCTCCGCACTCGGCTGGGGCGGGGAGCCCGCGAGCCTCTGGGCGGACGTGCCCGCCGGACAGACGAGCGTCGAGGTGTCGATCCCGACCGTCGCGGACGCGGTCGCCGAGCCCACGGAGACCCTGCGGGCCCGCCTGACCACCTACGACGAGAACTGGGAGCCGCACCACGGCCCCGAGTTCACGGGCTCGGTGCGGGACGCCGCGTAACCGGATGTGACGATGCGGACCGGGCGGCACGTGTTCCTTGGCGTGCCGCCCGGTCATGCGTCAGCGACGGCGCCAGCGGTCGAATCCCCTGGGGCGGGGCGGTGGGGGCGGCTCGGCGCGCGGAGTGTCAAGGACGGCGGGCGCCGGGACGGCGGGCGCCGGCCCGGGAGGAGCAGGGAGCCCGAGGGCCTCGGCCAGGGCGTGGCGCTCAGCGGTGGTCAGCCGGGACGGTGCCGAGGCGAGGGCGTACGAGGCCAGGTCGCGCAGGCCGCTGCCGACGACGGCCCTGAGGAACTCCTCGTACAGGTCGGGGAACATCCAGTTGGCGCCGTCGACGACGGCCCGCGCCACGGGGGTGAGCCCTGCCTCCTCCAGGCTGCCGAGGAGCAGTACGGCCTCCGGGGTCCTCATGCTGCGGGCCGACTTGGCCAGGACCTGCCCGACGGGACCGGCGAGGCCCACCTCGCACAGCGCGACGATGGCGGCTTGCTCGCCGGAGGCGGTGGGAGAGGTGTTCACGACCAAGGGGCGTCCCCAGCCGTCCGGGTTGTGCGCTCCCACGAGAGTCGCGATCGTGCCGAGGCCCACCGGGGGTACCGACGCCCCGGCGGCCCTGAGCTTCGCCTGCAGGACGGTCCGTTGGAGGGGCGTACCGACCTGCGCCACCGTGCTCAGGCAGCGTGCCGCCTGCTCCGGATCGGTCCGCACCAGGTGGTGCAGCAGGAGGTCCACCACGTCGCCGAGGCCGTGCTGGTAGAGCGTCACGAGTGTCTCGGCGAACTCGGGTTCGGCGAGCCGGCACACCCGCTCGACCAACTGCGTCGCCGACGCGCCGAGCGCCTGCATGCCGCGGATCACCTCTGCGAGCAGCAGCGGTTCCTGCGGGAGCACGTCCCGCACGTGGCCCCCGTCCCGCGTGGCGCCGCGGGAATCGAGGAGCACCAGGAGTTCGCCGATCTCCTCGGGTGTGCGCCTTGCGGCGTCGTTGAGGAGGGCGCGTGCGTCCAGAGGGCGTCCCATCGCGCGGAGGGCCTCGACGAACTCCGGTGTGCGGGAGACCGGATGGTGTTGCGCGGCGTGCCCGAGGAGATGGAACACCGCGTCGTCGTGACCCTGCTCCCGCAGCAGCGTGGCGAAGCCGATGACGTCCTGGGCGGTGAGCGCCCGCGCGTACCCGGCCAGGGCGTCCTGGGCGTGTTCCCCCAGGCCGGCTGCCCACAGGGCCTCGCAGAGCGCCATGAGCCGCGAGAGAGGCGCGATGGCACACGTGGCGTCCTGCATGAGCCGCTGCGCGTCGGGCGTCGCGTCGGCCTCCTCCAGGATGCGCAGAAGCCGGACTACTTCGGCGGGGTCGTCGGCGATGTACCCGTAGATCTGACGGTAGAGGGCGAGTGCTTCCTTGGTGCGCCCGATGGAGTGCAGGGCGTCCGCCAGTCGGGACGTCTCCCGCGGGGACGAGACCGAGGGAGCGCGCAGGACGGCGGTGGCGTAGTCGTCGAGCTGGGCCGACCACAGGGCGCCGGCCAGGTCGAGCACCGCCTCGGTGGTGGCGAGCCTGGCCATCGCCGCGGTCAGGAGTACGTCGGCGTCGGGGCGGCTGCCGTGTCCCGCGGCGTCCTCGTGGAGGGTCCGGATGGTGCTCGCGATGTCCTCGGGGCCGCGTAGCTCGGCGATGGCGGACAACAGCTCTGCGACGGCCTCGTCGTCGTTCAGCGCGTGGAGCGTGGGCACGATCGCGGCGAGGTCGAGCGGCGATCGTTCGGCGGCGACCGTGGCCAGGACAATGACGGCCCCCGAACTGCCCTCCTCGCGCAGGACACAGAAGAGCGCGGCCGTCTCCTGCGCGGGACGGGTGAGGGCGGCGAGTTCCAGGAGTCGGTGGCGGCCGGCCGGGTCCGTCCCGTGGAGGCCCACCGCATGCGCGGCGATGTCCCGGGGCGGTCGGCGCAGAAGCTCGTGCAGGCCGGCCGGTATGACGGGGACGGACGCGGCGGCCGACCCCGCGGACCCCGCTCCGGCGGACAGGGGACGGCCGGCGGAGAGGTCGCCCGCGCCGTGACGGCCGTGGCGGTTGCGGGCGAAGGAGAGCAGGCGGCCGGTGTTGCTGAGGCGCTGTTGCGGTGTCGGGCGGCCCTGGGCGCGCAGCTCGCCGACCAGATGGTCGTAGACGTCCGTGGCCCCGATGAGGGGGCCACCGCCGGGCAGCCCCCGGTCGAGGAGACGGATCAGCTCGCCGGTGAAGGCGGTGTGCGTCTCCCCGGGGGCGGCCAGCGCGGTCGTGTTGGCCGCACATGCGGTGAGCAGGTACGTGCCGGCGATCCTGGCCTGCTCCGCCATCGTCACCGAGCCGCTCGCCGGCCCGCCCATGGCGCCCTCGAAGGCCTTGCCGCTGTAGCAGCAGTCGAGGATCACCACGCGGTTGACCCTCGGTCCCGTTCCCAGGACCTCGCGGCGCACGCGCGCGTAGTCGACCGCCGAATAGGCGCGGTCGGGGTCGGTGGAGGGCAGCGCGAGCAGCAGCCCGTCCTCGTCCAGAGGAGTCAGTCCGTGCCCGGCGAAGTAGAAGAGCAGGGTGTCCGTGGCCTGCTGGGCCGCCTCGTGGATGGCGTCCAGGAAGACCTGCGGCGAGGCGGGGTCGACCAGGCGGACGCAGCGCTCCGGCGGTAGCCCCCAGATGTTCGGGTCCTCGAGCAGCCGGCCGAGGTCCCGGAGGTTCGCGGCCACTGCCGGGAGGTCCTCCAGGTCGCCGTGGTCGTACCGGGTCGAGCCGACAAGAACGGCGAAGGAGCGGTGCGGGTCTGCCAGTTCCACGGCTATCGGGCCTCCGGCGTCGCCCCGTCTTCGGGCCGGGGCGTTCGAGGGGCGTGGGGGTTCGGGGCCGGGTCCGCCCCGTGGTCGGACGGCGGCTCGGTGACCGGCTCGGTGGCCGGTGCGGCGGCCGGCTCGGTGGCCGGTTCGGCGGACGGCTCTTGGGCCAGGGCCTGGAGCAGCCTCCGTACCGCTTCCTCCGAGCCTTCCTCGACGGTCACGGAGAGTCCGTCGGATGCCCTGGTGACGGTGAAGGCGGCAGGGCTGCGGCGGGCCCTGCGCCATCCCGCGAACGCGAGGGCCAGGCTCGCCAGGCCGGTGGAGTGCGTGAGCACCAGGTCGATGACGTCGAGCCCGCCGCTCATGGCGCCCGGTACGGGTACCGCGCCGAGCCGCACCTCGCCCGGTGGCTCCTCCTCGTTCCGCAGCCAGCGGAAGAAGTCCCGCAGGGCGGCCGTCTCGTCGGGGTCCGCGACCCCCACCGTCAGCTCCATCTCCCCGTCCCCCTCCGTCGCCTCGCGGGGAACCCGGCGGGCCCCGCGGCGTCCTGGATCAGAGACTGGCACACATGGCACCGCGAGGGAGGGGAGTTCGGCACACCGGGGCGATCTTCGGATCGCGAGGTGGCCGAGTGGTCGAATTCAGCCGCGAACAGCGTAAGTTGAAGATCGCCGACCGATGACACCGGTGAGTGACGCCACCGCTCCGTACCCCGGGACCGCCCATGACCGACGCACCGCACCCCGCCGCGGTACCCTCCTACGAACTCCTCCCCGGAGACCCCGCCTCCCCGGTCCTCCTGCACGTGCCGCACTCCTCCCGGGAGATTCCCGCGGACGTGCGCGACGGCATCGTGCTCGGGGACGAGGAGCTCGCGCGCGAACTGGACCACATCACCGACGCCCACACCGCCGCCCTCGCGGACACCGCCGCGCGGGCCGCGGCCGTCACGCCCTGGCGGTTCGTCAACCTGCTCTCCCGGCTTGTCGTCGACCCCGAGCGCTTCCCGGACGAGCGGGAGGAGATGCGCGCGGTCGGCATGGGCGCCGTCTACACCCGGACGACGCACCGCGCCGCACTGCGCCCGGAGGAGTTCGACGAACGGCCGCTCCTGGAGCGGTACTTCACGCCGTACGCGCAGGCCATGACGGCCGCCGTCGACGCCCGCCTCGCGGCGGCAGGACGTGTGGTGATCATCGACGTGCACTCGTACCCGACCGAGACGCTGCCCTACGAGCTGCACGGCACCGGCCCCCGGCCGCCGATCTGCCTCGGGACCGATCCCTTCCACACGCCGCCCGCCCTGCTGGACGCGGCACGGAAGGCGTTCGCACCGTTCGGCGGCATCGGGACGGACAGCCCCTTCGCCGGGACGTACGTGCCGCTCGCGCACTACGGCCGCGACCCGCGCGTCGCCGCGCTGATGATCGAGATCCGGCGCGACGTCTACATGGCGGAGCCCGGCGGCCCCGCCGGGCCCGGACTCGACGCCCTGGGCGCGGCCCTGGCCGACCTGGTCGAGGAAGCGGCGGCGGCGCTCGGGTGAAATCCCGCCACATCGGCCTCCGTGTGCCGATGCTGGGAGCCATGAACGCCACACGCTCCGCCCGCAGGGGGCCCACCCGCACCGACCGGCTGCTCGCCGTCGTCGCCGGCGTCCTCTCCGGCTATGTCGCCCTGGCCGTCGCCGACGTGCTCGCCGGCCTGATCCGGCACGAGGCGGGCCCGGTCACGGCCGTCGGCGACGCCGTGGTCGACCGGACCCCGGCCGCCGTCGAGCAGTGGGCGATCCGTACGTTCGGGGAGAGCGACAAGGTCGTCCTCCTGCTGGGCATCGTGCTCGTCCTCGGTCTGATCGCCGCCGCCCTCGGTCTGCTCGCCCTGCGCCACCGCACGGCCGGGGCCGTCGGCGTCCTCGGCTTCGGTGTCGTCGGCGCGCTCGCCGCCGTCACCCGGCCCGACTCCGACTCCGCGCTCGACGCCCTGCCCTCGCTCATCGGGGCGGTGGCGGGTGCCCTCCTCCTCTACGTCCTCATCGGTCGGCTGCTCGCCTCGGACGCCGACGAACCGGCCCAGGCGGCCGCCCGCGCCGACCGGCGGGGCTTCCTGATCGTCACCGCGGGCGCGGGCGTGGTGGCGACCGTCGCCGCCGCGCTCGGCCGGGCGGCCGGGCCGTCCTCGGGGGAGGGCGCCACCGCCTCCCGCAGGGCCCTGCGGCTGCCCCGGCCGGTCTCCGCCGCCCCGGCCGTGCCGCCGGGCGCCCAGCTCGACGTGCCCGGCATCAGCCCCTTCGTCACCCCGAACAAGGACTTCTACCGGGTCGACACCGCCCTCGTCGTCCCCAAGGTCGACGCCGACGGCTGGCGGCTGCGCGTCCACGGCATGGGCGTCACCAGCGGACTCTCCCTGAGCTTGCGCGAGTTGATGGCCCGCCAGGTGATCGAGCGGGACATCACCCTCGCCTGCGTCTCGAACGAGGTCGGCGGGCCCTACGTCGGCAACGCCCGCTGGCTTGGCGTGCGCCTCGCGGACCTGCTCCGCCAGGCCGGGGTGCGCCCGCCCTCCGAAGGCGGTCCCGCCGACCAGCTCGTCGCCCGCTCCGTCGACGGCATGACGCTCGGCACCCCCGTCGAGACCGTCATGGACGGCCGCGACTCCCTGCTCGCCTTCGGCATGAACGGCGAACCGCTCCCCTTCGACCACGGCTTCCCGGTCCGCATGCTCGTCCCCGGTCTCTACGGATACGTCTCCGCCTGCAAGTGGATCGAGTCCCTCGAACTGACCACCTTCGACGCCTACGACGCCTACTGGGTCCCGCGCGGCTGGGCCGCCCAGGCCCCGGTCAAGACCCAGTCCCGGATCGACACCCCCCGGGACCTCGCCCGCCCGGCGGCCGGCACGGTCATGATCGCCGGAGTCGCCTGGGCCCAGCACCGGGGCATCTCGCGGGTGGAGGTCAGGGTCGACGACGGCCCCTGGCAGGAGGCCAGGCTCGGCGCCGAGGACAGCCAGGACACCTGGCGCCAGTGGGTCCACCCCTGGCAGGCCGCGCCCGGTCGCCACACCCTCACGGTCCGCGCCACCGACGGCACCGGCGCCACCCAGCCCGAGCGGCGCACCGACACCATGCCCGACGGGGCCGCAGGATGGCACTCGGTCGTGGTGAGGGTCGAGTCATGAGGGAGGGGACGGGAGGGGAGGAGGGGCGGAAGGCGGGCCCCTGACAAGATCAAAACATCGACGGGTTAGCATATGAGCACCGCCTAGCTCGAAAGATGAACTCGTGACTGTCAATGACGACTCGTTCACCAGCTGGAAGAACCGCGAGGAGATCGCGGAGTCGATGATCCCGATCATCGGGAAGTTGCACCGGGAGCGGGACGTCACGGTCCTGGTCCACAGCCGATCCTTGGTGAACAAGTCGGTTGTCAGCATCCTCAAGACCCACCGGTTCGCCCGCCAGATCGCCGGCGAGGAGCTCTCGGTCACCGAGACCCTGCCGTTCCTGCAGGCGCTCACCACGCTCGACCTCGGCCCGTCGCAGATCGACATCGCGCTGCTCGCCGAGGCCTACAAGAACGACGACCAGGGTCTCTCGGTGGAGGAGTTCACCGCCTCCGCGGTCTCCGGTGCCACCGGCGAGAACAAGATCGAGCGCCGCGACGGCCGCGACGTCGTCCTCTACGGCTTCGGCCGCATCGGCCGCCTCGTCGCCCGCCTCCTCATCGAGAAGGCCGGCTCCGGCAACGGCCTGCGGCTGCGCGCCATCGTCGTGCGCGGCGGCGGCGAGCAGGACCTGGTGAAGCGCGCCTCGCTGCTGCGGCGCGACTCGATCCACGGCCAGTTCCAGGGCACGATCACCGTCGACGAGGCGAACAGCACCATCGTCGCCAACGGCAACACCATCAAGGTGATCTACGCCAACGACCCCTCCGAGGTCGACTACACGGCGTACGGCATCAAGGACGCCATCCTCATCGACAACACGGGCAAGTGGCGGGACCGCGAGGGCCTGTCGAAGCACCTGCGCCCCGGCATCGACAAGGTCGTCCTGACCGCCCCGGGCAAGGGCGACGTCCCGAACATCGTGCACGGCGTCAACCACGACACGATCAAGCCGGACGAGCAGATCCTGTCCTGCGCGTCCTGCACGACGAACGCGATCGTGCCGCCGCTGAAGGCGATGGACGACGAGTACGGCGTCCTGCGCGGCCACGTCGAGACGGTTCACTCGTTCACGAACGACCAGAACCTGCTGGACAACTACCACAAGGCCGACCGCCGCGGCCGCTCCGCGCCGCTCAACATGGTCATCACGGAGACCGGCGCCGCCTCGGCCGTCGCCAAGGCCCTGCCGGACCTGAAGGCGCCGATCACCGGCAGCTCGATCCGCGTCCCCGTCCCGGACGTCTCGATCGCCATCCTGAGCCTGCGCCTGGGCCGCGAGACCACCCGCGAGGAGGTCCTCGACTACCTCCGTGACGTCTCGCTGCACTCGCCGCTGAAGCGCCAGATCGACTTCACCACGGCCCCCGACGCGGTCTCCATGGACTTCGTGGGCTCCCGCCACGCCTCGATCGTCGACGCGGGCGCCACCAAGGTCGACGGCGACAACGCGATCCTCTACCTCTGGTACGACAACGAGTTCGGCTACTCGTGCCAGGTCATCCGGGTCGTCCAGCACGTCTCCGGCGTCGAGTACCCGACGTACCCGGCCCCGGCGGTCTGACCCCCGGCGCACCACTGAGAAAGGCCCTCACCGGATGCGGTGAGGGCCTCACTCATGTGCGCACTCAGCGGCGCGGCGTCTCGCCCGCCCGGTCGACCGCCGCCCTGGTGAGGATCGCGGACGTGCCGACGACCGTGCCCTTCGGGCCGGCCTCGCCGGACTCCGTCAGGACCGTGCGTTCCCCGAGGAAGGCGTGGGTGGCCGGGTCGAAGACCCACTGGGTCTGCCGCCCCTCGGACGTCCGGGCGACCGCGACCCCGGGCCGGCCGACGGCATCGGTGGCCGCCGGGACGACGACCACGCCGGGGATCTTCCCGGCGGCCCGGTAGAGCGCGGCGCTGACCTGCGCCGGCGCCCAGGTCTCCATGAGCAGGTCGCCGATCGCGGCGAACGCCCGCTGGTCGGGATCCGCCCCCGGCGCCTGCGTGCCCGACCCTCCGGTCTCCGCCCGGATGTGCGCGAGCAGGGCGTCGGGGTCGGTCGGCAGCTCCGCGAGCTCCTGGGGCGTCGTCCGGGCGGCGGCGTCGGCGCCGAGCGGGGAGTCGGGCCCGCCCTCCTCGCGCAGCAGCCCCGGTCGCGTGCCGTCGGCCGACAGCCACACCTGGCGCGTGTGCACGGGGGCCAGGGTGACCGGGCCGCCCCCGGCGCTCTGGGAGCCGTACGCGACCTTGCTCTCGACGTAGACGAACTGGTCGCCCCGGAGCGGCGGTCGTGTCTCCTCGCCGGCGGCGAGGGCGATGCGGTCGAGCAGCCGGGCCGCCTCGGGCGAGGCGACGGCCGGGACGTTCCCGGTGGGCCGGGTATCCGCCGTCCCGAAGGTCACCACGCCGCCGATCGCCAGGGCGCAGGCGACGGCCGGTGCGAGGAACCGGACCAGGCGCGGGCGTGGCACGGGCCGCCGGACGGCCGCCGCCGTGCGGTCGTCGACGGTGGACGCTCGGCTCAACAGGGCCGCCTTGAGGTGTTGTGCGCGCTCCGGTGTCAGGTCGGGGACGGCCGGCGGGGGCAGCAGCCCGGCCAGGTCGGTGTCCTCGGGGTCCCCGGTGCGGTGCGGGCCGATGTTCATCCGTGGTTCTCCTGGGGCTTCGGCCGGACCGCGCGGGAGCGGCCCGCCACCGGCTGGTCGGGGGTGGTGCTCCGGTCGCGTACGGGCGGTGCGGGCTGTGCGGCCCGCGCGGTACGCGCCGTCTCCGCCTCGGCGAGCGCGCGCAAGCGGGTACGCGCCCGGGAAAGCCGCGACCGTACGGTTCCGACCGGTACGCCGAGCGCCTCGGCGGCGGCCGCGTAGTCCAGGCCCGCCCAGACGACGAGCGTGAAGACCTCGCGGTCGCGGCGGCGCAGCCGGCCGAGCGCGGCATGCGCCGCGCGTACCTGCTCGGCGTCCGCGAGGTGCGAGACGACCTCGTCGGCGAAGTCCGGGACCGAGCCGCGTTCCGGAAGCCGGGCGAGCGCGACGTCACGGCGCCGACGGGCCCGCGCGCCCTGGCGCATCAGATTGGTGGCGATGCCGAGGAGCCACGGCCGCAGCCCGTCGCCCTCGGGCGGCCGTTCGTCATCCTCGGGCCGTAGCCGCTCCCGGCTCCGCCAGGCTTCCAGGAAGGTCGCCGAGACGACGTCCTCGGCCTCCGCCCAGTCGCCCGTCACCCGCAGGGCATAGCGGTACAGCACCTGGGCGTGTGCGTCGTACAGCTCACCCAGGGCCTCCCGGTCGCCGCTGCGGAAGCGCTCTCTCATCACTGTTTCCACATCCTGCACTGGTCGCCGCGGAGCACGGGTTCCGGTGACCTGCGCCACATCCCTTGGCGTCGAGGGTGCGTGTGACCCAGCTCACGGGAACGCCGGTGCCCGGCGAGCCAGTACGGATCATGAACACTTCCGCAGCTTCCCAGCCTTCCGCGTCTTCCCGACGTTCCTTCCTGCGGTCCGCCGGCCTCGCCACCGCCGTGGCCGCGGTGGGCCTCGCCCCCGCCCGGAGCGCCGTCGGGGCGTCGCGGACACCGGACACGTACAGCCTGACGCTCACTCACCTCGACCGCGCCGGGCGGCCGACCGGGGCGTACGCCACCACCGTCACCGGTCTCTCCGGGCCGGGCGCCGAGGAGAGCGTCCAGCCGCACGACGCCTCCGGGACGGTCACCGTGCGCCTGCCCAGGGGCCGTTACGTGCTGGACAGCGTCCTGACCGCGTCGGGCGACGGGGGCGGCACGGACTGGATCGTGCGACCGCGCCTCGACCTGGACCGCGACACCACCGTCGTCGTCGACGCCCGCACCGCGAGGCCGGTCGACGTCCGGCCGCCCGCCCGCTCCGCGTCGCTCCTGCACGCCGGGATGTTCCTGCGGATCACCCACGACGGGACCGAGCGGTTCCTCAACCAGGTCGTCGACGCGCCCACGCTGCGCGTCGCCCACCTGGGCCCCGCCGCCGAACCCGGTTCGGTGGAGCAGTGGTACGACGCGTACTGGGGCACCGGGAGCGTGAGTTACGCCCTCGGCCACACCGTCACCGGCTCGCGCGCCCTCACCGGGCTCACCCTGCGCCCCTCGGCCCGGCAGCTGGCGACCCTCCTGGTCCACGGGGGAGCACGGTCGAGCGCCCCCGGCACCGCGACCGTCGACCTCCTCCCGAGCAAGGGACCCACCGTCGGGCTGTCGCAGCCCCTGGCGACGCCCGGCACCGCCACGTACCTCGTGACCCCCGAACGCGGCACCTGGGACGTCATGTACACGGTCCGCCCGAGCACGCCGGACGGACAGCCGACGTCCTACCGTGCCGAGGGCATCCGCGTCCGCGCGGGCGAGACGACCACCCGGAGCTTCGACGGCGCGGCCCGGCTCGGCGCGGCCCGGCTATGAACCGACCCGGCGCTTGTTCCACACGTCGAAGCCGACCGCCGCCAACAGCACCAGGCCCTTGATCACCTGCTGCCAGTCCGTACCGATCCCCACCAGGTTCATGCCATTGTTGAGCACACCCAGGACCAGGCCGCCGACGATGGCGCCCAGGACCGTGCCGACCCCTCCGCTCATCGACGCACCGCCGATGAACGAGGCGGCGATCGCCTCCAGTTCGAAGTTGATGCCCGCCTTCGGCGAGGCGGCGTTGAACCGGGCGGCGAAGACCAGACCGGCGAGCGCCGCAAGCACTCCCATGTTGAGGAAGACCAGGAAGGTGACCTTCCGGTCCCGCACACCGGAGAGCTTGGCGGCGGGCAGGTTGCCGCCGATCGCGTACACATGGCGGCCGACGATCGCGTTCCGCATGACGTAGCCGAAGCCGACGAGGAGCGCCGCGAGGATCAGGAGCACGACCGGCGCTCCCTTGTAGCTGGCCAGCAGAAGGGTGAACACCAGGACCGTCGCCACCAGCGCGCCCAGCTTCACCGCGAACAGACCGACGGGCGCGACCTGGAGCGCGTACTCCCGCTGGCGGCGGCGGTCCCGCACCTCTTGCCACACGACGAAGACCATGAGGGCCAGGCCGAGCAGCAGCGTCAGATTGTGGTAGTCGGTGTGCGGGCCGACCTCGGGCAGGAAGCCGTTGGAGACGGTCTGCAGCCCGTCCGGGAAGGGGCCCAGGGTCTGGCCCTTGAGGAAGATCTCGGTGAGCCCGCGGAACAGGAGCATGCCGGCGAGCGTGACGATGAACGACGGTATGCCGAGATACGCGATGAAGAAGCCCTGCATCGCCCCGGCCGCCGCGCCGAGCAGCAGGACGAGCACCACCGCCAGGGGCCAGGCCATCCGGTGCTCGACCATCAGCACGGCCGAGACCGCGCCGACGAAGGCGGTGAGCGAGCCCACCGACAGGTCGATGTGGCCCGAGATGATGACGATCATCATGCCGATCGCCAGGATCAGGATGTAGCTGTTCTGCAGGACGAGGTTGGAGACATTGCGCGGCAGCAGCAGATCGCCGCCCGTCCAGACCGCGAACAGGGCCACGATCAGACCGAGGGCGATCAGCATGCCGTACTGCCGCATGTTGCCGCGCAGTCCGTCGAGGATCAGCCGGCCGACGCCGGGCCCGGTCTTCGTCGGTCCGTCGTCGTCGGCGGCCCGGTCGCCGGCCGTGAGATCGGTGCTCATGCGCGTTCCGTCCTGTCCTTCGTCATGTGCCGCATCAGCAGCTCCTGGGTGGCCTCGGCGCGGGACACCTCACCCGTCAGCCGGCCCGCCGCCATCGTGTAGACGCGGTCGCACATGCCGAGCAGCTCGGGGAGTTCCGAGGAGATGAAGAGGACCGCCTTGCCCTCGGCGGCCAGCCGGTCGATGACGGTGTAGATCTCGTACTTGGCGCCCACGTCGATCCCGCGGGTCGGCTCGTCCAGGATCAGCACGTCGGGACCTGCGAAGATCCACTTGCTGAGCACGACCTTCTGCTGGTTGCCGCCCGAGAGCCGGCCGACCGGCTCGAAGACCGTCGGCGCCTTGATGTTCATCGACCGGCGGAACCCCTCGGAGACCCTGGCCTCCGCGTGCTCGTCGACGATGCCGCGCCGGGCGACCTTCGGCAGGGCGCTCAGCGAGACATTGCGGTTGATCGTGTCGATGAGGTTGAGACCGTAGTGCTTGCGGTCTTCGGTGACGTACGCGATGCCGTGCCCGACCGCCTCGGGGACCGTACGCGTACGGATCTCCACACCGTCCTTGAGGACCGTGCCGCCGCCGTACCTCCCGTAGCTGCGGCCGAACACGCTCATCGCCAGCTCGGTGCGGCCCGCCCCCATCAGCCCGGCGATGCCGACGATCTCCCCGCGGCGCACGGTCAGCGAGACGCCGTCGACGACCTTGCGGTGATGGTCGATGGGGTGGTGCACGGTCCAGTCCCGGATCTCCAGGGCCGCAGCCGCTCCCCGCTCCGGCGTGTGCGGGGTGCGCTCGGGGAAGCGGTGGTCCAGGTCGCGGCCCACCATGCCCCGGATGATCCGCTCCTCGGTGGTCTCCGGGGCCTTCACGTCGAGGGTCTCGATCGACCGGCCGTCCCGCAGGACGGTCACCGAGTCGGCGATCCGGGCGATCTCGTTCAGCTTGTGCGAGATGATGATGGAGGTGATGCCCTGCGCCTTCAACTCCTCGATCAGAACGAGGAGTTGGGTGCTGTCCTCGTCGTTGAGCGCGGCCGTCGGCTCGTCCAGGATCAGCAGCTTCACCTCCTTGGCGAGCGCCTTCGCGATCTCCACGAGCTGCTGCTTGCCGACGCCGATGTCGGCGACCCGGGTCTGCGGATGCTCGTCCAGACCCACCCGGCGCAGCAGCTCGGCGGCGTGCCGCAGGGTGCGGTCCCAGCTGATCACGCCACGGGTGGCGTGCTCGTTGCCGAGGAAGATGTTCTCCGCGAGCGAGAGGTACGGCACCAGGGCGAGCTCCTGGTGGATGATCACGATGCCGCGCTTCTCGCTCGCCCCGATGTCCTTGAACCGGCAGGGCTCGCCCTGGAAGACGACCTCCCCTTCGTAACTCCCGTACGGATGAACCCCGCTGAGGATCTTCATCAGCGTCGACTTGCCCGCTCCGTTCTCCCCGCAGACCGCGTGCACCTCGCCCGCGCGGACAGTCAGGGAGACGTCCGACAGGGCCGTCACGCCGGGAAAGGTCTTGCTGATCGAGCGCATGTCCAGGACGGCTTCCGCCATGGCACACCCACCCCTCTCCGGTCGACGCCTAGTTGAGATCGCTCGCCTTGATGTAGCCCGAATCGACCAGCACGCTCTGGTAGTTGGACTTGTCGACGTTCACCGGGTCGAGCAGGAAGGCCGGGACGACCTTCTTCTCGTTGTCGTACGTCGTGGTGTCGTTGACCTCGGGCTTCTTGCCGTCGAGCAGCGCGTTGACCATCTGCCCGGCCACCTTGGCCAGTTCGCGGGTGTCCTTGTACACGGTCTGGGTCTGCTCGCCCGCGATGATCGACTTCACGGACGCGACCTCGGCGTCCTGCCCCGTGACGAGCGGGAGTGGCTTGCTCGCGCTGCCGTAGTCGTCGGACTTCAGGGCGGACAGGATGCCGATGGAGATGCCGTCGTACGGCGAGAGGACCGCGTCCACCCGCTCCTTGGCGTACGAGGAGGTGAGCAGGTCGTCCATCCGCTTCTGGGCCTGGCCGCCGTCCCAGCGCAACGTTGTCACCTGGTTGAGCTTGGTCTGTCCCGACCGGACGACCAGCTGCTTCTTGTCGATGTACGGCTTCAGGACGTTCATCGCGCCCTGGAAGAAGTAGCGGGTGTTGTTGTCGTCGTTGGAGCCGGCGAACAGCTCGATGTTGAACGGGCCCTTCTTGCTGCCGTCCTTCAGGCCGAGCTTCTCGACGAGGTAGCCGCCCTGGAGTTCGCCGACCTTCTCGTTGTCGAAGGACGCGTAGTAGTCGACGTTCGGCGAGCCGAGGATCAGCCGGTCGTAGGAGATCACCGGGATCTTCGCGTCCGCCGCCTGCTGGAGGACGTTGGCGAGCGCCCGGCCGTCGATGGCGGCGATGACCAGCGCGTCCACGCCTTGCGTGATCATGTTCTCGATCTGCGATACCTGCTGGTCCGGGTCGTCCTCGCCGTACTGGAGCGTGGTCCTGTACCCGTACTTCTCCAGGCTGCTCACCATGTTCTTGCCGTCGGCGATCCAGCGCTCGGACGACTTGGTCGGCATCGCGATGCCCACTGTCAGGTCCTTCGCCCCCTTCTCCTCCTTCGCCCCGCCCGCCCCGCTCTGGCCGCAGGCGGAGAGAGCGAGGGCGAGACAGCTCGCGAGGGCGGTGGCGGTGGCGGCTCGGCGCAGTGCGCGCATGGTCATCAGTCCTTGTCCGTGAGGTGGAGGGGGTCGGGGAAGCGGTGGAGGGGGCCTGGCAGCCGGGCTCCGAGCGGGGACATCCCGCCGTCCGCGCCGTGCCGCCCCAGCAGATCGAGGGCGAGCCTGCCCCGCCGTACCCGCTCGCGGGCGGTGGCGAGGACCGTCTCGCGCAGGTGCAGACCGGAGGGATAGAGCGAAGGCGCCTTCGCCAGGCCGAACTTGAGGTACAGCGGGGCGCCGCGCCGGATCAGCTCGGCGACCTCGTACATCCGGACGTAGCCGCCCAGGTCGTCGGGTGCCTCGATGTACATGTCCATCGGCGCGGCGCTGACCCGGCGGATCTCGGTGAGGTGCGCGAGCGTCAGGTCGCTCGGCACGTTCACCGAGTCGGCGCCGAGCCGTTCGTGGACGGCGTACGCGGCGGGGTTGACCGGGCCGATGAGCGCCGAGACCTTCAGCGTGGTGTCCACGGGGATCACGCCGTGGCGCCGGGCCTGGTGCAGCGTCCACAGCACGCCCTCGTCCGCCACCAGCAGGCAGCGGACGCCCAGTTCGGTGGCGCGGACGGCGTCCTCCACGCAGCCGGCGACCGCGTCGTGGCCCCGGGCACGCAGACCTCCGCCGCGCGAGTCGCTGCGGACCGAACCGCCGATGTCCCAGGTGCCGCGCGGACCGGTGAACAGGCAGAGTTCGACGCCCCGTTCGGAGCAGGCCCTCACCATTTCGGTGATCTCGGCGTCGGTGAGCATCCAGGCGCCGCTGCCCTGGCTGACCCGGTGGACCGGCACGTCGAGCCGGGCCGACTCGGTCAGGACCGCCTCCAAGGCCTCGGGGCCCTCCACGGACGGCACTTCGGTGCGCCAGGTGCCGCCGTCCGGGAAGGAGTGCGGGGAGGTGTCGGCGGGGGAGAGGGCGGGGGCGTCGAGCCCGAGGACGGCGAGCGCGGGTTCGCCGGGGCGGCGGGGCGGGGAGGGAGCGGCTTCGGTCACGAACGGGTCCTCCGTGTTCGGCAGGTCGGACATGGTTCGGGCGAGGAGGCAGAGGAGTCCCACGGGGCGCAGGGGGTCATGGCCGGAGCAGTACCTTCCCGACCTTGGGGTCGCCGCCGCCCACCAGCTCGATCGCCTGCGGGAACGCGCCGAGCGGGAGCTCGTGGGTGACGAGCGCGCCGAGGTCGAGCAGCCCCGCGCCGAAGGCACGGACCGCGTGGGCCCAGGCCGTGGGCGGAGCGCCGAAGACGGTGTGGAGGGTCAGCCGGCCGGTGACGAGCGCCGTCGGGTCGAGGCCGGCCGCCCCGGGCGCGGGGATGCCGGTGAGGACGACCCGGCCGCCTCGGCGAGCGAGGCTCACGGCGGTGCGGGCGGAGCCGGTGGCCCCTGCGGCCTCCACGACCAGATCGCACCGTCCTTCGAGCCCGGCCGCCGACTCGACGACACCTGTCGCCCCGAACTCCCGTGCCAGCTCGGCACGTTTGCGACGGGGTTCGAGGACGTGCAGCTCGGCGGGCGAGGAGGCGGCGAGGAGCTGTACGGCAATCAGGCCGAGGGTCCCGGCGCCCACCACGGCCACCCGCTCGCCGGGCCGCGGGGCCGCCGCGAGCGTCGCCGCCGCCACGCAGGCGGCCGGTTCCAGGAGAGCGGCGGCCGTCAGATCGGCGTCGTCCGGGAGTACGTGCAGCAGCCGGGCCGGCAGCGTCAGCGTGGGCGCCATCGCGCCCGGCCGGGTGAAGCCGGTCTCGTCGTACCCGGCCGTGCAGAGCGTGGTGTCACCCGTATGACAACGTTCGCACGACTGGCAGTTGCGGAAGCCCTCACCGACGACCTTCCTGCCGAGGAGCCCCTCGGGGACGCCCTCGCCGACCTCGGCCACCGTGCCCGACCACTCGTGGCCCGGGACGACCGGGTAGCGCACGTACCCCTCGGGACGCGTGCCGCCGTACACCTCGCGGTCGCTGCCGCAGACCCCGCTCGCGTGCACCCGGACCAGCGCCTCACCGGGGCCCGGCGGGACCGGCTCGTGCGGGACGAGCCGGTGGGCCCCCGGCGCGTCGATCACGACGGCGAGCCCCGGACCGCCCGGCGGCCGGCTCACGCGGTGCCGCCGCGGGGTGTGGGGACGCGGCGCTCCCAGCCGTCCGCCCACAGGTCGAAACGGGCCTGGCGCTGCGGGAATTCGGCCGCCGCGTCGGTGTCGAGCTCGACACCGAGACCGGGCGCGTGCGAGAGCTGGAAGTAGCCGTCCACCACCTGTGGGGCGCCCTTCACCACCTTCTTGATCTCCGCGTCCGCGAAGTCGTTGAAGTTCTCCAGAATCTTGAAGTTGGGTGTGGTGAAGCCGACTTGGAGAGTGGCGGCGGTGAGCACCGGGCCGCCGACGTTGTGCGGGGCGACCATCATGTAGTGCGTCTCGGCGGTCGCGGCCAGCTTCCGGGTCTCCCAGATGCCGCCGAGATGACCGACGTCCGGCTGGAGGATGTCGACGGCCTGGCTCTCGAACAGCTCACGGAACTCGATGCGGTCGTGGACGCGTTCCCCCGTCGCGATCGGGATGTCCACCTTCGCCGCCACCTTCTCCAGCGCCTTCAGGTTCTCCGGCGGGACCGGTTCCTCCAGCCAGGCCGGTCGGAACGGCGCCAACTCGTGGGCCAGCCGGATCGCCGTCGCCGGGGCGAACCGGCCGTGCATCTCCAGCATCAGCTCCGCGTCCGGCCCGATCGCGTCCCGTACGGCCTCGATCAGGGAGACCGCGTACAGCGAGTCCCGGTGGGAGAGTTCGAGGTGCCCGGTGCCGAACGGGTCGATCTTGAGCGCCTGGTAGCCCCGCTCGACGACCGCGCGGGCCGCCTTGTGGTAGCCCTCCGGGGTCCGCTCCGTGGTGTACCAGCCGTTGGCGTACGCCTTGACCTTGTCGGTCACCACCCCGCCCAGCAGCTGCCAGACCGGCACGCCGAGCGCTTTGCCCTTGATGTCCCAGCAGGCCATCTCGACCACCGCGATGCCCGACATCACGATCTCGCCGGCCCGGCCGTAGTCCCCGTACTTCATCCGGCGGACCAGGTCCTCGATCGCGAAGGGGTCCGATCCGGCGATGTGATTGGCCTCCGCCTCGCGGAGGTAGCCGAGCAGCGCGTCGGTGTGGCCGAGCATGCGCGTCTCGCCCACACCGGTCAGCCCCTCGTCGGTGTGGACGAGGACATAGGTGAGGTTCCGCCAGGGAGTTCCGACGACATGAGTGCTGATTCCCGTGATGCGCACGGCAGTTGCCCCTCGATCTCGTTCGAAATTTCGTCACACGTTCGAAATGTAGGCGTGACCGTAGGGGCTGGTCCGGGGCATGTCAACGCCTCGCGCACGCCGACCGCGAGGCGGACGCAGGCGGACGCACACCGGACGCGCGGCGAACGTGCGGCGGGTGGCGCGACCATTGCCGCTTCAACGCAGCTGTGGTTAGCCTGTGTTCGCGATATCGACAACTGACCGGCATACCGAACGACGGCGACACGAGAGGTGGGTGAGTGGCGATGGGACGCCAAGTTCCCGCGGTGGCGAGAGCGCTGGACATACTGGAGCTGTTCCTGACGGGCGACGAGACCCTCGCCGCCCCGGACGTCGTCCGCAGGCTGTGCCTGCCGCGCACCACCGTCCACGAACTGCTCACGACCCTGACCGCGCGGCACTACCTCGTGCCCGCCCCCGAACACCCCGGCCGCTACCGGCTCGGCGTGCGCACGTACCAGCTGGGCAGCCGGTACGCCGAACAGCTCGACCTCGCCGCCGAAGGCCGACAGGTCGCCCGCGAGGTCGCCGAGATCTGCGACGAGACGGTCCACGTCGCCCTCCTGGAGGACACCGACGTCATCTACGTCGCCAAGGTCGACTCCACCCACGCCGTCCGCATGGTCTCTGCCGCCGGCCGCCGTCTCCCCGCCCACTGCACCGCCGTCGGCAAGATGCTGCTCGCCTCCCTGCCGCCGGCCGAACTGGACAGCCGGATCGACGGGCGCGAACTCGTCGCGATGACTCCGCACAGCATCACTGCCCACGACGCGCTCCGCACGGCCCTCGCCGAGATCCGCGAGCGCGGGATCGCCGTCGAGCACCGGGAGTCCAACCCCGACGTGAGCTGCGTCGCCGCACCCGTGCGCGACAGCTCCGGGCGCGTGGTGGCGGCGCTCTCCGTCTCCGTCCCGGTGATCCGATGGAGCGAGGACCGCGAGCGCGACCTCGCTGAACTGGCCGCCAAGGGCGCCGCCGACCTCTCCGAACGCCTCGGTCACCGGGGCGCCCGTTGACGGCCGAACTGGCCGTCGCCGTACGGGAACAGGCGGCCCTGGGGGAGGGCCCCACCTGGGACGCGGCGGCGCGGAGGCTGATCTGGGTCGACATCCTCGGCTCGCGTGTCCACACCTACACGCCGGAGACGGGCCGGCGCACCGTCATGGCCACCGAGCAGCACGTGGGCGCGGCCAAACCGCGCGCCGACGGTGGCCTGGTCGTCAACCTCAGGGACGGGATCGGGAGTTACGCGCCGGACGGCTCCTTCACCTGGCTGCTGCGCGACCCGGTCCCGGGTCGGCGCGCCAACGACGCGGCCGTCGCCCCGGACGGTTCTCTGTATGCGGGCACCATGCGCTACGACGAGGCGCCCGGCGGCGGCACCCTGGTCCGCCTCGCCCCCGACGGCACCGCCCGCGAGATGCTCCCCTCGGTGACCGTCAGCAACGGCATCGGCTGGAGCCCGGACGGCTCCCTCCTCTACTACGTGGACAGCCCCACCCGCCGCGTAGACGTCTGCCCGGCTGACGCCGAAATCGCCACACACCGGCGCCCGTTCGCGACGATCGAACCCGGCGCGGGCTACCCCGACGGACTCACCGTGGACGCGGACGGCTGTGTATGGGTCGCTCTCTGGGACGGCGCCCAACTCCGCCGCTACACCCCCGACGGCGCCCTGGACCGCGTCGTCCCCCTCCCGGTCCGGCGCCCCACGGCATGCGCCTTCGGCGGCCCGGACCTCCGCGACCTCTACATCACCACCGCCCGCACCGGCCAGGCGCGACCGCACCCGCTCGCCGGCTCCCTGCTGGTCCTGCGCGACGCGGGACGGGGTCTCCCGAGCGTTGCCTTCGGGGCGACTACGCCGTGACCCGCGCGTTGTCGATGAACAGGTGCAGCCCGCCGTCCTCCGGACAGCGCAGGCCGACGGATAGCGCGCGCACCGACGCGCTCTCGTCGAGGACCAGCCCGACGGCTACCTGGAACACCTTGTGTCCCTCGGGGCACCAGAAGTAGTCCGTCGGCTCGGCGGCGGGGTCAGGGGTGCCCTCGGTGGGCGTGAGCTTCCACGGGTAGGCGCTCGCTTGCCCGAAGACGCGGGTCACCTCCCCGTCCTGCACCCCGATCGGCAGGAGACAGCCCCAGCAGTGGCACTCGCCGGCCCACACCTCGTACACGGCCGACTCGAACTCCCCCGCACTGCACGCCTCGCACACGACCGACGCCGTCACGACCTGCCCGCCCGGCAGTTCACGCGCTGCCCCGCGCACCATCCGCACCAGCTCGTCACGTCCGGTGTCCCCAGCGCCCACCGGCCCCGCACTCCACCCGTTTTCATGATCCATGACACCCATCCTGGCATCCGGTGCCTTCCGACCCAGGAGCGCGACGACCTCACCCGGCCGGTCAGTCGAGCGCCTCGCGCGCCTTGTCCGCTCTGGCGTGTGCCTTGCGGGAGGCCTCGGCCGCCTTGGTCGCCGCAGCGCGGGCTTCGCGGCGGGCGGACTGCGCCCGGCGCAGCTCTTCTTCGAGGCGGGCCACCTGGGCGTTCGCCTCCGTCGCGCGGGCTTCCGCCGCCCGGAGGTCCTCGTCCCGCAGGGCGGCTTCCGCGGCCGCCTTCTCCGCCGCCTCGCGGGCGCGGGTATCGGCTTTGGAGGGCTTGGCGGACTTGGCGGGCGGGGCGGACCTCGAGGGCTCGGTGGGTGGTCGCGGCGGGAGGCTCTCCGGGGTGATGCCGCCGAAGCCCACCGGGGCCTCCGGGGGCTTCGTGAGGCGGCCGGCCGACCATTCCGCCGCGATGTCCGGGTCGGCGAGCACCGCACGCAGGAGCTGCTCCACCTCCTCCTTCACCGAGGCGCTCAGCGGGTGCCCCGCCTCCTCGGCGAGCGCCGCCGTCGCGCGGACCTCCGCCGCGATGACCTTGTTCCGCTGCCCGGACGCCTCGCGGAACGTCTTCGGGTCCAGGAGCCGGTGGGCCTCCTGGAGGGTCTCGCCGAGCGCGAGCAGCCGCCGGACGTCCTCCGGCCGTTCCCGTACGAACCGGTTCGAGGCCCAGGCGGCGAGGGTGGGCCGGCGCAGCGCCGCGATCCGCTTCGCGCCGGCCGGGTCCTCCGCGCTCCGGGCCTCGGCCGCCCGTGCGTCCCGGGCCGCGACGAACTCGCCCGGCGCCACCCCGTACAGCTCATCGATGACCTGCTCGACGTCCATGGACCTCACTGTGCACGACCGCGCCGCCGCGAGCCGGGAACGGCCCCGCGAGATCGTGGACTGGTCGGTGCCGCCGGTCAGCGGCCGGCTGCCGTCCCAGGCCGGATTGCAGACGCCGGAGGAGAGGATGAACGCCATGGTGAACCACTTGATGCCGGTCGCGTTCATCACCGTCGAGACGGCCGGGGGATTGTCCCAGCCGAGGTAGAGGTACGGTGCAAGCCTGCTTGAAGCCGCCACCGCCACCGCCCGGGTCGGTGGTGACCGAGACGCTGTTGGAGGCGCCGGAGCTGCTCCCGGCCGCGTCGCGCGCCCTCACGGTGAAGGTGTACGCGGTGGACGGCGCGAGCCCGCCGACGGCGGCCGAGGTACCGGTGACCGTGGAGACGACGGTGCCGCCCCGGTAGACGTCGTACCCGGTGACGCCGACGTTGTCGCTCGGGCTCGCCGCCCCGGCGAGGGCCTTCGTACCGGAGTGCGGTGGGGGTGGAGACGACGGAGCCGAGCCCACCGGTGCACGACCAGCCGGAGAGCGTGCCGGCCTCGAAAGCGGCGTTGGTGAGCAGGTTCGCGGCCTGGGCCGACTGGGGCAGCGCGACCACACCGGTCGCGCCGAGCAGCACGCGCCGCGTCCGCGGCGCTCACCCCTCCGTCGCCTCGCCTGCGTCCTTCCCTGCCTCCGAGTCCGCCGCCTCCCCCTCACCCTCGCCGTCACCCTCACCCTTCGCCCCGCCCGTCTCCCGCAGCGCCACCCGTACCGACCAGATCACCGACACCAGCGGCACCGCCACCACGGCGCCCACCACGCCGGCGGCGATCGCGCCCGCGATCACCGAGATCGCCACCACCAGCGGGTGCAGCCGTACCGCCCAGCTCATGACGAGCGGGTGCAGCAGATGGCCCTCGATCTGACCGATGATCACGATCAGGCCGACCACGATCGCCGCGATCCACGGGCCCTGCGAGGCCAGGGCCACGACCGCCGCGACCGCGAGCGCGATCGGCGAACCGATCAGCGGCACGAACGCGGCGACGAACTCCAGGAGCGCCAACGGGACCGCGAGCGGCACCCCGAGGAGCCAGAGGGCGAGCCCGACGAGGGTCGCGTTCACCGCCGCGACCAGCACGATCCCGTGCGTGTAGCCGGTGAACGTACGCCAGGCCGCCCGGCCGCCGACGTCCAGGTGCTCGCGCACGCGGTCCGGCAGCTGGTCCTTCAGCCACACCCACTGCCGGTCTCCCGAGTGGATGAAGAACACCGAGCAGAACAGCGCGAGGGCCAGCGTCGTGAGGACCGCGACCAGCCGGTGGGCGCCGCTCATCGCCTCGCTGATGAGGGCCGAGCGGTGGCTCGACAGGAACTGCCCGATCCTGCTCTGCACATCCGTCAGCGCTTCCGGGTTCAGCCGGAAGGGCGGCCGCTCCAGCCAGTCCTCGATCCGGTCGATGCCGTCCCGGAACTCCCGTACCAGCGTCGTCCGCTCGCCCTCCACCGCCTCACCGACCAGGGCGAGGACGCCCAGGACCAGCGCGAGGCTGCCGAGGAGGGTGAGGGCGACGGCCAGTGGGCGGGGGAGTCCCTTGGCGACGATGTCCGCGACCGGGCGCAGGAGTGCCGTGATCACCAGACCGAGGAAGACGGCGACCCCGATCTCGTGGAAGCGCCCGAGCAGCGCGAACAGGCTGTACACCAGCGCGCCGACGACGAGCAGGCGCCAGGCGTAGGCGGCGGCGGTACGGAGGAACGGGATCACCTGCGGCGGTGTGCCAGGCTGCATTCCGACGACGTACCACCATGGGCCGGGCCGCCCACGCCCGCGGCCCGGGATTCGGCCGACCGGCGGCAGGAGGGGCGCGTACCGGGTGAACCGCGCGCCCCCGCCGGTGTCGTCGCCCGGGCGTCCGGCGGCGACGGTGACCATCGGGAGGTGAGTGTCGTCCTGCCGGTCCTCTTCGCCGTGTGCGCCGCGTTCAGCAACGCGCTCGCCACGGTGCTGCAGCGCCGTGCCGCGCTCACCGTCCGTCAGACCGACTCGTTCCGGCCCGGCCTGATCCTCGATCTGCTGAAGCGCCCGCTCTGGCTCGCCGGGATCCTCGCCGTCATCGTCGCAGGCGTCGGGCAGGCGGCGGCCCTGGCGACCGGCCCCCTCTCGCTCGTACAGCCGCTGTTCGTGCTCGAGCTGCCGCTCGCGCTGCTGATCGCCTCCCTGATGACACGGGAGCGGCTGCCGAAGGCCCAGTGGGGTGCCGTGGCGGCCGTGGTGGTCGGTCTCGGGGTGGCCCTCATGGCAGCCTCGCCCGACGGGAACCGCACGCACGTGCCGCTCGACCGCTGGATCCCGGCGCTCGCGATCGCCGCCGGCGCGGTCGTCGCCCTGACGGTGGCCGGACTACGGAGGCCGGCCGGGCGCGCCCGCGCCGGGTGCCTCGGCGCCGCCACCGCGATCTGTTACGCCCTCACCGCGGGGCTGATGAAGACGTCCATGCACATCCTGGACGACGACGGCCTGGCCGGGTTCCTGACGGCGTGGCAGACGTATGCCTTCTGTGTGGCCGGGATCGCGGCGCTCCTGCTGCTCGAACACGCCATGCAGGGCGGGCCGCTGGTCGCCTCCCAGCCCGCGCTCACACTGGGCGACGCCACGGTGAGCCTGATGCTGGGCATCCTGATCTACGAAGAGGACGTACGCGTGGGCTGGTGGCTCGTACCGGAGGTGCTGGGCGTCGGTCTGGTCGTCGTCGGCGTGTTCGCGCTCGCGCGGAAGGAGGCGCCGGCATGACCGGCGAGGCCGCTCCGACCGTACGGAGCACCTCCCGCCACCCGCGGCGCCTCGGCTATGTCGCGGCGGCCGTCGTCTTCGCCATCGGCATGGCCGGCACGACGATTCCCACCCCGCTGTACGGTCTCTACCGCGAGGAGCTGGGCTTCTCCGAGCTGATGGTGACGGTCATCTTCGCCAGCTACGCCGTCGGAGTCATCGCCACCCTCCTGCTCGTGGGCAACCACTCCGACCGGGTGGGCCGCCGGCCCGTCCTGTGGGCGGCGCTGGGGTTCGCCGCCGCCAGCGCGCTCTGCTTCCTCTTCGAGGGCGGGCTGCCCTTCCTCTTCGCCGGCCGGCTCCTGTCGGGCTTCTCGGCCGGGCTGCTGAGCGGGGCGGGCACGGTCACCGTGCTCGAACTGGCGCGGCCGGACCGCAAGTCCCGCGCGGGCTTCGCCGCGACCGCCGCGAACATGGGCGGTCTCGGCTGCGGACCGCTCCTCGCCGGGCTCCTCGCGGAGTACGCACCGGAGCCGCTGATCCTGCCGTTCCTCGTCCACCTCGGCCTGGTCGCCGTCGCCTGCGTCATCGTGCTCCTCCTGCCGGAGACCGTCGAGCATCCCCGGCTCCGCAGCCGGCTGCGGCCGCAGGGGCTCTACGTACCGCCCGAGGTCCGCAGCGTCTTCACGCCCTCGGCGCTCGCCGCCTTCGCCGGGTTCGCGCTGCTCGGCCTCTTCACCGCGGTGGCCCCGAGCTTCGTCGCGCAGACCCTCGACATCACCAACCACGCCGTCTCGGGCCTGGTGGTCTTCTCGGTGTTCCTCGCCTCGACCGTGGGCCAGTCGTGGACGGCCCGGATGCCCGGGCGGGTCGCCCTGCCGCTCGGCTGCGCGGTCCTGGTGCTCGGGCTGCTCCTCGTCGGCGCGTCCCTGTGGGCGGAGACCCTGCCGCTCCTGGTGGCCGGCGCGGTCTGCGGCGGGATCGGCCAGGGGCTCGCCTTCCGCGCCGGACTGACCGCCGTCGGCGAGGCCGCCCCGCCCGCGCACCGGGCGGCGACGGTCTCCTCGTTCTTCGTCGTCGCCTACACGGGCATCTCGCTGCCGGTCGTGGGCGTCGGCGCGCTGACGATGTGGCTGGGCCTGGACGCCGCCGGGCTGATCTTCACGGGCTGCGTGACCCTGCTCGCCACGGCCACCGGCCTCTACCTGGCGCGGGGCATCCGCGAGCCGGATCAGCGCAGCTGACGGCGGACCAGTTCGTGGAAGAGCCCGGTCGTGTCCGCGAGCAGCTCGGCCGGTGACCCCTGCTGCACGATCCGGCCGTCCGCCATGGCGATCACCCGGTCGGCGTCCATGATCGTGGAAAGCCGGTGGGCGATCACCACCCGGGTGGCGTTCAGGGCCCGCGTGGACTCGATCACCACCCGCTGCGCCTCGTTGTCGAGCGCGCTCGTGGCCTCGTCGAAGAAGAGGACCCTGGGCCTGCGGATCAGCGCCTGGGCGATCATCAACCGCTGCCGCTGACCGCCCGAGATGGTGCCGCCGCCGTCGGACAGCATCGTGTGCATGCCCATCGGCATGGCCTTGATGTCCTCGGCAAGGCCCGCCATCGCGGCCGCCGCCCACGCGTCCTCGAGCGGGAACGTCTCGGCGCCGCAGATGCAGTCGAGGATCGTGCCGGAGAACGGCTGCGCGTTCTGCAGCACGACACCGCACTGGCGGCGCACGGCCGCCTGGTCGAGCGCCGCCAAGTCCTGCCCGTCGTAGCGCACGCTGCCGGACGAGGGCCGGTCGAAGCCGATGAGCAGCCGCAGCAGCGTCGACTTGCCGCAGCCGCTGGCGCCGACGACCGCCACGAACTCACCCGGACGCACCTGGAAGTCGACCCCGTCGAGGACCAGAGGACCGTCATCGGTGTAGCGGAAGGACAGGTTCTCGGCCTCGATCGCCCCGCTCAGCTCGCCGGGCTGGGCGCTGGACCCCCGTACCTCGGGCGTCTCCTGGAACACCGGCCTGACCTGTTCGAACATCGGCTGCACGGCGGCGGCCGACAGGAGCGCGCCGGTGAGCTGGGTGACCGAGGACAGCAGCATCGTCACGGCGGTGCTGAACGTGAGGAACTCACTGGCGGACATCGAGCCCCGGGCCGGTCCGGCGAGGAGCATGAACATCACGAGTGTGCAGAGCGGCAGACAGACCGCGCCGAGCACCGTGAGGACGTTCGCGATCCGACCGACCCGCTGCTGCAGCTCCCGGGTCCGGGCGAACTCGCCCGCCCAGGCCGCGTACGCGAAGCTCTCGGCCGCCGCGACCCGGAGCTTGGGCAGCCCGCGCAGGGTCTGGAACGCCTGGTTGTTGAGCTTGTTGCCGAGCCGGATCAGCCGCCGCTGATAGCGCAGCTGCCACAGCCCCAGGCCCAGGAACACCGCCGCGACGACGGCCAGCATGGCGAGCGCCGCGAGGGCCAGGGGCACGCTGTACACCAGCAGCAGGACCAGGTTCATCGTGCCGACGGTGCCGGCCTGGACGACCACCGGACCGGTGCCGGACAGCACCCTGCGAATTGCGCTGATGCCCATGGCCGCACTCGCCAGTTCACCAGTGGAGCGTCCTGCGAAGAACCGGGTCGGCAGGCGCAGCAGCCGGTCCCAGACGGCGGGCTGGAGCGTGGCCTCGATACGGCCCTCCAGGCGCAGGATGGTGACGTTCTGCAGCAGCATGAAGGCGGCCGAGACGACGGCGGTCGCGAGGATCGCGAGCGCGGTCTGCACGATGAGCCCGGTCTCGCCCCGGGGCACGTAGTCGCCGAGCACCTTGCCCGTGGCGATGGGCACAAGGGCGCCCAGACCGACCGCCACCAGACCGGAGAGCAGCAGCATCCGCAGCTCCGACCGGGTGCCTCGCACGCTGAAGCGCAGCAGCGGAAGCAGGCCCAGCGGCCGGTCGGGCAGCGGACGGTAGAGCATGACGGCGCGCGGCACGACCGAGGAGGCGCCCGCCTTCCCGAGGCGCTCGCGCGTGCCGGTGGCGGGGTCGACGATCTCGTACCGGCCGCGCCGCCACAGGAGCGCGACCGGGGCCTCGTCCGCCTCACGCCGCCCGACCAGGGGCCCGCTGTTCTCCCGCCACCAGCGGCCGTCGAGCCGGACGACCCGGGTACGGATCCGGGAGGCGAGCGCGATGCGCTCGACGGGGTCGAGGCGGCCGGGGAGGCCGCTCGCCTCCGCCGCCCCGGCCAGCGTGATCCGGGCCTCCTCGGCGACCAGTCGGCAGACGGCGTAGGTGGCGTCGTCGCTCGCGCGCCCCCGCTCGCGGGACGCGCCGGAAGCGCCCGACCGGCCGATGGAGGCGAGCAGTGCCCGGTCCGCCTGCGTACGAGCCGCCCGGCCGGCCTCGATCCCGGCCGCCGTGCGGTCCTCGTGGGCGCGCTCGAGCTCCTCGATCCAGCTGTCCAGGGCGTACAGCAGCCGGTACTGCTGGTCGACCATCCCCTGCCACATCGTCGGCTCGACGAGGAGCGTGCCGGCGGCGTCGTCGCCGTACCCCTCGTAGGCGGCCCCGTAGAGGACGCTGCCGGGGGCGATCTGCATCCACAGGATGTCGTCGTCCGCGCCGGCGGACTCGCTGCCCGCGCCGCCGTCCAACGGCGCCTGGTACAGCACCCGCAGCCCGCGCCCGATGCCGAGCGCGAAGGCGTGCTCCAGCGGGCTCAGGCGCGGTTCGGCCGTCCCGTAGGGGTCCTGGTCGGCGTACCACTGACCGCCGTACCACTGGCCCCCCTGCGCCTGACCGCCGTACGGCTGGGCTCCGTAGGCGTACGGCTGCAGTTCGCGCAGCTCCACGCGGCGCAGCAGGCAACCCTCCAAGGGGCGCCCGATCAGCGTGTGCTCGGGGCCGTCCACCGGGCCGAGCAGGAGCGTGCCCGCCTCCAGGCGGCCCAGGAAGTGCCAGGGGCCGAGCTGTGCCGCGTCCACGGCGAACAGGTCCATGGCGCCGTCGACGACGAGCCACAGCACGTGCGGGCCTTCGAGGGGGACGCTGCCCAGGCCGGTGCAGTCGACCGCCGTGCCCAGGCCGCCCAGGGCGGCGACCACGGGGTCGACGCCGACGGTCGTCGGCTGGTGAGGGAACGTCACCTCAGTGCTCCTTGACGAGTTCGGCGTACGCGCCCCCGGCCGCGACCAGCTGGGCGTGCCGGCCGCGCTCCACGACCGTGCCCCGGTCGAGGACGAGGATCTCGTCGCTGTCCCGCACCGTGCTCAGCCGGTGCGCGATGACCACGCAGGCGCAGCCGCGCCGCCGCAGGTTGTCGATGATGATCTGCTCGGTCGCCGCGTCCAGGGCGCTGGTCACCTCGTCGAGGACCATGACGCTGGGGCGGCGCACGAGCGCCCGGGCGATCTCGAGCCGCTGGCGCTGACCGCCGGAGAAGTTGCGGCCGTCCTGCTCCACGCGGCTGTGGATGCCCCCGGGCCGACGGGCGACCACGTCGTACACGGCCGCGTCCTCCAGGGCGGCGACCACGGCCTCATCCGGGACGGAGGGGTCCCACAGCGCGATGTTGTCGCGGACCGTGCCCTCGAAGAGGAAGACGTCCTGGTCGACGAAGGAGACGGAGGCGGCGAGCGCGCTGCGGGGAATGTCCTCCAGACGCATCCCGTCGATCCGGACAGCGCCCTCCCACGGCGCGTACAGGCCCGAGATCAGCCGGGAGACCGTCGACTTGCCGCTGCCGGAGCCGCCCACGAGCGCCACCTGCTGCCCGGGGCCGACCGAGAGCGTGAAGCCCGTGAGCAGCGGGGCGTCCAGCGGGCTGTAGCCGAAGGTGACGCCGTCCAGCTCCACATGGCCCTTGAGCCGCCGGGTCCTGGCCTGCGGCTCACGCCGGGTGTACACCGGGTCGACGGGGAAGTTCTCGACGTCCTTGAGCCGGGCGACGTCGGCCGCGAAGTCCTGGATCCGGCCCGCGACGCCGTTGAGGCGGGTGATGGGCGCGGTGAAGCTGGTCACCAGGGACTGGAAGGCGACGAGCAGACCGACCGTGAGAGCGCCCTCCACCGCGCGCAGACCGCCGATCATCAGGATCAGCGCGCTGTTGAGCGCGGCCAGGGTGGGCGCGACGACCGCCAGCCAGGCGGTGGGCACGCCGAGCCGCTGCTGCACGTCGAGGGTGGTCGCGTGCTGACCGGCCCAGCGGCGGAAGAAGCCGTTCTCGCCGCCGGTCGCCTTCATCGTCTCGATCAACTGGAGGCCGCTGTACGCGGTGTTGGTCAGCCGGGCGCTCTCGGCGCGCAGCTTCTGCGTGCCGGTGGCCCGCAGATGGAGCACGACCCGCATGGCCACCACGTTGAGCAGCGCCACGGCCACGCCGACGACGGTCAGTTGGGGGTCGTACGTCCACAGCAGCACGGCGTAGAGCAGCACCACGACGGCGTCCACGCCGGCGGCCGCCAGGTCGCGGGCGAGGGTCTCGGCGACCGCGTCGTTGGACTGCAGCCGCTGGACCAGGTCGGCCGGATTGCGCTGGGCGTAGAACGTGAGGGGGAGCCTGAGCAGATGCCGCAGGAAGCGGGCGCTGCCCAGGGTGGAGGAGATGATCCGCCCGCGCAGCAGGTTGGCCTGCTGGATCGCGGTGAGCGTCGCGGTGAGGACGAGGGCGGTCGCCATCGCCGCGAAGAGCACGCCGAGCAGCGAGGTCTGGTTCCCGATGAGGAACATGTCGATGTACGTACGGCTCAGCGCGGGCACCCACGCGCCGACGAGCACGAGCAGCAGGCTGGAGACGACGGCGGCCGCCATCGTGCCGGACGTGCCGCGCAGCCGGGCCGGCAGCCCGCCCATGACACCGGGCTTGCGCCCGCCGCGCCGGAACCCCGGGCCCGGCTCGAAGGTGAGGACGATCCCGGTGAAGCTCGTGTCGAACTCCTCCATGGGGACGAACCGGCGCCCCTTGCCGGGGTCGTTGACGTACACGCCCCTGCGGCCGAAGCGGCGCCCCATGCCGTCGTAGACGACGTAGTGGTTGAACTCCCAGAACAGCACGGCCGGGGCCGCCACGTCGGCGAGGGCGGCCAGGTCCATCTGCATGCCCTTGGCCTGGAGACCGTAACCGCGCGCCGCCTTCAGGAGGTTGCTCGCCCGGGACCCGTCGCGCGAGACACCGCAGGCGATGCGCAGCTCCTCCAGGGCGACGAAGCGGCCGTAGTGGCCGAGCACCATCGCCAGGGCGGCCGCGCCGCACTCGACGGCCTCCATCTGGAGCACGGTCGGCGTACGGACGGTCCGGGTACGGCGGCCCGTGGGCACGGGCGCCCGACGGCGCCGGGCGGGCGGGAGCCGGCGCGCCGAGGCCCGGGACCCCGAGCGGGAGCGGGACCGGCCCTGCGGGGACTCGGTGGGGGCGCTCACGGCAGCAGCCAGTCGACGGGCCGCTGCGCGGAGAGGTGGACGGCGCCCGTAACGGGCGTACCGGAGTCGAGCGTGTGCGGCGGGCCGCCCGCGGAGGACCAGGCGTAGCCGGAGGCGGTCGCGGCGGAGCGGTCGAGGGCGACCAGGACGGCGACCGGGTTGCCCTGCCCGGCGAAGCGTTCGGCGAGCCCGCTGTCGCCGAGGAAGGAGCCGATCTGCTCGCGCGTCTGGGGCGTGCGGCTCACCGCCTTGACGTGCCCCCGCAGGACGCCGAAACGGTCGCGCGGGGCGGACTGGACACCGAGGTCGACGGAGGCGCCCACCCGGACGGTCGCGGCGCTGTCGCCCGGGAGGTAGAGGACGGCGACCAGGGGCGCGTCCCGGTCGGTCACGCGCTCCACCGTCGCCACGTCCGCCCCGGTGGTGACGACCTGTCCCATCCGGGCGAAGAGCGTGGTCACCCGGCCGCCGGCCACGGCGCGCACGGGCCGGTCCCCCTGGTCGGTACGGACGGTCAGCACGGGCGCTCCGGGGGCCACGGGGCGGCCCTCCTCGACGAGGACCTCGGTGACCTGTCCGGCGACCGGACTCTGCAGCAGGTAGCTGCCCTCGGCGTGGGTGAGGACGCCGGACGCGCTCAGCTTGGCGGCCACCGTGCCCGTGAGCGCCCAGTAGCCGGCGACGGCCATGACGACGACCGTGACGGCGAGCACGAGGCGGCCCGGCGGGCGCGCGAATCGCACGGGCACATCGAGTTCTTCGGGCGATTGCAGCTTGGAAAGCGCCTTCTGGCGGAACTGCACGGACTATTCCCTCGACTGCATTCGTACGGGCGGACACGGGGGGTGTACGCGGGGAGTACACGGGGTGCCCGCAAACCCCGGAACGGGGAAGTTCCGGGGTTTGCGGGCGGTGTTCGGCTCAGAGGCCGGCGATGCCGGTGATGCCGGTGGCGTTCACGGAGACACCGGTGACGCCCTGGGCCAGGCCGGGGACGCCGCCGGCGAGGGCGGTGACGCCCTGGACCGTCTCGAGCGAGCCGACGGTGCCGAGCAGGCCCGTGACGTCGCTGGTCACGGCGCCGCCGAGGCCACCGGAGACGGAGACCAGACCGCCGGACACGGCGTCGAGGTCGGCGTCGGAGATCTCAACGGTCTCAAGGTCGTGACGCATGATGCGCACCCTTCATTTGTTGGGGGGGGAATCCGTTTCTGCGGCCGCAGGGCGCTGATCAAAGCACGCGAACGGGTGAGTGGACCAATTCAGTTGACGTCGCCACGTGCACGGTTGTGTTCCTGGGGAAACGGCCGTGCCGCCATATTCACGGAACGCCGACATCTTCTCCGCAGGAACGAGTAACACATTTCGAGGCGCCGAAGAGGGCGCGGTACCAACCGGACAGAACGGCGCCGTCCTGACGATTTCCGAACGGCCCGGGTCGAGGAACGGTGAAGGGGGCCGACCTCAACACACGCATGTTGTGCAGGTTTTCGGCAGGTGCGCGCGGCCGAACGCCTGCACAATGCGGAGGTGAGCGATGACGACCCGTACCTGTGGCTGGAAGACGTCGAGGGTGAGGCCGCCCTGGCGTGGGTGACCGAGCGGAACGCCGAGACCGCGGCCGAGCTGGCCGCCGACGACGGCTTCGACGCCCTCAAGGAACGGCTGCGGGAGGCGCTGGACGCCTCGGACCGCATCCCGTACACCGCCCGGCGCGGCGCGTTCCTCTACAACTTCTGGCGGGACGCCGACCATGTGCGGGGAGTGTGGCGGCGCACGACCCTGGAGCGGTACCGCAAGGACGAACCGGAGTGGGAGGTCCTCCTCGACGTCGACGCGCTCGCCGACGCCGAGGGCGAGAAGTGGGTGTGGGGAGGTGCCAGGGTCCGGCGGCCCGAGGACGACCTCGCGCTGGTGTGCCTCTCGCGGGACGGCGGGGACGCCGTGGAGGTCCGCGAGTTCGACCTCGCCGCCCGGGCCTTCGTGGAGGGCGGTTTCCGGGTGGCGGAGGCGAAGACGCGGATCGGGTGGATCGACGCCGACACCGTCTTCGTCGGCACGGACCACGGGCCTGGCTCGCTGACCGACTCGGGGTATCCCCGTACGGTCCGCCGATGGCGCCGGGGCACGCCCCTGGAGAGCGCCGACCTGGTCTTCGAGGCCGAACCGGGCGACGTGTCGGCCTGGGGGCTGCGCGACACCACACCCGGCTTCGAGCGGGACTTCGTCGGCCGCGCGCAGGACTTCTACCGCAGCGAGACCTATCTCCTGACCGCCGACGACGGCCTTGTGAAGATCGACGTCCCCGACGACGCGCGGGCGTACGCCCACCGCGACCACCTGATCGTCACCCTCAAGTCCGACTGGCTCGGCCGCCCCGCTGGCTCCCTGCTCGCCTTCGACTTCGACGCCTTCCTCGCGGGCGACCGCACCCACGAGGTGCTCTTCACGCCGGACGAGCGGACGGCCCTGGCCGGGCACTCGTGGACCCGCCACCACCTCCTCCTGGAGACGATGTGCGACGTCAGCGCCCGCATCGAGATCCTCACGCCGGGAGGCGGCGAAGGCGGCGGCTGGGCGCGCCGGCCGCTCACCGACGTACCGCCGCTCTCCGCCGTCACCGTCGTCGACACCGACCCCGACGTCTCCGACGAGTACTTCCTGGACGTCTCCGGCTTCCTCCAGCCCTCCACCCTCTACCGGGGGACCGTCGGCGGGGACACCGAGATCCTCAAGCAGGCCCCGGCCCGCTTCGAGACCGCGGGCCTAGCCGTGGACCAGTTCTTCGCCACGTCGAGGGACGGCACCCGCGTGCCGTACTTCGTCATCGGCCCGGACCGCACCACCGGGAGCCACGGGCCCGGGCCCACCCTCCTCTACGGCTACGGCGGCTTCGAGGTCTCCCTCACCCCCGGCTACGGATCGGTGCGCGGCCGCGCCTGGCTGGAGCGGGGCGGCACGTACGTGATCGCGAACATCCGGGGCGGCGGGGAGTACGGACCGGACTGGCACCAGGCCGCGCTCCGCGCGAACCGGCCCCGCGCCTTCGAGGACTTCGCGGCCGTCGCCGAGGACCTCGTCGCGCGCGGCATCACCACCCCGGCGCGACTCGGAGCCGCCGGCGGCAGCAACGGCGGGCTGCTCATGGGCGCGATGCTCACCCGCCACCCAGAGCTGTTCGGCGCGATCGTCGCCCAGGTTCCGCTGCTCGACATGACCCGCTTCCACCGGCTCCTCGCGGGCGCGTCCTGGATCGCCGAGTACGGCGACCCGGACGACGAGGCCGACCTGCCCCACCTCCGCGCGCTCTCCCCGTACCACCAGCTCGCCGCGGACCGCGCCTACCCGCCGGTCCTGCTGATGACCTCCACCCGCGACGACCGCGTCCACCCGGGCCACGCCCGCAAGACGGCCGCGCGCCTGCGCGAGCTGGGGCACCGGGTGCTGCTCCACGAGAACACGGGCGGCGGCCACGCCGGCGCCAGCGACAACGAACAGGTGGCGCACAACAACGCCTTGATGCACACGTTCCTGTGGCAGCGGCTCGCCGAAAGTGAAGAAGGCGCAAATATTCGGTGAGTGTTTTCTCGGAGTATTGCAGGTCGTGTTGAACTCGCCGTGGTAGCAAGGAGGCCGGGCTTCCCTTTATGGAATCCGGCCCCCGGGGTATGGTCGACCGCGTTCGCACACCCGTGCCAGGAATTCCGAAAAGGAGAGGGAAAACGGGGCACATTCGGACCCCATGCGCGTAGACCGACCGAAAGACGTTCGAGGCGAGGCAAACCGATGGATGGTCCGACCCACACGTCGGCCGACAACGAGAGCTCAGGCGGCATAGGCCGGGACGCAGGCTGGTTCGGGCGCAGCCCCGGCGGCACACCGGGCCCCGCACCGGGCGGCCCTTCGGCCGGCACGGCGCGCCCCGCACCCGGCCCCGCGCCGACCCCCGCTCCCGGCCCCGCGCCCCGCCCCGTACCGAGCCCGGCTCCCGCCCCCGCGCCCCGTCCCGCACCGGCCCCCGCTCCGGCCCGGCCGGCCCCCGAGCCGCCCGAGGACACGTCGGACGCCGCGCTGCTGCGCCGGACGCTCGCCGAGATCGAGCCGATCGCCCACACCGTCACCGGGCACTTCTACGCGCTGCTCTTCCTCAAACACCCCGAGCTGCGCGCCCTCTTCCCCGCCGCTATGGACACCCAGCGCGACCGCCTCTTCGGGGCGCTGCTCACCGCCGCGACCCATGTCGACGACGCCGCCACCCTCACCGCGTACCTCACCCGGCTCGGCAAGGGGCACCGGAAGTACGGGACGCAGCCCGAGCACTACCCGGCCGTCGGCGAATGCCTCATCGGCGCCCTCGCCCGCTACGCCCCGCGCAGCTGGGGACCCCGTACAGAAGCCGCCTGGGTCGGCGCCTACACCGCGATCTCCCAGATCATGATCGACGCGGCGGCCGAGGACGAACTGCGCGCCCCCGCCTGGTGGCAGGCCGAGGTGGTCGCCCACGAGATGCGGACCCGGGACGTCGCCGTGGTGACGGTCCGCCCCGACCAGCCCTACCCCTTCCTCGCCGGGCAGTACACCGCCCTGGAGACCCCCTGGTGGCCGCGCGTCTGGCGGCACTACTCCTTCGCCTCCGCGCCCCGCTCCGACGGACTGCTCTCCTTCCACGTCAAGGCCGTCCCTGCGGGCTGGGTCTCCAACGCCCTCGTGCACCGGGCCCGTCCGGGCCATGTCATCCGCCTCGGCGGGCCCTCGGGCTCCATGACCGTGGACCACAGCACCGACAACGGGCTGCTCTGCCTCGGCGGCGGCACCGGCATCGCGCCCATCAAGGCCCTCGTCGAGGACGTGGCCCAGCACGGCAGACGGCGCTCCGTCCAGGTCTTCTACGGGGCGAGACACGGCAACGACCTGTACGACATCGACACCATGCTCCGGCTCCAGCAGTCGCATCCGTGGCTCTCGGTCCGCCCGGTCGTCGACGACGGCCTCGAAGGGCAGCTGTGCGGCCAGCTCCCGGACGCGGTCCACCAGTACGGCCCGTGGCACACGTACGACGCCTATCTCTCGGGACCGCCCGGAATGATCCGGCGCGGCGTCGACACGCTGCTCGGCATCGGCATCCCCACCCACCGCATACGGCACGACTCCATCGAAGAACTGGTCGGGGCACGGAATTGAGCACTTTCGAAGAGACCGGCCACCGGCGGCCGACGCCGGTCCGCACCGCCCGTCCGGGCAGCGACGGCGAACACCAGGTCCAGCGGCGCATGGGGACCACCGAGCGGGCCGACAAGTTCTACAACGAGCAGGTCCTCGACCGGCTCAACCCGCGCATGCGGGAGTTCGTGGCGCGCCAGGAGATGTTCTTCCTGGCCACCGCCGACCGGCACGGGGAGTGCGACAACACCTTCCGGGCCGGACCGCCCGGCTTCCTCCACGTCCTGGACGACCGGACCCTCGCGTACCCCGAGTACCGGGGCAACGGCGTGCACGCCAGCCTCGGCAACATCGAGGAGAACGCCCACGTCGGCATCCTCATGATGGACTTCCTGCAGGACCGCATCGGCCTCCACGTCAACGGCCGGGCCCGGATCGTGCCGGACGACGCCATGCGCCGCGCCCACGCCGGGCTCCCCGTCGACCCCGTGCCGGGCCGACGCGCCCAGGCGTGGGTGGAGGTCACGGTCGAGGAGGCGTACATCCACTGCGCCAAGCACATCCCGCTCCTGCGGAAGGTGGACAGGTCCGGCTCCGGACGCGCGTGGGGCACGGACGACGTCCGCCGCAAGGGCGGCGACTTCTTCGGCGCCGCCGCCGACGCTCCCGAGCGGGGCGCGTACGCGCCCCCGCCGCGCGCCGACGCGGAGACCTGGCGGGCGGAGGCGGAGAAGGCCCTGGAGCGGGCCGCGCCGCGCCCGGCGGCGGCCGACGGAGCCGAGGACGAGGAGTTCCACGGCTGGTTCCAGCGCAAGGTGACCGCCTGACCCTCGCCGCGGCGGCCCCGGCTCGCAGGCGCCACCCGTTCGGACTCCGGCCCGTCCGCGTCCACGTGGCGGCGGCGACCGATCGGCTTACGGTGGGCGGATGCGACCTGTTCCACGGTGGGCCCTGGTCTCCTCGGGATGCGCGCCGCTCCTGCTGGCCGGGGGCTGGGTGCTCGCCGCACGCCTCGAGGGACCGGGGTACGACCCCGCCACCCAGACGATCAGCGTCCTGGCCGCCTACGGGTCCGAGGGGTTCTGGGTGATGACCGGCGCCCTGCTCGCCCTGGGCTTCTGCCATCTGCTGACCGCCTGGGGACTGCGCCCGGCCGCGCCCGCCGGACGGGTCGCCCTCGCGGCCGGCGGGGTGGCGTCCCTGGCGGTGGCCCTGCTCCCGACACCCAGCAGCGGAGGATCCCTGCGCCACGGCTCGGCCGCCGCGCTCGGCTTCGCCCTCCTGGCCCTCTGGCCGATCCTGGCCGCCCACCGCGGCCGAGCCGCCCCGTGGGGCCTGCGGCTGGCGCCCGCGCTCGCCGCGACCGCCCTGATGGGGCTCGGGGCGGTCTGGTACTTGATCGAGACGCAACGCCAGGGCGCCCCCGGCGCCGCCGAACGCCTCGTGACCTGCATGCAGTCGCTGTGGCCCTTCCTGGTCGTCACCTCCTGCCTCCGCTTCTCCACCGACGACCGCACCTGACCGCCTCCGACCTCCCCGACCGACGCGGACCTGGGGACCGCCCCCGACCTTTCCCTGAACCTTCCCTGACCCGGCTCTGACGTCGGGGGAGAGACCTGAAGGAGCCCTGAACAAAGGTCCCTTGTACGGCGTCGGGCAGCCGCCCGATCATGGAATCCGGTGCGCCCGGTGGGGCAGGAGCGAGGACGGGCTGGCATGGAGACGAGCACGGACCCGGCGGCGTCCACCCATCCGTTCCGGGCCCTGCGCGTCCGCAACTTCCGCCTCTTCGCCACCGGGCAGGTCGTTTCCGTCGCCGGCACCTGGATGTCCGTCGTCGCCCAGGACTGGCTCGTCCTGGAGCTGACCGACGACTCCGCGACCGCCCTCGGCACCGTCACCGCCCTGCAGTTCGCCCCGATGCTGCTCCTCACCCTGTACGGCGGGAGGCTCGCCGACCGCTACGACAAGCGGGCCCTGCTGACCGGCGCCAACCTCGTCTCCGGGCTGCTCGCGCTCGCCCTCGCCGTCCTCGTCCTCACCGGGACAGCCGGCCTCCCGCACATCTACGTCTTCGCGTGCGCCCTGGGCCTGGTCAACGCGGTAGAGGTGCCCACCCGAATGTCCTTCGTCGGCGAGCTCGTCGGCCCGGAGCTTCTGCCCAACGCCTCGGCCTTGAGCGCCGCGTACTTCAACGTGGCCCGGGTCGCGGGCCCCGCCGTCGCCGGACTCGTCATCACCGCGTTCGGCACCGGCTGGGTCCTGCTGATCAACGGGCTCAGCTACGCCGCGACCGTGCTCGCCCTGCGGCGCATGCGCCCGGGGGAGATCCTGCGCGCCGCCCGCCCGCCCGGCCGCACCCGGGTCGTCGACGGCCTGCGCCATGTCCGGGGCCGCCCGGACCTGCTGGTGCCGCTCGCCCTGGTCGCGGGAGTGAGCCTCTTCGGGCTGAACTTCCAGCTCACGCTGCCGCTGCTCGCGAAGACCGTGTTCCACGCCGACGCCACCTCCTTCGGCCTGCTGACCACGGCCTTCGCCGCCGGCTCGCTGGCCGCCGCCTTCCTCACCACGGCCCGCAGGTCCCGGCCGTCGGGGCGGCTCGTCACCTGCTCGGCCCTGGTCTTCGCCGTCCTGGAGACGACGGTCGGCTGGGCGCCGGGCTATCCGGCCGCCGTGGTCCTGCTCTTCCTCACCGGCGGCGCCTCGATCTACTTCGCCCAGGCCGCCAACCACCGCGTCCAGCTCGGCAGCGACCCCCACTACCGGGGCCGGGTGCTCGCCCTCTACACCCTCATCCTCCAGGGTTCCACCCCCGTCGGCGCGCTCCTGGTGGGCGCCATCGGGGCGGAGTGGGGCGCCCGGGCCTGCTTCGTCGTCGGCGGCCTCGCCTCCCTCGTCACCGCCCTCGCCGCGCTCGCCCACCGCTCCGGCCGCTCGGGCCCCGAGCCGGGCGTGAGCCGGGCCTCGGGTCCTGCGGACGTCCGGGCGGCCGGCGCGCGTCAGCCGCCCGGCTGAGCCTCCCAGGCCTTCGAGAGCCCCTCCAGCCAGACCGGGGGCAGTTCCCCGAGGTCCCACTCCTCCCGCAGCGCGTCCGGCGCGGCGACGAGGCGTTCGAGCACGGCGACGCTGCTGGGGGAGTGCAGGAGGGAGTAGCGGCCGTGGATGGAGACGTCGCTGCCGGGTCCGTACTCCGCGTACAGCGCGGCGAGGCGGGTGCGCCGCTCCTCGGTGAACTCCTCGAGACGGCGCGCGTACCCGGCGCGCTCGGCGGTGCTCATCGTGCCGAGGACGGCGACGAGGACGTCGTCCGACACCTCGGGGTCGAGGTCCGAGACCTGCGTGAACCTGAGGTAGAGCGGAGTAACCGCCACCATCGCCCGCGCCACGTCCACCCCTGCGACCGGGGGATGGACGTGCGCGGTGTCGGGGACGGGCGCGTCCGGTCCCAGGGCCTCGCGTACGGCGTGGTCGGCCCTGCGGAGCAGCGCGTCGCCGGCCGTCCGGGCGCAGTCGTGCCACCCGGTGGCGTAGCGCTGGCCCTTGCCCGCCGGGGTGCCGGCCTCGATCCCGGCGATGTCGCCGTGCGCCTGGGTGAGGGCGCCCGCCTCGACGAGCGCGAGCAGCCGCCCGGCCTCGTCCGCGGGTACGCCGGTGCGCCCGAGGAGTTGGAGGAGGGTCGTCTTCGCGTTCATGACGTCGGCCGAGTGCACCAGGGTGGCGGGGTGGGCGACGTTCTCTTCGTGAGGCGGCGGCTGCTCCGAGTTCATGGTGCCCATGCTGCCCGACGGGACCCTCCGTCAGGTGAACGCCGTCGGGACCGGATCCACCGGAATTCCGGTCCCGAGGTTCGGCGGGTCCTACCAGGGAGCGGTGCCCGTACCGGCCGGGGCCGGTGTCCCGGTCGGTCAGTCGATCGACAGGGGCGTGCCAGGGGCGAGCTTCGCCGCGATGCGCTGCGCGACCACCTCGGCCTGGTTGCCGTCGGGTGTGGTCGCCGTCTTGGTCGCGGAGACCGCGATGGCGAGCCGCTTCGACGGGAGGTACGCCTGGATCGCCTGGTAGCCCGAGAACGACGGGTTCTGCACCAGCCATCCGTTGACCACGATGACACCGAAGCCGAAGTGCTGGGCCTCGGTCTGCTTCAGGCAGATCGAGGCGGGGCAGGTCTCGCTCGCTCCGCCGAGGCCGACCGTGCCCGGGTTGAGCAGGGTGCGGTACGAGCGGGGCGAGAGGAGTTCACCGCTGCCGATGCCCTCTGCCGAGCGGGCCAGGTCGCAGACGTCGGTGGTGATGACCGCGCCGGGGGCGGTGGTCCACGACGGGTTCCAGAAGGTGGACTCCTCGTAGATGCCGCGGTCGGAGGTGAAGGCGTGCAGGACCGGGCGCGGGATGTCCGGGGTGAGGTTGCTCCGCGTCTCGCGGAGCCCCAGGGGCTTCCAGACCCGCTCCTTCATGAACGTGTCGATCGGGGTGCCCGTGATCTTCTCGATCGCGGAGATCAGGAGCAGATAGTTGGCGTGCGAGTAGCTCCAGCTGGTGCCCGGCTCGTACCAGAACGAGTGCTTGAGCGGGAAGGCGAGCAGCTCCGCCGGGGTCCACTGCTTGAACGGATGGGCCTCCAGCTCGGCCCCGAACGCCGGGTCGGTGACGTAGTCGTGCAGGCCGGTGGTGTTGGAGGCCAGCATGCGCAGGGTGATCTGCTCGGCCTTGGGGAGATCGGGCAGCCAGCGCTCCACGGTGTCGTCGAGCCGGACCTTCTTCTCCTCGACCAGCTGCAGGAGGCCCGTGGCGATGTGGGCGAAGGCCACGGAACCCGCGCGGAAGTGCATGTCCGGCCGGGCCGGGACCCCGGTCATGGACTGTCCGAGCGCCTCGGTGACGACCTCGCGCCCGTCGACGGTGACCTTCAGCTCCACGGAGTTCAGGGCGAGGTCGTTCGCGGCCTTGCGGGCGATCTCCATGACCTCGCGGGCCCGCGGGTCGCGTGTGTGCTCGGTCCGCACGCAGTCGCTTCCGCCGCGGCCGTCCGGGCCCTTGCCGGGCGCGGGAGCGGGCGAGGCGACGGTCGTCGGGGCGGTGAGGCCGAGGAGGGCGGCGCAGAGCAGGGCCGTACGGGCGGCCGCACGCGTGCGCCGACGCCGCGGGGAGGGTGTCTGTGTCATGCCCGGCACTATGGCGGGAAGCCCGCCGCGAACCGGTCGAACACTCCGCACATGGGGCGAGACGCGCCCAAGTGGGGCAGGGCGTGTCCGCCAGGGGGCTGAGCCCCGCCCGCCAGGGAGCGAGGCTCAGCGGACCGCCTGCGAAGCTGTGCTCTACCAGATCGCCTCGACCCACTCGGGGTGGTCGATGAACGGGTTCCGGTTGCCCTGGTAGGTCCCGTAGATGAGGTCGTTGCGCCGCTCCTCGAACGCGCTCGGCGGGTCCTGCTCGTTCCACTGCTTCAGGACCGAGAGCCGGCCGTGCAGCGGGACGCTGCCGTTGGAGGTCGACTCGTTGGGCTCCAGGTCGGCCCAGGCGTCGTCACCCTCGTAGCGGACGGCCATGTAGAGGATCATGCGGGCCACGTCGCCCTTGTCGGCGGCGCGCGGCTCGAAGGAGTTGGAGTCCGTGTAGCTGCCGGGCGCGCCGCTGACCGGGCTGCCGCCGTTGTCGAAGTCCTTGTTGCCGCGGATGCTGTTGACCTGGACGTCGGCGGGGCGCAGGTGGTGCAGGTCGGTGCCGGGCCCTGCCGAGGTGCCGAAGTTGCCGTGCGACTGGGCCCACACGTGCTCGCGGTTCCAGTTGCCGACGGCGCCGCCGTTGAGGGACTTGCTGCGCGAGGTGCCGCTGTACAGCAGGATCACGTTGGCGGTGTTGTTCGGGTCCTGGTCGGTGACCTTGAGCGCGTTCCAGACGGCGTCGTACGAGATCTTCGTCTGGCTCTTGATGATCGTGTGCAGCGAGGACTTCAGGGCCGGACCGGTCTTGCCGATCGCGTTCTTGTAGTACGTGCTGTCGTACGCGGTGGTCGTCGCGCTCGCGGGGGTGGCGGCGACGGTGGGAACCGTGAGGGCGACGAGGACGGCGGATATCGCCGCGGCCACGGACTTCCATCTTCCGATGTGCAGGGCGGACATGGGGGGGCCTTTCGTGGGGGACGGCACGCGCGGGACCGACCGGGTGGGCTCAACACCGCCGCGATCTACGCGTGTTGACGACGTGCAAGCGGGAGAATCGCACGGGGGAGGGGATGACCGTGTAACCCGGAGAAGGCTTTTTCGTGACGTTCTCGCATACGGAGCACCGCCGTTGCCGCTCTGCGCCGCCCCGTCCTGCCCGGGCCCGACGCCGCGATCCGCGTCCGCCCCTCGGCGGCCGGTCTCGAAAGCCTGGTCGGTATCGTGATCTTCCCGGGCCGAGGTCCGGGGGACAGCGGCGGCCGTCGTTGCCCGGGGCGAGGACGGATGGTGTTCTGTGGAGGCTTCCTTGGGCGGGTCACAGGCCGGTGGCGCTCCCCGTACCGCGACCGTGTGCGTCATCGGCGCGGGCCCGTCGGGTCTGGCGACCGCGCACGCCCTGGCGGGCCGCGGCATCGACTTCGTCTGCCTGGAGAAGGCACCCGACGTCGGTGGGCTGTGGCGCCGGACGGCGGCGGGCGAACCGGGGCCCGGCTACCGGTCGCTGCACCTGAACAGCTCCAAGCAGCTCACCGAATTCGTCGACTTCCCGATGCCTGACGCGTTCCCCCTGTACCCGGGACACGCCGACGTCGCCGCCTATCTGCGGTCGTTCGCCGAGGAGGCCGGGCTGCTCGACCGGGTGGAGCTGCGGACCGAGGTGCTCGCCGTACGACAGGACGGCGACGGCTCCTGGACGGTCACCAGCCGGGACGCGCGCGGGGAGGTGACGGAACGGCGGTTCCCGCACGTGGTCGTCGCCTCGGGCCACAACACGGAGGCGCAGCTGCCGAATCCGCTTCCGCCGGGCGCCGACTCCTTCGCCGGAACGATCCTCCACTCGATGGACTACCGCGACGGCGCCGACTTCGCGGGACAGCGGGTGGTGGTCGTGGGTATGGGGGCCTCCGGCGTGGACATCGCCGCGGACCTCTCCCGGCACGCCGCGCGGACGTCGCTGTCCATCCGCCGTGCGCTGCACATCGTGCCCAAGCAGCTCTTCGGCATGCCCGTGGACCTGATCGCCGACGCGCCGTGGTGGGCCGAGATGTCCATGCCCGAGCAGCGCGCCTTCGTCGAGCAGGCGCTGCTCGTGGCCCGTGGGCGGCTGTCGGACTACGGCCTGCCCGAGCCCGACCACGCGATCTTCTCCTCGGCCGTCACCATCTCGGACGAGATACTCAGCCGCATACGGCACGGCGGGGTGATCCCCAAGCCCGCCATCCAGTCCCTGAAGGGCGACCGGGTGACCTTCACCGACGGAACCGTGGAGGAGGCGGACGCGATCGTCTACTGCACCGGCTTCCGCATGTCCTTCCCCTTCCTGCCCGCGGGGTGTCCCACGGACGGGCAGGACGACCAGGTCGAGCTGTACCGGCGGATGGTCGCCCCGGACCGCCCCGGCCTGTACTTCGTCGGCCTGATCCGTCCCGTGGGCTCGATCACGCGCCTGGTGGAGGCCCAGGCGCGGTGGGTGACGCGGGTCGTGGCCGGCGACGAGCCCCTGCCGGCCGCCGACGTCATGTGCGACGAGATCGACCTGTACCTGAAGGGTGTCGAGGAGCGCTACGGCTCCAGCCAGGGTGCCTCGTTCCAGGTGGACGTCGCCTCCTACCTGCGGGAGTTGAGTGAGCCGCAGGACGCGTAGGCGCCGCCCGGCGGATCAGCGCCGGGACCGGGGAGACGGTACTCCCGTGATGGCGGGCGGCTTGACCTCGTACGCCTCCGAGGAGATGTAGGTCGTCACCCGCGTCGGGCGGCCCTCCTGGTGGGCGAGCCCCACGTACGCGACGAGGCCCACGCCGTCCCGCAGCCGGCGCGCGGTCACGGCGGAGAGCGAACGCAGGAGCGGGGTGGGGTCCATGCCGTACCGGCCGAGGACCGCCAGCGCCCGGTCGAGGGCCTCGCCGTCGTGCCGGGCGTAGTCGCGGACCGGGATGTAGAGGGTGAAGCCGCTCGGCCGGCCGGTCGCCGTCTCGGTGAACGAGTGGCAGGACTGGACGGGACGCAGGTCGAGCCGAGGGTCCCGGCCCTCCGCGGACTCGGCCCCGTCGGGGTCGTGGCCGGCCATCGTGCGGAAGAAGGACGCGATCTCCGCGGGACCCGGCCCGCCGTCCACACGGGAGAGTTTCGCGGCCTCCTCGGCCGACATGTCGTGGTGCGCGAGGTAGACCTTCACCCGGGGCTCGTCCCAGTCACCGAGATCGAGGGCGAAGAACAGCGGGCGATCGCCCTGGGGGAGCGCCGCGAAGGCCTGGTGGTGACCGAGTCGGCTCAGGGCCTCCCGTACCGTATCGGCGGAACGTTCCTGCCCGGACGCCGCCGGGTTGAGATACACCTTGACCCTGGGTACTCCGCCCGGGACCATCTCCAGCGCGCACCAGAGCGCCAGCGGCCCCTGCGGGTCGGGCGGGAAGAACAGGTCCTCGAGCTGGTCGAGGCGCCCGGTGTCGATGCCCCAGCCCCGCGCCATCCGGCGGACGGCCTCAAGTCCCGCACGGCCGTTGCTCGCCAGGTCGGGGGCGCCGCACCCCGGTTCGAGGACCACCCGCAGCGTCGGCGCGGCGTCCGGGGTGAAGGCGAGCGAGAACTCCACCGGCGTGTGGTCGTCCGCGACGAACGAGTCGTCCGGGGCCGGCAGATCGAGCGGGCGCTCGCCGACCGGCCCGAGGAGCGTGAGCAGCGTCCGGGCGTACGCCGCGGAGTCGGGCCCGCTCAACCCCGCGGTCTCGCACAGCCGCAGGAGCTGCCGCGCCGTGTGACCGCCGAGCGTCTCCGCGTGGCGCGGGAGGGCGCAAGAAGATACCCGCCCGGAGGGGCGGGTATCGAGGGGGCCGACCGCGCGGGGTCTGCGAGCAAAACCGGCATCGACGGATATCGGTTCCACGAGATCTCTTCTCCTCATGAGCACGCCAGAATATTCGCCGTGCTCACTACCCCCGCCGCTGATCGATCATGCAGCGGCGGGGGAGCCAAGCGGAGTGGCCTCCATCACTTGGCCAGCCAGTTGAGGAACTGGCTCCACATTCCGCCGCGCTTGCGACCCGCCTCCGCCTGCTCCGGCCCCGGCCGGGCCGACGTCTCGGCGTGGCCCTGCGCGCCGCCCCGGCGCACGGTCTCGACCGGCGTGAACCGGGCGGGCAGCGTGGCCAGGCCCCGGTTGAACGGGCCCGGACGCCAGACGAGGCTGTCCTCCGGCACCGCGAGTTCGACGTCCGCGAGCTGGTTGAGGAGGTTCTCGATGGCGATGACGGTGATCTGCCGGGCGGGGTCCTTGGACGGGCACGCGTGCGGGCCCGCGCTCCACGCCAGATGGGCCCTGTTGCTGCCGGACTCGCGCGCCGCCGTCAGCGCGGGACCGGTGTTGGCGGCCGCGAAACTGACCAGCACGAGATCGCCCGCCTGCAGCTTCTGACCGGCGAACTCCATGTCGGCGGCCGGATAGTGCGGCGCGAGGTTCGGCATGGGCGGGTTCTCCCACAGCGTGTCGTCGATCGCCTCGTCGATCAGCCCGCCCTTGTGGGCGTACGCGTCATGGGTGAGCAGCCGGTGCAGGGTGTTGCCGATGAGGTTGCGCAGCGGCTCGTTGCCCGCCACGAGCAGGAGAGCGAGCTGGTGGACCATCTCCTCGTCGGTCAGCCTCGACTGGTGCTCCATCAGCCACGAGGTGACGTCGTCCCCGGGCCTGGCACGCTTCAGCGCCACGAGTTCGCCGACGGCCCCGAACAGCACCTCGACGGCGCGCTCGGCGTTCACACCGTCGAACATGCCGGTGATGCCGAACAGGATGCGGTCGCCGATGTCGGCCGGGCAGCCGAAGAGCTCGTTGAAGACGAGCAGCGGCAGCTGCTTGGCGTAGTCGCCGAGCAGGTCGGCGGAGCCGCGGGCGGCGAACTGCGCGATGAGGTACGCGGAGACCTGCTCCGTGGTCCGGCTCAGCTTGCGCACGTCGACCCGCGCCATGCTGTCCGTGACCGCCTGGCGCAGCCGCAGGTGCTCGGCCCCGTCGCTGAACATGCAGTTGGGCCGGTACGCGAGCACGGGCACGATCGGGTTGTCCGGGCTGACGAGCCCCTCGTTGAGGTGCCGCCAGCGGCGGGCGTCCTTACGGAAGTTGCCCGAGTCCTGGAGGAGCTGGAGGGCCGTCGCGTAGTCCGTGACGAGGGTGGCCTCCACCCCGGGAGCCAGCTCCACGGGAGCGGTCGGCCCGAAGTGGCGCATGTACGCGTAATACGCGTCCGGGTCGGCCTGGAACTCCGGCCCGTACAGCGGGACCCGGCCGCCGTCGGCGTGCGCGGGGCACCCCGGCGGGGGTACGGGGGCGGTGGATCGAGCGTCCATGATTTCTCTCTGCTTCTAGTGAGCGCGGTCCAGCAGGTACCGGACGAGGGTGATCAGCGCGTCGGCGGACGACTTCTCGTCGCGCGCGTCGCAGGTGACGATCGGGGTGTCGTCGAGCAGGTCCAGCGCCTCGCGGAGCGCCCGCTCCTCACGGCCGGCGGTCCCGTCGAAGTGGTTGACGGCGATCGCGTAGTCGAGCCCGTACTGCTCGATCAGGTCGATCACGGCGAAGGAGTCCGCGAGCCGCTCGGGGTCGACGAGCACGAGCGCGCCGAGCGCGCCGCGCGCCATGTCCTCCCACATCTGGACGAAGCGCTGCTGACCGGGCGTTCCGAACAGATAGAGCACGACCCGCTCGCTGATCGTCAGCCGGCCGAAGTCCATGGCCACCGTGGTGGTGGTCTTGGACCGGACGCCCTTGAGGTCGTCGAACGACTCGCCCGCGCGGGTCATCGTCTCCTCGGTGGTCAGCGGAGGGATCTCCGAGATCGCACCGATGAACGTGGTCTTGCCGACGGCGAAGTGGCCGACGACGAGGATCTTGACGGCGGTCTGCGTGGCGCCGTCGCGCACGTACGCCTGCTCACCCAAACTTGGCGCGGAGACCATTCAGTACCTCCTCGAGGATGTCTCGGTCCGCGAGCGCGGCACGCTGCACGGGAGGGCGGGTGATGAGGTATCCGCCCTCGGTGAGGGCGGAGAGGAGGATCCTGACCACGCCGATGGGCAGCTTGGTGTGCCCCGCGACCTCGGCGACCGAGAGATAGCCGGCGGTGCACAGGTCCAACAGGCTCTGCTCCTCCGGCGAGAGCCGGGTCGGGCGCTGCTGGTGGTCGGCCGACGCGGTGACCAGGGTCACCAGCGACAGCTGCTCCTCGTCGGGCAGGCCACGTCCCTTGGTGATGACGTAGGGACGGACTAACTCCGCCGACTCCGGCTCCCGTTCGTCGTAGCGGCTCATGAGCGGGCGCCGAGGTTCTCGCGCGGCGGCGTCGTCAGGGCCTTGCCCAGCTGGCCGACGAGCTGCTGCATCCGGAACGTGATGTCCTGCATGTCGACGTCGGGCGAGGCCGAGACGCCGAGGTAGGCGCCCTCGCCCGCGGAGATCAGGAAGACCCAGCCGCCGTCGAACTCGACCAGCGTCTGACGCCACTGCAGGCGCCCCGGCTCCACGAAGAAGCCGAGCGAGCGGCTGAGCGACTGCATGCCGCTCATCGCGGCGGCGACCGTGTCCGCGTTGTCCTTCCCGAACTCCTTGGTCCGGGCCATCAGCAGACCGTCCGCGGAGACGAGGACCGCGTGCAGCGCCCCGGGTATCTCCAAGGCGCTGTCAAGCATCCATGACAGATCGTCGTTCACGAGACCTCATGCCCTTCGCTGCTCGCATCACGTGTGCTGCTCGATTGATCCGCCGACTCCGGCCGGGCCGCCCGTCCGGACTGCGTGCCCCGCTGGAAGGCCCCCATGATCGCGGCGGTCTCCGCGCCGGAGCGCGCCGGAGCGGGCGCGGACTGCTCGCCGCCGCTCACGATCGCCATCGGCCGCTTGCGGCGGCGCTTCGGCAGACCGTCGTCGGTGGTGGCCGTCGCGGCCATCACGGGAGCGGGGCCACTCGGTTCCGGGACCGCGGCGGCCGGGGCGACCGGCTGCGGGGCCTTCTTCTCCGGCATTCCGGTGAGCAGGTCGTGCGGAAGCAGGAGGACGCCGCGGACGCCTCCGTACGGCGAACTGGAATCCACGGACACCTCGAATCCGAAGCGCTCACAGAGCACACCGATCACGGCGAAACCGAACTGCGGCGGGCTACCGAGTCCGGAGACACCGGACACCCGCTCGGTGGACAGGAGCTTCTCGGCCCTGACCCGTTCCTCGTCGTTCATACCGACACCGGCGTCGTCGACGACGATGCAAATGCCCTTGGGCACGGTACGGATATTGATCTCGACCACGGTGTCCGGGCTGGAATAGCTGGTCGCGTTGTCGAGAAGCTCGGCGAGCGCGAGGGCCACCGGCTCGACGGCACGGCTGGTGATGCCGAAGTCGACCTGGGAGAGGATCTCCACACGCCGGAAGTGCCGGATACGACCCTGGGCGCTGCGCACCACGTCGTACACCGAGGCGATCTCGCGGTGCCGGCCGAGCCAGCCGTCGCAGAGCACGGCGATCGACTGGGCGCGCCGGCCGAACTGTGAATTGGTGTGGTCGATTTCCAGGAGGTCCCGGAGAATGACCGAGTCACCGTACTTGTTCTGCAGTCCCGAGATGACCAACTGCTGCTCGGCGGCGAGGCCTTGGAGCGTCCGCATGGCGGACTTCAGAACCGACTTGGTCGATTCCTGGGCGCGGTCCTTCTCGTCCTCGACGGACTTCGTGTAACTGGTCTCCAATTCGGAGTAATGTGCCTTGAGCTCCTCGGTCCCCTGCCGTAAGGTCCGAATCGCCTTGCGCTGGCGAACGATGACGGCGACGGCGCCAAGTGTGGCGGCCAGGAGGACCCAGAGGACCGGGTTCTGTGCGTAATACGTCATAAGACTCTCTTCAGGCGACTGACGGTCGTTGCTGAATTCCGTCAATGCGGGTGGCCCGGCTTCCTTCCGTGTCCGGGGTACCGTCCGGAGGGTCGCCGTGGTCGGAGATGTCGTCTTGCACCCATCCACCGCTCCGCAAGCGTGGTGATCTTAGCACCGGGCACGAACAGGTGACCGATCGTCAAAGACTGAACCACGTATGGCCTCTTGGTTCCGCGAGTGTTCACTGCTCGTTCATCTCACGCCGCCCCGTCCCGGGCGCGACAGCCCTGGTCAGAAGCCTGTTCATGATCGTAAGGTCCGGATCATGACCCAGAACGCGTCCCACGAGACGCCGTCCGCCGCACCGTTCCCGCCCGTCCTGACCCGGCACGCCGAGGCCGAGACCTGCGCCGACCCCAGCAGCGTGATGACGCTGCTCGCTGACTCGGACGGCACGGCGGACGGATTCACCAGCTACCGGTCCAGCTTCGCCAAGGGTGCCGTGGGCGCACCCGCGCACTTCCACACCAAGGCGACCGAGCTCTTCTTCGTGATCAGCGGCTCCCTCCAGGTGCTCGTGGGGGAGGAGGTCACCGTCCTGGAGGCGGGTGACTTCCTCGCCGTGCCGCCCCACACCCCGCACGCTTTCGCCGCCGCGCCCGGCTGCGAGGCGGACGTGCTCTTCGTCTTCACGCCCGGCATGGGCCGCTTCGACTATCTGCGGCTGCTCGGCCGCGTGATGCGCGGCGAGGCCGACCCGAAGGAGATCGCCGCCTCCGCCGAGCGGTACGACAACCACTACGCCGACAGCCCGGTCTGGCGCGCGGCGCTGGAGGTCTCGGAATGATCGACCCCAGCACGCACGTCCGCGTCGCCAGGCCCTCGCGGGACCTCGCCGCCGCCGAGCGGTTCTACGTCGACGGCCTCGGCCTCGACGTGCTCTGGCGGACGACCGAACGCGTCCCGGGCGAGCACGACCTGCTGATGGTCGGACCGCGGAACGGGCCCTGGCACTTCGAGTTGACCCACGACCCGGAGCACCCGCTGGAGCCGACTCCCACCGTGGACGACCTGTTCGTGCTCTACCTCGGCGAGTCTGCGGACGAGTCCCTGATCGACCGGCTGACGGCGGCCGGCGGTACGCGGGTCGCGGCGCACAACCCCTACTGGGACGAGCACGGCGTGACCATCGCGGACCCGGACGGCTACCGGCTCGTGCTCTGCTCCCGCACCTGGGGCTGAGGGCCTGGCGGTGCGCTCCTAGGAGTGCAGGCGGCCAGGGTGCGGGCGGCGTTCGAAGACGACGTCCCGCGCCGTGTCCAGGGCGATGGCCAGGGCGCCGTGGAGCACCGCGTCCTCGCCGAGGGTGCTCGCGGCGACCCTGGGTCGGATCGGGGTGAGGGACCGCAGGGCGCTCCGTACCGTACGCAGCAGCAGATCCGCGCTGTGGCCGATGCCGCCGCCGAGGACCACGAGGTCGGGGTCGAGCACCGCGGACACGGCGGCCACCGTGTGCGCCAGGCGCTCGCCCTCCAGCTCGACCGCCTCGACGGCGGCCGGGTCGCCCGACCGGGCCGCGTCGAAGACGTCCTTCGCGCTGAGGTCCCCGGTCATGCCACGGTCCTTGGCGGCCGCGACCACCGCGTCGCCCGCGACGAGCCCCTCCAGGGTGCCCGGGCCCTGGCGCCCCGGCCACGGCATGAAGCCGATCTCGCCCGCACCGCCGTGCGCGCCGGTGAAGAGCCGGCCCTCGCTCACCACGCCCATGCCCAGGCCGGTACCGATCATCAGGTACACGAAGAGCCTGCTGCCCGCGCCGACCCCGACGGTGTACTCGCCGAGCGCCGCGAGGTTGGCGTCGTTGTGCACGGCCAGGGGAAGGCCGAGGCCCTCGCGCATCCGGTCGAAGAGCCCCGGGCGCCCCCAGCCGGGCAGGTTGCCCGCGAACCTGACCCGCCGGAGCTCCTCGTCGTATACGCCGGGCGTACCCGCGACCGCCTGCACGATCGTGGCCGGCGCGACACCCGAACTCCCCACGAGCTCCCGGGCGGTGGCGACCACCAGGTCCGCCATCGGGCCCGACGTGCGAGCCTGGTTGCGGACCTCCGTACGGGCCACGACCGTGCCGTCGAGGTCGGCGAGGGCCACGCGGAGCCAGGCCCGGCCGATGTCGATGCCGAGCGCGTAGCCGGCGGTCGGATCCGGCGCGTACAGCACTGCGGTCCGGCCGCGTTCGGGCGTGTGGACGCCCGCTTCCCTGACGAGCCCGGCCTGTTCGAGCGAGGCCAGGGCGCTGGAGACCGTGGGCTTGGACAGGCCCGTGGTCCGGGCGAGCTGGGCCCGGGAGGCTGGCCCGCCCGAGCGCAGCAGGCCGAGCAGCAACCGCTCGTTCCCGCTGCGCAGGCGCTGCGGGTTCCAGATCTGCTCTCCACCCACGTCGTTGCTGGTCATCCCGTCATTCTGGCGTATCGCACAAGCCCTTCGGCACGTGGCCGCGCGCTCAGACCCGTATGGCCACGGCCCCCGCGTGCGTGGGGTCGACCGGAACGTCGGCGATCCGCCAGCCCGGCAGTTGGGCCTCGCACGGCTCGGCCGCGCCGACGTGGTCGAGGGTGAGCCCGCGGGCGAGGCCGGTGCCGAGGCCCTTCAGGTACGCCTCCTTGCGCGCCCAGGTCCGGGCGAAGGCACGTGGGCAGTCGGCCGCCGCGTACCCGGCCAACTCCCGCGTCTCGCGCGGATGCAGCATCGGCGCGACCTCCTCGACCGTGGCGAGATCCGGAAGCCGCTCCACGTCCACTCCGACCGGGCTCGCGGCGAAGGCGAGCAGGCCGAGGCCGTCGCTGTGCGAGAGGGAGAAGTGGAGGGGATCGCCCGCGACGGCGGGCCGCCCGTGCGGCTCCCCGCACTCGGGGCACGGCCGCCGTACGAACGGCACGTCTCCTGGCTTCACCCCGAGGTAGGCCCCCAACAGCACCCGTAGCCCCACGTGCACTTCGGTGTACGTACGCCGGTCCGCGGCGCTCCGGAACCCCCGCGCGGTCTCCAGCTCCCGGGCGTCGAGCACGTCCATCCGCGCGGCGGGCAGGTCGACTTCGGCCGCCCGGACGAGCCACACGTGCGGAGCCTCGTCGGGAGCGGGCGGGGCGAGCGGCGCCGGCGGCTCCTGCCCGGGGACGCGCGGGAACAGCCGCGGCTCGATCTTCATGGGGACAGTCTAGGAGTCTTGACGGTGGGCGGGAGCCCTCGGATACTGGCGGCCAAATCGATTTGGCCACCTCGCTTTGGCCCTCCGTCCGGGGCTGGATCGCGGCTGATATCCGAGCGTGCAGCGACGCCCGAACGGAGCCCGAACGTGTCCACTCCCCAGCACCTCCCTGGCCTTCCCGGCACGGAACGACGATCCCCCGCTTCTGAGACACCGGTCCGCGGGACCTCCGAGCCTGAGACCCCCAGCCCCGAGACTTCCGAGACCCTCGAGCCCGAGACCCTCGAGCCCGAGAGCCCCAGCCCCGCGACCCCCGAGCCCTCCGCCCCCGAGGCCCCCCACCCCGTCGACCAGTCCCGCCCCCTCGGCAGGATCCTGCTCTTCGGGGTCCAGCACGTGCTCGTCATGGCCGCCACCCCCATCTCGGCGATCTTCCTGATGAGCGCGACCCTCCGCCTCGACCCCGGACTCACCGTCAACCTGCTCTCGGCGGCCTTCGTGCTCTCCGGGGTCGGCTCCCTGATCCAGTCCCTAGGGCCGTGGAAGTTCGGCCCCCGGCTGCCGTTCGTCATGCTGCCGGGCGGCGCGCCCCTGATCCTCTTCCTCGCCATCGCCGAACAGCACGGTCTGCGCACCGCCACCGGGGCCGTGATCCTCACCGCGGCCTTCTACTTCCTCGTCCTGCCGGTCTTCTCCCGGCTGTTGGCCTTCTTCCCGGCCCTCGTCATCGGCACGATGATCGTCATCGTCGGCGTCAACCTGGTGAAGGTCGGCGCGGTCCTGGTCACCGGACGCCCCGGCACGCCGGGCTTCGCCGACCCCCTCAACCTCGGCCTCGGCCTGGCCACCATCGGCTTCACCGTCGCCTTCTACCTGTTCTTCAGCGGCATCCTGCGCCAACTCGCCGTCATGCTCGGCCTCCTGGCCGGCACCTGCCTCGCCGCCGCCCTCGGCGCCGTCGACCTCGGCAGCGCCACCGACGGCGGTCTGCTCACCCTCCCGCAGCTGATGCCGTTCGGGTCGCCCCAGTTCAACCTGGTCGCCGCCCTGCCGCTGATGCTCTACAGCCTCGCCTCCATGGCGGAGGCAACCGGACAGACCGTCATCAACGCGGAGGCCGTCGGCAAGGAGATCGACACTCGCGCCGATGTCCCCAAGACCGTCAGGGGCGACGCGCTCACCTCGCTCTTCGGCGGCTTCTTCGGCCTGCCGCTCATGGTCACCAGCGGCGAGAACATCGGCATCGTCCGCGTCACCGGCGTCCGCAGCCGCTACGTGACCGCCGCGGCCGGCGTGGTCCTCATCGCCATCGGGTTCCTCGCTCCCGTGACCCGCGCGATCAGCGTCATCCCGTCGGCGGTCGTCGGCGGCACGGCGATGGTCGTCTTCGCCGTGATCACCGTGCTCGGCGTCCAGATGCTCGGCCGCTCCGACCTCGGTACGCACACGAGCACCTTCATCTGCGCCGTCGCCCTCGCGCTCGGACTGCTCCCGATCCTCGTTCCGGGCGTGTACGGGGGCTTCCCGCCGAACCTCCGCATCCTCCTCGAAAGCGGCGTCGCCGTCGGCGCGTTCGTCGCCGCCGTCCTCAACGTCCTCTTCCACCACGTCAGGCCGAACCTCGCCGCCCGGCTGACCTCTGCCCGCCCCACCGGAGCCCGCCTCGGCTCCCCTCGTACGGAAAGCGACCGATGAACCAGCTCATCACCCGTGACGCCCTGACCGGTTCGGACCGGCCCCTCCTGCTCGTGCCGGACGCCGTGCTGCTGCCGGAGGGCCCCGCCGAAGGTCACGCGGTCGTCATCGCCGACGGGAGCTTCCAGCGGGTGGGACCCCTCGGGGACCTCGCGCGCACCCACCCCGATCTTGATCCGGTCCCGCTCCCCGGACACCTCCTCATGCCCGGCTTCGTCGACGCACACCACCACCTCACCCAGAGCTTCGGTGCGGCGCTCGCCTTCGGGGAGCCGTCGGAGATCTTCCGCCGGGTGTGGGTACCGCTGGAGGGCGCCCTGGGCGAGGAAGCGGCCTACGTCGCCGCCAAGTTGGCCGTGCTCGAAGCCCTGCGCGGCGGCTTCACCACCGTCGCCGACGCGGGGACCCGCGCCGATGTCGACGTGGAGGTGGTGGCCGCCGCGGCCCGCGACGCCGGAATCCGGTGCGTCCTCGGCCTGGTCCGCAACGACGCCGACGGCGAGACGCCGTCCGTTCCGGACGCCGCCGAGAAGCACCTCGCGCGCTACGAAGGCGACCCGCTGATCCACCCCTCCCTCGCCGTCTCCATCCCCGAGGCCGCCACCGAGGAGACCCTTCGGGACACGGCCCGTCTCGCGGCCGAGTCCGGAGCGGTCCTCCAGATCCACGTCAACGAGCACCTGGCGGGGGTCGAACGCTCGCTCGTACGCCACGGTCTGCGGCCCCTGGAGTACCTCCACAGGCTCGGCGTGCTCGGCCCCCACTTGCTCGCCGCGCACGCCACGCTCCTCACCCCGCGCGAACTCACCCTGCTCGCCGAGACGGGCACCACCATCAGCTACAACCCCGTCGCCAGCGCCTGGAAGGGCAACGCCGTCGCGCCCGCCACCGCCATGGCCGAGCGCGGCATCCGCTTCGGACTCGGGACCGACGGCACGCGCGGCGACGGCTTCCGGCTCGCCGACGCGGCCGAGTTCGCGCAGCGGCTCGCGTACGGGCTCGCCATCGGCGACTCGTCCTGCGGCGCCGGCTGGACCTGGCTGGAGCACGCCACCCGCGGCGGAGCCGACGCCGTCGGCCTCGGCGCACGGACCGGAACGATCGCCGAGGGGCTCGCCGCCGACTTCCTCCTCGTCGACACCACCACGCCGGAACTCGCGCTCTCCTGGGACCTGCCCTGGGAGCTGGTGCGGCGCGGCAACCGCGACCAGATCACCGCCGTGTTCGTCGCCGGCCGGCTGCGCCTGTGGGGTGGTCGGCCCGTCGACTGGGACGGGACCGCTCTCGTGCGCCGGGCGGCCGAGCTGGCGCGTACGGCCGTGGGCGGCGCCGCCATCACCCGCGTCCACCCGACATCGACGGCGGCGCGGGCCGAGGGGACGGCTCGGGCCGAGAGGGCAGCTCGGGTCGAGGGGACAGCTCGGGCTGTGGGGACGGCTCGGGCCGAGAGGGCAGCTCGGGTCGAGGGGACGGCTCGGGTCGAGGGGACTGCTCGGGTCGAGGGGACCGCGAAGTGACCGTCGAAACACTGGCGGTCCTCGCCCTCACCGTGACGGCCGCCGCGTTCGTCCAGGGCAGCAGCGGACTCGGCTTCGCCCTGATCGTCGCCCCGGTGGCCGGCATTCTCGACCCCCGCCTGCTCCCCGTGTTCGTCCTGGCATCGATGATCCCGCTCAACCTGTACGTCGCCTGGCGTGAACGGGCCTCGCTCGACCTGCGCGGCGCGGGCTGGATCACGGCCGCGCGCCTCGCGGCGACCCCCGGCGGCCTCGCGCTGCTCTGGCTGATCCCGGAGCGCAGCCTCGGTCTGTTCGTGGGCGTCGCCACCGTGCTCGCGGCCGTCGTGAGCCTGGCCGCGCCCGCGTTCACGCCGGGCCGGGTCGCCTATGTGGGCGCGGGGGCGGTGACAGGGCTGACGGAGACGGCGACGGGGGTCGGCGGTCCGCCGCTCGCTCTCGTCTACCAGCACCGGCCGCCGGCGGAGCTGCGGTCCACCGTCGCCGTGTGCTTCCTGGTCGGTGAAGTCGCCTCGCTGCTGCTGTTGTTCGCTACGGGGGAGGGGAGGCCGGCCGACCTGGGCTGGGCCCTCGCCCTCGCGCCCGCGATCGGGGTGGGCGCGTGGCTGAGCCGCTTGGCGCACGACCGGCTGGACGCGCGGCGGATGCGGCTCTTCGTGCTCGTCTTCGCGCTCGTCTCGGGGGCGGTGCTGATCCTGGGTCTCTGAACTCTGAACGCCGAGGTGTCAGGCCGTCGTACCCCGCTGCGACGAGCGACGGGCGATGACGCGCGGCTCCGGGACGGTCGGCACGGGCGCGGTGGTGGCGGCGTCGCCGCCCCCGCGCAGCCGGCCGAGGAGCAGCGTCACCGCGTCGGCCGCCGCGCGATCCAGGTGCAGGTCCACGGCGGTCAGGGGCGGTTCGCAGGTCCGGGCGCGCAGACCGTCGTACCGGGTGACGACCATGACGTCGTCCGGCACGGCGCGCCCGCTGTCCCGGATCGCCCGGACCGCGCCCACCGCGAAGGCGTCCACCATCGCGCAGACCGCGTCGATCCCGGGGTGCTCGGCGAGCAGGGCCGCGCACCGTTCGTACCCGGCCTGCTCACCACCCGTCTCGGGAGCGGTCGCCACGATCGGCGTCCAGCCGTGGTCCGCCGCGAGCCGTTCGTAGGCGGCGCGCGCGTCCACGGCCGAGTGCCGCCGGCCGGAGCCGATGAGCAGGGCGGGCCGGCGGGCCCCCTGCTCGTGCAGATGGGTCAGGAGCAGCTCGGCGACGAGACCGCCGCGCAGATCGACGTACGGTACGTCCTCGGCGGGCGACCCGGGCCTGCCGAGCGTCACGAACGGCAGCCCCCGTTCCTTGAGGGCGGCGACCGCCGGGTCGTCGACGTCGGGCTCGACGACGATGGCCCCGTCGATGTCGACGGAGTACAGCGCGGAGCCGGACTGCACGGGCGGGACGAGCACCAGCGCGTAGTCGTGCAGGAGGGCGCTCTCGGCGGCGGAGGCCGCGACCTCCATGTAGAAGCCGAGCCGGGACGGTCCGCCGGCCACCGCGAACGGCATGGAGGAGGCGAGGGCGATGGCCTTCGCCTCCCCGCGCCGCAGCCGCTGCGCCCGCAGGTTGGGCCGGTATCCGAGCTCCGCGGCGACCTGCTTGATGCGCTCCCGGGTCCGGGGGTCGACCTTGCCGAGCCCGTTGAGGGCGTGCGAGACCGTCGTACGCGACACACCGGCGACCCTGGCGACGTCGGCGATCGTCGGCGGCCTCGTACCGGGACCGGAACCGGGGCTGGACATCAGGGCGGACGCTCCTCGCGTCGAGGGACGGGTGACCCCTCCATCTTCGCCGACCGGCCCGGCCCCGTGCCGGACCGGGCCCCGCCCGGGTCAGAAGATGCGCTGGCCCGGGGTGAGGATCCCGTCGGGGTCGTAGCGGTGCCGGGCGGCCCGGAACTCGGGCCAGAAGGCGCCGAAGTGGCGGACCCAGTCGTCCGTGGTGAGCGGGACCGAGCCGATCGGGTACCAGGTGCCGCCCGCCGCGACCGTGGTGTCGTACTGGGCGCGGTTCGCGGCGACCATCTCCTCGGCGGAGTCCGCTCCGGGGGAGGCGGTCTTGAGGAGGGAGAAGAGGTAGGCGAGTTCCTCTTCCGGCATGGCCGGGAGCGGGGTCCGGCACTTGCCGGTGAGCACGGGGTAGAGGAGGACGACCGCGCTCGCGCCGAGGGAGCCGGACTTGAGGCCGGCCAGCGTCTCCGTGACGACCTCGTTCACGGTGGACGCGGGGAGGAGGCTGTCGTACCAGGGGTGGGGGCGCTGCCACTCGCCGTTCGCCCTGAGCATGTCCAGCAGCGGGGCGATCCGGTCGAGGAAGGCGAAGTACTCCACGTCCTGGGCCTGGACCGAGGTGTGCCCCAGGCCGTCCGTGAGCCGGGTGTCGTCGTCGGCGGTGGCGTCGTAGGACGCGGCTTCGATGAAGTGGATCCAGCCGTCCGGGGTGAGCATGACCTGGCCGACGAGGTAGTCGAACCGGCCTTCCCTGATCAGTTCGGCCTCCTGCGCGGTGAGCGCGGCGACGCTCGGGTACGTCAGGGTGTAGAGCCGTACGGAGCGGGGCGCGGGGACCAGGGCGAGGGTGGCGCGGGTGATGATCGCGCACTGCCCGAGGCCGCCGAGGACGGCCCGGAACAGGTCCGGACGCACGGTGGGCGAGCAGGTCGTCAGCTCGCCCTCGCCGGTGACCACTTCGAGTTCGAGGACGTTGTCGACCTGCGTGCCGTAGTGACCGATCTGCCCGCCGAGACCCCCGGCGGACAGCGTGCCGCCCACGGAGAGCTCGAGGTAGTCGGTGAAGACGGGCGGGGTGAGGCCCAGGGGCAGGGTGGCGCGGACCAGGGTGCTCCACAGGACCCCGGCCTGCACGACGGCCGTGTTGTCGCGGATCTCGACGGCGTCGAGGGAGCCGAGGTCGACGACGAGCCCGGCCGGCACCTGGGCCTGGCCGTGGGTGGAGTGGCCCTGGCCCCGTCCGGCGACCTTCAGGCCGCGCTCCCGGCAGTAGCGGACCATCGTGGCGACGTCGTCGGCCGAGCCGGGCTTGAGCACGGCGGCGGGCGACTGGCGGACCATGCGCCCGAAGTCGCCGGAGGCCGCTTCCAGGGTGGCGCCGTCGAAACACAGCTCCCCGTCGAGTGCGGGCACCGCGTCGAAGGCACCGCCGACGACGGAGGTGGCGGCCGGGTCCGGCTGCGGGGTGGGAACGGGGGGTGGCGTCACGCCGACTCCAGGTCGATTCGGGTACAGGGGGTGCCGCCGCCGACCCGCTTACCGGTCGGTGGCCGCCGTGTGCCGACGCACGGCACGGGCCTCGGAACCCCCGCACCGGTCGCCTCCACACTTCCTGCACATTGTGATCATTTAGCAGTCGAACCGTCTACCGAAATGCCCAATTCCGGTACCCGCGCGTACCGTCCGGCCCTGCTCGACGCCCTCGCGGAGGACGGCTTCAGCCCACAGAACGGGCTGTCGCGTCATGACCGACGATGATGAATCGATCCGTCAGCCGAGCGATCAACTCCCAGCAGAAATAAGCCTGGTTGAGACGATCTTCGGGGGTGCGTGCGGGGGTATTTGGATCATTGGGACCGGCGCGTTCGACACCGTGCGCCGGTCGATCGCCGTTGCCGTGCGTAGTCATGTGAATTCATACTGTCATCAAGCTCCCCGGTGCCTCCCTCCTCGTCGGGGAGCGCTCCCACGTGTCCGGTCGTCCCCAAGAAGTGGAGTGCCATGCCCCGGTTATCGGCGCGCGATGTCCTGGCCGTGACCGCCCAACCGGTCCTGCTGCTCGCGGTCGCCGCCGTCTTCCTCCTCACCGAAGGACGCGGCTGGGACGCGGGGCGCGCCGTTCTGCTCTTCCAGTTCTCGGTGCTCGGCTATCTCGTGCTGCTCGAGTTCCTCATCCCGTACGACCGTTCCTGGCAGCCCGAGCGCAGGGAGTGGGGGTGGTACGGCGTGTACTACGTCCTCACCGCCGCCGGCGGCACCCTCGGGCAGAACCTCGTCCTGTACGCCGTCGGCAAGGTCGCCCGCCGCGATCCGTGGCTGCCCCTGTGGGCCGAGATACCCGTGGCCCTGCTCCTGGGCTCGCTCGCGAGCTACGCGGTGCATCGCGCGGGCCACACCTACGCCTGGCTCTGGCGGCTGCACGGCGTCCACCACGTCCCCACGAAGGTCAACGCCGGCAACAACGGGGTCAACCACGTGCTCGACGTCGTCATCTCCCAGGGCTTCGTCCAACTGGCCCTGGCCCTGGTCGGGTTCTCCGAGCGGACGGTGTTCGCGGTCGGTCTCTTCGTCGTCGCCCAGGGGTACTTCGTCCACGCCAACATCCGCGTACGCCTCGGGCCGCTGAACCACGTCCTCTCCGGGCCCGAGCAGCACCGGCTGCACCACAGCACCGACCTCTCCGAAGCCGGGCACTACGCCTCCGACCTGTCCGTCTGGGACCGGGTGTTCGGCACGTTCACCTGGCGCCCCGGCCGTGAACCGGAGACCGTCGGCCTGGCCGACCCGGGCTCCTTCCCCGACACCGGCGCCGTCCTGGCCACCCTCGTCCACCCCTGGCGGCGCCGCCCCGCCGGCTGACCGGCCCCGCACCTCGGGCGCCCATCTCGGCCCCCACCTCGGACCTCCCCGTGCCGCGCCGCCCGCGTCCGCCTTCGGTGGCAACTCGTCTCGTCCCGCGCCGCCTTGTTCTGCTGCTCACCTTTTCTCTCGCTACGCGAATCAAGGGACCGCTCATGCCTGAATCGCTTCGCCATGCCCAAGTCGCCGCCTCGGCCGCCCTCCCCACGCGCGCCGAGAAGATCGCGATCATCGGGATCGGCTGCCGCTTCCCCGGCGGCGCGAACGACCACCGCGGCTTCTGGCGCAACCTGGTCGACGGGAAGGACTGCATCACCCCCACGCCGCTCGACCGGTACGACGTCGCCTCACTGGGCAGCCGGGACAAGTCCAAACCCGGTCGGCTGGTCGGCGGGCGCGGCGGATACATCGACGGCTTCGACGAGTTCGACCCGGAGTTCTTCGGGATCAGCCCCCGCGAGGCGCACTCCATGGACCCGCAGCAGCGCAAGCTCCTCGAGGTGAGCTGGGAGGCCCTGGAGGACGGCGGGCAGAAGCCGGCCGAGCTCGCCGGGCGGGACGTCGGCGTGTTCGTCGGCGCGTTCACCCTCGACTACAAGATCCTGCAATTCGCCGACCTGCGCTTCGACACCCTCGGCGCGCACACCGCCACCGGCACGATGATGACGATGGTGTCGAACCGGCTCTCGCACTGCTTCGACTTCCGGGGCCCCAGCCTCTCCGTCGACTCCGCGTGCAGCTCCTCCCTCGTCGCCGTCCACCTCGCCTGCGAGAGCCTGCGGCGCGGCGAGAGCTCACTCGCCCTGGCCGGCGGCACGCTGCTCCACCTGACGCCGCAGTACACGATCGCCGAGACGAAGGGCGGCTTCCTCTCCCCGGAGGGCCGCTCCCGGACCTTCGACGCCGAGGCGAACGGCTACGTCCGCGCCGAGGGCGTCGGGATCGTCGTCCTCAAGCGGCTCTCGGACGCGGTACGGGACGGGGACCGGATCCACGCCGTCGTCACCGAGACCGGCGTCAACCAGGACGGCCGCACCAACGGCATCACCGTCCCCAGCGCCGACGCCCAGGTCACCCTGATCGAGCAGGTCTGCGCACGGGCCGGCATCACCCCCGGCGACCTTCAGTACGTCGAGGCCCACGGCACCTCCACGCCCGTCGGCGACCCCGTGGAGGCGGGCGCGCTGGCCAGGGTCCTCGCCATCGGGCGCAAGCCGGGCGACGCCTGCTACGTCGGCTCGGTCAAGACGAACATCGGGCACACCGAGTCCGCCGCCGGGATCGCCGGGCTCATCAAGACCGCGCTCAGCCTCAAGCACCGGCTCATCCCGCCCCACATCAACCTGGAGCGGATCAACCCCGCCATCGACCTCGATGCCGCGCCGTACGAGATCCCCGACCGGCTCACGCCCTGGCCGGCGCACGAGGGCACCGCCCGTGCCGGGGTCAACTCCTTCGGCTTCGGCGGCACCAACGCCCACGTCCTGCTCGAAGCCGCGCCCGCGCCATTCGTAACTCACGCCACCGACGCTCCCATGCCCGTGGCGTCCGACGCCGAGACCCCGGCACCCACGCCCTCCGTGCTCCCGCTCAGCACGCGCGACGCCGCCGTCCTGCCCGCGCTCGTCGAGTCCGTCCGCGCGGAACTGGCTACCCCCGACGAGGGCCCTTCCGTCCCGGATCTGGCGTACTCCCTCGCGCATCGCCGCCAGCACCACGACGTCCGGCTGTCCGTCGTGTACGGCTCGCCCGAGGAGCTCGACGAGGCCCTCGCCGCGTACGGCAGGGGCGAGGAGCACCCCCGTGTGCTGACCGGGAAGCGACGCGAGGGCCGACAGGCCGAACCCGTCTGGGTGTTCACCGGCATGGGTCCCCAATGGTGGGCGATGGGCCGCCAGTTGTTCGCGTCCCGGCCCGTCTACCGGGAGGCCGTCGAGGCCGTCGACCGGGAGATCGTGGCCCAGGCCGGCTGGTCCCTCGTCGACGAGCTGAACGCGGCCGAGGACGTCTCCCGGATGGCGGAGACCTGGCTGGCCCAGCCCGCCAACTTCGCCGTCCAGGTGGGCCTCGCCGCGCTCTGGCGGGCGCACGGGGTGCGGCCGGCCGCGGTCGTCGGCCACAGCACCGGCGAGATCGCCGCGTTCTACGAGGCCGGGGTCTACAGCCTCCGCGACGCCGTGCGGATCGTGCTGACCCGCAGCCGCCTCCAGCACAGGCTTGCGGGCACCGGCACCATGCTCGCCGTCGGGCTCCCCGAGGACGAGGCGGTGCGCCGGGCCGCGCCCTTCGGCGACCGGCTCTCCGTCGCCGCCGTCAACAGCCCGGGCGCCCTGACCCTGGCCGGCGAGGAGGCCGCGCTCGGCGCGTACGCCACCTCCCTGCGCGCCGACGGCGTGTTCGCGAAGCTCCTCGACGTCCAAGTGCCGTACCACTCCGCCGCGATGAACGCGATCAAGGACGAACTGCTCACTGAGCTGGCCGACATCGAGCCCCGCGCCGCCCGGCTGCCGCTCTACCTGACCGGCCGGGAAGGCCGGGCCGAAGGCTCGGAGCTGGACGCCGACTACTGGTGGCACAACGTGCGCGACACCGTGCGCTTCCGCGCCGCCGTCGACGCGCTCGCCGCCGACGGGTACCGCACCTTCCTGGAGATCGGGCCCCACCCGGTGCTCGGCCATTCCATCAAGGAGTGCTTCCAGCACGCGGCCGAGACCGGCGAGTCCAACGCGACCACACTGCCCTCCATCCGCCGCGCCGAGGACGAGGCCCTGCGCTTCACCACCTCCCTGGCCGCGCTCCACACCCTCGGCAGCCCGGTCGACTGGCACGCCCTCCACCCGCGCGGCCGGTCCGTACCCCTCCCGCGCTATCCCTGGCGGCGCGACCGCTACTGGACCGAACCCGAGCCGGTCGCCCAAGTACGCCTCGGCCGGCAGGACCACCCGCTGCTCGGCCGGCGTCTCGCCACCGCCGAGCCCACCTGGGAGGTGGCGCTCGACGTCGAGACGCAGCCCTATCTCGCCGACCACCGCATCCAGGGGCGGACCCTCTTCCCCGCCGCCGGCTACATCGAGATGGCCACCCAGGCCGTCCGGGCGGTGACCGGCGCGGAGGACGTCGTGCTCGGCGACATCGAACTGCGCAAGGCCCTCTTCCTGCCGGACGACGCCCCCAAGGCCGTCCAGCTGTCGCTCTCCGCCCGGTCGGCCGCGTTCACGGTGGCGACACCCGGCGGCGACACCCCCACCGTCCACGCCGTCGGAGTCGTACGCGGCGGGGCGCCCGCGCCACGTCGTACGTCGGCGGATCTGGAGGCGGTCCGCGAGCGCGCGGAGCAGGCCCTCGACTCCGCGACCTGCTACGAGACCCTCGGCGCGCGCGGCTACCACTACGGACCCGCGTTCCAGGGCATCGCCGAGGTGTGGCGGGGGCGCGGCGAGCACGGACAGGGTGAGGCGCTCGCGCTGATCCGGCCGCCTGCGAGCGTCGGCGGCGGCGCGGCGGGCCACCAGCTCCACCCGGTCCTCCTCGACGCCTGCTTCCAGGCCCTGCTCGTGGCCGGACTCCCGGACCAGGACGCGTCCGGCGCCTCCCGTACGGGCATCCTGCTGCCGCTCTCCATCGACGAGGTACGGACGACCCCGATCGGTGACCAGCCCCTCTGGGCCCACGCCACGATCACCCGGCGCGCGGACGACGAACTCGTCGGCGACATCGCCTTCTACACCGAGGGAGGCGAACGCGTCGGCCACGTCCACGGCTTCCGCGCCGCGGACGTCGAGCAGGCCTCGGCGACGGTCGGGCTCGCCACGATCGACGGCTGGCTCGCCGAACTGGCGTGGACAGAAGCGCCGTTGGAGGAGGCCGAGGCCCAGGACCCCGGGAGCTGGCTGCTGTTCGCCGACCGGCCAGGGGGAGTGGCGGACGCCCTGGAGCGGCTCGTCACCGCGCGAGGCGGCACCTGCCACCTCGTCCGGCCGGGCGAGGCGTACGCCTTCGGCGCGGATGAGGGCGACCGCTCCGAGGTGGTGCCCGGGAGTGCCGACGACCTGCGGCGGCTCCTCGCCGACCTGGCCGAGCGCGACGGGCGTCCCGTCGGTGCCGTCGTGCACCTGTGGAACCTGGACCTGCCTGCGCTCGACGCGACCTCCCGCGCGGACCTCGACCGGCACAGCGCGCTTGGCACCTACTCCGTCGTCACCCTCGCGCAGGCCCTGCGGGACGACCCCGGACAGCTTGCCGCTCCCGCGGCCCTGCACCTCGTCACCCGGGGCACGCAGGCGGCGGCCCCCGGCGACCCGGTCGAACCCCTCGGCGCCCCGGCCTGGGGCATCGGCCGCGTACTCCGGCACCAGGAACTGATCGCCCACCCCGGCAAGCTGATCGACCTGGAGAGCGCGGGAGCCACTTCCGAGGGGGCGACCACCACCCCCGAGGCCGAGGCCCACGCCCTCCTGCGCGAGGTCCTCGCCACGCCCGAACCCGACCGCCCCCAGGACGAGGTCGCCCTGCGGGCGGGCCGCCGCCTTGTCAGCGGCCTCGTCCGGCCCGAGGGCCTCACCCGGCCCCTGCCGCCGCGGCTCCGCCCGGACGGCGCCTATCTGGTGACCGGGGCCTTCGGCGCCCTCGGCCGGCTGCTCTGCCGCTACCTCGTCCGCCAGGGCGCCCGGCACCTGATCCTGGTGGGCCGCACCGAGCTGCCCGACCGCACCACCTGGCGGACCCTCGACACGGACGCCCCCGAGGCCTCCGGAGCGCGCTTCGTCAAGGAGCTGGAGGCGCTCGGCGCCCATCCCGTGCACGCGGCCCTCGACATCGCCGACGAGCCCGCGCTCGCCGCCTGGCTGGCCGCCCGCAGGGACCGGGACGCCCCTCCCGTACGCGGGGTGTTCCATCTCGCCGGGCACGTACGGGACATCCCGGTCCAGGACATGGACCGGGCCTCCTTCGACGCCGTCCTCGCCCCCAAGGCCGCCGGGGCCTGGCTCCTGCACCACCTGCTGCGCGACGAGCCGCTCGACCACTTCGTGCTCTTCTCCTCCGTCGCCGCGCTGCTCACCACCACCGGACAGACCAACTACGCGGCGGGCAACGCCTTCCTCGACGCCCTCGCCCACCACCGCAGGGCACGCGGCCTGGCCGCGCTCAGCCTGAACTGGGGCCCGTGGGCGACCGGCATGATCGAGGAGCTGAGCCTCGTCGAGCACTATCGCGTGGTCCGGGGCATGAGCTCGCTCTCCCCGACCGCCGGGACGGCCGTCCTGGAGCGGGTTTTCGGACAGGACCGGGCGCAGCTCCTGATCGCCACGATCAGCGACTGGAAGACCTTCCTCGCCTGGTACCCCACCTCACCCCCACTCGTCGCCGGACTCGCCGCGGAGGCCGCCGCGTCCGCCGGCGGCCCGGCCGGGGGTGACGGACACGGCGGCTATCTCGCCCGGTTCCGTGCCGCCGCCGACGAGGAGGAGCGGGCCCGGCTCGCCGCCGACCACTTCCTCGCCCCCGCCGCCACCGTCCTGCGGGTGGGCGCCGAGCGGATCGACCCGGACGCCGGACTCGGCGAGCTCGGTCTCGACTCGCTCCTCGCCATGGAACTGCGGGCCCGGATCCAGGCGGAGACCGGTGTCGCGCTGCCCGTCGTCGCACTGCTCAGCGGCGCGCCCGTACGAGAGCTGATCGCCCAGCTGTACGCCGCCACCGAGGCGCTCGCGGCTCAGGGCGAGGGGCCGGAGGACGGAGCGGCGACGATCGAGCTGTACGAGGACCCGGGCCGCCACCCCCTCACCCAGAACCAGAAGGCGCTCTGGTTCCTCAAGCAGCTCAACCCCGACGGGTTCGCCTACAACATCGGCGGCGCCGTCGAGGTCCGTACGGTCATCGAGCCCGAACTGATGGCGGAGGCCGTCCGTACGCTCGTCGCCCGCCACCCCGTCCTGCGGGCGAACTTCGTCCTGGAGGACGGGCGCCCGGTGCAGACCGTCTCCGACTCCATGGAGCCGGACTTCGAGGTGTTCGACGTCGAGGGCCTGCCCTGGGACGAGATCCGCGAGCTGATCGTCGCGGAGTACCGCGAGCCGTACGACCTCGCCCACGACCCGCTGATGCGGTTCCGGCTCTTCCGGCGCGGCCCCGACCGCTGGGTGATCATGAAGGCGGTCCACCACATCGTCTCGGACGCCATCTCCACCTTCACCTTCATCGAGGAGCTGCTCGCGCTCTACGAGGGCATGCGCGCGGGCCGGCCGGTCGAGCTGCCGCCCGTCCCGGCCCGGTACCTCGACTTCCTCAACCGGCAGAACCGCTTCCTGGCCTCCCCGGACGCCGACCGCATGCTGGAGTACTGGCGCGGCGCCCTGCCCGCCGAGATCCCGCCTCTCGCCCTGCCGACGGACGGGCCCCGGCCGCCGGTGCAGACGCACAACGGAGCCTCCGAGTTCTTCGTCCTCGACGAGGAACTCAGCGCCCGCGTGCACTCGCTGGCCCGCGACCACGGCGTCACGCCCTTCATGGTGCTGCTGTGCGCGTACTACCTCCTGCTGCACCGCCACTCCGGTCAGGACGACCTCGTCGTCGGCAGCCCGGTGACCGGCCGCACCGACGAGGAACTCGGCTCGGTCTACGGCTACTTCGTCAACCCGCTGCCGCTGCACGTGAACCTGGCCGGCGACCCGACCGTCGGCGAGCTGCTCGCCCAGGTCCGCCGGACCGTCCTCGGGGGCCTGGACCACCAGGAGTACCCCTTCGTGCTGCTCGTCGAGAAGCTGGGCCTGCAGCACGACCCGAGCCGCTCGGCGGTCTTCCAGGCGATGTTCATCCTGCTGGCCCACAAGGTGTCATCGCAGCAGTACGGCTACCACCTCGACTACATCGAACTCCCCGAGGAGGAAGGGCAGTTCGACGTCACGCTCTCCGCGTACGAGGACGAGAGCGAGCGCCGCTTCCACTGCGTCCTGAAGTACAACACCGACCTGTTCCGGCCCCGGACCGTCCGCCGCATGGCCGACCACTACCGCACGCTGCTCGACGCCCTCACCCGCGCGACGGGCGACCGGCCGGTGGCCGAGCTCGACATGCTCGGCGCGCACGAGCGCCACGAGATCCTGCACGGCCGGGCCGCCCGGGGGCCGGTGGTCGCCCAGGACCGCCCGGTGCACCGCCTGTTCGAGGACGCGGCCGCCCGTACACCCGACGCGGTCGCGGTCACCGTGCCCGCCGCCGGGACCGGGGGAGCGGCGCGCCATCTGACGTACGGCGAGCTGGAGCAGGCCTCCGCGGCTCTGGCCGGACGGCTCCGGGCCCGCGGGGTGGGCGCCGGTGACGTGGTCGCCGTCTGCCTGCCGAAGTCGCCCGAGCTGATCGTCGCGCTCCTCGCGGTCTGGCGCGCCGGGGCCGCCTACCTGCCGCTCGACCCCGGCCACCCGGTCGACCGGCTCGCCGTGATGACGGGCAACGTGGGTGCCGCGCTGGTCGTCGCCGAGCCCGACGGTGCGGAGCGGCTCGCGGCCCTCGGCACGGAGTTCCTCACGGACGTGCTCACGGAGGAGGGCCCCGAAGGAACACCCTTCGACACCCCAGACTCCCTGGACACCCCCGCCTACGTCATCCACACCTCCGGCTCCACCGGCCGGCCCAAGGCGGTCCGCGTCTCCCACCGCGCCCTCGCCGCCGTCCACGGCGCCTGGCGCGAGGAGTACGGCCTCGCCGCCGAGCCCGGCGTCCATCTGCAGCTCGCCGCTGTCTCCTTCGACGTGTTCACCGGCGACCTGGTCCGCGCTCTGTGCTCCGGTGGCCGGCTCGTCCTCGCCGACCGTGAGCTGCTGCTCAACACGGCACGGCTGTACGAGGCGATGACGGCCGAGCGCGTGGACTGCGCCGAGTTCGTGCCCGCCACGGCCCGCGCCCTGATGGCCCACTGCGAGGAGGGCGGTCACCGGCTCGACTTCATGCGCCTGATGATCGTCGGCTCCGACACGTGGAAGGTCGCGGAGTACGAGCGGCTGCGGCGGCTCTGCGGCCCGGAGACCCGGGTCATCAACTCGTACGGCCTCACGGAGGCGACCGTCGACAGCGCCTGCTTCGAAGGCTCCACCGACGGCCTCGACCCCAACGGCACCGTTCCCGTCGGCGCACCCCTGCCCAACTGCGTCCTGCACGTCCTGGACGCCCGCCTCGAGCCCGTACCGCCCGGGGTCGTCGGCGAGCTGTGGGCCGGTGGCCCCGGCCTCGCCCTCGACTACGCGGGCGACCCCGAGCAGACCGCCCGGCGCTTCCTCACCCTCACCCTCGACCACGGCCCCGACGCGGCCCCCGAGCGGCTCTACCGCACCGGGGACCTGGCCCGCAGGGACGACCGGGGCCGGATCCATCTGCTCGGCCGCGCCGACGCCCAGATCAAGCTGCGCGGCCACCGCATCGAGCCGGGCGAGATCGAGTCCCTGCTGCTCGAAGTCCCCGGCATCGCCGAGGCGTTCGTGACGGTCCGTGCCGGAGCGTCGGGTGAGGCGGCGCTCGGCGCGTACGTCGTCGCGGCGGCCGGGAGCACACCGGACCCGCTCGCCCTGCGCCGTCACCTGGCCGCCCACCTACCCACCTACCTCATCCCGGCCCATCTGACCGTCCTGGACGCCCTGCCCCTGACCCCGAACGGCAAGGTCGATCCGGCTGCGCTCCCCGAGCCCCGGGCCGAAGCAGCGGAGGAGGACCACGAACCGCCCGTGACGCTCTACGAGGAGCGGGTCGCCGCGCACTGGAAGGCGGTGCTCGGCATCGAACGGATCGGCCTGAGCACCGACTTCTTCGCCTCCGGCGGCAGCTCCATCACGCTCATCGAACTCATCCACCATCTGCAGAAGGAGTTCGGCATCGCCATCCCGGTCGGCCTGCTCTTCAAGGTCACCACGCTCCACGGCATGGCCCGCACGGTCGAGTCCATCGTCACCGGCCGGGTCTCCGGAACCCTGCCCCAGCTGACGTTCAACGCGGGCGCGGGCCCCGCCCTGTTCTGCTTCCCGCCGGCCGGCGGCCACGGCCTCGTCTACCGGCACTTCGCCGCGCATCTTCCCTCGTACGAAGTGATCGCCTTCAACCACGTCGACGGCGACAAGACCGGCCGATACGCCGATCTCGTCGAGGAACTGCGGCCCACAGGCCCGTGCCTCCTGCTCGGCTACTCCCTCGGCGGCAACCTCGCCTTCGAGGTCGCCAAGGAGCTGGAACGGCGGGGCCGCGAGGTGTCCCACGTGGTGATCCTCGACTCGTACCGGATCGAGGAGGCGTACGGCATCGCCGCCGAGCACGTCCAGGTGTTCGAGCACGAACTCCGCGACCATCTGCGCCGGCACACCGGCTCCGAGACGGTCACGGCGCAGACGCTCAGCCAGGCCAGGGACTACCTGGAATTCTGCGGCCGGACCCCGAACCTCGGGACGGTGACCGCGGCGGTGACCGTGATCGCCGACGAGGCCAAGGCCGAGCTGTACGCGGCGGGGCAGCGCGGCAGTTGGGCCGCCGCCTCCACCACCGGCAACCGGCTCGTACGCGGCTCAGGCCTGCACGCCGAGATGCTCGACGAGAAGCCGGCGGCGCGCAACGCGGCGCTCGCCCGGGCCGCCCTCGACGACGACATCGCCGCCGCCGCGCGGGAGGGCCTCACCTTCCTCGCCGCCGCGCCCACGACGGAGGAGGAGACCGATGTCGCGTGAGAAGAGGCCCGTGTGGGAGCGGCGGGAGGCCACGGCGCCGGGCGAGGCGCCCCGGGTGATCATCATCGGGGGTGGCATCGGCGGGCTCTCCACCGGTGTGTACTCCCAGATGAGCGGCGCCGAGACGCGGATCTTCGAGCGGCACGTGCTGCCCGGGGGCTGCTGCACCGCCTGGTCGCGCCAGGACTACGTCTTCGACTACTGCATCGAGTGGCTCACCGGCACGGGCCGGGACAACGACGCCGCCCGTGTCTGGCGGGAGTTGGGCGCGCTCGACGGGAAGAGCATCGCGAACTTCGAGATGTTCAACACCGTCACCGACGAGACCGGCCGTTCCGTCACCTTCTACAACGACCCCGACCGGCTCGAAGCCCACCTCCTGGAGCTGTCGCCGGCGGACGCCCGCCCGATCCGGGCGTTCTGCCGGGACCTGCGGCGCTTCACCCGCATCAACCTCTACCCGTTCCTGACCCCTTCGCCGCTGCAGTCCCCGCGCGAGCGCCTCGCGACGCTCCGCGCGGTCCTCCCGTCCTTCCTGGTGCTGTGGCGGACGGCGGTGACGCGGATGGAGACCTTCTGCGAACGGTTCCAGGACCCGCTGCTGCGCCGCGCGTTCCCGTTCATCTTCTTCCAGGACCACGAGGTCTTCCCGCTGCTGCCGTACCTGTTCAACATGGCCAGCGCCTACCACCTCAACGCCGGTTTTCCGCAAGGTGGTTCGCTGGGTCTGGCCCGTTCGGTCGAGGACCGCTACACCGGACTCGGTGGATGGATCGACTACCGGGCCCGGGTCGAACGGATCCTGGTGGAGAACGACCGCGCGATCGGCGTCGAACTACGCGGTGGCGAACGGCACTTCGCCGACCATGTGGTGGCCGCCTGTGACGGCGCCACCACCCTTCACGGCCTGCTCGACGGCCGCTACACCAGCCCGCGGGTCGAGGAGCTCTTCGCCCAGATGACCGAGAGCCCGGATGTGGTCTACCCGGGCGTCGTCTCCGCCTTCGTCGGCCTGAAGGACGAGCTGGACCCGGCCGCCCGGCACAGCGTCACGTATCTGCTCTCCGACGAGGACAGCAAGGCCCTGCCGGGCGTCCTGCAGAACAGCCTCGTGGTGCAGATGCGCTCCCGGTACTCCGACGGGTTCGCCCCGCCGGGCAAGTCCGTCGTCCACTGCACGTACTTCAGCGACTACGCATCCTGGAAGGAGCTGCGGCGCACCGACCGGCGGGCGTACTGGGCCCGTAAGCAGGAGGTCGCCGACTTCGTCCGGGGCTTCCTGGAACGGCACCACCCGGGCATCGGGCGGGCGATCGAGGTCGTCGACGTGGCGTCCCCGGTGACGACCGAGCGGTACACCGGCGTGCGGGGCGGCTCCATCCTCGGCTGGAAGTCCTTCACCCCGGCCGACGACGTCATCACCGCGCTCATCAACAAGGACCGGATGCGGCTTCCGGGCCTCGACGGGCTCTCGCTCGCGGGCCAGTGGTTCGGCGGCGGCAGCCTGATCCGCGCCGCCGCGAGCGGTCGGTTCGTCACCCAGTACCTGTGCCGGGACCTCGGCCTGGAGTTCCAGGCCTGGGAGTCCACCGACACCACCCCGTGGCACCCGGACCGGCTCGGCCGGCTGCCCCAACTCGAATCCCGCAGGGTCAGGTGACGGCTGTGACGAGTACGCAGACGCCTTCCAAGCGCCGCGAAACCATGATCATCATCGGTGGGGGCCTCGGCGGCCTCTCCACCGGCGCGTACGCCCGCATGAACGGCTACCGCACCCGGATCTTCGAGATGCACGAGATCCCCGGCGGCTGCTGCACCGGCTGGGACCGGGGCAACTACACCTTCGACGCCTGCATCAGCTGGCTCCTCGGCAACGGACCCGGCAACGAGATGCACCAGATCTGGCTCGAACTCGGGGCGCTCCAGGGCAAGGAGATGCGCCACTTCGACGTCTTCAACACCGTGCGCGGTGCGGACGGGCGGGCCGTCTACTTCTACTGCGACCCCGACCGCCTCGAAGCGCATCTCCTCGATCTCTCGCCCGCGGACGCAAGCCCCATCAGGGCTTTCTGCGCGGGCCTGCGCAAGTTCATCACCTGCCTGCCCTCGTACCCCTTCCTCAAGCCCGTGCCGCTGATGACCCGCCGGGAGCGCTGGCGGATGCTGGCCGGCTTCGTGCCGTACTTCAACCTCTTCCGCACCTCGATGTCCGTGCTGATGACGGAGTACTCGACGCGCTTCAAGGACCCGCTGCTGAGGGAGGCGTTCAACTACATCCTGTACGAGAAGCACCCCGGCTTCCCGGTCCTGCCGTTCTACTTCCAGATGGCCGCGCAGGCCCACCGCTCTGCGGGGGTCCCCGAGGGCGGCTCCCTCGGCCTCGCCCGCTCCATCGAGCAGCGCTATCTCCGGCTCGGCGGCGAGATCACCTACAACGCCCTCGTCGAGGAGATCCTCGTCAAGGGCGACCGCGCGATCGGCGTCCGGCTGGCCAACGGCGAGGAGCACTACGCGGACATCGTCGTCTCCGCGTGCGACGGCCCCACCACGCTCCTGAAGCTCCTCGACGGCCGCTACCTGGACGAGGATTACGGGACGCTCTACCGGGAGACCCTGCACAAGCCCGGGATGGTCTTCCCCGGCTACGTCAGCGTCTTCCTGGGCCTGCGCCGCCCCTTCCCGGACGCGGACCCCACCACCACCCACCTCCTCGACGAGGAGACGGCGGGACGGCTCACCGGGATCCGGCACCCGAGCCTCAACGTCCAGTTCCGCAACCGGTTCTATCCCGAGCTGTCGCCCGAGGACACGACCGTCATCTACGCCACGTACTTCTCCGACACCGCGCCCTGGCGGGAGCTTGCCGAGGGTCCCGAGCGGCTCAGCCGGCCCCGGCGCGGAACGGAGCTGCACACCCTGCCGGTGCGGCGGGGCAAGCCGTATGCCCTGGCCAAGCGCCGGACCCGGGACGCCGTCGTCGACTTCCTCGACGCCCGCTACCCCGGACTGAAGGACTCCATCGCCGTACGGGACACCAGCACGCCCCTCACCCAGATCCGCTACACGGGCAGCTACGAGGGCACGTTCCTCGGCTGGCAGCCCTTCGTGGAGAGCGGCGAGGCGATGGAGGAGCTCGTCAAGAAGAACGGCCCCGTCCTGCCGGGGCTGAGCAACTTCTACCTCTCCGGGGTGTGGGCCACCACCGGCGGCCTGATCCGGGCCGCCGCGGCCGGACGCCAGGTCATGCAGTTCGTCTGCCGGGACGACGGCCTCGACTTCACCGCCGACGTCGACACCAGCGCACCCCCGCCCACCCACGTCCTCGTCCCCGTGGGCCCGGGCCCGCAGGCCCCCTCCGCCTCCGCCGAGAAAGGCACCGCCCCATGACCGCGACCCCGCTGGCGTACCCCTTCTGGACCGACCACGGACTCGGCGTCTCCGCCGGGTACGCGCCGCTGCGCGGCGGGCCGCTGACCCGGGTCCGACTCCCGTACGGCGACGAGGCCTGGCTCGCCACCTCGTACGAGGACGTGCGCGCCGTCCTCTCGGACGGCCGGTTCTCCCTCGCGGAGGCGCTGCGGCGCGACCATCCGCGCATCGACCCGATGCCCCGCGCCGGCGGTGGCCTCATCGCCCTCGACGCGCCGCGCCACACGCCCCTGCGGGCGCTGCTGGCCAAGGAGTTCACGGCACGCCGCATGGAGGGCCTGCGGGTCCGCGTCCGGGAGGTGGCCGACGAACTGCTCGACCGGATCGAGGAGTCCGGGCCGCCTGCCGACCTGGTGGAGGACCTGTCCTTCCCGCTGCCGATGACCCTGATCTGCGAACTGATCGGCGTCCCCGCGGCAGACGTGCCCTCCGTGCGGGCGTGGGCGGACGTCATCTGCTCGGGAAGCGAGACGCCCGAGGCGCTTGAGCAGCGGGGCAAGGACTTCTTCACCCGGATGCACGGCTGGATCGAGGAGCGCCGGCGGGCCCCCGCCGATGACCTGCTCACGCTCCTGGTCCGCGCGCACGAGGACGGCACCCTGACGGAGCCGGAACTGACGGGCCTGCTGGGCGAGTTGCTCATCGCGGGCTTCGTCACGACGACGAACCAGATCGCCAACTTCTTCGCGGTCCTGCTGCTGCCGGGCGAGGCGCGGGGCGACGGCATCGAGTGGCTCGCGACCCTGCGCGCCCAACCCGAACTGATCCCCCGGGCGGTGGAGGAGCTCCTGCGCTACGTCCCCCTGCTCAACGGCCTCACCCTGCCCCGCTACGCCCGCGAGGACGTGGAACTGGGGGGCGTCCTGATCCGCGAGGGCGAGGCGGTCGTGGTCTCCCAGGCGGCCGCCAACCACGATCCGGCCGTCTTCCCGGACCCCGACCGCCTGGTCCTGGACCGGCCGGGCGCCGCGCACATCAGCTTCGGCCACGGCATCCACTACTGCCTGGGCGCGCACCTGGCCCGCCTGGAACTCCAGATCACCCTCGAACGCGTCACGACCCGCTTCCCGGGGCTGCGCCTCGCGGTCCCGGAGCAGGAACTGCGCTGGCGCTCACGGGAGTTCTTCAGCGGACTGAAGGCGTTGCCGGTTGCTTGGTGAGTGCACGACACGGGGTCTCTGAGTACGCGTACTCATGGCACGGCGATCACGGTCGGCGAGGGTGGTGCCCACGCCGACCGACAGGAGAGACCACGATGTCCACCCCCCGCCCCTCCACCGCACGAGGGTTCGCCCTCGCCGCCGTCACCGCCGTGGCGGCGGCCTGGGTCCTCACCGGCTGCGCGTACGAGGAGGACATCTGCAGCAGCGGCGAGTACCCGGTCATGACCGTCGGCGCCACGGGCTCCGCCTGCGTACCCAACGAGGAGCAGCCCCCGGAGGGCTACGTCCGCTATCCCGAGGGCAAGGTCCCCCTGAAGGTCGACGACAAGTGGGACGTCTACTGGAACACCCACACGCTGGACAAGGACGGCAAGATCATCGACGCGCCGTGACCGACTGCGCCGGCCGGCCGATGACTGGTCCTGGTCGGGCGATCGCAGGGTGCGTACGCTCGCCTCGTGATCGATCACGGCATTGCCCTGCCCTATTACCGCCAGCACGTCGTGCCGGCGGTGGTGGCGCTTGCGAGCCCGGCGTGGCAGCGAGAGGTGTGGCTCGACCCGGCCGCGTTCGAGAATCTCGACTACACCGTGCACGTGCTCTTCGACGACTTCTGCGACGCGGACGATCCCTTGCCCTGGCTGGGGCAGAGCCTCCGGACCGAGGAGGAGGTCGAACTGATGGCGCGTCTCGGCGTCGCCTACGGCGCGGTGCAGGACGCGGTCGGGGCCGATGCGCGGGACGAGGTGTACCTCGCCGCGCCGGGGTGGGCGGCCGTGGTGACGGCTGCAGGTCGGCTGGCCGAGGTGATGGTGGCGAACGACCGCGTGGCCGAGGGCGAGCAGGAGGCGGGGGCCTAACCACCCAGGCCGCGTAGCCAACCCGTGGCTGTCGCCACCTCCGTCGCGATCTCGGGGACGGAGCGGGCGTCCGTGGGGACTCGGAGGGTGTCCTCGGGGGACTCCGTGTCCAGGAGGCGGGCTTTGCGGGTGCTGGTGCGGAGTTCGTGTTCCAGTTCCGAGCCCAGTTCCCGGCCCCGCAGGCGCTCGCCTGCCGTCGTGTCGGTGGCGGTGAGCAGGACGCGGATGATCCTGACGTCGCTGCCCATGACGCGCTGGAACATGGCCGTGTTCGCCGGGAGCACGCTCACCGTGTTCGTGTAGATCAGGCGGCGGTAGCCCAGGTCCGCGAAGTTCGACCAGACCGCGGTCAGGTTGCGCTCGCCGAGGGCGACGCGGTGCGGGTCGTCCTCCGGAGCGGGGTGCGCCTGGCCCATGTAGTCCCCCTCGAGGACGCAGTGGGGGACCGTTGCCGCCCTCAGGAGGGCCGAGACCTCCCAGCCGACCGTCGTCTTGCCGACACCGGCACGTCCTCCGATGAGCAGCACCTCTGCGTGAGTCATGGAGAGACCGTGCCCGACGGCGACCGGATCGGGCCAGGGATTTTCGTCAGGTCGCGTTGAGCGCCGTGGTCGGGTCCAGGCGGGAGGCCCGGATCGCGGGGTAGAGGCCCGCGAGGGCGCCGATGGCGAGGGTCGCGGCCAGTCCGCCCGCCAGGGACCACGGCGGGACCACCGGCGTCCAGCCCTGGACGAGGGCGAAGCCGTGGGTGGCCGCCGTGCCCAGAGCCGCGCCCGCCAGGCCGCCGAGAGCGGACAGGAGGAGCGACTCGGTGAGGAACTGGAGACGGATCGCGTTCCGCGTGGCGCCCAGCGCGCGGCGCAGACCGATCTCCTGACGCCGTTCCAGTACGGACACGACCATCGTGTTCGCGACCCCCACACCCCCGACGAGCAGGGCCACGGCCCCAAGGCCGAGCATCAGCGTGGTGAGACCCTCGTCGGTCGCGGCCTTCGCGGCGAGCGCGTCGGAGGGACGGGAGACCTTCACCCCGGCCGGACTGCCGGGGCTGACCGTCCGGGCGAGCACGGCGCGCACGTCCGCCACCGACGGGTCCGACGAGCGTTCGAAGATGGTGGTGGGATGGCCGTCGAAGCCGAAGTAACGCTCGGCGGCCGGGAATCCGACGAGCGCGACCCGGTCCAGAGTGGGGACCAGCTCGATCGGTTCGAGGATGCCGACGACCACGACGTACTCGTCGTCCATCATGATCTTCTCGCCCGGCGCGGTGATGCCGAGCCGCCTCGCCGCGACCGATCCGAGAACGGTCACCGGCAGCCGTTCGTTCGCCTCGTCCAACCACACCCCTCGGCCGACCTCCGCGCCGAGCGCCGCGAGCAGGTCGGGGCGGGCGGCCTGGGCGGTGACACCCGCCGTCCGCTCCTCGGGGACGACATCGCTCCGGCGGATCCGCGCGTCGACGTCCGCCGTGGCCGTCGCGTGCTGGACAGGTCCGATGCGCTCGACCATGGCGACGGCGTTCTTGGGCAGCTTGACCCGCTGCCCGTAGGCGTCCTGACCGGCCTCGGCGGTCAGCAGGTTGGTGCCCAGCCGGTCGAGGCGGCTCATCAGGTCGGCGCGGCTGGACGTGGAGAGACCGACGACGGCGATCATGGTCGCGATGCCGATGGCGATCCCGAGGGCGGACAGCACGACCCGCGTACGGCGTGCCCGCAGGCCGACCGCTCCCGTACGCAGGACATCGCGGGGAGCCAGCCGGGCCGGCCGCAGCCTACGGGAGGTCTCGTACCGAGCCCCGGGGCGTGACGGTGTGGAGATCATGCCGCCACCCCCGCGTCGTCGACGATCTCGCCGTCGCGGAAACGGACCCGCCGGGGCAGGGAGTCGGCGATGTCCTGGTCGTGGGTGATCACGCACACGGTGGTGCCGGCCGCGTTCAGCTCGTGCAGCAGCTCCATCACGATCCGGCCCGACGCCGTGTCGAGGGCGCCCGTCGGCTCGTCGGCGAGCAGCAGGTCCGGCTCGCCCACGAGCGCCCGGGCGATGGCGACGCGCTGCTTCTCCCCACCGGAGAGTTCGGTGGGCCGGTGGTCGAGGCGGTGCCCGAGCCCCACCCGCTCCAGCGCCGCACGGGCCCGCGCCCGGCGTTCCTTCGCACCGACGCCCGCGTACAGCAGCCCGTCGCCGACGTTGTCGACCGCGTCCCGCCCGGGGGAGAGGTGGAAGTGCTGGAAGACGAAGCCGATGTGCCGGGCCCGCAGCGCGGAGAGCTGGGCGTCGCTCAGGGCGCCGACCTCGTGCCCCGCGACATGGACGGTTCCAGTGGTGGGCCGGTCGAGGGTGCCGATGATGTTCAGCACGGTCGACTTGCCCGAGCCCGAAGGGCCGACGACGGCGAGGAGTTCGCCCGCACCGACGGTCAGGTCCACCGCGCGCAGGGCGTGGACGGGGCCGGGGTGGGTCTTCGACACACCCCGGAGCTCGATCACCGGGACGCCGGCCGAGGTGGGTGGGGAGGGCGTGGCCGGGGTGGCGCGTGCGGCCGGCGGGGACGCGTGCGGGTTCACGGCGCGGCCACCCCCACCGTCATGCCCTCGCGCAGACCGGCGCCGCTGACCTCGATCTTGCCGTCGGCGGTCATCCCGGTCTCCACCCGCACCATGCGGGTGCCGGTGCCCTGGACGACTTCGAGTCCGTAGCCGCCCTTCTCGCCGCGCAGCGCCACGACCGCCTCGACCGGCACCACGAGCACGCCCTTCCGGCTCTCGCTGACGAACTTCACGCTCGCGGTCGCCCGCGTGTCCTCGCCCGTCGGCGCGGGCCCCTCCAAGGTGACCTCGACGGTGATCCCGTCCTGGGCGGCGCCGCCCGCCCCTTCCCCGGAGCCGGCGCCCTCGGGCCGGACGGTGCCGGTGACCTTTCCGCGTACGGTCGTACCGCTGGGCAGGGTCACCTCGACGCGGGTGCCCGGCGCGGTCAGCGGGGCGTCCGACTGCTCCAGCGCGGCCCTGACCACGGGACGCGGGGACGCGGCGGTGAGCACCGGCTTGTCCGGCCCGACCTGGTCGGCCAGAGCCGCGTCGGCCGAGACGATCCGCACCCGGTCCGGCTGGAAGACCACGTCACCCTTGCCGACCCGCCCGGTCGGCTCGCGGTTCAGCGACTTCTGCCAGCGCTTGACGGCCGCCTCCGTGGCCGCGTCGTAGCGGGGGTCCACGTACAGGCCGCCGCCGTACCCCAGGTCGCGCAGGTTGCGTTCGAGCTGGAGGACGTCCGTGCCCCGGTCACCGGTCTTCATCTCGCGGAACATGGGCACCTGCCCGTACAGCAGCGTGACCGGCTTGTCGTTCAGCTCGTACAGCGGCTGCCCCGCCTTCACGGTCGCGCCCTCCCGGGCCGCGACCGTGACCGTGCCCTCGACCGCCGCCTTGACCGGCCGCCGGCCCGCGAAGTCGAGGCGCCCGTCGACGGTCTTGCTGCTCACCAGGTCGGTGCGGACGACCGTGGTGGTGGCGGGCGGAAGGCCGGAGGCACCGGCCCCGCCCTTGGCCTCGTCCTCGGCGCCGAGCACGACCACCGCCCCGGCGCCGCCCGTGATCGCCACCGTCAGCGCACCGGCGACCAGGAGCGTCCTGCGCCGCGTCACTGCATGCCGTCCAGGCCGTCGAGCAGCTTGTCCGCGCACGCTGTACGGGCCTGCTTGTACGCGGGGGAGTCGTGGCTGAACGAGGGATTCGCCGGGTTGGGGTCGCCGCCCGGGAGCACGTTGCCGCCGGACATCGTCGGGTTCTGGAAACGGGAGACGCCCTTCTCGCGCATGCACTGGGCGTGCGCGAGCATCGACTCGTACTCCTGCTGCGCGTCGCGGTCCGGCTCGTGGTTCGTCGCCTCGGTCATCTCGGTCACGCAGACCCCGTTCTTGCCACCCTTGGAGACTTCCGGGTACCTGGGGCTCAGCTCGTCGATCTTCGTCCAGTCCAGGTAGCCGCTCAGCTTGGGATCGGGGAACTCCTTGACGCCGCCCTTGCCGCGCATGCACCGGACGTAGTTCATCTGCGCGTCGTAGAAGGCCCCCTTGTCGCCGGCGGCCGAGGCTCCGTCACCCTCTCCGGAAGGCGTGGTCGGGGTCGTGCCCGGGCCCGCCGGCTCCTCGGGGACGGTGGCGACACCGGCGTCCCGCGCCTGCCCGTCGGAGCCGCAGGCCACCGTGAAGGTGAGGAGAGGGACGGCGACGAGCGCGGCGAGACGCAGCCCGGAAGGGAGGGAGGAACGGGATCGAGGAGTGCTCTTCGAGGTCATGCGGACGACTCTCGGGCGAGGACGTGATGGTCTCTCCCGCGCCGTTCGATGGATACGTAACATCACATGATGAGCACGTAACAATGCCGGGCGGCCTTCGATCCAGGGCGCCGATCGCGGTTTCCGGACGAGAATCTCGCCCATAATCTGGCGCATGCCCCATGTTCTGCTCATCGAGGACGACGCCGCCGTGCGCGACGGGATGGAACTCGTCCTGCGCCGACACGGCTACGACGTCGACACCGCGGCCACCGGCGAGGAAGCCCTCGCCCTCCTCGAAGGACCCGCCGGGCGGGCCGTGGAGCTCGCGGTCCTCGATCTCATGCTGCCCGGCATCGACGGATTCGAGGTCTGCCGTCGCATCCGTACGCGCTCCACCGTGCCCGTCATCATGCTCACCGCCCGCGGCGACGACTCCGACATCGTCCGGGGCCTGGAGGCCGGCGCCGACGACTACGTCGTGAAGCCCGTCACCGCCCCCGTCCTGGAGGCCCGCATCAAGGCGGCGCTGCGCCGCGCCGAGCCGATGCCCGCGCACCCGGAACGCTCCGAGTACACCGGACTCGTCCTCGACCGGGCCGGCCTGACCGTCACCAAGAACGGGAACCCGCTCGCCCTGCCGCCCACCGAGCTGAGGCTCCTCCTGGAACTCTCCGCCGCACCCGGCCGGGTGCTCAGCCGGGAGCAGCTGCTCGAACGGGTCTGGGAGCACGACTTCCTCGGAGACTCGCGCCTCGTCGACGCCGCGGTGGGGCGCCTGCGCGCCAAGATCGAGGACGAACCCGCGCGGCCCCGCTATATCCAGACCGTCCGCGGCTTCGGCTACCGCTTCGGGCCGATATGACCCGGACCGACTTGACCCGGGACCGCGCGCCGCTGTCCGGGGAGCGCACGAGTCCGTCCTGGGACCGCACGGCGCCGTCCCGGATCCCGTCCGGGCGCGGTCGTCGCCCCTGGCTGGGCAGCCTGCGGACCCGGCTCCTCGTCACCTTCGTCCTCGTCACGCTGATCGGCTCCGCCACCGCGACCGCGCTCGCCTACCGCGAGGCGCGCACCGCCATCCTCAAGCGCGCCCAGGACTCCTTCCAGGACAGCCTGCACGACCGCGTGGCCGGCATCGCCCCCGACGTCGACCTGCCGCCCACCGAGCGCACGCTCACCGAGCTCGCCGAGCGCGTCTCCCAGAGCCTCGACGGCGCCCCCGTCGTCATCAGCCGCTACCGGGAGCTGCAGGGCGCGTCCGACGGGCTCGCGGACCTGAGCAGGATCACGCCCCAGCTGCGCGAGGCCGTCCGCACGCGCGGATCGATGAGCTTCCAGCGCGTCACCCGTGACGACATCCCGTATCTGGCCGTCGGCACGCCCGTCACCTTCGGCGACAACGGCGAGGCCTCGGGCCTGGAGATCTACGCCATCACCTCCCTCCGCCCCGAGCAGGACGACACGGCGGCTCTGCTGTCGGCGGTACGCGACGGTGTCGTCCCCGTCGTCGTGCTGTCCGCGCTCCTCGCCCTGCTCTCGGCGCGCGCCGTCCTGCGTCCGGTACGGGACCTGGGGCGGGCGACCCGGAAGCTCGCCGAGGGCGACCTGTCGATCAGGGTGGCGGTCAAGGGGCGCGACGAACTCGCGAACCTCGCCCAGGACTTCAACGAGACGGCCGACGAACTTCAGTCCTCCGTGACCCACTTGAGGGATCAGGAGGAGCGTGCCCGGCGTTTCGTCGCCGACGTGTCGCACGAACTGCGCACCCCGCTCGCCGCGATGACCATGGTCGCCACCGTCCTCGAGGAGGACGCCGACCAGCTCCCTCCGGACACCGCCCGGGCCGCGCGCACGGTCAGCGCGGAGACGGCCAAGCTCTCCCGGCTCGTCGACGACCTGATGGAGATGTCCCGCTTCGATTCCGGCGCGGCGCGGCTGCGTCTCGCCGACACCGACCTCGGTGAGGCGATCCGGGCGACCCTCGCGCTGCGCGGCTGGACGAACGAGGTGCGGGTCGAACTCCCCGACGGGGTACGGGGATCGGTGGACCGCCGGCGCGTCGACGTGATCATCGCCAACCTGGTCGGCAACGCGCTGCGGCACGGGGCACCCCCGGTCACGGTCACGCTCGCGTCCGACCCGGGCTCGGATCGCGGCTCGGAACCCGGCTCAGGTCCCGGCCACGGCTCGGCGACCGTCACCGTCGCCGACCGCGGCCCCGGGCTGTCGCCCGATGCCCTCGCCCATGTCTTCGACCGCTTCTACAAGGCGGACGCGGCACGCACACGGTCCGAGGGGAGCGGCCTGGGAACGGCTATCTCCCTGGAGAACGCCCGTCTGCACGGCGGCACGATCGAGGCCGCGAACAGGCCGGAGGGCGGGGCGGTCTTCACCCTGCGGCTGCCCTTGCGCCGTACCGAAGGGACCACCGGATGACCCCGCGCGCGGCCTCTCTGTTCCTGAGCCCGCTCCTGGCCCTGGCGGTGGTGTCCTGCGGGGTGCAGCCGAGCGGTGTGATCGGCGCGGGCGAACCGCCGACCGGCCTCACCAAGGGGCTCCGCCTCTACTACGTCTCCGGCGCAGGGAACCTCGAAGGCGTCTCCCGCCCCGACCTGGAGATCACCGAACTCGGCGCGGCCCTCAAACTGCTGGTCGCAGGACCCACCGAACAGGAACAGGAGCGCGGCCTGACGACCCTCGTGAGCGGCATCTCCTACCAGGTCACGGGCGAGGCGACCCGCGTGACCCTGCGTTCCCCGGGCTCGGCCTTCTCGGGCACGCGGCGCGACGACCTGGTCAACGGCCAACTGGTGTGCACCCTCGCCCGGGCGCAGTCCGTCCTGCAGCCCCGGATCCACCCCGACGACGTCGAGGTCACCCTGATCGGAGACGGCGCACCCGTCGGCCCCTACCGGTGCTCCCAGTTCATGGGCGGCCCATAGGCGGGATCCGTACGGATGCTCAAGCAGGCCCAGCTCCGCATGTAGGACAGAATCCGACCTGATCGCGTCCTACGGTCGTCCCAGGAGCCCAGTCCGGGAAAGGGATGATTTCGATGAGCCGTACCGCGCCTGCCGTGCCCGAGGGATACACCAGCGTCGCGCCCTGGGTGGTCACCGACGACACCGGCGCCCTGCTCGACTTCGTCGCGGCCGCCTTCGACGGCGAGGAACTCGCCCGGGTGCCCCTGGAGGACGGCACGATCGGGCACGGCGAGATCCGGGTCGGCGACACCGTCGTGCTCGCCTTCGACCGGCGCGCCGACTGGCCGCCGATGCCCTCGCTGCTCCGGGTCTACGTGCCCGACGCGGACGCCGCCATGGCCGCCGCCGTCGCGCGGGGAGCCACGGTGGTGACGGAGATCGCCGACAGCGCGTGGGGCGACCGGGGCGGTCGCGTGCGCGATCCCTTCGGGAACATCTGGTGGGTGGTGAGCCGGGTCGAGGAGGTCGACCCGGACGTCGCCTGGCGCCGGATGTCCGAACCCGTCTACGCCGAGCACATGCGCGACGCCCAGGCGACCCTGGACGCCGAACTCAGCGGCCGGAGCAAGGGCGTCGCCAGCGCCCCGCTGCCCCCGCCGCAGGCGTGACCGGGACGGTCACAGCGCCGCGTACACCGCCTTGATCAGCGCCATCTTGCGCGGGTCGTCCGCGATGTGCGGGCCCATACGGTTCATGACGTAGCCGAGCGAGACCCCGGCCTCGGGGTCCGCCAGGCCGCAGGAGCCGCCGAAGCCGTCGTGGCCGAAGGCGCGCGGATTGGGGCCGTAGGAGGCGTTGGGGCCGCTGAGCCAGAGGCCGAGGGCGCACTCCGTGTCGTGGGCGAAGCCCGCGCCGAGCACGAGGTCCCGGCACGATCCCTGGCCCTCGCGGGCCCGTTCGGCGGCCGCCTCGGAGAGGATCACGCGCCCATCGGACCGGCCCCGCCCGGCGAACACGCCGTACAGCCGGGCCACCGCGCGGGCCGTCCCGTGGCCGTTGGCCGCCGGCAGTTCGGCGGCCCGCCACGCGGAGGTGTTGGCCTCGGCGACGCCCACCGGCGGGTTGGCCAGGGCCGCCTGTGCCGCGGGCTCCAACTGGGCGAAGAGAGCGGCCTGTTCACTCGACGCGGAGACCCGGGGGTGCACCAGCTCGGCCGCCCGGTCCGCCTCCTTGTCCGGCAGGCCGATGGTGAAGTCGATGTCGAGCGGCCCGGTGATCTCCTCGCGGAGGAACGCGCCGGGCAGCCGCCCCGTGACGCGCCGGATCACCTCGCCGACCAGGAAGCCGTACGTCAGCGCGTGGTAGCCGGAGCGCGTGCCGGGCTCCCACCACGGCTCCATCGCCGCGAGCCGGGCGGTCGTCACCTCCCAGTCGTAGAACTCCGCCAGCGTGAGCGGCTCGCGCAGTCCGGAGAGGCCCGCGCGGTGCGAGAGCAGGAAGCGCACCGGCAGCTGCTCCTTGCCCGCCGCGCCGAACTCGGGCCAGTACGAGGCCACCGGCGCGTCCAGGTCGAGCAGACCCCGGTCCGCCAGAAGGTGGGCGCAGAGCGCGGTCACGCCCTTCGTCGTCGACCAGACGTTGACGACGGTGTCCCGTTCCCAGGGGCGCGTACGGGCGGCGTCCGCCCAGCCGCCCCACAGGTCGACCACGGTCTCCCCGTGGACCTGGACCGCGACCGCGGCGCCGAGTTCGTCCCGCGTACGGAAGTTGGCCTCGAAGACCTCCCGTACGGCGGCGAAGCGCGGGTCGCAGTGGCCTGCGATCGAGGGGGCGGGTGCGGACACAGGGGCCTCCAGGGGGCTCGACGGTCGGATCGGCGGTCGGCTCGGCGCTCCCCGCAACGTACCGACTGGTCGGACTGGTGGGAAGGGAGTCGGCGCGAGCCCGTTCGCCCGGTCGGGCGCCCCGTGTTGCCGAAGCGGGCGACGGCGGGTTGCGTGGTCCGCAACAGGACAGCGGCGGAAGCGAGGTCGTGCGTGCCCGGCTACCCACCGATCGCGGACCACGGACTGATCGGCGACCTCCAGAGCGCCGCCCTCGTCTCCGCGGGCGGGGCGGTGGACTGGTTCTGCGCGCCCCGCTTCGACTCGCCGAGCATCTTCGCCGCCCTGCTCGACGAGGAACGCGGCGGCCACTTCACGATCGCGCCCGTCACGGACGACATGACGGTCCGCCAGCTCTACCTCCCCGACACGGCCGTCCTGATCACCCGCTTCCTCACCCCGGAAGGGGTCGGCGAGGTGGTCGACTTCATGCCGGTGGCCGAGCGGCCCGGCGAGGTCACCGACCGGCACCGCCTGGTCCGGGTCCTGCGTGTCGTCCGCGGGACCCTCACCTTCGAGGTCGCGTGCCGGCCGCGCTTCGACTACGGCCGCGCGGAGCACACCCTCACCCTCGACGGCGGCTCCGCCACCTTCCACGGCCCCGGCCTCGACATGTACCTGCGCAGCTCCGTCCCGCTGGACGCCGACGGCCAGGACGTCCGTGCCACCGTCACCCTCCGGCAGGGCGAGCGCGCCGGGATCGTCCTGGAGACCGCCTCCCCGGGCGCCCCCGCCCCCGGACCCGTCACCGCGCCGGCGCTCGAGGAGGAGCTGCGGGAGACCCACACGTACTGGCACGGATGGATCCGGCGCTGCCGCTACCGGGGCCGCTGGCAGCACATGGTCAACCGCTCGGCCATCACCCTGAAGCTGCTCATCTACGCCCCGACCGGAGCCCCCATCGCCGCCCCCACCATGGGCCTGCCGGAGCAGATCGGCGGCGAGCGGAACTGGGACTACCGCTACACCTGGATCCGCGACGCGTCACTCTCCGTGCGCGTCCTGCTCGATCTCGGCTACATCGAGGAGGCCGACGCCTACCGCCGCTGGCTCGGCGCCCGCTTCCACGGACCCCGCCCGCGCAACGGCGAACCGATGCAGATCATGTACCGGATCGACGGCGACACCGAGCTGTCCGAGGAGATCCTGGACCACCTCTCGGGGTACCGCGACTCCGCTCCCGTACGGGCCGGGAACGGCGCGGCCGACCAGCTCCAGCTCGATGTCTACGGCGAGTTCGCCTACGCGATGACCCACTCGTCGGACCTCGCCGAACTCGCCGGGTACGAGGGGTGGAAGGGCTTCTCCGCGCTCCTCGACTGGCTGGCCGACCACTGGGACCGGCCCGACGAGGGGATCTGGGAGACCCGCGGCGGCCGCAAGGACTTCACGTACAGCCGCATGATGTGCTGGGTCGCCCTCGACCGGGGCATCCGCCTCGCCACCGAGTACGCCAGGCCCGCCGATCTGCCGCGCTGGATCGCCCAGCGCGACGCGATCCTCGTCCAGGTGATGGAACGCGGCTGGAACCCGGATCGGAACGCGTTCGTCCAGCACTACGGCAGCGAGGTCCTGGACGCGTCCCTGCTGCTCATGCCCCTGGTCGGCTTCATCTCGCCGAGGGCGCCCTCCTGGCTGGCCACCCTGGACGCGATGGACCGGGAGCTCGTCACGGACAGCCTCGTCTACCGCTACAACCCCGAGGCGTCCCCGGACGGCCTGCGCGGCTCCGAGGGCACGTTCTCCCTCTGCAGCTTCCTCTACGTCGAGGCGCTGGCCCGGGCGGGCCGGCTCGACCAGGCCCGGTACGCGATGGACAAGATGCTCACGTACGCCAACCACGTCGGGCTCTTCGCCGAGGAGATCGGCCCCACCGGGGAACAGCTCGGGAACTTTCCGCAGGCCTTCACCCACCTCGCCCTGATCACGGCGGCCATGGCCCTGGACGAGGAACTCGACAGGGCCGCCGAGGCCTGGAACCCGCCCCGCTGACGGCCCCGACGACAGCCCCTGTGACCGCTCGCAGGTCCCTGCAGGAGCGCCCCCAATACCGCTCCTTCCCGGCCATGCGCAAGGCGTCGACAAGAAATTCCACCTTGAAGGACTAGACTGGCGGGCTGTTTGGCGTCGGAACGGAACAACCTGGGCAGACCCGGGCTCCGCCGACGACCCGGATGACGCCGGGAACGAGACGCGAGGGCCGATGGCAGCCACACCTCAGAGCGGTGAGCTCACCCTCCTCGACGACGCGGACACGCGTGAGGAGACCGGGAAGCACGCCCGGTTCTCGGCGGCGCCCGCGGCGCCCGCGCGCACCCTGCTCGACATCTTCGAGGAGTCCGTCCGGGCCCACCCCGACGAGCTCGCCCTCGACGACGGCACGACCCGGCTGAGCTACCGGGCGCTCGCCGGCGAGGTCGAGCGCAGGCGCCGCGCCCTGGCCGCCGCCGGGGTCGGCCTCGGCGACCGGGTCGGCGTCCGCGTCCCCTCCGGCACCAACGAGCTGTACGCGTCGATCCTCGCCGTCCTCGCGGCCGGCGCCGCCTACGTACCGGTCGACGCCGAGGACCCCGACGAGCGGGCCGAGCTGGTCTTCGGCGAGGCCGGGGTACGCGCGGTGCTCGGCGCGGGACAGCGCGTCGACGTCATCGAGGGAGCGGGGTCCGGGGCACCCGCGGGGCGGCCCGGACCGGAGCACGACGCCTGGATCATCTTCACCTCCGGCTCCACCGGCAAGCCCAAGGGCGTCGCCGTCAGCCATCGCAGCGCCGCCGCCTTCGTGGACGCCGAGGCCGACCTCTTCCTCGCCGAGGAGCCGATCGGCCCCGGCGACCGGGTCATGGCCGGGCTCTCCGTCGCCTTCGACGCCTCCTGCGAGGAGATGTGGCTGGCCTGGCGCTACGGCGGCTGCCTCGTGCCCGTACCGCGCTCCCAGGTCCGCAGCGGCGCCGACCTCGGCCCCTGGCTGGTGGAGCAGGAGATCACCGTTGTCTCGACCGTGCCGACGCTGGCCGCGCTCTGGGAGCCGGAGACCCTCGACGAGGTCCGGCTGCTGATCTTCGGCGGCGAGGCGTGCCCGCCCGAGCTGACCCAGCGGCTTGTCACCGAGGGCCGCGAGGTCTGGAACACGTACGGCCCCACCGAGGCCACCGTCGTCGCCTGTGCCTCCCTCCTGACCGGTGAGGAACCGATTCGCATCGGGCTCCCGCTGAACGGCTGGGAACTGGCCGTCGTCGACGAGTCCGGCGAGCCGGTGCCGATGGGCGGCAGCGGCCAGCTCGTCATCGGGGGTGTGGGCCTGGCCCGCTACCTCGACCCCGAGAAGGACGCCGAGAAGTACGCCCCGCTGGAGTCCCTCGGCTGGGAGCGGGCCTACCGCAGCGGCGACCTCGTCCGCGCCGAACCCGAAGGCCTGGTCTTCCTCGGCCGCGGCGACGAGCAGATCAAGCTCGGCGGCCGCCGGATCGAGCTGGGCGAGGTCGACGCCGCCCTGCAGGCGCTGCCCGGCGTCGCGGGCGCGGCCGCCGCCGTACGCACCGCGCGCAGCGGCAACCAGCTGCTCGTCGGCTACCTCGTCACCCAGGACGGCTGGGACCACGCGGCCGCCGTCGAGAAGCTGCGCGCCGAGCTGCCGGCCGCCCTCGTACCGCTGCTCGCCCCGGTCGCCGAGCTGCCGACCCGCACCTCCGGCAAGGTCGACCGGGACGCGCTGCCCTGGCCGCTTCCCGAGGTCGAGACCACCGGACCGGTCGAGCAGCTGTACGGCACCGAGGCCTGGCTCGCCGAGCAGTGGAGCGAGACCCTCGGCGTGGCCGTCACCGGCGCCACCGACGACTTCTTCGCCATAGGCGGCAACAGCCTCGCCGCCGCCCAGCTCACCACCCGGCTGCGCACCCGCTACCCGAGCGCGGCCGTCCTCGACATCTACCAGCAGCCCACCCTGCGCAAGCTGGCCCGGCGCCTGGAGAAGTCCGTCCAGGACGACGGCGCGGCCCGCACGATCGCCCCGGTCCCGCTGCGGACCAAGGTCGTCCAGTCGGCCCTGCTGCTTCCGCTCTTCACCGTGATCGGCCTGCGCTGGACCGTCGCCCTGCTGGCCCTGGGCAACGTCCTGCACTGGTTCGGGGCCTACCCCTGGGCGCCGACCGCCTCCTGGTGGCTCGTCGCCGCCGGCGCGGCCCTCCTCTTCAGCCCGCCGGGCCGGATCGCGATCGCCGCGGGCGGCGCACGGCTGCTGCTGCGCGGCGTGAAGGCCGGCCGCCACCCCCGCGGCGGCAGCGTCCACCTGCGGCTGTGGACGGCCGAGCGGCTGGCCGAGTACGTCGGCGCGACCTCCCTCACCGGATCCTGGCTCGAGCGGTACGCCCGCGCACTCGGCGCCAAGGTCGGCCCCGACGTGGACCTGCACTCACTGCCCCCGGTCACCGGCATGCTCAAGCTCGGCCGCGGCTGCGCCGTCGAGTCCGAGGTCGACCTCTCCGGCCACTGGCTGGACGGCGACCACCTGGAGATCGGCCCGGTCAAGGTCGGCGCGGGCGCCGTCGTCGGCACCCGCAGCCTGCTCTTCCCCGGGGCCCGAGTCGCCAAGCGGGCCGAGGTGGCCCCCGGCTCCGCCGTGGCGGGCACGATCCCGACCGGCCAGCGCTGGGCCGGCGCCCCCGCCGTCAAGCTCGGCAAGGCCAAGCGCAACTGGCCCAAGGAGCGCCCGCCGCGCGCCGTCCACTGGCGGGCCACCTACGGCGCGACCGGCCTCCTGCTGACCGCCCTGCCCGTGCTCGCCGGGCTGCCCGCGCTGCTCGTCGTCAGCCACTTCGTGCCCGCCGACGCCGGCCTCGCCGAGGCCCTGACCGGCGCGCTGATCGCGGTGGTCCCCGCCGCCCTCGCCTACGGACTCACGTACGCCGCGTTCGTCCTGGTCGCGGTCCGGCTCCTCAGCCTGGGGCTGCGCACCGGCAGCCACCCGACGCACAGCCGGGTCGCCTGGCAGGCGTGGACCGTGAGCCAGCTGATGGACCTGGCGCGCGAGACGCTCTTCCCGCTCTACGCCGGCCTGATCACCCCGGTGTGGCTGCGGCTGCTCGGCATGAAGATCGGCCGGGGCGCCGAGGTGTCCACGGTGCTCGCCCTGCCGAGCCTCACCACCGTCGGCGAGGGTGCCTTCCTCGCCGACGACACCCTGACCGCCCCCTACGAGCTGGGCGGCGGCTGGGTACGGATCGGCCACTCCGAGATCGGCCGCCGGGCGTTCCTCGGCAACTCCGGCATGACCGCGCCCGGCCGCACGGTGCCGGACGACGGTCTGGTCGGCGTGTTGTCCGCGACCCCGAAGAAGGCCAAGAAGGGCAGCTCGTACCTGGGTCTGCCGCCGGTCAAGCTGCCGCGCTCGGCGGCCGACTCCGACCAGAGCCGGACGTACGACCCGCCCGCGCGGCTGCTCTGGGCGCGCGGCCTCGTCGAGCTGTGCCGGCTCGTCCCGGTGTTCTGCTCGTCCGCGCTCGCGGTCGTGACCGTGGCGGCCTTCTGCGCCCTGGCCACGACCGACGGGCTCGGCGTCCTGGGCGCCGCGCTGCTCTCCGGCGCCGTCCTGCTCGCCGCCGGCGTCGCCGCGTGCCTCGTCTCGGTGGCCGCGAAGTGGCTGCTTGTCGGCCGGCACCGGACGGGGGAGCACCCGCTCTGGTGCGGCTTCGTCTGGCGCAACGAGCTCGCCGACACCTTCGTCGAGGTCCTCGCCGTGCCCTGGCTGATCGGCTCGGTGCCCGGCACACCCGTGATGACCCTGTGGCTGCGCGGCCTCGGGGCACGGATCGGCCGGGGCGTGTGGTGCGAGAGCTACTGGCTCCCGGAGACCGACCTGGTGGTGCTCGGCGCCGCGGCCAGCGTAAATCGGGGCTGCGTCCTGCAGACACACCTCTTCCACGATCGGATCTTGAGGACGGATACTGTGGTCCTCCGCGAGGGTGCCACCCTGGGCCCGGGCGGAATCGTCCTGCCCGGCAGTTCGGTCGGGGCCCGCAGCACGCTGGGTCCCGCGTCGCTGGTGATGGCCGGGGAATCGGTCCCCGCCGACAGCCGCTGGCTGGGCAATCCGATCGAGGCGTGGCGGCCCTGACGGGCGGTACGAGCACAGCACAGGGCAGGGAGCGTAAGCGGCAGTGAGCGGCCAGCAGGCAACGGCGTCGGACCCGTATTTTCCGGCCAACGGCGACTCCCGATACCGAGTGCACCGGTACGAACTGGCGCTGGAGTACCGGCCGGGCCCCAACCGGCTGGCCGGGACGGCCCGGATCAGCGCGATAGCGGGCCGGGCCCCGCTCACCGAGTTCCACCTGAACCTGGGCGAGTTCAAGGTCGGCCGGATCCTCGTGGACGGCAAGGCCCCGCACTACGCCCACCGGGCCGGCAAGCTCCGTCTCCGGCCGGCCAAGCCGCTGCCCGCGGGCGCCGCGTTCACCGTCGAGGTGCACTACTCCGGCAACCCCAAGCCGGTGCGCAGCCCCTGGGGCGGCCTCGGCTGGGAGGAGCTGACCGACGGCGCGCTCGTGGCCAGCCAGCCCATCGGCGCGCCCTCCTGGTACCCCTGCAACGACCGCCCCGCCGACAAGGCCTCGTACCAGATCTCGGTCAACACCCCGTCCGCGTACACCGTGGTCGCGGGCGGCCGGCTGCTCACCCGTACCACCAGGTCCTCCACCACCACCTGGGTGTACGAGCAGTCCGCGCCGACCTCCAGCTATCTCGTGGGCCTCTCCATCGGCATGCACCAGACGGTGCTGCTCGGCGACCCCGGGCTCGGCGGTGTGCAGCAGAGCGCCCATGTGCCGGCGCACCTGCTGTCGCGGTTCTCCCGCGACTTCGCACGGCAGCCCGCGATGATGCAGCTCTTCGAGGAGCTGTACGGGCCGTATCCTTTCGGCGAGTACACGGTCGTCGTCGCCGACGAGGACCTCGACGTCCCCGTGGAGGCCCAGGGGCTCTCCCTCTTCGGCGCCAACCACGTCGACGGCGCCCGTGGTTCCGAGCGCCTGGTCGCCCACGAGCTCGCGCACCAGTGGTTCGGCAACAGCGTGACCATCGCCGACTGGCGGCACATCTGGCTGAACGAGGGGCTCGCCAAGTACGCCGAGTGGCTCTGGTCGGAGCGGTCCGGCGGCCGTCCGGCGCAGGAGATGGCCGCCATCGCGCACCGGCTGCTCGCGGGTCAGCCGCAGGACCTGATCCTCGCCGACCCCGGCCGGAAGCTGATGTTCGACGACCGGCTCTACGAGCGCGGCGGCCTCACCGTGCACGCGATCCGCTGCGCCCTGGGCGACGGCGCCTTCTTCCGCATGCTGCGCGACTGGGCGACCGTCCACCGGCACGGCGTGGTGACCACGAGCGGCTTCACCGCCCACGTGGCCCGCTACGCCACCGAGCCGGTGGACGACCTGCTGACGGCCTGGCTGCACCGGCCCGCCCTGCCGCCCCTGCCCACGCCGCACGGCGCGGCGCCGATCCCGGCCCGCCCGAGCTACCCGCCGGCGACGTCGGCGTAGCGGGGCGCGGGCGTCAGGGCAGGACACGGCAGCCCGTGCGGGTGGCGTGCGCGGGGTCGAGAACGTTCATGACCTCGTGCAGCGCTTCGGAGTCGACCTGGAGCGTGGCGTGCTGCGCCAGGTCGTACCAGCACAGGTCCTGGGTGTAGAGGTTCCGGACGTCGGGCCCCACCAGGAACTGCGAGGACGGCGGCGTGGCGATGAAGTCGAGCCGGGTCGCGATCACCGTGTACGAGACACCCGGCACGGTGTCACCGCCGGCGTTGAGCCGGTTCAGGAGGTCCGAGCCCGGGGCCTGGTCGAGACACGCCTGGCACCAGCTCTCCAGGAGGGCCTCGGGCGCGCCCTCGACGCTCTGGAGCAGGGTCGCGAAGCCGGACAGGGTGGTGCCGTGGCTGGTCGGCGCCAGGGCGATGAACCGCTTGGTCTTCTCCGCTCCGCCCAGGAACTTCTGGTAGTAGCGCGGCATCAGGCCGCCCTGCGAGTGCCCGACCATGTCGACCTCGCTCGCGCCGGTCGCCGCGAGGACGCCGTCGACGAAGGTCTTCAGCTGCGCGGCGGACTGCTCCACGGGTGCGATCGCCGCCATGACGGGGATGTGCGGCAACCGGCCGTAGGTGGGGGCGAAGACGCAGTAGCCCTTGGCCTTGAGGAGCGGGGCGAGCTCGATCCAATTCAGGGTGCCGGTCACGAAGGTGCCGTGGACGAGGACCACGGGGCGGGGGTGGGCCGCGCTCGGCCTGCACGACCAGTCGTTGGCACCGGGCAGCCCGACGGCCTGGAGGGCCTGGGCCTCGGCGACGACATCGGCGGTGGAGGACGCGGCGGCGGGTCCGGCGGTCGCGGCGGTGAGGCCGGTGGCGACGAGGACGCCGGCGGCGCAGAGCGCCACGGCGCGTGCGGTGCGCCGCAGTCGGTGACGGAGGGACATGGGGGCTCCCGGAGGACGAGGGACCCGGCGGCTCCGGGTCGGCGCACATCGCAGCACCGCCCCGGAGACCGGACCAGCGGCCGCACACGATCCGGTGCCGACTCCCACCCGCGCGGGGCGCGGCTTGTGCGCCGTGCACAAGGCGACGGCGTCATCGGTCCCCAGGGATGGCGCCCTCAGCCGGTGTGCAGGACCCGGAAGCGGTCCGGGTCCGCGGGATCCCGGTCGACGACCTGGACGGGCGGCCACGTCCACTGCCACACGCCGATGCCCGGGGTGCGGGAGAAGCGGATCGGGCCGCGGGTGCCTTCGGCCGTGATGTGCGGCCAGGAGGCGGCGATGCGGGCCCGGTCCGTGCCGTGGGAACGCAGGGCTGCGGCGAGGACGGTGAGGGTGTCGTACCCCTCGAAGGCGACGAAGGAGGGCGCTTCGCCCAGGCGTTCGCGGAGGGCCGTTTCGACGCGCGCGCCCTGCGGGCCGAGGCGCTCGGGCAGGTAGCGGAGGAAGGGGACGGCGGCGCCGTCCTTGCCCAGGCGCGTCAACCAGGAGGCGAGCTCCGGTTGTCCGGCGGGGGCGCCGATCAGGAGCTCGGCGAGGCGGGGGTCGCGGCGGACGGCCTCGACGATCGACACCGCCGGGTCCGGGTGGCCGGCCAGGAGGACGAGGGCGGTCGCGCGGCGGTCGACGAGGGCGTCGCACACGGCCGAGGGGGTGAGCGCGCGCAGGTCGAGTTCGACGAGGTCGCCGCCGCGCGGAGCGAGGTGGTCCCGCAGGACGCGGGTGCCGGACGCCCAGTAGACGCTCGGTTCGGCCGCGACGGCGATGCGGCGGTGGCCCGCGCCGAGGAGGAAGTCCGCGTAGATCCGCCAGCCGTGGGACTGCGCCGGGGCGACCCGCGCGACGAACTCCGTCGGCCGGTCGGTGAGCGCGTCGAGCACCGCCGACGAGCAGAGGAACGGCAGGCCGAGGGCGTCGGCCCGGGCGGCGACGGCGCGAGCGACGACGCTGTGGAACTCCCCGGACAGCGCGACCACGCCGAGCCGGTCCAGTTCGTCCACGGCCGCCGCGGCCCGCTCAGGATCGGCGGCGGTGTCCCGGACGACCAGCTTGAGCGGGCGTCCGGCGACCCCGCCGGCTTCGTTGACCTCACCGACCGCCAGTTCGAGCCCGGCGAGGAGGTGGTGGCCCGCCTCGGCCCAGCCGGGCCGGGTCAGGGGGACGAGAGCGCCGATCTTGTACGACGGGATCTGGGTGACCATGCCGGACATTGCATCCTCCGCCACGGCCCCCGGGCAACCCCTTACTCGATCAGCCCGCCTCGCCGCTCAAGCGCTGCTGGAGCTCCCACAGGTCCTGGAACAGGCCCGGCTGCCGGGTGAGTTGGTCGTACGTGCCTTCCTGGACGACCCGGCCCCGGTCGAGGACGACGATTCTGTCGGCGACGGCCACATTGGCGAGGCGATGGGTGATGAGCAGGACCGCCCGGTCCTTGGCCAGCTCCCGGAGGCCGGCGAAGATGTGGTGCTCGGCGCGGGCGTCCAGCGCCGCCGTCGGCTCGTCCATCACGAGGAGCGCCGCCTGGCGGTGGAACGCCCTGGTGAGGACCGTGCGCTGCCACTGGCCCCCGGACAGCTGCTGGCCGCCGAACCACTCCGCCGTGAGCAGCGTGTCGAGCCCGGACCGGAGACCGGGCAGCATGTCGCTCGCGCCCGACGCCTCGCACGCGGCGAGCACGGCCGCGTCGCTGGTGTCCCCCTGCCCGAAGGTGATGTTGTCCCGCAGGGTCAGGGGCAGGTACGTGTACTTCTGCGGCACCAGCGCGACATGCTGCCACGCCCGCCACGGATCGAGCGTCTCCGTCGTCGTGTGGTTCCACGCCACCGCACCCGACGTCGGCAGGAGCAGGCCGCAGAGCAGCCGCGAGAGCGTGGTCTTGCCCGAGCCGTTCTCCCCGACCAGCGCCACGATCTCACCGCGCTTCACATGCAGGGACACCGAGCTGAGGCTGTCCCTCGGCGCACCCTCGTAACGGTAGGTGATGTCCCGGGCCTCGAACCGCTCCGGCGGCGCCGACAGCACTTTCGTACCGCGCGAGGACGTCATCGCCTGGCCGTGGGCGTTGTCGAGGAACCGCTGCCAGTCCTGGACGTACCAGCCGGTGCGCACGAGCCGCGCCCCGCCGTTGATGATGCCGCGCACGGAACTGGTCGCCGTCTGGAGCGCGAAGACCGCCCCGCCTCCGGCCGCCAGGTCCATGCGCCCGGAGGCCAGGAGCCACAGGAGCACGCCCCAGACCGTGGCCGACGCGACCCCGCCGCCCGCCGCGCCCGCCAGACCCATCCAGGCACCGGTGTCCGCGGCCTTGCGCTCGGCGGCGTTGACCTCGGCGGCGAGGCCGCGGTAGCGCTCGACGAGGAACGGGCCGGCCAGACAGGCCCGCATCTCCTCGCTGGACTCCGTGAAGGCCGTGTGCCAGCGGAGCTTGCGCAGCATGCGGCGCCGTCCGGAGGTCTCCAGGCCCGCCAGGTACAGGACGCGTGCCGCGCGTACGTACGCGGCGGCCTGCGGCAGGCACGCCAGGAGGAGCAGCGGGAGCAGCGCGGGGTGCAGTACGGCCAGTACGGTCGCCCCGGCGACGAGCGTGGCGGTGGCGGCGAGCACGTCCTGGGCCTCGGCGACGAGGTCGGGGGTGACCTGGGCGCCGCGGTCGGCGATGTCGTAGAAGTCGTTGTACCCGGGCTTGTTGTTCGCCGCGAGCTCGGCGCCGAGTGCGGCCTCGATCATCGTCAGCTCCGCCTCCCGCGCGAGGACGGGCCGCAGTCGGCCGGTCAGCCAGACCACGGCCGTCCCCAGGAGCGCCCGCAGCCCGGTCGCGCCGGCGATGATCGCCAGCTGCGGGGCGGCCTCCCGCAGCCGGTCGGTGATGTCGCCCGAGGAGATGAGCGCGGTGATGGTGCCGGTGACGGCGAGCAGGCCCAGGGCGGCGAGGACGCCGGTGCCGATCTGGCAGACCAGCAGCCCGGCCGTCGCGACGCGGTCCACCGTCCAGGCCATCCGCAGGGACCGCGCCACGAGTGCGGGGAGCCGGCGGGCCATCGTGGCGGTCGTCATCTGGGCGCCGGCCTTGAGCCGCGACTCGTCGCGGTACCGGAACTCTTCCGTCGATTTACTGGGGTTCGCCTGCTCGGGTGTGTTCGCTGAGGTCAAAGGGGCTCCTTGCTCGATCACGACTGGGTCGTGATGCTCAACGAGCCCCTCGAAGTTTCGAACACCTGTGTTTGAGCCGGACGTCGAACCCCGGGATCACGCGCATGTCGGAGCGTGCCCGATGCACCCACCCCGGTGCTGCAACGGGTGTGCGCCGACGCGGTGTTGGCCGAATCGCCGACACCGCCGAGATCCGTCCGGAGCGGTCCTACTCGGCGATCTCCGTACGCTCCCACCACTCGTACACCCGCAGGGTGCCCTCCGCCGTGTCCTCCCGGCGGGGGGTCTCCCTGAAGTGTTCGTAGCCGCCCAGGTGCGGGATCTTCAGGTCCTGGCCGGGGGTCTCGATCGGGACGACCCGGGCCGGCAGGTCGGCCGGGCCGCCCTCCAGGAATGCCTTGTGCGCCATGGGACCAGTCTCGCGACTTCCGCCGCGCCCCGCATGCCGAGGCTTTGTGTCAGCCGGTGAAGGTCCACTTCTGGTTGGGGTTGCCGCTGCACCACCAGGTCTGGACGCGCGTCGCGTCGGCCGCGTTGTTGTCGCGTACGTCCACGCACTTGTCGGCCGGTACGTTCACCAGGTCACGGGTGGTGCCGTTGTAGTCGAAGCGCTGGGCGCCGCTGCCGTTGCAGTCCCAGAGCTGGACCTTGGCGCCGGGTTCCGTGGAGGCCGCGTCGACGTCCAGGCACTTGCCGAGGGCCCGCACCGTGCCGTCGCCCGGCAGGGTCCAGCGCTGGGCGGCGGTGCCGTTGCAGGTGTAGAGCTGGACTTGGGTGCCGTTGCCCGTCTGCGCGCCCGCCACGTCCAGGCACTTGCCCGCCAGACCGGTGAAGGCGCCGGTGGGGCCGCCCCCTGAGCCGTCCGAGGTGGTGACGCGGACGTAGTCGACGACGAGGTGGTTCGGGAACGGCGTCGAACCGTCCGGGTTGCCCGGCCAGTCACCGCCCACGGCGAGGTTGAGGATCAGGAAGAAGGGCTTGTCGAACACCCACTGGCGGCCGCCGAGATCGGCGGGGGTACGCCGCTGGAAGACCTGCCCGTCCACGGTCCAGGTGACGGAGCCCGGCGACCAGTCGACGGCGAAGGTGTGGAAGTCGTCGGCGAAGGCGCGCCCGCCCGAGAGGGTGTACGCGGCGCCGATCCCGCCGCCACCGGAGTAGCCGGGGCCGTGGAGGGTCCCGTGGACGGTCGAGGGTTCGTAGCCGACGTTCTCCATGACGTCGATCTCACCGCTGTTCGGCCAGCCGACCTGGCCGATGTCGTGGCCGAGCATCCAGAACGCGGGCCACATGCCCTGCCCGCGCGGCACCTTCATCCGGGCCTCCACGTGCCCGTACGTCTGGGTGAAGCGGCCCGCCGTGTTCAGCCGGGCGGAGGTGTACTCGCACCGGCCGTACCAGCACTGGTAGTTGCCGGGGTTCCCGCGGCGGGCGGTGATCACCAGGTTGCCCTGGCCGTCGAGCGCGGCGTTGGAGGCGCCGGGGGTGTACCACTGGCGTTCGTGGTTGTTGCCGCCGTTGTCGCCTGTCTCGATGTTCCATTTGCCGGGATCGACGCCGGCCCCGGCCGGGCCGTCGAAATTGTCCTCGAAGCTGACGGCCTGGACGCCCGCCGCCGGGGCGAGCCGCTCGGCGGTGCCGGGCGCGGCGGAGGTGGCGGGCCCCCAGCCGAGGGCGAGGGTCACCGCGGCGGTGGCGAGCGCCACCAGCCGCGCGGTGCGGGGGCGGGCGCGCGAGAGCAGGGACATGGGGGGCCTCGATTCGGGTGCGTGATTCGAGTGCTGGTCTGGACCAGATCCTGAGGGGAGTGAACCGCTCATGTCGTGTCCAGGTCAAGGCTCGGCGTCTCCCGGTGTCCCTGCGGCCTTGGAGGCGCTAGAGGCGTCCGGTGACCTCCACGTCGCCGTCCGCTGTCCGCCGCGCGAGGTGGCCGGTGCGGAAGTAGCCGTCGGCGGTGAAGGAGCGGGCGTTCCGCTCGGGCGCCCGGTAGTAGCCGCGCGGCGTGTACGGGCCACGGACGAGAAGCTCCCCGGACTCGCCGTCGGGCACGGCCACGCCGTCGGCGTCGACGATCCGGATCTGGTCGTCGGACGAGAGCGGCCGCCCCTGCGTGCCGAGCGCGGCCCCGTCGGGGTCGGCGGGCCGGGTGAGGAGGAGCACCCCCTCGGCCATGCCGAAGACCTGCTGCGGCCGGCAGCCCCAGGCGGAGCCGACCTGTTCGGCGATCACCGGGTCCGCGGGCGCGCCCTCGATCTGGATGAGCCGCAGACTGCTCATGTCGGCCCGCACGGTGGGCTGGGCGTCGAGCCAGAGCCGGGCGGTCTCGGACGTCACCGACGTGAGTGTGACCCGCTCCCGTTCGACGACCTGAAGGCATGCGGCGGGCTCCTGGGCGTCGACCAGGACGACGGTGCCGCCGACCGACAGAGTGCCGAAGATTCCGGGGGAGCCGAGCGTGAACGGAGACTCCGCGGGTGGCACGGCGAGATACACGTCGTCCTCGGTGAGCGACACCAGTTCGGCGGCCGCCCGCGCCTGATAGGCGAAGTCGTTGTGGGTGCGCGGAACGAGCAACGGAGCCTCGACGTCACCGTCCGCGTCACCGTCGGCGAGCAGGAAGAACGCCACCTGGTCGGCGCTCTGCGCGAGCGCCGGCTCGGGCGCGGCGTCGACGGAGCCCAACGGGCTGTACTGGCAGCCGGCCGGGTCGGTCGTAAGCCCGCCGTATGGGGACGACTCCCCGGGCGCCTCCAGGGTGAACACCCGCCGGAGGAACGGCCAACGGGCCGCGATGTCCGCCGCGAGCGCCGTGTGGTCGAAGAACGGGTGGGTCGAGGCGGCGACGTAGCCGACGGCCTGGGTGAGCCGCACGAGCTCGGCCACCCCGGACGCGGGGTGCGCGAGCGGGCAGAACACCGGGACCGCCCCGGCGCGCATCAGCGCGAACACGGTGACGACGCACTCGGGAACGTTCGGCAGCTGGACGACCACCCGTTGCCCGGGCCGCAGGCCCCGCAGCCGGAACCCGGCGGCCCTGCGGTCCACACGCCGGTTCAGGGCCGCGTACGTGAGGCGGGTGTCGCCGTGGACGAGCGCGGTCCGAGGGCCGTACTGCAGGGCCCAGCCGCGCAGGAGGTTGTCCAGCGTGTTGCCGCGCCAGAGCCCGACCGACCAGTAACGGTCGACGAACTCCTCGGGCCAGGGCGTACAGCCGTCGAGCATGGATGCCATGAGCTTCTTTCCGTGCCTGTCTCGGATCCGAAACCGCCGCGGATCCATCCGATCTTGGCCATCCAAAACGCCGAAGCCCTCGACGAACAAGGCGCGTTCCCGACCAGGGACGCCGAACTCCCTCGGTGGAACGTCCAATCCGCGCCGCCGGACATGAGACGCGGCCGGGGCCATGGGCACGGATGCCCATGACCCCGGCCGGCCCCTCCGGTCACGCCACCGGCACGGTCGCCTTCGCCGGGCGCGGTGCCACGTCGCCCGCCTCGGGCGCGCCCAGTCGGCGCAGGCGCAGCGTGCACCAGATGCCGATCGCGGAGATGGCCATGAGCAGGGCCGCGGCCGGCCAGTAGTGGCCGCCGACGAGCGCGGTGAGCGAGACCGCGGCCAGCGGGGCGAAGCCGCCGAAGATCATGTTGCAGATCTGGTAGGAGAGCGAGATGCCGGTGTAGCGCACCCGGGGCTCGAAGCCCTCGGCGAGGATCGCCGCGATGGGGCCGTACAGCGCGGACATCACGAGCCGCATCGCCAGCATGCTGAGGTAGATCAGGACCACGCTCCCGGTCCCGAGCGCCAGGAACTGCGGGACGGACAGGACGATGACGCCCGCCAGGCCCGCCACGACGACCTTGTGTGCGCCGATGCGGTCACCGAGCCAGGACAGGCCGGGGGTGACGACGAGTTCCAGGAAGGCCGCCAGGGAGAGGCCGTTCAGGAGCATCGACTCGGAGAGTTCCAGCTCGCCCGTCCCGTACGCCAGGAGGTAGCTGGTCACCACGTAGTAGCCGCCGGTCGCGGTGGCGAGCGCGAAGACTCCGACGAGGACGGTGCGCCAGGAGGTCTGGAGGACCTCCACGAGCGGGAGCTTCGTCTCGACGGTGTTCTGGGCCCGGATCTCCTCCATGACCGGGGCCTCCTCCAGCTTCAGCCGGATGACGAGGCCGATGACGACGAGGACCGCGGAGGCGAGGAACGGCACGCGCCAGCCCCAGCTGTCGAAGGCCTCGTCTCCCCAGAGGTTCATCAGGGAGAAGGCGCCGGTGGACAGCAGGGCGCCCACGGAGGAGCCGAGTTGGGCGAAGGAACCGAAGAAGGTGGCCCGGCCCTTGGGCGCGTTCTCCACGGCGACGAGGACCGCGCCGCCCCACTCGCCGCCGATCGCGATGCCCTGGATCAGGCGGAGCACGATGAGCAGGATCGGAGCGAGGACGCCTACCTGGGCGTACGTCGGGAGCAGACCGATCGCGAAGGAGGCGACGCCCATCATGAGCAGCGTGATGACGAGGGTCTTCTTGCGGCCGACCCGATCACCGATGTGCCCGAAGACGATCCCGCCGAGGGGGCGGAGCAGGAAGCCGACGGCGAAGGTGCCGAAGGCGGACAGGGTCCGCAGCGCCGGGGGCATGTCGGCGGGGAAGAAGACGTCGTCGAAGACGATCGCGGCGGCGGTGGCGAAGGCGTAGAAGTCGTACCACTCGATGGATGTGCCGACGAGGGCGGCGAGCGCGGCTCTCATCGGGTTCTGCGGGCGTGCCGCTGGGGACTGGGACACGAGGGGCCTCCGGCTGGGCGGTGAGCAGGGGGAGTTGTGGGGACGGGGGTACGGCGGGGGAACGCGGTGACGGTGGTGCGGGGGAGTGGGGCGCGGGGAGGGAGCGGGGCGGCCGGGAGCGGGGGAGCTGCTGGGCGCCACGAGCTACGACGCCTCAGCGGCCCGGTGCCGCCCAGGCGCGCTCGCCGCCGATCCAGGTCTCGCGGACGCCGATCGAGGCGAGCGCGGCCGGGTCGGCGAGCAGCGGGTCCGCGTCGAGGACGACGAAGTCGGCGAGCATCCCGGGCGCGAGGGCGCCGACGGCGTGCTCGCGGTGCAGGGCCGCCGCGGCGGCACCGGTGTGGGCGTGCAGACCTTCGGCGACGGACACGCGCAGCGACTCGTCGCCGAGGACCGTGCCGAGGACGGTACGGCGGGTCGCCGCCGCCGAGACGGCCTCCAGCGGGGCGGGCGGGGCGACGGGCGCGTCGGAGCTGAACACGACCGGGACGCCGGCGGGCAGGCAGGGCCCGGCCGGGTTGTACCGGTGGCCGAGGTCGCCGACCGCCGTCAGCGTGCCGTCGCCGGTACGGAGGTGGTGCTGCGGCTGCATGACGGGGACGACGCCGAGCTCGCCCATGCGCGTGATCTGCTCGTCGGTCGGCAGGCCGCAGTGCTCGATGCGGTGGCGCATGTCGGGGCGCGGAACGTCCGCCTGGGCCTTCTCGATCGCGTCGAGGACCATGCCGATCGCGAAGGGGGACTGCGCGTGGGTCGCGGTCTGGAGGCCGGCCCGGTGCGCCTTCGCGACGATCTCCGCGTACTCCTCGGCCGAGTGGTAGAGCTGCCCGTGGTGGCAGCAGTCGGCGGCGTACCCCTCGGGGAAGTACGCGGTCCAGCCGCCGAGCGTCCCGTCCGCGTAGAACTTCACGCCCTGGACACGGAACAGGTCGTCGCCGAAGCCGCGCACCGCGCCGAGGTCGAGGGCGGTGTCGACCAGCGCGGAGGTGAGGTACGCCGAGACCCGCATGCGCAGCGAGCCGTCGGCGCGGGCCCGCAGATAGGTCTCCATCTCCCGGCGCGAGGCCTGGGCGTCGCCGACCGTCGTCACACCGGCGGCCAGGAACGTCTCCTGGGCCCGCATCAGATGGTCGGCCATGATCGCGTCGGGCTCGGAGAGGTGGAAGTTCGGGCCGTGGTTGCCGATCTTCACGCCGCCGGGGCCGGTGAGCAGGTCGCAGGCGGCGTCCCACAGCTGCCCGTCCGGCTCGCCGGACTCCAGCCGTCCGATGGATCCGCCCTCGGGGTCCGGGGTGCCGGCCGTGATGCCGCAGGCGCGCAGAGTGTGGGAGTTGACGACGCCGCCGTGGCCGGAGGCGTTCATGACGTACACCTCGCGGTCGGTGGCGATCCGGTCGAGGTCGTGACAGGTGGGGTGCCGACGCTCGGCGAGCCGGCGGTGCTCGTAGCCGAAGCCGCGGACGGGTACGCCGGCGGGCAGCTCGCGGGCGGCCTCGGTCAGCACGGCGACGAGGGTGTCGATGTCCGGAACGCGCTCGGGGCGACAGTCGACCCAGGCGAGCGCCTGGCCGTACATCACGGGGTGGCAGTGGGCGTCGACGAAGCCCGGGTGGACCAGGCCGCCGTCGAGCTCCAGGGTCTCGTCGGCGCTGCCGCCGAGGGCGGCGCGGGCGTCGGCGGCCGTGCCGACGTGGACGACACGGTCGCCGCGGACGGCGAGGGCCTCGGCCCGCACGTCGGTGCCCGGGACGGCGACGGCCGCGCCGGTGACGAGGAGGGTGCGCTCGGCGCGGGTCCTGGGGAGGGGGTGGTGCATGAGGGGAGCCTGCTTTCGGCCAAGGGGGTGCCAGAACGGCTGAATCGTTCGTGAGGACGATAGGGAACGAACGACGCGTTGGCCAGAGGTGAACGGAAAAAACTCTTCGGAGGTGTGGACTCGTTTCGCTTACGGATCGTCTGTGGCGGGGGTGTCGCGGCCGACGGTGTCGCGGCCGACGGCGTCGCGGTCGGCCGTCTCGCTACGCGGCGGGGGTGCCGAGGTCGTACCGCTCCTTGACCAGCTCCAGGTGGACCCAGCTCTCCACCCCGCGCACGCCGGGCAGGGCGCGCGCGGCGTCGAGCGTCGCCCGTGCCGACCCGAGGGACTCGGCGGTGATGGTGCCGACCAGCTCCGCCCGCCCGACGCAGGCGGAGAGGAAGGAGACCTGGTCCCAGGCCGCCAGCTCCCGGGCGACGGGCTCGCGCGCGCCCTCGACGCGCACGGCGAACCCGCAGAGGAGGCCGAGGCCCAGGACCTCGGGCCGGATCAGCGCGAGCACCTTGACCACGCCGCCCTCCAGGAGCCGGAGCGTGCGCGCGCGGGTGGCGCCGGGGGAGAGCCCGACGCGCTCGGCGAGATCGGCGAACGGCAGGCGGCCGTCCTGTTCGAGGGCGTCGAGGAGCCGGAAGTCGGTCTCGTCGAGGTCCGAGACCGTCGGATCGTCCGCCATCAGGTAGGGGTCCTTGAGGTGGCGGGTGCTGATCAGCGGATCGACCCCCGCGACGTTCGGTACCGAGCGCACGGCTTCGATCGTCCGGTCGAGCGCGTCGAAGCCCGGGGTGCGCAGCTCGGCCATGATGGCGTGCCGGCCGGCGGTGAGGGTGACGAAGGGGGCCTGCGGCATCGCGGCGATCGCCCGCGCCACGGGCTCCGCCGCGCCGCGCACGTCGATCGACAGGTGCGCGGACGCGGTCAGCCCGCGGACCGCGGGGTGGACGACGGCGACGACCCGTACGGTTCCCGGCTCCAGGAGGCGCTGCACGCGGGCGCGCGTCGCGGGCCGGGACAGTCCGACGCGCTGGGCGAGCGCCTCGTAGGTGAGGCGTCCGTCGGTCTGCAGCTCGCGCACGATGGCCAGGTCGATGTGGTCCAGGTCCACAGGGGGTTCTCCTCTGTTCGTTCCGTCGTCATTCTCGGCCACCGGCGGTCGGTGCTGAATCGATCGTGACGCGCGTCACAAGTATGTGATATCGGCGGCCCTGGACATCGCAAACTGCTGAAACGTAGCTTGTTGGCGATTCGAGCGAACGAATCGTCCATCACTGCGAAGAGGGGAGTCCCGTGAGCCGTCCCGTTGCCAGTCGTCCGGTCGCCGTGTTCACCGACACCGAGGACCTGGACCCGCGGCCGGGGGTACGGCTGCTCGTGGACGCCGGATTCGAGGTCCGCGTCGCGGGGACCCGGGACCCCGACGTCCTCGCCGAGACCGCCCGCGACGCCGACGCCCTGATCGTCGGCTACGCGCGGATCGACGCCGCGCTGCTCGACCGGCTGCGCGGGGTGCGGATCCTCGCCACGATGTCCGCCGGGTACGACATGGTCGACACGGAGGAGGCCCGGCGGCGGGGCCTGTGGGTGACGAACCTGCCCGACGTGGCGACGGAGGACGTGGCCGTCCACGCCCTCGCCTCCGCCCTCTCGCTGGTGCGGCGGCTCCCGCAGGCCGACGCCGTCGTCCGGGCCGGCGGCTGGAACGCGGAGTTCGTCGATCAGGGCCCTCTGCCGCGCCGTGCGAGCGAACTGACGCTGGGACTCGTCGGGTTCGGCCGGATCGCCCGGACACTGGCCACGTTCGCGGCCCCCGTCTTCGGCCGCGTGGCCGCCTTCGACCCGCACGCCGACCCCGCCCACTGGCCGGCCGGCGTCCAGCGGTACGAGGACCTCGGCGAACTCGCCGCCGCCTCCGACGTCCTCTCCCTGCACGTCCCGTTGACCCCGGGCACCCACCGCCTCGTCGACGCCGCGCTCCTCGAGCGGATGCGCCCCGGCGGCTTCCTCGTGAACGTCGCACGCGGTGAACTCGTCGATCCCGAGGCGCTGTTGGCGGCTCTCGACTCCCACCGCCTGGCCGGTGCGGCCCTCGACGTCCTCCCGGTCGAACCGCCGCCGGCCGACGACCCGCTGCGCCGTCACCCCCGTATCCAGCTCTCCCCGCACAGCGCCTTCCTGTCCGACACCTCGCGCCGCGGCTACGTGTGCCGCCCCGCCGAGAACATCGTCGCCTGGCACCGCACCGGGCGCCCCCTCACGCCCGTCGTCGACCCCACCACCGCAGGAGCCCCCGCATGACCGTCACCGCACCCCTCCCGTCGACCACGCCCGGCGCGGACGCCGCCGAGGAGCTGAGGCTGCGCCGCGAACTCGCCGCCGTGTACCGGCTCGTCGCGCACTTCCGGATGACCGACCTGATCTTCACCCACATCTCGCTGCGCCTGCCAGGACCCGACCACCACTTCCTGATCAACCCCTACGGGCTCCTCTTCGAGGAGATCACCGCCTCCAACCTGGTCAAGATCGACCTCGACGGGAACCCGGTCGAGCCGACCCCGTACCCCGTCAACCCGGCCGGGTTCGTGATCCACAGCGCCATCCACGCGGCCCGTACCGACGCCCACTGCGTGCTCCACACCCACACCAAGGCCGGCTGCGCCGTCGCCGCGCAGGAGGGCGGACTGCTCCCCCTCAACCAGATGTCGATGGAGTTCTACGACCGCGTCGGCTACCACGACTACGAGGGCGTCGCCCTCAACCTCGACGAACAGGAGCGCCTGGTCGCCGACATCGGCACGCACCCGGCGCTGATCCTGCGCAACCACGGTCTCCTGACGGTCGGCGAGAGCGCGGCCCAGGCCTTCCTGCGGATGTACTACCTGGAGCGGGCCTGCGAGATCCAGGTCACGGCGCAGGGGGGCGGCGGCGCCCTGACCGTCCCGTCGGCCGAGATCTGCGCGTACACGGCCCGACAGCTGGCCGGCGAGGCCTCCGCGGACTTCCAGGACGACGACGCCTACGACCTCGCCTGGGCGGCGATGCTGCGCCTGCTCGACCGGACCTGCCCGGACTACAAGGACTGACCGCGAAGGGGCCGGCCTGCGCGGGCCGGGCGTTGCGGAGGCGGCCGCGAAGGGCGTTGGACGGCGAGCAGGGCCATGTCGTCGGACGCGCCGCCGTCGGAGTGGCCTCGGACATCGGTCACGAGCGCGGTGAGCAGCCGCTCGGGCGAGGAGAAGGCGCGCCCGCGCAGCCGATCCGCCGGTTCGTACATGATTCCGGAGGCGTCACGGGCCTCCGAGAGCCCGTCCGTGTAGAGCAGGAGCATGGCCTCGGGCGGGAACGCCCAGACGTCGGCGGTGGCCGGCCCGGAGCCGACGCCCCCGAGGCCCAGCGGCAGGGCGAACTCCCGGGGTGTGAGGCCGGTGACGCCGCCGTCGGCGAGGAGCAGCGGTTCGGGGTGCCCGTGGTAGAGCACGCGCACGACCTCGTGACCCGGCGGTATCTCCACGAGCGCGCAGGTGGCGAACCCCTCCAGGTCGTCGATGCCGCTGCGGCGCGCGCCCTCCCGGGACAGGGCGCGCTCCAGGCTCCCCATCACGGCGGCGAGCTCCGGCTCCCTGTCCACCGCCTCCCAGAAGGCCCCCAGGAGCACGGAGACCGTCTCGATCGCGCCGAGCCCCTTGCCCCTGACATCGCCGATCAGGAGACGGACACCGTGCGGCGAGGCGCTCGCCGCGTAGAGATCCCCGCCGATCAGGGTGTCCTCCTGGGCGGCCTCGTAGCGGGCGCCCAGCCGGAGGCCGTCGACGCGCTGGGGCGGAGTCGGCAGGACGGCCCGCTGGGCCGCCTCGGCCACGCCCCGGGCCGTCGCGAGCCGCTCGCGGCTGTGCCGCACGACACGGTTGAGGAGAACGGCGATCGCCGTGACGAAGACGACGGTGGCGGCCTCCGTCACAAGGCCGAGGACCGCGCCGCTCCCGGGCATCACGGGCATCGATCGGTGCAGGAGCACGATGGCGACCAGGCCGAACGCGCCGAAGAGCGCGGTCGCCCAGCCGGTGAAGAGCGGCGCCGCGATCAGGGGTGCCGAGACGAAGAGCGGGGTGCCGGTCAGTTCTCTGGGGGTGGCGAGCTGGAAGGCGATGCCGAGGCCCGCCAGGAGGAACGGGAGCGCGCGCACGAGCCGCCACGCGGTGCCGTCGGGGGCGTCGCCCCAGGAGCGGTGGGAGACGCTTCGGAGTCTCGGGTCCACAGGCCCTCCTGCGGGGAGGATTCCCGCCCGTCCCAGTATGCGGGCGGCCGGGTGGCGCTGCGACTGGTGCTCGCCCGGGTGGAATGATCACCCTGACGGGCCTCGCCCCACCCACGCCCACGACAGCAAGGGAACTCTGATGCGCACGCTGATCTCAACGGCCTTCATCTCGCTCGACGGCGTCGTGGAGGCGCCGGGCGGAGAGCCCGGGTACCGCAACTCCGGCTGGACCTTCAAGCACACCGAGTTCCTCCCGGAGGCCTACGAGATCAAGGGGCGCGAGCAGCAGGAGGCCGCCGCGATGCTCCTTGGCCGGGTCAGCTACGAGGCGTTCAGCCCGGTGTGGCCGGCCATGGAGGAGTTCGCCGAGTACAAGGTGATGCCGAAGTACGTCGTCTCCACCACGCTCACCGAGGACCGGCTGGTCTCCGACTGGGGCGACACCACGATCCTGCGCTCGCTCGACGACGTGGCCGCGCTGAAGGAGACCGAGGGCGGCCCGATCATCGTCCACGGCAGCGCGAGCCTGAACCAGGCCCTCTCGGACGCGGGCCTCATCGACCGCTACCACCTGCTGGTCTTCCCGCTCCTGCTCGGCGCCGGAAAGCGCCTGTTCAGCACCACCGACAAGGACGCCCAGAAGCTGAAGCTCGTCGAGTACGAGGCGTACGCCAACGGCCTGCAGAAGCAGGTCTTCGACGTCGTCCGCTGACGGCGCTCCGGGCGCCTGTGCGACTTTGCGGGTGACGTCCGCGCGGGTCGGCGCCCGCCGACCCGCCGCACGGGAGCCCCCGGCCGATACTCCGGCCATGACTCCAGCCCGTTCCACCGCGCGGTCCCGCCGTGCCCTCGTCGCCGCGCTCACCGCACTCGTCGCCCTCAGCACCTCGGTCACGGCCGCGGGCACCGCCGCCGGCACAGCGGCGGGCGACGGCGGCCGCCGCGGGCCGTGCGCCGGCTCCCGAGTGCCCGCCCACGGCCCGGCCCGCGACGTCGTGCGCGTCGCCGAGCAGGCCAGGACGGAGATGGACCTCAAGTCCGTCACCGTGCGCGTCACCGTCGACGGCCGTGAGGTCGTCACCGCCGCGCTCGGCGAGTCGATGACGGGCGTACCGGCCGACCCCGCCCTGCACTTCCGCAACGGCAACGTGGCGATCAGCTACATGGGAACGGCCCTGCTCCGCCTGGTCGACCAGGGCAAGGTCGGTCTCGACGACCCCGTCGCGCGCTGGCTGCCCGACCTTCCGAACGGCGAGCGGATCACCCTGCGCATGCTGGCCGCGTCCACCACCGGTCTCCGCGACTACGTCCCCCTCCCCGAGTTCCAGCAGGCCGTCTCCGCCGACCCGTTCCGCCAGTGGACCGCGAAGGAGTTGGTGGCCCTGTCGGCCGGCGGGCCGCGCTGGTACGACCCAGGTACGAACTGGAGCTACTCGCACGCCAACTTCCTCCTCCTCGGCGCCGCCCTGGAGAAGATCACCGGGACCCGGCTCGACGTCCTGCTCCGGCGTCAGATCCTGGGCCCGCTCGGGCTGCGCGAGACCAGCAACAGCTTCACGCCCGACATTCCGGAGCCCGTCCTGCACGCCTTCACCGCCGACCGGGGGACGTACGAGGAGTCCACCTTCTGGAACCCCTCGTGGACCACCGCCCCCGGCGCCGTCCAGACCACCGACATCTGCGACCTGGCCCGCTCGGCCGCCGCCATCGGCTCGGGGGAGCTGCTCTCGCCGTCCTCGTACCAACAGCTCCTGAACCCGGGCACGGTGGGCCTCGGCCACCAGACCCCCACCTGCCCGGCGACCGTCTGCCTGGCGAACACCGAAGCCACCCACTACGGCATGGGCGTGGTCGTGCTCGGCGACTGGATCTCCCAGCACCCCCTCTTCTTCGGCTACTCCGCCTCCATGGACTACCTCCCGTCCGAGCGCCTGGCCATCGCCGTCTCGACCACCCAGGGCCCCGCCGCATCCGACGGCCACACCGCCCACGTCATCGCCCAGCGCATCGCGGCGGCACTCGCTCCCGAGCACCCGATCCCCGACTTCGGCTGACCGGCAGGCGTCCCGCACCGCGTCACAGCCGGGTCACCTTCGAACGCTGCCCGCCGAGATCATCCCAATCGGCCGGGAAGAGGTGCATGCTGGGCACCAACAGCGGTCGAATCCCTGTCTGGAGGCCGAAAGAGTGAGTGGCGGCAACGGCAGACGGCGCCTGGCGCGCCGCGCCTCGGCCGGAAACGGTGCGGCGTTGTTCCGCTCGGCCGGGGCGCGCAAGCGGCTCGCGGCGAGCGCCGGCGAGGTTCCCCTCGACCGGATCAGCACACGGGGTCGGCTCGCCTGGCTGAACTCCGCGGGGTCCAGGATCGGCACCACCCTGGACCTGGAGCGCACCGCCCAGGAGCTGGCGGAGTTCACCGTGCCGGGCTTCGCCGACGGGGCCGCCGTCGACATCCTGGAGAGCGTACTGCGGGGCGACGAGGGCGCACGGTGGACGGGCAGCGGCGTTCCGCTCATGCGGGCCACCGCCCTGTGCGCCGTCGACGAGCTGGCCACCCTGGAGCCCACCCCGGTCGGCGAGACCTCCGTCCGGTCCGAGGAGGCCCACGAGACGCTGCTCCACCGGTACTGCCTGCGCCAGGGCAGGCCGGTCCTCGTGAGCCGGATGGGAGAGGCCGACTACCTCCGGGTCGCGCCGACGGAGAGCGCCGCCGCGAGCATGCGCGCCGCCGGAGTGCACAGCTACCTCGCCGTCCCGCTGATCGCCCGCGGACTGCTGCTCGGCAGCGCGGACTTCGTCCGCGGCCGCGGCACACCGCCGTTCTCCACCACGGACCTCGCCCTCGCGGAGCACCTCGCCTCCCAGGCCGCCGTCTACATCGACAACGCCCGGCTGTACGGGCGCGAGCGCGAGCGCGTCGTCTCGCTCCAGCGCAGCCTGCTGCCCCGCGCGACCCCGGTGACGCCGGGGCTGCGCGTCCACGCCGAGTACGCGCCCTCGACCGCCCACCACGGCGTCGGCGGGGACTGGTACGACGTCATGGCCCTGCCCGGCGGACGTACGGCCCTCATGGTGGGCGACGTCATGGGCCACGGGCTGCCCGCCGCCGCGACCATGGGGCGGCTGCGGGCCGTCGCCCGGACCCTGATGACCCTGGACATGGCGCCCGAGCGCGTGCTGGCCCGGCTCGACCTCGCCACCCGTGACCTGGAGGACGAGCAGGTCGCCACGTTCCTCTGCGCGGTCTTCGACCCGGCCGACGCGACGTACACGCTGGCCAGCGCCGGGCACCTGCCCCCGCTGCTCCTCGACGGGCAGGGCGCCGCCGAGTTCGTGGACGTACCGGTCGGCGCGCCGCTCGGCGCGGGAGTGATTCCGTACGACCCGATCCGGCTGAAGGTGCCGGAGGACGGCCATCTCGTCCTCTACTCCGACGGTCTCGTCAAGTCCCGGCGTACCGACCTGGACCACCAGCTGGAGCGGCTGCGGTCGGCGGCGCGCGGACTGACGTCCGACGCCCTCGCACGCGGCGCCCTCCTCGAGCGTGCCCCGGCCGACGCGCCCCGCTTCGACGAGGCCGTGCTCCTGGCCGCGACGACCGCCTCGGGCACCCCGGACGAGCTGCGCGAGTGGGAGCTGCCCAGGGAGGGGCGTGCGGCATCCGTGGCGCGGCGGCTTGTCACGGAGCAACTGGCCGACTGGGAGCTGGCGGAGCTCGCCGACGTCTGCGAGCTCGTCGTGTCGGAACTCGTCGGCAACGCCCTGCGCTACGGCAACGGCCCCGGCCGGCTCCGGCTGCTGCGGGGCGAGCGGCTCGTCGTGGAGGTCTCCGACACCGGCCCCGACCTGCCCCAGATCCAGCACGCCGACCTCAGCGACGAGGGCGGCCGGGGGCTCCAGCTCATCAACATGCTCTGCCGCCGCTGGGGCACCTGCCGCACGGAGACCGGCAAGGTGGTCTGGGCGGAGCAGAACCTGCCGTCCTGAGCACAGGTGAGGGCCCCTCCCGGGACGGGGGAGGGGCCCTCACGTCTCTCGCGGGCTAGAGCTGCTTCACCCGGATATTGCGGTACGAGATGACGTCCGTCGTGCCGTGGACCTGGAGGCCGATGTAGCCGGAGGCGTAGCGCCGGCCGTCGGTGCCCGGGTCGTCGGCCCGCGGCGGCTGGAAGAGCTGACCGCCGGTGTTGTCGAACTCGTTGATGAGCTTGCCGTTGCGGAAGACCGAGTAGTGCTGGCCCTCCACCCGGATCTCGTAGTCGTTCCAGGTGCCCTTGGGGGTCACGCCGGCGCCGGCGAGGCCCACCCGGTCGAAGCCGTAGATCGAGCCCGACTTGTACATGTCGCCGTCGGGCCGGTCGAGGACCTGGATCTCATGGCCGTACTTGATCGCGACCCACTCGGGGCGCGACTCCTCGGGGTTGTCATGGACGTACGGGAAGCGCACGAAGACACCGCCGTTGGCGTTGCCGGCGCCGGGGGCGTCGTCGCGCCACTGGAGCTTGAGCGAGAAGTCGCCGTACTGCCGCTGCGGGAACCACAGCATGCCCATGCCCGGCACCGTGGTGCTGCTGGTCATGGCCCCGTCCGCGCCGAGCGCGAACTTGCCGCCGCCGACGTGCTGCCACTTGGAGAAGGACGCGGCGGTGCCGTCGAAGAGGTCGCGGTACCCCTCGGTCTGGCCCGGCTTGCCGATGCCCGACTGCTTGGCCGCGCGGTAGATCTTCCTGTGCTCGCGGGTGTCGATGACACCGTCGGCGAGCAGCCGGTCGATCACCGTGTCGACGTGCTTGAGGAACAGCGCGTGCGAGGACCAGTCCTTCTCGTCCTCGATGAGTTCGTTGACCGTGCAGCGGCTGTTGGTCATCCGGTTCGGGACGCCGGTGTCGACCGTCCCGACGATGACCGTCGACCGCTCGTCGAACTCGGGGCAGTTGGGCGCCGGCACGCCGCCGCCCTCGGCGACGGTGAAGGAGACGTTCCTGGCCGTGGAGGTGTTCCCCGCCTTGTCCGTCGCCCGGTACAGCACCGTGTGGTGGCCGACGCGGTCGACGATCACCGGGGTGGTGTATTCCAGGTACGGGCCCGCGTCGAGCGAGTACTCGATCCGCTCGACGCCCGAGTCCGCGTCGGTCGCCGTCAGTGTCACGATGGCGCTGGTGATGTACGCGCCGTCGGAGTTGCGCTGCCCCGCGACCGTGGAGGAGGCCTCCGGGGCGGTCGTGTCGGGATCGGGCTGGGTCACGACCGTGAAGCTCACGGTCTTCTCGGCGGCGGCGTTGCCCGCCTTGTCGGTCGCCTTGTAGCGGACGGTGTGGGCGCCCGCCTGGTGCACCATCACGGGCGCGGTGTACGGCTGCCAGGCGCCGTCGCCGAGCGCGTACTCGATGGTGTTGACGCCCGAGCCGGTGTCGGACGCGGTGACCGTGACCGTGGCCATGTCGAGGTAGCGGCCCTGGTCGTCCTGCTCGCCGGTCACGGTCGCCGAGGTCTCGGGCGCCGTCGTGTCGTCGGTGGGCGGGGCGACGACGGCGAACGCGGCGGTCTTCTCGGCGGCCGTGTTGCCCGCCTTGTCGCTCGCCCGGTAGCGGATCGTGTGCGCCCCGACCTGGTCGACGACGACCGGGACGGTGTACGGCTGCCACGGGCCGTCCGCGCCGACCGCGTACTCGACCTTGTCGACGCCCGAACCGGCGTCCGTCGCGCCGAGCGTGACCGTCGCCTGGCCGACGTACGCGCCGTCGCCGTTGCGGTCCCCCTCGACCTTGGCGGTCGTCTCCGGCGCGGTGGTGTCCTCGTTGCCTGCCTCGGTGACGGTGAGGATGCCCTGCATCTGGCCGTGGCCCGGGATCGTGCACTTGAAGAGGTACCGGCCCGGGGTCAGCGTCACCTCGGCCGTGTGCCGGCCGCCGTTCGCGTCGCTCGGATTGGCCAGGATGTTGAGCGGGACGTCGTTGTTGTACTCGGGGTCGGAGACGTCGAACGTCAGGGTGTGCGGCATGCCGGTCGTGTTGCCGCTCGCCGTGCTGTTCTCGAAGACGATGGTCGTCGCGCCCGCCACCGCCGTCGTCGGGAACTCCAGGTAGCGGTCGATCGGATCGCCCGCCTTCCAGGTCAGCACCTGCGCCGCGGCGGACCGCCGGCCGTCGTCGGTCCTGCCGTAGGCGGAGGCCGAGGTCAGCCCCACGACCATCGCCAGGGCGGCCAGCAGGGCCGCCCACAGGCTCGGGCCTCTGTGTCTCATGGACAGGCTTCTGTTCACTGCGCCGCCTTCCGTGCGAGCTGGTCCGCGGCCGGGGTGGGCCCGCCGCCCTTGTAGGTCACGCGCCACAGCGCGGAGTCGGGGTGCGAGGTGAAGAAGCCGCGCCCGTAGTCGAGGACGTACAGCGAACCGTCCGGGGCGAACTTCCAGTCCATCAGGTTCCTGATGCCGCCCTGGCCGACCGGGATGATCTTCTTCAACGACTCGGCGTGCACCGGCAGTCCGCCCTTGCCGACCGTCTTCGGATCGGTCAGCACGGCGTGCCGCGGCTGGTCCCCGTCGTAGAAGTCACCGACGAACCACTTGCCGTCCCAGTACGACGGCCACTTGACCGTCGAGTCGCTCGCCGCGTCGTAGCGGTACAGCGGACCGTTCATGGTCGCCTGCCCGCCGCCCTTGAGCCACGGGAGCAGCAGCTTCTGCTCCTCCTGCTTGTAGCTCGGGATGCCGTTGGCGTCCCTCGGGTAGTCGACGCCGCCGCCCTGGGGCGAGTACCAGATGGTGTTGGACGTGATCGGCGGCAGGTTCACGAGGCCGTCGTTGTTGGGCGACTCGTTCTTCGGCGCGTTGCAGTCGTACCAGCCGAGCGGCTTGCTCGGATCGGTCAGGCCGCGGTCCCGGTAGGGCTGCTTGTTGCCCATGCAGTACGGCCAGCCGTGGTTGCCCGCCTTGGTGATCGCGGCGAATGTGTCGTACTTCGCCGGGCCCCAGGTCGTCGACGGCGCGCCCGCGTCGGGGCCGACCCAGCCCGCGTAGAGGATGTCGGTCGCCCTGTCGACGGAGATGCGCGCGGGGTTGCGTACGCCCATCACGTAGATCTCGCCCCGGGTCTTCCCGCCGCCCTCCTCGGTCTCCTCGCCGGTGAAGAGATTGCCCGCGGGGAGGGTGTAGGTGCCGTCGTCCTCGGGGTGGATCCGCAGGATCTTGCCGTTGAGGTTGTTGGTGTTGCCGGCGGTGCGGCGCGCGTCCGCGAAGGAGACGCCCTGGAAGTTCGGCGCGGGGTTGTTGCCCGAGTAACCGCCGCTGGATCCGGACGAGTTGGTGTCGCCTGTGGCGATGTAGAGGTTGCCCTTGGAGTCCCAGGCCATGCCGCCGCCCGCGTGGCAGCAGCTGTGGATCTGAACGGGCCAGTTCAGCAGCACCTTCTCGCTCGCGAGATCGAGCTTGTTCGTCGCGAGGTCGAGGGTGAAGCGGGAGACCCTCCGCTCGCCCAGGTGCGCGGCGCGGTCGATCCGGGAGTGCGGGGTGTAGTGCAGGTAGACCCAGCCGTTGGTCATGAACTCGGGGTCCAGCTCGATGCCGAGCAGCCCCTCCTCGTTCTTGATCAGCTCATCGCCGCCGCCCTTGTTGCCGAAGACGGTGAGCGCGCCGGCCTTGGTGACCAGCTTGGTCTTCGGGTCGTAGACGTGGATCTCGCCGTTGCCCTTGCCGATGTCCGGGTTGTTCCAGTCGGTGACCACCGGAACGCTCGAGTCGGCGCCGCCGCGGCCGATGTACAGGATCCGCCCGTCGGGGGCGGCGACCAGGCCGTGCGGCTCGCCGATCTGGTCGTTCTGGCCGGGCTGATTGGGCTTGGTGACCCGCTCGGCGGTGTAGTTCGCGTCGATCGTCGCCTTGCAGTCCGCCTGCGAGATGCGCGCGGTCCAGGCGATCGCGCCACGCAGGTGGTCGCGGAAGTCCGTCTCGGCGTAGCTGTCGACGGTGCCGCCCATGGCGGTGTAGAAGGACCGGCCGCCGTCGTAGTCACGGCACCAGGACACCGGGTGGTCCCAGCCGTTCGGCTTGGCCGCCGGCTGGAACGAGCCCTCCCGGACCCGCGCCACGGTGTGCACGGTGCCCGAGGGGTTGCGGTCCCAGTTGAACCACTTGTCGGGCCGCTTCCACTCCAGCGGAAGGGACTTGGTGGCCGGGTGCTGACGGTCGCCGACCTCCACCACGGCGCGCTGCGTGCTGCTCGGCGCGCCGGTCGGCCGTGCGCCGACCAGGCCGGTGAACCAGGAGGAGTACGGCTCGGTGCGGGCGGCCTCGTGGACGCCGACGAATCCGCCGCCCGCCTCCATGTAGGTCTCCAGGCCCGCCTCCTGCTCCGGGTCGAGCACATCGCCGCCCCCGGTCAGGAACACCACGGCGTTGAACTTGCCGAGCCGCCTGGCGTCGGTGAAGACGGCCGGGTCGTTCGTGGCCTCCGTACGGAAGCGGCCGGCGGCCGGACCGGTCAGGCCGATGGACTCGACGGCCGCTATCCCCGCGTCGACCGTCGGGGACTCGGCGGTCGCCGAACCGTGGAAGACGAGCACCTTCACGTTCGCGCCGCCCGGCGGAGACGGGAGAGACAACGTTGTCGATGCCGGGGTCGACGGTGGATCCGGATACGGTCTGGCCGAGGCGGGATCTCCGCCGAGCAGCGAGGCCGTCAGAACGCCTGCCCCAAGTGCCGCCACGGCAAGGCCTGTTCTTGATCTCGGTTGGCGATGTGGTGTGCGCTTCATGGGTCACCCATCCCTCTGAGGTCACAACAACAGCCGTTGAAGCTAGACCTCTTTGCTTGGTTCGCCAAGGGCTATGACCGCAACCGGACCGACTTTGTCCTGGATGTGGATAAACGACAGCCGTCCCGCTACCGTGTGGGCCGTCCCCAGGGGCTCCGCACCCGTCAATCTCCCCCGAAGACCGGAGAGTTCGACATGGACAGACGCAGCTTCAACCGTCGCCTGCTCGCGGGCGGGGCCGTCGCCGCGACCGGCGTGACATCGTTGTCTCTCGCCTCCGCCTCCAACGCCGCACCCGCCGCTCCACCCAGAACTGCCCCCGCCGGGGGCCAGATACGCCATCTCAAGCTGTACGCCGAGAAGTTGGCCGACGGCCGGATGGCGTACGGCCTGGAGAAGGGCAAGGCCACCGTGCCCGGCCCGCTGATCGAGATCGTCGAGGGCGACACCCTCCACATCGAGTTCGAGAACCTGATGGACGTCGCCGTGAGCCTGCATCCGCACGGTGTGGACTACGACATCGACAACGACGGCACGCGGATGAGCGGCAGCCACGTCGAACCCGGCGCCACCCGCACGTACACCTGGCGCACCCACGCGCCGGGCCGCCGCCCCGACGGCACCTGGCGCCCCGGCAGTGCCGGGTACTGGCACTACCACGACCACGTCGTCGGCACGGACCACGGCACAGGAGGCATCCGCAAGGGTCTGTACGGCGGCCTGATCGTGCGTCGGAAGGGCGACATCCTCCCGGACAAGCAGTTCACGATCGTCTTCAACGACATGACGATCAACAACCGGCCGGCGGCCGATCCGCCCAACTTCCTCGCCACGGTGGGGGACCGGGTGGAGATCATCATGATCACGCACGGCGAGTACTACCACACGTTCCACATGCACGGGCATCGCTGGGCGGACAACCGTACGGGGCTCCTGGCCGGCCCGGAGGACGTGAGCCGAGTCATCGACAACAAGATCACCGGCCCGGCCGATTCCTTCGGATTCCAGGTCATCGCGGGAGAACACGTCGGGGCAGGCGCCTGGATGTACCACTGCCACGTCCAGAGCCACTCCGACATGGGCATGGCCGGCCTCTTCCTGGTGGCCAAGCCGGACGGCACCGTCCCGGGCCACGGAGACCACGGAAGCCACGGCGCGGCCGCTTCGGAGGAGAAACCGGCAGGCGGCGCCCACCAGCACTGAGGCGGCGGGCGGCTCCTGGCGGCCCGGGCGCGCGCATCATGGAGGGAGAGCGCGTGCGTGCGACCAGCCGGCAGGAGCCCGCCGATGCCGCGAGGACGATTGCGGATCCACCTGGGGGCAGCCCCCGGCGTGGGAAAGACGTACGCCATGCTGGAGGAAGCCCAGCGGCTGCGCTCGCTCGGTACGGACGTGGTCGTCGGCTTCGTCGAACCGCACGGGCGACGACCCACCGCCGCCCTCGCCGAGGGCCTGGAGACCGTCCCCCGGCGGACCATGACCCATCGCGGAGCGGTCTTCACCGAGATGGACCTGGACGCGGTGCTCGCCCGCCACCCGCAGGTCGCCCTCGTCGACGAACTCGCCCACACGAACGTGCCCGGCTCCCGCCACGCCAAGCGGTGGCAGGACGTCGAGGAGCTCCTCGACGCGGGCATCGACGTCGTCACCACCCTCAACGTCCAGCACCTGGAATCCCTGGGCGACGTGGTCCGGCAGATCACCGGCGTACCGCAGCGCGAGACCCTGCCCGACGAGGTGGCACGCAGGGCCGAGCAGATCGAACTCGTCGACCTGGACCCGGAGCTGCTGCGGCGCCGCATGCTGCACGGCGAGATCTACCCCGCGGACCGCGTCGAGGCCGCCCTCACCCACTACTTCCGCGTAGGCAACCTCACCGCCCTGCGGGAACTCGCGCTGCTGTGGCTTGCCGACCGCGTCGAGGAAGGCCTGCAGCGCTACCGCGCCGAGCACGGCATCACCGACCCCTGGGAGACCCGCGAACGCATCATGGTCGCCCTGACCGGAGGCCCGGAGGGCGAGACCCTGATCCGCCGGGCGGCCCGCGTCACCGCCCGCACCCCCGGCAGCGAGCTCCTCGCCGTCCACGTCGTACCGAGCGACGGACTCGTCCACGCCGACCCGGCCGCCCTCACCGCCCAGCGCTCCCTGGTGGAGTCGCTCGGCGGCAGCTACCACCAGACCACCGGCGACGACCTCCCCGAGACCCTGATCCAGTTCGCGGAGGCCGAGAACGTCACCCAGATCGTGCTGGGCGCCAGTCGGCGCGGACGCCTCTCGACCTTCCTGTACGGAAGCGTGGGGCACCGCACGATCCGGCGGTCCGGGCCCATCGACGTGCTCGTCGTGACCCACGAGGAGGCCGCCGGTTCCTCCCCGCGCCTGCGGCTCCCGCACCCGCCGCACGCCACCGGACCGGGGTGGCGACGGCGATTCTGGGCGGCGATGGTGCTGGCGGCGGTCGCGCTGCCCGCTCTCACCCTGTTCCTCGCCGCCATGCGCGACGACGTGGACCTCGCCTTCGTCCTGCTGCTCTACCTCCTGGGGATCGTCGTCATCGCGCTCGTCGGCGGGCTCGTGCCCGCCCTGCTCGCCGCGGTGGCCGCGGGCCTGCTCGCCGACTACTACTTCTCCGAGCCCCTGCACTCCCTGCACGTCGAGCGCACGTCCGACGTGCTCGCCCTGGTCGTCTTCGTGGCCACGGCCATCCTGGTCGGCATGGCCTCGGGCATGGCCGCGCGCCGGACCTACGAGGCCGTCCGCGCGAGATCCGAGGCGCGGGCGCTCAGCCGGCTGGCAGCCGCCCTGATGCACGGTGAGGGTCTGCCGGCCCTGCTCGAACAGGTCAGGGAGGACTTCGGCCTCGACGCGGTCAGCCTCCTCGAAGAGGACACGGACCACCCCGCCGAGCCCCGCTGGCACGTGGTCGCCGACGCCGGTGAGGAGCCGCCGCGCCGCCCTTACGACGCGGATGTGGAGTGCCCCGCCGGTGAGGGACTGACCCTGGCCGCCCGGGGCCGGAGCCTGAGCAGCGACGACCGGCTGCTGCTCGGCGCGTGCGCGGCGCAGCTGGTGCTCGCGTACGTGCACGGCCGGCTCGCCGTCGCCGCGGCCGAGACCGGCCACCGCGCCGAGGCCGAGCACACCCGGGCCTCCCTTCTCCTCGCCGCGAGCCGCGACCTGAGGGCCCCGCTGCGCACCGCCGAGGAGGCCCTCGGCCGCCTCGCCACCCACCCCGCGGAGGAGGACGGGGCCCTCGCCACGGCGCGGTCCTCGGTGCGCCGTGCCGCCCAGCTCGTCAGGGACCTCGACGTCCTCAGCCGGCTGCACGCCGAATCCCTCGACATGTACCCGCGCCCCGTCGACCTCGACGAAGTCCTGACCGAGGTCCTGGACACCCTCGGCCCCGGCAGCCGGCGGATCCGGTTCAGCCTGCCGGAACGGCTGCCCGACGTGATCGCCGACGCGGCGGTGCTCACCCGCGTCCTGGCCGCCCTCGCGGCGGAGGCCCTGCGCCACGCCCCGTCCGAGGTGCCCGCGCGGCTGACGGCCGAGTCCGGGCCCGGGCGGGTGGCGATCCGCGTGACGGACGGGGGCCCCGACGGGACCGTCGACCGGGCCGGGAGCGCGGAGCCCGCCGAGCCTCCGGTGAAGGCGGGCCGACCGAGGACGGACACCGTGATCCTGCGGCTCTCCCGAGGCCTGATCGAGGCGATGGGCGGCACCCTCGAACCCGTGGCGAACGGCTCCGCCTTCACGATGCTCCTCACCCTCCCGACGGCCACTCCCCGCCGGCCCCGTCAAGACGCGTAGAGGCGCGTAGGAGGGCACGTACCCCCGCGTCAGAGAAGTGTCAGGCGCTTCCGGAGGCCATGGCATCTCTCTGTCCTCGGGCGTATGCAGGGAGCACTGATTCAGGGAGCACTGAGGTCAGCAGGTGCGTGAGCCGAGGAGTGATGGAGCGATGAGCGGTGCCGAGGGCCGGCGCGTCGTGGTCGGGGTGAGTGGTTCGCTGGGCAGCCTGGCGGCGCTGCACCGGGCCGTGGACGAGGCGCGCCGTACCCGGGCCGAGCTCGTGGCCGTCCTGTCCTGGCTGCCGCCGGACGGCGAGCTGGCCCAGCGGCGCCTGGTGTGCCCTCCGGCGGTCGACTTCCAGCGGGCGGCGGTGGAGCGGCTGCTCGAAACCATGGACGACGCGTTCGGCGGCGCGGGCCCCGGGGTGCCCTGGCAGGGCGTGACCGCGCGCGGCCTGCCGGGCCCCGCGCTGGTCGAGGCGGCCGACCGCGCCGGCGACCTCCTGGTCATCGGCGCGGGGCGGCGCGGCGGCCTGCGCCGGCTGATGTTCCCGTCGGTCGTCCGGTACTGCGTCGCCCACGCGGCCTGCCCCGTGCTCGCCGTACCGCCGTCGCCGCTGCTGAGCGAACTGGACTCCGCGCACCGCCGGCTCGGCCGGTGGTCGCGCTTCGACGCCCGCCAGTTGACGGAGGGCGCGCCCTGAGACCGGGGCTGTATCCCGAGGCACTCCGGACACCTTCGCCACAACCCGGCCCGGTACTCGTCAGGAGCGCGTTACGGGTCCGGGGAATCGCGTCAAGCGCCCGTCAGCGGGGTGGCTGGATCCCGACCCGGCGGGCATAGCTTCATCTCGGAGCACGCACGGCCACCCGGCCGGGCGACACCGCAACTTCATCACCTTTTCGAGGGGCACTGCCATGTCTGAAGTCGAACACTCCGAGGACCCCGAGCCTTCCGAACGGATCCCGGCCGGACCTCTTCTCGTCCCCGTCCGGTCGGGACCCGCGGGCTACAGCGCCCGCCTCTTCCGTACTCCTCTGGGTGACCGCACGGCCGTCGGATTCACGTCCGAGGCCGGACTCGCCGCCACACTCGGCCCGGACCACGCCTGTATCAGGCTCTCCGAGCCCGCACTGCGCTCCCTCGTCGCGCCCCTCGGCGTCACCGCCCTCACCGTCGACCCGCAGCTCTGCGCCCCCGCGGTCTCGAAGACCCACGACGTCTCGAAGCCTCACGACGTCTCCAAGACCCACGACGGCTCCAAGACTCACAACGTCTCCAAGACTCACGAAGTCTCGAACACCCACGAGGTCTCGAAGGCCCGCGACGACGAGAGCTCCTGGCGGAACTGGGACCCGCAGCACGTCGGTGTCCTCCGTGTGACGGGCGCCGCCGCGCTCGTCTCCTGCGTCCACCTTCTGATCGGCTGAGGAGGCGTCGTGTCCGTATCGCTCGAGTCACCCCTGGTGCCGTCGCCCGCCGAGGGCGAGACCGACGGCCTGTCCATCTGGCCCCGCTCCACGCGTCCCGAGCACGACGGGGACGTCAGCGTCGCCGGTGTGTCGCTCGCCGAGACCGCGGCCCGGTTCGGCACCCCCGTCTACGTCCTGGACGAGGACGAGGTCAGGGAGCGCTGCCGTACGTACCGCACGGCGTTCCCCGAGGCGGATGTCGTCTACGCCGCCAAGGCGTTCCTGTGCCGGGCCATGGCCCACTGGGTCCAGGAGGAAGGACTCGGCCTCGACGTGTGCTCGGCGGGGGAGTTGACGCTCGCCGTCACCACCGGTTTCCCGCCCGAGAAGATCGTTCTGCACGGCAACGCCAAGAGCCCCGAGGACCTCGACACCGCCGTACGCCTCGGTGTCGGCCGGATCGTCGTCGACAGCCCCTCGGAGATCGCGCGCCTCGCCGCGATCGTGCCGCAGGGCTCCCGTCAGCAGGTCATGCTGCGGGTCGTCCCCGGCATCGCGGCCGGCGGCCACGCCAAGGTGCGGACCGGTACGGAGGATCAGAAGTTCGGTCTCTCCGTCACGGACGGCTCCGCGCAGCACGCGGTCGCCCGGGTGCTCGACCAGCCCCGCCTCGAACTCGTCGGACTGCACTGCCACATCGGCTCGCAGATCACCTCCGTCAAGCCGTACATCGCCGCCGTGCGGCGCATGATCGGCCTGATGGCCCGGATCAGGGAGCAACACGGCGTCGAGCTGCCGCAGTTGAACATCGGCGGCGGACACGGCATCGCCTACCGGCCCGGCGAGGAGAGCCTCGACGTGCAGGTGCTGGCGGGCCGCGTCCTGGCCGAACTGCACGACGGCTGCGGCAAGGTGAAGCTGGCCGTGCCCCGGCTCACGATCGAGCCGGGCCGGGCGGTCGTCGGCCCCGCCGGCGTCTGCGTCTACCGGGTCCTCTCCGTCAAGCGCACCGGGTCGCACACCTTCGTCGCCGTCGACGGCGGCATGAGCGACAACCCCCGGCCCGCGCTCTACGGGGTGCGCTACTCACCCCGCCTGATCGGCCGTCACTCCACCGCGGCTCCCCGCCTCGTCACCGTCGTCGGCCGCCACTGCGAGGCCGGAGACGTGCTGGCGGAGGAGGTCCCGCTGCCCGAGGACGTCCACCCCGGCGACCTGCTTGCCGTGCCGGTGGCCGGCGCGTACCACCTCTCCATGGCCTCCGGCTACAACCTGGTCGGCCGGCCGCCCGTCGTCGCCGTGAAGGACGGCGCCGCCCGCACGCTCGTACGCCGCGAGTCGCTCGACGACATGAGCCGCCGGGACATCGGCCTCTAGAGCCGTCAGAAAGCTCCCTCTCCCACGGTCCTCCGCCGGGTCCCCCGGCGGAGGACCACTCACCGCTGTGCACACAGCACCCCGTCCGTCCCCTTCCTGTCTGAGTACGAGGTCCTCTGATGACCGTGGAAAACATCGTCGGCCTGATCGTGGCCGTCGCGCTGCTCGGCTACCTCGTGGTGGCCCTGATCAAGCCGGAGCGTTTCTGATGTCCGCTCCCGTGCGGGAACGCCCCGCCCCCGCGGTCGACCACCAGCCGTCCGCACCCGAGCGTCCGCGCCGGGTCGGTGCCGGAATGCTCGATCCGAAGCAGCTGTGGCGCGCCCTGCCGCAGGCCCTGCGCAAGCTGAACCCGGTGACCCTGTTCCGTAACCCGGTCATGTTCGTGACCGAGGTCGGCGCCACGCTCACCACCGGCATCGCGCTCTTCAACCCCACCGGCTTCGGCTGGCTGATCACCGGCTGGCTCTGGCTCACGGTCATCTTCGCCAACCTCGCCGAGGCCGTCGCGGAGAGCCGCGGCAAGGCCCAGGCCGACACGCTGCGCAGGACCCGTCAGCAGACCGTGGCCCGCCGCCTCGCCGGCTGGGAGCCCGGCGCCGGCGAGGGCTCGTACGTGGAGGAGGAGGTCGCCGCTTCGGAGCTCCGGCGCGGCGACATCGTGTCCGTCCCCGCCGGCGAGCTGATCCCCGGCGACGGCGACGTCATCGAGGGCGCCGCGAGCGTCGACGAGTCCGCGATCACCGGCGAATCGGCGCCCGTGATCCGGGAGTCCGGCGGCGACCGCAGCGCGGTCACCGGCGGTACCCGGGTGCTCTCCGACCGGCTCGTCGTCCGTGTCACCCAGGAGCCCGGGCAGAGCTTCCTCGACCGCATGATCGGCCTGGTCGAGGGCGCCAACCGGCAGAAGACCCCCAACGAGCTGGCGCTCAACCTGCTTCTGGTCATGCTGACCTTCGTCTTCCTGGTCGCGGTCGTGACCCTGCAGCCGATGGCGATCTTCTCCAAGGACGCGATGGCTGCCGCGCACGACACCGCCGCCCTGACCGCCGACGGCGTCACCGGCATCGTCCTCGTCTCGCTGCTCGTCTGCCTGATCCCCACCACGATCGGCGCACTCCTGTCCGCGATCGGCATCGCGGGCATGGACCGGCTCGTCCAGCGCAACGTCCTGGCCATGTCCGGGCGGGCCGTCGAGGCCGCCGGCGACGTCAACACGCTGCTGCTCGACAAGACTGGCACCATCACCTTCGGCAACCGGCGCGCCGGCGCGTTCCTGACGGTCGGCCAGGAGCCGGTCGAGCGGCTCGCCCGCGCCGCGCTCCTCTCCTCGCTCGCCGACGAGACGCCCGAGGGCCGGTCGATCGTCGAATACGCCTACGAGAAGCACCAGTTGACCGAGCGCGTCGTCGAAGGCGCCACTTGGGTGCCGTTCACCGCCACCACCCGGATGTCCGGGGTCGACCTGCCCGACGGCAGGCGGCTGCGCAAGGGAGCGGCCGCCGCGGTCGCCGCCTGGGTGCGCGAGCAGGGCGGCGAGGTCCCGGTCGCGCTCGACGCGACCGTGGAGCAGGTCTCCGCGTCCGGTGGCACGCCGCTGGCCGTCGCGGAGTCGACGAGCGACGGCACGGCCGAGGTGCTCGGCGTCGTCCACCTCAAGGACGTCGTCAAGCCCGGCCTGCGGGAGCGCTTCGACGAGCTGCGCCGGATGGGCATCCGTACGGTGATGATCACCGGCGACAACCCGGTGACCGCCAAGGCCATCGCCGAGGAGGCCGGCGTCGACGACTTCCTCGCCGAGGCCACGCCCGAGGACAAGCTCGACCTGATCAAGCGCGAGCAGGCCGACGGCAAGCTCATCGCGATGACCGGCGACGGCACCAACGACGCGCCCGCGCTCGCCCAGGCGGACGTCGGCGTGGCGATGAACACGGGTACGTCGGCCGCGAAGGAGGCCGGCAACATGGTCGACCTCGACTCCGACCCCACGAAGATCATCGAGATCGTCGAGATCGGCAAGCAACTCCTCATCACGCGTGGGGCGTTGACCACCTTCTCGATCGCCAACGACATCGCGAAGTACTTCGCGATCCTGCCCGCGATGTTCGCCGCGGTGTACCCGGGTCTCGGTCGGCTCAACATCATGGACCTGCACTCGCCGCTGTCCGCGATCCTCTCCGCGGTCGTCTTCAACGCGGTCGTCATCGTCGCGCTGATCCCGCTCGCCCTGCGCTACCGGCCGTCGTCCGCGTCCGCGCTACTCACCCGCAACCTGTGGATCTACGGACTCGGCGGTGTCATCGCCCCGTTCCTGGCCATCAAGTTCATCGACTTCGCCCTCGTCCAGTTCATTCCGGGGATCTGACCATGACACGCATCCCGCACTGGCTCGCCCAGCACATCGCCGCACTCCGGGTCGTCCTCGTCCTCACGGTGCTCACCGGCCTGCTCTACCCCCTGGCCCTCACGGCCGCGGCCCACGTGCCAGGGCTGAGAGACAAGGCGGAGGGCTCCACGGTCAAGGGTGTCGACGGCAAGCTCGCCGGCTCGTCCCTGATCGGCCAGTCCTTCACCGACGACAAGGGCAACCCGATCGAGCGGTACTTCCAGTCCCGGCCGTCCAACGCCGGTACGGGCTACGACGCCACGTCCTCGGGCGCCGGAAACCAGGGCCCCGAGTCCATCGTCGACACCCCGGACAAGCCGAGCCTGCTCACCCTGGTGTGCGGCCGCAGCAAGGCGGTCGGCGCACTCGAGGGCGTCGACGGCTCGCGTCCGTACTGCACGGACGACGGCGTCGGCGCGGTCCTCGGCGTCTTCCGCGACGGGGGCACCAGCGGTCGCGTCACCCGGGTCGTCAGCCTCAACCAGGTCTGCCCGGCCAAGCCGTTCCGCGCCGCGTACGAAGGCGTCACGGTCGAGTGCGCCAAGGAGGGCGAGGACTACAGCACGGCCGTGGCCACGCCCGTCCGCGGCGACGCCCCGGCCGCCCCGAAGGTCCCCGCCGACGCGGTGACCGCCAGCGCCAGCGGCCTCGACCCGCACATCAGCCCGGCCTACGCCGCCCTGCAGGCGCCGCGCGTCGCGCGCGAGCGGTCCACGGGCGAGGCCGAGGTCCGCGAGTTGATCGAGAAGTACACCACCGGCCGCACGCTCGGCGTGCTCGGTGAGCCCGTCGTCAATGTCGTCGAGCTCAACATCGCGCTCGACCGCACGTATCCGAAGCAGGGAGCCTGATCATGGCGGCCTGGATCCAGGCATCGATCATCCTCGCCGTGGTCGTGGGACTGCACGTCCCGCTCGGCGACTACATGGCGCGCGTCCTCGACGGCGGCAGACACAGCCGTACGGAGAAGGTGCTGTACAAGGTCTGCGGCGTCGACCCGGACCGGGAGCAGACCTGGCGGCACTACTTCACCGCCCTGCTCGCCTTCACGGTCATGAGCATCGCGGCGCTCTTCACCCTCTTCACGTTCCAGGACAAGCTGCCCTGGTCCACGGGGCACGAGGGCATGCCGTGGCGGCTCGCGCTGCACACCGCGGTCTCCTTCACCACCAACACCAGCTGGCAGAACTACGCCGGTGAGTCCACCACCGGGCACCTCGCCGTCATGGCGGGCCTCGGCGTCCAGGCGTTCGCGTCCGCGGCCGTCGGCATCTGCGTGGCCCTCGTCCTGATCCGGGGCCTGAACCGGCGCTCGACCGCCGACCTCGGCAACTTCTGGGTCGACCTGTCCCGCACCGTCTTCCGCGTCCTGCTGCCCATCGCGGTCCTCGGCGGCCTCGTCCTGATGGCCGGCGGCGTCGTCCAGAGCCTCGGCGGCGGCCAGACCGTCTCCACGGTCGCGGGCGGCGAACAGACCCTGCTCGGCGGGCCCGCCGCCTCGTGGGAGGCGCTCAAGCTCTTCTCGGGCGACGGCGGCGGCGTCTTCAACGCCAACAGCGCCCACCCCTTCGAGAACCCCTCGGCGTGGACCAACGCGTTCGAGATCGTGCTCATGCTGCTCATCCCGACGGCCTGCATCCGCATGTTCGGCCGGATGATCGGCAGCCTCAAGCAGAGCTGGACGCTGCTCACCGTCGTCGGCATCCTCTTCGGCCTGCTGCTCGCGGCCGGCACGCTGGCCCAGTCCACCCACACCGGCACGGTCACCGAGGCGGTCGGCGGACCGTACGAGGGCACCGAGGCCCGCTTCGGCATCCCCGCCTCGACCCTCTTCGGCGTGGCCGCCACGGGCTCGGCGGACGGCGCGGCCAACGCGTCGTACGACAGCTTCTCCAGCCTCGGCGGCGGAGTGCTGCTGTCCGCGATGATGCTCGGCGAGATCGCCCCCGGCGGCACCGGCAGCGGTCTGTACGGCCTGATCATCGTGGTCCTCGTGGCCGTCTTCATCGGCGGACTCATGGTCGGCCGCACGCCCGAGTACCTCCGCAAGCGGATCGGTTACGGCGAGATGCGCTGGGTCGTCACCTACGCGCTGATCCCGCCGACCGTGATCCTCGCCTGCGTGGGTCTGGCGCTCGCCCTCGGGCACGGCCAGAGCTCGATGGGCAACCCGGGGGCGCACGGCCTGACCGAGCTCATCTACGCGTACACCAGCAACACCAACAGCAACGGCAGCGCGATGGCCGGCTTCAACGGCGCCACCGACTTCCACAACCTGCTGATGGTGTTCGCGATGCTGGCCGGGCGCTACCTGCCGATGGTCTGCGTCCTGGCACTCGCCGGCCGACTGGCCAAGCAGCAGCCCGGTGTCGTCACGGTGGGCACCCTGCGCGCGCAGGGCGCCGGCTTCGTCGTCCTGGCCACGGCCGCCTCCGTGATCCTGGCGCTGCTGAACTTCCTGCCCGCCCTCTCCCTCGGAGCGGTGGCGGACGGACTGCTCTAGCGACGACCCCCGCCGACCGCCGGTTCCACGGGCCCATGGGCTTCGTGGAACCGGCGGCGGCATTTCCGTCGTTACGCGGGCAGGGCGCCGCTCTGCGCCGCCTTGCGGTGCCGCGCGGACAGCCGGGAGCCGGTCTCGCGGCGGGCCGCGCGGCGCAGGAGGGGCACCGCGAGGAGGAACCCGAGGACCGCCCAGGCGGTCAGGACTAGGGCGACCATGGGCAGTTCCCAGGAGCCGGCCGCCTCGGCGGTCCGTGCCGAGTCCGGGAGCAGCGCCGAACGCAGCCCCTGCGCCGTCCACTTGAGCGGGAAGACCGAGGCCACCTGCTGGACCGGTCCGGGCAGCGCGGAGAGCGGGAACACCGCCCCCGAAGTGAAGAGCAGCCCCAGCATCGGCAGCATGATCAGCGCCAACGCCTCGCGGGGATTGGGCAGTACGGCTCCGATGGCCGCGCCCAGCGGTACGACGGCGAGCAGCCCGAGCGCGGTCACCCACAGCAGCGTCAGCCAGCCGCCAGGCCCGTGCGGCAGCGGCCCGTCCGCGAGGAGCGCGGCGGCCGCCAGGAGCAGGGCCAGGGTGCCGACCGCCACACCGACGATCAGTACGCATTTGGCGACGAGGTAGGCCGGGATCCCGCCGGGCGTGGCGCGCAGCCGCAGCAGGACGCCCTCCTCGCGCTCGGTCACGAGGATCTGCGGGAGGTTGATCAGCCCGATCTGGAACAGCAGATAGGCGGCGAAGCCCGCGAGGACCAGGTGGGCCATCGGGGCCGCGGTGCCGTCCACGTCGCCGTCGATGTACGTGGCGATGACGACCGCGACGACCACGTTGGACAGGTGGCCGGACATCTCCTTGCCGTTGCGCAGGAGGTGCCGCAGCTCGATGCGGCCGCGCTGGAGCCCGGCACGCCAGGCGTTCGTCCTGGGGGTCTTCGTCATGCGACCTGTGCCTCCTCGGCCGTGTCGTCCGTCTCGCGGTGCACCATGTGCAGGTACGTGTCCTCCAGCGTCGGGCGGCGGACTTCCAGGCCGGCGATCGGCCCTTCCGCGTCCCGGTGGAGCTCCCAGACCAACCGCGAGGGATCCTCGGTGCGTTGGCGGTGGGACGTCCCGTCGAGGGCCGTCCAGCGGACCTCGGCCCGGGCGGCGGCCCGCCGGGCCAGCTCCTCGGGCGTGCCGCAGGCCCTGATCCGGCCGCCGACGAGCATGGCGATCCGGTCCGCGAGCCGCTCGGCCTCCACCAGGTCGTGGGTGGTGAGCACCACGGTGACGCCCTCGTCGTGGGCCAGCCGCTCGACCAGGACGTGGAACTCGTGCCGCGCCTCCGGGTCGAAGCCGGTGGTCGGCTCGTCCAGGAAGAGCAGTTCGGGGCGGCCGACGATGCCGAGCGCGACGTCGAGACGCCGGCGCTGCCCGCCGGACAGCCGGGCCACCTGCCGGCCGGCCTGCTCGGTGAGACCGACCAGGGCGAGCAGTTCGGCCGGGTCGCGGGGGTCGGGGTAGTACGTGGCGAAGTGCGTCAGCAGCTCGGCGACCCGCCAGCGGCCGTGGTCGCGCCACGACTGCAGGACAAGCCCGATCCGGCCGCGCCACGCGTCGTCGCCGCGCTCCGGATCCGTACCGAGGACGCTCACGTCACCGCCGGAACGCCTCCGGAAGCCCTCCAGGATCTCGACCGTGGTCGTCTTCCCGGCTCCGTTGGGTCCGAGCAGCGCGAAGACCTCGCCGCGGTCGATGTCCAGGTCGACGCCGTGCAGGACATCGATGTCGCCGTACGCCATCCGCACGCCGCGCGCGTGGACGACGGGCTCGGCGGAGGTGTTCCGTAGCGTCATCGCCCGGCCCCCGAGGAGGCATGGGGTGCCGGTGCGGGTGCGTCGGTCGCCGCCGGGAACCCGGCGCCCTCGACGATCGCCCGGAGAGCCGCCACATGCCCCTCGAAGGCGGAGCGGCCGCGGTCAGTCAGCCGTACCCGGGTGCGCCGCTTGCGGCCGCCGCCGTCCTTCTGGAGCTCCAGATAGCCGGCCTCCTCCAGGGTGTGCAGCCGCTTGGAGAGCGCGGAGTCGCTGAGCGAGAGGCTGTCGCGGACGAACGCGAAGTCCGCCCATTCGGTGGCGGCGAGCAACGAGACCACGGACAGCCGGGTGGCGGGATGGATCAGCTCGTCGAAGCCGGCGGGAATACTCATCGCTCGGCCCCCGCATCCGCCGCGCCCACGGCCCGTACGCCTCGGCCCCGCACCGATCGGGCGGCCCAGCGGCTCGTGGGCCCGACGAACAGCAGAAACGCCGTCGCGGAGACCGTGGCCTGGATCAGACTGCCGGCCATCGGATCCAGCGAGTCGACCAGACGGCCGGACAGCAGGGTCGTGCCGCCGGTGACCAACGCCCCGGCGCCGAACGCGGCGAACATCCGCCACGTGCACCGGGTGTGATGCAGGCGCACCCGGCTCCGGCGGTTCTGGACCGTGCCCACCACGGCAAGGAGCGCGGCGTACGCGGCGATGACCAGCGCCACGCCCCACCCGGGCAGGTCCAGGCCCAGACCGGCCAGGAAGAGCCACATGAGCCCGGCCGTGGCCCAGGTGCTGCCCCGCCCGCCGGCGGCGGACCGCTCGACCTCGTCGTACACCCGCTCCTGCGGCACGCGGATGCGCTGCAGGTCCCTCCATGCCTGTTCGGCGCTCACCGGTGTGCTCACGTCGCATGCCCTCCCGCGTCCCCGCTCTACTTTCCTACCAGGAAAGCTAACCCCGACTTTCCTTCCAGGCAAGTCGGGGAGGCGGGCGACCCGGCAGGTCGGCTGTCAACAACGCGTGAATCCGGACCCGAACACCGTCAGGGCCGCGTCAGCAAGGGCGGATCCTGACCGAAACGGATCGCAGAATGATCGGCATGGGGGGCGGACGACCGCCCGTGGCGTGGGTCGGTGGGTGATTGACCATCACTACCAGAAAACGCCCAGTCCGGAAGCGGGGGCCCGGACGGGCGTGAGGAACCCGCCACAGAGACGGTCGTCCCAAAAGAGGACCGCCCGGCCGAGCGAGGGGCAAGGCCGGGCGGTCCCTATTTCTTCGACAGTTCACCATCTCTGAAGGGTGAGGTCGCCCCACCCCTCGGAGGGTGTCGACGGCCTAGGCGGCCTGGGTGGTGGTTGTGCCGGGGGCCGGCAGGACCGGAGTGGCGGGGGATCCGATCGCCCCGACGGTGACCGCGGGTGCGGTGAGGGTCGGGTCGACGGTCAGTATCGACGCGCCGATCGGCTCGGCGATGGCGCGGAGCGCGGACTCGGTGAGCCGGATCCAGGGCTGGTCGGCGCCAAGGGTGGCGGCCAGTCGCTCCTGGCTGGTGAACCCAACTGCGGTACGGGCTCCGAGCGGGGTGCGGAACAGCCGCACCACCACTTCCGCCCGCCCCGGCCGGACGGGCACGTAGAGAGGCCCGGCCGGCTCAGGTTCTTCAGGCTCCGGATCGTCGTCGTACTGGAACAGACACATGGGACCCTCCATAGGGACCGCGAGCGGCAACTGAGGCCCCGGATGCACCAAGCACCCGAGGCGCGCACTCGAAGCTATCCCCGCCCCCACCCGCCTGCGTCCCTTCCTTGACGTGACCTTGATGGCGCCGGTCGAGTCCATACGGACCACTGACGGCCCCGGGCCCGAGGCCCGGGTGTGCCGCTAACACGTGGTGACGACTCTGCTTGCGTACTCCGCCAGTTGGGCCCTGAGCTGCTCGCGCGGCACGCCTTCCTTCCCGGCCAGCTGTTCGACCAGGTCCGCGCGGGTGGCGGCCAGCAGGGCGTGGGCGGTGAAGGCGGGGTTGGGCAGGGCGGGGAGCTGTTCCAGGACGGACCGGAGCCGGTCGTGCCAGTGCGCGTAGTGCCCGGCCTGGTACGGGCTGCTGCTCGTCCCGCTCTCCTCCAGGGCCAGGGCGAGGGGGCGGTTGTCGAGCTTGAAGCAGAGGATCGCGTCGAGCAGGGCGGGGACGCGGTCCTGGGGTGGGGCGGTCGGGCCCAGGGGTGGCGGGCCTGTCTCGACGGCTTCGACGACCGGCTCCAGGCGGGCCTCGTACAGGGCCCGCAGCAGGCCCGCGCGGTCGCCGAAGGCGCGGAAGAGCGTTCCCTTGCCGACGCCCGCCGCCGCCGCGATGTCGGCCATCGTGAGGTCCTCGGGGCGCTCGGAGCGGGCGAAGAGGGCGTCGGCGGCCTCCAGGACGGCCTGTCGGTTGCGCGCCGCGTCCTTGCGGGTCCTCCGCTCGGGCTGGGGCAGGGTCACGAGCTCCTCCGGTTGAAAAGCGGACCCTTGGTCCGTATCGTTCTGCAAGCGGACCCCCGGTCCGTATTCTCTGAGAACGGAGCATACCCATGTCCGTACCCGCATCGGCCTCACCCGCGGATCTGTACCGCCACAGCCTGCGGCTCCTGCTCGACAAGGACATCCCCGGCTGGGTCGGCCTCTGGGCCGAGGACGGCGTGATGGAGTTCCCCTTCGCGCCCCCGGGAATGCCGTCGCGGCTCGACGGACGCGAGGCGATCGCCGCGTACATGCGTCCCTATCCGGACAGCATCGACGTGCACGACTTCCCCGAAGCCGACCTGCGGATCCACGAGACCACCGAGCCGCGGACCATCGTCGTCGAGATGCGTGGCGTCGGCCGGCTCGTGGAGGGCGACCGCCCCTTCGACATGACGTACATCGCCGTCGTCACCGTCGAGGACGGGCGCTTCACCTCCTACCGCGACTACTGGAACCCGCTCGCCGTCCTCGACGCCGGCGTCGACCTCGCCGGGAGCAGCCGATGACCGCCGCCGGAACCACCCTCGTCATCGGCGCCACCGGGACCACGGGCAGCCGCACGTGCGCCCAGTTGACGGCCGCGGGCCACGCGGTCCGGGCGGCCGGCCGCCGGGGCACGCCCGTCGCCGGCGCCGAGCCGGTCCGGTTCGACTGGTACGACCCGGCGAGCCACGCCGACGCCCTCGACGGCGCCGAGCGCGTCTACGTGATCCCGCCCGTGGGCGACCCCGACCCCGCGGGCGTCGTCCTGCCCTTCCTGCGCAGGGCCCGCGCCGCGGGTGTTCGGCGCGCGGTGCTGCTGAGTTCCTCCGCGATCCCCGAGGGCGGGCCCGCCGTGGGCCAGGTCCACAAGGCGCTGCCGGGCATCTTCGACGAATGGGCGGTGCTGCGGCCGTCCTGGTTCATGCAGAACTTCACCGGCGACCATGTGCACGCACAGAGCATCCGGACCGACGGCGTCGTCAGCACCGCCACCGGAACCGGCCGGGTCGGCTTCGTCGACGCCGAGGACATCGCGGCCGTGGCCGTCCGCGCCCTGACCGACGTCCACGCCCCCGACACCGACCTCGTCCTCACCGGACCCGAGGCTCTCGGCTACGACGACATCGCCACCATCGTCACGGAGGTCACCGGGCGCGCCGTGACCCACCGGCAGCTGTCGCACGCGGAGCTGCGCGACCGGCTCACCGCCTTCATGCCCGAGGAGTTCGCCACGATGCTCGCCGCCATGGACCGGTCCATCGCCGAAGGCGCCGAGGACCGCGTCACCGACACCGTCCAGCGCGTCACCGGCCGCCCCGCACACAGCTTCCGTTCCGTCGCGGAGCGGGAGTTGGGCGGCTAGCGCCACCCCCTCCGGCGTCACCCGGACGGCGGCACGTGGCCGCGCCGCGCGGGCGGGGGAGTGGGGGGCGCCGTAGATTCGGGCGAGGGCCAATGATCGAGCATCTGCGCCGTCCGGCCATGTCGCACGGGTGCGGACCACGTCGGAGGGCAGGTGGCCATGACGCGTCGCCCCAACATCCTGTTGATCGTCACGGACGAGGAGCGGGCGGTCGTCCCACGCCCCGACGGGTTCTCGCTGCCCGCCCGGGAGCGGCTGGCGGCGCGGGGGACGGTATTCGACCGGTTCTACTCGGCCTCGGCGATGTGTAGCTCCGCCCGCTCCGTGCTCTACACCGGACAGCACCTGCCGATCACGGAGATCTACGACAACGACAACATGCCGTACATCCGTCCCCTGGACCCCGCCCTGGGCACGATCGGCACGATGCTGCGCGAGGCCGGCTACTACTGCACCTATCAAGGCAAGTGGCACCTCTCGAACGCCTACATCACTCCGGACCGTCCCGAGCCGACGACGGACGCCCTGGAGCCGTACGGGTTCAGCGAGTTCAACGACTGGGGCGACATCGACGGCGGGGCCTGGGCCGGGCTGAAGATCGACCCGGTCATCGCGGGGCAGGCCGTGCGCTGGCTGCGCAACCGCGCACCGGTCGTGGCGGAGGACCGCCCGTGGTTCATGGCCGTCAACTTCGTGAACCCGCACGACATCATGAGCTTCGACTACGGCGGCTCCCCCCAGGTCCAGCTGCCGTTCGGGCTCGCCCACGCCGTGGTCGCGAAGGCGGCCGCCGACATCCCCGTGTACCGCAAGCGCTGGGACTTCCCGCTGCCCCCGAGCCTGCACGACGACCTGTCCGGCGCCGCCCCCGCCGTGGCCGAGTTCGCGCGGATGCTCGAGACCGTCTTCGGACCAGTGGCCGACGACGCGCACTGGTACGACGGCCTGAACTTCTACCTCAACGCGCTGCGCGACGTCGACCGCAGCGTCGAGCTGGTGCTCGACGCGCTGGAGGCCTCCGGGCAGGCGGACCACACCGTCGTCGCCTTCACCTCCGACCACGGCGAGATGGCCGGCTCCCACGGCCTGCGGCAGAAGGGGAACCTGGTCTACGACGAGAACTTCCACGTCCCCTTCCTCCTCTCCCACCCCGATGTCCAGGGCGGAGGCCGGACCGACGCGCTGGCGTCGTCCGTGGACCTCGCACCGACCCTGCTCGCCTGCGCGGGCGTGGACCAGGCACAGATCGCCGACCGGTATCCCGCGCTCAAGGGCCACTCCCTGCTGTCCGTCCTCGACGGATCCCCGGTACGCGAGGGCGTCCTGACCGCCGTCGAGTCGATCACGACCCTCGACGCCAACTTCTGGTTCGAGTTCGCCGACCCGGACGCCAACGAACGGATCCAGTCCGGTGCGCTGCGCCCCGACTGGACCAAGCGCGGCTTCCTCCGCGGCTACACCGACGAGCGCTACACCTTCGGCCGGTACTTCTCCCCGCTCCGACCGAACCGCCCGGAGGACCTGGACGCCCTCTTCGCCGACAACGACGTCGTCCTCTACGACCGCCAGGAGGACCCGGCCGAGGTCCACAACCTCGCCGCCGACCCGGCCCACCGCGACCTCCTGCTGCGCTACTCCCAGCTCCTGGAGTCGCTCATCTCCGCGGAGATCGGCACGGACACCCGCGCCTGGGTGACCGAACGCCCCCGGCTGCTCGGCTGGCCCACCTGGCACGGCGACACCGACCAGCCGGCGGCGGCCGGGGCGGCATCATCGGGAACGTGAGGGACGAGCGGCCGGACGGCGCGAAGGAAGCGGAGCGATGAGCGGCGGCGCGTGGACGGTGGCGGCGGTGGCGAGCGTCACCGCCGCGTACGCCCTCGGATCGCGGCGCCTGGCGTCGACGCCGGTCTCGTCGGCGATCGTGTTCACGGGCTTCGGCATCCTCATCGGACCCGCCGTCCTCGACCTCGTGAGCCTCGCACCGGACGCCGAGCCGATCATGGTGCTCCTCGAAGCCGCCCTGACGCTCGTGCTGTTCACCGACGCCATGACCGTCCGCCGCCGCGACCTCACCACCGGAGGCTTCCTGCCCCGTCGGCTGCTCGGGATCGGGCTCCTGCTGAGCATCGCCGTCGGCTGGCTGCTCGCCTGGCCCCTGCTGCCGGGGCTCACCATGTGGGAACTCGCGCTCCTCGGCGTGATCCTCGCGCCCACGGACGCCGCGCTGGGCAAGAGCGCCATGTCCGACCCGCGCGTGCCGGGGCTCGTCCGGCAGGGCCTCAACGTGGAGAGCGGCCTCAACGACGGCATGGTGCTGCCGTTCTTCGTGGTCTTCCTCGCCGCGATCCCCGGCACCTCCTACGCCGCCGAAGGCGTGGCCGGCACCTTCTGGCGGGCGCTGGTGCTCAGCACGGTCCTTGGGCTGCTGGTCGGCGGCGTCGGCGGGCGGCTCCTCGCGGCGGCCCGAGCGCGCGGCTGGGTCACGCGGGAGTGGGGACAGGTGTACGTCCTCGCCGTGGCCGTCGCCTCCTACGAACTGGCCGTGGTCGTCGACGGCAGCGGCTTCATCGCCGCCTGGGTCGCCGGCTTCGCCTTCGGACACGCGCTCCGGCACTTCGGGACGGGCCCCGAGGAGAAGCGGGAAGGCCGGGACGACACGCCCGAGTTCGCTGAGAACCTCGGCGGGCTGCTGGCCTCGATCAGCCTCATGCTCTTCGGCGCCGTGCTCCTCGGACCTACCCTGCAACACCTGACCTGGCAGATCGTCGTCTACGCCCTGCTCAGCCTGACCGTCGTCCGCATGGTGCCCGTCGCCCTCTCGCTCCTCGGCAGCGGGCTGCGGGCCCCGACGGTCGCGTACATCGGATGGTTCGGGCCACGAGGACTCGCCTCGGTCGTCCTCGGCCTGCTCATGGTGGAGGAGCACGTCCCCGGTACGACATTGCTGGGCCGGGTCGTCGCGTTCACGGTGGCCCTCAGCGTCCTGCTGCACGGCGTCTCCGCGCCGGCGCTCGCCGGGCGGTACGGCCGCTGGTACCGGCGCGCCTCGGAGACCACCCCCGACGGACTGCGGGAGAGCGCGGCGGTACCGGAGGGGACGGGCCGCCGTCGCCTCGGCCGACTGGACAAGCCCGTCGAGTAGGGCGATCAGCGGTCAGTCGGCGGCCTCGCGCAGGAACGCCGGGTGCCTGCCCGCGAGCTCCTCGTCCACCCAGGCCAGTCGCTCCTCCAGGGCCGGCCGGCGCTCCTCCCGCGCCGCCTCGCGCACCCGAAGGAGCAGGTGCCGGGCGCGGGAGAGCACCATCGGCGCGTCCGAGGCCGCACGGCACACGTCGTCGAACCCGACCCGCACGAACTCCTCCCAGCCAGGCAGGCACATGACCACCCGTACGGCACCCGTGCCATCGGCGATCGACCGGTCGCCCAGCTCCGCGGAGGCGAGCGGACGGAGCAGGCCCTCGACGGCGTCGAGGACCTGGACGGCGGTCGCGGGGTCGTTGATCGCGGGGGAGAGGGCACGGAGCCCGATGTCGGCGAGGAGCCGGAAGGCGAGCGTCGGATCCTGGTGGAAGGTGCGCTCGATCTCGCCGACCACCGCCCGCAGAACCTCAGCGTCGGGCACACGGGCACCGCGGACCTCGGCCACCAGGTCGCCCGGGTAGAGCGTGCTCCCCACCGCCACCTTCACGACCACCACCGCGTCCGCCCCCGTCGCCACCCCTACCAGCCGCAGCCAGTCCACCTGCGCCACGAGGACGGTGTCACCGGCCCAGACGACGGTCGACGTCACCTCCGGCAGGGCGCGCGCCTCGTGAGCGTCGGGCACGGCGCCGTCCGTGCCGTTCGGCGACGGGTACATCGCCCGCAGGACCTCCCGCCCCCGGTCGCGTACATCGGCGAGGACGTGGGCGAGCTGGATGGACTTCAGGGCCTTCAACTGCAGCCGCCGGACCTGTACGAGAGCGGTCGCGGCCAGCACCGTGGCCGTCGCGGGCACGGCCACGGACACGGTGCGGTGCGAGCCGATCGCCAGGGTCGCCGTGACCGAGAACACCAGCACGCCGACCACGAGGGCGAAGAGCCGCCACACCACCGGATCGGTCCGGAACAGGACGAGCCGATGACTGAAGTTCCCCGCCGCCCACTGCACGACCAGGAACAGTACCGAGAAGATCAGCGTCGCGACGCTCAGCACGCCCAGGCCGACGACCTTCAGGACGTCGACGGCCCGCTCCGCGGCCACCTGGTACCCGCCGTCGATCCCTGGCAGCAGCAGCCCCAGGACGAACCCTAGGGCCGCGGCCAGCACCTGCGAGGCCCCCGCGCGGAGCGCGCGCCGCGGCCGCACGACACGCTCGGCCGACCGGTCCGGCCCGAGCGTCATCGTCGGCGGGGCGTCCACAGAGGGTCTCCGATCAGGCGCACGGTCGCGGCGAGAAAACGGTCCGGCCCCGGCCGGGCCGCCGCAAGGCGACATACCGCCGTTCAGCCGACCGGAGCCTCGAACGAGGAAGGGGCGGTACGGAGGCTCTCGTACCGCCCCTTCCCGAGCCCGCTTAGAGGACCTTGGACAGGAATGCCTTGGTCCTGTCGTGCTGCGGGTCGGTCAGGACGTCGCGCGGGTGGCCGGATTCGACCACGACGCCGCCGTCCATGAAGACCAGGTTGTCGCCGACTTCGCGGGCGAAGCCCATTTCGTGGGTCACGACGATCATGGTCATGCCGGACTCGGCGAGGTCGCGCATGACGTCGAGGACGTCGCCGACCAGCTCCGGGTCGAGGGCGGAGGTGGGCTCGTCGAAGAGCATCAGCTTGGGTTCCATCGCCAGCGCGCGGGCGATGGCGACGCGCTGCTGCTGGCCGCCGGAGAGCTGGGAGGGGTAGTTCCCGGCCTTGTCGGCCAGACCCACCCGGTCGAGCAGACGCTCGGCGCGCTCGCGGGCGACGGCCCGTGATTCGCCCTTGACCTGGATGGGGGCTTCCATGACGTTGGCCAGGGCGGTCATGTGGGGGAAGAGGTTGAAGCGCTGGAAGACCATGCCGATGTCGCGGCGCTGGGCGGCGACCTCGCTGTCCTTCAGTTCGTAGAGCTTGTCGCCCTTCTGCCGGTAGCCGACCAGTTCGCCGTCGACGTAGAGCCGGCCGGCGTTGATCTTCTCCAGGTGGTTGATGCACCGCAGGAAGGTCGACTTGCCGGAGCCGGACGGGCCGATGAGGCAGAACACCTCGCCGTTGTTCACCTCGAGGTCGATGCCCTTGAGGATGTGCGCGGGGCCATAGGACTTGTGGACGCCCTCGGCCTTCACCATGAGAGTCACTTGGCCACCGCCTCACGGTTGGAGAATCGGGCGAGGTTCGCCTTGACCTTCTGC